>JAIELJ010000006.1 GCA_019753105.1 Hyphomonadaceae bacterium
CATCACGTTCAAACCGCATCTCCGACGCTTCAGGCTTTGGTACCGGAGCCTCCCGTGTTGGAGATGCGTGCATCTTCGCATGACGTGAAGTCGGTCGGATTGATTTTGGCGCGCGCGAGCGATTTCAGCGCGTTGCGCGCTTTGCTTCATGGATAGAGCGCCACCCTATCCACCCATCCCGAGAGCCCGGGACCCATAAACACATCCAGTCCCGGACTGCGCTTCGCACATCCGGGACTGAGTAGTGTTTCGCTTTGATTACTCGTCGCCGCCGGTGCGGAGGAAGGCGGGCTTGGGGCCGTCGGAGAAGCCTTCGCGCGGCTCTTCATCGCGGCGCGGGCGCCGCTCACGGCGCGGTTCACCTTCGCTGCGCTCGCTGAACTGACGTTCTGGGCGTTCGGCGCGCTCTGGGCGTTCGGCGCGTTCAGGACGATCCGCGCGTTCCGGACGCTCACTGCGCTGCTCCGGGCGATCGCCGCCGCGCTCTTCGCCGCCTTCGCGGGCTTCCGCGCCCTCGCCGCCTTCAGGGCGGAAGCGGCTGCGGCGGCCACGGCCGCGACGAGCGCCGTCGCGGTCAAAGCCTTGCTGCGGGCGATCTTGCTGGAATTCACCTTCGGGCTGGTCTTCGCCTTCGGCGGCGTTGGCTTGGCCATCACCGCGCTCGCCCTCTTCACGCGCTTCTTCGTCGCCCTCGATCTCGCCGTCATTGAACCGGTCTTGGTGCTGCTGTTGCTGCTGCACGGGCTGGGCCGGCTGCATCGAGCGCACGAGGCGGAAATAGTGATCGGCGTACTGGAGATAGTTCTCACTCAGAACTCGATCGCCAGAACTCGCGGCATCGCGCGCCAACTGCAGATAGCGCTCGTAAATCACGGCGGCCGGCCCGCGCACTTTCACGTCCGGGCCGTTGCTCTCGAGCGTGCGGTTCGGATTGTTGTTGTTGTGCTGATGATGGCTGCCGCCACCACCGCCGCCGCCACCGCCACCGCCACCACCGCCTGGTCTGCGATTGCGTCCGCGCTGGCGCTTCATCGAGTTTCCACCGTAATTATTCATGTGCGTTGGGATTGCTCACGTCGTGTGCGCCGCGACGATGCGTGGTTCTGTTTCAGAGCCATTCGCCCGAGCCTTTAAGCTCATGGGCCTTGTCAGCTGGCGATCATCCGCCGCGTTCGATCCTGACCTCGTGCTGAGGAAGCTTGCGGCGGCGTTTGGGAGCGCGCTCGCCTTACTGGAGCCGTAGCCGGTTCAGCCCCTGAACCTTGGGTGGCCATCGATTCCGATCCCTAACTTAATGCGTCCCTCCTCCAGCTCCAAGCCAAATCTCCAGCCCCGCAATCATGCCGCACGGCGGCCGACGACAACCCTGGGGATACCCGCCAAGTCGCGGTGTGGCTGTTCCATGACGAAACCTTTGGCGGCTGCAAGGGCGGTCACCGGCTCCGCTTGGCCTTGCCCCACTTCGAACGCGAAAACGCCGTCGGGTTTCAACAGGCGCGGGAGCGCATCGATAATGGCGCGGTAAGCATCGAGGCCATCGGCGCCGCCATCTAGCGCGAGACGCGGCTCGTACCGGGCGACTTCCGGTGCAAGGCCAGGAATATCGGCCGACGCGATGTAAGGCGGATTGGAGAGGATGAGATCGAAGGTCTCGCTGATCCCTTCGGCCCAATCGCCTTGGCGCAGTTCTATGCGATCGGCCAGTCCAAGATTTTGTGCGTTCATGGCGGCGATCGTGAGCGCACGCTCGCTCTTGTCGATGCCGATACCCCGCGCGAGTGGCCGCTCTTTGAGCACGGTAAGGAGGATCGCACCGGAGCCGATTCCGAGATCGAGGACGTCGGCGACTTTGTTCGGGTGCAGCTCTTTAAGCGCAACCTCAACGACGAACTCGGTCTCGGGGCGCGGCGTCAGCACATCCGGCGTGACGTGGAAATCGAGCGTCCAGAAATGGCGTTGCCCAATGATGTGCGACACAGGCTCGCGCGCTTCGCGGCGGCGCGTGAGTGCATCAACAGCTGCGACCTGTTCAGACGTAACGGGCCGGCGCGGATCGGTGATGATGTCGAGACGCGACACACCAGCGCCGGCCTCAAGCAGGAGACGCGCATCGAGCACTGGTGAGTCCACGCCCGCGGCTTCGAGGCGGCGGCGGACGTCGGTCCAGAGCGAGACGAGCGTTTCGCTCATGCGTCGCCATCTTCGAGCGCGGCGAGCTTGCGCGCCTGATCTTCCGCCGCGAGCGCATCGAGCACAGGATCGAGAGCGCCTTCGATCACTTCGCTCAGATTGTAGAGCGTCAGATTGATGCGGTGGTCGGTGATGCGGCCTTGCGGGAAATTGTAGGTACGGATGCGCTCACTGCGGTCGCCGGAGCCGATCTGACCTTTGCGCTCAGCGGCGCGTTCGCTGGCCTGCCGCTCGCGCTCGGCGTCGTAGAGCTTGGCTTTCAACACTTTCATCGCGTTGGCGCGGTTTTGGTGCTGCGATTTCTCCTGCGCGACGACGACAATGCCCGACGGCATGTGCGTGATGCGCACGGCCGAGTCAGTCTTGTTGACGTGCTGACCGCCGGCGCCTGAAGCGCGCATGGTGTCGATGCGGATGTCTTTATCATCGATGACGATATCGACGTCGCCTTCGGGCTGCGGCAGCACAGCGACTGTGGCGGCGGAGGTATGAATACGCCCGCCCGCTTCGGTTTCCGGCACACGCTGCACGCGGTGAACGCCGCTTTCCCAGCGCAAACGGCCGAACACGCCAGCGCCCGTGATGCTGGCGACCGCTTCTTTCAGACCGCCAATGCCGGTTTCGGAGAGGCTCTCGATCTCGAAGCGCCAACGGCGTGACGAGGCGTACTTTTGGTACATGCGGAAAAGATCAGCCGCGAAGAGCGCGGCTTCTTCTCCGCCGGTGCCGGCGCGGACTTCGAGGATGGCGCTAGCGCTTTCGTCTTTGTCCCTCGGCGCGAGCAACAGCAACGCGGCTTGCTGCAGTTCAGGCAACGCGTTCTTCACAGCTTTCAGTTCATCGGCAGCGAGCTCGGCCATTTCGGGATCGTTGGCCATCGCTTCGAGATTGCCGATCTCGGCGCGCGCGGCTTTGACTGCGTTGAACGCGTCAATCAACGGCTTCAGATCAGAATGTTCTTGGCCAAGTTTGACGATCTCGGCGCCATCAGTCGCGGCGGCGAGGCGCGCTTCGACGCGCTCGAAGCGATCCACCGCCTGCTCAAGGCGGCGTTCCAGACGCGCAAACTCGATCATCTACTGAACGTCGACGAAAATCTCGGCCGCCACCGGCGTAATCTGCGGTTCGTCGAACGCAAGCTCGCCGGCGCCTTCGCGGCGCGCATACGGCACGATCACTTCAACGGCGTTGCCGTTGGCGCCTTCCATATGAAAGCACAATGCAGCTGCGCCATCGCTCGACGCGCGACCGTCAAACACAAGACCGGCGGCGATGAGGCCGTTCTCTTGATCATCTTGGCGGAAGCCGGCGATAAGCCCGGAGATGTGATCGGCGGGCGTAGAGGTATCGATGGCAAGATCACAATTGGTGTGAATTTTCTCGCCGGTTTTGCGAATGCCGGCGCCGAACGGCGCGAATGAGGCGCCGCCCTTCAGCACATCGTGCGCTGTGTCGAAGAGATATTCGTATGTCTCTTGCAGATGCCGCTGCAGCATCGCTCAATCCTTCTTGGCTTCGCGCAGCGTCCGCGCCCGTTCTTCAACCAGATCAACGATATGGTCGATCATGGCGCCATTGTCGACCTTGTGATCTGCCTTGCCCGCGACATAGACCATGCCCGAGCCCTTGCCACCGCCAGTAAAGCCGAGATCGGTCATCAGCGCTTCGCCCGGCCCGTTCACGACGCAACCGATGATCGAAAGCGTGATCGGCTCTGGAATGTGTGCGAGCCGCTGTTCCAGCGCGTCGACGGTTTCGATCACGTTGAAACCCTGCCGCGCGCACGACGGGCACGCGATGATGCTGACGCCGCGATGGCGCAGGCCGAGTGATTTCAGCAGATCATTGCCGACTTTGATCTCTTCAACCGGGTCAGCGGCGAGCGAGACGCGGATCGTGTCGCCGATGCCGGCCCACAGAAGCGAGCCCATCGCGATGGACGATTTCACCGTGCCCGTGCGCAGCGCGCCTGCTTCCGTGACGCCGAGGTGTAACGGCGCGTCGGTCGCTTCGGCGAGCGCGTGGTAAGCTGCTGCCGTGAGAAACGGGTCAGAGGCTTTGACGCTGACCTTGTATTCGCGAAAATCGTGCTCTTCGAGCAGCGCGATGTGACCGAGCGCACTCTCCACCATCGCTTCGGGGCATGGCTCGCCGTATTTCTCGAGCAGGTGCTGCTCGAGTGAGCCAGCGTTCACACCAATGCGGATCGAGCAACCGTGATCCTTCGCCGCTTGCACAACTTCTTTCACGCGCGACGCGTTGCCGATATTGCCGGGATTGATGCGCAAGCATGCAGCGCCCGCCGCAGCCGCTTCGATGGCGCGGCGATAGTGGAAGTGAATGTCGGCGACGAGCGGCACTTTGGCCTCACGCGCAATCTTGGCGAACGCCGCAGTGGAGTCTTCGTCAGGGCAAGAGATGCGGACGATATCCGCGCCGGCTTCTTCGAGGCGGCGGATCTGATCGATGGTGGCCGCCGCATCCGAAGTCGGCGTGTTGGTCATCGACTGGACGCTGATCGGCGCATCGCCGCCGACCTCGACTTTGCCCACGCGAATTTTGCGCGACTTTCGGCGCTCGATCCGCCGCCAGGGGCGGATGTGGTGCAGGTCAGCGTGTGCGCCGTCCATCAAACGCGCTTCCTTTCAGGAGCTTCAGATAGCGTGCCCGGCGCGGAGCTAACAGCCCCGTTGGATGCGTCAGGTGCGCGGCTGGGCGAGCTGCGCTTGCGCCAGAGGCTGGATGTCATCGATCGAGCGGCCGAGAACAGGCATCCCCGCAGTGCCGAGCGGCCCCGCCGGCATGCCATCGACGTAAAGCTCAAAGGCGCCGCCGTCTCGAGCATGGAGGGTCCAGCCTGGGCTGGAATCAGGCCGGTAAACGTCGCCGGCGCGGAGTGTGCGGGATAGGAATACTGTCCCATCCGGGCCGCGCGTCTCAAGCCACCCATCCGTGACGGCGCGAACCTCGACAACGCGCCGTGCGAGCGGCGCCTCCAAGCCAGGCGCAGCCGCTGAACCGCCCGAGGCTGGGGCCGAGGCGACGACTTCTGGGGCCGGTTCGCGATTAGCTTCCCAGGCGCGCCAGCCGACAAAAGCCGATGCCGCCAAAACCACAATCGCCGCACCCATCCAAGGCCGCTGGCTCCGCGGCTTCGAGGTTGGCATGCGCATTTGCTTGACCGACGCGTCGCGGGTAAGCGCGTTCTCGTCCTGGAATTGTTCGACGATGGCCTTTTCGTCGATGCCGAGCTCTTTGGCGTACGAGCGCAGGAATGCCAGCGTGTACGCCTTACCCGGCAACACCTTAACGTTCATCTCTTCGAGCGCGGCCAGAAAATCGCGGCGGATGCGGATCCGGTCTGCGACCTCTTCCAGCGTCCAACCGCGCTGACGCCGCGCTTCGGCCAGCTTGCGCCCTGCCCGCCAGGTCGGATCAAGGTCCGGCGCAACTGCAGACGACACCTCAGGCGCAGCGACGCGACGTTGCACGCGCGCTTCTGCCTGTTCAGGCTCGCCTTGCGGCTCGTTGGGCGAGGGGTTGAGCATTGTCAGGTCAGGTCCCTCCTACGAGACCAATCGTTTACGTCCATTTACGAACGCAAATTTTGCGCCACCCAATGACGTAACCACGAATCGGGCGCACCTCAACGCACAGGATTGCTTGGCTACAGTGCGTAACCGCGGATACGTGCGAATTCAGTGAGTTCCGGGCGAATTGTTGGGCCATCGGAACGCAGCATGCGCGCCATCGCGGTAGCCGCTTCGCGCGCATCCATCGAAAGAATGAGCCGCTTCACCGGGCCGATGCCGGAGGCCGGCATGGAGAGGCGCCGGAAACCAAGCGCAGCGAAGGCGATGGCTTCCAAAGGCCGCCCCGCTGCTTCGCCGCAAATGGACACTTGCAAACCTGCGGCGTCGGCGTCGTCGCGTATACGTTTGAGGAAACGCAGCGCCGGCGCCGAGAGTATATCGTAGCGCTCGGACACGCGCTGGTTGCCGCGATCAGCGGCGAAGAAATACTGCATCAGGTCGTTCGTGCCGATGGAGATGAAATCGGCGCGGCCCTTGAGATCGGGAATGCTCCAGGCCAGCGCCGGCGCTTCAACCATAACGCCAACTTCGATCAGCGTCGGCAACTTGCCGCCACGATCGCGCTTCCAGGCGACCTCACGGTCGAGCAGCGCGCGCGCGGCATCGAATTCGGCGACGGTGGTGACGAGCGGAAACATCACCCGCAGACGCCGGCCGGCGGCAGCGCCGATCAGCGCACGGAGCTGGTAGCGAAGCAAGCCCGGGCGATCGAGGCCGATGCGCACCGCGCGCCAACCCAGGGCGGGGTTCTCTTCGCGCTCAGCGGCGACGTACGGGAGCACCTTATCGCTGCCGAGATCGAGCGTGCGGAAGGTGACGGGCCGCGAGCCTGCGGCTTCGAGTACGTCGCGATAAAGCAGCGTCTGGCTTTCGAGGCGCGGCAGCGTCTCGGAGACCATGAACTGAAACTCGGTGCGGAAGAGGCCGATACCCTCGGCGCCGGTGTCATCCAGATGGTGAACATCGAGCGCGAGCCCTGCATTGAGCAGCAAAGTCATACGCTCGCCGTCTTGCGTGACGGGCGGGATGTGTCGCAGACGCGCGAACTCAGCAGCGCGTGCGGTTCGTAAGGAAAGCCGCTCTTGGTACGAGGTGATGACTTGGGGTTCGGGGCGTAGGCGCACCTCACCGCTTTCACCGTCGAGCACAAGCGGATCGCCATCTTCGACGCGAGAAAGCAGACGCGAGAGCGAGCCAACCATCGGGATACCGAGCGCACGCGCGACGATTGCGGCATGCGCTGTGTTGGCGCCCTCTTCGAGAGCCACGCCCTTTAAGCGTTCGCCGTAGTCCAGCAATTCCGCGGGGCCGAGTTCGCGGGCAACGAGGATGGCGTCCTCCGGCAAGGTGCGCGCGCCAGCATCGACGCCAGCAAGTGCACGCAGCAAGCGGTTATCGAGGTCTTCGAAATCATGAAGGCGTTCGCGCAAATACTGATCGCGCGTGGCGTTGAACTTGGCGCGGTGTTCGCCGCGCACGCGCTCGACAGCGGCGTCAGCGGAAAGGCCGGCGCGGACGCCGTGCTTGAGCTTCTGCTCCCAGCTGGGGTCTGAGGCCAGCATGATGAAAGTTTCAAGCACGTCGCGCGAAACGCCAGAGATGCGGCCTGGATCGCCTTCAAGCATATCGTTCAACGCGCCGCGCACTTGCGCCAGCGCATCATCAAGACGCGTTTCTTCCTTCACCGGATCGTCAGCGATGACACGCCCGAGCGGTGCGTGCGGTTCGTGCAGCACGACTGTGCCGATGGCGATGCCGTCAGAGAACGCACGGCCTTGCATGGATTCCGGGCGGCTCGCGCGAGCTTCCACATCCGCAAGGCCCGAGAGATCGCCGAAAGCGCCGGAGGCGACCATTTCAGCAAGCACCATGGCGATCGTCTGCAACGCCTCGACTTCCTCTTCGCCGTACACGCGCTGCACGCGGTTCTGCACGACGAGCACGCCAAAGACGCGCTCTGAGCGCACAATCGGCACGCCGAGGAATGAGTTGAACGGTTCTTCGCCGGTTTCCGGGCGATAAGCGAAGCGTTCGTGGTGTTGGGCGTCGGCGATGTTGAGCGGTTGCTTGGTTTCAGCGACGAGGCCGACGAGGCCCTCGCCTTCTTTCAGCCGCGTGCGGTGAACGGCGCCGGGCGCGAGACCCTGCGTCGCGAAGAGTTCATGCACCGCGCCGCGTGTCAGATAGATCGAGCAAACGTCGGCCACCATTGTCGAGGCGACCATCGCCACGAGCCGATCGAGGCGCACTTGCGCCTCTTCGTCCGTGCCCATGATCTCCCGCAGCTTGCGCAGGAGCACCCTGGACCCGCCGATGCTCGACGGTACGACCATCGCTGGCGACGCTGCTCCTCTTCATGGCCGCTTAAGCGGCGTCCAAACCATAAGCCGTGTGCAGCGCCCGCACCGCAAGTTCGGTGTAGGCCGCGTCGATCAACACCGAGATTTTGATCTCGGAAGTGGCGATCGCTTCTATGCTGATGCTCTTTTGCGCAAGCGCTGTGAACATCGTGCGGGCGACGCCGACCTGGCTCTTCATGCCAATGCCTATGACGGAGACTTTGGCCACATCGCGGCGAATGTGGATTTCCTCCACGCCAATCTTCTCGCGCGCGCCTTCGATGATCTCAGCGGCGCGCGGGGCTTCCCGATCCGGGCAGGTGAAAACAATGTTGCGCTTGTTGGCTTGGCGCGCTTCGGTTTGGACGATCATGTCCACGTTGACGTTGGCGTCAGCGAGGCGGCCGAAGATTTCGGCGGCGCTGCCGACGTCATCGTTGACGCCGAGCAGCGTGATCTTGGCTTCATCGCGCGAATACGCGACGCCGGAGACAACTTGCTTTTCCACGATCTGATCCTCGGGACAAACGAGAGTGCCAGGGTTGGGCGCGCCCGGCTCGACAAAACTTGAAAGCACCCGCACCGGCACGCCCTTAGCGAAGGCGAGTTCGACGGAGCGCGTTTGTAAAACCTTCGCGCCGAGCGAGGCCATCTCCAGCATTTCCTCGTAGGAGATTTTTTCGAGGCGCCGGGCTTTAGAAACGATGCGCGGGTCGGTCGTGTAGACGCCGTCAACGTCCGTGTAGATGTCGCAACGCTCAGCCTTGAGAGCTGCGGCAAGTGCTACGGCTGAGGTATCCGAGCCGCCGCGGCCGAGTGTGGTGATGCGGTTTTCGTCGGTGACGCCTTGGAAGCCTGGAACAATGGCGACTGTGCCGGCGTCGATCGAGGCGCCGATCTCTTCTGTCGGGAAATCGGCGACGCGGGCTTTGGAGTGCGCGGCGTCGGTGCGGAACGGGATCTGCCAGTTTTGCCACGAGCGCGCGGGCACGCCGATGCGGCGGAGCGCGAGCGCGAGCAGGCCTGTCGTTACCTGTTCGCCGGAGGAGACGATGACGTCGTATTCGTCGTTGAAGTCTTCGGCCGAAAGCACCGGCCCGTTGCCACCCTCACCGGCCGCGCCGCGCGCGAGGCCGACCAGGCGGTCGGTTTCACCGGACATGGCGGAGACGACGATGGCGAGGCCGCGGCCCTTTTTGAGTTCAGTCGCGACGATGCGGGCGACGCGGGCGATGCGCTCCACGTCGCCGACCGACGTGCCGCCAAATTTCATCACCAAACGCGACATGGGGATCGTTGAGCCGTCAAACCGAAGCGATGTGGAAGCGGTTAGCACACGCTTTGCTGCGGCGCGATAGGTGCTTGACCGGCCTTGTTTCCGGGCCGATCTGAATGCCCATGAGCACCACCCTCGACCCCGCCGAGATCGCCAAATTCAGTGCGCTTGCGGCTGAATGGTGGAATCCGAATGGGCCGTTTGGCGGCCTGCATCGGATGAACCCGGTGCGGCTCCAATACGTGCGTGAACTTGCGGAGCGGCACTTCGGCGGACGTGGACGCTCTCCGCTGAAGGGCGTGCGGACTTTGGACCTGGGTTGCGGCGGCGGCTTGGTCTCGGCGCCGCTGGCGCGCATGGGCGCGGATCTGACCGCGATCGATGCTTCGGAAGAAGCGATCGGCGCGGCGCGCACGTACGCAGAGCAAGCCGGGCTGGACATTCACTTTGAGTGCACGACGGCGGAAGCGCTGGCCGCGCGGGGCGAGATGTTCCAGTTGGTGACGGCGCTGGAGATCATCGAGCACGTCGCCGATGTGCGTGCTTTCTTGGAAGCGGCGACGGCGTTGGTAGCGCCGGGCGGGCTGATCGTGCTCTCCACCATCAACCGCACGCAAAAAGCGCGCGCACTGGCGATCGTTGGCGCGGAGCGGATTTTGAAATGGGCGCCGGAGGGTGCACATGATTACGACAAGCTCGTCACGCCGGACGAAATCCGCTCGGGCGCGCCGTCGATCAAATGGTACGAGCCGATTGGCGTGACCTACCAGCCGCTCGGCCAAGGCTGGGCGCTCTCGCACGATGTTGATGTGAACTACATGATGGCGGGGGAGCGGGGCTGAACACGCCGCTCCGCTATTTCAGCTCAATCTCTACCAGTTCGATCGTTTCCGTTCCGCTGTTGCGGAGCGCGCGCGTTGAGCCGCTGCTCTGCATCGCGAAATCCCCCGCTTGCACCAACAATGTTTGATCGGGCACGCCCGCCGTTGTTGTCGTCAGCAAACCACCGCGCACGACAACACGGAGACCTTCGCCTCCTTGCGAAATACTGGGAACGAATTGGCCCGGCGCCAGGATCAGCCTCCATGCACGCATGCGCTCATTATCCACGATCTGCTCGTACTGCGGCGCGGCCTCGCGCGATGAGACTGCGTCGCCCGCAGGATTGGCTCGGCGAAGCTCTACGACGATGAAATGGGATGGACCTTCATCGCCATTGACTATGCGATGCACGCGAGGCTCTGCGCCAATTGCGTTGTAACCGGCAGTTCCAACCGCAACTGACGGTGTCGCGGTGAGTGGTTGACCCGGCCTCTGGCAACTCGATGACGCGGACTGAATAACAACATAGAAGATGTCGCGGTAATGCGTATGAAATCCCGAATCTCCGCCTGGTGGATATCGATTGCTCAGCACCGCGAAGTCTTCGTTGGCGAACATGAGTTGGTGAAAGGACGCCTGCTCAACGGGCGGCGCCGTTATGTCCGCGTTTTCTCTTGGCACCTGTTGGGCATACGCACAGGCTGAAAACACCAGGATCAGCGGGAGCGCCCAGAACTTCTTGAAAACGCCTGATCCCATTTTCGCCCCCAATGTGTTCCGACTAATTCAGCTTCTTCGGCGGGGTCGGCGCGAGCACTGGCGGCAGCGGTGAGGCTGGCACGCCCTCTTCTTCCAAAGCTTTCGCTTCTTCCGGCGTTGTCTCGCCCCAGATCGCGCGTTCTTCGGTTTCGCCGGCGTGCATTTTGCGGGCTTCGTCGGCGAACTTGTCGCCGACATAGTCGAAATTGTCCTTGATGTGCTCGCGTACTTTCGCTGCCATCGCCATGGCGATGGCGCGTTCCTTGCGCGCTTCGGTTTTGCGGCTGGTGCGCACGGCGGGTGCCATCGGCGCTTTCTCGACGTGCTTGGAGCCGCAATGCGGGCATTCGACTAAGCCGGCTTCGGCTTGCTTGTCGTAATCGGCGATCGAACCGAACCAGGCTTCGAACTCATCGCCATTATCGCAGCGCAAATCGTAGCGGATCATGGCGCTTCGAACGGATTGCCGCCGGCCCAAGCGGGGATTTTCGCGCGCGCATCGGCGACTTGATCGAGATCGAGATCGGCGACGATGTAGCCCGGCTCATCGTGATCTAGCTTCGCGAGCACCTTACCCCACGGATCGATGATCACCGAGTGGCCCCACGTGGCGCGGCCATCTTCGTGGCGGCCGCCTTGTGCGGGCGCGATGACGAAGCAATGCGTTTCGATCGCGCGCGCGCGCAGCAGCGTTTCCCAATGCGCTTGGCCGGTCGTCACCGTGAACGCGGCGGGCACCGCGATGATCTCGGCCCCGGCGCGAGCGAGCGTGCTGTAAAGTGGCGGGAAGCGCACGTCATAGCAGATGGTGAGGCCGAGCTTGGCGCCCATTGGTCCTTCGACGATGACGGCTTTGTGCCCACCCTCGAACGTATCGCTTTCACGGTATTGCTCGGCGCCGCTCAGCGTCACGTCGAAGAGATTGATCTTGTCGTAAGTGGCGACGACTTTGCCGTCCGGCGAAAACAAGAATGAGCGGTTGAACACTTTGCCTGTCGGTGCGCCGACAGAGCCTGAGCCAAGCAACAGCCACACGCCGAGTTCGGAAGCCGCCGCCCCCCATGCTTTGATCTCGCGCTCAATCTCGGCGGAGCTGATCGTCTTCAGCATCCGCTCTTTATCGCGATCGAGCACCATTGTGCATTCGGGCGTGGCGATCAGGCGCGCGCCGGCGGATGCGGCTTCGCGCAGAAACGGCATCGCATGCGCGCGGTTGGCGGCCGGCTCGATGCCAGAGCGCAGTTGAACAGCAGCAGCGCGGAGCTTCCGCATCACGTCCCCATCAGCAGCGGATCGAGGCCGCCGCGTTGTTCGAGCGCGTGCAGGTCGTCACAGCCCCCGACATGTACGTCGCCCACGAAAATCTGCGGAAACGTCCAACGCCCTGAGCGCTGTACCATTTCCTGGCGTTTGTCCGGACAGCCGGTGGCGTCGATCTCCACCACCTTAGCGCCTTTGCGCTCAAGCAGAGAGATCGCCCGGGTGCAGTACGGGCAGAAGGCACGGGTGTAGACGGTTACAGGCGCCATATCCGACTCATGATGTCAGATAGAAATATCAACGGGTCGGACAACACGCGCCAGGGTCACTGCATGCACTTCTGCAGCGCCAGCTTTACGCAATGCACGGGCGCACGCTTCGAGAGTCGCCCCGGTGGTGAAAACATCATCCACAACAAGGATGATTTTGCCCTCGAACCGGCCTGTCGCCTTGATCGCGCCGCCGACGTTCCGGCGACGTTCCGAGGCTGAGAGCCCAGCCTGGCTCTTGCGGCGCTTCACGCGGGCAAGCGCGCCCGGTTTCCAGCGTTTGCCGTGGGCCTCCGCAATGGCTTGGGTTAGCCAGGCGGCTTGGTTGAAGCTGCGGACGGCTAGGCGCGTCCAGTGCATCGGAGCGGGTGTGAGGAAGTCGGCTCTGACCAAATTCTCGCCCGTGGCGGCAGCCATCCAGCGGGCAAAGACTGGGAGGCCATCGCGGCGGCCGCCCCGCTTTAGATCGAGGATGAGGCGGCGGGCGTGGTCATCGTAGGCCAGTGCAGCGCGCGCAGTATCGTAAGCCGGTTTGCGACCGGCGCAGGCGCCGCAGACCATGCCGGGCCCGGCGTCATCCGGTAGCGGGAAGCCGCAGCGGCTGCATTGGGGATCGGAAAGGAATTTGAGGTCGTTCCAGAGCGCCGGTTCGATGACGCCGGGCCGGTCGACGATCTCCTCAGAGAGCAAGGAGCGCGGCGGCCAGATGATGTCGGACAGGCGCGAGATCACGCCACGTTTCCGAAACGCCCCTGTCACGCGATAGGATGAGTTCATGGCGTCCAACCCCAGATTGATCGAGCCACGACTAGTGCGTGCGCGCAAGCGCCGGGCGGCGGCGGAGTTTCGCGACACGGCGTTTCTAGTGGCGCGGGTTGCGGCGGACTTGGCGGATCGGCTGGAGGCGATCCCGCGGCGGTTTGAGCGCGTGTTAGTGCTGGGCGGCGGCGGATTGTTTGGCGATGAGCTGCGCGGGCGACCAGAATTGGCGGCGCGGATTGGCGAGGTGATTGAGGCGGACGTCGCTAGTGGCGGCGTTGTCGTTGATCCGGAGCTCTTGCCGTTTGGCGATGGCGCGCTTGATCTGATCATCTCGCCGCTTGTGCTGCACGCGGTGAATGATGTGCCGGGCGTGCTTGTGCAGATGCGGCTGGCGCTGCGACCGGACGGCTTGCTGCTGGCGTCGCTGTTTGGCGGCGAGACGTTGAACGAGCTGCGGCTCTCTCTGCTTGAGGCTGAGGAAGAATTGCTGGGCGGGGCCGGCGCGCGGGTTTTGCCGTTTGCGGATTTGCAGGCCGCAGCTGGGCTGTTGCAGCGGACTGGCTTTGCGTTGCCAGCGGCGGATCGCGATGTCGTGACAGTGCGCTATGGCGAGCCGATGCGGCTACTGGCGGATCTGCGCGGCATGGGCGAGACGGCGGCGCTGGCGGAGCGGCATCCTCGCAATTTGAGCCGGCGCATTTTGGCCAGGGCGTTTGAAATTTATCGCGCGCGGTTCTCGGATGAGGAAGGTCGCCTGCGCGCAACGTTTGAAATCATCACGCTGACCGGCTGGGCGCCACATGAGAGCCAGCAGAAACCGCTGAAGCCTGGAAGCGCCAAGACGCGGTTGGCGGATGCATTGGGCGTGACTGAAAAAAGCGCTGGCGAAAAAGCTGGCGACTAGCGTGGTTCGCGGAACATCGTACGCATATGCAAGCCAGAAAGCTTGAACTCGCCGCTGATCCCGAAGCCGTAGCGTTGGTAAAGCGCAACATTGCGTTCGGTGGACGCCTCCAAATAGGCGGGGATACCGGCCGCATCGAGCGGCGCGAGCGTGTGTTTCAAAATCGCCGAACCAACGCCGCGGCCTTGTGCTTCTGGCGCTACGCCCAGAAAGACCAGATGCGCATGCGGCACGCTTGGGTGCAGCGTGGCGAGTTGGCGGCCAAGTGCGGTCGCTCTGCGCATGCCTTTTACGCCGGCTACGCCGAACAAAAGCGGCGTCAGCATCAACTCACGCAACGGCGGCAGATCGAAAGCTTTGTCGCCCGGATTGAGCCAGATCGCTGCGCCGAGCGGCGCGGCGCCATCTTCAGCGAGATAAAGCTGGCGGTTGGCATGGACGACGTCGCGGACGGCGGCGTCAAAAAAGCTTTTGCGCGCGCGGGTCTTTGAAGCGCCCTGCTTTAGCCAGTAGTTGAGGCCGTCTTCATCTACGAATGCATCGGTCAGGACACGCGACGCGATGTCTTTCTCGTCGTCACGCGCTAAGCGCACGCCGGGCGGCGCGCTCATATTTTTTCCGAGATACGGATCGCGGCGCGGCAACCAAACTTGATCACCGCCGATAGCACTGGGTAGCCCGGCGCACTACGCGCGCCTTCGCTGATCGCGGTCTCTTTGTGCGCGATTTCTTCTTCACGGAAGCGATCGACGATGTGCTTCAGTTCGTTGTCAACGCTGCGCAATTCTTCGCCCTGCTGGCCGTAATGCTCTTCGATGACGTCCTCTACGGCTTCGGTGCAGGCGTGTGCTGCTTTTTCGCCGAGCAATGCTGTGGCCGCGCCTAACCCAAAACCAGCCACACGCCAGACAGGCGCCATGAGCGTCGGACGGACTTGGCGTTCGGCGATGAGGCGATCGAAGGTCGCGAGGTGTTCCTGCTCGCCCTCTTCCATCTCGGCGATCAATCGCGCCGCATGCGCCTTGCCTTCGATGCGATCGAACACGGCGCGCTGACCGCGATAGATTTGCACCGCGCCGTATTCGCCGGCGTGATCGACGCGGATCATTTCAGCTAAGCGGCGCTCGCTGACGGTGACGCCCGGCATTGGCGGCGTGGTGCGGCTCATGATTTACGCTCCGGCCAAAGCGCCACTGCGAAACTCGCCAGCGCCAATGCTAAAGAGATAAGTGCGTTGTAGCCCGCCATCGAGATGCCGAGCAGCGTCCAGGCGGGATTGTCGCAGCTTGGGACTTCGAGTGGAGCGTTCACGTCGAAAGCGATGTCATTCAGATCAACGTCGGCGGCTGCGCAGACATAATCGAATATGCCCTGCTCTACCCCCACATGGAACGCGGCCCGCGCGAAGCTGCCCAGCAGGATTAGACCGAGAGCGATCGCGACAAGACGCGGGCGGTTGAACGGCGTGCGCTGGAGGATGAGAGCCAGCACCGACGCGCCGACGACGCCCCAATGCCAGTCGCGCTGCATCAGGCAGAGCGGGCAAGGCGCCAGGCCGCCGAAGCGCTCAAACGCGTGCGCCCCCGCAAGCAGCGCGCCGGAGGCGAGAAGCGTCAGGACTGGCCAGAAAGAGCGCAGGCGCGAAATCATGGAGGCATCCTAGCGCAGAAACTCAGGGCCGTTCTGCGGCAGCCCGCCGCGCCGGGAGCTTAGCCTTGGAAGAGATTGAGCAGCCAGGGCGCGTGTTCGCTCAGCAAATCGACCGCGAACCCAGCGCCCATCACCAGGCCTGTGATCAAGACGCCGAGCGCCGTGAGCCATCCAAGAGCTATAAGGCTACCCAAAAGTGTGAGGAGCCCGTCGCGCTGGATGAGGCCGATTGAAGCCAGTGTCAGCGCAACCGAAGGGATAGTGTTGGTGATGGGCAGCATCACCGTGACTGCCGCTAACGCCATGATCAGACCGACCAGCCGTTCACCGATACCGGTCGCTAGCCAGCGCCAACGTGGGCGGGCGAATGTTTCGGTCCAACGCAAGCGCTTATCGGCGAAGCGGGCGATCGAAGAGATCCAACTCTTCTTCACGCGCGCGCGCATGAACCAGCCTGGCAGCCAGGGTTCGGAGCGATTGATCACGACCTGGAGCGCGAGCAAGAAAATCGGGATCGCAATGATCTGCGCACCGGGCAAACCCGGCACCAAACATGGCAGCGCGAACAACAGAATGAGCAAGCCAAACGCGCGCTCGTCCAGCTGATCCACGATCTCGCTGACTGTCAGCCCGTCTGCGCCGGCTGCATCATCGATCTTTTGGAGAACGCCGATGAAACTCCGGCCAGGGTCGTCACGGACTTGATCGCTCGCCTGCGCCACTCTGCACCCACTCTACTCTGCGCAGCGAAGGATGGTGCCCCCGGTCGGAGTCGAACCGACACACCTTGCGGTACCGGATTTTGAGTCCGGCGCGTCTACCAATTCCACCACAGGGGCAACGAACACAATTTAGCGCGACAGCCTTGGCCTCTTCAAGGTTGGCGCGCCGACCGTGCAAGTCGATTTCGCCGCCGGAGGCCCCGTGGGGCTTCCAAAGACGAGGCGCTCAGGTATGAGGCGACGAAGCCGGTGTCAAATCGGTAGAGGGGGAAAAGCCGATGAGCGAGGCGGCTATTGCAGCCGAGGAGAGCGGCTTCGGGCGCATAGGGCGCTGGGTCGGTCTCATTCTGGGCCCGGCGCTGGCGCTCGGTCTGCAAGCTTTTCCGCCGCCCGAAGGTCTCTCGCCCGAAGCGTGGCGAGTCGTGTCGCTGGCGGCGTTGATGGTCGTCTGGTGGGTGACCGAGGCGATCCCGATTTCAGCCACTGCGCTTTTGCCGATCGCCGCGTTGCCGCTGATTGGCGCGGCGACCATCGGCGAGGCCACCGCGCCCTACGCCGACCCGATCGTGTTTCTGTTTATCGGCGGCTTCATCTTGGCGGCGTGCGTGGAACGCTGGCGGCTGCATGAACGGATCGCGCTGTCGATCGCGTCGATCGCCGGCGGACGGCCGGTTGCGCTCGTGGCCGGTTTCATGATCGCCTCGGCGCTGATCTCGATGTGGATCTCGAACACGGCGACGACGCTGATGTTGGTTCCCATCGCAATCGGCGCTGCGCGCGCATTGGCGGTTGATGGCAAACCGGACTTGGCGCTGGGCGGCGCACTGACGCTGGGCGTGGCGCACGCCGCATCGATCGCGGGCATCGGCACGCCGGTTGGATCGCCGACCAATCTCATCGCGGTCGCATTCTTCGAACGCGCGGGTGAGCCGATTGCGTTCATCGACTGGATGGCGCGCGCCTTGCCGCTGATGCTGATCATGCTGCCGATCGCATGGGTTTTGTTGTGTTTACCGTTGTTCGGTCGCAAGGCGCATTCGCGCTTCGATGCGATTGGCGCTGTCGTGCGCGAAGCGTTGGCCAAACTCGGGAAGATCAGCGCTGCTGAGGCGCGCATCGGGATTGTGTTTGCGTTGGTGGCGCTTGCGTGGATGACGCGGACCGAATTGGTGAAGGTGCCGTTTCTCTCGGCGCTCACCGACACCGGCATCGCGATCATCGGCGCGCTGTTGCTGTTCTTCATACCCTCCGGCCGCCCGGGGGGCGAAAAGCTGATGGATTGGAAGACGGCGGAACGCATTCCTTGGGGCATTGCCGTGCTCTTCGGTGGCGGATTGTCACTTGCAGCAGGCATGGAAAGCACTGGGCTTGCGGCTTGGATCGGCGATTGGATTGGCGGGCTGGACGGCGTGTCCACACTCGGGCTTGTCGCCATTCTGGTCGTCGCGACGATCCTGATCTCAGAGCTTGCGAGCAATGTCGCGACGTTGACGTCGATGCTGCCGGTCGTCGCGGCTGTCGCGATGGCGACAGATACGCCGTTGCAGCAACTGGCGTTCCCTGTGGCGATTGCCGCGAGCTTTGCGTTCATGTTGCCCGTGGCGACGGCGCCGAATGCGATCGCTTACTCGTCGGGGCTGCTGACGTTGAAGCGGATGCTGACGGTGGGATTCGGGCTGAATATCGCGGCAGCGGTCGCGATTATCGCGTTTGCGGCGTGAGTGCGTGGCGTCGCGTTTCGACAGGCTCAACGTGACGCCATAGCAGGCAGCGAGTTTTTGTTTAGCACCCTCTAGCGTCAGCCTGAGCTTGCCGAAGGCGAAGCGGGCCGCGTTCGCTCAGAACAGCGCTTCCACCTTCTCCCAAAACGCCTTCGGCAGATCGAAACCCGACAGCCGCTTCAGCTCCTGCGCAAGCGTCGGCGAAGTCACGTTGATCTCAATCAGCTTGCCGGCGATGACATCGAGGCCGGCGAAGACGATGCCTTCACGCTTCAGCAATGGCGCCACCGCTTCAGTAATGGCGCGATCTTCTTCATCGAGTTCGCCTGCGACGGCGACGCCGCCAACGTGGAGATTGGCGCGGAAGTCGCCCTCTTTCGGCATGCGGCGGAGTGCAGCGAAGGGATCGCCGTTGAGGACGAAGACACGTTTATCGCCGCCGCTGACAGCGGGCAGAAACTCTTGCGCGAGGATCGGTTCGCGGCCGGAGGCGGCTATGAAGGCGCTCGCTTTCTCGCGGAAATCGGGCGCGTCGCTCTTCAGCTTGATCACGCCGTCGCCGCCCATGAGGTAGAGCACTTTCAGCACGAGTTGATCGAACTGGCGCGCGAAGGCTTCGAGCGCATCGATGTCCTTGCCGACCCAGGTCTTCGGCGTCAGTTCAGGAAACTGTAGGATCGACATCTTCTCGGAGATGTTGCGGATCGCGCGTGGCGGATTGATCACCAGCGCTTTCTTGGCCAGTTCGAGCAGATACGTGTTGGTGACGTAACCCATATCGAAGGGCGGATCCTGACGCACGAGAACGATGTCGAAATCGTCGACGGCGCGGATGGCTTCTTCGTGCGTCTCGTAGTGCTTGCCTTGTTCAAAGCTCACCGACACACGGCGCGCGCGGGCTTTCACCGTGCCTGTTTCGTAGAAGAGATCGTTCGGCGAGAACCACCAAAGCTCATGTCCGCGCCCCTGCGCTTCGACCATGAGTGCCAGCGACGTATCGTGGTTCACGATCATCGTCTCGATAGGGTCCATCTGGACAGCGATGCGTAGGGATTTCATTAGCCGGCTTTGCTCCGGCGCGTGTCGCGCGCGGCGCGGAGTTGTTCGGCGATGAGGAACGCCAAGTCGATCGCTTGCGCGCCGTTGAGGCGCGGGTCGCAGTGGGTGTGATAGCGGCTCGACAAGTCTTGCTCGGTCAGCGCCGAGGCGCCGCCGATGCATTCGGTGACTTGTTGGCCGGTCATCTCGACGTGGACGCCGCCGGGATACGCGTTTTCTGCCGGCAGAATGCTGGTGAAGGCACGGACTTCCGCCAGGATGCGATCGAACGGACGCGTCTTGTAGCCGCTCTCGGTCTTTAGCGTATTGCCGTGCATCGGGTCGCAGGACCACACGACGTTGCGGCCTTCGCTCACGACCTTGCGCACGAGCTTCGGCAGACCGGCTTCGACTTTATCCGAACCGAAGCGCGCGATGAGCGTGAGACGTCCGGCTTCGTTGTTTGGGTTCAGGATGTCGATCAAACGGATGAGCTCGTCAGGCTCAAGCGACGGGCCGCATTTCATGCCGATCGGGTTTTTGATGCCGCGCGCGAACTCGATGTGGGCGCCATCGGGTTGGCGGGTGCGGTCGCCGATCCAGAGGAAGTGGGCGCTTGTGTCGTACGGATCGCCGCTGGTTGAATCGATGCGCGTCATCGCTTCTTCGTAGCCGAGCAGCAATGCTTCGTGGCTCGTATAGACGTCCACTTGCTTCATTTGCGGCACGCTGGTCGGCGTGATGCCGCAGGCTTCCATGAAGTCGATGGCTTCGGAGATGCGATCGGCGATCTCGCGATAGCGTTTGCCTTGCGGACTATCGGCGACGAAGCCGACCATCCAGCGATGCACGTTATGCAGATCAGCGTAACCGCCATTGGCGAAGGCGCGGATCAGGTTCAGCGTGGCGGCCGATTGCGCGTACGCCTTCATCAGGCGCTCGGGATCGGGCGCACGTGCTTCGGGCGTGAACTCCATGCCGTTGATATTGTCGCCGCGATAGGAGGGCAGCGTGACGCCGCCTTGCGTCTCTGTTTGCTCAGAACGCGGCTTGCCGAATTGACCGGCCAGTCGGCCGATCTTCACCACCGGGCGAGATGCGGCGAACGTCAGCACAACGCTCATCGCCATCAGCGTGCGAAAGGTGTCGCGGATGTTGTCGGGATGAAATTCTTTGAAGCTCTCGGCGCAATCGCCGCCCTGCAACAGGAAAGCGTTGCCGGCAGCGACGTCGGCCAGCCGCGCTTTCAGATTGCGCGCTTCGCCGGCGAAGACGAGCGGCGGATACGAGCGCAGCTGTTGCTCGACGCGCGTCAGCGCATCCGGATCGGGGTAATCCGTCGGGATGTGCTTGGCGGGTTTGAGGCGCCAGCTATTCGGGGACCATTTGTTGACCATTGGGGAGGTTTCTAGCCGATCAATCAGGGCGCTTGCGAGGCCCCTTCCAACATGGGCGCAATCAGCGGCGTGACCAAGAACCAAACCGCCGCAGCGGCAAGGGTCGCGGCTAGCGCCGCTGAAAAATAGAGCGCCGCATAGCGCCACCCGCCGGTCATGTAGGCGATGACGCCCTTAGCAAGCGTGTTCATCATGACCGCCACCATAACGGCGTGCGCGCCGACCGCAGCTTCGAGGCCGTTGCCGACGAGACTGGCAGCGGCGAGCGTCACAGCGTCGACATCCGCCAGCCCAGCTGTTGCGGCGAACGGCAAGAGCCCCGCTTGGCCGTACATATCAGACACAATGCGGCCAACGATGATCACGCCGCCCAACAGCAAGACGAATTGCCCCACTGAGATGAGGTCAAGCGGGCTCTTCAAATTCTGGCCGCTATCGCCCTTGGCTTTTTCCTTGTCGAAGAAGCGCATGACGAAGGCAGCGGCGGCGAAAGTGATCGCAGCGGCGATGAGCGCGGGGCCTGCTTCGAGCAGGATCGGTGCAGCGGCGACCGCAAGCAGCGCGATAACGCGGCTGACGCTGATCGCGGCGGCAAGAGACGCGGCAGCGCCGCCGACGAGCGCGTGTGCTTGGCCTGTCTTCACCTGGCGGCCGACCTCTGCCGTGACCACGGTCGAGGAAACGAGCGAGCCTGCAGCGGCGCCGGCGAGTACGCCGACATCGCCACCGAGCGTTTTCACCGCCACGTAGCCTGCGAAAGAGGCGCCGGCGACGAGGATGGTGAGCATCCAGAGTTCGCGCGGATTTATAGCGTCCCACGGATCAATGGTCCGGTCCGGCAAAAGCGGCAGCGCGATAGCGGTGGCCGCGAGAATGAGCAGCGCGGAGCGCAACTCCTTCCACGTGACCTTATCGAGCCAGCCGTGCAGCGCTTCCTTGAAGGCGAGCAGACCAACGAGCGCAACTCCGACGGCGGCGACCACGCGCAGATCGCCCCACATGGCGTAGGCGCCCAAAGCGAAGACCAAGAGCCCAGCGATCGTGCCGGTGACGGAGAGATCGTCGTCCTTCTGGCTTTCGCGGACCTTGAACAGGATGAAGGCGCCGGCAAACGCCAGCGTAAGCGCTGCGAAACCAAGTTGTCCGATCACCGGCAACATGGCGCCCGCGACGCCACCGCTGAGGCCGACCACAGCATGCGTGCGCAAGCCCGCCGCGCGCGTGCCGTCGGGCGCGTCGCGGTGCTTCCAGCCGCGCTCAACGCCGACCAGAAAGCCGACGCCCAAAGCGACCGCCAGGCGCTGGAAAATTTCGATCAGAAGGGCGTCAGGCATCGGTCAAATAAGTGTCGGTAAGGTCACAGGTTCCGGAGAGTGCGCGGCGCGTCCAGCGCGGGCCAGAAGCCGCATCCCTGAGGCGAGCGCGCGCCATTGCCAAGCCTTAATGTGCCCGACTAGGTTCCCCTGCGAGGGGTGGGGCAGTTTTTAAATGTCGATAGCGGCGTACCTGGCGTTTGAACCAGCCGACGAAGAAGCGGCTCGTCAAATCGCCGCTGAGCTTGAGCGCTATGAATGGACCGTCGCCCGGTCCAGTCCGGAATTGCGTCAGAGCGACCGGCTTGCCGCGCTGGTTCAAACTGTCGGCGAGGCGGCAGTCGTAGTCGTGCTGGCCTCAAACGCGGCGCAGGACAGCACGTGGATGCAGCGCGAGGTCGCTGCGGCGCTGAACAACGGCCGGCCGATGATCGTGGTGATCACAGGGCCGCTTGCGCCGGATTCGTGGATCACAGCTACGCTCGACACCGCCACCGCGATTGATCTCACGCGCGGCGCGCGCTCGGAGGCGCTCTCACAGATCAGCGATCGCGCGCGCACGGCGTCAGGACGCGGACGCGTGATCGCGATGCTCAACATCAAGGGCGGCGTCGGCAAGACAGTGCTGGCGGCGAACCTGTTCGCGGCGGCGCATCTAGCGGACAAACGCTCGGTCAGCTTCATCGACCTCGATCCGCAACACAATTTGACGCAGTATTTTCTCTCGCCCGGCGAGCGTCACCGTATCCGCGACCGCAATCACACGATCTACAACGTGCTTAATCCGCGTGGCGACAGCAGCCTCTCGCGCAACGATTTCGGCGCGATCTCCGTCCCGCTCAATCGCGCGCGCGGCAAACAACCGAATTTCGAATTGGTTGCCGGCGACGAGCGCTTGTTCGAGTTCACGCTCGATACGCGCTCGGACCGCGACAAAGCCGAGGCGTTCACCAGGTTTCGCGCGCTCATTGCCTCCCTGCGCGCGCGTTCGGACGCCGTCGTGATTGACTCCAATCCATGCGCCACCTTCCTCACCCGATTGGCGATTACGTGCGCCGACCACATCGTCGCCCCGGTGCGTCCGGAGAAATACTCGCTCACCGGTTTGAACATGCTGGAGCATGTGGTGCGCGAAGTGAGAGGTAGAGCCTTGCGACCGAGTGAGTTCTCGGTGCTTCTAAACGGCGTGAACGACCGCACCCGATCCAGCGAAACTGGCGATGCCGACAGCCTGACCCGCAACGAAATTGCGGCAGCGCCCTTCTTTGCCTCGGCATTATTGCAGGATGAGGTGCCTTACTCGGCTGTGCTGCGCTCGGCCCCGAGCGAGCGGATCGCCGCCAACCCCATTAACGTCACAGCGATGATGCGGGTGGGCGGAAGACCGGCCAAGGAATCGCTTGCCCGGGCGGCGGCAGCGATTTTGCGTCGGGCAGCGCCGCAATGAAGCTCACGGCTGAACAGACGAAGGCGCTGAAGACGCTGGCGAAGGGGCGAAAGCCCGCCGAGTTGAAGAAGCTTTTTGCCGCCATCCGCAAAATCGAGGACCGCGCCCTGCTCGCCGCGATCGCCCCGGCGAAAAAGAAGGCCGCGAAGCGCAAAGCCGATCCGCTGGTGCGGGAATTGGAGCAGACGCTGAAGCCGATCATGGGGCCAGCGGCCGAGAAGGCCGACATGCTGGTCGAGCACATCGCCAAGAAGCACAAGCGCAAGCTTGGCATAGCGCCGAAGGGTATCGCGGATGCGGCCAAGCAACTGCGCGCCAAATTCTCAGACGATCAGATTCGTGCTGGCGCGCAGAGCCTGATGAGCCACCTCGCTAAACTCTATGGCGACCGCGAAACTGTCGTGTAACTGGCCAGCATGGGTGGACGAATGTGTCTTCGCCTCCCAGGTTTAGCCCCATGACAATCTCCCAACTCGGTTTCGACCTTACCCCACCTAACGACGACGAACGCGAGCGCCTCGAAGCGTCGCTGAATGACGAAGAGCGCCGCGTGCTGCTGCATCACGGCACGGAAGCGCCGTTCTGTGGCGGTTTGTTGGGCGAGAAAAAATCGGGCGCCTATTGCTGCCGCCTCTGCGGCCTGCCGCTTTTCCGCTGGGACACCAAGTTCGACAGCGGCACCGGCTGGCCGAGCTTTAACGCGCCGATCGATCCCAAACACGTCGTTGGGATCGAGGATAATGCCTACGGCATGCGCCGTATCGAAACCCGCTGCGCCCGCTGCGACAGCCACCAGGGCCACGTCTTTCCGGACGGCCCGCGACCGACGGGGCTGCGCTATTGCATCAACTCAGTTTCGCTGAGCTTCGTCCCTGACGGGGAGCCTCTGCCGGATCCGCTCAGCCGTGGCGAGGCGCTGGCCTAAAGCTTTGCGCTGCGTAGCTGATCGATGAGCCGATCCAGGTCGCGCCGCATGGAATGGAGCACGACATCGTCGGCCGGGGCGGTATCGCGATAGGCGCAAAACGCCTTCGACATCACCTTCCCGACCAACAGATTGGCTTCGTTGGTATCGTTGGTGAACTGCTTCGCCTTGGCGGCAAGCTCGCCCTGGTTCTGCAGTATGGCCATTACAGGTTGCGCCATGACGCGCCTCCGCTCTGCTATCCGGGCCGTACGTTCCCCCAGTCCGCGCGGCAGAGACCAAAACGATAGCAGACTTTTCCCCAAATAAGAGCGGAAAGTGATTTTCGGGGATTACTTTTTCTCAAAATCGTTCCGGCACACCCTGCGCTCAAGCCTTTGTTAAGCGCGTTCGCGCGCAATGAATGCCGATCAGCAGCGCGAGCTTGACGTTCTGAAAGGTTCGGCGACCATGAGCGCCTCGTGACGAAACCCTTTCCGACCAAGAACCTGCGGTTCTTCCTGACGGCGCCTTCGCCCTGCCCGTATCTGCCGGGCAAGCGCGAGCGCAAGGTTTTCACCGCGCTCGACGGGATGGAGTCCGAGGGCCTCCATGACGTGCTGACCCATGCCGGGTTCCGGCGGTCGCAAGGCATTGCGTATCGGCCTGCCTGCGATGCGTGCGAGGCGTGCATCTCGGCGCGCGTACCGGTGGAGCGGTTCGAGTTCAGCCGCCGCTGGCGCAAAATCATGGCGCGCAACGCCGACCTGACGCGCGCCCTAAAGCCCGCCGACGCGACCCCGGAGCAGTTTGCGTTGCTGCGCCGGTATTTGAACTCGCGCCACGCCGAGGGCGGCATGGCCGATATGACTTATAATGATTACGCCGCCATGGTCGAAGAAACGGCGGTGCGTACGCATATCGTGGAGTATCGCTATTCGAGCGGCCCCGAGCGCGGCCGGCTTGCCGCGGCGGCTCTGATTGACGTGCTCGCTGACGGCCTTTCCATGGTCTATTCGTTCTTCGATCCGAACGAGAACCGTCGCAGCCTCGGCGTCTACACGATCCTCGATCACATCCAGCAGGCGCGCGCGGCGGGCTTTGCGCATCTCTATCTCGGCTACTGGATCTCCGGCTCCGAGAAGATGGAATACAAGGCTCAATTCCGCCCGCTCGAATTGCTGCTGGCTGGCGAATGGCGACCTTACGAGCCGGTGCAATTCTGACCTAAGCTTAGGCTATGCCTGAGTCCAAAAAGCCCCTGTGGCGCGCGTCCGAACAGCAAGCGGCGTTTCGCCCGTTCACGCAAAAGCTCAATCCCAATTCGCTCTTCCGCGCCGCTGGGCTTTCGCGCATGGCCGGCATGAGCCGTTCGCATGTGACCTTGGTACGCCTGCCGCCGGGCAAGGATAGCTTCGCCTATCATGCGCACATGCTCGAAGAAGAATGGATCTACATCATCTCCGGGCGCGCGATCGCGGAGATCGACGGCAAGAGCGCTGAAGTTGGCCCCGGCGATTTCATGGGCTTTGCGACGCCATCCGTGCCGCACGTTTTGCGCAATACGTTCGAGGACGAGTGCACTTATTTGATGGGCGGCGAAGATCGGCCGATTGATGTCGTCTCCTATCCCGAACTCGATAAGCGCTTCCTGCTGATGCAAACTGATAAAGGCACCGAGTTTTACGAGCTTGGTGAACCGATAAAGCCTATCGGCAAACCGGACTAGTTTTTCCCTCCCTGGAAGGGAGGGTGTCGCGCAGCGACGGGTGGGATGACGGCGCTGTTGTTTGCTGACATTGGCGCCACCGCCCCACCCGTCATCGCGCCGCTTTGCGTCACGACGACACCCTCCCCTTCGCGGGGAGGGATCGATCCGCGATCACGCCGGAAAATAATTGTAGATGCCGCAGAGCTGCGTGTCGTGCGCGTTCGGGCCCGGCGCATCGGCGCCGGAAAACACCAGCACCGAAAGCGCTTCGGCGCCGCGCGCGAGGATGACGTGCGTGACGGTTTCTCCGCCGCAGAAAGTGGGATCGCGCGCGTCAGCGGCGACGCGCACGTTTTCGACGCGGCGCAGCTCAACGTCTGTGACGCTGGTGTTGCCGCTGCCATCCGCGATCGTGCCGCCACCGGCGGAGAGATCGGTGTTGGGGCCGAGGCTCGCATCGATGCGACCGCCTTCGATGCGGAAACCCTTCGCGAACGAGAGCACATCCGGCGTCACGTCGAGATCGCCGGTCACGCCCATGGCTGTGGTCGACATCGCCGTGAACGCGCCGATGATAGCGGGCGGCGCGGGCGCTGCCGCTTCCGGCGCGGGCGACGCTTCGGGCTGCGGGGCGGGAGGCTCGGCGCACGCCGCGAGCGTGAGCGCCAAAGCCAAAATCAAAACTCTCATCGCATTGCTCCCTAAGACACGCACGCGAACCTTTGTTCCACCGATAGCGCGCATCGCTTTTCGCCACACCACCAGCACTTAGGCCGAACTTACGGCTGCACGATGATCCACCGGTAAGCGACAATCGCGCGCGTTGGATCACCACGCTCGACTTGCCTCAGGAGTCGATGCGTCAAGAGACAGCGCACACGGGGGTCGTGGTCATAGCGCGCATTGTCAATGCCAACACGCGCGGCGTCAGCCAGTGTCACATCGATCATATCTTGGCCAGCACTCGCCGCCCAACTCGGAAGCGGCCGCAACACCCAGCTCGCAGCGTCCGCCGAACGGATAGCGGCCGCTAGCGCTATCAGTTCGGTGCGGATCAGGGACGCGGGTATCGAGTTATCAGGCGCCCCTCGACCATCCACGATGCCAGCACACGCCGTCCACTGCTCCATCGATACAAGGTATTCGAGACTTGCTCGCGAGGCCGACAAATACGTACGCAGCGCCTCGGGATCGGCACTTTCTAGGATACGAGGCAACAACGCGGGCAATAAACCCGCCACCGAAGCGCGGATTGCTTCTCGGTCGTCAGCTCGAGCCGCGACGAAGATTGGCCCCGCCGCCGCCTGCACCTCTGGTTCATTAGAGTCTGCAAATGCTCTTGCTAACTCTGAAAATCCATCTCCCGCGCTCATCGCCATGGCCGAAATCCAGAGCCATTTTGCTTGGGTCGATGAAACGGGCGCGCCCTCGCCGACCAACTGGCCGATTATGCCTATGTCACTCAGCTCGATCGCGCTGACAGCCACCAATTCCTGTGAGATCGCCCACCGGTCATAAAGCTCCGCGCGCAGCCCTCGCTCAATCAGGTAGCCGCGAAATTCGCGTTCGCTCTCATCCGCGGCGCTCTGCACAAACGCCGGAATGTCCGTGATCTGGGAGCTACGGTGGAAACCAAACTCGGCGAGGTAGGACGCCCGGCGGTTGTTGGCTGCTACGAACAACGCAAAGCACGCGCTATTGCACTCAGTGAGCACCTCGACCGAAAGGTTCGGATAAGCCTCTATGTGTTGGGCAGCCGCCATCGCCTCGTCTATGAGACCGCCCGGGCTGTTCACGATCTGAAACACGCTGACGCCGGCATTTGCGTCCAACAACGCGTCGAGCCGATCGGCAAAACCGGGACCGATTGTGCCTTCGAATGCGATGGTCCGTGTCGTTGGATCATAAACCAACTCGTAGTCGTCAAAGGTGCTCCGCGCGGCAGAGGTGCTGTAGAGTGTGTCCGTCACCCGCACGAACGTCACCGTGAACGCCAGAGCACCCAGCACCGCGATTGCGCTCAGTGCTTTGCCTGCCTGCCAAAACCATCCGCCGCTATTGGCGGCGCGCCGCCACATGAGAATGGCAATGGTTGCGACCATGAGTACGGCCGAAATCCAAACGCCCGCGTACACAAACGCAGCCGCGCTCCCTAGGCGCACAAAGTTCACGCCACCGAAGAGCAAGACGCTGAGGCCCGTCGCGCCGAGGATCAACAGAACGAGCGCAACGGTCACAGCTGCGCTTCGCGGGCGCTGCACTTGGGTTTGCTCTGGCTCCGCCGACAGGATCGCTGTTCCCGCAGCGCTCGTGAAATGTTTGCTTAGCGGCTCCCACGCCGTCCACGTCGGGCGCCACACTAACGCATTTTGAAAGCGACCATCGGCCAGGCGCGCCTCTACTTCGGCCCGGGTAAATGGTCCGGTGGATGCACCGGCGTCGGCGACAAACCAAAGATCATCCAGCATCGCGACCAGCCGCATAAAAGGTCACGACAATGCCTAGCCAGAGCGCAATGCCGCCCAACATCAGAACCCAATGGACGAACGTCGGACGCCTATACCACGCAACAAGCTCGTTGCTCTTGTCCCAATCGGTGCGCCCGTGCTTTTGCAACGCGTTGTAGCCGCCGATGAACGTAAACAGCGTGACCAGCGGAATGCCTAGTGCGAGCCCCTGCAACAGCACTTGCAGTTCGCGCTTCAGCGCCCTGAACATGCCCGGCGGTTTGCCGCGAGTGTTCAGAATCTTGACGCCAAATATCAGTTTCCCGACAGTCCGTCCGGTCACACCAAGCAAGATTGCGCCAGGAATGATGGAGAGCATCACGCCGATGATGTTCAGCACGATCTGGTTGTCCAAGCCGGTGACAGCGAGATACGCACCATCGTGCCCTGCAAGCACGGCACCCAAAAAAACAAACATGATCAAGGCATGGATTATTGTGTCGAGTTGCCGTGCGAAATAGCGGCGCCACGCATAGGGCGTATCGCGGGTCCAGGTCTGCGCCTCTAGCGGATGAGCCGCCGCTGTCCATTCCGCGGGAAGCGGCGGCGGCGTCAGCTGTTCGCGCGGGAAAACACTACTCAGGCTCCGCCATTCGCCGTCTTGGCCGCTACGCACCATCGTCTCGGCGTCATAGCGACCTAGCAAATGGGCACGCAGCACTTCAGCGCCACTCGCCGGCCCAACAGGCTTCTTGCCTATCAGCACGTACCAATCGCCAGACATGCCCCTCTCCCGGGCATAGCTAATGCACGGTTGTAGCCGATCGTAAAGCAGTCGCGCGGGCGTGGGACGCGAGGAGTTGTAGAACGCCAGCAACAGCTGGCTTGCCTCCTGCACGGTTCGCTTCCGGCGCCAACCATCAGCGAAGGGTCTCGCCCTGGGGCTTAGCTCCATGCCCAATTCGCCGGTTCTGTGCGCAAGGTTTCGGAGACCTTGGACTTCGCGGTTTCACTCCCCGCGAACTGAATTTCAGCTTCGCGAAACATCGCTACGCTTACTCCGCACCGATCATGTCCCTGACATTGCGTAGCTTCGGAGCTCCTCGAAATCCTCCCGTGTCAGGGCGTGCGCATTATGCGGAGGTTTGGAGGTGTGGGATCGATTTTGTTGCGGGTGTTGGTTCTCGACGGAATTTGTGTCGCTGCGTGTTGGATAGATTGCGCGCGACTTAGCCGCATAGAACGCTGGCGATGCGTTGAGAGCATGAAACAGTACTGATTGATACGCCCATGTGTTGCCCGCACTCAAGGCGTCGGGATCGACGCTTAGTCCGGCTCACGACCGCGGCTAACACTTATCCCGCCGTCGACACCCGAGCTAAGTTGCACATCACCGGTCTCTATGAGGTAGTCCTCAAAATCTGCGGCCAACCCGTCCGCCACCGCGTCTGGCTCTGGAATCCTGTTATGCCTTAGCTGCAAAACCAATTCGCCAACCAGACTTTCCCGAAAATCCTCAGCCCACAGGGATTCGCGTTCGCGGAAAATACGCCCTAAAATTTGCCGTCGATTAGTCACACGGCGCAGTTGACGTGAAACGTCCTCGCGCGAGTTCTCGACACGCTCGACGCGCCTATGCGCAAGAAACGCCATCATTCCCAACGCGGCCGTCATAATCCAGAACATTAGTTGAAAGACAACCGGCAGTATCTGCCTGTTAAGTGCGTTGGATGGCTCTAATGTGTTCGCCAATATCTCTGACAAATTGACGTTTGAGACCAGAAAGGCGAACGCTCCACTGAGCAGACCCATGAACGCGGCACTCTCGCGGAGGTGCCTGTCGCGTCGGCTGAGCCTCACAAAAGCACTCCGGACGCCCGCGGACAGCTTTTCGGACGCCGCCTGCTCCAGCAATGCTTTCGCCTGCGACCGCACAAGCGCCACTAAGGCCGTATTTGAATCAACCACAGCAGGAAGGCGGTTACGGGCGAGCGCGTCGTCCAATATGTCTCTGGCTATGTTGAGCGAAGTGAGATCGCCCTGCGACGCATGCACCTCGCGCGCCTTCGCCCTATATGCTTCTCGCAGTTCGGCGTCGCTGAAATGTGGTGACTCGAGGCCCAGTATCTCGCGCGCTTCTTCTTCATTCATGCTCAGCTCCCGTGAGAAAGAAATTAGCCTCTTTCCCGCACAAGTTGAACAGGCCTCACAACGGAATATTGTCGTGCTTCTTCCAAGGGTTCTCTAGTTTCTTGGTCTTCAACGTCCCCAACGCTCGGATGATGCGCTTTCTCGTTTCGCGCGGCATGATGACGTCGTCGATGTAGCCGCGCGAGGCCGCCACGAACGGGTTGGCGAAGCGGTCGGAATATTCGGCGGTGCGGGCGGCAATCTTTTCGGGATCGCCCAAGTCGGCGCGGAAGATGATTTCGACGGCGCCTTTGGCGCCCATCACCGCGATTTCGGCTGAGGGCCAGGCGTAGTTCACGTCGCCGCGCAGGTGCTTCGAGCTCATGACGTCATAGGCGCCGCCATAAGCTTTGCGCGTGATCACCGTGACTTTCGGCACCGTCGCTTCGCCATAGGCAAACAAGAGTTTGGCGCCATGCTTGATGAGGCCGCCGAGTTCTTGCCGCGTGCCCGGCAGGAAGCCCGGCACGTCCACGAACGTGACGATCGGAATGTTGAACGCATCACAAAAACGAACGAAGCGCGCGGCTTTGCGCGAGGCGTCGATGTCGAGCACGCCCGCCAGCACCATAGGCTGGTTGGCGACGATGCCGACGGTTGAGCCGTCGAGGCGCACGAAGCCGGTCAAGATGTTCTTGCCGAACTCGGTGCCGATCTCGAAGAAATCGCCCTCGTCGGCGACTTTCTCGATTAGCTCCTTCATGTCGTAGGGCTTGTTCGGATTGTCGGGGATCAGGCGATCGAGCGAGGTATCCTCGCGCGTGACATCGTCATAATGCGGGCGCGTCGGCGGCTTTTCACGGTTGGAGAGCGGTAGGAAATCGATGAGGCGGCGCATCTGCGTCAGCGTCTCGAAATCGTTTTCATAAGCGCCGTCGACAACGCCGGATTTGCTCGCATGCACGCGCGCGCCGCCGAGTTCTTCGTGGGTGACGATCTCGTTCGTCACCGTTTTCACGACCTCGGGGCCGGTGACGTACATGTAGCTCGTATCCTTCACCATGAAGATGAAGTCGGTCATCGCCGGCGAATAGACGTCGCCGCCCGCGCACGGGCCCATGATCACGCTGATCTGCGGCACGACGCCGGAGCCCAGAATGTTGCGCATGAAAATGTCGGCGTAGCCCGCGAGCGATTCCACGCCCTCTTGAATGCGCGCCCCGCCCGCATCGAAGAGCCCGACGATCGGCGCGCCGTTCTTGATCGCCATATCCTGGACCTTGACGATCTTGGCCGCGTGCGCGCCCGAGAGCGAACCGCCGAAGACGGTGAAGTCCTTGGAGAAGACATAGACGAGCCGGCCATTGATCGTGCCCCAGCCGGTGACGACGCCATCGCCGGGGATTTTGGTTTTCTCCATGCCGAATTCGTGGCTGCGGTGTTCGACGAACATGTCGAACTCCTCGAACGAGCCTTCGTCGAGCAGAAGCTCGATGCGTTCGCGCGCGGTCAGCTTGCCCTTGGCATGCTGCGCCGCATGGCGCTTCTCACCCCCGCCAAGACGGGCAGCTTCGCGCTTGGCTTCGAGCGTGGCGATGATGTCTTTCATGAAGTCCCCGGCTTAGGCATTCAGCAGTGCGATGAATCTGGCTGTGTTTTCGAACTCCGCACGCAGCCTGTCCAGTCTGGCGCGGGCTTCGGCGTCTTCGCCCCAGGTCTCTAGGCTGTAGAGATCGTCCAAGGCGGCGGCGGCGAAGGCGGTTTCGCCGTTGAGGCGTCCGTGCAGCATGGCGAGCGCCACGATCGCGGAGCCTGCCGCACCAGCGGCTTGGGCCAGCGCGGTCAGCTGAAAATCGTCCGCTGCGGCGGCGTGAGCGCGCAATGTTTCGAGCGCTTCTGGATCATGGGGCGCCGGAAGGACGCCGGTGACGACAGGCAAGACCACGCCAAGATCGTGCGCGCTCCACGCAACCAGCGGATTCCAGAGCATGGTCTGGCGCGTCACCAGAGCTGGCGGCGAGGCCGCGCGATGGCAAACCAGATCAGTCTCGCCGAACTTGGCGACGTAATCCGCCAATTCATCGCGACGATGCGGCGTGTGATCAATCGCGGCGAAGGCGAACTGTGAGAGCGGCATGCTTGATGGGCTGATATACTCGCCCTGCGCGCTCCACTCAGCGGCGATAGCTTCCGCAAGCGTTTGCGTAGGTGCTGCGAACATTGCGCCGCGCGGCGTGCGCAGGCGGCGCTCGTCGAGCATGACGCCAGCGCCGTCATCTGCGACGCTCGCTTGCTTCCAGAAACGGCGGGCGGCTTCAGTCACGCTTTCACTCTTTAGGCCGGTACGATGTCGAACGTCGCGGTGAGCCGCTCGCTACCTTCAAACGCAATAACGCCATGCCACATGTAGGAAGGGAACAGAACCAGCGTTCCGACTTTCGGCTCGATGACACGTTCGGCGAAACAGTTATCGACAGTGCGATTGGGTTCACCCAGCTTCATCCAGCCCGCATGCGGGTTGGCGGGACGTTCCGCCGGCGCGTAGGCGACGAAATAAATGCCTGTGATCCAGCCATTATCGTGCACCTGGTTCGGCTGGGCGCCGCCGTTCTCGAGCCGGGTTGACCATAAGCCCGCGAAACGATAGCGATCGCGCTTCCTGCGTCCGACCGGATCATCCTCTTCAGCGCGAAGCCGCGAGATGTAATCGCGCACTGTGAGATCCATCGACCCTTTGAAGGCGGCAACGGCCGGATCGTCCAGCCCCAGGAGCGTGCGCGGCGTTTGGCTGCCGTTATGGAGCGTCTGATCGAAAGGATGCGCTGTGATGCGATGCTGCCGGCGCAGCACGTTGGCGAAGGCGGCGTTGAAGTTTTCAACGGTGAAGAAGTTGCGCGGCGCGGGGATATCGTAGCGGCGCACGTAACGATCGTAGTCGTAGAGCGTTCGATAGGCAGGATCGCGCAACACACGCAGCGCCAACGCTTCGGTGGCGACGAGGTATTGCTCGTCGGGCTGCTTTTGCAGCAGCGCGCGCGTGATGCGCAGCGCCTCCTCGGCTTGGCCAGCGCGGATGAGCGTCGAGAGCATGTTGCGCAAAGACGCGGGCGTATGCCCTGCCAACTCGGCGACGCGCCGGAGAGAGACAAGACCCTGCGCCGGCTGGTTCAGTTCGTCGAGCACCACGCCGTGCGCGGTGAGCAGCGCTTGGTGATCGGGCGCGAGCGCCAGCGCGTTATTGGTCACTTCGAGCGCCTTATCGTAGCGGCCAGCCCGATGCAGCGCGTCAATGCAGGCAAGACGCAAGCCCATATCTTGCGGGCGCGCCGCGATCTGCTCCTCCAAGCGCGCCGTGGCGTTATCGCCATCGCCCCGCAACGTTCGCGCGCGCGCCAGTGCTGTATGCAGCGCTGACGAATTGGGCCATTTCTCAAGCCCCGCTTCCAATGCGGCTTCAGCTTCCTTGTGCTGACCCTCGGCGTAATGAGCGCGCGCCAAATTGAGGGCGAGTTCGATGCTATCGAGACTTTGGTTCGCGAGCTTTTTGTAAAACTCGAGCGATTCACGCGTACGGCCGAGCTTGTCGAGCCCGATCGCGTAGTTGAATTGTACGCCGCGCATGCGCGGTCCGATCTTCAGCGCCTCATTGGCGGAGGTCAGCGCCTCCTCGTGTCGCTCCAGGCTGCGATGCACCTGGCTGAGCAGCAGCCAGGATTCCGGGCCCGGTTGCGCGGCGACGAACGCTAGCGCTTCGCGCTCGGCGCCCTCGAGATCGTCGCTCTCCTCAAGACAACGGATCATGTTGACGCGCACGGAGCTCGCTTGCGGCGTGAGCGCGAGCGCGGCCCGATAGAGACGCATCGCTTCGTCACGCTGACCAAGCGCCTGCAGGACGACAGCGAGATCATTGTAATAACCGCCATCGTTGAGCGAATACGCGACGGCGCTGCGAAAATAGCGTTCTGCTTCGAGCAAATGGCCGGTCGTGCGCTTGATCAGCCCCATCAGGTGCAGCGCTTCTGCATCGCTCCGGAGGCGCGGCATGATGGGCCCGAGCACCCGCTCGGCCCCGACAGGATCGTTTTTGCCGAGAAGTTCGCGGCTCGCATTGACGAGCGCGGACGCATCGGCGGCTCTCATTTGCGATTGCCTTCAAAAGGCTCGAACGGATCGCGCGCTTCGCTCTCTTCGAAGCCAAGCGCCTCAAACGCCTTGCGCATGTGCGGCGGCATCTTTGCGGTGACGTTCAACTCACCGCCAGATGGATGCGGCAGGCGCAATGCGCGCGCATGCAACAGCAGCATGTTCTGGAAGTTATTGGGCGTCTCGCGGTCACACTTGTATTTCGGGTCGCCGGCGATGGCGTGCCCGAATTCGGCCATGTGAAAGCGCAGCTGATGGGTGCGGCCGGTGACAGGCCGGAGCGCGACCCAAGCCGCACTTTGCGCAGCCTCCGAGATCACGGCGTATTGCGTGACGGCGTGAACGGCGCCGTCTTCGTTTTGCTTGGCCGAGATCATCATCTCACGATCGGCATCGCGCGGGCCTGGCGCCTTGCGCATCCAGGAGCGCAACTCGCCTACCTTCGGACGCGGCGCGCCGACAACGATGGCCCAATAGATCTTGTCTGTGTCGCGATCGCGGAATGCGTCACCGAGGAACGCGGCAGCGCGTGGGTGCCGCGCGAGGACGAGGCAGCCGGATGTGTCGCGGTCCAGCCGGTGGACGAGCTTTGGCCGCTTCTCGGCATCGAAGATGAGCCCATCGAGCATCCCATCGACATGGCGCGTCGTGTTGGTGCCGCCCTGTACGGCAAGGCCCGGCGGCTTGTTGAGGACGATGACGTCATTGTCGCGATGGATGACGAGCGAGCGGATGAACTCGGCATCTTTCAGGCTGATGCCTTCAGGCACGCGCAACACCGCGGTTTGCGCGTCCGGGATCGGCGGGATGCGTACGCTTTGGCCGGGCGAGACGCGGTCAGACGCTTTCACGCGCGCGCCATCGATGCGCACTTGGCCGGTGCGCAGGAGCTTTTCGACTTGGCCTTGTGTCAAATGCGGGTAGCGGCGGCGTAGCCAGCGGTCGATCCGCGCCACACCGTCATCATCGCCAACCACGACGGTTTCAACCGCCTTCATACGCGCCCCAACATCAGCCCCAGCCAGCATGCGCCAACTGACAGAATAAGCGAAGCGCCCGCATAGAGCGCCGCAAGGCCGGGTTGGTGCTCCATCAGCCGCACCGTCTCCAGCGAAAACGCCGAAAAGGTGGTGAAGCCGCCCAGGAGGCCGACGCCGAGCAGCAGTCTCATCTGCTCATGTTCAGGTCCGAGACGGGCGGCGAGGATCCCCATCGCCAGACCACCGATGACGTTGACCGCCAGCGTCCCCCACGGAAATGCCAGCCCGAACCAGCGCGCGGCGGCAAAACCGACGCCATAGCGGGCTACTGAGCCGAGCGCCCCGCCAAGCGCGACCCAGAGCACGGCCATCATTGCTGCAGCCGCGACCGCAGGTTCGTGCTGATCGAGCGCGCGTCATAAGCGTTCGGCTCGTCAGGCTTGGGACCCTCGCCGAAGCGGATTTCCAGTGTCGCGGCGCGCGCGCGTTCACCGCGATTGCCGAGCGGAACGCTCAAGCCGACGCTGCCGCCGACACCGCCGCGCCCGCCATAGCTGCCGCCACCGACGCCAATGCCGATGCTCGGCCCCCGGCTTTGGCCTTGACCGTCGAGCGAACGACGATCGACCCAAAACCATTCACGGCCGTTTTGCAGCGTTAGATCAGCGGCGCGCAGCAGCGCGTAGTCTTGGATGAGCGCAGCATCTGCTGAACTCGGCGCGCGATAGGTCACGAAATAGCGGTTCGATTCGATCTGCGTCTCGGAATAGCCGGCGGCGTTAGCGGACGGCGCGGCCGTGTAGCTCGGTGGCGTCGTGGCGCAGGCGGAGAGCGCGAACGCGGCGGCGACGAAAGCGAGTGTTCGGAGCATGGGTGTGATCCTTGGAATCCCTCAGGGGCACTCTATCAGGTATCTCCGCCGCGCGGGGTCTCAAGCCCGAGTGATCCCAGCGTTTTGACGAAGGCTTCGGGCGGCGCCGCCTCGTACCGGCGTCGGCCGCCCTCCGGGTGGGGGAGATCGAGAGCGGCGGCGTGGAGCATCAGGCCCGCAATTTCGGTCCCGGCAAGATGGAACAAGCCGCCATACTTAGCGTCACCGGCTATCGGGCGGCCAATGGCGGCAAGATGCGCACGGAGTTGGTGCATGCGGCCGGTCTCGGGGCTGAGTTCTACAAGGGCCGCTTCGGGCGTTGCCGCGAGCGTCTTGTAGCGCGTGAGCGCGGCTTGGGCGCCCGCTTCGCCCGGACGTGCGATCTCCATTATGTCGAGACCCTTACGTGAGGACTTTTTCAGCGCGTGCGCAATCTCACCGTCACGCGGTTCAGGCGCGCCGCCACAGGTAATGGCGAGATAGATCTTGCGCGCGTCACGGCTGGCGAAGGCTTCTGAATAAAACGCGGCTGCGGGCTTGGTGCGCGCTGCGATGATCACGCCGGAGGTATCGCGGTCGAGGCGGTGGACGAGACGCGGGCGCTTGCCGTTGGACTTGGCGAAAACAGCGAGAAGATCCTCAAGGCTCTTGGTGACGCCCGAGCCGCCCTGCACAGCAAGGCCGGCAGGCTTATTGAAGACGAGCGTGTGCGCGTCTTCGCTGATCAGCAATGAGCGAGCGTAGTCAGCGTCGCTCATGTGAGATGTCTTAGCGTGTCAGTGAGCAGTGGTCCGATCTCTTCATTGAGGACGAGGTCGGCATAGTTATCGAGATCGGTCGGCTCGCGGTTGACGATGATGAGCTTTGCGCCGTGGCGCTTTGCTTCGATCGGCAGACCGGCGGCGGGGAAAACAACCAGCGATGAGCCGAGCACGAGGAAGAGATCGCAGGCGCGTGACTCTTCGGTGGCGCGGATCATCTCAGCTTCCGGCATGGATTGGCCGAACGAGATGGTCGCGGTTTTGAGCAGGCCCGCGCAATACGTGCAGACGATTTCCTCGCCGCGTTCATAGGGCAGTTGCAGATCGTCGAGTTCGTGGCGCTGGCCGCAATCGAGGCACTTGGCGTAGGACGCGTTGCCGTGGAGTTCGATGATCTTCTCCAGCGCAGCACCCGAGTCTTGGTGCAGGTTATCGACATTCTGCGTGATGATGGCGGCGACCTTGCCGGCGTTCGCGAGTGCTGCGACAGCCTCGTGTCCGGCGTTCGGCTTCGCGCCTGTCCAGCCTGCTGTTTTGTTGAACACACGCGTCCACGCTTCGCGGCGCACGCCGGGCGACGCGACGAAATCCTGAAACATGATCGGCTTCATCTTGCTCCAGACCCCGCCTGGCGAGCGGAAGTCCGGGATGCCGCTCTCAGTCGAGATACCCGCGCCGGTAAACACAACGACGCGCTGCGCGGCGCTGAGATAGCGCGCCAAAGCCACTGCTGATGTCATTCACGCTCCGCTCGTAGTTTCGCCCAATGATCGAGACGTTCCTTGATCGGCGCTTCGCGGCCTTTGCCTTCGGGCGCGTAGAAGCGGCGACGGGCCATGCCATCGGGAAAGTAGTTTTGGCCGGAGAAGCCGCCTTCGGCATCGTGGTCGTAGGCGTAGCCTGAGCCGTAGCCGAGGTCTTTCATGAGCTTTGTCGGCGCATTGCGGATGTGCATCGGTGGCCCGAGCGCGCCGGTTTCTTGCGCGGCTTGTTTGGCCGCCTTCCACGCCGTGTAAGCGGCGTTGGATTTGGGCGCTGTGGCGAGATGGATCACGGTTTGCGCTAGGTGCAGCTCCGCTTCCGGCGGGCCGATGAAGTGCACTGCGTCCTTCGCGGCGTTTGCGATGAGGAGCGCCGTGGGATCGGCGAGGCCGATATCCTCCGCCGCCGCGCGCACGAGACGGCGCGCGATGAAGAGCAAGTCTTCGCCGCCGACAACCATGCGCGCGAGCCAATAGAGCGCCGCATCCGGGTCTGAGCCGCGGATCGATTTATGCAGCGCGGAGATTAGATTGTAGTGCTCTTCGCGATCCTTGTCGTAAGCGGGCGCGCGCTTCTGCAGGAGTTCGCCCAGCGCTTTGGCGTCGAGCGGCTGCAAGGTTTTCAGCGCGAACAATTCCTCCGCGAGCGTCAGCATGTAGCGGCCGTCGCCATCGGCGAGATTGGTGAAGGCGATGCGCGCGTCCGGCGTCAGCGGCAGCGGCGCGCCAAGCAGCGTTTCGGCCCGTTGTAGGAGTTGTTCGAGCGCGGGTTCGTCGAGGCGCTTCAGCACGAACACTTGTGCACGCGAAAGCAACGCCGCGTTAATCTCGAAGCTTGGATTTTCGGTAGTGGCGCCAACCAGCGTCACAACGCCCTGTTCGACATACGGCAAGAAGCCGTCCTGCTGGGCGCGGTTGAAGCGGTGGATCTCGTCCACGAAGAGCAACGTCGCTTTGCCGGAAGCGCGGCGGCCGCGGGCGGTTTCGAACGCCTTCTTCAGATCGGCGACGCCGGAGAAGACAGCGCTGATTTGCTGAAACTCGTGACCGGTCTCTTCGGCCAGCAACCGCGCGATCGTCGTTTTGCCGACTCCGGGCGGGCCCCAGAGGATCATCGACGCCAGCCGTTTCTGCGCCACCATCCGCCCAATGGGGCCTTCGGCCTTGAGCAGATGGTCCTGGCCAACCACCTCATCGAGCTTGCGCGGTCGCAGGCGCTCCGCCAGAGGCGTAGGCGCGCCCTGGTCCATGCCGGCTGCTTCGAACAAATCGCTCACCACGCCAACATAGGGCGTTCAGCGATCAGGCGTGAGTCCCGGGCCCTAGAACCGGATTTCGCGCCGTTCGCCGCCGCGCTCGACGCCGATCACCCAGCTGCGGCTCTGCCCCATCAGTCGATCGAGTTGCGCCGCGTCACTGATCGGCGTGCCATTCAACGCATCGATGATGTCGCCCGGGCGGAAGCCGATGCGCGCCGCAACGCCGCGGCGGTCGAGCGCTTGGATGAACACGCCGTCCGCAAACGGGTCGAGCCCCGACGCTTCGGCTGTTGCGGGCGTGAGCGTCACCACGGTTGCGCCGCCAAGCGGGTGATTGCCGGTGAGCTGACGCGCTTCAGGCGCGCCGCCTGGAGGCGCCTCGGCGTTGGCGTTGATGGTGATGCGCCGGCCGTCACGCAGCACGACAAGCGGCACGCGCGTGCCGGGCCGTTGCGTAGCAAACTGATAACGCACCGCCGCTTCGTCACGGATTTCAGCGCCGGCGACCGAAAGAATGACATCGCCCGTTCGCAAACCTGCACGTTCGCCAGCGGCGCGCGGATAAAGCTCACCAACCAGCACGCCCTCCGGACGCGGGAGGCCAAGTGAGCGGGCGATATCCTGCGTCACCGTCTGCAAGCGTGCGCCGAGCCATGGGCGCACGACGGTTTGGCCGCCGGACACAGCGGACTCGACGACGCGGCGGACCATTTCGGATGGGATCGCAAAGCCAATGCCGTTCGAGCCGCCGCCTTCGGAAAAGATCGCCGTGTTCACGCCCACGAGCGAGCCGTTCATATCGACAAGCGCGCCGCCGGAATTTCCGCGATTGATGGCGGCGTCGGTCTGGATGAAAAATGCATAGTCGCTGACGCCGACTTCAGTGCGTGCGAGTGCTGAGATGATGCCGCTGGTCACAGTCTGTTGCAGACCGAATGGGTTTCCGATGGCGAGGACCAGATCACCGACTTGTGCGTCCGATGTGTTGGCGAAGGCAAGCGTCGGCATACGCTCGCCATTGGTGTTTATACGCAGCACGGCGAGGTCGACGCGTGCGTCGGCGAGTAGCAGTTCGGCGTCGAATTCGCGGCGGTCCGACATCACGATCTTCAGCGATTGCGCGCCTTCGACGACGTGGTTGTTGGTGACGATGATGCCGTCCTCGCGGACGATAACGCCGGAGCCCAACGATTGCTCGACACGCGGCGCGCTAAAGCGGCCGAAGAACGGATCGCGCGACATGCTGCGCGTGACCCGCTGAGCATAGACGTTGACGACGGCCGGCCCCGCGCGCGCGGCGACCGGCGCGAAGGAGAGCTGCATCTGCCCCTGATTGGTGGGTGCGGCGCGCGGCAAAGGCTGCGCTTGAACCAGCTGCAAATAGGGATCGCCCTCTCGCGGCGCGGTTTGTGGTAACGGGGACATCGGGCTTATGGCCAGCGCCCCGCCGGCAAATCCGGCAATGAGCGCGGCATACGGGGCTGCTTTAAGCAACGTTGCCCGAGTGATCTTCATGGCTGTCCTCGCCCTGCTTCCGATGAGGGCTTTCGCGCCACGACTGGGCCAAAAAATGGCGTGTTCCAGGCGGGTTTCTGCGGATCATGTAGTTCGCGCTACGTTTTCGCTGGAAAGTTGTGGAGGGCTTTGGCAGCGTCGGCCACCTCGAAGGGGAGACCTTATGTTCGATTTTATTTTGATCGCCCTGTTGCAGACCGTGGCCGGCGATCCCGCGCAAACCACGCCGCCCGCGCCGGCCGCCGTTGAAGCGCCAGCCAGCGCCGGCGAAGCGCCCGCAGCGGACGCGCCAGCCGCCACGGAAGCCCCCGCTGCTCCGCCTGCTCAGCAATTTCGCGAAGAGCGCGTTTGCGAGCGTCTCGAAGTGGCCACTGGCGAGCGCATGCCGCGACGCCGCTGCCGCACGATCCAGGTGCCGATCGAACCTGAAGAGACGCCGGCCGAGCAACCTGCTCCGCAATAAGCGCCAGAATTACTCTGCTAGACCCAGGGCGACATCATCGATGTCGCCCTGGTTTGTTTCTGGCGTGATGCCGATGAGGCGCGCGAGCAGCGGATAAACGGAGACGTTGTCAAACGTCTCCAACGTGACGCCCGAGCGGAAAGCCGGGCCGTAGGCGATGAATGTCGCCGCCATCTCTGGTGCTTCTGGATCATAGCCGTGGGCGCCGAGTGCGACGCTCGAATACTGCTGCAACTGTGTGCTGCGGTAGCGCCAGCCAAGATCGGCCATACAGACGATCGCCGGGATGCGCGGGTGCGTGCTGAAATCGAAGCGCGCCGGCACTTCGCTCTTGCGCCAACATTCGCCGTGCTCGCTTCGACCCAGGAGCGCGGCTTCCACTGCCTGCTCTTGACCCGCGATCGGCGCGATGCCGGTGAATTGGCCGTCCCAAATGACGCGAGCTTGCTGCGGCGTGATGCGTGTATCGAGATCGATGATGGCGTCAGCAGCTTGCGGCGCCATGCCGTGATCGGCGGCGATGACGAAGTTCACACGCCCCGCATAACCGCGCGCGTTCAAGCCTTCGACGAGACGCGCGATGGCGGCATCAACTTCTGCCGAAGCAGCGTTGGTTTCGAGCGCGTCGGGGCCATAGCGGTGGCCTGCTGTGTCCACGAGATCAAAATACAGCGTGTAGAAGCTCGGGCGCTCTGCTTCCGGCAGATCGAGCCATGAGAGCAGGATATCGACGCGCGCGAAGCCTGGCAGCGATTGATCGAACGTGCGCCAGCGTGACGGGCGGCGGCCGTGGAGTTCGTAGTCGCTGCCTGGCCAGAACATCGTGCCGGTGCGCACGCCTTGGTTCTCGGCCGTCACCCAGATCGGCACGCCATCGCGCCACCAGATCGGATCAGACGCTACGGCGCGATCCGGCAGCGTGAAGACCACGCCCGGACGGTCGGGATCTTCCATGCGGTTGTTGATGACGCCATGGCGTCCCGGGCGAAGGCCGGTGACGAGCGTGTAGTGGTTCGGGAATGTCACCGACGGAAAGCTCGGGCGCATCGATGCGCGCACGCCTTCGGTTGCAAGCCGCGTCAGTGTCGGCGTCTCGCCGCGTTCCAGATAGTCGGGGCGGAAACCGTCCAGCGAAATCAGGATTGTGATGGGCGGGCCTTCAGCCTGCGGGGTCGTGGGCGCTCGCGTGTCGCTGTGGGCGCAGGCAGCGAGGCCTAGAGCGAGAAGAGCAGAGAGGACGAGGCGGCGCGTGTGTGTCATGGCGCGGCTTTAGTAGGCCGATATGACAGTTACACGAAGCCTCTGTGCGTCATCTCGCGCCGACTTGGCCAGCCATAGAGGCAAGAAGCGCGCGCCAGTGCTCGCCCTGGCGCATCTGGAAGACATTGAGCGGAAAGCCATGGCGGGCGGCGTGCTCCACCGGGATGGCGTCCCAGCCGCGATGCTCGACGGTCACACGCGTGCCGCCGTCTACCGGCTCAAAACGGACTTCGACGGTGGTTTGCTGCTCGGCGCTGAAGGTGGCTTGGCGCCACGTAAAGGCGAGGCGCTTGCCGGGCGCCCACGCCGTGATGCGGCCGATCTCGAAAACATGGCCGTTGGGCAGCGTCGTAATGAGCCGGCCGGTCTCGCCGGGCTCGAAGCTGAGTACGCCATCGCCACGCGGCGTGAGCTGAAAGAGGCCGTTGGGCTTCCACCAAGCGCCGATCTCCTGCGTGAACACGTCGAACGCCTCTTCCGGCGTGGCTTCCACACGCAGCGAGACAATGACGGCGCTCACTTACGCTTCTTCTCGACGTGCGTTTTGAACGAGGCGAGTTGATCGGCCCACATCGCTTCGGTCTTGGCGAGCCAAGCTTTGAGGTCGGCCATCGCGCCCTCTTTCAACGTGTAAATCCGCACGCGCGCGTCGAACGGCGGATGCGTTTCTTCAACAAGCCCGCTTTGCTTCAGCGCACGCAGATGACGGCTCATCGCCGGCGCTGGGAGATCGAGCGCTTCCGCCAGTTCACCCGCCCTCAGCGGCTTTTGCCCGAGCAACTCCACAGCACGCCGCCGATGCGGATCGGCGAGTGCTGCGAACGTCGCGTCGATGTTGCGCTTGGCGCTCACAGCCGGGCTTGCGTTTTGAGGCCGGTGGCTTTGTCCCATTCGGCGGGGGTCATTTCTTGAACGGTTACGCCGAACGTCCAGATATGGCCTTCGGGGTCGCGCGCTCGATAGGTGCGATCGCCGTAGAACTGAGTGTCAGGCGCCTGCAATATCTCAGCGCCCGCTTTGCGCGCCTTTTCGCAATGCGCGTCGATGTCCTCGCCGCGCGCCAGCTGAACGTGCACGGTTTGCGTGTTCTTGCCGCCCATCGATTTCGGGCTCTTGTGATCGGCGCTCCATTCGTTGCCGACCATGACGACGCTGTCGCCGTACATCATCTCGGAGTGCGCGATGTTATCGTTCTCATCGAGCAGCACCATGAGCGGCTCAAAACCAAACGCCTCTTCCAGCCAGCGGAATGCTGCTTTGGGATCGACGTAACAGATAGCGCTTGAAAGGCCCTTGGGGCGATAGAACTCAGACATCTCGATCTCCTTTCCCCATCCTACAATATTTCTATTTTCTGCCAACTATCGAGTCAAACAAAAATGGGCCGCCCGGTGAAGGACGGCCCGCTTAAGCTGTTCCCAGCGAAGGCTTAGCCTTCGTCGGTGTAGATTGCTTCCGGGCGCGGGCCGCTATCTTGGCCGCGAGCGCTTTCGTCGCGATCGACGAACTCGATCACTGCGAGCGGGGCGTTGTCGCCATAGCGGAAGCCCGCCTTCAGCACGCGGGTGTAGCCGCCGGCGCGGGCCTTGTAGCGCGGCGCGAGCGTCTCGAAGAGCTTCTTGGTTTGCGTCTCGTCGCGCATGCGCGAGAGCACAACGCGACGGGCGCTGAGATCACCCTTCTTCGCCAGCGTCACCAAACGCTCGACGACCGGGCGCAGAGCCTTGGCCTTCGGCAGCGTGGTCACGATTTGCTCGTGCTTGATCAACGAGGCAGCCATGTTCGCGAACATCGCCTGACGGTGGCTGGCCGTGCGGTTGAGCTTCTTGTGTCCTGTGCCGTGACGCATGGTCTTTCCCTGACCGGGCTAGCCGCCCGGCTCTCCGTTAGATTTGGTCTTCGTACTTCTTGGCGAGATCTTCGATGTTGTCCGGCGGCCAATTCTCGACCGCCATGCCGAGATGGAGGCCCATCGAGGCGAGGACTTCCTTGATCTCGTTCAGCGACTTGCGGCCGAAGTTCGGGGTGCGAAGCATTTCGCCTTCCGACTTCTGGATCAGATCGCCGATGTAAACGATGTTGTCGTTCTTCAAGCAATTGGCCGAACGAACGCTGAGTTCGAGCTCGTCGACCTTCTTGAGCAGAGCCGGATTGAAGGGGAGGTCCGGCTTGTCGCCGCCTTCCTTCTTCTGCTTGGGCTCTTCGAACGTGATGAAGACTTGCAGCTGGTCTTGCAGAATGCGCGCGGCGTACGCGATCGCATCTTCCGGACGGATCGAGCCGTTGGTTTCAACTTCGATGATCAGCTTATCGTAATCGAGCACCTGACCTTCGCGGGTGTTGTCGACGCGATAAGCGACGCGGCGCACCGGCGAGTAGATCGAGTCGATCGCGATCAAACCGATCGGCGCATCGTCAGGACGGTTCTGTTCGGCCGGGACGTAGCCCTTGCCGTTATTGACCGTGAGCTCCATGCGGATCGAAGCGCCGTCATCGAGCGTGCAGATGACGAGATCGGGATTCAGGATTTCCATGTCGGAAACCGTCTGAATGTCGCCGGCCTTCACTTCGCCTGGGCCCGTCTTCGTCAGCATGACGCGCTTGGGGCCTTCGCCGCGCATGCGGATGGCGGTTTGCTTTAGGTTCAGCACGATGTCGGTGACGTCTTCGCGGACACCTTGGATCGAGCTGAACTCGTGGACGACGCCGTCGATTTGCACCGACGTGATTGCAGCACCCTGCAGCGAGGAGAGGAGAACGCGACGCAGCGCGTTGCCGAGCGTCAGGCCAAAGCCACGCTCCAGCGGCTCCGCAATCAAAGTCGCGCGCTTGGCCGCGTCGTACGCGTGCTCAATCACCGGCTTCTTCGGGCGGATCAGTTCAAGCCAATTCTTTTCGATCGATTGCATTCATCTATCCAATCATCGGCGCTAGCGAACCACGCGCGCCATTGAGGTATTTTCGAACGAACTTTAGACGCGGCGGCGCTTCGGCGGGCGGCAGCCATTGTGCGGAATCGGCGTCACGTCGCGGATCGACGTCACGGTGAAGCCAACAGCTTGCAGCGCGCGCAGTGCGCTTTCGCGGCCAGAGCCCGGACCAGACACGTTCACTTCGAGCGTGCGCATACCGTGCTCCATCGCCTTGCGGCCCGCATCTTCAGCGGCGACCTGCGCGGCGTACGGCGTCGACTTACGCGAGCCCTTGAAGCCCATCGTGCCGGCGCTCGACCACGAGATCGTGTTGCCTTGCGCATCGGCGATGGTGATCATCGTGTTGTTGAACGACGCGTTCACGTGTGCAACGCCCGTCACGATGTTCTTGCGCTCGCGCTTCTTAACGCGCGTGGATTCCTTAGCCATTGCGGCGTGTCCTTACTTCTTTGTCGCTTGTTTCTTACCGGCGATCGGCTTCGCCGGGCCTTTGCGCGTGCGCGCGTTCGTGTGCGTACGCTGACCGCGAACCGGGAGGCCGCGGCGGTGACGCAGGCCGCGATAGCAGCCGAGATCCATGAGGCGCTTGATGTTCGTCGCGGTCTCGCGGCGAAGATCGCCCTCAACCGTGTAGTCACGGTCGATCGCTTCGCGGATTTGGAGAACTTCCGCGTCCGTCAGTTCAGCAACGCGACGTTCGGCGCCAATGCCGACCTTGTCGCAGATTTCCTTGGCGTAGTGACCGCCGATCCCGTGAATGTACTGCAGCGCGATGACGACGCGCTTCTGGGTCGGAATATTTACGCCGGCGATACGAGCCATTGTGGACGTGCTCCAAAACGCAATAGGCGCGACGCCGCCCAGCCGCATGGCTGGTGGTGGCATCGCGCGTTGGGTGTTCGCGAAGGGCGTGGTCTTAAACGGGGCGAAATGCCGCGTCAACCAGCCGAAACGCGCTCCTGTTGCGGCGTTTGCGCCGCCTCGGCCGCGTCAAATCGGGCGCGGGCGGCCTCAATACAAGGGGTGTGCTGGATCGCCCATGCGCCGAGGGCGGAAACGGGGACCAAAAGGTCGCGGCCGAGTTCGGTTAGAGCGTAATCGACCCGCGGCGGGACGGTGGGGGTCACGGTGCGGCTAACCAAGCCGTCGCGCTCCAGATTGCGGAGCGTCAGCGTCAGCATACGCTGCGAGATGCCACCGGTCATACGCTTGATTTCGTTGAACCTTCTGGGGCCCTCGCCGAGGCGCTGAATGATCAGGACGCTCCACTTATCGCCGATCCGCGAAAGTATCCCTGAGACGGCGCGACAGTCGGTGGAGTGGATGTCGGACACACGCGTGTGCCCTGGTAAGCCATTTGTGCGTTCTTGAGCGTCTTTCATGGGCACTCATATAGCCCTAGTTACCAACCGTTACTAGGGGATCGAAAATGACCACCAAAGTCGCCGTCGTCGTAGGCTCGCTGCGCAAGGCCTCCATAAACAGGCAGTTCGCAGAGGCGCTGGCGAAGATCGCGCGCCCGAAGCTCGACCTTCAGATCGTCGAGATCGGCGACCTGCCGCTCTATGACCAGGACCTGGAAGGCGAGCTGCCGGCAACGGTTCAGCGCTTCAAACAGCAGATTGAAAGCGCCGATGCGGTTCTCTTCATCACGCCTGAGTTCAACCGCACCTTCTCCGCCGCCATCAAGAACGCGATCGAATGGGGCTCACGGCCGTGGGGCCGCAACTCCTGGGCTGGCAAGCCGACCGCCATCGCCGGCGCGACGCTGGGCGCCGTTGGCACCGCAGCGGCGCAGTCGCAGCTGCGCTCTGTTGTCAGCGCGGTTGGGGCTGCACTCACGGTTCAGCCTGAGATTTATCTCAACTACCGCGATGGCCTTATCGTGAACGGCGAGATCACCGACGCCAGCTTTGTCGGCTTGCTCGAAGACTTCGTCGCGAAGTTTGCCGATTGGATCGCGCGTCTGCGCGCACCTGCGCTGACGTTCTAACAGGGCTCAAGACGTGAGAGACGAAACCGCCGAGCGCAAAGCGCGCTTGGCGGTTTTGCTTTAGGCGTCGAGCGTTTTCGCGATTACATTCGCGACGGCTTCGACATCGGCCATGCCGTCGACACTGTGCATTTTCCCCTGGCCTTCATAGTAAGGCACGAGCGGGGCGGTTTGAGCGAAATACGCGTCCAGGCGCACTTTGTAGGCGTCGGGATTGTCGTCCGCCCTGCCCTCTTCCGCGAAGCGCTTGGCGATACGATCCATCAACTTTTGTGAATCGACTTCCAACTTCACGACGCGATCGATTTGCTTGCCGTGACGCGCAAGCATCGCGTCGAGCGCTTCTGCTTGCGCGACGGTGCGCGGGAAACCGTCAAAGATGAAACCCGGAGCGGTCTTGTTTTGCGCGAGCGCGTCCTCGATCAAGGCAATCACGATTTCATCGGAAACGAGCGAACCCGAGTCCATAATTGCAGCGACCTTCTGGCCGAGCTCCGAGCCGGATTTGCGCGCAGCGCGCAGCATGTCGCCGGTAGAGAGTTGAACGTAACCCCGTTCGGCGGTCAGCCGCTTGGCTTGTGTGCCTTTGCCGGCGGCCGGCGGACCGAACAGGATCAAGTTCATTTCTTGACGGGTCCGCCACTGGCGCCACGGAGTTTCGAACGCTTGATCAGGCCCTCGTATTGGTGCGCGACCAGATGCGACTGGATCTGTGCGACGGTATCGAGAGTGACCGACACTACAATCAATAGCGATGTACCGCCGAGATAGAACGGCACGCTGTAAGCGCTCGCTAATATCTCGGGAAATAAGCAGACCGCGGTGATGTAGGCGGCGCCTATCACGGTTAGGCGCGTCAGCACGTAATCGAGATACTCCGCCGTCTTTTTGCCCGGACGGATGCCAGGCAGGAAGCCGCCGTACTTACGCAGATTGTCAGCCGTTTCTTCCGGATTGAACACGATCGACGTGTAGAAGAAGCAGAAGAAGATGATGCCGACGGCGTAGAGGATCATGTGACCCGGGCGCCCGTAGGCGAAATAGGTCTCGAAGGTCTGCATCCAATCGGGCGGATTGGTTTGCATGCCCATGAAGCTGATGACCGTCGTAGGCAGCAAGAGCAGTGAAGAGGCGAAGATCGGCGGGATAACGCCCGCGGTGTTGATCTTCAGCGGCAAGAACGAGCGTTCGCCCATCGATATGCCGCCGCCTGCCACTTGGCGCTTCGGATACTGCACCACGAGCCGGCGCAGCGAGCGCTCGATGAACACGACAAAGATGATGACACCCAGCAGCACCGCGCCGAGCAGGAAGATCGCGAACGGGTTGATGTCACCAGTGCGCGCTAACGCCAGCGTCTGGAAAAGGACGCGCGGTAATTCCGCGATAATGCCGGCGAAGATGATGAGCGAGATGCCGTTGCCGACGCCGCGCGCCGTCACTTGTTCACCGAGCCACATCAGGAACATCGTGCCGCCGGTGAGTGTGATCACCGTCGATGCGACGAAGAAGAGGCCAGGATTGGTGACGATGCCCGCGCTGGATTGCAGGCCGATCGCAATGCCATACGACTGGAAGATCGCCAGAACGAGCGTCAGGTAACGCGTGTACTGGTTCAGCTGCTTGCGGCCGACTTCGCCCTCTTTCTTCAAGCGCTCAAGTGACGGCACTGACGTCGCCATGAGCTGAATGATGATCGAGGCCGAGATGTACGGCATCACGTTGAGTGCAAAGACGGCCATACGCTCGATGGCGCCGCCGCCCAGCGTATTCATCATGCCAAGGATGCCGCCCGCCTGTTGTTGGAAGGCATTGGCGAACGCGGCCGGGTCGATGCCCGGGATCGGGATGAATGTGCCGACGCGATAAACGACGAGCGCGATCAGGGTGAACCAGATGCGCTTCTGAAGATCGGTGGCCTTTGCGAACGCCGCAAAGTTGATGTTCGCGGCTAGTTGTTCTGCGGCTGATGCCATGTGGGCGCGCTGCTCCGAATGTGAACCCGCCGAGGGCGGGCAAACTCCCCGTCCGGAGAGCGAACCTTAGGCGGCTGCTTCGTCCGCTGCAGGCGGATTCAGCAGCGTGACCTTGCCACCGGCCTTCTCAACAGCGGCAATGGCCGCGGCGGAGGCGCCGGTCACAGTGATGCTCACTTTGGCTTTCAGCTCGCCGCGCGCAAGGAGGCGCACGCCGTCTTTCTTACGGCGCACCACACCGGCCTCGACCAGTGTGTCTTCGGTAATGTCCTTCGACGCGTCGATCTTCTTGTTATCGATCGCGTTTTGCAGGGTCGTCAGGTTGATCCACTGCGTCTTCTTGCTGTTCAGCGCGTTAAAGCCGCGCTTCGGCATACGCATGTGCAGCGGCATCTGACCGCCTTCGAAACCATTGATCGAGACGCCACGACGGGACTTTTGTCCCTTCACGCCGCGTCCGCCGGTCTTGCCCTTGCCCGAGCCGACGCCGCGGCCAACGCGCATCAGCTTCTTGGTTGAGCCGGGATTATCGGCCAGTTCGTTCAGTTTCATCGTACTTGCTCCGACGGCGAGGCCGTCTCGTTATTTCACGACTTCGACGAGGTGGGCGACTTTGCGGATCATGCCTTGGACCGAAGGCGTGTCTTCGAGTTCGACCACTTGATTGGCGCGCTTCAGGCCAAGACCGACGAGCGTTTCGCGCTGCGACGACTCACGGCGGATCGGGCTGCCAATGCGGCGCACTTTAACAGTGGCGCCAGCGGTTTTTTTCTTCGTGGCCATCTATCAACCCTCCGCAGCGACTTCGCCGAGGCTCGCGCCGTCCTTACGACGGTTGACGATGTCGGACACTTTGAGACCGCGGCGGTTCGCGACCTGACGCGGTGAGCTTTGCAGCTTCAGTGCGTCAAACGTGGCGCGCACCATGTTGTACGGGTTCGACGAACCCGCCGACTTGGCGACGACGTCGGAGACGCCCAGCACTTCGAGAACGGCGCGCATCGGACCGCCTGCGATCAAGCCGGTACCGGCCGGCGCTGCGCGCAGCATGACTTTGCCCGCGCCCCAGTGACCGCGGCCGTCATGATGCAGCGTACGGCCTTCGCGCAGCGGAACGCGGATCATCGACTTCTTGGCTTCTTCCGTCGCCTTGCGGATCGCTTCCGGCACTTCGCGCGCCTTGCCGTGGCCGAAGCCGACCCGGCCCTTTTTGTCGCCGACAACGACGAGTGCAGCGAACGCGAAGTTCTTGCCGCCCTTGACGACCTTGGCGACGCGATTGATCGCGACGAGCTTATCGACCAGCTCGCCTTCGGCGCGCTCTTCGCTGGACTGCTGATCGCGCTGACCGCGGCGCGGGCCACGCTCGCCGCCCGGGCCGCCACGACGCGGACCGCGGGGGCCACGGCTGCGGGGCTGTTCAGTGCTTTCGGCGCCAGAGCCGGCTGCGGTTTCGTCAGTCATCTCTTTGCGTCCTTAGAATTCAAGACCGCCTTCGCGGGCGGCGTCGGCCAGCGCTTTGACGCGGCCGTGGAAAATGTAGCGGCCGCGGTCGAACACGACCTTCTTGCTGCCAGCCTTCAGCGCACGCTCGGCAAGGAGCTTGCCGACAGCAGCGGCGCCGTCCTTGTTCGACCCCTTGGCGCCTACGCCTTCTTCTTGCGAAGACGCGGAAGCGACAGTCACGCCCTTCAAATCGTCAATCAGCTGCGCCGAGATATTCTTCGACGAGCGATAGACCGAAAGGCGCAGGCGGCCCTCGCCAGCGTTCTTCTTGAGCTGGGTGCGATTGCGCCGCGCGCGGCGCTCGATCGGGGAAAGCTTGCGGACCATGACTTACTTCTTCTTGCCTTCCTTGCGGCGGATGAACTCGCCGACATAACGCACGCCCTTGCCCTTATAGGGCTCCGGCGGACGATAGGAGCGGATTTCCGACGCGGCCTGGCCGACAGCTTGCGGATCGATGCCGCTGACCTTGATTTCTGTCGGCTTCGGCACCGCAATCGTGATGCCTTCCGGCGGCTGATAGATGATCTCGTGGCTGTAGCCCAAGTTCATCTGCAGGTTCTTGCCTTGCATCGCGGCGCGATAGCCGACGCCCGTCATTTCCAGGTTCTTCTCAAACCCTTCGGTGACGCCCTTGACGTTGTTCGCGAGCACAGCGCGGGTCGTGCCCCAAAGCGCGCGAGCGCGCGGGGTTTCGTGACGCGGCTTCACCGAGAGCTCGCCGTTTCCGAACGCGACTTCGACATCGTCGTGCGCGCGGAACTCAAGCGTGCCCTTCGGACCCTTCACGCTCACGTCCTGGCCCTTCACCGTCACGGTGACGCCATTAGGAGCGGGGATCGCTTTTTTTCCGAGGCGGGACATCTTAGTAGACCTCGCAGAGGACTTCGCCGCCGACGTTCGCGTCACGTGCAGCGGCATCGCTCATCACGCCCTTCGGGGTCGAGATGATCGAGATGCCGAGGCCGTTGCGGACCAGGCGGAGGTCTTTGATCGACGAATAGACGCGTCGGCCGGGCTTCGACACGCGCTGGATCTGGTGGATCGCCGGCGAGCCTTCGAAATACTTCAGCTCGACCTCCAACTCCTTGTGGGCGCCGTTATCGACCACGCGGAAGTCGCGGATATAGCCTTCGTCCTTCAGCACTTGCAGAACGCGCGCGCGCAGCGTCGAGGCCGGCGAAAGCAGCTTCGAACGGCCGCGCATCTGCGCGTTGCGGATGCGGGTGATCAGATCGCCAACGGGATCATTCAGGTTCATCTGATGTCTCCCTTACCAGCTCGACTTGACCATGCCGGGGATCTGGCCTTTGGAGGCGAGATCACGCAGCGCGATACGGCTGAGCTTCAGCTTGCGATAGAAGGCGCGCGGACGGCCTGTCAGTTCGCAGCGGTTACGAACGCGCGTCGCCGAGGAATTGCGCGGCAGCTGCGCCAGCTTAAGGCGGGCAGCGAAACGCTCTTCCAGCGGAAGGTCTTCGTTCAACGCAGCAGCGCGCAGCTTCGCGCGGCGAGCAGCATACTGCTTCGCAAGGCGCTCGCGCTTCTTGTTGCGTTCGATTGAACTCGTCTTTGCCATTCTCTCACTCTCTCCCGGTGCGTTCTGGGGTGGATCGCTTTCGCGATCAGTTCCGGAACGGGAAATCGAACTCTTTCAACAAGGCCTTGGCTTCAGCGTCGGTGCGCGCAGTGGTGCAGACGACGATGTCCATGCCCCAGATCTGATCGATCTGGTCGTAATTAATTTCAGGGAACACGATGTGCTCCTTGATGCCCATGGCGTAGTTGCCGCGGCCGTCGAAGCTCTTGCCGTTCAAGCCACGGAAGTCCTTCACGCGCGGCAGCGCGATGGTCACCAGACGGTCGAGAAACTCGTACATCTGGTCCTTGCGGAGCGTAACCTTGGCGCCGATGCTCATGCCTTCACGCAGCTTGAACGCCGCGATCGACTTGCGCGCCTTCGTCGCGATCGGCTTTTGACCGGCGATCGCCGTCAACGCTTCGATCGCCGAGGTCAGCTTCTTGGAGTCAGCGGTCGCTTCGCCGACGCCCATGTTGATCACGATCTTCTCAAGACGCGGGATCTGCATCTCGTTCGTGTAGTTGAACTGCTCACGCAGACGGCCACGAATCTCGCCCGTGTAACGCTGCTTCATGCGCGGCGTGTAATCGGCGGGCTTCGGCGCGCGCGGCTTTGCGTCGGCCGCAGCCTTCTTGCCGGCGGCAGCTTTGCGCGCAGCCTTCGCTGCCATGTTGTCTGCCTTTTGGGCCTCTCTCGGGTCCTTAGACATCGATCTCTACTCCGGAACCCTTAGCGACACGGACCTTGCGACCCTTGTCGTTGACTTTGAAACCGACGCGGGTCGGCTTGCCCGTCTTAGGATCGCGCAGCGCCACGTTCGAAACATGGATCGAGGCTTCCTTCGAGATGACGCCGCCTTGCGGGTTCGCCATGTCGGGCTTGGTGTGACGCTTGGCCAAGTTCAGGCCTTCGACGATCACGCGCTCTTCTTGCGTCAGCACTTTCAGAACACGGCCCGAGCGGCCTTTGTCCTTGCCAGCGATGACGACCACGGTGTCGTCCTTGCGAATGCGGGCGGCCATTTAGAGAACCTCCGGCGCGAGCGAGATGATCTTCATCTGGTTGCGGGCGCGCAGTTCGCGCGGCACCGGTCCGAAGATACGCGTGCCGATCGGCTCGCCTTGGTTATTGATGAGCACCGCGGCGTTGGAATCGAAGCGGATGGTGGAGCCATCCTTGCGCTTGATGTCCTTGGCCGTGCGCACGACGATCGCCTTGCGGACGTCGCCCTTTTTCACGCGGCCGCGCGGCATCGCTTCCTTGATGGACACGACGATGATGTCGCCCACCGTGGCGTAGCGGCGCTTCGAGCCGCCGAGCACCTTGATGCACATCACGCGCTTGGCGCCGCTATTGTCTGCGACGTCCAGATTGGTTTGCATTTGGATCATGGCGTTATGCTCCGATCCGTCCGACCACTTCCCAGCGCTTCAGCTTGGACTTGGGCGGACATTCTTGAATCTCGACCTTCTCGCCGGTCTTGAAAGCGTTGGCTTCGTCATGGGCGTGGAACTTCGCCGAACGACGAACCGTCTTTTTCAGGAGCGGGTGCAGATAGGTGCGTTCCACCTGCACGACGACAGTCTTGTCGCCTTTGTCGCTCACAATCGTTCCCTGCATCACGCGGCGCGGCATGGCTTACACTTTCACTTTCGGCGACTTTTCACGCAGCACGGTCTGAACGCGCGCGATGGAGCGGCGAACTTCGCGAATGCGCGACGACTTCTCGAGCTGACCCGTCGCTTGCTGGAAGCGCAGGTTGAACTGCTCCTTCTTCAGCGAGGAGAGCTCTTCCTTGAGGCGGGCTTCGTCCATGTCGCGGACGGTTTTGACATCGGCAGCCATGATCAGAGACCTTCAATCCGCGAGACGATCTTGGTGCGCACCGAGAGCTTGGCAGCGCCCAGGCGCAGCGACTCACGAGCGACCGCTTCCGGCACGCCATCGACTTCAAACATGATCCGGCCCGGTGCTACGCGCGCGGCCCAGAATTCCGGCGCGCCCTTGCCCGAGCCCATGCGGACTTCGATCGGCTTCTTCGAGACCGGCAGGTCCGGGAAGATGCGGATCCAGACGCGGCCCTGGCGCTTCATTTCACGCGTGATCGCGCGGCGCGCCGCTTCGATCTCACGTGCATTGACGCGGTTCGGCTCCAGCGCCTTCAGGCCGAACTGGCCGAAGTTGAGGGCGCTGCCGCCCTTGGTGTTGCCGCTGATGCGACCCTTATGGGCGCGGCGGAACTTGGTTTTCTTCGGTTGCATCATGATGGGTTATGCCTCCGAATCCGGGCTAGCTTCTTCGCCACCGCGCGGCGGACGACGGCCACGGCGCGGACGGTCCGCACCCGGGCGATCTTCACGCGGACCACGCGGGCCACGCTCATCGCGATCACGACGTTCACGGCTCTCGCCGCTTTCCATCGAGCGCTTATCTTGCGCCATCGGATCGTGTTCGAGGATCTCGCCTTTGAAGATCCAGACCTTGATGCCGATCTTGCCGTACGCCGTATCGGCTTCGACGAAGCCGTAATCGATGTCGGCGCGGAGCGTGTGCAGCGGCACGCGGCCTTCGCGATACCATTCCATGCGCGCGATTTCCGCGCCGCCGAGACGGCCCGAAACGTTGATGCGGATGCCTTGCGCGCCAAGGCGCATGGCCGACTGCATCGCGCGCTTCATGGCGCGGCGGAACGCAACGCGGCGCTCGAGCTGCTGGGCGATGCCTTCAGCGACGAGGTTCGCGTCGGTTTCAGGCTTGCGGACTTCGACGAGGTTCAGGTGAACTTCGGCGCCCGGCGCCATGCGCGCGAGTTCCTTGCGGAGCTTCTCGATGTCCGCGCCCTTCTTGCCGATAACAACGCCGGGCTTTGCGGTGTGAACCGTGACGCGGCACTTCTTCAGCGGGCGCTCGATGATGATCTTCGAGATGCCGGCAGCCTTGAGCTTTTCGCGCACGAACTGACGGATCTTCAGGTCCTCATGCAGCAAGCGCGCGTAGTCTTTCGTGTTGGCGTACCAACGCGAGTCCCACGTGCGGTTGACGCCGAGGCGCAGACCGATCGGATTGACTTTCTGACCCATTACGCGGCCTCAGCGGTTTCGGGCTGCTTCGAGGTATCGCGCAGCACGATGGTAATTTGGGAGAACAGCTTTTCGATGCGAACGCCACGGCCGCGAGCGCGGGTGTGCATGCGCTTCATGGTGATGTTCTTGCCGACATGCGCTTGAGCGACGACGAGACTGTCGACGTCCAGGCTGTGATTGTTTTCGGCGTTGTCGATCGCCGACTTCAGGCACTTCAGCACGTCCTTGGCGATGCGCTTCTGGGAGAAGCGCAGCTCGTTGACGGCCTTTTCAGCCGACAAGCCACGGATCGACTGAGCGACCAGGTTGAGCTTTTGCGGGCTGATACGGAGCGTGCGCAGAACCGCGCGCGACTCGTTCGATGCCTGCTTCGGAGGAGACTTCGGTTTGCTCATCTCACTTCCTCTTGGCCTTCTTGTCAGCGCCGTGGCCGAAATAGTTCCGCGTCGGCGCGAACTCGCCGAGCTTGTGGCCGACCATGTCTTCGCTCACGAGCACCGGCGTGAATTGCTTGCCGTTGTGAACCTGGAAGGTGAGGCCAACGAATTGCGGCATGATGGTCGAGCGGCGCGACCAGGTCTTGATCGTCTCGCGGCGCGAGCTGCCAGAAGCCTTCTCGGCCTTGGCGAGCAAGTAACCATCGACGAACGGACCTTTCCAAACTGAACGCGGCATCTCGATTAGCTCACTTTCTTCGAGTGACGGCGGCGGATGATCAGACGATCCGACGCTTTGGTTTTGCGGGTCTTCGGACCACGTGTCTTCTTGCCCCATGGCGTGACCGGGTGACGGCCGCCTGAGGTCTTGCCTTCACCACCGCCGTGCGGGTGGTCGACCGGGTTCATGGCGACGCCGCGAACCGAGGGCTTCCGGCCCAACCAGATGCCGCGGCCGGCCTTGCCCCAGACTTCGTTCATGTTGTCAGGGTTCGACACGGCGCCGATCGTGGCCATGCAAATGTCTTGAACCATGCGCACTTCGCCCGAGACCATGCGGATCTGAGCAAAGCCAGCGTCACGACCGACGACTTGCGCGTAGGTGCCAGCTGAGCGGGCGACCTGGGCGCCCTTCAGCGGCTTCAGTTCGATATTGTGGATGATCGTGCCGACCGGGATCGCCTTCAGCGGCATCGCGTTGCCCGGCTTCACGTCGACCTTCTCGCCGGCGATGATGGTGTCGCCCTGCTTCAAGCGTTGCGGCGCGATGATGTAAGCGAGCTCGCCATCGGTATACTTGATCAGCGCGATGAAGGCGGTGCGGTTCGGGTCGTACTCGAGACGCTCGACCGTCGCTTCCATGCCCCACTTGCGGCGCTTGAAGTCGATCTTGCGGTACGTCTTCTTGTGACCACCACCGTGACGGAACGCAGTCACGCGGCCCATATTGTTGCGGCCGCCTGACTTCGTCAGACCTTCAGTCAGCGCCTTGACCGGCTTACCTTTGTGCAGCTCAGCGCGATCAACGATCACGAGCTGGCGGCGACCAGGCGAGGTCGGGCGGAATTGCTTGAGCGCCATCTCAGAGCCCCGTCGTCACGTCGATTGAGTAACCGTCGAGCAGGGTCACGACCGCGTTCTTGTGGTCGGAGCGCTTGCCCGGCGTGCCGCGGAAATTCTTCGTCTTGCCTTTGCGGACGATGGTGTTCACCGCGCCCACTTTGACGTTGAAGAGCTTTTCAACGGCTTCCTTGATGTCCTTCTTCGTGGCGGTGAGCGGCACGCGGAAGACGACTTTGTTCAGTTCAGATTGAACGGTCGACTTTTCGGTGATCACCGGCGCAAGGATGGTGTCGTAATGTTTGTTGAGCGCGCTCATGCCGCGGCTCCTTCTTCAGTCTTGGCGGCGCGCTTCTTCGGCGCAGCCTTCGTTTCGCCATCCTTCTTGAAGCGCTCGTGGATGGCGTTCACGGCGTCTTGCGTGAGCACCAGCTTCTGGGCGCGGAGGATGTCATAGACGTTGAGGCCGGCGTTCGGCAGCACGTCGATGTTCGGAATGTTGCGCGCCGCGCGTGCAACACCGGCGTCAACTTCTGGGCCGGCGATGAACAGCGCCTTCTCAAGCTTCAGGTTCGAGAGCGTCTTCTTAAGCGCCGCTGTCTTGCCGTCCTTCACCGTGAGCGAGTCGATCACGATGATGTCGCCGGCGTTCGCCTTCGATGAGAGCGCATGGCGCAGAGCGAGCGCGCGGAACTTCTTCGTCAGGTCATGCGAGTAATCGCGCGGCAGACGATTGTGCGCGTGACCACCGCCACGGAAGATCGGCGCGTTGCGCGCGCCGTGACGGGCCTGGCCGGTGCCCTTTTGCTTGTAAAGCTTCGAGTGGGTCACCGAGACTTCACCGCGCGACTGCGTCTTGTGCGTGCCGGCGCGGCGCTTGGCGAGTTGGTACTTCACCATGCGATGCAGAATGTCGGAACGGATTTCCTTGATGCCGAAGATGGCGTCGTCGAGATCGACGGAGCCGGCCTTCTTGGCGTCGAGGGTTTGAACGTCGAGTTTCATTTCAGCCCTCACTGCGCCGCTTCGGCTTGGACGAGGCCAGCCGGCTTCGGAGCTTCCTTCGGCAGCGCAGCCTTGGCGGCGTCGCGCACTTCAACCCAACCGCCTTCGGCGCCCGGGACGGAGCCCTTAACAAACAAAAGCCCGCGCTTTGCATCAACGCGGACGATTTGCAGATTTTGAGTCGAGACGCGCTCGTCACCAAGGTGACCGGCCATCTTCTTGCCCTTGAAGACCTTACCCGGGTCTTGGCGTTGGCCGGTCGAGCCGTGCGAACGGTGCGAAACCGAGACGCCGTGCGTTGCGCGCAGGCCGCCGAAGTTCCAGCGCTTCATCGCGCCGGCGAAGCCTTTACCGATCGTGATGCCGGCGACGTCGACCTTTTGACCGACAACAAAATGGTCGGCGCTGATGAGATCGCCGACCTTGAGCAGATTGTCTTCGGAAACGCGGAACTCGCGGACGATGGCCTTCGGCTCAACGTTGGCGCGCGCGAACTGACCGCGGAGCGCTTGGCTCTTGTTCTTCGCTTTGGCGGCGCCTGCGGCGAGTTGAACGGCGGTGTAGCCGTCGCCCTTTGCTTCACGCGCGGCCGGAGCGGCTTTGTCGTTCTTGCGCGACTTCTTCGGCTTCAACGCCACGTCTTCGCCGGCTGCGTTCTTGAACGCTTCGGCGTTTACGGTGCGGCGGCCGACGACTTGGCAACCAGCAAGATCGAGAACCGTGACCGGCGTGTGTGCGCCATCGTCACCGAAGACGCGCATCATGCCGACCTTGCGTGCGATCACGCCAGTGCGACGGGAAGCTTCGTTAGCCATCGCTATCAACCCAACACTTGGATTTGAACATCGACGCCGGCCGACAGATCGAGCTTCATCAGCGCGTCGACGGTTTGCGGAGTCGGCTGAACGATATCGAGCACGCGCTTGAACGTGCGGATCTCGAATTGCTCGCGGCTCTTCTTATCGACGTGCGGCGAGCGGTTGACGGTGAACTTCTCGATGCGGGTCGGCAGCGGCACCGGACCGATCACGGTCGCGCCCGTGCGCTTCGCAGTCGACACGATCTCTTTCGCGGAGAGATCGAGCGTGCGGTGATCAAAGGCTTTGAGCCTGATCCGGATGTTTTGCTGCATCATCACTCAAATTCCCTAGCGCCGCGATCTGCATCGCCGGACGCAAGAACCGCCGGCGCGCCCATTGGAAGCGCCGACGAAAGAAAAACGCCGTTCGAACCGAACGGCGCTTTCAAAGAGTTGGATCGCAATATCAACACATCACCGGAGCGTTCCGCCCCGGGCGCTCGACCCCGCTTGTCCGAGGAAGCACCTGCGTTGCATGCGAACCGCGTCTAAGCTTGCGCTTACGGCCGGCTCGAAGGGGCGTGTCCTACAGAGGTGAACGGGGGGCGTCAAGGCGCGTTTCGCGCCTTTTCAGCGCATGTTTACTCTGCAGTTTCTGACGGTGTTGCTGGCGCAGCCCGCCCGCCGACACGCACCTCACCTGAACCCCAGACTTGGCGGCGAACAGTGCCCGTCGCCGAGGCGACCGTTACGTTGCCTGACCCTGCGATTTCAGCGTCAACCTCACCAACAGCGGCCGTCACGTCGACATCGCCTGAGCCGACGATGCTCACGTTCAGGCTTTGAACCGCCGCCGCGATGGTGACATCGCCGGAGCCGGCCAAATCCACGTCAGCGCTGGTGATGGCGCCACCTTCGACCGTAACCGCGCCTGAACCTGCGCCGTCACTGGAGAATTCGCCGGCCAGGGAGGCGATCGTAACCGTGCCGGAGCCCGCGATATCAACGCTCGCCCCTTCAGCGACCGCGCCCACGTTAACGTCACCGGAGCCGGCTAAGTCGACGTTGAGACTGCGCGCGGCGCCTGCATTGATTTCGCCAGAGCCCGCCAGATCGATGGTCAACGCCTCGGCGACATCGCCAATGTTTGCGTCGCCACAGCCGCTGAAATCGACCGTCAGTTCTTGCGTGGCGCCGATCTCGGTCGTACCCGCGCCGGAGCGGTCGAGGTCGAGATTGCGCGGCGCGCGAATGGTAATGCGCGGCAGGTCAGCGGCGGCGACATCGCCATAGCCACGGAGCTCGACAACGTCCGGTCCGCAATCAGAGATGCGGTTGCGCAGGCGGCCGTCGATAAGCACCCGACCATCCTCGGTGCTGACCAGGGGCATCGGCGCTTGGCCGGCTGAATTGTTGATTTCGATCAGAAAATCAGTCCGGTCCTCCGGAATGATCGTCACATTGGCAGCGGCGCTACGAATGCGGAGACGATCGCCGGCGAAGGCCTGGGCTTCCATCGTGCCCGGCGCGAGCTCCACGATCTCCGAACGGCCACCCTCGCCGTCCTCATCGAACTCGAAGTGCCAGCTATTGGCGCCGCCGAAGACCGCCCCGATGCCGAAGATGATGGCGATCGTCACCGCGGCGACGAACACAAAACGTTCCATTGCGTACTCTCCCTCGCGCCCCGGCGCGGACGTGCTCCATCCGTGAGATGCCTAAAGACGCGGTCGTGGATGCGGGGACAGCGAAAATTCCCCTAACGCAAGAGGGCCGCCCCGCAGGACGGCCCTCGGAATTCAGTGCGGAACGGCGTTATTTTACGTTGCCGCCCGTGTTCCCACCGCTGTTGCCGCCTTGGCCGCAAACCCAGCACTTGGCGGTTTCGAAGCTGGCCGTCGTCTTCGACAATTCAGCGGCGAAGGCCGTACCACTCATCACGGCGACCACAGCCGCCACAACCAACATGCGCATCGTTACTCTCCCTTAGAGCTGCGTGTGGATTGTCCACCAGCGCTGGCACAACCTTAAGAGCGTTAACGATGTTTGGCAAAGCTTTGTTAATAAAGATTACCTGGTGATTATTGGGGATAAATCTGAATACCTGACATCACAGCAAAAAGCCCCAGCGCTTCCGCGCCGGGGCTTTCGCTTTGTTTCCTTTGAGGAAAAGCGCCGATTACTCGGTGATCTTCGCCACGACGCCCGAACCGACCGTGCGGCCGCCTTCGCGAATAGCGAAGCGGAGGCCTTGGTCCATGGCGATCGGGGTGATCAGCTCCACCGTGATCTTCACGTTATCGCCCGGCATGACCATTTCGACGCCGCCCGGCAGCTGAACGATGCCGGTCACGTCGGTGGTGCGGAAATAGAATTGCGGACGATAGTTGGTGAAGAACGGCGTGTGACGGCCGCCTTCTTCCTTCGTCAGAACGTAGATTTCCGCTTCGAACTTCTTGTGCGGCTTGATCGAGCCCGGCTTGGCCAGAACCTGGCCGCGCTCAACACCTTCACGGTCGATACCACGGAGCAGCGCGCCGATGTTGTCGCCGGCTTGGCCCTGATCGAGCAGCTTACGGAACATTTCAACGCCCGTGCAGGTCGACTTCACGGTGTCGCGGATGCCGATGATTTCGACTTCTTCGCCAACCTTGATGATGCCCTTCTCGACGCGGCCGGTCACGACCGTGCCGCGGCCCGAGATCGAGAACACGTCTTCGACCGGCATCAGGAACGGCTGGTCGATCGGACGCTCCGGCTGCGGGATGTAGGTGTCGACTGCGGTCATGAGGTTCATGATCGCGTCTTCGCCGATTGGCGCGTCGCGGCCTTCGACAGCGGCCAGAGCCGAGCCCTTAACGATCGGAATGTCGTCGCCAGGGAAGTCGTAGGACGAAAGAAGCTCGCGAACTTCCATTTCGACCAGGTCGAGGAGTTCGGCGTCGTCGACCATGTCGACCTTGTTCATGAACACGACCAGAGCCGGCACGCCGACCTGACGGGCGAGCAGGATATGCTCACGGGTTTGCGGCATCGGGCCGTCGGCAGCGGACACGACCAGGATCGCACCGTCCATCTGGGCGGCGCCGGTGATCATGTTCTTCACGTAGTCGGCGTGGCCGGGGCAATCGACGTGCGCGTAGTGACGGGCGGCCGTCTCGTACTCGACGTGAGCGGTATTGATCGTGATGCCGCGCGCCTTTTCTTCCGGGGCCGCGTCGATGTCGGCGTAGGCCATAGCTTTCGCGCCGCCCTTCTTGGACAGAACCATCGTGATGGCCGCTGTGAGCGTGGTCTTGCCGTGGTCGACGTGACCAATCGTGCCGATGTTGCAGTGCGGCTTGTTCCGCTCAAACTTTTCCTTGGCCATTGTGAGGTCCTGTCTCTCCGGCGAATCGAAAATGGTGATGGGCGCTAGGGCCGGGCCGAAGCGCACATAAGGTGCGCGTCTTTAGCCGCACTTGGGGATACGTCAAGCCCCGCATGGGGTTTGTGCGCTTGGCGAAGCCATCCGTCGCAGCTAAGCCACTTCTCGCGACGGTCGTTCGAGAGAACGCCAAGAGGGAACGCGGTGCGGGGCTAACGCCTCTAATCCGCGGCTGTGCCCGCAACTGTCAGCGGCGAGCCGATCCGCCACACGCCACTGGGCCCGGACTTTTTGTCCTTCGGCTTGGGAAGGCGGCGGAAAAGCGATTGAGCCGTGAGCCAGGAGACCTGCCGCCGCACGTCGCTCGTTCGCCCGGCCGGGTCCAGCCGTCGAACCGGATCTCTCCGACGCAGCGACGCGGGCGGCCCCGCGCATTCTTGCGCCCCGCTGTCGCTGTTTGGCGCGTCCCATGGGGACGAGGCGCGTCTGCAAATCGGGGAAGCTCCCATGCGTTTTGTTTTGAAGGCCGCTCTTCTGGCGGCAACAGCTCTGAGTGCGTCGCCGGCACTTGCGCAGGACGAGGAAACAATTGTCGTCACCGCCACCCGTCAGCCGGCTGAGGCCGATCGCTTGCCAGCGGACATCGACATTATCGACGTCGACACGGCGATCGTTCGCGGTCAGTCCAATCTGGCTGACGCGCTCACAGGGACGCCGGGGCTGAATGTCAGCCGTTCGGGCGGCTTTGGTCAGCAGACCAGCCTCTTCTCCGGCGGCAGCAATTCCAACCACACGCTCGTCCTGCTCGACGGCATTCGCTTGAACGACGCGGCTTCGCCCGGCTCGGCGTTTGACGCAGGCCAAGACACGCTCGGCGGTCTGTCGCGCATTGAAGTCGTGCAAGGGCCGATGAGCGCTCTCTATGGCTCTGATGCGTTGGGCGGCGTGATCAACATTCTACCGCGCCGCGGCGGCGAAGGGCCGATCAACGGCCGCCTCGATGTGTTCGCCGGTTCGTTTGGATCGCTCGGCGGCAGCGCAGGCATTGACGGCGCGGTCGGGCGCTTGCGCTACGCGATCACTGGCGATGCGTTCGTCACGGACGGTTACGATCTGGTGCCCGAGCGCATGAGCACGCACACCGGCGATGAAGATAGCGCCGAAAGCACGACTCTAACGGGCGTTTTTGACTACGCCCTCACGGATGCATTCTCGGTCGATTTGCTTTTGCGCCGCCGTGACGCGCGTGCGGACTATGACTCGTTCATCTACCCACCGCCGACGTTCAACGAGCAGCGCATTGACGATCCCGATTTGGAGTTCGCACGGAATGATCTCTCCGTAGCTCGTATCGGCGCCCGCTGGGCAATCACCGATGCCCTGTCGCTGCGCGCGACGACGGGTCAGGTGATCCAAGAACGCGCGGAAACCGATGCGGGGGTCACGACGTCCTCGTATGACGGCGAACGCCGGTTCAGCGATGTCACCGCAGACTGGTCGCGCGGCGCGCTTTCACTCAGCGCCGGCTACGAACAGCAAAATGAGAGCGTCGACATCGATCAGGGCTTCGCGACGGTGGTGGCGAGCCAGGATCATCATGGCGGATTTCTCGTCGGCCAATACGAAGTGGATCGCCTCACGCTCACGGGCGCGGTGCGCGTCGATGATTTTGAGGGCTTCGGCGCTGAGACGACGTGGCGCGCGGGCGCTTCGCTCCAACTGACCGAAAACATCCGCGCCTACAGCGCTTACGGCACGTCTTTCCGCGCACCAACGCTCTACGAGCGCTTCATCTATTTCGGCAATCCGAACCTGGAGCCCGAGCGTGGGCAGGCATGGGAAGTGGGGGCCGACGCACGTGTAGCCGCGTTCGGACGTGACGATGGCATCGAGATCGGCGCACTTTATCGCTCGCTCGAGATCGAAGACCTGATCGATTTCGACTCGTTCTTCAGCTACGCCAACATAGATCGCGCCAGCGTCGAAAGCGCTGAGGCGCGCGTTGCTTTGCGTCCACTCTCGTGGCTGACAGCGCGCGTTTCCTACGTCTACACTGATGCACAAGACGAGATTTCAGACACCGCATTGCTCCGACGCCCACAAGACGTATGGAGCGCCGCGATCGATATCGAGCGTGGCGCGCTTTCAGGGCATCTCGGCTGGCGCCGCGTCGGCGAACGCGCGGATCAGATCTATGGCGATGACGGCTTCTCCCAGGGCGTCGGCACGACTGAAGCCTACGACGTGCTGCGCGCGTCTGTAGCCTGGAGCTTCGCTGACGGCGTCCAGGCCTACCTCGCCGGCGACAACCTCACCGACGAGGAATATGAGCCGGTCAACGGCTTCGCTGGCGCGCCGAGCAACGTCACGATCGGCGTTCGTTTACGCAACTAAACCGCGCCGGGCGGCGTTTGCTTGGCAGGCGCCGCCCGGAGGCCTAGCGTCTTATGCGGGCGGGCGACCGGAGAAACACTCATGGCAGTCGCGAAAGTCATCGAAGTTACGGCAGGCTCATCGAAGGGCCTGGAGGACGCCATCGAACAAGGGATGGCGAAAGCGTCGGACACGCTCGAAAACGTCGAAGGCGCCTGGATTCAAGACATCAAAGTCACCGCCAAGGACGGCAAGATCAGTGAGTGGCGCGTGAACATGAAAGTGACGTTCGTCCTGAACTAGTCAGACGGCGGCGCCATATTCAGATCAGTGCCGACGATGCGCTCTCGTTCTGCATCCATGCATGCCGAGACGAGAGCGCCGTTCGGGACGCCGCGCGGAAGATGACCTGCGGTGAACCATTGCCGGCTGAGCGACACTTCACCAACACCGGTGTCACCGTTGGCGGGCCATGACTGTGCCAACCGTGCGCGCGTCGCTTCGTGGCGCGCCCAAACCGGCCAATCGTCCGCAACATGCGTGAAGCGCACGCGCAGCGTTCCGCACGGATATTCGCCCCACTCCATGCTGGTGATCTCAACCAGGCGCCGCCCCGCCGGCGCGCAGAACGCCGGCCGTTGGCCCGAATCTATGGTACCGCGCATATACTCACGGCCGTCGCGGGTGGTGTCGTAGCGCACAACGCCTACGCCCTGCTCCGGCCGCTCTTCTTCCGTAAGGAAACCAGAGGCGACCAACTCATCCATGCGCTCGCGCGCGCTGCGCGCGGTGTCTTCGCCCCAATCGCGCTGCATGAGATCGTAGCGCACGATGAATGCGCCAGCGCGCGGCGGCGCAGAGAGCCAGACGGACGGCACCGGCAAGCAAGCGCGCGCATCGGCGACGAGCGTTTGAACCGCGGCGAAAACCTCATCGCGCGTCACTTCCGGTTCGACCCGCTGGATCACCATGTCGGCGAATGTATTGAACAACTCGCGCGGCGGCCGCGCAGTCGGACTGGCTGTCGCCATTTGCGGAAGAGGCTGGGGCTCGGGCGCAAGTTCATAGGCGCTGCCTTCGGGCTGCACAGGCGCGCTCGCGCACGACGTTGCCGCGACGCATACGAGCGCCACGATCAATCGCGGAAAAACCCTAGCCAGCGGCATCGCCGCCTCCCCCGTTTGGCCCCCGCCTGAAAGAGGCACTATGGGCGCATAGAGCGGGAACACAAACAAGAGGCGCACGCGGCGCGATGGAGTTCCGGGGAAAACGCCCAGGGCGCCCAGCGATTAAGCATCCCCCGTAGCAAACGATCATCGCGTGAGGCTGGCGCGAGCCAAGCGAAGCCGCTATCTGCGCATGCGTCGGCGGGTATAGCTCAATGGTAGAGCCGCAGCCTTCCAAGCTGAAGACGAGGGTTCGATTCCCTCTACCCGCTCCATCCTACGCTCGCGCGAGCGAAGCAAGGGATGCCCTCCGTAGCCTTGGCGTAGGAGGGCTGGCGCCCGCCTTGGCGCAGCTTCGGATGGCTGACGCCTAGCCGCACCTCGTTCCCAGCCATTCTCCATTTCGCGCGCTTGCGAAGCACAGACATGCCCGCTAGAAGCCGCGCTCCGGCTGGAAGGGTGGCCGAGTGGTTAATGGCAGCAGACTGTAAATCTGCCCGCGCGAGCGTACGCTGGTTCGAATCCAGCCCCTTCCACCATCCTACGAACGCGCAGCGAGAGTAGGATGTCCTCCGAAGCCTCGGCGTAGGAGGACTATCTGTCCACGCGAGCTCCGGATGGCTGACGCCCTCGTGGCGTTCTGAAAGATTTAGTTCGTGAACAAGCGTAACCCCCCTCCAGTGAACCCCGACCGCGCACGGCCAGTGAACCCGCTGCCGCGCCGCGAGTTCGAGGCTGAAACCGGCGGACCATCTTGGATCTGGGGCGTTCACGCATCGCTGGCGGCCATCGCAAACCCTGCGCGCCGCATCGAGCGCATTGTCGCGACACGCAATGCGGCTTCGAGACTCCCCGAGGGGATCGAACCGCACATCCTCGATCCGGATGCGATCGACGGCATGCTGCCGCCAGGCGCGGTGCACCAAGGCTTAGCCGTACGCGCTGCACCGCTTGAGCCGACAGAGCTTGAAGCGGCGTGTGCGCCGGCGGACACACGCAGCGTTCTGGTTCTCGATGGCGTCACGGATCCTCAGAATGTCGGCGCAGCGTTTCGTTCGGCCGTCGCGTTCGGCGCCCGCGCCGTGATCCTGCAGGACCGCAAGTCACCGCCGCTCACTGGCGTGCTCGCGAAAGCAGCCGCCGGGGCAATCGAACTCGTGCCGCATGTGCGTGCGGTCAATTTGGGCCGCGCCGTCGAAACGCTGCGTTCACTTGGCTATCTCACCGTCTCGCTTGAAGGCGAAGTTGATTTGGCGCTGGCTGACGCACTTGATGATAAGCGTCCAGCCGCGCTCATCCTCGGCGCAGAAGGAAAAGGTGTGCGCCAAGGTCTCAGCGAAGCGTGCGAAAAGCGCGCTCGCATTCCGATCGCGCCTGCGATGGAAAGCTTGAACGTCTCAGCAGCTGCTGCGATCGCGCTCTACGAAGCGGCGCGCCGGCGTTAGTGCGCGGCAGCGCTCTTTCTGAAGATCATGCCCTTCAGGAGGAAGAAGATGCCGATGATCACCATGTAGCCAAGGAAGAGGACGAAAAACTCGGTCCAAAATCCTTCGCTCATCAACTCAGGCAAACGCACTTCACCACCGCCGCCAGAGAGCACCGGGGCCAGTTGGCCGATGGCGATGTGAACGACCGTCGCCACAAGCGAAACCGGAATCCACTGCCGCCAGGACCCCAGAAAGATCGTCGCGATCAGAGCGATCAACAGACCCTTGGGATTGTTGATGTCGGCGAAACCGGCGCGGAGATACTCAACGGCCAGATCAACGTATTCCATGAGATCGCCCCTCCGCGATGCCTGGGACCGTCCCCGTCCCTGGCCAGATTGTTATGGGGGATCGATCGGGGCGGCAAGCGTTGCTCGCGGGAACAGGCCGCGCCCGTAAGCGCTCAGGGCTTTCTGGAGCGCATCCAGCCTGTGATGGAGTAACGGGCGCCGTGGGCGAACGGGGCCACGACGCTAACCGCATGCGGTTGCGGCACTTTGAGAATGTTCAGAGCATTCCACCGTGGCGTGTAGGCCTCAGTCACGTGGCCATCCTCACCGAGGAACATGAGCAGGCCACCGTAATCAGCGCGCCAGACCGGTGTCAGGTTGATGACGTACGCATAGAGCCGATGCTTATCGGGCTGATGATCATCGTGCGCTGTGAGAAAGTGGCCGGGCCTGAACCGCGTCGCTTGCGCGTCGAGATAGGCAATGCGGTCATCGCCCGTGATGGCGCGCAGGCGCGCGAGCATAGGTTCTGAGTTCAGGGCTTCAAAGAAGCTTGCGATCGGACCCGCCGCGAGATTGCCCTCCTCAGCGAAGTCACTGATGCGATAAGAATCGTAGAGATACTGAAAGCCTGTCGTGGCTTGCGCGTTGATAGCGTCGAGCAACGCCGCCTTCTGGCCAACCTCAAGCGCGCTCACATCCTTCTCGGCAAAATCGTAATTCGTGCGCGCACCGCGAAAGACGAGTTTCCAATCCAGCGCACGGCACGCTTCGGAGAGTTCTTTTGCAGCCGGCGATGTGAATAATTCGGGGATATGCACGCGACCGCCGCGCGCCAGCAATGCGCACACCTGCGCAACGACCCTGGTGTCGTTCAAGGGCGCCGCGAGAAACGCGTCGGTGTCGAAAGTCGAGGTCGATTGCACGCGCGCGTTCGCAGGGTTGGAGGGCACGTGAGCAAAGTGTAGCATTCGCTTCACATGACCAAGCCCGGTCGTCGCGTACACGCTACCGGTCGTCGCACACCGTGTAATCCTATCGTTCAGGCGATCACGGATGCGTCATCACGCACCGCCAAAACGCTCCGTCCACACAGCAACGTCGGTGTCTTCGATCTTCTTGAACAGGACGTCCGGCGGTGTGAATCGATGCCCTCGCAGCAGGAGTTCCCACACGCTTCTGTCGCCGGGCTTCGGCCATGAGCGCTTCGCTTCAGGCACGCCGAGCGCATCGAGTACCGTTGCCGCAGCGTCAGGAATGAACGGCTGCGCGAGGATCGCAAAGAGCGCCGCTGCGTTGAGGCCAGTGCGCACGCCAACGGCTGCGGCGTCGCGATCCGTTTTCAGCGCAGTCCACGGCGCTGCGAGTTGCAGGTATTCATTGCCCGCCACCCAGATCGCACGCAGCTCGGCCGCCGCTTTGCGGAACTCCATTTGCTCGTGGCACTGCGTGAGCGCAGCGAGACGTTCGGAGAACTCCGCGTAGAGCTTTTCTTCGTTCGCGCCAGGCGCGCCACCGTCAGGCACCTCACTGTCGAACTTCGACGCCGCGAAACGCGTGATGCGGTTGACGAAATTACCGAAGACGTTGGCGAGGTCGGCGTTGATGGTTTGCTGGAATTGTTCGAGCGTGAACGCAGCGTCGGAGCTCTCCGGCGCATTCGCCATCAAATACCAGCGCCAATAATCGCTCGGCAGCAATTCAAGCGCTGCATCCATGAAGATGCCGCGCTTCTCGCTCGTGCTGAACTTGCCGCCGTACCACGTCACCCAATTGAACGCCTTCAAGCGATCAACGAGTTTCCACGGCTCGCCGGAGCCCATGATGGTCACGGGGAAGCTGACGGTGTGGAAGGCGACGTTGTCCTTGCCCATGAACTGGACGTACGTGACGTCGTCGGCGCCCCTGTCTGTGCGCCACCAGCGCTCCCAGTCGCCACCATTGGCTTCGGCCCATTCAACGGTCGAGCCGATATATTCAACGGGCGCATCGAACCAGACGTAGAAGACTTTGTTCTCGAAACCCGGACGCGGCTGACCGTTCTGCGTGACCTTGATGCCCCATGAGAGATCCCGCGTGATCGAGCGATCGATCAGCCCCTCATCAAGCCACTTGTACGCAATCGAGCGCGCCAGCGCCGGCCATTCCGTAGACTTATCGACCCAAGCACGGATGCGGTCCTGCATCAGCGGCTGCTTCAAGAAGAGATGCGCCGTGTCGCGCGGCTCAACATTGGTTGAGCCCGAAATCTTCGAGCGCGGATTCTTTAGTTCGATCGGATCGAGCAGCGTGCCGCAATTATCGCACTGATCACCACGCGCGCGCTCGAAGCCGCAGTTCGGGCATGTGCCTTCGACATAGCGGTCCGGCAGAAAGCGTTTGTCGTCGATCGAGTAGATTTGCTTCGAGACACGCTCTTCGATGAGCCCGTTCTTCTCCAGCGCTTCGCAGAACGCTTGCGTCAGCTTGTGGTTTGGCGGGTTCGACGAGCGGCCGAAATGGTCGAACGAGAGCCGGAAACCATCGCATGCATCCTTCTGGATTTGATATTGCGCGTCGCAATAAGCGCGCACGTCCTGGCCAGCTTCGGCAGCCGCAAGTTCGGCCGGCGTGCCGTGTTCGTCGGTCGCGCAAATGTAGAGCACTTCGTGGCCCTGAAGGCGGCGGAAGCGCGCGTGAATATCCGCCGGCAGCATTGAGCCAGCGAGATTGCCGAGGTGCTTGATGCCGTTAATGTACGGAAGCGCGGACGTGATGAGGTAGCGGGCCATGGAGCCCGCTACCTAAGACGCTTCCTCAGCCCCAGCAAGCAGGCGGGATCAGACCAGCGAGCCCGGATTGGCTTTCAAGCGAGCATACGCCTCGGCCATCTTCGTGTCGTACTGGTTCTGGGCGTAGCCCGGGCCGTTATAGCGGCGCGCGAAGTCCGCCCAGCGCTTGTCGCGCAGTTCGTCCGCTAGGCCCTTGGCGAGGATGTAGGCCTTGAACACGTCGAGCTGATCACGTTCCGAACGCGCCATCTTCGACACGTACTCGTGCGCATTGGCTAGGCTCATGTCCGTATAGTTCTCACCGAGAACCTGGAAGCGCCCGTAGCTCACGCTTTGCAGCGCTGCTTCTGGATCGAGCGAGTACGCCAATTCCAGCTGCGCCCAACGCTCGGCTTGCGTGCGTGGATAGCCGCCCGAACTTGGGTTGGAGATGCTTGGATGTGACGCATCGTACCGGCGATTGGTTTTGCTTGAGAACTTGTGACGCTCATAGAGGATCACCGGCTTGCCTTCCGAGGTGAAGGCGCCGAGACGCCCTGACTCCACCTCGGCCACGGCAGCGGCGGCTTCCCACTCACAACCTAGGTCAGCAGCTACAGATTCGAAATCAGCGCGCGTGAGCGGCGCAGTATTCTGTGCACGCAGCGTTGAGAGATAATTGTCGACCACCGGCGGCAGCGCAGCGAACGCGCTGGCGAGCGCTGCCGCGTATCCTGCAGCGCCCGGCCCGCCTTCGAATTCTCCGGCAAAGCCAACCCAGTCGCGCCGTTGCAGCTCATCGACAAGCGACGCACGTGTTACGTAGGCCTTGAACGCTTCAAGCTGACGCTCTTCCGATTGGGCCATGTCCTGCACGAAGGCGAACACGCTCGGATAGCCGGCCATCGCGAAATAGCGCCCTGGCAATTGGAACGCGCCGAAGCTCGTGGCGCCAAGCGCCGCATCGGGATCGAGCGCGTACGCTTCCGCGACCTTCGTCCAGCGCGAAGCTTGATTGCCGCCGAGCGGCGCGCGATTGCGGTTTGAGATGGCCGGGTGGCTTGCGTCGTACACGCCCCCGGTGGCTTCGCTGAAATAATATGGCTCGAACGAAATGAGCAGCTTGCCCCCGGAGAAACCGGGGCCAGCACTCTCAACGCGCAGAATGGCCTTCAGCACATTCACATCGATGCCGAACGTCTGCGCTGCGGCGCCGAGTGTGGCGTCGTTCAGCCGCGTGGCGTCGGCGGCGCGCAGCGAGTCGAGCGTGAAGCCTGCCGGCGGCTGCGTCGGATCTACCTCCGGCGCGGGTGGCGGTGGCGGCGTCACCGGCGGAGGTGGCGGCGTCACCGGCGGAGGCGGCGGCGTCACCGGCGGAGGCGGCGGCGTCACTGGCGGCGGCGGCGGTTGCGGCGGCGGCGACGTCTGCACGTCGCGCAACTGACGGATGCGACGCGATGCGTCGTCGCGATAGTCACCATCCGGCCAGGCGCGGCGATAATCTTCGTACGCCGCTATCGTATCGATGCGCGCGGCGCGATCGTACGCGGCTCGATCATCGCGGCGTATCTGGTTGATTGTGCGCTCGGCGTCGCGGCGGTGATAGCCATCCGGGAAGTCGCGCAGGTAGCGCTCAAGATCGCGGATGTTGTTGGCGCGGCGCGCGCGATCCCAGGCGTAATCATCTTCGCGCTGGAACGCATCGAGCGCCGCACGCGCTTCGATGGCGTACGGTGATCGCGGATAAGCGCGGAGGAAATCCGCGTAACCACCGGGCGAATTCAAACGCCGCGTGCGCACCCAGGCGCCTTCGTCCGTCGTCCACAGATACTCCAACCGGTCACGTGCGCGCTCAGAGTTCGCGCCGCTCGGCCAAGCATTCAAGAAGGCTTCATACGTTTCGATGCGATCGACGCGCGAAGCATCAGCCCATGCTGCGCGCTCTTCGGCAGCAAGACGCGGCGCAGCCAATTGCGCACGGCGCTCATCGGCGCGCTGCGCTTCAGGTCCCCACGGATAATTGCTGAGGTAGCCGATATAGGCTTCTTCGGTATCGATCTGGCGCGCGCGCGACCACGCCGCGCGCTCTTCGCGCATCAAGCTCTCGATCCGCAGCCGCGCGCCTTGTGCGTTCGGCCAATCGCCATACTGGCGCAGATACTCTTCATAGGCGAAAGGCGAGTCCTGGCGCTGCGCAGTGACCCAGGCCTGAGCTTCCAGCTCTTCCATCGTCGGTGGCGGCGTAGCGCACGCCGCGAGCAAGGCCGCGACCGAAGCCGCAGCCAACATTTTCAAGCGCCAAAGTCCGGACGCCATATCAGCACTCCCCTCAATCCCAGTCTTCAGGCTAGTAGTCTCACCTGAACCGCGCCGGAATCGAAAGACGAAAATGGGCATGACGTTCGAAATTACGTTTTGGGCGCTCATGGCTGTGAGCACTGCAGCTGCCGCTGCGTACGGGACGTACTTCCTCGACCGCCCGCGCACCTGGGCGCGCGCGCTTGTGAAAACCGCTTTCATGGGCGCAATGACCGGCGCGTTCGTCGTCGCAGGAGCGCCCTTCCCTCTCGTGCTTGCGCTCGCGGCGTCGACGCTGGGCGATTTCTTCCTGGCGTTCGACAAAGCCTGGACGTTGCCGCTCGGCATCGTCTCGTTCCTGCTCGCACAATTACTCTACTTCGTCATCTTCGCGGGCCTGTGGTTCTTTTCCGGCGACAACGCCCCGCTCGAACCACGCTACGCTCTGATGCTGGCGATCGTGGTTTTTACGATTGGTGTTCTGGTATGGCTCTGGCGCGACGATCTTCGCGCACACCCGATCAGCACCGCCGTCACCGTGTTTCTGCTGTTCGCGACTGGCGTGCTGCTGCCGTTCTTCGTCGTGATCACCTTCATGCCCGGCGCGCTCTCCGAAATGTTCACGTCACTGCTTGGCGCCGGCGCGACACCTCCACCTGCGACGATCCTCTACGCACCCTTTGCCGTGCTCGCCGCCGCTATCATCGCGAAGCGCTTGCGACGCGACCTCGGTGTCACGCGGCTCGGCGCGATGCTCTATGCCGGGATGATCACCGCTATGGCGTGCATGGCGATGTGGATGCCGTGGGCGGCATGGCCTGCGATCGCCGGCGCACTTTTCTTCGTCGTCAGCGATTTCGTATTGGCGACAGAGCTTTTCCGCTTGCCAGCCGATGCACCACAGCGCCGTATCACGGCGCCTGTGGTGTGGTGGACCTATGTGGCGGCGCAGCTGCTGATCGTGTGGGGCGTTGTGTTGGCAGTCTTTGCTTCGTGAGAGGATTGCGATGCGGATGATGATTGCAGCGGCGGCGTTGCTTGTCGCGGCATGCGGCGCGCCTACGATAGGTGGCGACGACGCTCTGCCAGACGACGATCTCGGAACTTATGGCGCAATCATCGCCGTCGGCGAAAACTGGCAGCTCAGCGGCGACCCCGGCGCAAGCGCGCTTTCGATTTACATGGACGACGGAACGGAAGCCACCGGCACTTGGGTATCGCCGTACTATGTCCAGGGCCGCATCTCTGCGAGCGATATTCGGGTGACGCTAGAGAACGCGGCCTGTGAACAGGACGGCGTCACCCACCCGCTGCGCGCCACAGTCACCTTCCCCGGTCACGAACTAGCGGGTTGCGCCGCGATGCGGTGGGACTCGCAACTCGACACGCTCATCGACGCGATTGACGCCTGCATAGCCGCCGCCCCCGCGCTACGCACGGTGACTTATGCTGGTGAGTTGCCAGACGGTTCAACGCTTGTGCGCGTGCGCAACGGCGATAACGCCCAGGATTGCCGCGTCGAGCGCGGTCGCGCCACGCACGCGCCGCGCGACGAAAGCTTGCTGCTCGCGACCGACAATGCCGCGATCCTGCTGCGCGCCCGCCCGGGCGAAACACAAAATCCCGGCGGCGAATGCTATGAGGCGCCGGAGGCATGGGTCTTTCGAGGTCATCACTCCAGGGAAATGGCGGGCTGGATGCTGGATCCAATGGGCTGCTAACCGATCGGCGGCACAGCGCCCGTCGTCTGATGGACTTACATCGCGGCACAGGTATTGATCGTGTGGGGCGTAGTGTTGGCGGTGTTTGCGAACTGAGGGGGATGTGATGCGTTTGATGATTGCAGCGGCGGCGCTCATGCTTGCGGCATGCGGCGCGAGCACCGAAAGCTCCGAGGATGTACCAGATCCGAACGAACGTGTGCTGCCGTTCGGCGCCATCATCGCCAACGGTCAAAACTGGTCGTTCACCGCCGATCCCGATCCACAGGCGATTGCGTTCGTCGTCGATGACGGCGCCGAACCGGTCGAGATCACTGAACCATGGACGCCGCCGCAAACGGTGGAAGCGGGCTATCGCCTCGCATCCGGCGAACTCACGATCGATCTCGTTGATGAACCCTGCACGCAGGACAACGTCACTTACCCGATGCGCGCCACAGTTACGCACGTCACCGATCGCTACGAGGGCTGCGCCGCGATGCGCTGGGATCACCAACTCATCGCGCTGATGCCGCAGATCGACGCTTGCATCGCGCGCTCGCCGCAGACGCGCTGGGTGAGCTATGCCGGCGTGCAAGCGGACGGGAACATTCTCGTTCGGCTCAGTGGCGGCGATGCGTTCGACTGCACCGTAGCCTACGGCAATGCGCCGGAAGTCATGAGCTTCGGACAACGCAGCGAAACGCTCCGCGTCGCATCCGATGGCGCAGCACTCTTCGTGCGCGGCCCGGGCGAAAACCCCGGCGGTGAATGCTACGAAGCGCCGGAAGTGCGCGGCGCCAACGACGAGTTGCTTGGCTGGATGATGGATCCGATGGGTTGTTAGCGCGACACCCTCCCCTCGCGGGGAGGGAATGCTCCTTTAGATCGACGGCAGATCCAGCCCCTGCTCTTTCGCGCACGCTATCGCGTCGTCATAGCCCGCATCGGCGTGGCGCATGACGCCAGTGCCCGGATCGTTCCAGAGCACGCGCGCGATGCGCTTGCTCGCCGCTTCAGTGCCGTCGCACACGATGACGACGCCCGAATGCTGCGAATAGCCCATGCCGACGCCGCCGCCATGATGCAGCGACACCCAAGTCGCGCCGCCAGCCGTGTTGAGCAACGCATTGAGCAACGGCCAATCGCTGACGGCGTCGCTGCCATCCTTCATGCGCTCGGTTTCGCGGTTGGGCGATGCGACTGAGCCAGAGTCCAAGTGATCGCGGCCGATCACAAGCGGCCCAATCTCGCCGCGCGCGACCATCTCGTTGAACGCGAGGCCCAACCGATGGCGCTGGCCTAACCCGACCCAGCAGATGCGCGCGGGTAAGCCTTGGAACGCGATGCGTTCTTTCGCCATATCGAGCCAACGATGCAAATGCGCGTCGTTTGGGATGAGTTCTTTGACCTTCGCATCGGTCTTGGCGATATCGTCTTCGTTGCCGGTCAACGCCGCCCAACGGAACGGGCCGATGCCACGGCAGAAGAGCGGCCGCACATAGGCGGGCACGAAACCCGGATACGCGAACGCATCCTCAACGCCTTCGTCTTTCGCGACTTGGCGAATGTTGTTGCCGTAATCGACAACCGGAACGCCCGCCTTGTGCCACTCCAACATCGCGCGCACGTGCACCGCCATCGAAGCGCGCGCCGCTTCAGCGACGGCTTCCGGATTCTGCGTGCGCGTCTGTACCCAGCGCTCAACGCTCCAGCCCGCAGGCAGATAGCCGTTCACAGGGTCATGCGCCGAGGTTTGATCCGTCACAGCGTCAGGGCGAATGCCGCGCTTGACCATCTCCGGTAAAATTTCAGCGGCGTTACCGAGCAAGCCGACAGAGATCGCCTCGCCTTTCGCGCACGCCTCATTGATCATCGCGAGCGCCTGATCCAGCGTTTCAGCACGCTTATCGAGATAGCGCGTCTGCAAACGCTTATCGATGCGATCACTTTGGCACTCAATCGCCAAGCAGCACGCGCCGGCCATCACAGCGGCCAACGGTTGCGCGCCGCCCATGCCGCCGAGGCCTGCGGTCAGCACCCATTTGCCCGTCCAATCGCCGCCAAAATGTTTGCGGCCCATTTCGGCGAACGTCTCGTACGTGCCCTGCACGATGCCTTGTGTGCCGATATAGATCCACGACCCGGCCGTCATCTGGCCGTACATCATGAGACCTTTGCGATCGAGTTCGTCAAAGTGCTCCCACGTCGCCCATTTCGGCACGAGATTGGAGTTGGCGAGCAGAACACGCGGCGCGTCAGCATGCGTCTTGAACACGCCAACAGGTTTGCCTGATTGGATCAGCAGCGTTTCATCGTCTTCAAGACGGCGCAGCGTTTCGACAATCTTATCGTACGCCACCCAATCACGCGCCGCGCGGCCAATGCCGCCATAGACGACCAGTTCTTCAGGATGCTCAGCGACATCCGGATCGAGATTGTTCATCAGCATACGCAGCGCAGCTTCCGTGAGCCAGCTCTTGCAGCTCAACTCTTTTCCACGCGGCGCGCGGATCACGCGCGATGCGTCGTGACGCGGATTCATTTTGCCTCCGAGAATCTTCGCTGGGTGTTAGCGCGGAGACAGGCAAAGGTCTATGCTGAGCGCATCATGCGCTTTGCGCTCATAAAAATCGGGGCTTTGCCCGCCAGCTTTGCGGCGCTGCGTGAGGCAGCGGAGCTTGAGGGCTACGCGTTCGTACGGCGGCTCGGTGATCGCTGGGATGGGGAGCGTTACGAGGACGACGCGCTGGCGACAGTTTGGGGCGCGATCGAAGACAACGCCTTGGTCGCAATCGCGGCGCAAACCTTCGACGAATACGACCCCTCTCCGCGGCATCGGCGCATTCGGCACTTCTACGTCCGACCAGACATGCGGCGCGGCGGCGTGGGTCGCGCCTTGGCGGCACGATTGATTGCGGATGCACACGCGCTTGCGCCGCTGCTTCATCTGCGCGCGACGCATGCATTATCGACAGCGTTCTGGGATCGAATGGGATTTGCCCGTGTCGAGCAACGCGAGGATCGGACGCACGTGCTGGTACGGACTTAGGCGACGCCGCCTGCCACCACGCGCTCCCGCATCAGCGGCGCGCCAAGCCAGTAGCTTAGCTCTGCGGGCGAACCCACGTCCCAGACGGCAAGATCGCAAGCCTTGCCGACTTCCAGCGTCCCAACATCATCCAGCATCCCCAACGCCCGCGCGCCTTCGCGTGTGATGCCGGCGAGCGCTTCTTCGGGCGTCAGGCGGAAGAACGTGCACGCCATATTGAGCGCGGCGAGCGGCGAGGTCATCGGCGACGTGCCCGGATTGCAATCGCTGGCGACGGCCATGCGAACGCCAGCAGGGCGCATTTTGTCGATCGGCGGAGATTTGGTTTCGCGCAGAAAGTAGAACGCGCCGGGCAGCAGCACGGCCACCGTGCCGTTCGCCGCCATCGCGGCAACCCCGGCATCATCGAGATGTTCGAGGTGGTCGGCGCTGAGCGCGCCGTAGCGCGCCGCGAGCTCAGCGCCGTGTTGATTGCTGAGCTGTTCGGCGTGCAGCTTTACGGCAAGGCCGTTTTCGAGCGCGGCGGAAAAGACATAGTCCACCTCATCCGCCGTGAAGCCAATGTTCTCGCAAAACGCATCGACGGCGTCAGCCAGGCCTTCAGACGCAATCGCCGGGATCATCACGTCGGCGACGAGTTGAACGTAAGCTGCGCGATCGTCTTTGAACTCAGGCGGCAAGGCGTGAAGGCCGAGGAAGGTGCGCTTCACACGCACATTGCCGATCTTGGCGAGATCGCCTGCCGCTTCGAGCATCTTGATCTCGGTTTCGAGATCGAGGCCGTAGCCGGATTTGATCTCGACGGTCGTGACACCTTCGCGCGTCAAACCAGCGAGGCGCTTGGCGGCGCTGGCGGTGAGTTCTTCTTTCGAAGCAGAGCGCGTAGCGGCGACCGTAGAGACAATACCGCCCCCCGCGCGCGCGATCTCTTCGTAGCTCTTGCCCTGCAGCCGCATCTCGAATTCGCGCGCGCGATTGCCGCCGAACACCAAATGCGTGTGGCAATCGACGAAACCCGGCGTGATCCAAGCATTCTCGCAACGCCGAACCTCGCGCGCCAGATCGCCAGGATGCCCCGGCAGATCGGCGGCGTAGCCGACCCAGGCGATCTTGCCGTCTTTGGCCGCCACCGCGCCGCGCTCAATCGCGCCATACGGCGCGCCGCCTTCGCGCATCGTCGCCAGATTTGCGTCAACCCAGAGCGTGTCCCACATCGTCTCACCGTTTCCCGGACGACGCGCAGCGGCGATCCGGGACCCATGTCTGGTGCAGTGCTGCTTCTATAGCGTCAAGCCGAACATGGATCCCGGCTCGGCGTATGCTTCGCATACTTGGCCGGGAAGCGTAGAGAGGAACAATGACCGACTCAGATTGCCGCTCCTGGTTCTCCGCCGCCGATCTGCTGACGCAGGATCGCACCGCGCCGATCGCGCTCATCGGCGCGCCGCTTGGCCTGGGCTCTATCACGCCGGGGCGTTGCGATCTTGCGCCCGAAACTGTGCGCGCCGCGATGAAACGGATGAGCGTCTATGATGTGGAGACGGAGACCGATCTCTCCGAGGTACGCATCTTCGATGCGGGCGATGCGGACATCCGCGACGTGGAGCCAGCGGGCGCGCTCGCGCCGCTGGTGGCGTGCATCTCGCCGCTGACGAAGAAGCATGCCCTCACAATCGTACTCGGCGGCAACAACGCCGTGACGCGGCCGTGCGTGCACGCGCTCGATCCCACGCTCACCCGCGTCGGCGTGCTGACGCTCGATGCGCATTTCGATCTGCGCGACACCGATTGCGGCTTGACCAACGGCAACCCGATCCAAGCGCTGCTGGAAGACGGCCTCCCCGGCGCCCACATCGCACAGATCGGCTTGCTGCCGTTCGCCAACACCAAGAAGGCGCACAACAAGGCTAAAGACGCCGGCATCTACGTCGCCACCGCCGCCGCCTGCAAAGCACAAGGTCTCGCCGCCATCGCCAAGAACGCGCTCGCGCGCTTGGCCTCGCGCTGCGATGTGATCCACGTCGATTTCGATATCGACATTGTAGAGCGCGCGCACATGCCCGGCGCGCCAGGCGCGCGCCCAGGCGGCGTTAGCCCGCAAGAGTTCTTCGATGCGACACGCCTGATCTGCGCGCACCCAAAGGTGCGCAGCGTCGATCTAACGGAGTTCGATCCCTCCCTAGACGTCGCCGCCATCAGTGCTCTGACGGCGGCGCGCTGGGTCTGCGAAGTGCTGGCGGGATTTCAGAAGCGCTAACAGCGCCTTGCGCTGCGCTCGGCACCCTCGAATTGGTAGCTATAGACCTTTGTAACGTGGAGCACTCGGCGTCCGCTGCTAGCGTCTAATCGCCCCGTCATGTCGGCGCGCACCTGTCTTATGTTGCACGACTGTTCTGCCCACAACGCATCGTCAAATTCCACCGCATCAGGCGACTCCGTCAGTTCGAGCCACACTTGCTCCCGAGGACTGGGACAAACCGCATCCACGAGAGCGACACCGTGGCGTCCTGGAAGCACAATCGCCTCCACACGAACGATCTGACCATCGAACGCGCCACCGCTTAGGTCACAGAGCGCAACGGCTTGTGGCGGCGGGCTGCACGCCATCAGGAGAAGCATCAGGCAAGCCGCGCTCCACCGCCACATCGCTAATTACTCCGCCAGAAACGTCCGCACTTCGCTCATGTAGCGATCGAACTGATCGATCATGATGAAGTGGTAGCTGTTCTCGATCTTCACGATGCGCGCTTGCGGGATGTTGGCGTAGCTGGCGCGCATGAACATGTCGTATTGCTCGGGCGTGATCGGCGCCGCTGGCGGGATGACGTAGAGTGTTGTGAACGGAACGTCGATGTTCGCGAGTTCCGGGCGCAGATCAGTGACGATCAGTTCGTGAAACGCATTGGCGCTGACGGTGTTATCGCTCGCGCGCGAGTGCTCGATGATCATCGGCCGCGCACTTTCCGTGCGGACCATCGACGCAATCGTCGCTTCGACTTGCGATGAGACGACGCCTTGCGGCGCTGCAACCATCGCCGCGCGGATCTGATCGGCGATCGGCGTCAGCTGTTCGCGCGTCGCGTTCGGGCCGCCGAACATCGCGCCCATGAACGGAAACATGTCGACAACCATGAGCTTGCCGACGGCATCGGGATGGCGCGCCGCCAGCATCATGCCGATCGATCCGCCCATGGAGTGACCGATCACAGCTGGGCGCTCGAGCCCAGCTTCGCGGATGTAACGCGCGATTTCTTCGGCCGCCGGCGCGGCCACCGGCCCCTCGCCCGCGCCGCCGACAGGCGCGCCAGCGAAACCATTGAGCTGCACCAAGTGCACGCGATAGCCCGGGCCGAGCGCATCAGCTGTTGTGTTCCAAACATCGCGCGACGAGCTCAGGCCCGGAATGAAGATCACGTCTTGCCCAGAACCGCGCGCAACAACGCTGATGCGGTCCGAACTAAAGCTCAGCGCATCCGGCGCACTCGCGCACGCCGCCAAAGCAAGCGCAGCCGCCAGCGCTATGAAACCACGTCTTTGCATAGGAGGTCCCTCAGTTCTTGTTGCGCTCAGTCCATCGTCACGACGAGCTTGCCCGTCGCTTTGCGGTCCATCAGCGCGCGGATCGCTTTGCCGCCTTCGGCAAGCGGATAGCGCGCGGAGATGCGCGGCTTGATCTTGCCTTCAGCGTACATCTTAAAGAGATCACGGACGTTGCCCTCGTGCAGCTTCGGCTCCCGCGCAACGCTCGCGCCCCAAAACACGCCAACGATGGACGAGCTTTTCAAGAGCGTCAGATTGAGCGGCGGTGTTGGAATGCCGGCCGGGAAGCCGATGACGAGATAGCGGCTGTTCCAGTTCATCGCGCGCAACGCAGGCTCGCAATAATCGCCGCCGACAGCGTCGTACACGACGTCAGCGCCGCCGCCGGTTGCGGTCTTGAACGCTTCCGCCAGCGCTTTACTTTGCTCTTTCGCGAATGCGCCCGGCGGATAAATCACTGTGGCGTCAGCGCCAGCTTCGCGCGCGAACGCGGCTTTCTCCTCGCTCGACACAGCGCCAATCACGCGCGCGCCCATCGCTTTGCCCAGCTCGATCGCGGCAACACCAACACCGCCGGCGGCGCCGAGAATGAGCAGCGTCTCGCCTTCCTTGAGCTGACCACGATCTTTGAGACCGTAATACGAAGTGCCGTAGGTGAGGATGAAAGCGCTCGCTTCATCGAACGGCATCGCGTCCGGGATCGGCATAATGCGTTGCGCCGGGAGCTTGATCTTCTCAGCGTAACCGCCCCACCCCGACGAGCCGATCACACGCTGGCCGACATTCACGCCAGTGACGCCAGGGCCAACGCTCTCAACCACGCCCGCCACTTCGCCGCCTGGTGAGAATGGGCGCTCAGGCTTGAACTGATATTTGTCCTCGATGATGAGCGCGTCGGGGAAGTTCACGCCCGCCGCCTTCACCGCGATCACCACCTCGCCCTCGCCTGCGACTGGATCGGGCGCATCGGTGTATTCAAGAGCTTCGGGTGGGCCGATCTTGGTGCTGAGCAGCGCTTTCATGGGTCGTCCTCGACTTTGCTTCGCGGTCTTCTTCGGGCATTCTAGCGCCCTCGGCAACGTGCCGCGATGGAAGGTGTGATGACCCGTTCCGGTTTCTTCTGGCGTCTTGCGCTCTCGATCGCGATCGACCTCGCCGACTTCACCTTCGGCCGCATCCCAATCTTCGGAACCGTCACCGACGGCATCGGCACGGTTGTGCTCTGGGCGCTCTGGGGGCCGGCTGGTCTGGTGAACGCCTGGGAGATTGTGGACGTTACTGACTTCGCCGATGGCTTCATCCCCACCGCGACGCTGATCGCGCTTTATGTCGGCTGGAAGAATGGGATTTTGGGCGGACGTGGCAGCAACAACGTCACGCCAACGCAGCAGTAGTTCGTCATCCCGGGGCTCAGCGAAGCTGAGAGCCCGGGACCCAGGGGCCGCCAGCGCATCGTTTGCCCCTGGGTTCCGGGTTCATCGCTGCGCGATGCCCCGGAATGACGATGAATGAACATGCCCAAGTCATGCGAAGCAGTTATAAGCCGCGCCCATGAGCACGATTTGGGCCCTGGCCCTTCACGGCGGCGCCGGCGCTATCGCTGAGCGCGTCTACCGCCAGGAAGAAGAACACATGGCGGGCCTTCTCGAAGAAGGCGCTGCAATGCTGGCGCGCGGCGAAAGTGCGCTCGATGTCGTCACCGCGATGGCGGAAGCGCTGGAAGCGTCGGGCTTGCACCAGGCTGGCAAAGGTTCGGCGCCGAACAGTGATGGCGAAGTGGAACTCGATGCCTCGCTCATGGACGGCGAGACGCGCGCTGCCGGCGCCGTTGCAGCGTTGCGCGGCTTTCTCTCGCCTATTCGCGTGGCGCGCGGCGTGATGGAGAAGACAAGCCACGTTCTGCTCACCGGCAAAGGCGCAGACGCGTTCGCGAGCGCCCACGGTTTCGCCCGCGTTGAAGACCCGAAGAGTTATTACAAGACCGCCGCCAGCGGCCTCGCTGGCGCTGGCACGATCGGCGCGGTGGCGCGCGATGTGAAAGGCCGGCTCGCCGCGGCGACCTCAACCGGCGGCATCCAAGGCAAGATGCCCGGCCGCGTCGGCGACACGCCGATCATCGGCGCCGGCTGCTGGGCCGATGCACGCGCGGCGGTTTCGTGCACCGGCCTCGGCGAATACTTCATGCGCGTGAATGCAGCGGCGGATGTCTCGGCCCGCATCGCTTACTCAAGAGCCAGCCTCGCCGACGCGGCACAAGCGGTGATGGACGACGTCCGTAATCTGGGCGGCCAAGGCGGGCTTATTGCTGTTGACGCAGCGGGCAACGTCGCCGCACCGTTCAATTCACAAGGCATGAAACGCGGAATCGCGACATCCTCCGGCCTTCGCGACGTTAGAACCTTCAGGTGATCCGATGAAAAAGCTCCTACTCGCCGCCGCTCTTCTCTCGCTCGCCGCGTGCGCATCCGCGCCGACGGGCGGTCCGCGGACCGATTGGAGCTGCGACGGCGGGGCCGCCTTCTCCGTGCGCTTCTCAGGTGAAAGCGCGGAAGTGTTCGCGGGCGGCCAATTATACAATCTGCCACAAGCCCAGACGGGCTCCGGTGTCCGCTACTCCAATGGCGCGGTCGACTATCGCGAGCATCAAGGGGTGGCGACGCTCGGTGGCGCCCAAGGCGGGCCGTACACAAATTGCCGTCGCGGCTAGGTTTTGAGAACAGAGGATTAGATGAAGAAGCTCATCATCATCGCCGGCGCACTCATGCTCTCGGCCTGTGTGTCGCACAATTTCAGCGAAGGCCGGCGCGCCGAGTGGCGCTGCGCCGGAGACAAAGAGTTCAGCCTGCGCGAAGTGGCCGGGGCGGTTGAAGTCTATGCGGGCGGCCAAACCAATCGCCTGACGCCAAACGGCGAGCGCTCTTATTCCAACGGCACGGTGACCTACTCCGTAGACCGCGGCCGCGCGACCCTCACCGGCGCTAGCGGCGGCCCGTACGAGAATTGCAGCCGCGCCGGCTGGCTGCCTTCCATTTGGTGATGCTTGCTTAGGATGCTGATCGGACTCGTAGCGCTCGTCGCCGCGGCGTGGATCGCCTCGTATGCGACGGGACGCGGCGTACTCGTGAGTCTTCCGCGAGACTTCATGGTGTCGGAAGCTTTTGGAACCGTTTTCGATCCGACAACCGGCGCGACGGATACGCCCGTTGGTTATGTCTGCACATATCTGCGCTTTGACGGCATGCGCACTCAATATCTCGTCGAACGATCAGTCTGGCACGATGATCAGAGTGTCGTGCACGGCCTGCAAGATGCGCGAATGATCGAAAACTGGACGGCAGACACGGGCTGTCCTCTCCTCTCCGAGGGCCTGAGCTGATGCGCGGCTATTTCGGCATTGGCGCGGAGGAGATGTCAAAGCCGATGAATCTCGGCGCGCTCATGCGCACGGCGCATGCGTTCGGCGCGAGCTTCTTCTTTACCATCAACGCGCACCCGAAAGTGCGTGAGGCCTATAATAGCGATACCTCGCGCAGCTTCGATCACATGCCCTACTATCCGTACGATACGCTCGACGCGATGCGGCTGCCGAAAGGCTGTGCGCTTGTCGGCATCGAGCTTACGGACGATGCAGTCGATCTGCCGCGCTTTCAGCATCCGCAGGCGGCGGCTTATGTGCTGGGCCGCGAGCGCGGTTCGCTCTCGGACGAACTGGTCTCCAAGTGCCAGCACATCGTGAAGATACCGACCAAGTTCTGCATCAATGTCGGCCTCGCCGGCGCGCTCGTCATGTACGACCGCCTGCTCGCCCACGGCGGCTACCCCGCCCGCCCTATCATGCCCGGCGGCCCGCCGCCGGACATGACAGAAGTGCTGAAGAAGCGGCGTTAGACCGGCTGGTGTGGGCTCTTGGGCTCGCTGTTGCTCAGCGCCGGCCACTTCGAGAACGCGAACCAGATGAACAGCACGAGTGGCGCGATCCAACCGATGAACGGGATCAGCACCGCGAGATTGATCAGCGAAAGCGCGCCGCTGTAACCGGCCTTCGCGAAAATCTTCCACCAGCAAAAAATGTAGAACACGAAAAACACGAGACCGATGAGCGCGGCCACCGCAAAAAACGGCCCCATCGCCGCCATCATGGCGCTTGGGTCGCTGCTATATGGATCGTAGCTTTGCATGATTTCTTCCCCGTTTAAGAACCAAGCGGCGACGGTAGCTGCAAAAACCGCCCCGGCAAGCACTGGCGCAAAGCCCCTCAACGGAGTTGGGGATTGCGGGCGCCGCCCAAGCTCCCCATAACCCGCCTCGTGAACACTTCTACCCCCACCAAGCCATCGCTCGCCGGCCTCACCAAGGCTGAGCTCGCCGAAAAGCTGATCGCCGTCGGCGTCGAGGCCAAGAAGGCCAAGATGCGCGCCGAGCAATTGTGGCGCTGGATTTGTCATTACGGTGTGACGGATTTTGCGGCGATGACGAACGTCGCCAAGGATCTGCGCGCAACGCTAGACGAGCACTACACGCTCGCGCGCCCTGAGATCGTCACGCAGCAAATCTCGACCGACGGCACGCGCAAGTGGCTCATCCGTTTGGGCCCGGGCGTTGAAGCGGAAGCCGTGTTCATCCCAGGCGTCGGCAAGGCCGGCGCGCTCTGCGTCTCTTCTCAGGTCGGCTGCACACTGAACTGCACGTTCTGCCACACCGGCACGCAAAAGCTGGTGCGCAATCTCTCCGCTGCCGAGATCGTCACGCAAGTGATGATCGCGCGCGATGCGCTGGGCGAATGGCCGACGCAGGAGAACCCGCTGAATGACGGTGAACGTCAGCTCACCAACATCGTGTTCATGGGCATGGGCGAGCCGCTCTACAATCTCGACCATGTCGCCGCCGCCATCGACGTGATCTCCGACGGCGACGGCATCTCGATCGGGCGGCGACGGATTACGGTCAGCACAGCCGGCGTTGCGCCGCGCATCCAGGAGTTGGGCGAGCGCACCGGCGCGATGCTGGCAATCTCACTGCACGCAACCAATGACGAGTTGCGCAACCAACTCGTGCCGCTGAACAAGAAATACAATCTCGAAGAACTCTTCGCCGCGATCCGCTCATACCCTTCGCTCGGCAACGCCAAGCGGGTCACGTTCGAGTACGTGATGCTCAAGGGCGTCAACGACTCGCTGCCGGAAGCGAAAGCGCTGGTGAAGCTGCTCGCGGGTATTCCGGCGAAGATCAATCTGATCCCGTTTAATCCCTGGCCCGGCACGAACTACGAGTGCTCGGATTGGGACACGATCGAGACATTCGCCGAAGTGCTAAATCGCGCCGGCTATTCCTCGCCGATCCGCACACCGCGCGGCCGCGACATCCTCGCCGCCTGCGGCCAGCTGCGCAGCGAAAGCGTAAAGCAGCGCGCCAGCGAACGGCTGAAGGCGGAAGCCTAAATTAAGCTATTGCGTTGCGGGCGCAGCCGCCTCTTCCGGCGGTGTCGGCGTGCATTGTGAGTGCACCGGCACGCAGGCCTGGCCGCCACGGCTGCGGCAATGTCGGATCGACGTGCGCACCGCATCGTCCTCCCCATGCGCCCACGCCATGCCGACACGCCGATCGTTCGGGCTGATCGCCATTGCCGCGCAAACATTGCGGAACGCATAGGCCTCGCAATCGCGCACGCCGCTTGCGTTGCATGCAGCGGCGGCAGCGCGTTCAGCTTCAACGGGATCGGCATAATCGGTCACGAACGCCACGCGCCAGCGCGAGCGCGAAAGCCCGATCGCGCCAAAGCTATCGTCCGGCCCTGCCGTGCCGCGCGCTTGCGCCAGCGAAAAGCCCGGCACGGTTTGGCGCCCCGCAGCCTGATCTTCAGCGATCCACGCGTAAATCTCGGCAATCTGAGCCCGCGCCTCGGCGACGTGGGCGCCATCGGGATAGACGTATAGATATTGCTGCAAACTGATCAGCGACCGCGGGTCCATTGCAGCGGCAAACGTCGCATCGTCAAACTGGCGCACTTCTTCGCGGCCCAAACCAAACTCAGCGTATTGCGCAGCGACGCCGGGGTTGGCGATGAGCGCGGTCTGCATGTCCTGGCGCGCCACCGCCGGATCGCCTTTGCCGGATGAGGCAAGACCGCGCCCGAACAGGCGCCACGACACCCACTCGTCGCTGCCGCCGACGCGCAGCGCCGTGTTGAAATCCTCCCACGCTTCTATGTGACGGCCTTGTCGCAATCCGACGAGACCGCGATTGCCGAAAGCACTCGCCAGCCCTGAATCCATTTCCAGCGCTCGATCGCAATCGCGCCGCGCGCTGTCGAGCTGATCCCCGCGCGCGCGCAGCCAGCAGCGCAGACTGTAATCGCCCGGCCCCGCCGATCCGCGGCCGATAATGCGGCTAATGTCACCCAGTGCTCCCTCATAGTTGGCGCGGGCGACATAGATCGACGCGCGCAGGCGCAACGCTTCGTCTTCGTTCGCCAATTCCACCGCTTGATCGAGTGCTCGCAGCGCAGCATCCTGATCGCCGCCCTCATAGGCCGTTTGCGCCTGCGCCGTCAGCGTACGCGCTTGCCCGCGCTCGGCGGCTGTCGGCGCATTGAGCACGCCAGAAAACACAAGGGCCCCAACGCCCAAGCCGAGGATCACCACTGCCGCAGCCGCGATCTTAAGCCGATTGTCCATTGTCCCCCCCGGTACGCGCGCACGCTAGCAGGCGCGCGCAGGCTTGGCACGCCCCTACTCGCGCTCCGCGTGTCAAGATGACTCAGGAAGCCGAGTTGCGCTAGGCTGGCGGCAGGGGACAAACCATGAGCGTATCGAAGCGCATCGGCCGTGATCGCGGCGTCGCCAATTTCTTTGCCTTCATCGCGTCACTGCCGGCGTTGGCGATGGTCGGCGCGCTGGTCTATCTCGGCTATAACGCCGTCACCGAGGAAGGTGCCGATCTCGCGCGTGACAACGGCTACGTCGTGCTCGCACTGCTGGCCTTGTTCTGCCTGTTGTTTCTCATCGTCGCGCGATGGACGTTCGACGCTGTGCGTGCAGCGCTCACGCCGCAACGCGTGCAAGCGATGTGGCTGCGGCGGTTTCAGTCGGAGCGCGGCGGCGCCTTCCGCACCTCGCGCGTCATCGATCAACTCTCGCGCCACGGGATCGCTGCGCTCACATTGCAAGATCGCGACGTCCAGCTCTCGTTCGAACAACGCCGGAATCGCTTGGCGCCCTTGTTCTGGCTTTTGTTCATTCCGATCACCGCGCTGCTGGCGTTCGCGATCTGGCAAGGCTGGCAAGGCGCGGTGGAAGACATCGCAAACCGCCCGCAAGCCGCTAGCTTTCAGGAAGCGATCGGCCAAATGTTCGGGGGTTTTTTCGCGCTTATCGCCATCGGCATGCTGCTGATCGCCGGTCTCTTCTTTGGCGTCATGGCGGCGGCGGTGATCATGCTTCTCGCGGCGCTCTCAGGCCCGATCGGCGCGATGTTCCGCGGCAACCGTGATGATTATCCGAGGCTGCCGCGTCTGCTGGAGCGCATCGGCAAAGGCCGCGGCCCGCGCGGCGCATCGATCGTGCGCATCTCCGACGCCCATTGGCGCGATGCGGTTAGCTCTTCGCTCGCGGCCGTTGATGTCGCGATCATCGATCTGACGGACGTCAGCGAACACGTGGCCTGGGAGATCGCGGAGGCCGCAAAAGCCTGCACCAATTCCGGCCTTATCTTCATTTGCCGCGACGGCGCAGAGCTGTCAGACGCGGCAAAGTTAGCCGTGCGTGCAGCGCTCGGGCGCGAACACATTCACGTCGCCTATTACCCGGCGGGGCGTGGCCAGAGCGGCAAGGCATTCGCGCGCGATTTGCGCGATCAGATTTACAACGCCGCCGATTTGCGCGACGCACACAAGGTCTGATGGCCCTCCCTACTCTTATCACCGCCGGCGCCGCGCTGCGCCCACTCGACGTCGCTGACGCCGACGCGCTCTTCGCCGCGCATGGCGACGCGCACACGCACAAATACTGGTCGAGCCCGGCGCACAAGACTGTCGCTGAAACGCAAGACTATATCCGCGCCACGCTCGACATGCCGGGTGCGCATGTATGGGCGATCACCGAGAGCGGCGGCGAGGCGTTGGGGCGCATCGGGCTTTTCGTCGAACGCGAGGGCGTCGGCGAAATCGGCATCATCATGCGCCCGGAAGCGACCGGACGTGGCCTCGCATCGAAAGCGCTTAGCCTCGTTGTCGATTACGGCTTCACGCAACTCGCCCTACATCGCATCGGCGCCGACATCGATCCCGACAACACATCATCCATCTCACTCTTTCTGCGCGCCGGCTTCCAGCGCGAAGGATTGCTCCGCGGCAATTGGAAAACCCATATCGGAATCCGCGACAGCATCATCATGGCAAAACTGCGCGATTAGGTTCAGCGCACGTTCAGGAACGCGCGGCGCAGAACATAAGGGCCTTTTGCGGCCTCCGTCGCGACGGCATTTTTGTGACGTATGAGGCCCGGCCCCTACCCCCGGGCGTCTTTTTTTGGTTTGTGGCTCAGTTCCGGTTGCCGAACGCAGACCGCGGGCCTTAGATCGCCGTGCGAGGCTGTGATCACGAGGAGAGGCCCTCATGGGGACTTGGACACCTGGACCGGGCGCGACAAGCGGCGCTGATACCTTCACCGGCGACGGCACGGCCGAAATCGCCGACGGTCTCGCAGGCAGCGATACACTGAATGGCGGCGGCGGCGCGGATACGCTGACTGGCGGCGACGGCGCCGACACGGTCTACGGCGGCAATGACGCCGACACGTTCGTGTTCAATACCGCGCTCGGCGGCGGCAACATTGATACGATCGGCGATTTCAACATCGCGCAGGATACAATCAACCTCAGCAACAACATTTTCACGGCGATCGGCAACGGCACGCTTGCCGCAAACGCCTTCGTCATGGGTTCCGCCGCGGGCGACGCCGACGACCGCATCATCTACGATCCGGTGACGGGCGCGCTCTACTACGATGCCGATGGCAATGGCGGCGGCGCCGCAGTGCAGTTTGCAACGCTCGCCACGGGACTAGCGCTCACCAACGCTGACTTCGTCGTCGGTCCGTAACAGCGATACACATAACGCAGAGCGCCCGGCCACCGCCGGGCGCTTTTGTTTGCGCTTACATCTGCTCGATGAAGCGCGGGCGCTGCAGGCCTTCGCCGGAGCGTTCCTGCACATTGGTTTTGCCAGCGCGGATCGCCTGGATCATCTGCAGCGCGGTCTTGTTTGTCGCTGGCAGCGCCGCGTCGCTTTCGGCCAGCGGCGTCACCCGCTCGCCCCAGCGCACCAAGTGCGCGCACACGGTGAGCCCCGCGCCGAACGCCGGCATCAACACCAGCGCGCCAGGCTTCACGCGCCCCTCTTCCAGCGCTTCCGCAAGCGCGACAGGCACAGTCGCTGCACTCATGTTGCCGTAGCGCTCGACCGTCAGCATCACCTTGTCCATCGGAACGCCGCTGCGGCTCACGACAGCATCGATGATGCGCTGGTTCGCCTGGTGCGGCACGACGAGATCGATATCATCCGGCGTCACGCCGCACTTCGCCATCACGGCTTGGCTTGCCTGCACCATGCCCTGCACGGCGCGCTTGAAGATTTCCTGGCCGTCAAAATCCCATGACGTGTCACCGCACATCACGCCTTGATTGACGTAAGCCGTGCCCATGCCGCGCACGCGCAATGTCTGGCGCGCATCGGCCAAGCAGCCGAGCTGTTCGCCGAGCACACCTTCTTGCTTCTCGGTAGCTTGTACAACAACCGCAGCGCAGCCATCGCCGAACAATACCGCGACGTTGCGGTTATCCCAGTCCATAAACGGCGAAATCCACTCAACGCCGATCACGATCGCATTCTTCACCACGCCGGTGCGGATCATCGCCGTTGCAGTCGAGAGCGAATAGAGAAAGCTCGTGCACGCCGTGTTCACATCCATCGACGCGGCCTTTGTCGCGCCGATCGCCGCTTGCACGCCCGAGGCCGTGTTCGGCACCTGCTCGTCATTCGAGCAACTGCCATAGACGATGAGCTCGACATCCTTCGCCTCAAGCCCCGCGCACGCCAGCGCGCGCTTGGCCGCAACCACGGCCATCTCGGCCGAACTCACATGGCTGATGCGGCGCTCTTTCATCCCCGTTCGCGAGACGATCCATTCGTCGCTGGTGTCGAGGAAGGTGGAGAGATCGGCGTTGGTAAGAACCGACGGCGGCATACATTTGCCCCAACCGGTAATGGCGGCGTACGTCATGGGTCGATGCCCTTTTTGTTATGCTGCCCGCGCTTTAGCAGGCCGACGCGCGCCCGTCACGCGGGCGCGGACAGCGCAGGTGCAGCATGAGACTCCCGCTGGCGGCGAATGTCCGCTTCTGGCCCAAACCGGACATGCCAAGTTAGGAACTAGGGCGCTCTACATAGTCGATGAACGGGATGGCGCCGGCTGTTGCAGCGGCACGTGCGCTCGCTATCTCGAATGCCCGCTTCTTGGATCGGGCGGATAAGCGCTCATAACCGGCGGCAATGCTATTCCGAGAAATCACAAAGACTCCGTGCGTCGCGCACTCATAAGCATCACCGTCGAGATCGGTGGGGCGATGCGAAACTCGGGCTTCACATTCTGGGCAGTTCATGCCGTTGAGCATGCGCTGCACCGCGCCCAAGTTCTAGTACGGCGTATTGGTCCAACGGCTCCTTTCGGCGAAAAATGTACAGTCGCGATAAACGTCGCTCAACAATCTCACTCCGTCATTCCGGGGCAACGCGTAGCGTTGAACCCGGAACCTAGGGGCAAGCGACGCGCTTGCGGCCCCTGGGTCCGGATCGCGCTCCGCGCGTCCGGAATGACGAGGATACAGCAACGCTAATCGGAGGATAGATCGCGTTGCTGGCTGTGGGATCGCAGCGTTAACAACGGTCTGGAAGTTGGTGATTAGCGGATAGATCAAAACTTATCCGACCCACTGCAAACCACACGTATCATGCACTCGTCCGCATCAACGGAGGGGCGTATGGATCCAGCCCAGCGTGAAGCGGACCGTGGTTAGCGAGATTAGGCGGCGGGGATTGAAACCGTCGCGGTCCGGGGACCGATGGTGGATCGACCCGCTCGCCGCTGGCGCACAGGGCCCGGAGTGAACAGCTCCTCATCTCTTGCGCGAGCGTCAAGGTCGCGGGGACGCTGAGCGAAACGCGCAGTCTCTCATCTATCTCTCGGCGCCTTAGCGCGTCAGCTCAGCGTCCCGCCCTCCGATCGCGTTTCACATCGAAGCGCGTCGATGCAAACGCATGGGAGAACGCATGACGCCAAAACACTGGAACCACACACGCCGTAGCGCGCGGCCAAAGCACACCGATCCGTTCGACGCGCTGATTCATGAAAGCGCCGACGCTGCCGCGTCAGGCAAGCTGCTGCGCGCGTCGCGCCTGCTGCGCTACGTCGAACAGCTGCGCCGCTTGCGCAAACCGCGCAGTGCGCCGCTGATTATCGATCAGGCCACTTTGCCACCGCCCCCGGCGGCGCCAGCCGCGACGTCCGCGCCACTCCCTGTCAAGCGGCCAAGTTATACCGAGGAAGAGAAAGCCGAGCTCACCCGGCTCTACCGGCTCGGCGGCATCGCGCACCTGATGGCGCCGTTTGAGTAATTGATTGCGCCAGCGCAACGGCCATCACGTTCGCCGACTCATGCTAGACTCGCAAACCATGCAAGCAATCGCTCAAGCCACCGCCATCATTCTCGCCGGCGCATCGCTCGGTTGGATCATGTTGTTCTCGTTCGTGCTCTCGCCTGCCGCGTTCGCGACATTCGACGCAGGCCGCGCCGAACGCTTGGTGAAACACGTGATGAATCGCGGCCACGGAATCCTTGGCCTCATCGCATTTCTCTCGGCTATTGCAGCGCTCATGGCTGGCGCCGTTGCTGGCGCCTCGGTTGCTGCGGTGGCGGGCGCGTTTGCGTTCATGTGCAAGTTCGCGCTGGCGCCGCGCGAGGATAAGCCGATCAAAGGTCATCGCGTGGTGAAGACGGCGCGCATCGTCGCCAGCGGCCTCACGGCTTTCATCATGCCTGTGCTGATCGCATCGATCGTGCTTACGCTGATGGGTATCTAAGCCGCGACGCTCGTCGCACCCGCTTGCGTTGCGCGCTTGGCGCGCTCGATCCAGGTCGCGACATCATCGACGCTCGGCGCAGGCGCACTGCCCCACGCGCGCTGGCCATCTTCGGAAAGCCCCCAGCTCGCAACCGCCTCGCAGAGCTCAGTCGCGTCCTTCGTCGCTAACGTCGCCGCATCGTTCACGCCGCACGCGACCAAACCTTGCGCTTCACGCGACTTCAAGCCAGGCACTGTGCACGCAAGCAAAGCTTGGCTCTGCCAATCGCGGATCACTTGCGCGGAGATGTGGCGCGCGTCGACTTGCTCCTCGGCCCTATCGGCATCGAGTTGCAACAGATCAGCCACCGTGCGCACGCCGACAGCTTCCAAGCGTTTGGCCGTCTTCGGGCCGATTGAAGGCGCGTTCACCACCGGCGCATCGCCGCTCAGCGTGAACTTCGGAAGGATCTTCTCCTTCTTCGCCAACGGCGCGCCCTCGGGCAATTCGCGCGGCACTTTGATATCGCGCAGCGGCGGCGCAGGCGCAGCGACGGCCACGACAGGCTCAGGCGGCTCAGCCTCTGCGACAGGCGCAGCCTTCGGCGCGGGCGCGGGCTTCGGTTTCGGTGCAGGCTTGGGCGCAGGCTTCGGCGTGCCGACAGCTTTGGTCTTCGTGGGCACGCGCGCCGGCGCGCCCTCGCCGGCCTTGGCGCCAATCTCGCGCGGCCACTTGGCGTCGAGCGATGAGAGCGGCGTCTTCATCACTTCGGCGGCGTACAATTCACGCACGACCTTATCGTCATCGCCGAGCGTGGTGCGCACCTTGCCGGTGCGGCGATATTCCTCGTACTGCGCCTCGACTTCCTTACGCGAAGCTGCATCGTCCATCAGCTTCAGCACCGATTGGATCGGCGCGTCGAGTGCTACGAAGAAGGCATCGAGACCAGGCATCGTCTTCGGCGGCTTCACCGCCGCTTCCTCGAAGGCGCGATCCAAGATGCGCGAAAAGCCAATCACCGCGTGACCGACGAGCGCTGCGATCGTGTCCTTCAGCTCTTGGTCCAAGCCAGCTGGCGGATCCTTCACGCCGACGGCGAAATTGTAGTGCTCGATCACGGTCTCGTAGTGCGCGTTCGACGCCTTGGCGCCGGCCTTGACCATATCGGCGAGCCACTTATCCCCGGTCCCGCATTTGATGTTAGGATAACCGCCGAGATCGTTCTCGATGATGTGCTGAAAGGTCTTGTACGACTTTGAGAAGCTCCACTCGACAGCGCGGTGGATGACGTTCTCTTCTTCGGTTTGATGGGTGTGAAAGGGTTGGATCGGATCGGCGTAATAGTGCGAGAGCACGCCGGCGGACCACGCGGCTTGCTTCCAATCCTTGTCCATCAGAGCGCGGACTGTGCGGCGATACCATTCATTGCAAGCGTCGATCGCGCCGCCCCAATCCTTATCGCGCACATGCAGGACGTGGTTCTTGAAATCCTTGAACAGCTCATCGGGTGCTTTCGCGCCGGCCAGATAATCGGCGTGATAGTGCAAAAGCATGTCGCGCCACTGCGCACCCTCTGCGGATTGCAGATGGCGCAGCGCATCGACGGCGATGCGGTGATGGTTGGACCGGCAGCGGCTTGCGAAAACCACCGCATACAAAAGCGACATCGGGCCCCTCATTGCCCCAAGCATGAATGGGACGTTAAGGGGTGGCGCGCATTGGTTAGCGACGGGTTAATTCCGCCGCCGATTTCACGCCGCTTGGCTGGAAGAATCCCGGATCAGGCCCCAATCCTCGCAGAGGATGCGGACCAGCCGCTCATGGCGTTCTTCGATGGCGCGCATCGTCCAATCCTCGATGCCGACGAGATCGCGAGTCAGCGCATGGATGGGGGCGTTGGGCGTGTTGAAGAAAATCTTGCGCTTCTCGGCATAGCCCTTGGCCCCGCAGGCAGTGTTCTGCGCTTCCGTGAGCAGCGTCAGATTGCCGAGCAGATTGGCCGCCTCGGCCCGCATGGCCTTGTCGGCAAACAGCATGTCCCAAGCCGCACCGCCCGCCTTCGGCAGAATGTGCTCAACCGTAGCATCGCTCGTCATCTGCAGAATCGAACCATTCGGCATGGCCGCTTCCAGACGCATAAGCAGCAACCGGCGCGAACGGTCACGGCGGCGCGACTTGTTCAGCATATCGATGAACTTCATCTGCTCGTTATCGGTGAGCTCGAGCGCGCCCTTGTGGCCGTAGAGCATCTTGTCGTCGCCAGTGTTTTTCACCGCGCGCGCATAGCGCCCTTCCTGCAGGCGATCGTCCACGACAGAAAGTTCGCAGGCGAAGGTGAAGCGATCGAGCGCCTGGAAGAAACGGCGCACGCGTTCGTGCTCGCCGGAATGTTCAGCCAGGAAGGCGATCGCGCACGGCGCCCAATCCCATCTTTCGACCTGCTTCATCAGCCTGACACGCCGGTTCACTTCCGCGCTCGCCGCGCCCACATCGATCGAACCCGCGAAGATCGCGCGCAACGCCTGCGCATAGCGCGGCAGATGATCGAACAAGAACGTGCGCACGCCGCCGGCGCGATCAACCGCTCCGCGGAACGTCGCAAGGTCGCCCGGCGAGAGCAGCCGCTCGCCCGTCAGCAAGAACGGCATCATGTGCAAGAAGTGCGCGAAATCCGCGCGCTCGAACATGTTCTCGATCTGCTCCCACTTACGCGCCGCCGCATCGGCTTCGGTGTTGGAGAGCTTCGAATTCTCGATCAGGTCGCTCTTGATCAAATCCGCGCCCGAGAGCGGCGAACCACGCATATTGAGCGTGTTGAACACAGTTTGTGCGCAACCGCGTTCATCCGCATCGACGACGTTCACGGTGCAAGCACGCGCGACATACGACATGAACGAGTCGAGCTCGCGATCATCGATATCGCGCAGCTCGGTTTCGATTGTACGGGCGGCGTTGGCGAGCAAGTCCTTGCTATCGATGCCGGTTTCTACGTGACGCGCCATCGCCTTCATTTGCCCAGGCTCTTGGACATAACCCCGGTAGAAGCCTGCATCGTCTTCGCGCAACAACAGACGCGGATTATCGCCGTCCATGATCAATGTCTGGAATTGCTTCGCGCGGCCCGGCAAGCGATCGCGCACATAGGCCATGATCATTGTGAGCGTCGCCAGACGCTGCTGGCCGTCGGAGATTTCCAGACGGCCGTCATTCTTCACCAGCACGATCTGGCCGATGAAATAGAACACCGAACCGCGCTTATAGGCGCGACGCAGATCTTCAATCAGCTGCCGCACTTCGCGCTCAGTCCACGTGTACGGACGTTGATAGCGCGGGACCTTGAGCGGCAGCTTCCGCGTCAGCACACCGGCCAAGTTCAAAATCTGCGAACTCAAGCCAAGCGGTATGTCGCCGAACCCTGCGGCCATGCTCCCTGCCCCTGTGAATATCGTTGTCGTTGGCGTGGATCGTTGCGCGACCGTCATCCAAGCGCAATGCGCACTCTACTCACGCTCAGCGCTCGCACGCGCAGCGTTTCCAAAACGACACGATTGCTAAGCGTGCAAATCCGTAACGCGAAATTCAGGCGCGTCATCGATCGCGGCGCAGACTTTGAACCCGCGCTTGTGGAAAGCTGGAAAGAGAGCGCGCGCCGCTTTGGCATCCGTGAACGCAGCGCGATCCACACGCGCTTGTCCCGCGTCAGCGATCAAGACATTGGCGACGCGACGAGCGATGGCTGCGCCACTATCGAGCCATGTGACATGCGCAGGCGCCGCGCGCGCCAAGTCCTCGGCCAGCAAAGGAAAGTGCGTGCAGGCGAGCGCGACGACATCGATATCGGCGCCCCCGGGAACGCCAAACAGGCCGTCGATCGCTTCTGTGATCGCAGATTGCGCGAACGTCTCCCCGCGCAATTTCTGCTCCGCCGCCTCCACCAGCGCCGCGGAGCCGAAGCGGAGAACGCGTTTGTCGGCTGCAAACTGCGCTATCAAATCATCGGTGTAGGCTCGGCGAACCGTCGCGGGCGTCGCCAGGAGCCCGATCGCGCCGCTCTTGGTCAGTGCGGCGGCTGGCTTGATGGGCGGCACAACGCCAACCACCGGCACGCGCAACGCCTTGCGAACCTCATCGAGCGCGATGGTCGATGCGGTGTTGCAGGCGACGACGACAATCTCCGGCGACCATTGCGCCACAAGCGCCTCAAGCAAAGCCGGGACGCGCTCACGCAATTGCGCGTCGGTCTTCAAACCGTAAGGCAGCCACGCATTGTCGGCGGCGTAGTTGATCTCAAGCGCATGGCCGGACGCGACGATGGCGTCGAGCACCGACAACCCGCCGACGCCGGAGTCGAACACCAGAACACGGCGTGCGCCGTTAACCATTTAGGCAATCACCATTACGGAATCGCATCGAACAAATCGCTGATTCAGCCCTGTTTTTCAGCGCCGGTGAAGAAACGGCGCCCAGCTGTGGAAACCAATCCTTAACCGAGTTTGCGTGAATCATTGATTGGGTTAGTGACGCTACGTGGGGTCTTACGTCAACGCGCCGTGGAGCGTGTTTACAAACGGGGTCGGAATATGAATGCCATCGGAAAATCCTCAGTCGTCTTCGTGACGCTGTCTGGGCTGTTCTGGGGCGGCTGGGTGCTCGGCTCGCAAACGCCGGAAGGCCAGGAAGCGATTGCGCGCGCGTATGAAGCGTATGCCGATCAGCGCGCCACAGCGAACGAAGATCTTTTCAATAGCACGGCGCTGCGCGCGGTCGTCTGCGGCGGCGCGCAAGGCGCGCAGCCCTGCCTCGCGGTGATCGCGGCGGGCCGCATGTTTATTGTCGATGCAGGCTCGGGCGCTGCTTCGGCGCTCGCCGAACACAATCTCCCGGCCGATCGCGTCGATGCCGTTCTGCTGACGGAAGCCGGCCTGACGCAAACAGCTGATCTCGATGAATTGTTCGCGGGCGCAACGCGCAGCGAAAGCTCGCTGCTCGCAGTCTACGGCCCGTCGGATACCCAGCGCATGGTCGACGGCTTGAACCAAGCTGCAGGCTTTGATGGCCTGGAGCGTGGCCTCCAAGCCTGGGGCCCTGCTCCCGAGCCGGGTCGCTCAGTCATCGTGTTTGAAGGCGACGGACTCGTCGTCTCGGCCTTCACGACACAAGAAGACGCCTTCGCCGGACGCGTCGGCTATCGCTTCGATTATCGCGGCCGCTCGATCGTCGTCGGCGGCGATGGCCGCGTGGTGAGCTCGAGCGCTGCGCAAAATGCCGACGTCGTGCTGCAAGGCGCGCAAACGGAAGCGCTCGCACGCTTGCACCAAACGCGCGCGCCGACGGCAGCTGAAGTCGCGACGCAGGCTCAGGCTGGCAACACCGGCCTCGTTGTCCTCACCGGCGCCGAAAACCAAGTCGCTGCGCAGATGCAAGTCAGCGAAGCCCGCGCCACCGGCAACGCTGACGTCATCGCCGGCCGTCTCGGCATGCTGGTCGAGCTGCCGCTAGCGAACCGCGAGATCAACGTCCGTCCGCTCTAACGCAGCCAGACGCGGACGCGCTGAAAGGGACGCCGAAAGGCGTCCCTTTTTCGTTGCGCGACGGACTCCGAGGCGGAAAGCGTTAGAGTGACATCAGGAGCGCACGCATGCCCGATCTCAACCTCGCCGCCCTCGCCGCACATCGCTTCGGCTTCGGCCCGCGCCCCGGTGAACTGCGCGTCATCGCTGGCGATCCGCGCGGCTGGGTGAAGGGGCAAATCGGCCGCCAAGCGGCGCCGCCCACGCCAATTGCAGCGCTGCCGCCGGCGGAGGATGATCTACTCGCGTTCGGCCGCTGGCTCGTGCAGCGGCGTATGAACAACGGCAATGGTGCGCGCATCGAAGAACGCGCCGAGCGTGAGGGCGTGACGCAGGAAGAGCTGCAACGGCTCTCCGTTGAAGAAGATTTCGTCGAGAACTTTCGCGCGCGCGCTACCCGTGCGGTGGCGGCGCGCATCGAAGCCGGGCTGACAACACAAGCGCCCGTGCACGAACGGCTCGTGCACTTCTGGTCCAACCACTTCACCGTCTCCGCCGCGAAACCGGCTGCGGTGGCGCTGCCGCCATCATTCGAGAAAGAAGCCATCCGCCCGCATGTGGGCGGGCGCTTCGCCGACATGCTGCTCGCATCGACCAAGCATCCGGGCATGATCGTCTATCTCGATAACTGGCTCTCCGTCGGCCCCAACAGCGCCATCGGTCAGAATCCGCGGCGCGGGCGGCGCTTGCCAGGCGGCGGCAGACCAACGGGCATCAACGAGAATCTCGGCCGCGAAATTCTGGAGCTGCATACGCTCGGCGTGAACGGCGGCTACACGCAAGCCGACGTGCAAGCGCTGGCGGCGATTATCACGGGCTGGACCTATGAGCGCCCCCGCCTGCGCGATCTCGTCAATGACGATGTCGCAACGCGCAGTGGCGCGCAGCTGTTCGAGTTCGACGCCGATGCGCATGAGCCCGGTCCGAAGACGCTGCTCAACCGCACCTACGCGCAAACCGGCGTAGCACAAGGCGAAGCAGCGCTCAGCGATCTGGCGCGCCATCACTCCACCGCCCGCTTCATCGCAACGAAACTCTGCCGCCACTACATTGCTGACGATCCGCCACAAGCTGCCGTCGCGCGCGTCGAGCGCGCGTTCCGCGACAGCGAGGGCGATCTGCGCGACACGATGGAGGCGCTCGTCGATAGCCCAGAGGCCTGGGAGACGCCGTTCGCCAAGTTCAAGCGCCCGGAAGAATATGCGCTCTCCGTGCTCCGCGCCGCCAACATCCGCGAATTGCCGCCGCAAGCAGCGATCGCAGCACTCACCGCCATGGGCCAACGCCCCTATTCCGCTTCCGGGCCAGATGGCTGGGCCGATAGCGCCGATGCGTGGCTCACAGCTGATCTCGTCATGAAACGCATCGAGTTCGCGCAAGCTTATGCTGAGCGCATCGCGCGCGCGGATGTCGATCCAGTGGAGGTCGGGCAAGGCTGCCTTGGGCCATTGCTCAGCGACGAAAGCATAACTGCGATCCGCCGCGCCGAGAGTCCGCAACAAGGCTTTGCCCTCTTGTTCGGCGCGCCAGAAATGCAACGGAGATAAGCCATGCTGAACCGCCGCCACCTCCTCGCCGGCGCCGCTGCTGGCGCTGCACTCTCCTTCCCCGTGTTCGCGTTCGGGCAATCGCAAACGACAGACAAGCGCCTGCTCGTCGTCATCCTGCGCGGCGGCATGGATGGCTTGTCCGCACTCGCGCCAGTCGGCGATCCGCAGTATGCAGGCCTGCGCGGACGCTTGGCGCTACCGGCAAGCGGCGACAATGCGGTGCTGCGTCTCGACGGCACGTTCGGTCTGCACAAGAACTTGGCCAAGATGCATGCGCTCTATGGCGCGGGCGAACTCCTCCCCGTCCACGCCTGCGCGACCGCATATCGCGAACGCTCGCACTTCGATGCGCAGAATGTGCTGGAGACCGGCGCTGTTGCGCCGTTCGCGCGCACCGAAGGCTGGTTGAACAAAGCGCTTGGCGCGCTGCCGCAATCGCGGCCTGAAATGGGCATGGCGCTGTCGGCGCAAGCACCGCTCATCCTGCGTGGGCAAACCGCTGTTGCGACTTGGTCGCCCTCGGCGCTACCTGATGTTCAAGACGATACGATCGCTCGCCTGCTCTCGCTCTACGAGGCGCGCGATCCGGCGCTGGCGAACGCATTGCAGTCGGCGATGAGCGCAAACGGCATCGCCATGAATTCGGGCGCTGACGATATGCGTGGCGGCGCACGCGCGCTTGCTCCGCTCGCCCGGATCGCGGCGCGCTTCCTGAAGAGCGATGACGGGCCAGTCGCGGCAGTCATGGAAATGGGCGGCTGGGATACCCACGCCAACCAGGGTCTTGAGCAAGGCCCGCTGGCGCGCGCGCTGACCTTGCTCGATGACGGCCTCGATGCGTTCAAGCAGGAGATGGGCCCGGCATGGGCCAACACCGTCGTCATCATCGCCACCGAGTTTGGCCGTACCGCCGCACCCAACGGCGCCGGCGGCACCGATCACGGCACGGGTGCGGCAGCCTTCCTCTCCGGTGGCGCGGTGCGCGGCGGGCGCGTCCTGGCGGACTGGCCAGGCCTGGCGCGCAGCGCGCTGCATGAGCAACGCGACCTGCGGCCCACCACCGATCTACGGGCCGTGTTTAAAGGCGTGCTGGCGGATCATTTGCGTGTTCCCGGCGGGGCCTTGGAGCGCGATGCGTTTCCGGATAGCGGCGCTCAACGCCCGATGCAGGGATTACTGCGCGCATAGTTGGCCTGCGGCGCGGCTGCGATTAAGGTCGCGCCCGCATGCGCGCGTTCCTATTCGCCCTTTGTGCCTGGCTCCTCACCGCCGCACCCGCCGCGGCGGATCGCTTCTCGTTGACCTATGATGGCGTGGGCCTGGGCTTCGTGCCGCTCGGCGGCATCAGCGTCGACGCGAATGTTTCGGACGACGACTACCAAATCCGCGCCCACCTCCAATCGCGCGGCCTGCTCAATCTGTTCGAGCGCACGAACCTAACGGCGATCGCAACGGGCGCCATCGTCAATGGCGACGTGCGCTGGAGCAGCTACGATCTCGATCACCGCTACAGCCGCAAGCATCGCATAATCGCGATGCGCGTCGGTGCGGACGGTACGGTGAACGCGGAGATCACGCCGACCTATCGGCTCTGGGGCGAACCGCCGACGAGCGACGAACAACGCCGCCGCTCACGCGATCCGCTCTCGACGATGGTGGCGATGTCGATCGATGTCGGCCAGACGCGCCGCTGCAGCGGCTCGTATCCGACATTCGACGGGCGCTTCCACTACGTCATGGAATTGAGCGGCGGCCAAATCCGCGACTTCGACGACGCTGGCTACGAAGGCGATGTATTGCGCTGCCGGATGGCCTATATCGCCGTTGCTGGTTACGAACAGCGCGATGCAGGGCGGCGGCGGATTCCCGAAGGCGAAGTGTGGTTTGCATTGATGCCTGACGCCAATTTCGCCCCAGTCGTGCGTATCGCCACGCCAATGTCAGCGGGCGGCGCGACGATCAGGTTGGCATCCTACCGGCGCGTGCGCGTCGTGCTTGAAGACATGCCGTGAACGCTCGCATCGCTGCTGCTGAATTGCTGATCGCCGTGATGGATCACGGCCGCGCGCTCGAAGACGCGCTGGAGCAAACGCCAAGCTATAGCGCCCTTGCCGGCCGCGATCGCGCGTTCGCCCGCGCGCTCGCGACCGCAGGATTGCGGCGCTTGGGCAGCGTCAATGCGGTGCTGTCGCAAATGCTCGAACGGCCGCTGCCGGACACCGCGCTTCACGGACGCGCACTGCTGCATATTGGCGCGACGCAACTGCTTGTGCTGGGCACGGCGGCGCATGCTGCGGTCGGCGAAACGGTGGAAGCGGCGAACCAACTGCCGCAAGCCCGCGGATTTGCGAAGCTGATGAACGCCGTCTTACGGCGCGTGTCGCGCGAAGGTGCGGAGATCATGGCGACGCTGCCGCCGGGCGCGGATTTGCCGCCGTGGCTCTACACGCGCTGGCGCGCGACTTATGGCGACGCCGCGCCGCGAATTGCCGAAGCGCTGCTGAACGAGGCGCCGCTCGATATCAGCGTGAAGAGCGATGCGGACGACTGGGCGCATCGCTTGTTTGGCGTCGTGACGCCGACGGGCAGCATCCGTCTCACCGATCACGCGCCGATCGACTCGCTCGCGGGCTTCAATGACGGCGCGTGGTGGGTGCAGGACGCGGCCGCCGCCCTACCCGCGCGCTTGCTCGGCGATGTGCGCGGGCTACGCGTGCTCGATCTCTGCGCAGCACCTGGCGGCAAGACGTTACAGCTTGCGGCTGCAGGCGCGCACGTGACGGCAGTCGATAAGTCTGACGTACGACTAAAGCGTCTGCGCGAAAACTTGGCGCGTACGAAGCTCAAAGCCGAAGTGATCTGCGCCGATGCGCTGACGTTCAGCGCTGAGCCGTTTGACGCGATCCTGCTCGACGCGCCCTGCACATCGACAGGCACGCTGCGCCGCCATCCTGACGTCGCATGGCTGCGGCGGCCAACGGATGTGCGCCAGCTCGCTGAATTGCAAAGCGCGTTGGTTGCAGCCTGCGCGAAGCTGCTGAAGCCCGGCGCGCCGCTAATCTATGCCGTGTGCTCGCTTGAGCCGGAGGAAGGCCAAGGCGTCGTGGCAGAGGCGCTGAAGAACGGATGGCGGCGCGAGCCGTTCAGCGCCGATATCATTCCGGGCGCCGAGCCGTTCATCACCAAGGAGGGCGACCTGCGCACGCATCCGGGCCACTGGCCCGAAATCGGCGGTTTGGACGGCTTCTACGCCGCGCGGCTGGTGCTAGGATAAGGCCATGAAACCGCTCATCCTCGCTCTTCTCGCCATGTTTACATTCGCGGCGTCTGCAGCGGCGCAAACACAGGATGCTCGTGTTGCCGCGGCGGCGACGGCGCGGGACGCATTTTGGCAAGCGCTCGAACGCAACGATCTCGCTTCCGCGCGAGCTATGTGGACTGAGGACATGCAGGCTGAGCAGACAGAAGAGGATTTCGTCGCGGACGCAGGCCGATTGCGCAGACAGACGGGCGCAGTCATTGAGCGGCGGGTGATGCGCACAACGATCTATGACAACACGCCCGGTGCGCCAGCGCCCGGCGTTTACATCGCGTTCGACATCGTCGCACGCTTCGAAAACGTTGATCGTTTTTGCGGCTACATCATCATGCACCAAGCGTCTGAAGGCCAACCATTCCGCGTTTCGCGCATCGATCAGACAATGATGGAAAATAGCGCAGCGGCCGCTTGGGATGGCCAAGGGCAGACCACCGACCAAGCCTGGCAGCAACTCGCAACGCAATTTTGCCCTGGATGGCAGCCGTCATGGGCTATTGCGCCACCGGTCTGAGCGGCTGCCTTGCCTCAACGGGCGGTGGCGGGTAGTCACGGACCCATGGCGCACACGCTCATTGCACCTTCGATCCTGGCGGCAGATTTCTCGAAGCTCGGCGAGGAAGTGCGCGCCGTCGATGCGGCCGGGGCCGACATGATCCATGTCGATGTGATGGACGGCCATTTCGTGCCGAACATTTCGATTGGGCCGAGTGTGGTCAAATCGATCCGCCCGCACAGCAAGCTGCCGTTCGACGTGCATCTGATGATCGCGCCGGTCGATCCCTACATCCAAGCCTTCCGCGATGCGGGCGCCGATATCATCACGGTGCATCCTGAAGCTGGCCCGCACGTGCATCGCACGCTGCAAGCGATCCGCGCGACGGGCGCTAAGGCTGGCGTCTCGCTCAATCCCGGCACGCCTGCGGAAGCGATCGATCCGATCATCGATCTGATCGACTTGGTGCTGGTGATGAGCGTCAATCCAGGCTTCGGCGGACAGAGCTTCATTGAGACGGCGCTGCCGAAGATCGAGAAGATCAGAAAGAAGATCGACGCAACGGGCCGCGACATCATTCTTGAAGTCGACGGCGGTGTGAACGCGAAGACTGCGCCCAGCGTGATCGCTGCGGGCGCTACGGCGTTGGTGGCGGGCACAGCTGTGTATGGCGGCGATGCGAACGCGTACGCCGACAACATAAAACGCCTCCGCCAAACTGGCTGACGCCCTTGAATGCGCCGGTTACCCCTCCCCGCCGGCAACAACGGCCAGTCGCCGTGAGCGATAACTGGCGCGCTAATCCGTTTCATCGCGGGCGTCTCAACGGGCCTGAACCCGATCGCATTGAGCGCTTCGGCAATGATCCGCGCGTCGGTGATGCGGAGCGCGGGCGCGAAATCGGGCGCGGCCTGTGGCGCATTGCGGCAGAGCGTTTGGCGGGCGAGCATCCCGTGCCGTGGCGGCCGAAACATCCGTCACGACATTTCACGGCGCGGCTGCACTCGTTTGCGTGGCTTGTTGATCTCGCCGCGGTTGGCCCCTCGGCGCATCGGCGCATCGCCGACATCGTCGATGCGTGGGTTGATGAATATGGCGAGTGGGACGATCTCGCATGGGATCCCGAACTCACCGCGGAGCGCTTGTTTGCGTGGCTGTGCTGGGGCCGGCCGGCGTTTGAGATTGGCGCACCGGAGAAGCGCGGCGCGTTGATGCGTTCAGTCGCGCGACAAGCGCGGCTCCTAATGGTGGCGCAGAGCGAGTTGAGCGAGCGGCATCTGGGTTCAATCAAAGCTGGTGCTGCGCTCATCCTCGCGGGCGCTGCGGGATTTCCGGAAGGCGAGCGCCTCGCCGAGCAAGGCGAAGAAATGCTGATCGAAGCATGCGCCAAGCAATTCTTCCCCGATGGCGGGCACCTCTCGCGCGCGCCGGAAGCGCTGGCGGAAACGCTGTGCGACATGGTCACGGCGCTTGAAGCGTTCGAAGAAGTCACGCCGCTGATCACCGACACGCTACCGAAGCTCGCCAACATGCTGCGCATGTTGCGCTTGGGCGATGGCGGCTTGGGCTGCTTCCAAGGTGGCTCCGAGGGTTCTGCAGCAACCATCGATGCTGTGCTCGCGCGCGTGAACGCGCCGCTGCGTAGCTTTCAGTTTGCGCAACACACCGGCTACCAGCGGATTGAGGCTGGCCCGCTGCGCGTGCTGATGGATGTGGGCTCTGCGCCTCCCCTCTCCTACGCCGAACGCGCGCATGCGAGTGCGCTGGCGTTCGAGCTTTCGAGCGAGAGCGAACGGCTAATCGTCAATATCGGCGCAGCGCGCGAGTTGGAGCCGGCAGCACGCATGGCGGCGCGCGCCACTAATGGTCATTCCACGCTCATCATCGGCGATGCGCTCTCCGCGGCGATGGATGATCGGCGCAGCAAAGGAGGCCCGCGTCTCTCAGGGCCGGTGCTGGATGATGTGCGGCGCTCTGAGGATGAGAGCGGCGTCACCGTGCAAGGCCGGCATGACGGCTACAAGGCGCAGTTCGGCCTCATGCACCGCCGCTACATTTTCATCGACACCGAAGGCACCAATGTACGCGGTATCGATGAACTGATCCGGCCGATGCGCCTCAAAAGCCCCAACCCGAAAGCGCCGATCCCGTTCGTCGCGCGCTTCCATCTGCATCCCAACGTGCGCGCGCGCATGATCGAGCATCATGTCGCGCTCTTGGAAACGCCGGGCGGCCAGAAATGGCGGCTCCGCACCGACGCGCCTGACATCGCCATCGAGCCCTCAATCTATTGGGGCGGCGCCAATCCGCGCGAGTCGCTGCAGATCGTGCTGACGGGCGAGGCTGATCCGATGGGGCATGGCCTCGCGCTGCCAAACCGCATCCGCTGGGCGCTGACGCGGGCTTGAGAGATAGAATGGCAAATTACGCCATCTTTTGCTCCGATCCGCTCAATCCACGATCCGTGGAGCCGGAGTTTGTAGGGGAGTTTTCGGCGGCCCGCGAAGCCGGTTTCGCGCCTGTTCTGATCGATCACGATGCGCTCGATCAGCGTATCGACCCAAAGCAAGCCCTTCGATCTGCCAAGTTCGTCGAGCCGGGACGCGCGGTTTATCGCGGATGGATGCTCAGGAGTGATGCGTACGCCGCGCTGTTCGAGGCCACGCGCGAACTTGGTGCGGAATTGCTTACACCGCCATCCGCATACGAAGCCTGTCACCACGCGCCCGGCTCCTACGCGACATTACGGGCGTTCACGCCGGAGACAACATGGGTGACCAAAGAGCGATTAGACCATCCCGCTGACATCGACGCCGCGCTGAGCACGTTCGGCGAACAGCCTGTTGTCATCAAGGACTGGGTGAAGTCTCAGGCCTCAGGCTATTGGGATGAGGCGTGCTTCATTCCGTCTGCGACAGACCGAAACGCTGCCTCCCGTGTCATTCAGAAGTTCAGAGAACTGCAGGGTGACAGCTTGGTTGGTGGGATTGTTTTCAAGCGCTATGTGCCGTTGCTGCCGGTCGGCAAACCAGCAGACGAGCACCGGGCTTTCATCATCAATGGAGCAGCCTTAGGCTGTTGGCCGCGCTCTAACGCAGCCGCAGCTCGCGAGGGACCGCCAGCCGAACTTGTGAGTCAGGTCGCTGCGCTCGTTCCAAGTCCCTTTGCGTCGGCGGACTTCGCCGTCGACGCTTCCGGCAGGTGGTGGCTGCTCGAAGTCGGTGACGGGCAGGTGTCGGGCCTTCCGTCTGATACAGCTGCAAAACCGCTCTTCGAAGCGCTCGCCTCGAAGCTAAAGCGAGCCTAGATCTTTCTCGCCACGAAGAACGTGCGCATATCCTTCTTGCCTGAGCTATGCTTGGCGCGGTCGATGATTTCGAAGCCATTGGCTTCTATCTCACGCTCCAGGTCTTCGGCGGACAGGAACGAAACGTAAGGCGCTTGGCCGACGGCCTGCATCAACGGCACGAGCAAGCGGATGCCGGGATTCATGGCTTTCAGCTGCGGCGTCTTAGACAAAAAGAGCCCGCCGGGCTTCAGCATTCTATGCACGCCGCGCAGCGCCGTTGCTCGGTCTGGGATCAAATGAAGCACGTTGAAGCCCAACGCGGCGTCGAAGCTGGCGTCGGGCCAATGCGCCGACTCCGGCGCGGTGACCGCGAACTCAACATTGGCGCAGCCTCCCGCCGCGGCTTTCTCGCGTGCGATGGCGATCATCTCGGGTGAGAAATCGGTCGCGACATAGCGGGCAACGGCGGGTGCGAGCTTCAACGCCGTCGTGCCGGTGCCGCAGCCGAACTCGAACACTACGTCCGTGCTCTTGAGCAAACGGCGGGCATGTTCAATCGAGCGCTCATAGCCGGCCATGTCTTCGATGGGGCTGGCGGCGTACTTGCGCGCCGTGCGGTCCCAAAAGCGAACATCTTTGGCGGCTGGCATTGGGTTTCCCTCGTCAAAGGTCCTGTTAACACGGCCAAGCCGATCGCCAGACACGCTATTCCTGCCTATTCTCGATTATTCCAGTTGTATTCAAGGCATTCCTGCCAATGACTGGACCCATGAAATTCGGCGAGTACCTCAAGAACCGGCGCACCGAACTCGGGTGGACGCAGCCTGACGCGGCGGCCAAGGCGAGCATCGAGCAATCCTATTTGTCGAAGCTCGAGACCGGGAAATCGTTTCCGTCGGAGGACGTCTATCAGCGGCTGGTGGAGGCGTTCAGCCTCGACACCGAGGCCATGATCGCCGCCCTCTACCCGGCCGAGCTTGACCGGCTCCGCGAGATCGAGGCGGTGCGCAAGCACCTGCTTGAGCGCGAGCACAATACGCGCTCGACCACACGCCGCTGGCTCTATGCGGGGCTGGCCGCTTTGGTGGCGGGCGGCGCGCTTGTCGGCCTCGCACAGGTCGATCGCGGTGGTGCGGCCACGCACTACACCTATCAATCATACGGCGTCGTCAGGCCCGGAGAGCGCGACGACGTCTTCGATCAAGATCCCGCGCGCGCCGACGAACAGACCATCTCCATCCCCGACATGCGCGGGCCGGCATACACAGAGACCGTGCCGGAGGGCCGGCGCATGTGGCATCTCGTGGGCGCCAATGCGGTGCTCGTCCCGGCCAGATTTGGTTGGGCTTTAATCCCGGGCTTTGCGCTGATCATCGGCGGGCTCGGATGTTTCTTCATCAGCTGGCGCAGACCCTGAGGACAAAATGAGAATTGCTATCCTGATTGCCTCCGCGGCTCTTGCCAGCTGCGTGAGCTCCCCCTTGCCGACACAAACATCAGAGCGCGGCGCTGCGCTGGATGCTCGCATTGAAGCGCTGATGGCGCGCGAACGCGTTGTCGGCATGGCTGTCGCTGTGGTGGAGCGGGGTGAGATCACGCACATCGGCGCGTACGGCTATCGCAATCGCGAGAACGCGCTGCCGCTGGAGACCGACACGATCATGTACGGCGCGTCGCTCACCAAGGCGGCGTTTGCATACATGGTGATGCAATTGGTCGATGAAGGCCGGCTCGCTCTCGATCGCTCAATCGCGGAGTATCTGCCGCGCCCGCTGCCGGAATACGAAGATTACACCGATCTTGCCGGCGACGAACGTTGGCGCCAGCTGACGCCGCGCATCTTGCTCTCGCACACGAGTGGCTTCGCGAATATGCGCTTTCTGGAAGAGGATCGCCGCCTGCGCTTCCACTTCACGCCGGGCGAGCATTACGCCTATTCGAACGAAGGCATCTGGGTTTTGCAGACCGTGCTTGAAGAAGGCCTCGGCCTTGATGTCGGCGCGGAAATGCAAGCCCGCGTTTTCGATCGCTTCGGCATGACGCGCACGTCGATGCAATGGCGCGACGATTTCGCCGGCAATCTCGCCGACGGCTACGCTATGGACGGGACGTTCGAGCCGCACGATCGGCGCGACAATGTCGCCGCCGCTGGCTCGATGGATACGACAATCGAAGATCAAGCGCGCTTGTGGCGCGGCATGTTTGCGGGCGAAGGTCTCTCGCCTGCCGCACGCGCCGAATGGGTGCGCGCGCAATTTCCGATCCGCACGGCGCAGAAGTTTCCCACCATCCGTTACTACAACACCACCGACCCACGCGGCGAAGCCACCAATCTCTCCGCCTCACTCGTCGGCGAAACCTGGGAAGGCCCGAACGGTCGCTACTTCTCCAAAGGCGGCCACAACGATTGGACCGGCAATCTGGTGATCTGCGAAGAAGCCGGCCAGCGCTGCCTGGTGATGCTCGGCAACAGCGTGCGCGCCGAGATCATCTTTCCGGAGGTGGCGGCCCTGGTGCTGGGAGAGACGGAGTTTCCGTTCTGGTGGATTTATCCGGAGTTGCAGGGGGAGTGAGCCCCTGCGTCAGAATCACCGCCCGACTCCGCATTTCGGAGAGAATCCCCTAGAAGCGCGGCCATGACTGACATCCTGCCGATCAAGCGCGCCCTCATTTCGGTTTCCGACAAAACCGGCCTCATCGACCACGCCAAGGCGTTGGCCGGCCTGGGCGCCGCACTCGTCTCCACCGGCGGCACGCACAAGGCGATCGCGGATGCGGGGCTAAAGGTTCAGGACGTCAGCGCCGTCACCGGGTTTCCGGAAATGATGGACGGGCGCGTGAAGACGCTGCACCCGAAAGTCCACGGCGGCCTGCTCGCGCTGCGCGACAATGCCGAGCACGCCAAAGCGATGAAGGAGCACGGCATTGAAGGCTTCGATGTGCTCTATGTGAACCTCTACCCGTTCGAAGCGACGGTGGCGCGCGGCGCCGATTTCGAGACCTGCATCGAGAACATCGACATTGGCGGCCCGGCGATGATCCGCGCAGCGGCGAAGAATTACGGCTTCATCGCCGTCGCGACCGACGCGGACGACATGGCCACGATCCTCGAAGAAGCGAAGACGCACGGCGGCACGACTTTAGCGCTGCGCAAGAAGCTCTCCGCCAAAGCGTTCGCGCGGACGGCTGCGTACGATGCGGCGATCTCGGAATGGTACGCACACCAGCTTGAGGACAAAGCGCCTGCGTACCGCTCGCTCGGCGGCAAGCTCCGGCAATCACTGCGTTACGGCGAAAACCCGCACCAAAGTGCTGCGTTCTACGTCACCGGCGAACATCGCTTTGGCGTGTCGACGGCAAAGCAGCTGCAAGGCAAAGAGCTGAGCTACAACAATTTGAACGATACGGACGCGGCGTTCGAATTGGTCGCTGAGTTCGATCCGAAGGAAAGCGCTGCAGTCGCCATCATCAAGCACGCCAATCCGTGCGGCGTGGCGTTGGGCGGCTCGCTCGTTGAAGCTTACAAGCGCGCGCTCGAGTGCGATCCGGTTTCCGCGTTCGGCGGCATCGTGGCGGTGAACCAGCGTTTGGATCGCGCTGCAGCGGAAGCGATTGCGGAGATTTTCACTGAAGTCGTCATCGCACCGGAAGCGGATGACGATGCGGTCGCGGTGTTTGCGAAGAAGAAGAATCTGCGCTTGCTGGTGACAGGTGGCCTGCCTGATCCGGCAGCGCCGGGGCTTTCGTTCAAGACGATCGCCGGCGGCTTCCTGGTGCAGAACCGCGATATCGGCCGGGTGACGCGCCAGGACCTAAAGATCGTCACGCAGAAGCAGCCAACCGATGCGCAGGTCCGCGACATGCTGTTTGCGTTCACAGTGTGCAAGCACGTGAAGTCGAACGCGATCATCTTCGCCAAGGACGGCCAAACCGCAGGCATCGGCGCAGGCCAAATGAACCGCCGCGACTCCGCGCGCATCGCAGCGTTGCGCGCCGGCGAAGCAGCGGAGATGGCGAAGCTTCCAGCATCGCTCGCCAAGGGCGCAGCCTGTGCCTCCGACGCATTCTTCCCCTTCCCCGATGGCCTATTGCAAGCGGTCGAAGCGGGCGCGACGTGCGTTATTCAGCCGGGCGGTTCAATCCGTGACGACGAAGTGATCAAGGCGGCCGACGATGCCGGCATCGCGATGGCGTTCACCGGCATGCGTCACTTCCGTCACTGAGGCTGGGACGTCGGGGTAGCACGCGTCGACGCGGCAAGCGCCGCTTCGATCGCGGCACGAATTTCGTCTGAGGTTGGCTCGGCGCTCGAACCGAACGCTGCAATCAAACGCCCGTCTCGGCCGATCAGCAGCTTGTGGAAATTCCATCCCGGCACGGCGCTCTCGCCGAGTTGCTGCTCCGCCCACGCATAGAACGGATGACGCGCTTCGCCGACGACATCGGTCTTCGTCGCCATCGGGAACGTCACGCCGTAATTCAGCGTGCAGAATTCCTGGATCTCCTCGGCCGAGCCAGGCTCCTGGCCGTTGAAATTGTTCGCCGGCACGCCGACGACTTCGAAGCCGCGCGCCTGATACTCGTCGTAGATCGCCTGCAAGCCTTCATATTGCGGCGTAAATCCGCATTCGGACGCCGTGTTCACCACCAGCACGACTTCGCCCTCAAACGCCGTCATCGGCAGGCGATCGGTCCAGAGGCCCGCGAACTCGAACTGATAGGCGGTGGCGCGATCCGCATCACTCACTGGCGGCGCGGCAGCAAAACGCGTGCGCTGCGCTTCTACAGCAGCCGTCACAACGGCGTTGCGCTCACCGGCCACTTCAGCCGTCGGCGGCTCGGCCGGCTGGTTGCAGGCTGCAAACGTAACGAGCGCGGCCAACGCGGCCAAAGAGCGGAAATTCATGGTGTCACCTCGAAGGCTGATACGCTGCCTTCCCCTTGCCCGGATCACAAGCCAAGATCAGCCGATGCGTTTTGTGGTCGCCTTCGCCGCCTTGTTTTTTGGAGTGCTCATGCCCGCGCAAGCGTTCGCCGAAAGCTTGGAGCGCCGGATCGAGCGCCTCGAAGAGCACTTCGTCGTGACACGTCCAGAATCAGCCAGCCGCGCGCCTGTTGTGCTGATGATGCACGGCTGCGGCGGCATGCGGCCGTTTCAGAACGACATCGCCGAAGCGGCCGCGCGCGCCGGCGCTGCAGCGGTGCAGATCGATTCATACGCGCCGCGCCGTATCGGCCGGGCAAGTGCAATCGCAACCGTGTGCACCGGCATGCGCCTTCACGGCCGCGAGCGCGCGGGAGATCTTTACGCCTCCGTCGCCTGGGCGCGACGCCAGGCTTGGGCTGATCCTGAACGCATCGTAGCGATCGGCTGGAGCCACGGCGGATGGACGATCATGGACGCGCTCTCTTTGCGCAGCGGCGCGGAAATGGAGCGCTTCACTGGTCTGACAGGCTTGAATGATGAACCGCTGCGCGGGCTGGCCGGCACGCTTATCGTTTATCCTTATGCCGGCGTAGGCACCTATGTTGGCCAGCGCGATTGGCGGCTGACGCCGCGCTCCGTCGCCATCGTGGCCGAGAATGATTACATCGTCGGCCCGACGCGGCGCACTTTAGAGCGCCAACGCGCGCGTGGCGCGCCGCTCGACATTGTTGTGTTCGAGAACGCGACACACGCCTTCGAGGACGAACACGCTGAAGATCCCCGCGTGCGTTACAATCCCGCCGCGACCGCGCGCGAACACGCAATGCTAGCTGACTTGATCGAAAGCCTCAGCGCACCGACGACGCCAGCCCGTTAAACTCGGCCGAGATCAGCATCAGCTTCGCGAAGGTCCACGCGCCTTGGCTGTTCAGATCCGTGAAGGCGGATCTAGCGCGGCTCGCCGGTTTGCCGAGCGACGTGAGCCAGCTTTGCACGGCTTCGTTGGCCCAGCCATAATCGGCATTCTTCGGCGGCGTGCCGATGGCGCGCGCGGCGGCTTCAGCGAGACGTAGCTGAATGTCGCCGAAATCTTGCGCTGCCCGGCGCACGACAAGGCGATCCCAGTGCTGTTCGAGCTTCATGTTCGTTGCGGCATCGCGCAACGCATCGAGGCCGAGCTCAGCGCCAAGCACACAATGGAGCATCGAAGCTTCGTTGATCGGCCACTTCGTGTCGATTGCCATGTCTGCGACGTCGAGCGAAAGCGTCAGCGGCGAGAGCAAGGCGGTTTCGCGGGCGATATCCTCCGGCGCGCCGAGATCGACGAGCGACTGAAGACGCGCGGTGACGCGTTCGCGCTCGATGGCGCTGAGATCGTCTTCGATGTTGGCGCGTTGCGCATCGACCAGGGCTTTGTAACGGTTGACCACATCAAGAATGGTTGGCGGCTTCTCGCTCTCGAATCCGGCGTGGCGCGCGAGATATGTCGTTGAACGGCGCAGCGCCCCGCCGACTCTCTGGTGCAACGCGGTTTGAGCCGCCGCCGGGGCTTTATTGTCGAGCGCGTTGATGCGATCGACCATGGCTTCGAGATCGAAGATGCGGCGCGCCGCTTCGAAGGCACACGCAACGGTGACGGTGCGAGCGCGTGAGATGTCCTTGATGCGGTCGACAAAGGACGGGCCGCAGCGATTGACGAGATCGTCGGCCAGTTGCGTGGCGATGATTTCGCGACGCAGACGGTGTGTCTTCATCTGGGCGTCGAACTTGTGCAGCTCGCGCGGGAAGTAGTCACGCAGCGGCCCTTCGAAGGCCGGATCGTCCGGCGTTGTGGAGTCCACCAGCGCATCGAAGAGATTGATCTTGGAGTAGGCTACGAGCTTTGCAAGTTCCGGCCGCGTGAGCCCCTGCTTAGCGCTGCGCAACGCTGCGATCTCGGCCGTCCCCGGCAGACCTTCCACTTTGCGGCTGAGTTTGCCTTCGGATTCCAAGCGCTGCATGAAGCGCTCGTGGCTATCGAGATCGTTGCCGGCGTTGGCTTCCGCGATCGAGATAGCGTTGGTCTGGTCGTAATTATCCCATAGGACGAGCTGACCAACCTCATCAGTCATCGACTCAAGCAGCGCATCGCGCTTGTCGGCTTTCAACGCGCCGGCCCGAATGACATCGCCCAAGAGGATCTTGATATTGACCTCGTGGTCCGACGTGTCGACGCCGGCGGAATTATCGATCGCATCGGTGTTGATGCGCCCACCGTGGCGCGCAAACGCGATGCGGCCGGCTTGCGTGACGCCGAGATTGGCGCCCTCGCCCACCACTTGCGCGCGGACTTCTTCGCCGTTGACGCGGATCGCGTCATTGGCCTTGTCGCCAACATCGGTCTGCGATTCAGACGCGGCCTTAATGTAATTGCCGATGCCGCCGAACCACAGCAGCTCGCACGGGCTCTTCAACAGAGCCGACATGAGCTCGACCGGCGTCACCGAATCTTTCTCAAGCCCCGTCAGCGCCTTGATCTCCGGGGTCACATCGATCGACTTGGCGCTGCGCGAGAAGACGCCGCCGCCCTTGGAGATCAGCTTCTTATCGTAGTCTTGCCAGGAGGTGCGCGGCGTATCGAACATACGCTTGCGCTCGATCCAATTCTTCTCGCAATCGCCGGGGTTCGGATCGATGAAGATGTCGCGGTGATCGAACGCCGCTTGCAGGCGGATTTTGCGCGAGAGCAGCATGCCGTTGCCGAACACGTCGCCCGACATGTCACCGACGCCGATGACGGTGAATTCTTGCGTTTGAATGTCCTTGCCGATTTCGCGGAAGTGACGCTTCACCGCTTCCCACGCGCCCTTGGCGGTGATGCCCATGGCTTTGTGGTCGTAGCCGACTGAGCCACCGGAGGCGAACGCATCGCCCAGCCAGTGATCGTATTCGGCGCTGATGCCATTGGCGATATCGGAGAAAGTCGCCGTGCCTTTATCGGCGGCGACGACGAGATAGGCATCGTCCTCATCCCAGCGCACGACATTCTTCGGCGCGATGATATCAGCGCCTTTGATGTTGTCGGTGATGTCGAGCAGACCTCGCAGGAAGGTCTTGTAGGCTTCGACGCCAGCTTCCTGGAAACCAGGCGCGCCGCGCGCGGGCAGACGCTTCGGGAAGAAGCCGCCCTTTGCGCCAACGGGCACGATGATGGCGTTCTTCACTTGTTGTGCTTTGACGAGGTCGAGCACTTCGGTACGGAAATCGTCTCGGCGATCTGACCAGCGCAGACCACCGCGCGCGACCGGACCAAAGCGTAAGTGCACGCCTTCAACTTGCGGCGAAGCCACCCAGATTTCGCGATACGGCTTCGGCAGCGGCAGATCAGCGACGGCGTGGCTGTCGATCTTGAACGACATGTACGCCTTCGGCTCGCCATCGGCGCCGGGCTGATAATAGTTCGTGCGGCGGATGGCTTTGATCAGGCGCGCGATGCGGCGGAGCGCCCGGTCTTCATCGAGACTGACGACCTCGTTCAGCTTCGCTTCGATCATGAATTCGAGTTTGGTGGAGCGGATCTCGCGCGTCCCCATTGTCTCAGGCAAGTTCGGATCAAAGCGTGCTTTGAAGAATGCCAGGATGAGTGCCGCGATCTTCGAATTGTTCGCCAGCGCCTGCTCTTGCACAGCTTGGCTCGGATCGAGGCCGGTTTGCTGGCGATAACGGGCGAGCGCGCGCACGAGCGCTGCTTCGCGCCATGAGCATGGCAGCGCCAAGATCAAGCGGTTGAAACCATCGCTCTCCGCTTTGCCGGTCCACACCGCCGCGAACGCATCTTCGAATTGTTGGCCGGCGCGTTCCAGATCGATCGGTTTGCCGTCCGCGGAGCGGCATTCGATGTCGTGAATGTAAATGCGCTCGGCCGGATGCAGACGGCCAGCCTTGAGCTGCAATTCATAATTCACTTCGGAATCGACGAAGAGGCCCATGTTCTCAAGGATCGGCACCGTGGCCGAAAGTGCGAGCACATCGCCCCGCGCGTAGAACTTCACGCGCATGATATTGTCGGCGTCTTTGGCCAAGCGATAGGCGCGGGCGCGGATGACGTCGTTCGCCGAGCTTGAGAGAATTTCGTTGGTGTCGGTCAGCGCTTCGGAGACCGGAAAGCGCTCGCGATAGGCGGCGGTGAAGACGTTGCGGAAACGGTTAGCCGCCTCTTCGCGCGCTTCGCCCTCGAACAGCGGAGAGCGCATCAGCTCTTGGCCGAAGCTATCTTCCCACGTGTGCGCGATTGCGGCCACCGCAGCGTCGAGTCCACGCGGATCGGGATCGGGACGCGATTTATCGATGTCGCCGATGACGAAGAGCACGCGCGCGAGCTGGCCTTCGCCCAGTTGCGGCTGGAAGCTTTCGACGTGGCCGCCATAGGCGGTCGCGATGGCTTGGCCGACTTGTTCGCGGATGCGCGTGTCGTAGCGATCCTTCGGAATATAGGCGAGCGCGGTGACGAAGCGGTTGAAGCGATCGCGGCGGATGAAAACGCGCGCCCGCGGGCGATCGAGCAAATGCAGAATGCCGCGCGAAATGTTGAGCAGCTCATCGCGCGACATCTGCCAGAGTTCTTCGCGCGGATAGTATTCGATGATCTTGCGCAGCGTCTTGGCGTTGTGACCACCGGGCGCGAAACCGGTTTGGTGCAACACCCATTCTGCCTTGCGGCGGAGCATCGGAATGTTGCGCGTCGCTTCCGTGAACGACTCGCTGGTGAACAGACCAACGAAGCGGATTTCGCCGATCGCTTCGCCTTGGTCGTTATAGCGCTTCACGCTGATATAATCGGCGGCGGCGCGGCGGTGCACGCGCGCGCGCAGCGTCGACTTGGCGACAATGAGCGGCGTCGGCTCGGAAACCAGGCGCTTCAATTCCGGCGTCAGTGTCATCGGCTCGGCCGACGTGCGCAGAACGTAGCAGTTCAGATCGCGCAGAATGCCGAGGCAGCTTTCGCCGATAATGTCCGGCTCGTGCGGCGTGATCGCGCCCTTCTCATCGCGGAGATAGACGTAGTCGCGCGAGCCGATGAATGTGAACTTCTCGGCCGCCAGCCAGCGCAGCAGCGCTACAGCTTCGGCCACATCGCTGGGTGCTGCGTTCGACTTGGCGTTTTCGAGTTCGTCCGCCGCATCAAGCATGTGCTGGCGCATGCCGGTGTAGTCGGCGACGGCGGCGCGCACGTCCGCCAGCGTTTCGCGCACGCCATCGTGCAGCGCCTTGGCGCGCTGAACGGAAAGACGTGGCAGGTGAACTTGAATGAGCGAGTCCCTGCCCTTGCCGTTCGAGGCTGGCGCGAGCGGGTGAAACATGGCGAGCGGCGAGATGCCTTGATCGGCGATTTCGCCCATGATCGAGTCGACCAGGAACGGCATGTCCGGACCGGCGACTTCGAGGATGTCACGATCGAGTTCGCGCCCGCCGGCGCCGACGCCGCGGCGGATGCGCGAGCATTGCTGCTCACATTCACGCTCACCGCGCCAGATCCAGAAATCGTGCGAGAGGGCCGCCAGATCGGCGGCCGATAAATCGGCCATCTCGTCGGGCGACGCGTCGTCGTACATCCCACGCAGGAATGCCTCGGCGGCGTTGTCGATGGCGCCATTGGCGCGGAAGGCCGGCCACGGCCCTTTGAGCACGTTGCCAATAAATTGTTCAGCGGTGTCAGGGAGTTCCTGGCGCGCAGCGGCGTCCATGAGGCGTTTCCTTATTTTGCGCGGAACCTACTCGCCCCAGCGGAAGGTGCAACCAAAACGGCTGGCTCCGCGGCAACCGTCGTCGCAGAGCTGGGCTGTTGTCTGGCATGAGCGAGGCGACGAAGCCGGACGCCAACGCTTCGCTCATCAACAACCCGCCGGGCGCGTTAGCGAGCTGGCGTGACCGCTGTTTCACACCGCGTAGGTTTGGCGAAAGCGTTTCTGAAATTGGCGGCGCCGCCGAACGGGGACAAGCTGTCCGGCGGCGCCTGCAGGCCTCGCAGCAGGCTGGGTGGGGGACGCACGCGGAGGCCTGGTCCTGTGGACGTTCGCGCCGCGCGAATGAAGCCCCCCATTGAGCCCACGAGTGCGGTACGAAACATCAAACCGATGTTTCGAGCGTGCCGAGATTGGGGTACGAAAGTGCGGTGGCGTTTTGCCAAACGCCCCAAGCCCCGGCGACGTTCTTCATCTTAGCGATACATGTTCGTCGTCGATTCGCAACATCATTTTGATCCGGAATCGGACTTACTCACGCGCTCGGCGTCGGGCGTTGGCTTGCCATCTTCAGAGAGCAGAATTGCGATCCATCGCGTCGTTGGAAATTGCGCCAATACAATCATCAACATCACTGTCATCGGCGCGGCGAGAAATGCGCCGGCGATGCCCCAGATCGATCCCCAGATCGCCAAAGCGAGCAGCACAACGACTGCCGAAAGATTCAATGAATCTCCTGTCATGCGCGGCTGAATGAAATTGCCGATGACAAATTGCCAAACGCCAACACCGGCGAAGACCGCAACGACCGGCCCGAGTGTTGGAAACTGCACCAACGCTACAGCCGTGGTGAGCACGACAGCCGCGAGCGAGCCGATGGTCGGGATGTAGTTGAGAAAGAAAATCAGGAACGACCAGAACAGCGCGTTCTCAAGCCCGATGACGACGAGCGTGATGTAGGTCAGCCCCGTGATGATGAGGCTCATCACCGTCTGCACCCAAAGATACCGCTCCATCGAAACGCGAATACGCGCCATGACTTCCCGTGCGGTTTCGCGCTGGCTCTTGCCGCGAAAAATGTAATCGAGCTTTTTCGACATCACGGCAGCGGCCGGGAAGATAAAGCCGAGATAGATCAAGGTGAAGATCGCCGCCGACGCAGCGTTCTGCAGCCCCTCCCCGATTTCGCCGGTCAATCGACCGGGATCGAACTGAGCAATCAAGTCACGCACAGTCGGCGAACGGCCAGGACTGCCGATGAGTTGGTGAACCTGGCTCAAGACCTGGTTCAAACGGAACTCGTAACGCGTCACGTCTCCGATAATGCCGGCGATGTTGTCGATGACGACGAACCCGATAAGCGCCACAATCGAGAGCACGACGATCAGCGCCAGAGGCAGCGCCAGCCAGCGCGGCATGAACGGGATGCGCCTGCCCAGGGTGTCGGTCAGGCCGTCGATCGCAAGCCAGAGGATCAGCGCCATCGCGAACTGGGTCAGCGGCTCGCGGAGGAAGAAGAGCCCAGCCGCGATCACGCCCGCGGCGACAATCCACAGCGCGCCGCGCATCGACATTTCGTTGCTATTCGACATCGGAGTGCTTTGCGGCGCGCCGTGCTGCGGCGCAAGGGCCGGGCCGGCTAGACTTGACCACCCCAACACCTTGGCCCGGGGGGTGCGATGGGCCAAGTTGCGGCCAACATGAAGGAGTCGCCCAAGAACATGGCCACCAGCATCGATATCGGGGCAAGCCCAGAAGGGGTCCAATCGCTGGCGCTGAAGCGCGCCAACCGCCACGGCCTGATCGCCGGCGCCACCGGAACCGGAAAGACCGTCACGCTCCAGGTCCTGGCCGAGCAATTCGCGGCCGCGGGCGTCAACGTCTTCGCCGCCGACATCAAGGGCGACTTCTCGGGCTGCGCCAGCACTGACACCGAACCGCCAGGCTGGGCTGCAGCGCGCGCTGCCGAAATCAACATGCCGATCACGCCGACTGCGGCGCCGGTGACGTTCTGGGACGTCTATGGCGAACTCGGCCACCCGGTGCGGACAACCGTCACCGAAATGGGGCCCGTGCTGATGGGCCGTGTGCTCGAGGCGACTGATGCGCAAGAAGGCGCGCTGACGATTGCGTTCCGCCTGGCCGACGATTGGATCAAGGCGGGCAAGAACGAAGGACTGCTGCTCGATCTCAACGATCTGCGCGCGTTGCTCACCTACTTGTCGGAAAATGCCGAGGACATTGGCAAGAAATACGGCCTCGTTACGCCGCAATCGATCTCAGCATTGCAGCGCAAAGTGCTGCAGCTCGAAATGGACGGCGCCGACCGTTTCTTCGGCGAACCCGCGTTCAAGCTCGAAGAATTGCTGAAGCCGCGCGAGGACGGCAAAGGCACGATCCACGTGCTCGCCTCCGAGCGTCTGGTGCAAAGCCCGCGGCTCTATTCGGCGTTCCTGCTCTGGCTGATGAGCGAGCTTTGGGAAGAACTGCCGGAAGTCGGCGACGCCGATAAGCCGAAGCTCGTCTTCTTCTTCGATGAAGCCCACCTCCTCTTCCGCGACGCGCCGAAGGAGTTGGTGAACAAGGTCGAGCAAGTGGTTCGGTTGATCCGGTCCAAGGGCGTTGGCATCTATTTCGTGACGCAATCGCCGACCGACATTCCGGAACTGATCCTTTCCCAGCTCGGCAACCGCTTCCAGCATGCGCTCCGGGCATATACACCGACGGATCAAAAAGCCGTCCGCGCCGCCGCGCAATCGTTCCGCGCCAACGAGAACGTGGATGTCGCCAAGGAAATTCAGGAACTGGGCGTCGGCGAGGCCCTCGTCTCGACGCTCGATGAGAAAGGCGCGCCAACGCCTGTCGCGCGCACAAAGATCCGGCCGCCGAACAGCCATGTCGGCCCAATCCTGCTTGCTGAACGTCAAACGATGATGCGCGCCAACACCGCGGGCCGCGTCTATGAGAAAGCTGTCGACCGCGAGAGCGCACACGAAATACTGAGCCGCCGCGCCGAACAGCTCGCGCGTGAAGAAGCAAAAGAAGAAGAACGCGAAGCGCGCGAGAAAGAAGCCAACAAAAGCGCGCGTTCGCGCTCAACGGATTCGCGCTCGAGTGGCGGCACGACGCGCAGCCGCTCAAGCGGCGGTTCGCGTACGTCGCCGGTGGAGCGCCAGACCGGTCGCGTTGCATCGGGCATGATGAACACGCTGGTGCGCGAGATCATGCGAGGCATCCTCGGCACGCCGACGCGCCGCCGGCGGCGATGAGCAAGGACGATCTGCCGACACTGCCGTTCAAATCGGTAGACGCTTGGGAAAAGTGGCTCGCCAAACACCTGCTGATTCCAAAGGCCTTTGGGTGAAGTTCGCCAAGAGCGGCAACGAAACGCCGTGCGTGGGCAAGAAGAACGCAATCGAAAGTGCGCTTTGCTACGGCTGGATCGATGGGCAACTCGGCAGCCTCGATGACGATTGGTTCTTGACCCGCTTCACGCCGCGCAAGCCGCGCAGCAAATGGTCGGAGATCAATCGCAAAGCGGCGCTGCGCCTGATCAAAGAAGGCCGCATGAAGCCGCAAGGCTTGGCCGAGGTCGAACGGGCAAAGAAAGATGGCCGCTGGGACGCCGCCTACGCGCCCGCGAGCACGATTGAAGTACCGCCCGACCTCGCGAAAGCGCTGAGAGCCAATCCAAAAGCCGCGGCGTTCTTCAAGACGCTCGACTCCACCAATCGCTACGCCGTGCTCTATCGCATCCACGATGCAAAGAAGCCGGAGACGCGCGCGGCGCGGATTGAGAAGTTCGTCGCCATGCTCGCGCGTGGCGAAAAGATTCACGAGAAGTGACCTGTGCCCGCCGTCACAGCGGCGGTTCCGCGTTAAGCCTATTTCTCTGAAACCGATCACGCGGTTCCGCGTTTCGACAGGGAGATGAGGATCATGATGCGTACTGCACTTTTCGCCTGTGCGGCGTTGGCCGCAGCTGCCGCGCCCGCTTTCGCCCAACAAGCGCCTGCGCGCTGCGCGGAAACGTCGTTCCGCGTGTATTTCTCCCAAGACTCGGCTTCGCTGGATGCGGAGACGCGTCAAATTCTCGATATCGCCTCACGCAACATGGAAGGCTGCGACTATAGCGAGATCCGCGTAGCGCTGGACGCTTCCGATCGTTTGTCGATGCAGCGCGGGCGCGCCATCGCCGCAGCGCTTGACGAACAATCGTTCGATGCGACGCACTTCACGCCCCGCCCGATGACGCAACCCGCGTCGTTCGGTCCGGACTATGCGGAAGTGACGCTGTCGCCGACGCCATCGCAGCCGCAAGAGCTGCGCGACGACGCGGATACGGGCGTCTAGCCTACTCGACGATCCCGCTCTTCCATTCCGCATCCCGGCGTGGAAGAGCGAGGTAATCCTGGCTGCGCATTTCGATCAGCCGCGACGCGGTCCGCTCGAATTCGAAACTCTGATCACCTTCCGGATAGAGCTTCTGCGGCTCAGCGTCAGCGCTCGCGACGAGCTTCACCTTTGCCTCATAAAGCGCATCTATCAAAGTCCGAAACCGCGCTGCTTCCTCGCGCTTTGATGGGCTGAGCTTTGGAATGTCTTCCAACAAAACGGTGTGAAAGCGCTCAGCGATTTCCAGATAATCGGCCGCGCCCAGGGGCCGCGCGCACAATTCCTCGAAGCCAAACCTAGCGGCGCCCGCTGCTTGGCGCTCAACGCGCAAGGCGCGACCGCTGACATCGAGCGTTACCGCTTGCGGCTGTGCGCCGCCTGTCAGGCGTGCCCAGGCATTATCCATCGCTTCCGACGCTGCAGGCCCGAGCGGTGCGTACCAAACGGGCGCGGCCATAAGCTGACGCAAGCGGTAGTCATGCGGACCGGTAAGCTCGAACACGTCGAGCTTCTGTTTCAGCATGGCGATGAACGGCGTGAAAAGCTGGCGGTTCAAACCGTTCTTGTAGAGATCGTCCGGCGGGCGGTTCGATGTGGCGACGATGACGACACCCTCTTCGAACAAGCGCTCGAACAACCGGCCCAAGATCATCGCGTCGGCGATGTCGGTGACTTGGAATTCGTCGAAGCAAAGAAGGCGTGCTTCGTCCGCCACTTGCCGCGCCGCGAGATGGATCAACTGATCCTGCGCCCCTGCGCTCTCAAGCCGGGCCTTCTGCAAGAAGCCGTGTCGCGCCAGCATGAATTCGTGAAAGTGCACGCGGCGCTTCTTTTTCACGGGCGCGTGCTCGAAGAAGATATCGAGCAGCATCGATTTCCCGCGCCCGACGGGACCGTATATGTAGAGCCCGCGCGGCGGCGGCGATTTGAACCAGCCGTCCGGCTTCCAGTTTGCAAGCGCCTCAGCCAGCGCGTCCAAGCGCGCTGCGGCCTCGGCCTGATTGGAATCGGCGGCGATATCGCCGGCGGCGACGCGGGCGCGGTATGCCGCCAGAGGGGTGGTCATGGTCACTTCGCCGCAAAAAAGCCCACTCGAACCGCTCAAGCAAGCCGCGCCGCCCCTTTGCGGGCAGCCTCGCCCATGCTTCCCTAGCGGCGCGAACGAGTCGTGAGAACAGAGCAAATGACGCCGATGGACGCCGTCGCCACTTCATCGCCCGCGAACGCCCCACCCGCGCGGACCAAGCATATCGTCGAGGAGATGATCGAGGAGCGCGCACCGAAGCTTTCGAGCGGCCCTTCATGGCCGGTGCTGCGACCGATCCTCTACACAATCCTCAACTACCGCAAAGCTGTCAGCATGGCCGACGCTATCCAACCAATGGGTGGCGGCGAGGCGCTTGAATACATTTCGCGCTTGTTGGAAGTGAAGTTGGAGGTAAGCGGCCTGGAACGGATGCCGAAGGACGGCTCGTTCCTGATGCTGTGCAATCACCCGACCGGTATTGTCGATGGCCTTGCCGTCTATGACGCGGTGAAGAGCATTCGGCCCGATATTCTGTTTTACGCCAACTCGGATGCGCTTCGCGTCTGCCCGCGTTTCGACGAAGCCTTGATCCCGGTCGAATGGGTGCTTGCCAAGCGTACGCGCGAGCGCACGCGCGTGACGCTCAAGATGACGGATGAAGCCTTCGAGCAGAAGCGTCCGATCTCGATCTTCCCAGCGGGACGCCTCGCACGCATGCGCGACGGCCTGCTCACCGATCCGGAATGGATGCCGACAGCCGCGTCGCTCTCACGCAAGTACGAGTTGCCGATCCTGCCGGTACACATGAGCGGCCCCTACTCATTTTGGTTTCACACCTTTGCCAAAATTTCCGCGGAGCTGCGCGACATCACGCTCTTCCACGAATTGCTAAACAAACGCGGCAAGACCTTCAGGCTGACTGTAGGCCCGCTCATTCCGTGGGAGCACGCCAACGGCGATGCGACATCGGTCATTCGCAAACTGAAGCATTACGTCGAGCGCGTGCTGCCAACCGCGCCAGACACGCCGTTCGATCCGAACGGTCCCGAATGCCAATGGCGCGATCCGCCGCCCGTTAAGACTTGAGGCGCGTTTCACTCACGCCCGCGTGATTGTGAAAATTTGGCCATGGACGAAGGCAGCAACGCGGCGCATGGTGGCAATGCGAGGGCGGGTGTCGGACGGAGACTTCCAATGCGCGCCCAGTTTTTGGCGATTGCATTCTGGATCGGCTTGGCCGCGAGCACGGCCGCGATCCCCTTCATTCCGCCGGCTCGTCCGGTGTACGAAGCGCCGATTGATCGCGCGCTTGCCAACATCTCCGCAATGGAAGGGCTTGAGCCGCTGCAGCGCGAATTGCTGCTGGCGCGCCTGAACCTTCTTGCCTACGCGCGTAACGACGGCGCGTTCACTTACACACGCGACTCCAATGAATTCATCGAAGCCGGCAGCGCGCTTTGCACGGACGTAGGATCGGGGCGCTATCCGCAGCCCGACCCGCCGGAAGTCTTTGCACCCGACGCACGCTGCGCGGCGCTGAATTTTCGCCTTGGCCCGCAAGAAGAGCTGCCGGGCGATATCTCCGCGAGCACTGGCGAAAATGCGGCTGCGCGGCTTGAAGCGGCGCGCGGCCACTACCAGCGTGCGCTCGCACTTGACCGGAACAATCTGCGCGCCCGCTTGGGCTACGCTTACGTGCTGGACCGCATGGGGCGCACAAGCGACGCGCGCCGGCAGCTGCGCGACATCATTAAGCGCGGCTTGCCAAGGCTCGATGCGGAGCAATCTGAGTGGGAAGATTATGCGGTGCTGACCGAAACCGCAGAGCATCTCTCGCACTTGGCCGAGTCACGCGGCGACCGCGCGCGCGTGCAGCGTTTGCGCACACGCTTGGGTGAAAGCCGGCCGATCATGTACGTCACGCCGATTGTCGTGCCGCTGTCGGATGCCTCGTTTGATCGCCTTGTCGACAATGGCTCGCCGGTCGCGTTCGATTTCGCCGGCACTGGCGATGCGCGCGCGCAAGGCTGGCTCACAGCCGATGCCGCGTGGCTGGTCTGGGATCCGGAATGGCGCGGCGATATCCGCTCCGGCTTTGATCTCATCGGCGCGCGGACATGGAGCGTGTTTTGGAGCGATGGGTTTGAGGCGCTACGCGCGCTCGATGACAATCGCGATGGCGAATTGACAGGCGCTGAACTCGGCGGCTTGGCGCTTTGGCGCGATGCCAACGCCGATGGCGTCAGCGATCCAGGTGAAGTCGTGCCGGCCAACGTTCATGGCATTGTAGCACTCAGTGTCCGCGGGCGAGACACGCGGCCGGGCCTGATCACTGCGCCAAACGGCGTGCGTTTCGATAACGGCGTGACGCGGCCGCTCTACGATTGGACGCCTGGCTTAAGCGCCCCCGTTTCGTGAACCTTGAGCTTCAGCAGCGCATGGGAGAGCTCTGACTCCTGAAACGGCTTCTGGACGACAGGCACGTGCGACCATTCCTGAGCGACCCCCGCAGCGCCATAGCCAGTCGCAAACATGAACGGAATGCCGCGCGCCCGGAGAACCTCCGCAACAGGGTCGGTGCGTTGGCCAGCTAAATTGAGATCGAGAATAGCAAGATCCGCGACGACGCTGCGCGCGGTATCAAGCGCCTGATCAATGCGCGCCGCAACGGCGACCACTTCATAGCCCATATCGCTCAGCATATCCTCGATCAGCATGGCGACGAGCGACTCGTCTTCAACCACCAGCACACGCGGTCTCTGCGTCGCACTCATCGCACTCATTGCCCCACCCTCTTGTGCGCCTCGACCGGCGCATTGATTTCGGCGTAAAGCCCCTCTCGCCGATACTCGATGATGGCCGAGCCACCAAGCTCAGCCGCCAAACTACGTTGAATGAGGCGCGATCCGAAGCCTGCCCGCGTCGGCTTCTCGACGGGCGGCCCTTCGCTCTCGGTCCATGTCAGGCGCAGAGTGCCGTCCGCTGAAGACCAGCGTACATCGACATAGCCCCAATCGCCGGAAAGAGCGCCATACTTGGCGGCGTTCGTCGCCAACTCATGCAATGCGATCGATAGTGCTAGCGCTTGCCTGGGCGTGAGGCGCACATACGATCCCTGCATACGAATGCGGTTGCCGCCCGCATCGAACGGCGTGAGTGCGCGATGGACAACTTCGGCAAGGCTGGCGCCTTCCCAGTTTTCCGCCGTGAGAAGATCGTGCGCGCGCGACAACGCGGTGAGACGCGATTCAAAAAGCGCACGCGCATCCTCGCTGCGCTCAGTATTGCGCAGCGTTTGCATCGCCAAAGATTGCACCGTGGCGAGCGTGTTCTTTACGCGATGATTAAGCTCGTTGATCAGCAGCGTGCGCTGCTCCTCGGCGCGTTTGCGCTCGGTGATATCGCGCGCGATCTTAGAAGCGCCCGTTATGCGCCCTTCGGCATCTTTCACCGGAGAGATAGAGAGCGAGATTTGAACCCGTTCGCCAGTCTTGCGAACGCGAACGGTTTCAAAGTGCTCGATCCGCTCGCCACGGCTGATGCGCCGGATGATATCCGGCTCTTCATGATGAAGCTCCGGCGGGATCAGCGTGAGCACCGGGCAGCCGATGATTTCGTCCGGCTGATAGCCAAACAGGCGCTCAGCACCTTTATTCCAGCTTCGGATGATCCCGTTCAGATCCTTACTGATGATCGCGTCGCTTGAATTCTCGACGATGGAGATCAGGCGCTGTTGCGTCTGTTCTGCAGCTTTGCGCTCCGAGATATCGATCCCCGTCGATTGAGCCTCAAGCCATCGGCCTTGCGCATCGAAGCGCAAGACGCGGTTGGTCCAGAGCATCCAGCGCTCGCCCGCTGTCGTGAGGAAGCGGTTTTCGATGCGTACCTCTGGCGCCTGCGGCGTGAGCTGATCGAGCATCGAGCGCACGTGCGGCCGATCCGAGTCGGCGACGAAATCCCAGAGGTTAGCGCGATGAAGCGCCTGCGGCGTCGTTCCACGCGCATCCGCATAAGCGCGATTGACGAACTGAATCTCGCCGTCCGCCGTGAAACGGCACACCATCTCGGTCAGGCTGTCGAGAACAGCGCGGTGGCGCTCTTCGCTCGCTGCAAGCGATGCGGACGCGCGCCTGTGCTCGATGCTGAACGCAAGCTGGCGCGCGATCGTGAGACCAAGGTCGACCTCGCCAGGCGAAAAGACGTGTGGCGCATCATAGTACGCCATGAACTTCCCGATCACGCCGCCATCAGCAACGAGCGGAATGAAGGCGAGTGCGGCAATGCCCTCGCCGGCGATGATGGCTCTGGTCGCGGGATCCACTTCAAGCGCGCCAATGTTCGGCGCCAAGATTGGCTTGGCTTCACGTTCGCCGCGCCGCCACGGCGAATGGCCGTCGACGGCTGCGCGATAGTCCGCGGAAAGCGCACGAGACGCGACGAAGCGCATGACCCCCGCCTCGTCAAACAGCAGGATCGAGGCGCGTTGGCAGTTCAGGCCGTCAACGATGGCGGAAAGCGCTGCGTCGTAAGCGGCTTCGCTGGTTTCGGCACGAAAGAGGCGATCGGTGAAATCGAACAAAGTTCGCAGTTCGACAGGCCGGGGCGCGACCACCGAACTAGCCGGGCTAATCTGTAGATTTTCACGTGTATTTTCAGAGCCGTACAGCTCTCCCTCGTCGCAACGAGATTCCGCGACGTTGCTCACCGCACTCCCCAGACAAACCTCACCCACGAACGGAGAACGCCGACCGACGGGTCAGGTTCCCTCCTTCCGGGACCGGGGGCCGTCTAGAGTTTGCGTTCGACCATCGCCTTCTTGATCTCGGCGATGGCCTTGGCCGGGTTCAGGCCCTTCGGGCAGACCTGAGCGCAATTCATGATCGTGTGGCAGCGATAGAGCTTGAACGGATCTTCGAGCGCATCGAGACGCTCACCCTGCTTCTCATCGCGGCTATCGGCGATCCAGCGATAAGCCTGCAGCAAAGCCGCCGGGCCATAGAAGCGGTCGCTGTTCCACCAATAGGATGGGCACGATGTCGAGCAGCAGGCGCAGAGGATGCACTCATAGAGGCCGTCGAGCTTGGTGCGCTCCTCCGGGCTTTGGCGCCATTCGGCGTCCGGCTCCGGCGTCACCGTCTGCAGGTAGGGCTGGATGGCGGCGTATTGCGCTGTGAAATTCGTGAGGTCCGGGACCAAGTCTTTCAGCACCGGCTGGTGCGGCAACGGCGAAATGCTGATGGCCCCCTTGCCCGAGCATTCGTCGATGCCCTTGGTGCAGGCGAGCGTGTTGCGGCCATCGATGTTCATCGCGCACGAGCCGCAGACGCCCTCGCGACACGAGCGGCGGAAAGTGAGCGTGGAATCGGTCTCGTTCTTGATGGCAATCAGCGCGTCCAGAACCATCGGACCGCAAGCGTCGAGATCGACCGTGAACGTGTCCCAGTGCGGGTTCTCGCCGGTGTCGGGATCGTAGCGATAGACCTTGAATTCCCGCGTACGCTTGGCGCCGGCTGGGGCCGCATGCGTGCGGCCCTTTTTGACCTTGGAATTCTTCGGCAGAGTAAGTTCGACCATGCCGGTTTGATGGCGAGCGCCGCTAGGGCCGTCAAGGCGACACGTCGCCCTAACGGCCCTGTTTTTGCGGCCTATTCCGAATTCGCCGTGGCCGTCGGAACACCCCTGCCATACCAGTCGATCCGGCGTGTGGCGATCATCGTCGCCGCGATCACGGCGAAGGCGACAACCGAGCCGGCCAGCAGCGCAAAGTCCTCCAGCGTCATCAGCACGTACATGGCGAGATAGAGCGCGCCGAGCCCGATGAGAGCGCGAACGCCAACCTGCGCCGATTGGAACGATGTCCCGGCATAATAGCCCAGCAACGCAACAGTCGCCGCAGCGGCAATGATGAAGGCGGTGGCAAAGCCGATGATCTCGGTCAGCGAGAGCAGCAGCAGGTAGAACACACACTGCGCGAGGCCGACCAGGATGTACTGCGCCGGGTGCGCCTTGCGACCGCTGACGGCTTCGAAAATCAGCGTCGAGAGAAATACGATGCCGATGAACATGATGCCGTAGCGCACCGCGCGAGCGACGCCGGTGTAGATGTCGTCGGACGCAACGAAACTCACCGCCATATCGCGGCCGGCGGCTTGGCCAAGATTGAAGCTGGCGAGATCGGCCGCCTTCTCGATGCCCCGCGCCACGTAGGGCACGCGCCATGACGCAGCGAAGCCGCCATCGGGCGCAGTTTGCGTAGCGCCTTCGCGTTCGGCGCCGGAGACGACGATCTCGTTATTCTGGAAGAAGCCTTCCGCCCGCACATCGCGACGATCGCCGCGTATCGTGGTCGTGGTGTCCTGCGCGAAAGCGGCGATCGAAAAACGCTGAGCGCCGGTGAGTTCAAGCCGGGTCTCGACTGTAAAGTCCTGCGGCGTCGCGCCGAAACGCGCCGGCGCGGCGAAGGCTTGAAGGTTCGTCGGCAGTGGCGCTTGCGGCGATGAGAATATGCCCGGGCGCGCATAATCCTGTGCCGGCGCCGCAAGGCTCAAATCCGAGATCGGCTCCAGCGTTGCCGTCGAGCCATCTGGGAAGCGCAGTTCAGCGACATTGCGGATGGCGCGGCTGTCGGAGACGAACATGACAATACGTGCGCCCGACCAATCGAGCCGGTAGCTTTCGTCAAGACCGTCGACAGCCTCGGCAGGCGTGAAGCTTGCGTCGAATTCGGTGTTCGCCTCGTAGATCGCGGCTCGGTAGATGCCAAGCCTGCGGTCGCTGACAGCGAGCGTCGTGTCGGCCGTACCTGTCTCTGGGAAGATGACGTACGAACCGCGCTCAGTGCGCCGTTGCGTTCGGCCTTGATCGTCAGTGCTTTCGACATCGCGCTGATACGGCACCAACAACATCGGTCCGCCGACGGTTTGCGGTCCGCCGGCAGCCGAACCGATCTCGTGTGTCACCGCAATCGCGCGATTCTGCCGCTCAGAGACCAAGCCGCCGACGATGAGCAACGGAACGCCCATCACCAGCACAAGCAAACAGACAAGCAAAAGCTTCAGGCCCAATGATCCGCGCGGGATCAGGCCTGAGATCGGATTGGCGGCCACGATACTTCCCTCCCTGGCGGACGCTTTTGGCTCGTCGTCCGCGCTACGGTATTTCTCGTTGCGATCAAGGCGAGATGTCGACGGGGATCGAGTTTTCTGGCGGCGTCCACACGTCTTCGGGGGGTGGCGCCGGCGGCGCGGAGGTCCACGCGATCACAAACGCGGCAACGCCCAAAAGCGCGCAGCCGAGCGACCACCAAAGCGCCCACCAGTCGTACGTTTGTGACGTCTTCTCCGCATCGTCACCACGCGCGAGCGCGCCTTGGCGGCGTCCGTCAATAAGGACATAGCCGATCAGGAAAACGAACGGCACGGCAAAACCCCACGGCGCGGCCGCCGGCATCCAATCGCGCACGACAAGGCCGAGCGAGCCAATCAAAAGCCCGCCCATGATCAGGAATTCGAAGACGCCCTGCGCGCGGTCGCCGAAGGCTAAGCGGAGCCGCTTTCGGCGCGCGCCTATTTCGCTGAACATAGAGGACAAAAAACCGGCCATAGCGCTGGGGCATAGCTCACCCGCACCGCGCCGCAAAGGCTCGCTTTCAGAACAGCCAGCCTCTATTTTCGGGGTTCGGATAAGGATGACGCGATGCCCAAGCTCAATTGGAAACTGATCGGCATTGTCGCCGGCGCCGTGATCGGCGTGCTGGTGCTGGCGGTCGTGTTGTTCTTCGTGTTCTTTCCGAAGGATCTGGCCGCCCGCGAAGCGGAGCGCCGTATTGAGGAAGCGACACAGCGCGACCTCGTGCTCGGCGGCGAGATCGAACTCACCTTTTTCCCAGCGCTCGGCTTCTCGGTCGAGAATGCATCGCTCTCCAATCCTGAAGGCTTCGACGAACCAGCCCGCCGCGGCGGCGCCGAGGAAGCGGAGACGCCGTTCATTGCGGCTGACCGCATCGTCTTTGCAGTGGCGCTGATGCCGTTGCTCAGCGGCGACATTCAAGTGAAGCATTTGGTGTTCGAAGGCGCCGAGCTTCGCCTGCGCGCCAAGGCGGACGGGACCACGAACTGGACCTTCCCAACCGAAGAAGAGCAAGAAACCACGCTCGAAGACCTGCAGCTGGATAACGTGCAGCTGATCGACAGCTTGATCACGTTCCAAGGCGCCGAGGGCGAACCGCTCTCGTTCGAAGATGTCGATGCGCGCTTGACGCTCGCTTCGCTCGATGAGCCGGCCAACTTGGAAGCAGCGTTGGACTATCGCGGCGAGCGGCTCAACATCGAGAGCGCAGTCGCCCAACCGCGCGCAATCATCGAGCAAGGCACATCTCCCCTCACCGCAACCGTGCGCAGCGCTCTGCTCGAAGCCAGCTATGACGGCACGTTCGACAGCGCAGCTGGAGCGCTTGCCGGAAGCGTCCAAGCGGAAGGTTCGAGCTTGCGGCGCCTGCTTGCTTGGCTCGGCACGCCGATGGAGGGCGACCGCGGCTTTGGCCCGTTCAGCGTCGCCAGCCAGATGACGAGCGAAGGCAATACAATCGCGCTGACCGAAGCTGTTTTGCGCCTCGATGCGCTGGAAGCACGCGGCGCGCTCAATCTGATCACGCAAGAGAGCGGGCGCCTAAACGTCACCGGCGCACTGAGTGCCGCGAACCTCGATCTCAACGCCTATCTGCCTGAGCCCGCGCAAGGCGGCGAAGGTGTTGAAGTGAGCAGCGGCTGGGACACGGCGCCGATGGATCTCACCGGCCTGCGCGCGCTCGACGCCAATCTCAATCTCACGCTCGGGCGCTTGATCTTCCAGCGCATGAACTTCACCGACGTGGCGCTGGGCTTGCGCGTCGCCAACGGGGCGCTCGATGCCCGGCTCTCGCGCATTGCGTTGTATGACGGCAGCGGCTCGGCGCGGCTGATCGCGGATGGATCGGGCGCCGTGCCGCGCGTAGCAGTCGAGCTGAATGTGCAAGACATTCAAGCCGAACCCCTGCTTCGCGACGCGATCGGCTTCGACCGCATCACTGGGCGCGGCCGCATTGCGGCTTCGCTGGTTGGCGTTGGCCGTTCCCAGGATGCGATCATGCGAAGCCTCTCCGGCAATGCGTCGTTCAACTTCAACGATGGCCAATGGAAAGGCGTGAACCTCGCGCAAATGGCGCGCACGCTGCAAAGCTTCGCTTCCGGCCAAGCTGCGACCTCGGAAGGCGGCGCGACCGATTTCGCCGAACTCTCCGCGACGTTTGCCGTCGCGGATGGCGCAATGGCGACGGACAATCTGCGTATGCTCAATCCGTATGTGCGGCTGGACGGGCGCGGCCTTATCAATGTCGGCGCACAAACGATCGACATGCGCATAGCGCCGCGCGCGGTGAACTCGATCGAAGGCCAAGGCGGCAACGCAACGGTTGCGGGGCTCGGCATTCCGTTCCGCGTCGTCGGCCCGTGGTCGCGCGTACAGTTCCGGCCGGCGCTTGAGGACATCGTACAAAACCAGATGCGCGACATCCTCTCGCGACAAGGCACGGACAATCCGCTCGGCCGCTTAGGCGATACGCTGTTCGGGCGGACGCCGGCTGCGCCCGCTGCTCCGGCTGAAGGTACGGAGGCGCCAGCTGCAGAAGGCGAAACGCCCGCGCCCGCGCAACCCGCGCCGCAACAAGAACGCCCGCGCAATCCGCTCGAAGATATCTTCCGGCGTGCAACGCAAGGCGAGGAGAAACAGGCAGAGCCGCCGCCGGGGAATTAGTCGCCTCGTACGCCGGCTTCCAGCCGCCGGACTAGCGTCAGCGACTGCCGGCTGGAAGCCGGCGGTACGTTAGCGCGCAGTCTAATAAACCCGCTTCTTCGGTGGGATCGGCTCTACTTCGTTGGTCATCGTGTTTGAATGAACAGGCCGATAATCGATCTTCGCTTCGCCGGTTTTGAGATCGAGCCAAGCGAGTGTGTGCTTCATCCAGTTCACGTCGTCGCGATCGGGATAATCTTCTCGCGCGTGGGCGCCGCGTGACTCGGTGCGGTTGGCGCCGCCTGCGACGGTGACGACGGCTTGGCCGAGCAGATTGTCGAACTCAAGCGTCTCGACCAGATCAGTGTTCCAGATCATCGAGCGATCGGTGACGCGCACATCCGGCGCCTCGGCCCAGAGCTTCTTCATGCGCTCGACGCCTTCGTTCAACACCGGCCCAGTGCGATAGACAGCGCAAGTATCTTGCATCGTGCGCTGCATCTTGTCGCGGAGCTTGGCGGTTGGCGTTTTGCCATTGGCATTTCGGAAGCGATCGAAGCGCGCGAGGTGATCGTCGCCCGCGCCCTTCGGTAGCGTCGGCTGCGAAGCGTTGACTTCCAACTTCTCGCCACAGCGCAGGCCGACAGCACGGCCGAAGACGACCAAGTCGATCAGCGAGTTCGACCCCAATCGATTGGCGCCGTGCACTGAAACGCACGCCGCTTCACCCACAGCCATCAAGCCCGGCACGACGCTATCGGGGTCAGCGCCGACCTTGGTCAGCACTTCGCCGTGATAGTTCGTGGGGATGCCGCCCATATTGTAGTGCACCGTTGGCAGCACCGGGATCGGCTGACGCGTAACATCAACGCCCGCGAAAACCTTGGCGCTTTCGGAAATGCCAGGCAGGCGCTCGTGCAGGATTTTCGGATCGAGGTGATCGAGGTAGAGATTGATGTGGTCCTTGTTGGGACCAACACCACGTCCATCGCGGATTTCCATTGTCATGGCGCGCGAGACCATGTCGCGCGGCGCGAGATCCTTCACGGTCGGCGCGTAGCGCTCCATGAAGCGCTCGCCGTTTGAATTCGTGAGATAGCCGCCCTCGCCGCGCGCGCCCTCAGTGATGAGGCAGCCCGCGGGGAAAATACCGGTCGGGTGGAATTGCACGAATTCCATGTCTTGCAGTGGCAAGCCAGCGCGCAGAACCATCGCGCCGCCATCGCCGGTGCAGGTGTGTGCGCTCGTGCAAGAGAGATAAGCGCGGCCATAACCACCGGTGGCGAGCACAACCGTTTGTGCGCGGAAGCGATGCAGTGTGCCGTCATCGAGCTTCCAGGCCGTCACGCCACGGCAGACGCCATTGTCCATAATGAGATCGAGCGCGAAGTACTCGATGAAGAAATCGACGCTGTGGCGCAGCGATTGGCCATACATGGTGTGCAGCATGGCGTGACCGGTGCGGTCAGCCGCAGCGCACGTGCGCTGCACCGGCGCTTCGCCATAATTGCGCGTCATGCCGCCGAAGGCGCGCTGATAGATCTTGCCTTCTTCGGTGCGCGAGAACGGCACGCCCCAGTGTTCAAGTTCATAAACGGCAGCCGGCGCGTTGCGCGTGAGGTACTCGATCGCGTCTTGGTCACCCAGCCAGTCCGAACCCTTCACGGTATCGAACATGTGCCACTGCCAGTGATCCTCGCCCATATTGCCGAGCGCTGCCGAGATGCCGCCTTGGGCGGCGACGGTGTGCGAGCGCGTCGGGAAAACTTTGCTGACGCAGGCCGTCTTCAAGCCTGCTTGTGCGGCGCCGAGGGCAGCGCGCAAACCCGAACCGCCCGCGCCGACAACAACGACGTCAAACGTATGATCGACCCAAGTGTAAGCGGCCAAGGCGTCAGGCTCCGAAATTGACGAGCAGCACGGCGAAGATAGCGCCGGCGGCGAGAACGGTCAGGCCGAAGCCGTTGAGCAGCATCAGCGTGATTTTGGTGAAGGGCTTCAGGATGTAGTCGACGATCACTTCCTGCATGCCGAGCGCCATATGATAGAACGACACCGTGACAAGCAGGATGACGCCTATGGCGTTTACGGGGTCGGTGAGGAAATCGATCACCGACGTGTAAGACGGGCCGATCGAAAGCGCGGCGTTGAAAACGAACCAAGGCGCCAGGACCGCGAGCGCGATGCCGGTCCAGCGCGAGGCGATGAAGTGGCCGGTGCCCTCGCCCGACGCGCCATGATGGCGCACGCGGCCGAGCGGGGTGCGCATCGAGTTTTGCGGTCCGCTCATTGGAGGCCTCCGAACGTGAGCAACGCCCACAAGCCGATCGGCACAGCGACGGCGAAGAGAATGGCGAACCAGGCGGTGAGGTCAGCGTCGCCCGGGTTCAGCCCTGCGCCAGTGTCAAACACGAGGTGTCGAATGCCGTTGGCGAGGTGATAGGCGAGCGCCGCAACCACGAGATAGAGCGCGACCTGCCCTAGCGGCGACAGCAGCACCGCCATCAGCGGCTCGTACATTTCGGGACCAGCGGCAGCGGCCATTAGCCAAAGCGCGAAGACCAGCGCGGCCCCATAGAGCGCCACGCCCGTCGCGCGGTGTAAGATCGAACTCGCCATCGTGACGTGCCAGCGCCAGATCGAGACGTGTGGCGAAAGCGGTCGATTTTGCGGGCTAGGCGCTCCGGCCATTCGGGCCTCTTGCTCTTGATAAGGGTACGGAATCTGACGGGGCGGACCATGGTCGCCGCCGCCCTTGGCGTCAACCGAAGCTATTGCCGCATTTGGCTTGAGCGTCCCGCTCACCTAGCTTGTCGGCTTGGGAGGACAGGCCATGGACTATTTGCTGCTGGCGCGCGTGAGCAAGCTTGTAGGCTTGATCGGCTTCCTGCTGCCTTGGGTCACGGTTTCGTGCTCCGGCAACGTGATTCTCGAGGCGACTGGCCTGCAGCTGATGACGGGCGACCCGCAACCGGCCGGCATGCTCGAAGGCGCCGACCGGAGCGAAATGGACGATGCCGAACCGGCTATAGGCGTCATCCTGGCGTGCGCGGCTGCCGTCGTGGGCCTCGGACTGAGCTTCGTTCTAAAGAACAAACAGGCCGCGGCGGCGATCCTCGCTGGCGCGGTACTGACGATCGGGCTCTCCTACTTCAGCATCGAGAACATGCGTTCGGAGATGACGCGCCAGCTGAACGAGCAACAAGCCGAGGCGCCAACCGAAGATAACCCGCTCTTCCCGGCCGAACAGCAGCGCGCCATGGCCCGCGCCATGGCGAACGCGATCCGCATCGAAGAGGAAGAAGGCTTCCTGCTGACGATCGGCGGTATGGGCGTGGCGGGAATTCTGGCGCTGATCGTGCTCGCGGGCGCAGGTGGAGCGCAGCGCAAACCCCACGAAGCGGAAGCGCCCTCGCCTTAGCGTTTCGGAATCGCTGCCCAGTAGTCGAAATCGAGAACGACGTTTTCGTCGTAGGCGCCATCCTCGCCCTTGAAGGCGAAATCTTTTGCTGGTTTGTTCTTGAGCGCCACGAGCCGCAAGCGCAACGCGCCGGCTTCGCCTAAGTCTTCTTTGTCCAGCACTTCCGACCACGCATAGAGCGTGTCGCCGGCGAACAGCGGGTTCACGTGGCGGCCGCCATTGATGCCGAGCATCAGCTGTGCGTTGGCGAGGCCATTGAACGAAAGCGCACGCGCGATCGAAATGGTGACGCCGCCATAGATGAGCCGCTTGCCGAAGCGCGAGCCTTGCTGACCGAACGCATCGAAATGCACTTTCGCGGTGTTCTGATAGAGACGCGTCGCGATCTGATGCTCGGCCTCCTCCACAGTCATGCCATCGACGTGATCGATCTTCTCGCCGATCTCGTAATCTTGATAGCGATATGGTGAGCCGGCGAGCCCATCGTCGTAGCCGCTGAAATCGAGCGCAGGCGGCAGCACGAGTTCGCTCGATGAGACGAGCGCCGCGGGCGTCTTCGGCGGCGCATCGGTCACAGGCGCGCTTTCATCGCGCTTATTGACCATCACCCAGCGCACATAAGAGAGCACCGGGACTTCTTCTTGATTGAAACCGGTCGTGCGCACGGTGACGACGCCGGTCTTGCCGTTCGAGTTCTGCTTGACGCCAAGGACTTCAGAGACGGCGTTCAGCGTGTCGCCGGGATAGACGGGCGCGAGAAAGCGCCCCTCGGCATAACCAAGATTGGCGACGGCGTTCAGCGAAATGTCCGGCACGGTTTTGCCGAACACAGTGTGAAACACGAGCAGTGGATCGATCGGCGCGCCGGGCAGCCCGCAATTCTGCGCGAAGCTGTCGGCTGAGAACATCGCGTGGCGCGCGCCGGTCAGCGCGATGTTGAGCGCAGCATCCGCCTCCGACAGCGTGCGCGGCGTCGCGTGATTGATCACGTCGCCTTGGCGGAAGTCTTCGAGGAAATTGCCAGGATTGGATTTGGTCATTCGGGTGGCAGCGACGCTAGTTTCTTCTCAAGCAGATTCTTGAGGACGCGCATTTGCGGCACACCGAGTTGGAAGCTCTGACTGATCTTTCCAGGCATGTCGCGTGAGGATCTACCATAAGTGTCGATCTGCAGTATCAAACGATCGTCCGCTTCCGTCGCAAAGAAAAAGAACTCCGCCTCGATTTCATCGTGCTTCTTGGGGCTTACCGGAGCACTCTTCTCGGAGAGCTTTGTAACAAACGCCATCCTATCCTCCTAATGCCTCGATCGCCTCAGCCACACCGACAACACGCTTCGCCTCTTCCAAGTGGAGCAACTCCGTCATCTTCCCATCGACCTTGATCACGCCCTTGCCTGCATTCTCGGGCAGCGCGAACGCGTCGATCACAGCGCGGGCGCGGGAGACTTCTTCCGGCGTTGGCGCGAAAACGGTGTTGCAGGCCTCGATCTGGCTTGGATGGATGAGCGTTTTGCCGTCGAAGCCGAACTCTAAGCCTTGGCGGCACTCGGCTTCGAAACCGGCTTGATCGGCGATGTCGTTATAGACGCCGTCGATTGCGGTGAGCCCTTCGGCGCGGGCGGCGGTAACGGCGAGTGAAAGCGGGGCGAAGAAGGCGGCGCGATTGGCGCCTGCGCGGGCGCGGGTTTCTTTTGCGAGGTCGTTCAGGCCCATGACGAATACGGAGAGGCGCGTGCCTTTTGCGGCAGCGGCGATCTCTGCAAGATTCAAAATTGCGCGCGGCGTTTCGATCATGATCCAGAGCGCTGCGTGCGCTGGAAAGCCCGCCGCCGTCATCGCGGCGTCGAGCGTTCGCACTTCTTCGGCGCTTTCCACCTTCGGCGCGAGCAAACCATCCGGGCCCGCAGGCCCAGCAGCGGCGATGTCGTCCCGACCCCACGGCGTCGCCAGCGCGTTGCAGCGGATAATCACCTCGCGCTTTCCGTAACCGCCGGCTTTCACCGCAGCGGCGACTTGCGCACGCGCGTCAGCCTTCGCCTCAGGTGCTACGGAATCTTCCAAGTCGAGCAGCAAAACGTCGGCGGGAAGCGTCTTCGCCTTCTCCAGCGCTTTCGCATTGGCCCCCGGCATATAGAGGCAGGAGCGGCGCGGGCGTGCGGTCATTGCGGGTATCTCTTGCTTGGCGGCGCTGGGGCTGCGAGATTCGCCTTCGCGCTATTCGAGGTTTCTAGCCGCGTGAAGACTGTTCTGTCGATCCAGAGCCAAGTGGCTGGCGCGCGCGTCGGCAATTCGGTCGCAGCCTTCGCGATGGAGCGGCTGGGCGTGCGCGTGTTTCAGCTGCCGACGACGATTCTCGGCCGCCGTCCCGACCACGGCGCGCCCGGCGGCGGCGCTCTCCCCGCGGCAACCTTAGCTTCAATTCTCGACGGCCTCGCCGAAGACGGGCTCTTTGCCGAGATCGACGCTGTGCTCAGCGGCTATCTCGGCCAAGCCGATCATGCTGCCGTCATTGTGGATGCGGTTACGCGCATCAAAGCCGCCAACCCGAAGGCGCTCTTCATTTGCGATCCGGTGCTTGGCGATGAGGGCAAGCTCTTCGTCAGCGAAGGCATCGCCGATGCGGTGATGAATGGTCTCGTCCCACATGCCGATTGGCTCATGCCGAACGCGTTTGAACTCGGCCTGCTGACGGGCGCGACAATTGACGGGCTTGAGACAGCGCGCAAAGCGGCGCGCCGGATCGGCAAACCGGTTCTGGTCTCCTCGATCCGCACGGCGATCGGCCTGGGCAATCTCTTGTGCGCGCCGCAGAGCGAATGGTTTTGCGAAACAGCGCGCCTGCCCCGCGCGCCGAAGGGTACGGGCGACCTGCTTTCCGCACTCTATGTCGGCCGCCGTGTACGCGGCGATGCGCCGGCGATTGCGCTCGAGGGCGCGACGGGCTCGGTGTACGACGTGATCGTTCGCTCACTCGCGGCGGAGAGCGAGGACTTGCTGCTGCCGGGTGCGCAAGACGTGCTTTCCGATCCCGTAACCTGGCCGCGCGCGCGCTCGTTGGAGCTGACGTGATGGCGGACGGTTACGTAGCGCCGGGCTTCGAACGCGTGCGTGAGACTTTTGATGCTGGGCTTGCAGAAGAGCTTGGCGCAGGGCTTGCGGTCGTGCGCGATGGCGAGGTCGTCGTCGACATCTGGGGCGGCTGGTTCAATCGCGAACAGACAAAGCCTTGGGCGCAAGACACGATTGTTCCGGTCTATTCGACGACCAAGGGCGTGAGTGCGCTGATCATTGCGATGCTCGCCGATCAGGGCTTGTTGGACTATGACGCCGCGACCGCGTCGCTGTGGCCCGCGTTCGGCGCGCAGAGCAAAGACCGCGTCACGATCAGGCAAACGCTGGCGCATCAAGCCGGCGTCCCCGGCTTTCTCGCACCGATCGATCCCGATCTATGGCTCGATCCGCCGGCGTGCGCTGAAGCGATCGCAGCGCTTGCGCCACTCTGGCCGCCTGGAAGCGCCAGCGGCTATCATCCACTCACCTGGGGCTACATCGCGGGCCATATCGCGCAACGCGCGGCGGGCCGCTCGCTCGGCACAATATTGCGCGAAGATATATGCGAGCCGCTTGGCATCGACTTCCGCATCGGCACGCCGGAAAGCGAACACCCGCGCTGCGCAGAGATGAAGAAGCCGACCAAAGCGGGCGAGTTCGGCGAGATCACACCGCCGCGCAAGGCGGCGTTCTTTTCGAAGTGGGCCGCACCCGTGCGCGGCTCGACACAATGGCGCAAGATCGAGATCCCTTCGGCCAACGGCCATGGCACAGCGCTTGGCGTTGCCCGCTTGTATGAAGCGTACACAACGGGTGGCATGATTGGCGGCATGCGTGTGCTGAGCCAGGAAGGCTTCGACAATCTGACGCGCCGGGTGTGGAAGGGCGACGATCTAGTACTGCCGTTCAATGTCGATTGGCGCGCGGGGATCATCGGCAATTCTAACAGACTCTACGGGCCGAACCTTGAAGCCTTCGGGCACTCGGGCGCTGGCGGCTCAGTCGGCTTCGGCGATCCGGTGGCGGGCGTGTCCGTCGGCTATGTGATGAACAAACAATCGCATCACATTATGGGCGATCCGCGCTCGCTGGCGCTGATCGACGCGATCTATTCATGCTTATGAGCCGCCGCGCGCTGGAGATCGGCGCGATTGGCGTGACTTTGGCTTTGCTGGCGACGTTCGCGCATCTGCTCTCGCAGGCAAACGGCATGGTGCTCGCCAATGGCCAGCCCGTATTCGGCGACTTCATCGCCTTCTGGAGCGGCGGTCGCGCCGCGCTTGAAGGGCATGTTGCCGACGTTCACACACGCGCGCTGATCGAGCAGTATCACCAGCAAGCTGCGCCCGGCGTGCAGTTCACAGCGCCATGGAATTCGCCGCCGACGTTTTTGCTCATCGCATCGGCGCTCGCTGTTCTGCCCTATCCCGCCGCAGCGCTGACATTCCTCGCACTTGGCGCTGCGCTCTACGCCGCAGCGGCGCGGGCGATTCTGCCGGACACGCGGGCGATGATATTCGCGCTGACTGTTCCCGCAGCGGTCTACCACATTGGCTCCGTGCAGACCGGCCTGGTGATCGCCGGCGTCTCTGGCCTCGCGTTTGTGATGCTCGACAAGCGGCCGCTTGCGGCAGGCGCACTTGTTGGCATGCTCGCGATCAAGCCGCATTTGGCGCTGCTTTGGCCGCTGATGCTGGCGCTCTCGGGCCGGTGGCGCGCGTTTGCGGCGGCGGCGGCGAGCACGCTCTGCTTTGTCGCGCTGGCGGGCTTTGTTTTTGGTTTCGACGCGTATCCACGCTTTCTGGAGAATCTCGGCGCGACGCAGAATCTCGTCAGCAGCCAGCTGATCACGACGCCCGCTTATGCGAGCCTTTATGCAAGCCTGCTCCAACTCGGCGCGCCTCAGACGATCGCTCTTGGCATACATGGCGCCGCGGCACTGATCGCGCTCTTCATCGCTGCCAGAGTCTTTCGCTATCGCGATCGCGCCGTCGCAGGTGCTGCGCTCTGCGCGGCGACATTAATCGTCCTGCCCTATTCTTTCTTTTACGACTTCACGCTGCTCGCAATTGGCGCTGCACTGCTCGGCGCGCCGCGAACCAATCTCGAGCGCGCGGCAATGATTGCCGCATGGGGCGCGGGGCTGTCTTTGCCGCTCAGCTACGCGCTGCCGCTGCCCTATTGCGCCGCCGCCGCTTGGCTCGTCCTGTTGGCCGCTAGCGTGCGTGCAGGAAACGGGGCGCTGCGCCACGCGCCAGCACTACAGCCGTGAGCGGACCGCCATAGCAAGCGCCGGTATCGACATTGATGCGGCGCGGATTGACGTGCGGCTCGAAGTCGGAAGTAGGCGTATGGCCGTGCACGACAACAAGGCCCTCAGTCTCCGCCCGTTTCGGCCAACGCCCGGGATCAAAGAATTTCGGCGAGCGCGTCCACATACGCACTTCATCACTGCAAAGCGGAAACTTCGCTGGGTCGATGCCGCCATGAACAAAGACCAAGCGGCGCTCTTCGTCCTGAAACGTGACCGGCAGCTTATCGAGCCACGCTATATGCTCATCATCGATGGCCTCGCGCCAATCTCCATAATCGCCGTTGACGCGCTTGTAGGATGCGATCGTCTCGTCGCCGCCATTCTCAGCCCAGAAATAGACGCCGGTCGAATCCCAGTTTCGGAACGCATTCAGCATCAGCTCTTCGTGATTGCCTCGCACGGTTACGGCTTCACCGGCTAAGGTTGCGCGCATCGCGCGGTCAACGACGGCGCGGCTATCTGGTCCGCGATCAATCAAGTCACCGAGATAGACAATCTTGTGCGCGCCGCCGATGCGGCGGGCGTCTTCGCGGACATACGTCAACAGCTCGTCGAGTTTTTCGATTTCGCCGTGAACATCGCCGATTGCGTAATAGATATAACCGCTCATGCCGTCTTTGCGCGGCGCAGAGTATCCCATGAGAAGAACACCAAGCCCACCCAGATCAACATGAAACTGACGCCACGCAACAGCGTGAAAGGCTCGCCGTATGCGATCCCGGTAGCGAATTGCAGCGTCGGCGCGAGGAACTGCAGCAAGCCGAGTGTCGTGAACGACACGCGGCGCGCGCCGAACGCAAAGGCAACAAGCGGAATCGCCGTCACCGGGCCTGCGAGCACCATCAGGGCGGTCGCGGAAAAATCGCTGCCGAACGCCAGCGGCGCTTCACCCGCGGCCCAGATCAACAGGCCGATCGCCACCGGCGCCAAGGCCAAGCTCTCGATCAACAAACCCACCGCGGCGGGCACCGGCGCTCTCTTGCGGATGACCGCGTACGCCGACCACGTCGCGCACAAAGCCAGCGCCATCCACGGCGGCGCGCCGAGTGCAACGCCTTGGACGATCACGCCGACAAGCGCGAGTGAGAGAGCGATGATCTGCGCCGTCGAGATCTTCTCACGGAAGAAAAGCACGCCGACCGCAACGCTCACGAGCGGCGCCAGAAAGTAAGCCAACGAAGACTCGATCACGCGCGCGTTGAGCACGAGATAGACGTAGATGCCCCAGTTCATGAAAATGAACAGCGCCGAGGCCGTCAGCGTTGCGAGCATACGCGGGCGCAAGGCCGTAGCGATGTCGCGCCAGCCGATTTTGACGCCGCTCATCACAAACACGGCGATGAGCGCCGAGGGGGCCGCCCAGATAATCCGCTGCGACAGCACCTCGCGCACGTCGAACGCTGCGAGCAGCTTCAAATAGAGGGGCATGAATCCCCACAATACGTATGCCGAAGCGGCAGCGAGGAAACCTATGCGGCGCTCCTCTTCCGACGGACTTGTCGATATGGGCGCAGCTTCGCTCATGACGCCGGCGCGCCGTAAGGGTTGGCGCTTCGGATGTGCATGAGCCGATGCGGCTCCTCGATCGACGTAAAGCCCAGCGGCGCATAGACGCCGTGCGCGTCTTTCGTGCCGAGCAGCCAGCGGCGCAGACCGTGTAGTTCAGGATGCGACTGCAACGCCCGCACCAGCGCGCGGGCGATGCCCTGCCCCTGATGTTGGGGGAGAACAACAACATCGCACAACCAAGCGAACGTCGCGCGATCACTGACGACGCGGGCAAAGCCGATCAATGCGCCTTGCTCATCGCGCGCTACGGCGCAGATCGAGTGATTGATCGCGCGCTCCACGGTTTCGCGCGGGATGCCGGGTGACCAATAGGCCTCGCGCAACACGGCGTGAATAATGTCGATATCCGCCGGCGACGGCTGTTCGATCGCGATGTGCGGCATGCATCCCTCATCCGCTACATAATGAGCGGAGCGCGCGCCCGCCACGGTTCAGCGTGGAAAGCGCGTACACTTATTGTAACAGCAGATGTCAGCCGCCTATTCAGTGGCGCTGTTGCACGGCCAAGCGATAGGCCTCGAACGCGTCGATATAGCGATCGACGGCAGCCTTCTCAGTCGGCGTCAACGCGCGCGCCTTGCCGTCGCCGAAGATCACGCGCGTTTCTTGCGGACCAGCCATGATGAGCACCGGGCCGATCTCATCGTCGACGCGCAAATGCGCCGATGCAAAGGCCTCGTGTGCGGCTTCAGGCGCACGCGACCAGAATGTGTCGATCGAGTCCGTGCAATTGTTGAAAAACTGCCAGCGCACCGTGAACTCGCGCTCTTCGCGTGAGAGCGGCTCGGTCTTGCCATCGGTGCGATGCCATTGCGGCACGCTGATCTGAAGTTCGCGGCCTTTCGCGGACGCGGTGAGCTGCTCAAGACTGCGTGCCGCGCGTTCCTTCACAGCATGGATCATTGGGGTTGGCATTGTCAGGCAGCCCGCAATCTCTTGAACAAACCCTTGTTGAGCATGAGCTCGGCGATCTGCACGGCGTTGAGCGCAGCACCCTTGCGTAGGTTGTCGCTGACGCACCAGAGCGAAAGCCCGTTCTCCACCGTGGAGTCGGTGCGAACGCGGCTCACGAACGTGGCGAACTCGCCGACGGCTTCCACCGGCGTGATGTAGCCCTCGTCCTCGCGCCGATCGATCAACATGATGCCCGGCGCTTCGCGCAGAATTTCTTGCGCTTCTTCGGCACTGATCGGATTCTCGAACTCGATGTTCACGGCTTCCGAGTGGCCGACGAACACTGGCACACGCACGCAAGTGGCCGTGAGCTTGATCGAGGTGTCCAAGATCTTCTTGGTCTCGACCATCATCTTCCACTCTTCCTTCGTGTAGCCATCCTCCATGAACACATCGATGTGCGGGATGACGTTGAAGGCGATCTGCTTGGTGAAATGCTCTTTGACCATCTCGTCGTTGACGTAGAGCTTCTTGGTTTGATTGAAGAGCTCATCCATCGCGTCTTTGCCGGCGCCGGAGACGGACTGATACGTCGCGACCACCACGCGCTTGATCTTGGCGTGATCATGCAGCGGCTTTAGCGCGACGACGAGTTGTGCGGTGGAGCAATTCGGGTTGGCGATGATGTTGAGCTTGTCATAGCCGTGCACCGCGTCCGGATTTACTTCCGGCACCACGAGCGGCACGCGCGGGTCCATGCGCCAAGCGCTCGAATTATCGATGACGACAGCGCCGGTCGCGCCGATCTTGGGCGCCCATTCCTTCGCGACTTCGCTGCCCGCGCTCATCAGCACAAGGTCGATGCCGGTGAAATCGAACGTCTCGATGTCTTTGATCTTCAGCGTCTTCTCGCCGTAGCTCACTTCGACGCCAACTGAACGGCGCGACGCGAGGGCGATCACCTCGTCGGCCGGAAACAGGCGCTCTTCGAGAATTGTGAGAATCTCTCGGCCCACGGCCCCCGTGGCGCCGACGACAGCTACGCGCAAACCCATAAAACTTGCTCCCGCGGCCGCAAACGGCGCGCCGCATCCAGCTAACTAGGCAGAATCCCCGGTTTTTCCAAGGCGAATGGAGAGACAAGTGTCGCCACACGGCGGTAAAATGGCAGCGCGATTGCGGGGGATCAGCGCATGGCCGACGGAGTCACGTTCGAAGTCTATAAGCTTCTGGTCGAGGACGTACGCGAGGCGCGACGCGCGCGACGCGAACTGTCCAATATCTTTCTGACGCTCAACCTTGCCGGGATTGGCGCTCTGGGGCTCATCGCCCAGGAGAACGGCGATCTCGATCCGGCCCTGTTCGCTCTGCTTACACTGGCGCTCGCGACGACGTGTGCGATCTGGCAAACCAGCATGGCTTACTACACCCGCGTGTTGAAGGCGAAGTACGAGGTCATCGGCCGCTACGAAGACGAGATCGGCCATGCGCCATTACGCGATGAGTACAATGCCATGGGCCGCTTGAAAGCCATGCGCTCATTCACACTGGAGCGGATCATGCCGCTTCTGTTCGTTTTCGCGTACGTCGTCTTCTTCATCGTGCAGACGATTGGCGTGGCTGAACTGCTGACCAACATGCAGACTTGGTTCGGCAACGTGCTCAGCCAGCTTGGCGCCGGCTGAGCACGCGCCTCACACCTAGTGCAGCACCGCGCTGGCGCGCTCGCTGATCGCGCTACGCAAGTCCGGTGCGAACGTCATCCGTTTGCACGGCACGCTTTCGCCGCGCGCCAGCGAGAAAAGCCTTGGCGTTTCGCCCGTATAGGCAAAGCCGCCCTTCTCCAGAACGCGACCCGACGCCGGGTTATCGACGAAGTGGCCAGCCTGCAGATCGCCGAGCGTGTGCGCTTTTGCCGTGAAGCTGCGCAAGGCTTCGGTGGCGAAGCCGTTGCCCCAGAACGGACGGCCGAACCAATAGCCGATCTCAAACACGCCATCCTGCTTCTGGTGCACGCCCATGCAGCCGATCATGCCTTCGCCAGGAAGGTCGATCGCATAGACGAACTCGCGCGCCAGCGGCTCTCTGGCCTTGAGAGTCATGATCCAGCCTTCGGCTGCGGTTTCGAGATACGGAAGCGGCGTCATCGCGAGATTGCGGCCGACGCCCGGATCGCCGCAGAAGCGGGCAATGCGCTGCGCATCGCTCATGCGCACGGGGCGTAGTGTCAGTCGCTTCGTCTTGATCTCATTCACGTCACGCATCGCGAGCTCCTCAGGTTGGCTCGAGTGGTGCGTGGGGCAAAGAAAATGGGGCGCCTTGATCCGGGCGCCCCACGCAAACTTTGGGAACCGGATCGCCCTTTTCAGGCGATCCGGGAAACTTTCCGGTATCGCCTACTCGGCTGCTACCTGTGCCGGGAGAATTGACACATAGGTGCGGCCGTCTCGTTTAGTCGCGAACGCGACTTTGCCGTGACAAAGGGCAAAGAGCGTATGATCGCGGCCAAGGCCGACGTTTGAACCCGGATGGAATTTGGTGCCGCGCTGGCGCACGAGGATCTCGCCGCCACTGACGGCTTGGCCGCCAAAACGCTTCACGCCAAGGCGCTGACCCGGCGAGTCGCGACCGTTGCGAGAGCTACCGCCTGCTTTTTTGTGAGCCATGACGCCCTCTTATTCCTTGTCGGACTTACCGCCGATGGCGGTGATCTTGATGTGGCTTTCGGCCTGACGATGACCGATCTTGCGGCGATAAGTGTTGCGGCGGCGCTTCTTGAACACCGTGACCTTGTCGCCCTTCTTGGTTTCAACCAGCGTGCCCGTGACAGTGACGCCGTTCAGATCCTTACCGAGCTTCAGGGTCTTGCCGTCGCCAGTCATCAGGACGTTGTCGAACGTGACCTTCGCGCCGGCGTCGCCCGCCAGCTTCTCGACGACGATCACGTCGTCCTTGGCCACCCGGTATTGCTTACCGCCCGTCTTGATTACCGCGAACATGGTTGCTTCCAAAAAACTATAGGCGCCCGGACGAGAGGCTCGCCGGGCGGGAGGGGGCGATATAAGGGAAGCCCCCCGCGCCCGTCAATGCGCCTCCGGGATGTTTTCGGGGAAGGTTCAGTCCCGTTTTGGGGGCTGAGCCCGCCGCCCCGGGTCTGCCGCCCTGGCCCTATCCGCCGGCGGGCCTTTGACGCGCGCGGCCGCGCACGATGACTGAGCGCCAAGCACGCGGAAAACCGGCTCACCACCATAGGTCTGAGAATGCATGATCTGGCGGAGAGGGAGTCCGTCAATGTCGTTCTTTAAGCACAGGAAAGACTTGATCTTTTCATGAATAAGATAGTTGGGGTAGCGTTTTTGCACGCATTTTGAACCCTCCCGAACCGCTTGCTCAGCTGGTGGGAGGTGCCGCGCGCCTAATAGTTCCCGCCGTTCAACAATTGTTGGACGGCTTAAGGATTGGGATTGGTTGCGCCCCTTAATCAAGAAGCAGTCATTGGCCTGCAAGTGGCGCATCACAGACGTTCGCGTTCTGCGGTGCGACCGGCAAGAACTCGCCGAAACACTACGCTCGGGTCAGAGCAGAACGCGTATGCGATCAAGCCGTCGGCGTAGCTGGCTCAACGGCCGCGGCGGCCGTCGCCGACGGGATCGCTTGGATCATTGTCGGTCAGGCCGGATTGCCCGCGGCGTCCGCCGCGGCCGTAGCCGGCGCGATCCGCGTACGCTCCGGAGTCAGTATCCGTGAAGCCTGTGCCGCCGCCGCGGCCGCGACCTCTGCCGACGGGATCGGCGTATTCGCCGGAATCTGAGTCCGTCACGCCGGTGCGGCCGCCGCGGCCGCGGCCGGCCGGGTCGGCGTACCTGCCGCTATCGCTATCGGTGATGCCGCTTGAACCGCGGCCGCGCCCGACGGGATCACCATAAGGGCCACTGTCATTGTCAGTGACGCCAGCTTGGCCGCCACGGCCTTGTCCGGCCGGATCCGCGTACTGACCGGAATCGGAATCCGAAAAGCCACTGCGACCGTAGCCCGCGCGATCCGCGTTAGGTCCACCGTCAGCGTCGGTGCGGCCAGTGTAATAGCCGTTGCCGCCTGTTGCGGTGGCGCAGCCAGTCAATGACGCGAGCGATCCGCCAACGACCGTGACGCCCAGTATCCGGCTCATGAAAGAGCGCCGGTTTAGCTGGCTCTTATCCAACATAGCGCGTCTCCTGACGCATTCTGACGACTAACCCACCTTAGTGACCATGGAACGCCGCGCAAGCCGCGCGGGAGAACACTGAGGTGGCGACGCGTTCGGCGAACCAGGTTCGCATGGCCGGAAAATGCCCACTCCCGAAGGGAAGCCATCGAGGACTTGCGCCCGGTCACGGATGTCAAACTGCCGTTCCCGGTTTTCGGTCTGCGGAGCAATGAGCCAAGCCGTAGCGCAAATTTTGCGATCGGCCTACTCGCTCAATTGCTACCGCCCTGCCCACGCGATCGGCTCACGATCGCCGATACTGGACGTCAGTGACCGAGTGCCTTCGTGCCCGACAAACGCCTCTTTGCGCGCGATCAACACGCGGCGGCCGATGCGTCGCATTCTGCAGGGCATGTCGAAAGCTATCTTGTTCAGCGTCATAATGATCATGGCACTCTCAGCGTCCGGCTGTGGCAGCATCGTGCGGACGAGAGGACTCCCTGCAGTTGACGATGGCAACGCTGTGCTAGGTCGCGCCTATGCGGAACACACTTGCGCCACTTGCCACGCAGTGGACCCCGGAGAGATGCGCTCACCGGATCCACGAGCGCGACCCTTCGATGCGATCGCCAACACGCCAGGCATGACGCGCACAGCATTGAACGCGTGGCTCAATTCATCTCACACAAACATGCCCGACCTTATCGTCGAGCCAGAGAATGTAGACAATCTGTACGCTTATCTCTTCACGCTAAAGCGCAGGCTTTGAGCCGCGAGCGTTGCGGCGCGCCTCGCTCACTGAAGACCTTGAAGCATCGGCTTGGCGCCGGATGCATTCCGCTGCACATCTTCAATGAAAATGTGTATCCAATAGAGCCCAGGCATGAACCTCTATGAACGCTACGTTCTTCCGCCGCTGCTTAGCATGGCCTGTTCGTGCAATCCGGTGCCGCATGCAGCGCGACAAGATTGTGCCGCAAGCACAAGGCGTCGTGCTCGAACTGGGTTTTGGCGCTGGTCTGAACCTCCCACACTAAGATCCGCGCAAGGTGGTCAAACTTTATGCTCTAGAGCCAGCGCTAGGTATGCTGGCGCGCGCCCGCAAAGCAGCGCGTGGCACGGCTTTCCCCATCGAAATCCTCGCTGAGAGAGCCGAGGCATTATCTCTTCCAAATGCCAGTGTAGACACCGTGCTCGTCACCTATTCCCTATGCACGATCCCAAACGCCGTCACAGCACTTGAGGGCGCGCGGCGCGCGCTTAAGCCAAGCGGACGCCTGCTGTTTTGCGAACATGGGTTGGCGCCCGATGACGGCGTGCGCCGCTGGCAGCAACGCATCGAGCCCGTCTGGAGCATTGTCGGCGGCGGCTGCCATCTGACGCGTGACATACCAAAGCTGATCCGCGACGGCGGATTCAGCATCGATAAGTTGGACACGATGTACCTACCCAAGTCGCCGAAATGGGCTGGCTTCAATTACTGGGGCACGGCGCAACCGTGTTGATGGCCGCCCGGTAGAACCAGCGCACGCGACCTGGACATAATTCGCGATGGGCTAAGTCGCTCCACTCGCGACATTGGTCATGATGAAGCAGCTACGGCCAGCCATCGCCGAACTGCGTCATTCCCCAGAGCTTGGGGTCATAGTGCCGGCACGTACCTAATCGCGTACCAGCCGAGTAGCAGGTAGCTTCCAGCGAGCGCACTGACTTGGACGCGAGGATCTCGCCAGAGCCAAGCGGCTCCAATCAAACCCAGGAACGCGATGCTCACAAGCGCTGCAGACTGCAGCGTCGCTACGGTCAGATTGCCGAACAATCCAATCGCAATGTAGGCGAAGAAGGCCCCGAGAAAATTCCGTCGATTCTCGTCATAGAACGTCGCGAGATTTACGCGCACCGCAGTATCGCGCTCTGACGGCACCACCAACCAGCTCGTCAGATAGAGCGCCGTGGCCAACAGCAACCAGAATGCGACGTAGCCGAGAGACCAAAGCGCGGTCGTGCGCGCCTGCCACAGCGAGAACCAATAATCGACGCAACAAAAAAGAAAGATGCCCATCCAACCGATGTAGACCCAGGAAATCCTGGCGACTTTGGACTGAATCAGCCGCGCAATTCCTGTCAACAGATGCGCGAACGCCAAGGATACAACGATGGACAACAGCACGCTTACAAATTCGAAGGTCGTCATTAATTGTAGCCGAGCCCCTTTCGAGCAAGGGTGCAGCGTTTGCAGCCCTCGAAACTGAGTCAACGTAGCCGACTGGCAGAATGGCTCCTAGCCGGTCATTCGCGCTCACGCGCGGCGGCTGTCTCGTTCTCGCCGGAATGCGTCACTGGGACACTAGAAGCTGAAACTCCCGGCGCAGTTCGACGTGGTGCCCCAGCAGTAGGTGGCCTCCCTGGTCCACCGCCAAAAACCGACTTCGTGGAATCCGGCCTGCAATGGTTTCTCCGACTGCGAATGGATTCAGTCTGTCGTCGCGGGCGTGCACAACCAGAACTTCGGCCTGTATCACTTCAAGATCATAGCTCGCCGCGGGATCGACTGCGGCACCCTCGTTTTTTACCCCGTCGAGGCGTCGCGATGCGGGGAGAAATGTGTCGACGAGTTCAAGGACGAACAGCGACTCTTCGTCTGACAGACCCTCACGGAGATCGGCGCGGGCGTCGAACGCTTCCGCCAACTGATCGCGTCCCACCTTGGTCATCACCCAATAAATCACATCATTCCCGAGAAGCGCCGAATACGCCCAAGTCGGGATCGGCCGATCCTCGACCGCGGGAGTGAATGGCGTGAACGGCGCCGAAGACAGCAACATCATCCGGTCGACCCTCTCGGGAAACATCTCTGCAAATTTGAGCGAGGGGGGAACTCCGCCTGACATGGCCAGGATACTCACCCGTTCTATGCCCATCGCATCCAGCAGATCGACAAAGGCTTCGGCCTGTGCCGCTGTCGATGGCGCCTCAGGCATGGCGCTGCCAAGATATCCAAAACGCGAAACCGCGATCCATCTGAACCCGTCGCCGCCAACTGCCTGCGCTAGCAAGCGTCCTTGATCAAATCCGCCACCGGCGCCGTGGACGACAAGCACAGGCGGCCCCTCACCCCAGGTCATATACTCGATTTGCCCATATCGGGTTTCGACAAGCGATCGCTCCGCCTCCAATACCGAGATCCGTTTCCGCGTCTCAACCAACGCCAACATAGAGAGAGCAAACACGGCCAAGAGCAGAAGGGCGCTCGCCGCCAGCGATATGCGAAAAATACTCATGAGTCGGGTCGGGCCTCCCCACCGCATCAATGATGGCAGCGGCCATCGAAGGGACTACACGGCCGCGATTGGAACGCTTACCAATAAAATCCGCAAGCGCTTCATCAGCGCCGTCGATCCAATGCAGTCGTTCGCTTAGCGCCGGCAGCACCGGAGTAATTTCGCTGAAGCAGGCCCTTGACTGAGGGACAGCTTCAGTCGCTTGGATGCGGTTGAACATGTGTCGCTTCAATTTCTCGCCAGGTACCCATCGTGTCGGCCTTTGACTATCTTTCGGTATTGCTCTCGATAGTCCTCGGACTTGCGCTCACACAATTGCTGACTGGAACTGCCCGCCTCATCAAGGCCCGCGACAGAGTGCGTCCCTACTCACCGCCCATCATCTGGATGGCCGTTCTGTTTGTGGTGATTGTGCAAAGTTGGTGGACCATGTTTGGTTTGCGTGAGCAAAACGACTGGACCATTCTGAGCTTTTTGGTGGTTATGTCCCACCCGGTCATTCTGTTCTTGATGGTTGAGCTGTTGGTGCCAGAGATCGACCCGCAAAAGGAAATTGATCTGCGCAATGCATACGAGCGACAGGCGCCATTATTCTTTACTGCAATTCTGATGCTGCTGACCTCAAGTCTGCTTCGCCCAGTCATGCTGAGTGGCCGATTGTCCGAACCCCTCGATGTGCTTATGCAGGCGGCGTTCTTTGCCTCTGCAGCCGTTGCTATCTTCTGGCGGAGCAGCCTCTACCACAGGGTGCTAGCCCCGCTCACGGCGCTTCTTGTCGTCGCGTACATCGCTTTGCTGTTTCTGGACCTGCGATGACGTGCATCTTGACCGGTGGCGCGGGACGCTGCCCAGCTCACACATCCAAAGCGCTGGCCGCTACGAATCTCGGACCATGGCCACGCCGACCTGATCGTCACTTTCCTGCGAAGGGTTTAGCCAATTCAATTCTGCTCCGCGACGCCGCGAGTACATCGGCTCGGTGGCGCCGGACCGTGCCATTGAGCATCCGCGGGCGAACGTCTCGTCTGCCGTGCTTTTGACGTGAGGGGTCAAACTCTTGCGTTAGAGTCTCAGCCTCCCGAGTAGTCCAATCGCCGAGAAAAGAAGGACACAACCTCGGTGTTGAAAGTCCGGTGAAAAGCTTCGCGATCAAAGCCACGTTCGTCGGCGCATACCATTGGCGGCATCAGCACTCGTGTGACGCCGCACGGCGCGAGGAATGAAGCGTGGCTGGCGCCCTCGATGATGTGAACGCTCGGATGCGTGGGCAAGCGTTGGGCGATGGCAGCGGCGTTCGTGCTGAACGGCGTGTTGATGTCAGCTGCACCGACCCAAACATCCACAGGGATAGACACCCTCTCTAGCCCAGCCGCCGTGAACGCCATCCCAAAACCTGGCGCCGCTATTAGCGCGGCTTTAATGCGCTGGTCCTGCACTTCCACGCTCGGGTTGGAAAGCACTGTCCCCGGCGGCAATAGTTGACAAGCGAACTCGGGGTTCGTCCGGCAGGCATCCGCGACAAGTGCGAAATCCGGCGCGGCGCCAATATTTGCGAGCACCGTTGTGGCGCCCGCGGAGAATCCAAACAATCCGACACGATTTGAATCAATCGAAGATCGCTGATCCCACGCACCGAGCATGTAATCAGTCACGCGGACAACTTCGTGCGCACGATCGCTTATCCAATTCGTCGCGCCGACGGACGATTGATCGCGATAATTGTCGCCGTTGTGCACTAGAGCGGCGACGATGAACCCTTGCTCGGCCAACGCCAGCGCGGTGTCGAGGTGACTGGTGGGCGAGCCGGCGGTTCCGTGTGAAATCAGGATCAGTGGATGCTGACCAACGGCGACCGGGGCGTCGCGCGCAAGCATGGCTGGCGTAAGACCGAGCCACGTCAGCTTCGCTTCGCCCTGCGCCGGATAATAAATCACCGTAGAGATCGGCCGATTTTGGCCGTCAGTCGCGCTCGCAACCTGCACGCCGACGGTTCTCGCTGGTCGGATGGCGCTCTGCACCAGCGCCACACCAAGTCCAATGACCGACACGACAAGGAGCGCGCCCAAGCCCAACAAAACTCTGACAAACATTTTCATTGGCCATCCTCCCTTTCAGTTGAGCCATTGCCGTGGCGAGCGTGCAACGTCGATCAGATCGGCGAGATCGTCGGGTATCGGCATCGCCTTGAACGCGCTCACATTGGCGCCGCCGGTGTTTCCTTGAGGAATAAGCCCGAGCCAGGTCTTGGTCGCCGCGCCGATCAAACGTGTGATCTGGCCCATGACTTCACGGGTGCTGTGGTGGCGTAGCCCCCAGAAGAGCATCCGCATGTGCACGCGGACATGCTGCACGGTCGATCCTTGGCCTAGGACGTGAGCCCGCTCGAGGTGACGAAAGGCGGTGAGCGGCTCGCCAGCTCGCTCAGCTGCTTGCGCGGCGTTGAGTTCGATTTCCACGTAAGCGCGGATACGATTGCCGAACGTTAGGCGATTGTGCTCGTCGATCCGCCTTAACAAGCAGCCGCCACGCAAGATAAACGGCGGCAAACGCGTCAATACTTGCGCAGAACATCGGCCACCAGGCTGGGACGCCTACATTTGTCACCACGCCGCCGTGAACCAGATCGAGGCTGGCATGACCCAACAAGGCCGCTGCAACGATCCAAAGGTTGGTCCTGAAGCCGATCACTGCCAGGCCAATGAACACCATCGAGATCGCGACTTCGACGCCAAGGGCGTGTCCGCCGCCGCCAACGACAGCAAACAAAACATAGTACGAGGCGATCACCATCATCATGACGGGGTAGAAGGCCCGGTCTCGCTCGAATCCCGCGACCGTTCCAAGAGCGCAAACACCGAGCCCAAGAATAACACCAACGACGTATTCCATGATCATTCTCTCTCGGTCGACGAGGGATTGAAGAGTCCGGCGAGCGACCCGAGCCTCTCGCGTGCGGGAGACCCGGGCCTGCTCCTTCAGGACGAGCAACGGCAGTTCGAGCCGCACGCGCCTTTGTCGCAGCGGCAAGCATCACCGCAGCGGCAGTTGGGGCCGCACGCGCACGCGTCGCTGCTCATTTTCTTGATGATCGTCTGTGGGGCGTAGCGCATTGTCTTCTCCATGGGTTTAGGCGTCTGGGTGGTCCGTGAGGACACGCCCTACCTAAATCCAGGAACGCCAAGCCGCTTGAACGAAACGGCTACGACATTTCGAGCGCGGCGGCCGGCAAGCCGAACATCCGCTTGAACGTCCGGCTAAGGTGCGCAGAATCGGAAAAGCCAGCTTCTTGGGCCGCTTCGGTGAGCGTGCTGCCGGCAATGCGTGCATCGACGGCGCGCACCAGACGCAACCAAAGCACGTAAGTGCGAAATGGGAGGCCGGTTTCCTCTACAAAAAGATGGCTTGCCCGGCTTGCAGACAGTCCAACGCCTCGCGCGGCCTCGTCGATGCCGAGAGAACTATCCAGATTGTCGGTCGCCCATTTGATGATTTGACGCACGCGACGGTCAGGTTCGGCAACGCGTGCATGGCCAGCGATCCTATCGCTGAGCTTCCTCCCTACCTCGCGTAGCGCGCTTCTTGGATCTTGCGGATGCCGAAATGCCGTGAGGATTAGATGGGGCGAGTCTTGTGCCTGTGCAGCGGTCATGGTCGCCGCGGGCCGACCTTGCATCAATTGCTCAAGCGTGCGCCCTGCGCGGCTCTCCGGTTCTACAAACAGATGCGAGACCAAGCCGCGCGCCTCGAAAGCGTGAAGCGTATCCGGCGCCACGATGGCGAAGGGGCCTGGCACGACGCCATCCTCAACATTGAACGTGAAGCTACCACCAAGTGAAAATGTGAGCTGAAACGCATGGTGGGCGTGCATCTCAGTGCGGCTGGGCGCGCCTGCAGCACCGGGCACGTCGAACACCCAAAGGCTGCCCCCTTCCCAAAAGGCTATACGACCGGCCGCAATCGTCTCCATGGGAGCAGCATACGGCACTCTCGCGGGTGCTGCAGCGCAAAACAGGAGGGTCTGCGGCCTACCCGCCGCGCTTTCGCTCCCGCTGAGGGGACGAAGATAGCTGTTACGTTCAAGCGTGCGCCGGGCGAGCGGACTTAGAACCTCAGTCGACGTCCCCGAGAATCAGTGAGGTCCCGATGAGTCTCCGCCGACAGCAGCCACTGGCGCCCGTCGCCGTCTTAGTCGCGACCGCAGTCCGAAAAGCCGCCGGCGTGACCCTGGCGCTGGGCATGGTGCTAAGCGCCGCATCTTGTGAAACCGCGTCACGCGACGTTCGGTTCGCTCAAGTCGACGGTCATCGCATTGCCTATCGGGTGCTCGGTGCGGGCGAGCCCACGATCGTGATGATCGCCGGTTTGGGTGATGGTATGGCGACCTTTCAGGATGTCGCTCCAGAACTCGCCGCGACAGCGACTGTGATCCTCTACGATCGGGCCGGCTATGGCGGCAGTGACACGACAGCGGGCGCGCGTGATGCGGAGGCCGCTGAACGAGAGCTGTCCGCAGTGTTGGAGCAATCCGGCGTCAACGGTCCCTATGTGTTGATCGGCCACTCGCTGGGTGGACTTTATGCGGAGTACTTCGCGGCCCAGCACCCCGATCAGGTCTTGGGCGTTGTCCTGGAGGAGTCTCGGCCCGCGGATTTCACTCACCGCTGCGAGGCCGCCGGAATATCGCCGTGCACGCTGCCTGCATCAATGGCCTGGACCCTGCCCGCGGGCGGCCGCGCCGAACTGGCAGCGCTGCCGATGACCGTCAGCGAGGTCGACGGCATCAACACGGCGCGCGACTTACCCACGCTTGTTCTATCTCGGCCGACGCCCGCAAACCCAAGCGCCTTCGACGTTTTGTGGACGACAACTCAGCGCGACCTCGCCGCGCGCTATCCTCGCGCTCGTCAACTCGTCCCACAAAGCGGCGGGCACTATGTTCATCTTGATCAACGCGTGTGGTTTGTTGATTCGGTGCGTACGTTTATCAATGAAGCTCGCGCGCGAGCCGCGACATGAGAGCCGCGATCTATCGAAGGTATGGCCCCCCAGAGGTGGTCAGCATCGAAAACGTCTCAAAGCCGGCGCCGAAGCCACACGAAGTCCTAATCAAAATCCACGCAACCACGGTGTCGTCTGGCGATTGGCGGGCGCGATCGCTTTCGATGCCTCCAGGCTTCGGTCCGATTGCTCCTTTGGTGTTCGGCGTGCGGGGGCCACGACAGCCGATCTTGGGCACGGAGCTCTCTGGTGTGATCGAGGCCATCGGCGCGCATGTCGCTAAGTTCAAAGTCGACGACGCTGTCTTCGCCTTCCCAAGCTTCGCCATGGGCGCCCACGCCGAGTATCTCGCCCTGCCGCAATACGGACCAATCGCACTCAGGCCGCGCAATCTGAGCTTTCCGGAAGCCGCCGCAATCTCATTCGGCGGGGTGGCGGCGCTGCAATTCCTCCGCGACCGCGCCAAGGTGCGCGCTGGCGAGAAAGTTTTGGTGATCGGCGCGTCGGGCGCTGTCGGGAGCGCGGCAGTCCAGCTAGCCAAGAATTTCGGCGCCTCAGTGACGGGCGTCTGCAGCGGCGCCAATTTGGATTTGGTAGAGTCCATCGGTGCTGATCGCGTGATCGATTACGCAAAGGACGATTTCATCAAGTCTGGAGATCAGTACGACATCATTTGCGACACGATTGGCGTGACGTCATTTGCAGCCTGCAAAGACGCGCTGAGCCCAGGCGGGCGCCTACTCCTCGTCGCCTCCGGTTTGGCGCAAGTACTGAGGGCAGGTCGGAAGCCAAACAGTAAAGCCGTGATAGCGGGCACAGGGAACGCAACGGTCGAGCACCTCTTGTTTCTGAAAGAACTCGCTGAAGCCGGAAGGTTCAAGCCTGTGATCGATCGGCGTCTGTCGTTCGAGCAGATCGTGGAAGCCCATCGACGCGTCGATACGGGTCGTAAGGCAGGGAGTGTCGTCATTCTCGTCTCGAACGATCCCGAGCCGTCCTTCGCGCGATCACTTCCGGGCGCGGCGCCATGACCGATGGCCTGATCGTCGGTTTCCGAATTGCGTTGATCGGCATTGGTGCGACCCTCGCCCTGGATATCTGGTCGCTCTTACTCCGAGCCGCTTTTCGTGCGCCCTTCCCCAATTATGCGATGGTCGGACGCTGGATCGGAGGCTTTCCGCGCGGGCGTTTTGTTCACGAGGACATAGCAAGCGCGCCTGCTGTCGCGAGCGAGCGTCTGATGGGTTGGACGGCGCATTACGTCACTGGAATCCTCTACGCGTTTCTTCTCATTGCGATCGCGGGCGTGAATTGGCTGAGCGCGCCGACCTTGCTGCCTGCATTGATGGTTGGCGTCGCTACAGTCGCCGCGCCGCTCTTCATTATGCAGCCGGCCATGGGCTTGGGCGTGGCGGCGTCGAAAGCGATAGACCCAAACGGCGCCCGCCTGCGCAGCCTGCTTGCCCACATAGTATTCGGGATCGGGCTTTACCTCTCAGCCACGCTGACGGCGAGCTTCTTCCTTTGATCTCTTCCAGCCCCTGCGTGGTTCGGCATCATCGCGAGCGTTGTGGTCGACGGGCCTCAGCGCGCGGAACGATCCTGTGTGCGGATTGTTGGCTCTCCACAACAGGAGACTTGCAATGCGCAAAATCATCTTCGCGGTGTTGAGCGTCGTTGCGCTTGGCGTCGCTCTTCCAGCCGCCGCTCAGCAGCCCGATCGGGACCGCAGAGGTGAAGACACCCAATCCCGTGATTGGGATAGAAATGGCGCTACACAGGCAGAGCTAGCAGCGGCCGACCGCCGTCTAAACCAAATCTACCAACGCCGCATCATTGAAGCTCGCGCTGCGGATCGTGCATATGGCCGTCGGAACGGCGATGACCGCTACGATCGAGACCGAGAGGGTCGCTCTGACGAGCGCTACGGTCGGACACGGGATTGGTATAGTCAGGAAGCTGCGTTGCGAGAGGCCGAGCGCAACTGGATTGCCTATCGCGACAACGATTGCCGTTACATCGCACAACCGGATGTAGGCCGACGTTGGTACACCGGCACGCTGCGTGGCTGCCTTCTAGACCGCACCAACGAACGTATTGTCATTCTTCGCGAAGCGCGGATGGAAATGAGTTCACGTTAAGCCATCACACTTCCCGGAATTGAGTTTGGTCGCTTCCGACTGGCTCAGCTACGAACGGCCTCCCTCACCAAGGAGGCCGTTTGTTTTGGCAGAAAGGTCCTCGCCTCGCGACTGGCCGATTTGGGCCAGCGTAGGCCGTCGCACGAAATTCCGCGACTGACCTAGTCGCTCCAAAGCTGCCGACCGCGCCCTACTTCGTTGAATGGCTCACGATCGCCGACAACGGACGTTCCGCAGTCAAGCGAACCGGTTCACCGCCACTAGAACCGAGATGATCAATGCAAGGACGCCCACCACAACCGCGGTCCCTACGAGATCTTGCTGCCCCGTTCGACGTTGCTCGTCGCGCGAGCCGGAGTACGGAAGAAAAATCAGAAGTAAGGCACCCATAAGAGTGAGGATTCCGCCTGCGACGAAGCTCAAGTCGAAAATCAGGCCGTCACGGTCGGCGGCCATGCCATAGAGAAAAAGTGGAGGTCCCACCAAAAGGAAAGGGATGGCCCACCACTTCACAAAAGTGCTCCTGAGCCGCCGATCATAACGTTCGTGCGCCCGCCAGCAATGTCCGCATTGGGCCAGCGTAGGCCGCGCACGAAATTCCGCGACTGACCTAGTCGCTCCGAAGCTGCCGACCGCGCCCTACTTCGTTGAATGGCTCACGATCGCCGGATCCTGCCGATGGGAAACATTCGGTGACGGCGACAAACACACTCGCCCTCACCGTGTGGCGCCTGGTGCGTGCTGATCGATGGTTTTCTCGATAACCGCACTGTTCCGGACCGCCGCCAGTATTCGCTTCGGCGTCTTTGCAATCTTTTTCCGTGCCCGCCTTATGGGGAGCTGCTTTTACAAAACCTTCAGACCATCGGGGGCCAAGGCTTTCTCTTCGGCACTTTCACCATTGAGCTATATCAAAGTTCGTGAGCGAAGGGAGCGTACGGTGTTCATTGTGCCTGACCGGGCGCAGTTGATCCGAACATGAGGCTCCTATGCGGCGCACGAATTACCTGCCCCGTCTCACTCTCTTGAGTTTGGCGGCATTAGGATTGTCGAGTTGTGGCTTGTCTGCTCAGGGCGAGCTGCCCGATGAGCTTGGTGGATCGTGGGTGGTCCAGCAGATAGCCGGCGCATCCTTGGGAGAAGGCGTGGAAGTCTACATGGAAATCGACGCGAGCACCGGCGCGATCATAGGCTTCACCGGCTGCAATCAATTCTCATCATCGATGACGGCGTTCTCTGACGCCCTTGCCGTAGGACCGATCCAAGAAGAGCCAGGTGAATGTACGAGCCCCGAGGCCGCCACTGACGAGGCCCGCTTCCTCGGCGTGCTGCCCTCAGTGCATCGCTTCCGGCGCCGGGGCCAGGCGCTTGAGCTCTTGCCTCAAGAACAGGGCGAAGCCTTGCTAAACTTGCGTGTCGATGACTTTGCCACGCTCACTCACCCCGCGACGACTGCGCCGTCTCGCTAAGCGATTGCGCACCTAACCAGGATAACGCCGCCTCGGGCCAGGGTCGGCCCAATCGCAAATTTTCTCCAATGACCGGCGCGCTCCAAACTACCTATCGTTCTCTACCCGCCCATTCGGCTTCTCGCCGCTTGCGGTTATTGTGGAGGATCAAGGCGATCACGGTGCCGTCATGCAAATTCGCCCTATGCTGAAGGCCTTTCCGCTTATGGCCCTTGTGTTCGTCGCGCTTGCGGCCGCCGCGTGCACAACTCAAACGCAGCTCCGATTTGAACCTCTGACGCCTGCCGAAAGGATGGCGCGGATTGAGGAAGGTCGTGAGATCGCTACGAGCCAGTGCGGGAGCTGCCATGCGGTCGCGCTCGCGGACGCTAGTCCACGACCCGACGCCCCACCACTACGCAGCGTGCTTGAACGTTATGACTCGGCCGCCCTTACCGGAAATCTGATGATCGGAGTTCGGGTTGGTCATCCTGATATGCCTCTGTTCCACATGGGCCCACGCGGCGCAGACGCCTTGGTCGAGTACCTTTATTCGATCAGATCCCCGAACCAGCAAGGTCCGGAGCGATGAGCGTCGGGCTCGATCCAGAGCAAGGTTACCGCTCGCTGTTAGCGCAGGCGAAGCAGAGCGCCGCTTCCGGACGCGCCTCAAGACGCTTGGGAGCGATCCCATCGCCGCAACGCACACATTCTCCATAGCTACCGTGTTCGATGCGCAGCAGCGCCCGGTTCACGGAGGCAATCTCGCGGCTGATCAACGCAGCCTGTCCTTCGAGGGACTCATCGTCTTCCAATTCTACCGCTTGCTCGGACAGGTCACGGTTGAGGGGTTCAGCTAGCTCCACGTAGATCCGATTCTGCCGCTCCTTGAGTTCCGCGAGTTGTTGTTCCAGACGAACTCTCGCTGCATCGGTATTCGGCATCTACGCACTCCTCTCATGGCTACTGAAGCATCCTTCACAGCCTGAACTGACAAGGGACGCTGACGGGTTGCAAGCTTCCGAGGCAGGCAAGGATGCCAATTCTCTGATCTCGCCGCAAAACGAAAACCCGGCATGCCGAAATGGGCTGTCATGATCCAAAAGGCGCTGACATGCTCTCGCGTGGACCGTAGCGCCGATTTCGCGGAGAGGCCTAGTCGGTTCAATGCTGTCACTGAGACCCTGCCCTTCACAACGGCGGGTCATCGCCGAAGACGGTCGCGCTTAGAACACGGAGTTATGCTCCAATTTGCCTTTATCTTTCCAGGAGGGTCGCATGCGCCGACTGCACTCAGAGTTTCTCTTGGCTGGCGTAACAGCCCTGGCGCTCTCCGCATGCGCGCTCGCTCCGCGACAAGACTCCGGAGCTAGCTCATCCACACCGGCGGCTTCGAGCCTACCGAATGAGCAGGATGGTGCAACGACCGGCCTGCGCCTGGCAGAGTCCCGATGCTCCGGATGTCACGCAGTCACGCCAGGCCAAGTTTCGCCCAACTCGGATGCACCTCCGTTTGCGTCGATTGCTCAACGGTCAGGTTTGACCCAGTCGTCTGCCGGCAGCTGGCTGCGTGAGTCCCACAACTTCCCTGACCAAATGAATTTCTATTTGGATTCCGATCAAGCCAAACAACTGGCGGCGTATCTGTGGACATTGCGCGAAGCGGAGTGAGCCGCTGCGATGCTCCGATCGCCATATTGTTGCGAATGGCTGAGCCGATCCAATCGTGTCGCCGGTAATGCTGCGGGTGCTTCGGCGCGAGACGCGCAGGAAGATAGCCTTGCTCGGCCACGATCCGCTACGGTGTGGTCAGTGTATTGATGGGGCTCAAGTTGGCTAACTGTGAGCTGACGTATTGCTGAGCCGCTGGCGCCCCCTCTCTGGCAGCGCCAGCCGCGCCGCTACAGCGGGTGCCGGGTTCGAGGATGATTCATGATCTTGCGTGGTATGGGACTGGGCTTTGTTTTGTGGCTTATCAATGCCGCTTTGTTCCGCTTCGCCGGACAACATTTTTTCACGCCGAGCGTCGCGCCGCCGGTGCTCATGTTCGCGATCACCGCCATCATTGGCACCGCGATCACTTTCGTTCTGCTGAAGCTACTGCGTGAGGCGCATGGAGACGAGGGTGAAGCGGCCGTGAGCGTGGCGTTCCCGAGCCTGCTGCTAAACGCGTTGCTCACCTACGATTTCGCCACGATCTTTCCCAATCTTGATGGGGCTTTAGATGGCGTCTATGGCGCGATGGCGATGGTTTATTCGGCAGCGATGGTGTTCACTGGACTCATTATGACGCGGTTGGCGGACAAAGATCTGCGCCTTTGAGGCGACGCGATCTGGGCTATCTATGGCCTGCGTCCAGCGACCTGATGCCGCCATCGTGTGAAACAGCCAAGCTCGCATCTGCGATTTATACCAGACGTTGTGTCACAGACAGCGCCGGTACTATGCCGTACAACTTACCACCGCACCGCTATCGCGTCAGCGCACCCTCATGCCCTCCAATCAGTGTGACATAAACACCGGCACTTGCGCGTTTTCGATCACGGCCCGCGTGACGCCGCCGAAGATCCATTCCCGCAGCCGCGCGCGACCATAGCCGCCCATGACGATGAGGTCGGCGCCGATGCGGGCGGCGCCTTCCATCAGAATGTCGCTGCTGTCGCGGCCCAAGCCGTCGAGATTGCGGACTTCGACTCTGAGACCGCGGCGCGCCAGATGCGCGGCGATATCCGCACCGGGCGCCGGTCCCACGCCGTCGACGCTCGGTTGCGCATCAACGGTCATGATGGTGACGAGGTCGGCCTTATCGAGCAATGGCGCCGCATCAGCCAACGCACGCGCGGCCTCGCGTTTGCCGTTCCAGGCAACAACGACATTGCGTCCGAGCTCTGGTCCCTTCCAACTTGGTGGCACAAGCAAGACAGGCCGTCCCGAACCGAACAACACGCCTTCAAATACAGCGATGCGCCAATTGTCACCACCGGGACGCATCATCACAGTGAGGTCGGCATGACGAGCGTGAACCGCTGCAACTCCGGCGGCGAGCCCAGAGGCGACAACCAGTTCACGTACCGCAATCGCGCGTTCAGAACGCTTAGTGCGAGCATCCAGAAGGGCCCGCTCCTTTGCAAAGCCTTCGCGCGCCTGAGCAAGGACCTCCGTCCACATCGCCGTCACCATGACGCCTTCAATGGTGTAAATGGGCTCCGGCTCTAATTCGAGAAGGACAGCTGTCAGATCCGCGTCAGACACGGACGCCAGCGTTTCAGCGGCGGCGAGTGCAGGTTCATCCTCGCTGACCGAAAACAGCGAGACCGCGATATCCTTGAACATCTGACCCTCCTTCGGGGATGCCTTGAGTTCGCTCAAAGCTTGAGCAGCCTATAGCAGACAGCGCGATGCTTGATTGTTTCTGAGCGCTGGCGCGCTGATTATTCTGTTACCCGCGCGCTCACGTCGCTGCGGCGCCACTCACGCACTCATGCCGGACGACCTATTGTTTGAGCGAGAACGATGTGTTGATTACGCCAGCTCATGCTGACGCCTCAGCAAACCGGGCCATGAGCCTTGATAACCTACACAGAGGCGAAGCCCTTAGGTATTGGCAAATGGCGCGCCTGTGCGCCCGATGCCTGCGCCGCTCGGACCTCCACGAAGCATCTGATGCAAAGGTGCGGTCAGGACCTTGATCTGGCGCAAAGCAGCGACTGAACAGCGGCCCAGGATGCTGTCGAAGGAGCATCGTAATGAGCCAGGCAGTCATCGACTTCACCGAGCGCCTAAAGACCACTCTATTGACGCTTGAGGAGCGTTTGGGGAAGGCCAAAGAGGCGATTGACGCCAACGCTTCAAAGGCCAGCGAACAAGCACGCAAACACATTGAAGAAGCTGTCGAGCAGATTGAAACGTTTCGCGCACACGCCAGTGTGATGGCGCAGGCCATTCGAGCGGACCTACCTCAGCAGACTGCAGCAGCAAAAGAGATACTCCAAGAGTTTAGCCAAGAGGCGCAGGTGGCGATGCGTCACGCCGTCGTTTTTCTTGCGGAGGCGACCTCAAAGGGTGCCGCGAGTGCTGCTGGAGCACTCAACGCTGGCGCGAAGTCAGCCCACCTTCTCGCCGAAGACCTGAAGCACGAGACCGCCATCACCGTTATCGAACCCAAACCCGACGCACAGAATTAGCGTATGGTCGCGCGCGCGCAGCCTCGAAGCGCAGGTGTCATTTACGACCATCGGCTCGAGCCGCAGGTGCATATCCATCATGCGCTGCCCGGTCGAACGCGGTTGCGGCTCTCGCCCCTGCGCGGCCAGCCGGATCTACTTGCCGCCTTGGCGCGCCGTGTTGCCGCGCGGGATGGAGTTGGATCGGTTCACGACAACTCGTTATCCGGCGGGTTGCTAATTGAGCACGATGCCGCGCTCTCGTCTGAAACCGTCGCCGCGATGGTGCGTGTCATCTGGCGCCGAGGCTTGACCGCGGCCGCGCCGGCTGTGGCACATGATGGCTTGCAGCGAAGTTGGCACGCGACGCCCGCCGCGGCCGTTGCAGCTGCTTTTGCCAGTCCGCGTGGCTTGTCAGAGAGCGATGCTGCCGAAAGATTGCACCGCATCGGCGAAAACCGTTTGGCCGAGACGCCGCCGCCATCGCTGCTTCGGGTTCTCGCTAAGCAACTTGCATCCGTTCCGGTAGCGTTGCTAGGCGGCTCGGCTGTGCTCTCTATCGCTACCGGCGGATTGATCGACGCGCTGCTGACGCTGGGCGTCATCGGCCTCAACGCCGGCATCGGCGCATCGACCGAAAGTTGGACTGCTAATCTTATCCGTAGGCTTGCGCGGCAGACCGATCCAGATGCCCTGGTGTTGCGTGACGGAATCGAAACGCACGTACCAACGTCTCGTGTTGCTCCAGGCGACTGGATCGTCTTGAAGACCGGCTCGGCCGTGGCGGCGGACGCCCGGCTCCTCCAGTCACAAGCCTTGCACGTTGATGAGTCCTCACTGACGGGTGAGAGCTTTCCTGTTGAGAAAGCTGCAGACGCAATCATTGATGAAAAAGCGCCACTTACAGTACAACGCACGATGGTCCGTCGTGGCAGCGTCGTAACGAACGGATCAGGTTTAGCGGTCGTAACGGCCACGGGTGCGGCAACCGAGATCGGCCGCGTCCGCAAGCTTGTCGAAACCGCGGACTCGCCAAAGCCGCCCATGGAGCGATCGCTCGACAAGCTGGGCGTTCGCTTGACTATCGCATGTCTCAGCGCGTCAGCGCTCTTGGCTGTTCTCTTGCGCGCACGCGGCACGCCATGGACCTCGGTGGCAAAGAGCGCCGTGGCGCTGGCGGTTTCATCCATCCCCGAAGGCCTTCCGGCGCTGGCCGCTTCAACAAAAGCCCTCGCGGCGCGCGCGATGTCTCGCGAGGGCGCCTATGTGCGCAATGTTAGTGTTATCGAAACCGCGGCGACCATCGACGTAATCTGCCTCGATAAGACCGGTACATTGACTGAGAATCGCATGCATGCCTCTGTCGTGCACACGATGGGCAGACGGTACGACTTGCGCGAAAACACTTCCGTTCCGCGCAGCGTGCGCCTTATTTCCAAGTACGCCGCACTCTGCAATGACGCCGATCTTGGCGATGCCGAAGCGCCGTCGGCCGGCTCAGGGACGGAACGCGCGCTTTTGCATCTTGCGGCTTCGGCGAACATTCCTGTTGAGGCGCTCCGCGAGCGACACCCGCGCACGAAGACGCTTATGCGATCCGAGCAGCGCCTTTACATGCTCACGGAACATGCCTCGAACGACTCCAGCTTCCTGGCAGTGAAAGGCGCGCCGCATCAAGTCCTGCAGCTATGCACAACCGCTCGCGTGTCCAAAGGATCGCGCGTGCTCACCAGCGAGGCGCGTGAAGATATCCTGGCTCAGAACGAAGTCATTGCACGCGAAGGGCTGCGCGTACTCGGCATCGCACGCGGAGTCGGTCCACTGGATGGCGAACCGCGGAACCTGGAATGGCTCGGACTTATCGGGCTGCGTGATCCACTGCGGGCGGGCGCGAGAGAAACTGTGCAGTCATTACAGCGAGCGGGCCTGCGCACAGTTATTCTCACTGGAGATCAGGCAGGCACGGCGCATCGCTTAGCGGAGGACTTGGGCTTCTCCATTGACGGCTCGCTCGACGTCATTGACGCTAGCGCCCTTCGTCAAATGGCGCCCGAAGCGTTGGCCACGGCGGCCCGTACAACAGAAGTGTTCGCGCGCGTCAGCCCTGCTGACAAACTGGCAATCATCCGCGCGCTCCAGGCTCAAGGTCACGTCGTCGCGATGACTGGCGATGGCGTCAACGATGGTCCAGCCCTGCGCGCAGCCGATATTGGCATCGCTATGGGGAAGTCCGGCGCGGACGTAGCGCGAGACGTCGCTGATATCGTGATCGCCGACGACGATCTTACGTCTCTCACGCGGGCGTTGGCGCGAGGGCGCACCGCGGAGACCAACCTTCGCAGCGCGGTTCGCTTTCTACTCGCCACCAACACAAGCGAAGTGGCCTTGCTCCTTGCGGAGGGTCTACACGGACCGGAAGCATTGGAGACGCCAGCTCAACTCTTTTGGCTCAACCTGATGACCGACGTGTTTCCTGCGCTCGGCTTATCCATGGCGAAGCCACCGAAGGATATCCTCGATCGGCCGCCGCGCAGCGTCGCACGCGATGCGTTTGGCTCCGCGGCACTTCGTTCTATTGGGCGTGACGCGCTCCGCATTGCGGCCCCGGCAATGATCACTCACATCGTCGGTACGGCACGCTATGGGTCTGGTCCCCGAACCCGCGGATTGACCTTTCTTGCGTTGGCCAGCCACCAGCTGGCGCAAGCGCTGCGGCTGCGGCCCGGCCACCCGGCAACAGATCTGTTGGATCGCTCGATCGAATTGGGTGTCGCCGCCGGCTATGGTCTTCTTGCCGCGCCCTTCATGCTGAAGCCACTACGGCATGTGCTGAAGATCGTGCCGCCACGTCCTATCGAGGCCGCCGCGATCATTGGGCTCTCGCTAGCGCCACTCGCTCTAAAGATACTTTCCGACCGCGCTAACGACTTTTCTCATCAGCAGCGGGTGGCGGGCTAGCGGGGCGCGCCGCATCCAAGTCAAGTCTGACTTCAGCAACGAGATCCTCCACGTCCTCCGCCAACTCCGCTGCTGCGGTTCGCGCTTGTTCGTAGAGCCCCAATCCCCGCTTTAGACCTTCTCTCAAGAGCGGCCGAGCAGTCCTCATGATTTTCGGCGCGCTGAGAACGGCGGCAATCACCAGCGCGCCCCCACCGAGCAGGAGAGCCGCTCCCACAATGCGTCCCCCAAAAACCATAAACGAGCCTCCGTTGATGCGAATTTCTAACCGCTCAGCGCACGGCTCCTTTGCCTCAGATCAATCACTTCGCACACCAGAACAGTCAGAATTTGATGATGAGCGACACAACGCCTTTGCCGCCTGTCCATGCTTCAAGTTTACGCTCGCTCGCATCCATGCGGCTGCTGGCGGGCGTTCTGCTCATCATCATGGCGCTCACCTATCTGCTAGCCGTGTCGCAGGGCGCCCAAGGCAGCTGGGGTTATGTGCGCGCTTTCGCCGAGGCTGCGCTGGTTGGGGGATTGGCCGACTGGTTCGCTGTGACCGCCATTTTTCGCAGACCGCTTGGCCTGCCCATACCGCACACAGCCGTCATTCCCCGAAGCAAAGACCGGATTGCCAGTGCTTTGGGAGAGTTCGTCGCCATAAATTTCCTAGCGCCCGAAATCATCGCTGATCGTTTGCGTGACCAGGATCTCGCTAGCGCTTTGGGCCGGCAACTCTCGGACCAAATAACCGCTCGCCGGTTCGCCGATGGCGTTATGGACGCTCTCCCGGCGTTGGCCGACCTCTTGGATGATGAAGTGGTGAGCGCGTTCATACGTCGGCAGATCGGCGACATTAGCCGCGACACGCGGCTCTCAACCGCCATCGGCCGCGGGCTTAGATTGCTCACCGAGCATGGACGTCATCAACCGATTCTGGACGCTGCACTAGCAGAGGGGTGGAAGGCGCTGGAGGAGAATGAAGCGTCAATACGCTCGCAGGTGCGCGCGCGCACTTCGTGGGTATGGCGGCTCATCGCTCTCGACGCGCGAGCCTCAGATGCTTTGATTGGCGCCATCGAGCAAACACTGCGTGACGTTGCGGCGCAACCAGATCACCCCGCTCGCGAGCGCATTACGCAGATGCTGCGGAAGCTATCGGCTGACCTCGAGACCTCGCCGCATCTACGCGAACAGATCGAGCGCGTGGCGCTCGATGTCCTCGCACATCCCGCTATAGCCACCTATTTCAGCGAACTGTGGGGCGCGCTTAGATCAGCGCTTAGGGAAAGTGGACCGCAGGCGGCTGCACGGGAGGCACTGGCAAATGGAATAGCACGGTTCGGTGCCGCGCTGCTTGAAGACGCTGCCGTGCTCGAAACTGTGAACCGTCGCCTTCGTGCATTGCTGACAGAAATTTCGGGTCGCCATGGGCGGGACGTCGGGGCTCTGATCTCCGAGACCATTCAGAGTTGGGACACGCAGACTATTGTCGAGAAGCTCGAGCACAATGTCGGCCCAGACCTCCAATACATTCGGATAAACGGCACGATCATTGGCGGTTTGATCGGCCTCGGCATTCACCAAACGACACTTTGGTTGACTTGAATCAAACCGTTCGGCCCACGTATCGGGAGCTAAGCGATGCGGCCATCTGGATACGCGGCGATGGCGATGTGATCGCGCGCGAGCATCGAGACCTTAGCGCCAATGCACTCGCCATCGCGGACCTATTCTCACAAGACGACGAGGCGTCGGATTAAGTTATCGCTCGTTTGAGACCGACCATCGCGGCGCTACTTCGTCTGCAGTGCCTTAAGGATCTCTGGTCCCGTCCGACCGACCAGTTCTTTGTCGAGTTCGTGCACCAAAACAGCCTCGAGTTGCTTGTCGTAGCGCCGGCGCATTTCGCCCAAGGTTGGGGGCGCAGCGATTATTACCAGATGCTCGATTTCGCCTCTCGATGCCTGTTGGTCAAGCCAGAGTACGACAGCGGCGGCGTGCGAATCCTCTTCAAGCTGGTGCCTAGCCGGATTGGCTGAACTCGAGAAATGGTGAGCGCCAGCGTTCTTGTTGTGCTCGTCAAGCTTGGGCGCCTGCATCGGCGCGAGCTCGGGCGCAGCCTCGTTCCCGGTATTGCGATGAAGTTCAAATCTCTCGCCGTCAACCACCGCAATGATGGTCCCATGGGGAAGAAGCATATCGTCTCCTAATGAAATGTGTGGTGACGCGTATCAGGGCACCCAGCACGCGGCTTGTAGAATACCCAATGAGAGCGCGATGCCTGACTGGACTATTGCCGCCGAAAACTTTCCGGCGACAATGTCGGTGGTCAGGCTTGGAAACAGCAGGCGCGCACTAAACTGACCAATGGTCTGAACCAGAAGCGCGCCGGTGCCCCATATCGTCGTTTGCATCAATGAGCCGCTCACACTGATGACAAGAGCGAGGGGAATGACAAACCCGATCAGCGCGCCGGTGAGGCCGAGAGCGGCTGCGCCATTGCCCTCGCGCATGAGCTTGAATTCACTGTGCGGCGTAGTCCAAACATAAATAAAAACGAAGAGCGCCGTTAGAGCCACCGCGACGGCGAAATAAGTGACGAATGAGGAGAGAGAACTCACCAAACCGGGTTCGTCATAGGTCATGTTGTTCACTCACAAGATTGGTCACAACCTGCTTCAAGCTTATCGGTCGTTTAAGGTTGGTGTACTCGGTTTTCGTCATCCTCCTTGGCGCAATTGGATGCTGTTCAAATAGGCAATCAGATGATCAATCTGGGCGGGCTCCAATTCAAATTCCGGCATGTCCGGATGACCAACAAGGATGCCCTCAGCGAACGCCTCCTCCAGTGAGTTCAGCGGATAACTTTGCGACAAGTTGCGGAATGGTGGAGCCATGGGATGTCGACTCTCTCCCGTCCCTCCGATGGCATGACAAGTAGCGCAATTCATCTCAGCAATACGTCGCCCTTCCTCGGCGCTTCCAGAACCAGGTAAAGCCTCGGAGCGGCGTTCTTGCGTTGGGGTCTCTTGGATGGATCGCATGTATTCGATCAAAGCCCCGGCCCCCTGCGGGTTGAACTGCAAGTCGGGCATAGGGTGCGAGACGCGGATGCCCGCTATCAGTTCATCTTCAAGCACGTCAGCACGATAGCGCGAGAGGATCGTACGGAAATGCGGGGCCGCGGGATTTGGACTCTCTCCGTAAGCGCCGACCGCGTGACATGCTGCGCATTGGGCTTCGGCGATATCACGCCCATCGTTGGCGATGCTCTCTGGAGATGGCGCAAGCTCCTCGATTGGCACCGCACAGCTAGCGAGAATAACCGCTAAGGCTGCGCTAAGCACGGTCCGGATCATCGAAACCTCCTGCGGCAAGCTGCTGTTTCGCTGCCCGACTGCATCAGAATCGGTTCTTGAGAGCAATCACGCTTGATACACGCTCAACGCTCTCCCGGTCGAGACTAAGGTGGAGAACGATCGAGTCTAGGAACTCGGCCTCGTCCTGCTTCAATTCGCCGTCCGCGAGCACGAGATCCAAGGCATGTGCGAAAAGCGGAAGGCGCATCTCTTCTGGCAACGACTTGCATGCCTCCTGTAGCGCAGAGTCGGCATCGCGAAGTCGAGCTACAATCTTTGTATTAATTTCGGCTAGTTCATTCGTACTAAGCGACTTAAGCGCGCGCGAGCGATGCACCAGCGCTAGCAGTTCCTCGTGCTCCACCGCTGCGAGCTGTCCGTCGCAGGTCGTGGCCGCAAACAAGACGGCCACAAATGCTTCCGGGATCGTCCACCCCTCCTGGGCGCCTTCCTCTTGAGACGCAAGCAGTCGCGACCAATCCAACGGGTTTTCTTCCCGCCCCCTCCGGGCCCCGAGAGTAGAAACAAAAAAATCCGCCATCGACGCCTCCGAAGTCAGCCGCGCTAGGCTCGGCTAGTTCGGGCCAAAGCGAGTTGACTGATATCAATCGTCTGGCCGCTAAATGCGCGCCAACTCAGCAGAAGCCAAGCCTAGCCTGGGCCGCTCGCCAGCGCTGATTATGGCTTGGTCGAGTGTCGCCTTTGGGCCAACGTACGACACAGCCACGATTTTCACGACCGGCTTAGTCGCTCAATTGCTGCCGATTGCACCCTGTCCGCGTGAGCGGCGTAAGTTCGCCGAAATGCGACATACGTTGCAAAGCGTTTAGTCCGCATTGCGCCCGCGGATCGTCTCAGCCTCGTTGGCGTCAATCCGACGAAAGCCCTCACTCTCCAGCCAGCGCGCCAAGCATCCGATGCCTTCCTGGCCTCCCCTGGCGCCGTAGTTCAGCGTTATGAGCGCGCGAGTGGTGAGCATGGTGCGAAGGAACGCGCGGCTGACCGATCGTTGGGCGGGGTCGGAGCCGAATCCCGCCAGCTCGCCAATCTGCAAAAGTCGCGCGTCGAGAGCAGTGCGTTCTTCATCAGTGCGGGGCGTCGCCTGATATAGTTCTTGAGTGACGCTAAGCGCCTCGGTGTCGAGCCCGCAGTGGTCCGCTTGGTCAAAGACCGGGTTGGCGCCGAACTCGGTCCATAACGCCGGACCATCAAACGCAGCGTCTTCCGCACGTGCATTGACGGGCCAGAGCAACGCAACACTGACAAGTGCGCCAAGCAGCCATCGGGACCCATGCCTAACGCTCATTTTTCCTTCCCCGTTCATTCCACCACCACTTCCTGAAGCGTGAAACCCGTAAGTTCGTGGGCTTGGATCGCGTTGACGATCTCTTCTCCAAGAACGTGATCCCATTGCAGCCCATGGTTTGGCAAACGGAAGATCGGGGACGGGCCGATATCGGCGTCAACGAGGTGCAGTTCCCTCATCGCGAGCCAGATGCCTGATTGGACGCCGCGTGATCCGCTCGATCGCTCTTCGTCCATCGCGTCATAGACATGATTCACGATCGCCAGGACGTGCGTCGGCCGACCATCGACAAGCACATCTGACTGAATGTTTGCCCACGGCGTAAGAAGCGGCAGCAGCACTTCTGCCGCACGTAGATTCATAAGCACGCCGCCACCAAAAGGATAAGGAAGGTCGGCGGCCTGCCTTGTGCCACCTGTGTTGTTGCTCAGGTATCGAAACGGGTGAGATTGTCCTGCTTCGCCGATCGCGTGCACCTCTTCCGGCTGAGGTGGCGGCGGCTCATGATACACGCCGTAAAAATCGAGATCGTATTGAGCTCTCCAATAGCGCCGCGGCATCACTCACCTATGAGTCACCATTTTGGGCGGATCAGGGACCTCCACCTGCGCGATGCCCAAGGCGTCCAACATGACGTTACAGCGGCTGCCGATATCGGACAGCCATAGCCCGAGAAAATCCTCCATGACCGCGCGGTCGTCGTCCAGACGCCTGCCGATCTCCTGCGACGGGGCATAGCTTAGCAGCCCCATATATTCGTTGTTCTCACGCTCGATGCGCTGCAAGTCCGTCGCCGAAAGAGCCGCATTGGCGCGCTCAAGATGCGGAGCGAGCCGAGCCCGAAGTGAACGCGCCTCCCACTCTCGGCTGGCTCGCAGCGTCGGGGTTGGCTCTTCGGCCGCCTGCGTCATCGCACTCTGTGCAACGAAAGCGCAGAATTGAACCCTCCGCGCCGCGTCCATTCGCTCCGTCACCATAGCGAACGCCCGCTCAGCCGGATCGGATTGAGCGGCCGCAGGCGAGAGCGCGGAAACGCCCGCAACTATGCAGACGGTGATTAGCGCCAACCCGCGGCCGACTAACTTCGAAAGCCCACTCATGGTCCTTGGCTACCAAGAAACCCGTGTTCCGCAAGTGCTTGGTGTGGCCGCTTTGGGCCAACGTACGCCGTCACGTACAAAATCACGAACGGCCAAGTCGCTCAAATCGTGACGCTGGCGTCAGCAGCCGGCGACCGGCCTAAGTCGCCGAGAGCGGACGCTCGCCATCATTCGGATCGGTCGTCCTTTATCGCTTGATCGCGGTAGCTCAGCCACCCGCTTAGCCCAGCTTCAGGCGACTGGGACTGTTCGATCATTTCGCCAGTACTGCAATCCAGCGCTGACCAACCATGTCGCCGGCACAGTTCTACAATTAGCGGGACGATTTCTGGGCCCGCACGAACGTGCATCATGAACCCCCTCAGCGGTTCAGCACCGCCGTTATTGAACTCAATCGAACCAATTGAGCTGCTGTATTGGCCCCAAGTCGGATCACTCCAGTCAACGTCAGCAAACACAGCCGAAATCGCCGCGTGTACGGCAGCGCGCGAACCAAGCTCCAGCCCTTGGACATCTGATGGCATATCGGAAACCGATCTGTACGGCTCCGCGAACCGCATGATGCTCACGTCCCAACTCATGCACCATTACTACACCGCGCAAGGCTGATCGCCAGCGTCCGCTTCGGGCCAGAGCCCGACATAACGACAAATTCTGCGACCGACCTACTCGCTCAATTGCTGCCGCTTGCGTCCTATCCGCGTCAGCGGCTCAAGTTCGCCGAATGCAGACCTGAGCCCAGTGCGCAACGGTAGGCGCACGCTCGCCACAGCTCATCCGCATGTGGAGCGCGAAGAAACGGACCAGGCCATTTAATCGGTCGGAACGAAATCAAGCTCATGCGGAAAGCCGCACTGAGCGAGGCTTGAGTTCTGGCACTCTTCCAGAGCGACATCACGGAGCTGCGGAAAGATGGGCACAACGTCTTTCGCGACGGCGCAACTTTCCTGCGTCGCAACATATACCATGCCATTGGCAGCTTCCACCTGCGCATTGCGAAGACCTATGTACGGCAAATTGGCCGACACTATCCCAGTCTGTTCCAGAGGGATCGCCCCTCGAAGAACACGCCCTCGGCTCCGCGTGAGTCCCGAAGGTCCGACCTTCAAGTAATTCCCGCTCAGCCTCGATGGGCGAGATTTCAAGGAGCCGCGCTTCCGTTACGCCTTGCGTCGCCGATGCAGCGCGGGCCTGCCATGACTGCTCAGCGCAATCGCCGCTGTAGAAACGCAACACCACATCCGAGTCACTCAGCACGTACAGGTCAGAGCGTGCTACCCCATCGATAATCTGATGCGCGTGGTGGCTCAGGAAGTCCACGCGCTGCTCGGGCGTCGAGAAAGTCACCTCCGTAACGCACGCGATCGACAAGGATCGGCCCTCGGTGCTCGCATCATGATGGGGAGACCAACATCCACCCATCAGACTTGCGGCACATATAGCTCCAATCGCGTTCACCTTACTGAGCACAGATGATGATAGCATGCGCATGCGCTGATGCTCCTGGAAGCTCGTCCCGCTCAGCCATGCCCCACTATACTGAGCTTCCTGAAAGTCTGTATTGGGCCAGCGTGCGTCGTAGCGCGAAATTCTGTGACCGGCCTACTCGCTCAATTGCTGCCGCTTGCGTCCTGCCAGTGTGGACGGCTCAAGTTCGCCGAAATGCGACAGTCAGTGAAACGCCCGATTGACAAGGATCAATGCCTATCGGTTTCGGAAGTGCTTGCGTGCTGAGGCCAGCGCACAGCGCGCTGATTGATCAGTTGCCCGCGCGATCAGCGCGGAACGCTTGATTGAGGAGCGCCGCTCCGTAGCCCCCGCACGGAGCGGCATTTCTTTGAGCGCCTTCACGACACTCGGCCACCTGGATGGCTGAGCGTGAAAACAGCTGCGTTCTGGGAGTGAAAAGTGCTCCGTTGAGGTTCGGCGGCCAAGCTCTCCCATGCAAGGCTTGTTGAGACGAACGCTGATTGCGGGGGCCGAACGCGCGCTGCGATCGGCAGACGCATCTCGGCGCAGGTCGAGACGACCTGGTGTCGAGGTCTGGGTCTTTCTTTGGATCGGCAATCGATTGGCGGATACGGCAAGCTTACTCTCGAAGCGTTCCGTCCACGTGCCTCTACCCGCCCCGCACATGGAGCAGCACCTTGATCGATGAGCCGCGCCCGGCAGACAGCGACGCTCCGCATCCCGTGGTCAAGCGACTCGTAAGCGCCAGCATCTTTAGGCGTATGGGACCCGGCTTGATCACCGGCGCTGCTGATGACGATCCGGGCGGGATCGCAACCTATTCGCAGGCCGGCGCGCAATTCGGCGTCAACATTCTTGGCGCGATCGTCTTCACCTATCCTCTGTTGGCCGCCATCCAATCGATCAGCGCCCGCATCGGTCGCGTTACCGGCCATGGACTTGCGGCAAACATGGCGCGTGTCTTTCCGCGTCCAATCCTTGTTGTGATCGTCGCGCTACTCTTCATCGCCAATGCTGTGAACATTGGCGCTGATCTGGCGGCGATGGGTGCGGCCGCGCGTTTGGTCACCGGATGGAATGCGCATGTCCTGACGGTCGGGTTCGCATTCGCGTCGCTCGGTCTGCAGATTTTCGTGCCGTACCATCGTTATGTACGGTATCTGAAATGGCTCACGCTGGCGCTGTTCGCCTATGTCGGCGTGCTGTTTACGGTGCAGATAGATTGGGCTGAAACGCTCGCTCGCACGTTTTTCCCGCACATTGCGATTACGGGTGCGCTGGTGACAACGATCGTCGCCATCTTAGGCACCACGATCAGCCCCTACCTCATGTTCTGGCAAGCCTCCGAGGAAGTCGAGGACGAAGAAGCCGACCCCGAAGCTGGGCCGCTAACGGAGAAGCCCGAGCAAGCTCCTGCAGAATTGTCCCGCATACGATGGGACACTCTACTGGGCATGGGCTTTTCTCACCTGATCGCGTTCTTCATCGTCTTGACGACGGCGGTCACTTTGTTTGCCACCGGCCGGACCGACATCGAGACATCCGCGCAGGCAGCCGAAGCGCTGCGACCGATTGCCGGTGAGTTCGCGTTCGTGCTTTTCACATTGGGTGTTATCGGCACCGGCCTCTTAGCCGTGCCGGTGTTGGCCGGCTCGGCTGCTTACGCCATTAGTGAAGCGGCGGGTTGGCGCGTTGGCCTCGAGCGGCAATGGCGAGATGCGCGCGGGTTCTATGCGATCTTGGCTCTAGCGACACTTATCGGCCTCGGCATTGACTATGCGCCCATCGATCCGATGAAGGCATTATTCTGGAGCGCGGTTCTCAACGGCGTCATCGCGGTGCCGATCATGGCGGCGATGATGATCGTCGTATCGCGCAGGCAGGAAATGGGTGATTTCATCGCGACCAGGAGCCAGCGAATCTTTGGCTGGGCAGCGACGTTAGTGATGGCGGTCGCTGCCGTCGCAATGATCGCCCTTTGGTAGCTCTTTAGTTGCCATCTGGCGACCGGCGGGCCCGCTCCAATCGCGTCGTTGGCGCCCCGCATTCTGAGCGACCCGCCATCGCCGAAAGCTGCCGGTCGGAAACATTCGGTGACGGCGACAAACACCATCGCCGTCACCGCGTAGCGCCCGACGAATGCCAGCTGGCGCGATACCTCTCGCTGTTTGCGCCGCTTCCTATGTGTAGGTGGAAGCGGCTCAGAGAGCGCTACTTCTACTGTACGCGCGTGACCTGCATGACGCTGCCATCGTTATAGACCTCGACGCGAAAATCTCGCCCGTCTCGGTAGGCGTTAAACAGCGTCTGCATTGCACGGACGCCATCGCCTGCGCCGCTGAAGTCGATCACGGTCAAACGGCCGCCATCGAGCGTCGATGACGTCGACACGTTCGGAAAGCTACCTCTCATGATCCCGTTTTCGGCGCTGTTCAGCGGCCGGTCCAGCCACGAACACTCCCCGCGCGCCGGTGGCGTGGCAGCAGTTGCAGATGTACTCATCCGGTCGAAGCTGATTTGAAAGCTGGTGTTGACGCGCCCGCTAGCGTCAACATTGGTCGACACTACCATTTGTTGGCGATCACCGCCGCCGCGGCACCACAACGTATAGCTCGTCTGCGCGCTCGCCTCCGATGCAGCCGACATCCAGCCCACGATCAAGGCGCAAACTACCATTAGCAATCGCATGTCAGTCCTCCCGCCGGTCCCTCACCTCGGCGACAAGACCTTACGCAAGACCCCTCATGCTGTTCAAGGAACACGTCACGCCGCTCGTCCTGTTCCTCGATGGGCTCACTTGCCCAAGGGCTGCAGCTGGTCGTGCCCCGCCCGCGATGGCCGGAGATCGCCGAAAGATGCCACCTGCATCCGTAGGGGATCATTTAAGGCTTCAGCGAGCGCGATCGAGGCTGCACTCTGGGGACGCTCAGACCTTAAGCCGCCGCCACGTTCCATCAGCGCTCGCTGCGCCGGCTAGTCTACCTTGTCGCGGCAACCCGCCCGTTCGCGGGCGGACACACAACTCAGACTTACGACCATCCTGCACACGGCGTGCACACACTACAAATCGAGATCAATCGTGCACTCTATCTTGATGAAAGCACACCCAAGCGTAGTAACAGCTACATACGCGGTCGGGTCGACATGAGCCGCCTGCAGAAGCTCTAAACGCTGCTGCGCTGCACCAAAATTTGGTGTAAATCACGCGCCTGAGGCTCGGAAGACACGATAGCAACCTATCGTTTCTTGAAACCCAGTTTGAACCTTCAATCCTTCTGACAATCTTGCCATCTACCGGGAGTCCGGTGTTGGACATTCTGCGGGTGTGTTCACGCCAACAACAAGCACGGGGAAACTCCTCAATGAAAAAGACAGCACTGCTCGCGGCGGCCGCCGCGTTGTTCGCTGCCTCACCTGCCTTCGCGCAGTCGGGCGGCTCGATCGGATTGAACTACACCAACATCGAAGATGAGGCCGACAGCTACCAGCTCGACGGCGCATTCGGCAGCGCGAGCGGCTCGTTCGGCTTCCAAATCGACGGCGGTTTCGGCAACATCGAAGATGAGGTCGATACGCAAACTATCGCGGGTCACGCATACTGGAATGGCGGCGGTTGGCGCATCGGGGGCGTCTATGCCTACACGAACTTCGATACCGGCAGCGGTTCCGCCTCTGAGACCGCGTACGGCATCGAGGGCACGTGGGACCTTGGAACGCAAGCCGTGGTGCTCGCTAGCTACACGATCGGCGAAACAGAACTCAGCGGGGACGTTGACACGTCCTCGTTCGACATCGGCCTCAACTACTACTTCACAGAGAACTTCCGCGTCGGCGCTTCGTACGGCTTCGGCAAACTCGAAGCGGGTGGTGATGAGGCAGACACCGGCCACCTGCGCCTCAACACCGAGTGGCAACCCTGGACGACGCCAGTCAGCTTCACTTTAGGCTATAATAGCTTCGACAGTGATGAGCTCACTGACGCGGATTCGTGGTCGATCGGGGCGCGTTGGAACTTTGGCGGCTCGCTCCGCGAGCGCGACAACGCCACGCCGTTCGACACGCGCACCGGTTTCTATCAACGCATCTACGACATCCGCTAAGCCGCGATCCATTCGCGAGGGATTGGGGCGCTCCGCAAGGGGCGCTCTTTTTCTTTGCGCGCACCACGAGCGCCATGGCCGCCGACAAACAGCGAGCGGAATGGCTCGAACCGGGCGCCATCAAGCCGCTAGCGCGATCACGCCATGGGGCTCGATTGGGCCAGCCTGAGCCTAAGCGACAAATTCCGTCAACGGCGTAGTCGATCGATTGCGGTCAATCGCTTAGCGCCCGCAGCTATGTCGTGATCTCGCCGTCTTGCGTCATTCCTTCCTGCCTGCCTCGCGCTTAAGGACGGCCGTGGCTTCGCCTTAGGGAGCTCATTTACGAGACGCCCACGACGCCTTCATTCTATGCCTGCGAACAACAGGACGTAGTTCAACGCAAGCAACGCAACGAAGAATACGATCGGCGTAAAGTAGACGTACATTCTATCCAAAAATCTTCCCCACGTTGCCGCACCGTGAGTTTCGCTCGCGTTGATCCAAACCACCGCCAGTACAAACGCCGGCCACGCGACTATCGCGATAATGAACAGGATGCCGTACGAAAGAACGGCGGGGGCGACTGCTCCCGGATTGGCGATCCGGCCAAAACGGCGACTATACCAAAGCGCATAACGCGGCACGCCCAGGGCCATTAAAATGCCGATCACCAAGTAATCATAAAACGCGTCGACAAGCCCAATTCGCAGTAACGGCCCAACCCACGAGAACAACAATGCCATCGTGGAAGTCACATACTCGCGCCAAACGTCAGCGACGCCATTAAACAGGCCCCGCCATTCAATAATGTCGCGAAAAAGGTTGATAAGGCCAACGGCACCTGCCAACCCCGACAGGTTCGTGTACAGCACCATCAACGGTGATTGAGCGCTCTCCGCTCGGTCCGCCATACCCGCTCCCAGTTCGGTACCAGGGACAGTTTAGCCAACACATTTCGAAGCGGAAGCGCCTTTCTGAGTAGCCCGACACTAGTCAGGGGCTTTGCACTGGCAATCGGCGAGCTGCCGGCGCGCTCCGATGCCGCCGCTGGTCACACTGCATAAGCAGGCCGTCGCCGAAAGGCGCCGTTCGAGTGATCGCGGATGTAAAGCGCTGTCGCAATGTGACGTCGTGACGACAGCCTGAGCGAGCCTTGAGTACTGCCGCCGCCACCGGTCGCGGGACCACCCTAGCCGTCGAGTCTCACACCCAGACGTGAAATCGCGTGCACGAAGTTGTTTGGGGCGATGTCAATGTCGCCAGTCCAAGTGGCGTTCGGAAAACGCGCCAAGATTTGCCTGTACGCTTCTTGAAGCTGGATTTGCGCCACCCGCTTGCCGATGCACACGTGGGGCCCGTAACCGAAAGCGATGTGCTTGTCGGCGTTGGCGCGTTCAACGTTCAGAGTATCTGGATATTCAAACACAGCCGGATCGCGATTTGCGGCGCCATAATACATGATAACTTTCTCGCCCTCGGCGATGGTTTGTCCTCCGATCTCGGCGTCGCACGTCGCGGTGCGGCGCATGTAGATGACCGGGCTGACCATGCGGATGAACTCATTTGCGGCGTTCGCGCCAAGTTCTGGCCTTGCAGCCAACTTCGCTCGCTCATCAGGAAACTCGGTCAAAAGCTTCATCGTGCCTGACAGCGTGTTGCGCGTCGTGTCGTTGCCGGCAAACACTATCAACAACCAGGATCCATCGAGGTATTCGTCGCGCAGGAGTTCGTCATCGAGCTTGGCGTGCGCGATTGCCGTAAGCAGATCTTCTTTGGGGTCAGCGCGACGTTTGTGCAAAAGGTCACGCCCATAAGCGAACATCTCTTCAACATTGGAGTTGAAGTTCTGGATGAACGCAATCAAGTCCGGTGACATCTGCAGCGTGCCGATACGCTGCTGCAACGCCAAGTCTTGCGCGCGCTCCAGATAATGCATCCACTCCAGAAACTTCTCGCGATCGGCTTCCGGGACGCCGAGCAACTCGCAAAGAGTGAATAAAGGCAGGCGCGAGGAGAAATGTTCGACCATATCGATCTCTTCGCCGGCGTGTGGGGCCATAGCGTCGAGCAATTGCGTGATCTTGTCGGCAATCCGTCCCTTGATGGCCTCCAGATACTTTGGCGTGAAGAACGCCATATGCTCGCGGCGAAGCTCCAAATGCCAGGGCGCATCCATATTGATCATGGCGTCGAGTGAGGCGCGTGTGAGCAGCGGATGTCCTTGCTCCGGCCTAGGCGTCACCATCAGGATCCCACCGCGTTGTGACGAGAATGTCTGCGGGTCACCGTTGACCTTCATCACATCGTCGTAACGGGTAAGCGCCCAGAAACCAGCGCCGCTCAGCGGCTCGTCAACCCAAACGACCGGCGCTTTCTCACGCAGCTCTCGGTAGAGATCGTAAGGCTGGCCTTTGGCAAAGACGTGCAGATCTGTGAGACCCGAAGCGTTCAGCTGCGGGCAGCTGCGGGCGAAGGTCGGACCAACACGACCTTCCACAGCCGTCTGACTAATAAGTTGCATCGCGCGCTCCGTTTTCGAGCGAGCCTATCTGCACACAGCGACCGCGCAAGGACGCGACGCTACGTCATGGCCTTGGCTTGAGCATTTCTCGCTGCAATCTTTCGCGAGCGGTTCAGCGCACATAATCATCGGTGCTTCAGAGTAGCACTCGACCGATCCTAGAGACTCAACTGCGACGCCGCCGCGCGGTCTTGGCTTTGCTCGAAACCAAGCCCTCGAAGAAATCGGCTACCGGCATTTCCAACACGGTGGCAATGTCCAGGAGGCGGCTTGCGGAGATCCGATTGGCGCCTTTCTCATACTTTTGAACTTGCTGGAACGTGATCCCCAGTCGATCACCAAGCACCTCTTGGCTCATGCCGATCTCAAAGCGTCGCGCGCGGACACGCTCACCAATGCGGAGATCAATGGCATTGGGCGCTCGCCCCTTTTTTTGTTCGATCATAGACTTCCCTGCACTATACGCGCGTCGCGTCGCGTCCGACGACGATGTCCCGATCTCTTGCGGCACAAATTGCTCTGGATCAACACACCACCATCCTACGCTCGCACAGCGCGCCGTCAGTTTGACGGGCAAAAAGGCGTTGCGTCTCATCTGCCCGAATGTCTTGGTCGATCCAATCCAGCCGCTCAACCAGGTCGGCTCCGGCACTGGCGAACCGGTCGGAGCGCCATCCGTCTCACACGCCGCGCGCGTCATGATTGCCGATACCGATCACAGCCATAACACGATCTCATGATCGATTTGCGCAAGCGCAATGCCGCTATCGCGCGTGGAGACCCATCTGAACGCAAGGCCGGCCAGGTTCAAAGAAATTGCCATCGTTGGAGCACGAACATGACATTGCGACGAGTTTTGATGTGGCTGCAGGCAGACGCTGCAAATAGGCAGTTGATCGCCACCGGCGCCAGGATCGCCGCCGAACACGGCGCCGAACTTAACGCTATCATCACCACGCCCAAGCTCTCCAGATCAGGCCATTGGGCCGTCGGCGGCATGGTTTCAGGCATGGCCTCAGAGGTGGAGACGAGAGCCGAACGGGCTGCCGTTGAATTGGCCGGCGCAGTTGCGCAAGCGCGCGCACCGGCCGCACTCACGGGCGCCACAATCACCCAGGCCTTGTCGCCGCATCTCTATGGCGAATTCGTCGCGGTGAAGGGACGGACGTCGGACTTGGTCATTGCCCGAGCGACAGCGGACGAAGACGCGCGCGGTCAGATTGAAGCGCTAGTGTTTGCCGCCGCACGACCCGTCTTGCTTCTCCCCACCGACCATGAGTTCGATCCCCACAAGATCGCATTAGCATGGGACGGCAGCCGCACCGCCACGCGCGCGACTTTCGACGCTTTGCCTTTGCTGAAACGCGCACACCAGGTGACGCTCATCCAAGTCACCGATGACAAGGATCTCAGCCGATCAGGAACCGCAGCCGAACTCAGCACGCTGCTGGCGGGTCATGGCGTCAAGTCGACAACGTTGGAGGTTCTGGGCCGCGGGCGCCCCACCGCCGAAGCGCTAAAAGATGCGTTCGAGCAAAGCGGCGCCGGTCTGCTTGTCATGGGCGCCTACGGTCACTCGCGCGCCCGCGAGTTTATCCTGGGGGGCGCGACGTTGGGCACGCTTCAGGCTTGCGCCTTTCCTGTCCTGCTTTCACATTGATGATTAAGAAGAGACGTCCCGCCTAAGTCGCGCGCCAAGCTTTGTTGATGGGGGTTGGCGTTCTCGGCGCGATAGGCCAAAGGGCGTCGGATTGTCTCCGCGGTGCTTGCCTGGGGGCATGAAGTGACCGCCCTTGTTCGCGGTGCAAGCGCCATCACACCCGCACCCGATCCTTTAGTTCATGCGATCGACTTTGCCGGCGCCGACGCTCTCGGATCATCGATGCGACCTCATTGCGCGCCATCTAAGGCATGTTTGGATTGGCACTGACGGGCGCTTTGATCTCGATCAAACACTGGTTTGGTCCATGCCGATTGAATGGGCATGGACGCCCACTGCGCCTTTGAAATCTATCGAGGCCTCATTTGGCTGAAGTGAACAATATCCCTCTAGATGCGCCGTTGCGCTGGCTCGCGCGAGGCTGGCGGGACATGATGCATGCGCTCGTCCCCTCGCTCATCTATGGAGCAGCACTTGCGCTGGCGAGTTTCGCGATATGGCGCGCGCTCATCATCTCCGATCTCGCCTTCTGGGCCCTGAGCTTAAGTTGTGGCTTTGTCTTTGTCGCACCGATGCTCGCCATGGGTCTCTACGAAGCAGGCCGGCGCATAAGCAATGGCGAGCAGCCCACACTCGCGCACATGATCAAGGTGCGCGGCGCTTTGCGCGCGGATGTCTTCTATCTCGGGCTCGCGCTGCTTTTGATCTATCTCCTCTGGGGCCGCATCGCTCAGATCGTCTACGGCTTGTCCACCTATCGCCTGCATACGAGTGTGGACGAGTTCATCACTTTCAGCACCCAAACCTCTGAGGGCCTGACAATGCTCGTGACCGGCGCGATTGTCGGCGGCATCATGGCCTTCTTCACCTTCGCCATCACGGTGGTCTCCGCCCCGATGCTCTTGGATCAAAGAGCTAACGTGTTCGAAGCCATGTTCATGAGCATTCGGGCCGTCGCCGAGAACTTCATGCCCATGCTGCTATGGGCGGCGCTGATCACGCTGGCGCTGCTCGCCTGCGCCGCTACGTCCTGGCTTGGTCTCATCGTGATCTTTCCCTGGCTGGGGCTCGCCAGCTGGCGCGCCTATCTCGATATCCTCCCCGTTCGTGCTTGAACATACGTCGCATGTGACGCCGCATAGACTGGGCGCGGGCGCAACTGAGTTGGTCCCGTTCCATGCGTGCACCACGTTCAACTGGCCGTTTGTCGCACCACCGGACGAACAAGACTTACGGTAGTGTTTTGCGTTCTCGCAGTCCGCTTTAGTCAGGAGCAATAGGCGTCATTGCCGGATTCGATCGTTCGCATTGCGCTTGTTCATAGCAGAGGGCCGAAGGCTGGGCTTAGTCTTCGCCAAGTGGACGCTGGCAGCTGCGAGAACCCGATCCATGGCGGAAGATTGCGCCGCTGAGAGTTTAGAACCCCGCGGGCCCAGCAATTCTGACCAGCGTCCACATCCGATACTCTGGGCGATGCCGGTGGTCGTCTTGGCCGTCGCGCTGGTGCTGCTCGCCGCTGCGCTTCCGCCCGCGCTTGTCTACCTGCCGGATGCGGTTCTCACCCTGGTGCGGCTCGGTGTGAGCTTCTGCGCGGCGCTGATCGCTTATGCAATGTGGCACAAAAACGCGGCGTGGAGTTTGGCGTTCGCCGGGCTTGGACTACTCTACAATCCCGTGCTGACGATCCATTTACGTGAGAGTGCTTGGATGATCGCGCATTCGGCGGCGCTGCTTCTGTTCGTCCTGCACTGGACGGCCGTGGGCGCGAAGCTTAGCCGCGAGCCTTAGGACTGCACACGCGCTGGTCAGGCCGGAGCCGTCAGCTGCGCACGCCACTCGCCAGGCTAGCCCGCGCGAAGCGGCGCTCTATTTCGCCTCTGCGCGAGGCCGCATAGCGATTTTCTAGCCGCTCGATTTCTGCTTCCAGTTCACCGTCGCGGCCGGGCGCGCCTCCGCGAGGTCGAAGTCAAACGCGACAAGTGCCCTACTCGCGCGTCCGCACCCTTCCTGGCGTCTAGCACTTGCACTCGTCTCCGGACCGCCGTCCATCACCGCGTCAGACCGGAGAGTCTCGAAAGGGCCAGCGTGCGTCGTAGCCGAGATTTTCGCGAGCGGCCTACTCTCTCGATTGCTGTCAGTCGCTTAGCACCAGCGGCAACGGCGTGTTGTCGCCGAAAGTCGCCACTAAGCCCGCACCAGCGAAAGTCGCGCATGCGACCGACAACGGCCGGTCGACTACTATAGTTCGGGACGACGATCTCCTGGACGGCGATCAATGCAAGAGGCCGCCCTTGCGATCATGATGCTCACGCTGCGGCGGCTCGGCGGCCCTACAGCGCCGCGCGCACTGCGATATCGTCATCAGGCCACATCGGCGTAGGCAATGCAGCCAGGCCAGGCTTGGAAAACAAATAGCCCTGCATCAGGTCCACGCCGAGATCACGCAGCGCGTCAAACTCAGCGGCCGTTTCTACGCCCTCGCAGATCGCCGTGACGCCCAGATCGCGCAACATGTTGAGCGTGTTGCGTACGATGGTCTGCTTCACCGCACTTTTCTCGATGCCGCGAATGAGATCCATATCAAGCTTGACGAGATCAGGCTGAAAGTTGGCAAGCAAGCCAAGGCCGGCATAGCCCGCGCCGAAATCGTCGATCGCAGTCTTAAAGCCCATCGCCCGATAGCTGCGCAGGATATTGAGCACGTGCGCGGTATCGAGCCGCTCAACCTCGGTAAATTCGAAGATAATGCGCTGGACTGGAAATCCCGTGCGTAGCGCGGCGGCCAAAGTCAGCCGAATGCAGGCGCGTGGCTCATAGACGGCGTTCGGCAGGAAATTGATCGAGAGCAGCGCGTCTTGATCAGCCAGCTTCAGGTCGGACGCCAACTCGATGGCCTTGACGCGGCACTTCTGATCGAAGGCATACCGATTGGCATCGGACACCTGCGCCAGGACGACCCCGGCACCTTCGCCGCCCTGGCCACGCACCAGCGCCTCGTGCGCGAACACACGTCGATCTGCGACGTGCACGATCGGTTGAAACGCCATGGTGAGCGGCAAGTCGAACGCTGCGCCATCGCGGCAGCCTTGGCAGGTCGTAGGCATCAGGCAGATCCGCTCTCTAGTCAGCGGAGCTTAACGAGTGACTGCAAACAAATCGTCGTGCTCGTACGGTTTACAAGCCATAAACCAGTAGGCCTGGATGAGGCGCTCCGTCGATCAGAGCGTCCACAAGAGCCGCCGTCACGGCGTCACTCACCACTGAGCGGCGTGGGTCGGTGACTTCCAATGGACGGCCCACTCTCTCGATTGCGGTCAGTCGCTATGCGCCCGCAGCAACGGCACGATCTGGCCGAATGCAGCCACTATCCTTGTTCCCTGGATCGGCGCGCTTTCACCATGGCTGGCGCGAGAAGCAGGCCGAGCGCATCCACAACGAAGTGCGCCAACACGCATGCCCAGAGATCGCCGCTAACAAGAAAAAGCGCAGTCAGCACTGCACCTGCCGCTGCAACCGTTGGCAGATGCGACCACTTCCAACGCAAATGGGCGGCCGTAAACGCAGCAAGCGACAGGGCTGCGGCGAGATGCGTATCTCCCGTTAGCGCGGCTCCCACGCCGATGCCTACGCCACGATACAGCAGTTCTTCCACGCCCGCCGCCGTCGTCACGAGGAACAAGCGAAGCGGCCATGGACGCGTGGCGATCTCAGCGAAACTCTCACGATCGCCGACGGACAGCTTTAGGATGCGTTGCAGCCCAATGGCGAGGCCCGATGCGGCCAAAACCGCCAATGCGCCACCAAGCCCCCAGTAGAGCGTATTTGCTGAAAGCTGATCAGCGCCCAACATCGACAGCACTTGTTGGTTCGCAGGAGATGCGACGAGCAGACCAACGACCACAGACGCGACCAGCCAAAACAAAAGCCGAGTCCGCACAGACAGGGTATCTGCCTGGAAGCTGCGGGCCATCCAAAGAACAAGCGGCATCCCCAAGAGCGCAAGCCCGAGCGCCATCCAGTCGACAATCACAACGCCCACCTATCGCGCATCCCGCAGCCCAGCACAGAAACAGGGCGAAAGTGGAACGCCTGCCGCGAAGACGGCCCTTAGAAAGCTCTGGCTACCAAGCAAACGGCCGTGTTGGACCAGTGTTGGACCAGTGTTGGACGTAGCACAGATTTGCGCGGGTAACCTACAACGCCCGGCCCTGTTGACGGCTCAAGTTCGTCGAAGATTGCCGTTTGGCCTCGGGTTCAGTCCGTTCAATTCAGTCCGAGACGTTGCCATGAGTTACCTCGCCGCATCGTGCTCTACCGTGATACGTCTATGAATCGGGATTGGCGAAGGCAGCGGCGAATGCGCTAGCTGACCAGCATTCGAGGATAGCCCGTGTCGTCACAGCTTTCGGCAAGTTCGAACGCGTTTAGCCGAGTAGGCTTTCGACGCACGCCAAGCTCGCGATTTGATGGTCCAGTCTATCACTCTCAACCATCGGCATGCGGCACATGATCGTCCCAGGCGAAGCAACGAGCATCCATGAAGCCGCAAGGCTCCTCGCCGCCGGCGACATTGTCGCGTTTCCCACGGAAACCGTCTACGCTTTAGGCGCCGATGCCGCCGACGCAGCTGCCGTGGCGAAGATCTTCGCCGCAAAGGATCGGCCACACTTCAATCCGCTCATCAGCCACGCTGCCGACATGAGCCTGCTGCGCACAGAGGCTCTCTTTGACGATCGCGCAGATCTACTGGCGGCGCATTTCTGGCCGGGCCCGCTCACGCTGGTGCTCAACAAGCATCCTTCCGCGCGGGGCGCGAGCATCACTAACGCGGGGTTGCCGTCCGTCAGCGTGCGCATCCCGGCGCATCCGGTCGCGCTGGCGATGCTGGAAGAATTCGGGCGTATCGGCAGCGGCCTTGTAGCGGCGCCTTCGGCCAACCGCTCTAACATGCTGTCGCCGACGACTGCACAACATGTAGCTGCAAGCCTCGGCGACCGCGCGCCATTCATCCTTGACGGTGGCCGTACGAGCATTGGTGTTGAATCAACTATCATCGATCTGACGGGCAAGATCGCGCGCGTCTTGCGGCCTGGCGGACTTGCGCTGGAGCGCATCGAGGCGTTGATCGGCCCCTGCGCCCGCGTGGCGCCAGGCGATAAGCCAATTGCACCCGGCATGCTGGCGCGTCATTACGCGCCGAAAAGGCCCATGAGACTCAACGCCACGCACGCGACCGACGACGAAGCTTTTCTGCTCTTCGGGCCGGCAACAGCTAATCTTGGCGGCAGGTTGCGGCTCAACCTTTCAGAATCGGGCGACACTCTAGAAGCCGCCGCCAACCTGTTCGACCACCTCCACCGGCTGGAGGCGGCGGACGTGGCGGCGATCGCCGTCATGCCGATTCCTGACATCGGCCTCGGCGTTGCGATCAACGATCGTCTGCGTCGAGGCGCAACCCTTTAGCCGGTCCAGATCTGTCCGGCATCTCCCCTGCATCCAGCGCACCTTATGGATTACACTAGGGGCAGTGTTCGGGACCGACGGACTTTCGTGCGTCGGACCGCTCATGATCGATACGGTGAGCGCACAAAGCGCAGCCAAGAACCTCGGCCAATATCCATTCAGTGGGCGCGCCGCAGGCCTCGCACGGAAGTCCGCGCTTAACATCCACGCGGCCAAATCCGGGCGTAGCGCATAGAGGGCATGTCGCTGCCAAGCGCGCCGCCAACCGCACCGCTAAATCAGTCAGCGACGCCATGCGTGTCGGATTGAGGTGTGCGCGCATGTCCGTCTCAATCAGCGCGCGCCCGTCCGACGATGCGCCGGCGCACGCAGCAATTGCTTCGGCCAAGGCCGCACGCGAGGTCACGCCCTTGAAGCAAGGCCCGGTCGCTGCGTCACCATACGTCTTCACAACGAGTGCATGGCTTGGGAAGAGAACGCGCGCGAGAAAAGCGTCGATTTCATCCATGCCGCTTGCAAAGGCGTGCGCGAAATTGGTTTGCTCGGTAACCAGGCTCTCGCTGACGCTAAACCCGCGTTCGTCGTCGACGAATCGACGAGCTGCAAGAAGACCTTCGCAGCATCAAGGACCGCGTCACCGTAGTCCTTCTGCGGCAACCTGCTTTCGCGCTTCAGCTCTTTGAAAAAATGGTCAGCGCGTTTCATCAGGAGGTTCTAGCGCGCGAAGCGAGCGTCTCAAATGGGTCAACCGGCGTAATCGCTTCAAGTTTGCGCGACTGGCCTACTCTCTCAATTCCCGACAGTGATTTAGCGCTCGCAGCAACGGCGTGATCTCGCCGAAAACCGTCATAGCGTATGTCGCTGTGTTTACCGACGCCTCTCGATGAGATCCATCAGGCTAAGAATTTCGGACAAGAGATCACTGTCCGCGATGGTTATTTGGCCAGCGCAGAAATCCTTCGCTCTCTGCGGGGAGTGGCGTCTCCCCCATTCTACGCACGCCCGTTCAAAACGCTGCAGCAGATCATCGGCGGCGCGCATTGCGAGTGCCTCCCAAAGGCGGGCGCGAATTCCACGCGCCAAAACCGCGGACACCGGAAAAGCGGCTTGCCCTTAATTCTCAGCCGAGTCGGGTGGGAGTTGTGTGTGTGTGTGTGCTATCGTACAAATCAGGATTGGCGAAGTTGCTCAAAACGTGACGCTCGCGGCAGCAACGGATGACCGGCGCGATCTCGCCGGAGACGGTCGTTCGGACCAGGAAATACGATTGGGCAACAAAAGCGCTTCGTACACTTTTCGGCGCTCAGCGCACTTGCCGCCAATAGCTGTGGGGCTTGGGAGTTTGAGCAGAAGCGCAGCACTGCCCGCCCCGCTTTAGCCAGCATAGACGGCGTGAGGTCACTCAGCTGCGCAGTCTCCGCCGCCATTGCTCGCTCCAGCATGCCGACGGTGAAACCATAGCGCCGAGATCGCGAGCAGCACGCCGCAGATGGGCGCTGCGATCAATGCAACAGCCGCCACCAAAGGATCTGCCGGTGACCACCAAGCAAGCGGTGCCAATACAACGACAGCCAAGGCACGACCTGCAACATGCACGCCCCCCGGGGGCTTTATAAGATCGCGCTGCGCGGCAAGCTGGAGAAGGCCGAACATCACCACACTGATCACTTGATACGACAATCCAGCCATCGCCAGCGCGGCGGCTAGCTCATCAAGCCTGCTGCTTGGCCAAAGGATCGATACGACGAACCCAGCTGCGGTCGCCAACATCAAGCGATCGGGATACCCAGCGCCCCGCAGCGCTGCCAACTGCGATTCAAACATGTTTTCCCACCCGAACCAGTGACAAACAGCACTTTATGAAGGGGGCTCATTTGGTGGTGTCAAGTATGCCCGATCCTCGCGACACGGATCGAAGTCCACTCGTTCGTACAAATCATGGCCGGCTAAGTCGCTCAATTCGTGACGCTCGCGTCAGCATCAAGCTACCGGCCTGACGTCGCCGAAACCTGTCTTCCGATCCAGTGACGTCTGAGGTTGCCCTTTCGAGCCCTCCGCCCGCTTCCCACAAAGCCTCGCACATCGACCGGCGGCACGTCACACGCGATCTCCGCATAAAGGCCCGCCAAGGCGCCGCCTCGGCAAGGAAACACAAATCTCGCTCAAGCTTCCAGCGACGCCTTGAAGCCGAGCCATCTGCATTACTTCGATGGCGCAAGCGCCGTGATGATATTTCGATTATGTCGAGGCGAGTTGCTCAAGCACGCGCAGGCGCTCATCATTGGTAGGGTGTGTTGAAAGCCAAGCCAAAGTCTGCCCGCCCCCGATGCTATCGGCGCTCATTCGCCGCCAGAACGAGACCGCGTCGTGGGGCGAATAACCAGCGTTACGCATGACATCGACACCAAGCCTGTCGGCTTCGAGTTCGTGCGCGCGCGAGTACGGCAGCACGACGCCATACATAAGTCCAAGACCCAGCGCGGCAGCAGCTTCATCAGCATGCTCGCCCATTTCCTCGGAGAGCACCACTTGCGCAGCTTGCACGCCGGCGCTCACTATGAGTTGTTGGCTAAGTCGCTCCGCTGCGTGCCGCGCGGCGACGTGGCCAACCTCATGGCCCATCACCGCGGCGATCTCGCCATCGGAGGCGGCAAGCTCGATGAGCCCTCGGAAGAAGCCGACCTTCCCGCCGGGCAACACGAATGCGTTTACCTCGTGGCTTTCGAAAGCCACGAACTCCCAGTTCACATTGGTCAACCCAGAAGCATCGGCGACGCCTCGTCCGATGGCTTCCAGCCGCTGCTGCACGCGCGTATCGCCTACGCGTGGCGTCTGCCGCTGCAGATCGCGCCAAGCTTGCTCCGAAAGTTGCGCGAGCATTTCATCGGACACCAGAACGAGTTGTTGTCGCCCCGTCGCCACATTTTCAGAACAAGCCCCGACGAGCGGCGCGATCACCGCGCCAGCGGCAAGCACTTCCAGCAAACGACGGCGCGACAAGCGGTTCAGCGGTAGGATCGAGTTCATACCCCCTCACCTAGATGCCGTCAGCAACGCCGACAAGCGTCGCGCGCGTGGCTTGGCGCATGCAAGATTGCCACATGATCGGCAGGCTCAAGTCCTCCCGCAAGTCGCATTGGCTGCGAATTACTCTGGTAGGCATGACCCAATTAAAGCATTCACGGCGACCGAGATCTGCTTCTGTTACGCATTGGCGTGATCGCAACGATTGATGCCCTCAATCGCCGCCATGCTTGCGGTCAGCGTGGGTCGCGCCCAGCTCCCTCTCGCGGAACGGGCCCCTCTGGCGATCGATGTCGATCGCGATGTCGAGCCGCGGGCAATGTCCGCATTAGCTCTGTTCGATTGAGCGCGGCATGCACCCAAGCGAAGGAGCACAATGATGACAGGTCGCATTCAACTGATCCTGCCCGCTGGGCAACAGCCCAAACCAACACCCGCTATTGAAGCAGCGGTCGCCCTGGTGCGCACGAGCGGAGCATCGCTTACCGCATCTGTCGCGCAGACCCTGGCCAACATACCGGCGCACTGGCTGGCGCGCGAATATGCGCATCTGCCGGTGGCGGAGTTCAACGCGGAGATGGCCGCCGACGCCGTCGCACTGCGGGAGTCGGTGACGCGCGCAGCCAAGAACGCCAACGTGAGCATGCGCCTGATAGAGATTCTCAATGGATTGGGCGACGGCGAACGCGCCGTTGTGATGTCCGCGCGTACGCATGATTTCTCGGTGCTGGGTCTGCCTGACTTCGACACCTCCACCCGGCAACTCGCCGAGCAACTCCTCTTCGACAGCGGCCGGCCACTCTTGGTTCTGCCGCTCAGCCGTCCATTTACTTTGGATCTCAGCACCATCGCGGTGGCGTGGGACCACAGCGAGCCCGCGAGTCGCGTTCTGTCGGGGGCGCTGCCGCTACTCCAGCGCGCCAAGCGCGTAATTGTATTTTCCGTGTTCGGGGCAAAGAAACTCCCGCGCGCCGAAGCTGCGCGGGACGCGGCGGAATATCTGCTGAGCCATAACATCGAGGCTTCATGGGAGATGCTCGACAGCAACGATCGCGCGCGAGGCCGCTTCATCATGGAAACCGCGATCGCCCGCGGCGCGGGGCTCTTGGTGATGGGAGCGTACGCGACGTTGCCGGCGCAGGAATATCTGTTGGGCGGCGTTACGGTCTCCGTCCTCAACGAACCCCTGCTGCCAGTGCTCATGTCGAATTGATCGGAGAACGAAATGTCCAAAGGCAGTTTCAAAAGAACCAAGGCGCGGCTGAGCACCAGCGAGCTTCAGCGCGAACTCGCGGACACAGACGCAAGCTTGATGGAGGCGGTGGTCGTAGGGTGCGCCCTCGTCGCCTATTCGGACGGCTGGGTGTCGCCGGAAGAAACGCTGCGCATGCGTAGACTCATTTTGCGCTTCGAGCCCGCAAAGGCGCTCGGCCTTGCGGAGATATTGCGCCTATTTGAAGAAACAACACTCAGCTTTGCCGACAATTATGAGGCCGCCGAGCAAGCCGCATTTGAGCTTGTAGCCCGGCTTATGGGTCGGCGGCGAGAGAGTGAACTTCTCATCGACACATGTTGCGGGATCGCGGACGCTGATGGCGGCTTTGATGCGGAGGAGCGCAAAACGATCCTGAAGCTTTGCGTCGTGCTTCAGATCGATCCCGAAGCACATGGTCTTTAGGCAAAGCCGGATAACGCCATCGCCTCACAACGGGAACACGCCGCCCCTACCATGGACCGCGCCGCCGCGCCGGAGCCCACACCAGGCCAAGATCCGGCTCAAACGTCACTCTGTTGATGCGCCCAAGCATGTGGAACTCGCCGTCCAGCAGCGCGGGCGTGCCTTCGTGATTGCTTTCGATGTCGAGCGCGCGAGCGCTGAGCGCCGTAACGCGCTCTAGTCGCCGCCAGCGGCGCAGCACTGCGGCGCCTGTCACCAAGGCCAGATCGCCCCAGTCGCGTATATCGGCGCCGGCGGCTTCAAGTAGAGTAGGCTCATGCTGTTCGAGGCCAAAGCCGAACGCGGTGTCTATCCGTCCCACGGCCACGATGAGAGTGGTGTGAGATAACGGCGCCGCGTCGCCGATGGCCCAAGCGACGCGATCTGCGAATTGTCGCGGCGCCATCCGCAGGAGCGCGCGCAATCCCACGATGCTCTTCGGTTTCCGCAACCGCTCCCGCAGTGACTGCACTTGCATCCAGCCGCCGAAGCCCGCCGCGACGAAGAAGGAACGGCCTGCGACTTTGCCGCCCGGGAGGTATTGCGCTTGCCCCTCTTCCAGCGACGACACGCATTGCTCAAGCTTGGCACGGCCGAACACGCGCGCCGCCAGCCGGTTCATGGTGCCTCCCGGCAACGGAATGGCGGGAACGCCCAATGGCGCCAGCGTTTCGATGGCGCCATGTGCAGTGCCGTCGCCACCGATAATCGCGATCGCGCGGGGCGCTGCGCGCGCGGCCTCAAGAAGGCACTGGCGAAAGTCGTGTCGGTCTGTCGTGATGATCCTTGCAAGATCGGACGGTCCGCTTCGGCGAATAAGCAATCGTAACGCGCGCGGTCCGAGCCGCCGCACACGGCCTGCGTCGGCGTTGATCACGACGATTAGGCCTTCGCCTGCGCTGGCGGCGCCAGCAAGCACAGCGCCGGGCCTGACCCCTACCGCCTCCGACGAAACCACTACTAGCCTCACTTGTTGGCGCCAGGGTGGAGTTGGGAAGCGACGCCACTGCGTGCGCGGCGCCGATGATTGAGTTTGACAATGATTGCAATTCATTCGGTCTGAGCCTGGAAAGGCCTTGATCGGCCTCGCGCAACCCCCACCTCCGGCTCGTGCGGGCCGGGCCCCTCTGACGACGCAGCATCCTCCCCGATGATGTCGTGATGTCGGACCGCATCGGGATCATTCCCCGCGTCGGCTCGGCTCATCTGAAACCGCCAAACCGCGCGCCGGCTGCTCCCGAGGCACAACCCGAGAAGCGAAGGCAAAGCGTCATGCCCCTTATCAATTCCCCCATCGACGGCGCTCCGATGCGTCAGATCAACCGCTACGGCATCGAGTTTGATGTGTGCCCGACAACGGGCGGCATCTGGCTGGACAGAGGCGAACTCGAAAAGCTGATCGCTTTGGTCAAACAAGAAACATTGGCCGAAGCATCCCCGCGCCAAGCCCGCCACCGCGAAGATGACGATTATGACGACGATCGCCGCGGCGGCAGGCACGGCGGCAAGCGATCGAGACTCGCCGATATCTTCGACTTCTAGTGTCGACGCTCTTGAGCGCCGCGAACACTGACGGCGCTCAAGAGTCCGCTAGTCCAACACCGGAAAACTTAGTAACGAGAGCCATAACGCATGGACGTCCTAAACACGTTCCTGTTCGCTGAATTCTTGGGCAAAGCCAACTGGATTTGGCTCTCGTTCATCGGCGCGGTCATTGCGCTCCTTGCCTTCGACCTCGGCGTACTCAATCGCAAAGACCATGAGATCGGTGTCGGCGAGTCCTTGAAACTTTCGGCCTTTTACGTCGCTATTGGCCTAGGCTTCGCGTTCGTCATTTGGCATCTCTATAACAACGCCTCACCGACTGCTTCCATCGACCCTCAATTGCTCGCGGTCACAGGAGCTGAACGCGCCTGGATCGCTGTGCAACTCTATGTGACCGGCTTCGCTGTCGAGAAAACTCTGGCGCTCGACAACGTTTTCGTTATCTCGATGGTGTTCGCGTACCTTGCGATCCCGCGCATGTATCAACATCGCGTCCTGTTCTGGGGCATCATCGGCGTCATTGTGCTGCGCGCCATCATGATCGGTCTCGGCGCGGCGTTAGTGTCGCAATTCTCGTGGGTGCTCTACATTTTCGCGGTGTTTCTGATCATCACCGGCGTGCTGATGTTCCGCAAAGGCGCCGATCACGAGGACGTAAAGGACAACAAGATCCTGCTTTGGCTAAAGCGCCGCATGAACGTGACGCCAGAGCTACACGGCAGCAAGTTTCGGGTGAAGCTCCCGGACCCCAACACTGGCAAAATGCGCTGGGTTGCCACGCCGCTTCTGCTGGCTCTTCTCTTCGTAGAGATCGTTGATCTCGTCTTTGCGATCGACAGTGTGCCGGCGATCTTCGCTATCACAAGCGACCCCTATATCGTTTACACCTCGAACATTTTTGCCATTCTGGGCCTCCGCGCGCTCTTCTTCGCGCTGGCAGCGGTCGTCGAACGTTTCAAGTATCTAAAGTACGCGTTGGCGCTAACGCTCGTCTTTATCGGATCGAAGATTTTTCTTGGCGACTTCTTTCCTGGCGGCAAGTTTCCGTCGGAATGGTCGCTGGCAGTCACCATCAGTCTGATCGCGGGGGGCATCGTCTATTCCCTATGGAAGACACGCGATAGTCCCGCCGGGCCTGTTGTATGACAACGGACTGGAATGAGCGCGAGATGGTGTACGAATTGGGTGAGAAGATGAGAGATCCGACCGACCCAAAGGCTAATGGTGACAGCATTCACCCCCGCAGCGCGCTAGCTCTCGGCAATGGCCCCCGTTTGATAGTCGGCTGGTGACTCATGCCCACGCAAAAGCCCAAACTCATCAATCTCGATCTTGATCTTGTTCGCGCCTTTGTGGCCGTGGCGGATGCCAAGAGCTTCACCCGCGCGGGCGTCCGCTTAGGGCGCACCCAATCGACGATCAGTCTCCAGATTAAACGTCTGGAAGAACAGCTCGATTGTGAAGTGTTCAGCCGCGACCCACGCAAAGTCGTGCTGACCGCGCGCGGCGAAGCCCTATTGACGCAAGTGCGTCGGTTGCTCCGAGTAAATGACGAGATCATTGGCGAAATGTTCGAGCATTCGCTAGAAGGCGAAGTCCGCTTCGGCGCGCCTGAAGATTTCGCCACCACGCATCTTCCCGGCATTTTGGGCGATTACGCGCGTGCTTATCCGCATGTGAGTTTGTCGGTGACATGCGATCTGACGCTTCGGCTCATGGACAAGATGGCCCAAGGCGAACTCGATCTCGCGCTGATCAAGCGCGAACCTGTCGGCGCAGATCTCGGCCAGCGTGTGTGGCGCGAACACTTGGTTTGGGTCGGCGCCGGCGATGACGTTCTTCCAAAAGACGGGCCCATCCCCCTGATCGCTGCGCCCTCCCCATGCGTGTATCGCAAACGCGCAACCGCCGCACTCGATCAAGCAGGTCGCGCCTGGCGAATTGCGTTCACCAGTCATTCGCTCGCAGGCCAGCAAGCTGCCCTTCGCGCGGGCCTCGGTGTGATGGCGCTGCCGAGCGAGATGGCGCCGGACGATCTGGCTGTGTTCGGGGTAGAACAGGGCTTTCCCCCTCTCGCGGACGCCGAGATCGCTCTCGTTCGCGCCAGCAAGACGCTCTCCGTGCCCGCCGAACGGCTCGCTAATTTCATCCTAGCGTCGCTGGACGATGCCGGCAGTGCGAGACGAGATGTGCTTTAGTTGAAAACCATACTCACTCGAACCCGTCGGCGCGCCTTCAACCACCTTGGTCATTGCAAATCTCGATCGGCCGCATTTGTAGTTTCAATTACTACTCCTCTTCACCGGCGGCGGCGCGCCCACCAGCTATGTCGCACCAGGCCGGGCCCCTCTGGCGGCGGAAACGCCGCGATGTCGGACTGGAGGATCGCGGAGCGGAGCGCCAACGTCTCGCGCTTAGCTCCCCCGACATCCCTGAGCGGGATTAGGCCCTCCGTCCGCGATCCGCATTAGCGTGAGAAAAACAGAGGACGAGAGATGGCCTTCGAAGACGTTCAGACCCAGCGCGCGCGTGCAGCCACGCAAGTCGCAGCCGCCGACAGCTACGACGCGGGGCTGCGCCAACATATGCTGGGGATCTACAACTACATGTTCGCCGGTTTGGGCGTGAGCGGCGCGGTCGCCTATTTCCTGACGGCTACGGGCGCCAGCACGATCTTCTTTACAGCGCCCGGGCAGTTCACGGCTTTGGGCTGGGTTGCACTGTTTGCGCCGCTCGCGCTTCTGCTCATGGCCTCATTCAGCGCGGCGCGCTTGAGCACAGCCGCCAGTCACGCCATTTATTGGTCAGTCGCGGCGCTCCAGGGCGTCAGCCTCGCGGTGCTCTTCCAAGCCTACACCGGTCAATCGATCGCGCAGATTTTCTTCGTCACCGCCGCGGCCTTCGGCGGCCTTAGTCTCTTTGGCTACACGACCAAGCGTTCCTTGTCCGGCATGAGCACCTTTCTCATGGTCGGGCTTATCGGCGTCATCATCGCCTTCGTCGTCAACATCTTCCTGCAGTCAGGCCTGTTGCAGTTCGTCGCTTCTGTGATCGGCGTTCTCGTGTTCGCCGGTCTTACTGCCTTCGATACGCAACGCCTCAAGATGGATTACATTGCTGGTGTAAGCGGCGATGCGGCGGCGAAGGCGCAGGTCTGGGGCGCGCTCAGCCTCTACCTCAACTTCATCAATCTTTTTCAGTTGCTGCTCTCGCTGTTTGGCCAGCGCGAGGAATAGCAGAGCTTAGCAGCTCCATCTTCGCCCGCGTGCTCCAGCACGCGGGCGCTTTCTTTCTCGCTCATTGAAGGTGCACTCAGGCTATGGATTTTCTCACCGCCGAATACGCCAGCCAGCCGGTCTGGTTGTGGCTAAGCTTCTTGAGCTTTATCGGCTTCCTGTTGTGGGTCGATCTTGGCCTCCTAAACCGCAAAGACGGCGTCGTTTCGCCTGCCAAGAGCGCGATGATGTGGGCGGGCTTCGCCTCCCTCGCACTTCTCTTCGGTCTTTATGTCGGCTTCATCTACGAACCGGACCCGCGCTTTTACAGCTCGGCTCAAAATCTGAACCAACAGGCCGTGATCCAGTACTTCACTGGTTATCTTCTGGAGACCGCGCTCGCCTTCGACAACATCTTCGTCATCTCACTCATTTTCACCTACTTCGCGGTGCCGCGGGAGTACCAGCACCGCGTGCTTTTCTGGGGCATTATCGGCGCTATCGTCTTCCGCGCCATTTTCATTTCGCTCGGCGCGACCGTGGTCAATTCCTGGACCTGGGTCCTTTACATTTTCGCCGCCTTCCTCATCTGGACCGGTTGGAAAATGCTCACTGGCCATGGCCAGGAGATGAAGCTCGAAGACAACAAGCTCTTGGCGTTCGTACGCCGGCGCATACGCGTCACCGACACGATCGAAAATCACAATTTTTTCGTCCGCAAGGCGGATCCCGCCACCGGCAAGCTCGTCCTCTATGCAACACCGCTCTTTCTGGCGCTCATCATGGTGGAAACCGCCGACATCATCTTCGCAGTAGACTCGGTACCGGCGATCTTTGCGGTCACACGCGATCCCTTCATCGTTTACACATCAAACATCTTCGCGATCCTGGGGCTCCGCTCGATGTATTTCATGCTCGCCGCCGCGGTCGAACGCTTCAAGTATTTAAAGTACGGGCTTTCGCTGGTGCTGGTGCTCATCGGCGCAAAGATCATCTGGAATTTCGGGCTTTCAAAAGAACTCGGTTGGGCGCCTTATCTTGAGCCACACTGGGCGCTCATGATGACACTCGCACTAATCGGCGGCGCCATGGCTTACTCGCTCTACCGCACCCGCGAGCGCGGCAGGGCCGCAGAGAGCGTCCAATGACGCCTTGGATTTTCGGCAAACTTGTGCGCCGATGATCATTGTCATGTGCGCCTCTCATCGCCACGCTTCTTGCGTTTGCACGTCGCCCGCCCATCTCGGTAAAGCGAGCCGGGCCCCTCTGGCGGCATGTGCTGCGATGTCGGCTCGCATCGCTCCTATGCGGACAATCACGCCGCGGGAGTGGAATATGAGGAGCAACCATGATCAACATGATCAACATGATCGGCGCGATGCACGCTGCCCTGCGCACGACGCAGAAGCGCCCGGAGGAAGATATCAATTTCCGTGTCGAGACGAAGAGGAGCCGGCGCGCACGGAATCCCGGCGACGAGGATGAATTCGAAGATCCCTCGCAGCGCCGGCAGAGTGCGCGCGGTGTTTCCGCATGACCCTTGCGGCACATCCACCGAGCCTCATTCGCCGCCACGCCGCGATCGAAGCCGACATTGATCTTGAGCTGAAACGCCCTTTGCCAAACCTGATGCGCGTAAAGCGCCTGAAGCAGCAGAAGCTCTGGATTAAGGACAGATTAGCCGCTCACAGTCCCGATCAACAATCGCGCAATCCACGCTAGCGTGCCTGCGCCTCTGGTTTCCCCACCAGGGGCGCAACCTTTATCTTTCGGCGCCGCTTCGGCTACGCGCTGCCCTTCGCCCCGTCGTGCCCGCGCCCTGTGCACCACGCTCACTGATTGGCGCCATTGAGATTTTCAATGGGCACGCCCGTTGTGCGAGATCGACAGCAGCCTCATTTCCTTACGATAAGTGGTGAACGAGGAGCGGCCAGGTGAAGTTTGTAGAGCGTTTACTCATGCGCGAAGAGATCGACTCACTCGAACTGGACTTGTCGCGCGCTCGCGACATCAGCGACGCCGAAGCAATTGCGGAGATTGGCACGCGCATCGCTCGCCTTGAGGCTACTCTAGCTAACGCTTGTCGCGATCGTGGGCGATCAGTAGACGGCGATCCAGGTCGCCTCATTCGGCGCGCTGCTTAAGTCAAACCGCCGGCGTCGTGTTTCACGTTCGAGTCAATTTCAGAGACGGTAGCCACGACCTTTGACACTTCCCACGTGCGTCAACACGCCGTCGAGCCAAAGCTTAGTTGACGCCTATCTCATGAATCGGACGGCTCCTCTGGCGCGCGGGGGCACGTCGTGCCCGGATATATTGTGCGCCTTCCGCGTCAACGGAGATCGCGTCGTGTCCACCAGTCACAGTGAAGTCGAGCTAAAGTCACATCGCAGCCCTACCGATTGGTCTGACCACATCGCGCTGACCTTGACGCGTCTGTTGCGCTTCTTTGCCGACGCGTTCTTCCGTAAGCGCTACGGCCACCGTGCTGTAGTCTTGGAAACCGTGGCAGCAGTGCCCGGTATGGTCGGAGGTATGTTGAACCACCTAAAGAGCCTCCGCCGGATGGAGGATGATCGAGGCTGAATCAAAACGCTGCTCGAAGAGGCCGAGAACGAGCGTATGCATCTCATGACGTTCATCGCGGTCGCGCAACCGAACGTCTTCGAGCGCGGCCTTGTCATATTGGCGCAAGGTGTTTTCTTCAACGCCTTCTTCGTGCTTTACCTGTTTGCGCCGCGCACGGCGCATCGGCTGGTCGGCTACTTCGAAGAGGAAGCTGTCGTCAGCTATACCGCGTATCTCGCAGAGATTGATCGCGGTGGGGCAGCTAATCCGCCTGCACCGGAGATCGCCATCCGCTATTGGGGCCTGCCGGTGAACGCTCGCCTGCGTGACGTCATCGTAGCGGTGCGCGCCGACGAAGCCGGACATCGCGACGCCAATCACAAGTTTGCGGATGCCCTAGCATCCGCGCGTAGGACTACCCGTCCTTCGCCGGCCGCCACCACAGATGGCCGACTTGGCGGAGCACAGGCGTGATCGTCATACAAACCGCGCTGCGCAAGAGCACTCCTCAGCCATTCTCACGGGAGCATAGCCTGCTGACGCTTGAGAAGCGCCATCAACTGGGCCACGGCCCGTCGCTGGGTGTCGCAAATGGGCCATGGCAGCGGGCCGCCGGCCTGATGTCGCCGAAAGCTGCCATCACTGCATTCACGCCAATAGTCGTTGACCGGCGTTAAAGCGAATAGTCGTTGTCCGGCTTAAAAGCGCGCCAACAGCGCTAGCGACACCTGATCGGCGTCATACTCGGCGCTGAAGTCGTTAGTGTCGTTCTGTCGATACCGGTACTGAAGCCGCATGTCGCAATCGCACGGTAGAACGTCTTGGAACGTCACACTGGCTTGCGGCGAAACATAAGTATCTTCCCGAGAGCTATCGCGGAAATCACGCTCTCTAAACAACGCGCCGACCGATCCCTGGATATGATCAGTGAACTGGTAATTGTAGTTCACCTCCGCGCCGTATTCCAAGAACTTGCCAGGCGATACTTGGTCAAAAAGATTAAAGCTGAACACGCTGCCATCGACGTCGCTCCAGCGCACAAACGGCGCTACCAGCAACGTGTCGCGCTCAAACAAGACACGCGGCCTCGTCAAGCCGCCTCGAATTTCGGCGTATGGCCCGTTGTCCGTTACGGTGCTGAAAAAGTCGTTGGCATCTGGCTGATAGTCACGATAGCCCGCGCGTGCGCGCCACCAATACGAAGCACCACTCAAGCGCCCCTCCACCGTCAAAGCGGCGTTGACTTCGTGATAGTACTCATCGCCATCCAGCCAGGATACGCCGACGCCAATCGACGGGATCGCCGCGAGGTGCGGACCGACATAAAGGATCGGGCCAGCCTGAACGCCGACATAACCGTAATCCAATTCGTCGATGTCCGCATTGTCTTCGAGTTCGAGATTCAATGTCGAGCGCCAACGGCGGCCTAAAAATTCCTGCTCGTTCGCAACCATCAGTCGACCATAATAGGTTGTCGCCTCGCGATCGTCGGTGGCGAGAATGAAGGCGTCTTCAGAGGCATTCAGCGCATTCGAATCCCAACGCGCGCCGACTTCCGTACGCATGACTGTGTATGCGGGCTCAATCTCACGACGAATGCGTTCGTAGCCACGCCGCGCTTCTTCGTTTGCAGGGTCGTTGATCAGAATACGCTCATAAGCGACCAAAGCGAGGCGCAACTCGCCAAGGTCCTCAGCGGCGCGCGCGTAGCGCAGGTTGAGATTTACATCCTGCGGATTGTCCAGAATTTGCTGGTTGAGCACCTCGAGTTCGTCGGCTTCTTGCGCATGCGCGATGCCGGCAGAGACTGCGATCACGCTGGCTGCGATCAGCAATGCTTGGCACAAGCGTCCCAGTCTTCCCGGTCTGGCCATGAAACTCCCCCACGGCGCGAAAGCGCGCCACTAGTAAGTGGCATCGCGCGCCAAGTTCAAGCGTGTACGCGCACCGCGCTCTACGCCGATATCGGGTTCAACATTGCCGCGCGAGGTCAATTGCGGCTAGGTTTATCTCTAGCTTCATGGGGTTTTGTACAATGCGCCCAGCTTTTCTCGCCCTGAGCGCTCTATGCGCGGCACTGGCGGTATCCCCGGCGGACGTCTTCGCTCAAGACGCGCGTATTGGCGCCGCCGCCGCCGTGCGCAATCAGGTCACAGCCGCGCGGATGCAGGGCCAAAGCCAACCGCTCGCCACTGGCAACGCGGTTTACCAGAACCAGACCATCACCACCGGCGCTAACAGCGTCGCGCAACTATTGTTCACCGATCAAACCACGCTGAGCATTGGCCAACGCTCGGAAGTCACGCTCGATCGCTACGTTTATGATCCGGCCAATTCCAGCGGCGGCGCGAGGGTGTCGGTCGCGCGCGGCGCGATGCGATTTGTCAGCGGCTCACAAGATCCGCGCAACTATCAAGTGCGCACGCCCGTCGCCACGATCGGCGTGCGAGGCACGATCGTAGATTTGCTGATCTTCGACGGGCGCATGTTCGGCATTCTGGGTGAAGGCCGCGTCATCTTTACCCTAGAGAACGGCCGCGAAATCGAACTCAACCGTCCCGGCCAAGCAGTCGAGTTCTTTTCCGGCGGCGGGGCGTCACGACCGTTTACGTGGCGCGGTCGTTACGAGACCTCGTACAGCACGGCCACTTTCCCACTGTTCGGCAATCCATTTGACGACTTTCCGTGGTTTGAAGGCTCGACAGATGCCGACGACGCCAGCAACCGCACAGACGACTTCAATCTCTCCCAAAGTCGGTACAACGACTGAGTACACTAGACCCGGAGGCGGTTTGCGTGGTCTTTGTCGGACGTGCCGCACGTGAGACTTAATCTTGGCCGCGCCTGAAGTAAGCACGCCTCGCTTCTATTGGTGGGCTGTGGTGGCGTTCGCTGTTGTAGCGACGATCACCTTTTATGCGCGCCCGTCAGTTCTGGCGTCTTTGCGGGGCCTCGCGTTCGACTCATACCAACGCGCAGCCCCGGCGTCCGCCCCGGCCGATTCCCCAATCCGCGTCGTTCAGATCGATGAGGCGTCGCTCGCGCGCTATGGCCAATGGCCTTGGCCGCGCACCACGATGGCTGAGCTCACGCAAACACTTGGCGAAGCCAATGCCGCGGCAATCGTCTTCGACATACTCTTCGCCGAACCAGATCGAACCTCGCCCGAGCAAGTCGTTGCGGCAGCGCCGCCGCAACGTCGCCCGCAGCTAGAGCGCGCGCTTAGGACGCTACCGAGCCATGATGCTGTCTTCGCCGAAGCTCTGGGCCGTCACCCGAGCGTGCTCGCCACTTCTCTGCACGAAGACGCAACCGCAGTCGCTTTCCCAATGCGCGCCGGGTGGGCGAGTGCGGGTGATGAGCCTGGCCAATTTCTCCCAAACTATGCAGGACTCGCCACAAACTTGCCGGCGCTCTCCGATGCAGCGGCTGGCGCAGGCTTTATCAACTGGTTGCCTGACGGCGATCAGGTCATGCGCCGCGTCCCTCTCTTGCTGCGTTACAACGGCGAAATCACGCCATCGATTTCGCTTGAAGCGCTCCGTGTCGCTTTCGGCGCATCGACCTACGTCGTACGCGCCTCCAACGCTAACGGCACACAAGCCTTCGGCGCCCGCACGGGCCTCGATAGCATAAGGGTCGGACCAATCACGATCCCGACGGACGCGGGCGGTCAAGTTTGGCTACGATTTCGCCCTTACAACGCCAGTGAAGCCATACCCGCCTGGAAAATTCTGAGCGGAGAAATCGGCGCAGAGGAACTCGAAGGCACGATCGTGTTGATCGGCGCGAGCGCTCCTGGGCTGATGGATCTGCGCGCCACGCCGCTCGACGCCAGCATTCCCGGCGTCGAAGTGCATCGCCAATTGCTTGAGCAAATCGTGTCCGGCAGTTTCCTGACGCGGCCGGACTATGCAGGCGGCATCGAGTTGGTCGTGGCGATCGCGGCCATTTTCCTACTCGCCTATTTCGGGCCCCGCGTGCGCCCGACCACCAATGCCGCAATCGGCGCGGTTCTCGTCGGGCTTTTGTGGGGCGCGGGCTTTCTGTTGTTTGCCCAAGCGGGCTACTTGTTCGATCCGATCTACCCGACCCTTGCCGCCCTCGTCTTCAGCGCTGCGTCCACGACCTATTTCTACCAACGCACCGAACACCAGCGCGCCAGCATCAGACAAGCGTTCAGCCAATACGTGGCGCCCGACGTCGTGCGCCAACTCACAGCACACCCTGAACGCCTGAAACTCGGCGGCGAGGTTCGCGAACTCACCGTTCTCGTCTGCGACATCCGCAACTTTAGCAGCATCGCCGAGCGCATGAACGCAGAAGAGCTCACGGCGTTCATCAACAGTTTCCTGACCCCGCTCAGCGACATCATCATCGACACGGGCGGCACCATCGACAAATACATGGGTGACGCGATCCTCGCCTTTTGGAACGCTCCACTCGACCAGTCCGACCACGCCCGCCGTGCCCTACAAGCTGCACGTGAGATCGTGCAGCGTATGGACGAATTGAACCGCGGCTGGAAAGCCGAAGCGGACGCCGCAGGCCGCACCTTCGAAGATGTGCGGATCGGCATTGGTCTCAACACCGGCGCCTGCTGCGTCGGCAATCTCGGCAGCGAACGGCGCTTCGACTATTCAGCTATCGGCGATGCCGTGAACATCGCATCCCGCCTGGAAAGCCTCAGCAAGCTTTGGGGGCTCTCGCTAATGATCAGCGAAGACACAATGAACCATGCCAGCGACACGCAACTCATCGAAGTGGCGCTCGTGCGCCTCAAAGGCCGCAGCGGCGCGACGCGCATCTTCACCGCCCTGCCTGACGCCGTTGCGGTCAGCGACAACCACGCCGCATTTCTCAACGCATTTGTTGGCGGACGTTTCGGCGAAGCTTCGGAGTTGCTCACGGCGCTTGAGACGTCATCTGGACCGGAATTGGCGAAACTTTATCACCACTACCGCGAGCGGCTAGACGCCGTTCGCATCTCGCCACCTACTGCGTGGGACGGTGTCTACGATCCAGATCGCAAATAAGACAACCGATCGCGTGACGCTGGGAGCTGCAACGCCCGACAGGCAGCTTTGGGCCAATCTCCGTCGTCGAGACAACACCTTACGAACGGCGCGAGTACGGGGCCATTCCAGTCGTTGGCCGCGTTCGCGAATGGGCCAACGACGCTCATCCCGAACAATGATTACCGACGACACGAACGCACTATCATTGCAGCCGCTCGCAAGCGCAGCGCTGACTCAAGAAACCAATGTGCGTTCGCTTATTGTGCTCAATTGCGCTTGCCGCATTGCCTAACGCGCGCTCGCAAAACCCCGTCACCAGTTTGCCAACGCACAATCATGAACAACGCCCATTCGTCCTGCCCCTGTGGGCCAACAATCAGCGATCACTCGCCGCCGTTGACCGCCTCAAACCGCACCAAACCGGCCTCGGCGCATGGGTAGTGATATGGGTAGCAACAAAAGTGACCCCTATGGGTTCACCTTAGTAATTGTAATATAAGCGTTTTTTGGGTGTTATCTGGCGGAGAGGGAGGGATTCGAACCCTCGGTGGGCTTGCACCCACTCCGGTTTTCGAGACCGGCCTATTCAGCCACTCTAGCACCTCTCCGGAGGCCCGCTTAATGGCGAGCATCGCGGCCGGTTGCAAGTCCGGCGCCTCGGTTTTGCTGTTACGGCCGTACCGCATTTATCGTTATCGCCCCGTCGCCGTTCTGGATCGACGTGCGTTCGGGCGGACGGCGGGCAATCAAGGCAGCTGACTCAGGTGTTGTTACGCCGGGGGTTTGCCCAATGACAAACCAATCGGCGGCGGGATCGCCGGTTTCCGCCAAGGCGACCTCGAACAAGGCGCCCTCACAGGCGCGGCCGTTGCAGATCACGCTGACGAAATCCTCCACCGCGCCGAACTCGATCTCAGTCCCGTTGAGCGAGGCGCGCAGCGGTTGCGCAGCACTCGGAATACGCAGAATGACGCGCCCTGCCCCCGAGGCGGCGATACGGGCGCGCACGGTGCGCTCGCCACCGGCGATGCTCGTTGTGATGTCGGTTAAAGTCGCGGCGGGCAACGGCTGGATGGGCGCGGGCGCAACCCAAGTCTCGGCGCTGTCGCCCGGCAGCAAGGGCGCGGCGGTGAAGCCTTCGAACGCCGGGGGCAAGCGGCGCTGCGCCGTGCCGAGCGCGAAGCGCGCATCTTCGACGGTGTTATCGAGCACATAGACGACGTTGAGCGGCGCCGGGCGTTCGGCAGTGGCGGCGGGGACGAGCGCGCTTGCGCCGACAGCGCCAGCGGCCAACAGCGTAACGATCAGCGCGGGCGCGCGGAGACGCTCTGGGGCACAGCGCGCAATCCAGCCGAACGTCGTGAAAAGCACAATCACCATCAGCGCCGCGAAGGCGAACGGAAACTCAAAACCGAGCGCAAGCTCCGTCAACGCAATCGAAGGGGCCCAAGTCGCCAGCGCAAGACATGCGGCGAAGGCAGCGCCCAGCGCCTGCGCCGGCTTCCACATGGTCGCAGCGAGTGCGCCGAGCGCAAACACCAGAGCGGGCCCTGCGAAAAAGATCGTGACGCCAGGCAGCGCAAATGATGCCGCTAGACCAAGCGCTGCATACCAGAAGAAGCCTGCCGCCTCCGCCTGTGCTGGATGGCGCACACCGCGCGCCAGCATCAGCGCAAGAAGCGCGCCGAACAGGGCAAACAGCACGCACCAAGCGCGCGCGGGCTCCGGATAGGCCCACGCGTAAGACTCGCCCGGGCGGAGGAGCGTCAGCGCGAAGCCCGCGCCAAAGGCAAGCGCAGTCGCCGATATCAATGCGACGAGCGGGCTGGCGAATGAACGCCAGCGGTGTTCGCGGCCAGTGCGCCAGAACGCGGCGAACGCAATGACCAGCGCAACGCCGAGCACAATCTGGGCCGCACTTCGCGGCGCGCTCAGCAACGCAAACGAGCCAATATCGGTGTAGACCATCTCCGTCGTTGCGCCGCGATCTGCTGAACTGGCGAAACGCTGGAGTGTATGGAGCGCGATATCTCCTGCGTGCTGGACGCTACGCTGATCGAGTGACGCGAGAGAATCCTGCGGCGTGTGATAATCCTCAACGCCGTCGAGCAGCGCCAGATTGACGACATCAAGCCCGTCACGGGTCAGCGCGCTGACATCGGTCGAGTTCGGAAGCAATGCATAGACATCGGCCATCACTGAACTCGCGATGCCGCGCGGCGCACCGCTGAAGGCGGCGACGGCGTCTGCGTTCGGCTGGTTGGATTCGAAGAATGTCGCCGGCCCGCGTGTGCCGCGCGCTTCTACGTTCACGAGCGCTTCGACCGCCTCCATGAGCGGATCGGTTGTGGCGAAGCTGTGGGCGCCGATGAGGCCGGGCTCTTCGCCATCGCTGATCAGGAAGATGATGCGACGCGCGTGCTGCTGATCGCGTAGAACACGCGCCGCCTCAAGCAGAACAGCGATGCCGAGGCCATCATCGGCGGCGCCGGGTGCCGCTGGCACGCTGTCATAGTGCGCGGCGGCGAGGACAGCAGGCCCCTGCTCCGGGCCGATCTGAAAGATGATGTTGCGCACGCGCGCACAGAACATGGCTTGGCCGTTCGGCGCCGGCCGGCAGGCGAAATCATCGCGCACTTCAGGCGTTAGCCCCAGCGTCTCAATTTCCGCGAGCAAGCGGGTGCGTACGGCGTCTTGCGCGTCGCTATCGACCGGATGCGGGGTCTCATCACCAAGGATGCGCTCTAGCCGCGCGATCGCGGCGCTCGTGTCGAATTGCTCGGCGCCGTTGGTCGTGCGCACCGGCGGTGGCTGCAGGACCGCACCCGCTGCCATGAACACAGCGAAGAGAAACGCCAGCGGCGCGAAGATTAGAAACGGTCGAAACCCACCCATGCGCAAGCCTTAGCGCATTGATGTGCTGAGTTCACCTGCTCTCGCTGGGGCCGCGAGAATTAGTCCTGCAGCGCCGGGCCGCCGCCGAAGGCGCGGTACGTGGCGATCGCCGCGCGCGCGGCTTGCGCCTCTGCGTCGACGCGCGTGAGTTCGGCGTCGATCAGTTGCTGCTCGGCGCGCAGACGATCGGTGAGGCTTTGGATGCCGGCTTGGTACGCCGCGCGCGAACCGCGCGCAGTGATCGAAGCCGCCTCCTCCGCATTGCGCGCCGAAACGAGGCGCAAGCGGCCTTGGTCGAGCGCGACCAGCGCATTCGAAGCTTCAGCCACGGCTTGCGTCACAACTTGGCGATACTGGATCAAGGATTGATCGAACTGCGCATCGCGCTGGCGCTGCACAGCAAAGCGTTGGCCCCAATCGAAGAGCGGTATCGAGATGAACGGCGTCGCGTTGGCCACGGTCAAACCCGCACCGGCCGGATTGCCGATCAAGGCGTCGGTCACGTTGATCGTGCCGGTGAGATTGAGACGCGGAAAGAGATCAGCCCGCGCGATGCCAAGCGCGGAGGCGGCGACAAGTGTATGCGCTTCAGCGCGCGCGACATCGGGGCGCAAGCGGAGCAAATCGGCCGGCGCTGCGGGCGCTTCAGTGAGATTGAGATGCGGGACCGGCGCGCCGGTGTTGGCGAAAGCCGCGTCCAGCATGGCGCCCTCCGTACCCGGTGCGCGGCCGCGCAGCACAGCGAGCACGTTTTCAGCGCGCCGTTGCTCGATGACCAAGCCGGGCAAACGCGCGCGTGTGGATTCAGCGAGACGGCGCGCGTCAGCGGCGTCGGCGCGCGACGCAAAGCCGGCATCGGCGCTAATTTGAAGAATGCGCGCGAGCTCATCAGAGGTTTGGATCGAGCGCTCAATCGCGACACGGCTCGCGTTCGCTGCGCGCAGATCGACATAAGCCTGAGCCACATCGGCCGCGAGCGCGACTTGCGCGCCGCGCAGATCGGCGAGCGCCGCTTGGGTATTTGCGCCTGCGCCCGCGGCGGCGGGGCCAACTGCGAACAGCGGCAGCTCCCAGCCGACTTGCACGCCGTATGAGCCGCTCATCTGTTCGCGCTCAGTGCCGACGGGGACCGCGCCTTCCATGATGCGCGAGTACTGGCCGCTGCCGGTGGCGAGCAGCTGGGGGAGATATTGCGTGAGCGTCTGATACGAAAGCGCCCGCGCTTCGCGGACGCGTGAAACCGCGAGTTGCACCGATGGGCCTTCGCGCAGCGCTTCATCGACGAGTTGGTTCAGCGTCGGATCTTCGAATCCCTGCCACCAATCCGCGACCGGTACGTTCGCCCCAACCGGCGCGTCACGCCAGGCAGAAGGGAGCGGCGGCGCTTCGGCGCGTTCGCTGGGCATGGTCACGCAACCCGCGGCGGCAAGGGCCGTGCCTAAAGCCGCCGCGCGCGCCCAAATCCTCAATCGGGACCGCAAATCGGTCATTTCCCCTAGTCTCCTCAGGCGTTTAGCCTTCCTTCAGCCGACTCAACCAAGAGTTCAGTTTGCGTCGCTGATGTAGAAATCCAGCTTGACGCTGACCACCCTTAACATTTATAGAACGAACATTCGTTTTATATGCGTTGCAGCGCAGGCCCGCAAGGGCCGTTTTGTTTGAGGTCGTAACGCGTGGCCCGGCTTGCCGATCCCGAACTGGCTGATCGCCGTCGGCGCCAGATCATGGACGCCGCCATCGCCTGTTTCCGCCGCCGCGGTTTCCACCAGGCGACGATGCAGGAGATTTGCGCCGAGGCGAACATCAGCGCCGGCGCGCTCTATCGCTACTTCGCCTCCAAGGCCGAGATCATCGGCGCGATCGCCGAAGACAAGCACGGCGACAGCGACGTGCTCTTTCTTGAGGCGGCGCGCAAAGGTCCGGTGCTTGACGCGCTCTGCCTCATCGCGCGCGAGTTCTTCGTGAAGTTCGAGGAAGGCGATGGCGCGCTCATCGCCGACATCTTCGCGGAATGCATCCGAGACGACGCAATCGCCGATGCGCTTCACGAAATTGCGTCGCGCGGTACGCAATATTGCGTCGAAGCAATCAAGACAGGCCAAGCGCGCGGTGAGTTCGACAGCACGCTCGATCCGATTCTAACCGCCAATACCTTGTTTGCAGCTATCGAAGGCATAGGTCTCCGGCGCGCCTTCATGCGCGACACCAATACCGATGCCGCCGTCGCCCAATTTCGCAGTCTCGCAGAACGCTATCTGAGCCCCTCCCATGAATAAGCCTGAAAACCCCGAAACCTTCGACCGTGCGAATGGTCTGCTCAAACGCGCCGCCGACGCTGGCGGGCGCGCTTTGCGCGGCGCGCGCGATGCGGGCCAACGCGCCTGGGACAGCGCGACGACAGACAGCGAAGATACTCCCGGTAAGCGCCGGCGCGTTCTCTTCATGCTCGGCGGCGGCATTGTTGCGGCAATTGCGATCATGTCGGCGCTCAGCCGCTTGGGCGGCGACGGCGCGATTCAAGCTGAAGCGCCAACCGCGATGGCAGTGTCGGCGATCAGCGTTGAGATGCAGCCGTTGCAAGGAACGGTTTCTCTCAATGGCGAAGCGCGGCCGGTGCGCGACATTCAGGTCGCAGCGCCAGCGACGGGCGTGCGCGTGCTGCAAATCCTCGTCGATGAAGGCGATTACGTACGCCAAGGCCAAGCCATGGCGCGGCTGGATACAGCGCTCGCGAACGCACAAACCAGCGCCGCACAAGCCAGCGTCGCGGAAGCAGAGTCCGCCGCAGTGCGCGCACGCGGTGAATACGAGCGCGCTGACTCGATCCGCGACTCCGGCGCGCTTTCGACGGAAGCGATCGAACAACGCCAAGCGGCAGCTGTTGCCGCCAACGCGCGCCTCGCAGCAGCGCGAGCGCAATTGGCGGAAGTCAACGCGCGTCTCGGCGGCGGCTATGTGCGCGCGCCAGCGGCGGGCCTCGTGATCGATCGTATGGCCGAGATCGGCCGCTCGGTGGACGGGCAAATCCTTTTCCGCATCGCGGCTGGCAACGAGCTAGAAGTAGCAGCACAAGTCGCCGAGGGCGAAGCGTTGGCGCTGCAAGAAGGCCAGACAGCAACGTTTACTTTGGTCGATGGCTCGACGGTGGAAGGCCGCTTGCGCCGCCTGCCCGCTTCGATCGACAGCCGAACGCGCACTGGCGAAGCCTTGTTCACGCTGCCACGCGACACGCGCGTGCGCGCCGGCATGTTCCTGCGCGGCCAAGCGCAGCTTGCGCCACGCAACGCGATTGCCGTGCCGCAAAGCTCGGTGCTCTACGATAACGGCCAAGCCTATGTGTTCGTGATCGGCCAAGATAACCGCGTGCAGCGCACCAACGTATCGCTTGGCGCACGCAGCGGTGAGCGCGTCGAGATCGTCTCCGGCTTGGAGCTGAACCAGCGCATCGTCGGCTCGGGTGCTGCCTTCCTGCAAGACGGCGACGAAGTGCGCCTCATTCAGGACGAGGCGCCGCAACAAGAATCTTCGGCGCAGGAACTACGCGGCCGGGAAGGCTAAGACATGGCTTGGAACATTTCCGCAGGCGCGATCCGTAACCCGATCCCGCCGATCCTGCTGATCCTCGCGCTCGTGTTCGCAGGCTGGACCGCCTACGGCCGCTTGCCGATCAACCAATTGCCGAACGTCAATTTCGGCGGCTTCAGCGTCACCGTGGCGCAAGGCGGCGCGGCCCCCGCTGAAATGGAAACGCAGATCACGCAGCGCATCGAAAGCGCGCTGACGTCGGTCGAGGGCGTGCGGCGCGTCACCTCGACGATCTCGCCGGGCGTTTCGCAGACCATGGTCGAGATGGAGAGCAGCGGCGATCTCGCGCGCGCTGTCGAGGATGCGCGCGACGCGCTGAACCGCATCCGCTCTGAACTCCCCGCAGACATCACCGAACCCGTCATCACGCGCATGGACGCGGCCAGCCAGCCGATTGGCTATTATGCCGTCGAAGGCCAAGGCATGACGCCGGAGGACATCTCCTGGTTCATCGACAACGATCTTCAGCGCGAATTGCTTGCGGTGCCGGGCGTAAGCCAAGTGCAGCGCTTAGGCGGCGTCGATCGCGAAATCCGCATCGAACTCGATCCGGCGCGCATGCTTTCTTACGGTATCTCCGCCGATCAGGTGAACAACCAGCTCCGCGCCATCAATGTCGATTTGCCAGGCGGCCAGGCTCAGGTCTCTGGCCAAGCGCAATCGATCCGCACGTTGGGCGGCGCGCAGACGGTGGCGGAGCTTGAAGAGCTACGCATCACCGGCTCTGACGGCCGCATCGTGCGCCTTGGCGATCTGGGCACAGTGACGGACGCTGCGAGCGATCTGCAATCGATCTCGCGTTACAATGGCCAACCTGTCGTTGGCTTTATGGTGTTGCGCGCGCGCGACGCCAGCGAAGTGCAAGTCTTCGACATGATGGACGAGCGGCTGCGCGAAGTTGAAGCCGAAAATCCCGGCGTTCAGGTGCGCGAGATCGCCTCGACCGTCGAGTTCATTCGCGGCATGCACGAGAGCTCGATCCACGCGCTGATCGAAGGTGCACTGATCGCATGCTTGGTGGTGTTCCTGATCCTGCGTGACTGGCGCGCGACGTTGATCGCAGCAGCGGCCATCCCGCTCTCCATTCTACCGACCTTCGCGGCGATCGAAATCCTGGGCTTCACCTTGAACATGGTGACGCTGATCGCGCTCGCTTTGGTGACGGGGGTCTTGGTCGATGACGCCATCGTCGAGATCGAGAACATAATCAGGCACATGCGGATGGGCAAAGGCGCCTACCCCGCCTCACTCGAAGCCGCCGATGAAATCGGCCTCGCGGTCGTCGCAACGACAGGCGCGATCATCGCTGTGTTCGTGCCAGTGAGTTTCATGGAAGGCGGCATGGGCGTCTTCTTCAGGGAGTTCGGCCTCACCGTCGCGGTGGCGGCGTTCTTCTCGCTTGTGGTCGCACGCCTGATCACGCCGATGATGTCGGCGTTCTTCTTGTCGAGCAAAGGCCATCACGAAGAGGCCAAGCCGGGCACGCTGACGCTGATCTATAAAGACCTGCTGAGCTGGGCGATCCACAATCCGTGGAAGACCATTGGCATGGGCTTGCTCACGTTCATTCTGCCGCTTGGTCTGTTGATCGCTGGCGCCATTCCATCGGTCGTCATTCCGCGCTTCGACAACGGCATGATCCAAGCGCGCGTCGAGATTCCACCGGGCACGCCAGTGCTCGAGGCTGACCGTGTGCTGCAACAGATGGCGGCGCGCATTCGCCAAACGCCGGAAGTCGAAGGCGTGTTCACGTCGATGTCCGGCGCCGATGGCTCAGCGCCTGACGCGAACATGTACATCCAGCTCGTGCCGCGCGATGAACGCGACCGCTCAGCCTACGCAATTCAGCAGACGTTGCGGCCGGTGCTCTCAAGCTTTGCCGATTATCGCTCTGCGTTCGTGCAGGACCAAGGCGGCCAGTCCGGCTCCGACATTACGGTGCAATTCGTTGGGTCCGACCCGCAAGCCGTGAACCAAGCGGCAGAGCGCTTGGCCGCAGCGATGGGCCAAGTCGATACGCTGACCGACGTGCGCTCATCGTCCTCACTGCGCCGGCCGGAACTACAAATCCGTCCGCGCCAGGAAGATATGGCGCGGTTGGGCGTCTCGTCCGCGAGCCTTGCTTCGGCAATCCGCATTGCGACCAGCGGCGACGCCGAACAGAACTTGCCGCGCTACGATCTCGCCGACCGGCAAATCCCGATCCGCGTCACCTTGCGCCCAGACCGGCGCCAAGACCTCGACGCGCTGCGCTCGCTGCCGGTGCAATCAACGCAAGGCGCGCCAGTGCGGCTTGATGCCGTCGCCGACCTCAACTTCTCGCTCGGCGAGGCAACCATTGAACGCCGTGACCGCGAACGCGCGGTGACGGTGGGCGCAAACGTGCTGCCTGGGACTGAACTCAGCACCGCGCAACAAGCCGTGTTCGCGCTGCCCGAAGCACAAGATCAACCCGGCGCGCGCCTCGCTGTCGGTGGCCAAACCGAAGACTTCGCAGAGATGACCGCGAGTTTCGGCAGCGCCATGCTCTGGGGCATCATCCTGATCTATGTCGTGCTGGTGCTGCTGTTTAAGGACTTCTTCCAGCCGATTACGATCATGACCGCTTTGCCGCTTTCGATCGGCGGCGCGTTCATTGGCTTGCTAGTCGCTGCACAACCGCTCTCGTTGTTCGCATTCATCGGCTTGCTGATGCTGATGGGTCTGGTGACCAAGAACTCGATTCTGCTGGTCGATTTCGCGGTCGAGCGCATGCACGCCGGTATGAGCCGCAATGCGGCTTTGATGGAAGCCGGCATGCAGCGCGCGCGGCCGATCATCATGACCACGTTCGCGATGTCTGGCGGCATGTTGCCTGCAGCTTTGGGATGGGGCGTCGACGGCACGTTGCGCCAAGGCATGGGCGCGGCAGTCATCGGCGGGCTGATGCTCTCGACCCTGCTCTCGCTTGTCTTCGTGCCGGCCATGTTCGTGCTGATCGATCAGCTCGAGCGCTGGGTGCAAGGCTTCCTGCCGAAACCGCAAGCGCGCGAAGATGACGACGCCGTGCGCACGCCGGCGGAGTAAGGTCACCTCGATTACCTGAACATCGTCATCCCGGGGCAATGCGAAGCATTGAGCCCGGGACCCAGGGGGCAACCAGCTGTGTGCTGGCCCCTGGGTTCCGGGCTCGACCTTCGGTCGCCCCGGCATGACGAGTTTCAGTTGCCCCACTCCATTCCTTCATATATAAACCTTCCATGCGTATTGCCTGCGTTGGCGGCGGGCCCGCCGGATTGGTTTTCGCGATCTCGATGAAGCTGCGCGACCCGCGGCACGAGATCGTCGTGTTCGAGCGCAACGATCCGGGCGACACGTTCGGCTGGGGCGTCGTCTTCTCCGATCAGACGATGGAAAATCTCCGCGCCAACGATCCCAAGAGCGCCGACGAAATCGAAGCCGGTTTCGCGCATTGGGACGACATCGACGTTCACATTCACGGCGAGACGATCACCTCCTCCGGCCACGGCTTCGTTGGCATCGGCAGGAAGCGCCTGCTCAACATCCTGCAGCACCGCGCGCGTGAGTTGGGCGTCGAGCTGGCGTTCCGCACCGAGATCGAGGCCGATGAGGCATTGCTGACGCAATACGATCTCGTCCTCGCCTGCGACGGCGCGAATTCGAAGTGGCGCACGCTCTACGCCGATCACTTCGGCGTCGACATCGACATGCGCCCAAACAAATACATCTGGCTCGGCGCCAACAAGACGTTCGAGGCCTTCACCTTCGCCTTCGAGCAAACGCCACACGGCTGGGTTTGGGCCCACGCCTACAAGTTCGAGCCGAATGCCTCGACCTTCATCGTCGAATGCAGCGAGGCGACCTGGCGCGGTCTCGGTTTCGACGCGATGGATCAAGAGCAAACTTGCCGCGCAGCCGAAAAACTCTTCGCCAAATATCTCGATGGCGCGACGCTTTCCACCAACGCCAAGCACCTGCGCGGCTCAGCCTGGCTGAACTTCCCTCGCGTCATTTGCGAGACATGGCATCGCGGCAATCTCATCCTGATGGGCGACGCCGCGCACACGGCGCACTTCTCCATCGGCTCCGGCACCAAGCTCGCGATCGAAGACGCAATCAAGCTCGCGCAAGTGCTGCATGGCGGAAAGCCACTTGCTGAGGCGCTGGAGGAGTATCACGCAGAACGACAAGTCGAAGTGCTGAAGCTTCAAAACGCCGCGCGTAACTCGACCGAATGGTTCGAGCACATCGATCGCTACGCGACGCTTGAGCCACTGCAATTCACCTATTCCCTACTCACGCGCAGCCAGCGCGTGAGTCACGAGAACTTGCGGGTGCGCGACAAGCAGTTTCTCAGCCGCGTCGAAAGCTGGTTTGCCGGCGCCGACGGCAAGCCACCCATGTTTGCGCCACTGAAGCTGCGCGACATGGAGATCGCCAACCGCGTCGTCGTTTCGCCGATGTGCATGTACTCAGCTGCGGATGGCACGGTGGGCGATTTCCACCTCGTCCATTACGGCGCGCGCGCTTCCGGCGGCGCGGGGCTCATCTTCACTGAGATGACAGACATCAGCGCCGATGCACGCATCACGCCGGGCTGCGCGGGCATGTATAAGCCCGAGCATGTCACGGCCTGGAAACGCATCGTCGACTACGTGCACACGCACTCGAACGCCAAGTTCGCGCTGCAACTCGCGCACGCCGGCCGCAAAGGCTCAACGCGCGCACCGTGGGACGAAGAGCATCCCGATCAGCCGCTCGACAGCGGCAATTGGGAAATCATCGGCCCCTCGCCGATCGCTTGGTCCGAGCGCAACACCACACCGCGCGAAATGACTCGCGCCGATATGGATCGCGTCGAAGCCGATTTCGTCCGCGCCACACATATGGGCGAACAAGCCGGCTTCGACATGCTGGAGCTGCATTGCGGCCACGGCTATCTGCTCTCATCCTTCCTGACGCCGATCAGCAACCAGCGCACGGACGAGTACGGCGGCAGCGTCGAGAACCGCCTGCGCTTCCCGCTCGAAGTGTTCGAAGCGATGCGCGAAGCGTGGCCGAAGCACAAGCCGATGAGCGTTCGAATCTCGGCCACAGATTGGCACGACGACGGCCTCTCGGCGCAAGACTCCATCGCCATTGCGCAAGCCTTCGCCAATGCCGGCGCCGATCTGATCGATGTCTCCGCCGGTCAAACCACGCCGGACGCGCGCCCAGTTTACGGCCGCATGTTCCAAACGCCGTTCTGCGACATGATCCGCAACGAGGGTCGCGTGCGCACCATGGCTGTCGGCAATATTTTCGAACCGGATCACGTCAACTCGATCCTCGCCGCCGGCCGCGCCGATCTTTGCGCGTTAGCGCGACCGCATTTGATGGACCCAAACTGGTCGCTGCGCGCGGCGGCGGAGCTAGGTTATGGCGGTCTCGCTGCGCCGAAGCAGTATCGCGCCGGTTACGCACAAATGCAGCGCAACCTCGCGCGCAAGATCACGGAGTAAACATGTCCCTCTCAGGCAAACATGCCTTCATCACGGGCGGCGGCACTGGCATCGGCCTCGCAGCTGCGCGCGTGCTCGCAGAGCAAGGCGTACGCTTGACACTCGCTGCGCGCAATTTCGAGCGCGTTGAAGAAGCGGCATCGACACTCGATGCGAACGCGGTTTCGGTCGATGTTTCAGACGAAGCCTCGGTTGAAGCCGCCATTGACGCTGCACGTTCACGCTTCGGCGGCATCGATATCCTGATCAACAATGCCGGCATCACGCCGTCAGCGCCCTTGCACAAAACGTCGCTCGCGATGTGGAACGAAGTGTTGGCGATCAATTTGACCGGCGCGTTCCTGTGCACACGCGCCGCCCTTCCCGACATGATCGAGCGCAAGGGGGGCCGCGTCGTCAACGTTGCATCGATCGCGGGGCTCATGGGTGACATGTACATCAGCGCCTACTGCGCCTCGAAGCACGGCATGATCGGCATGACGCGCGCGCTGGCGAAGGAAGTCGCGCGCCACGGCATCACAGCGAACGCTGTGTGCCCCGGCTATGTCGAAACCGACATCGTCACGCGCGCCGCCGAGAACATCGCCGCCAAGACGAAGCTCAACGAAGATGAAGCCCGCGCATCGCTCTATGCCGGCAATCCGCAAGGACGCCTCATCCAGCCGGAGGAAGTGGCAAGCATGATCGGCTGGCTTTGCAGCGACGGCGCGGCCGCAACCAATGGCGCAGCGCTGCCGATCAGCGGCGGCCAAATCTAGTGCCAAGCGCGCAAGACACCGTGCGCCTCTCGCTCCGCCTGCTCACGACGAGCCGGCTGATCGAGCGCGAAGTGGACGCGCTGATGCGTGCGCGCTTCGACTCCACCATTGCGCGCTTCGATTTTCTCTCCGCGCTCGATCGCCATGGCCCGCTAACGCTTGGCGAGGTGTCGCAGTACCTGCTCGTCTCGAACGGCAACGTCACGCAGTTGCGAACGCGGCTTGAAGCCGATGGGCTGATCGCCGCCGAGCAAGACGACAACGATCGCCGCGTACTTCGCGTGCGGTTGACGCAAGCAGGCGAAAGCGTATTCAAGCGCATGGCCAAAGCGCACGCGGCATGTGTGGACTCGCTGCTCAGCGAACTCAAACACGCCGACAAACAAGCGCTGATGCGGCTCCTCGATGCAGCCAAAGCATCGGCGCGCCGCAAGCTGACAAAGGGAGGCGCGCAGCCATGAACAATGATGCGTGGACAAGCGCTGACTACCGCGCCGAACATTTCGTGTGGAGCGTGAGCGATCGGGTCGCGACCGTGACGCTCAATCGTCCCGAGCGCAAAAATCCGCTGACCTTCGAGAGCTACGCCGAACTGCGCGATCTGTTCCGCCGCCTCTCCTATGCTGACGATTGCCGCGCTGTCGTCTTCACCGGCGCCGGCGGCAATTTCTGCTCCGGCGGCGATGTGCACGACATCATCGCGCCACTCACGAAGATGACGATGCCCGAACTGATGCGCTTCACGCGTATGACGGGCGATCTCGTCAAAGCCATGCGCGCCTGCCCGCAGCCGATCGTGGCGGCTGTCGAAGGCGTCTGCGCCGGCGCCGGCGCCATCATCGCGATGGCGAGCGACATCCGTTTTGCGTCAGCCAATGCGAAGACAGCATTTCTGTTCACGCGCGTCGGCCTCGCCGGCTGCGACATGGGCGCGTGCGCGATCCTGCCGCGCATCATCGGCCACGGCCGCGCGAGCGAACTGCTCTACACCGGCCGCTCGATGAGCGCCGAGGAAGGCGTGGCGTGGGGCTTCTTCAACCGCATCGTCGAAGCGCCGCTTGTCGAAGCGCAGAACTTCGCGCGCGATCTCGCCGATGGCCCAGCGTTTGCGCACTCCATGACAAAGAACCAGCTCAACATGGAATGGACGATGAGCCTCGAACAAGCGCTCGAGGCCGAGGCGCAAGCACAAGCGATCTGCATGCAGACGAAGGATTTCGAACGCGCGTATGTGGCGTTCGCGGCCAAGCAGAAGCCAGTGTTCGAGGGCGATTGAGATGACGGGACACGTCGACACTTTCGTGCGCGACAATCTCCCGCCGCGCGACCAATGGCCGGAACTGCGCTTTACGCTGCCGGAGTTGCAGTTTCCTGAGCACTATAATGCGAGCAGCATTCTCGATGCGGCGATCGACAACAAGCTCGGCCCAAGACCGGCCATGCACTATCTGTCGATCACCTATACCTACGAGATGTTGCTAAGAGACGCGTGCAACATTGCGAATGTCTTGAAGCACGACTTTGGACTCGTGCCTGGCAATCGCGTTCTCATCCACGCCTCAAATAGCATGTTCTCAATCCCAGCGTGGTGGGGCGTGTTTCGCGCTGGCGGCGTTGCGGTCGGCACTATGCCGATGCTACGCGCGCCCGAATTGGCCATCATTCTGGAGAAGGCCCAAGTCTCACACGCCATTGTCGACTCTCATCTCGCTGCAGAGTTTGAGCAAGCGCGACAGCAAGCCCCTTCACTGATGCATGTCATCTATACAGATGATCTCGACCAGCGCATGGCGAGCGCCGCCGGATACTGCTCCGCGGTGAAAACAACGCCAAACGATCCCGCGCTGATCGCCTTCACCTCCGGCACGACCGGCAAGCCCAAGGGCTGCGTGCACTTCCATCGTGACATCGCCGCGATGGCGGAGACGTTCTCGCGTCACGTGCTTCGGCCGAAGGCGAGCGATGTGTTCATCGGCACGCCGCCGCTGGCGTTTACGTTCGGCCTCGGCGCGGGCGTGGTGTTTCCCGCCAATGTCGGCGCCGCAACGGTCGTGTGCCCCAAGCCCGGCTTCGACGTGCTCGCCGACACCATCGCGCAACACAAGGCCACCACGCTGTTCACCTCCCCCACCGGCTATCGCGCGCTGATGAAGCAAGATTTGAGCAAGCTTGCCTCACTGCATACGTGCGTCTCCGCCGGCGAGCACTTGCCGAAGGCGACATCCGACCAGTGGTTCGAGCGCACCGGCATCCGCATCATCGACGGTATCGGCGCGACAGAGATGATCCATATCTTCGTCTCCGCGCGCGGCGACGACATTCGCCCCGGCGCCACCGGCAAAGCCGTGCCGGGCTACGAAGCGACCTTGCTCGATGCGAATGATCAACCGTTCGACGGCGAAGGCGAAGGCCGGCTCGCTATTCGCGGGCCGACGGGCTGCCGCTATCTCGCTGACGAACGGCAATGCAATTATGTCGTCAACGGCTGGAACGTCACAGGCGATCTCTATCGCCGCGATGCGGACGGCTATTTCTGGTACCTCGCGCGCGCCGACGACATCATCATTTCGTCCGGCTACAATATCGGCGCGCCCGAAGTCGAAAACGCACTGCTGACGCATGATGCGGTGTCGGAAGCGGCCGTGATCGGCGTTCCGGATGAGGAGCGCGGGCAGATCGTCAAGGCGTTCGTGGTGCTCAAACCCGGCGCCAGCGTCGATGCGCGCGCGCTGCAGGACCACGTCAAGCAGACGATCGCGCCGTATAAGTATCCGCGCGCCATTGAGTTCGTCGCCGAATTGCCGAAGACGCATACGGGCAAGCTGCAGCGCTTCAAATTACGCGAGAGCCCATGAACCCGTTCACACGCGAAATCATTGTCCGTTTCGAACACTGCGACGCCGCCGGCATCATGTTCTATCCGCGCTTCTTCGCGCTGGTGAACGAGACGGTTGAGGATTGGTTCGCGAGTCTGGGCTTCGACTTCAAGACGCTGCACGTCGATCAGCGCAAAGGCGTGCCGACTGTGCGGTTGGAGAGCGAGTTCGTGGCGCCGGTGCGGATGGGCGATGTGTTGAAGCAAAGCTTAGGTGTCGAGGCGCTGGGCAATGCATCGCTTGGATTGAAGCACCTCGCCGTCGTCGGCGATGGCGCGGTCGCTCGCTTCGATCAGACTTTGGTGTTCACCGATCTCAACGCGATGAAGGCTGAGCCGTGGCCGGCCGATCTGCGCGCGGCGATCGCCAAGTTCGCGGAGATCACATGAGGACGCTCCTCCCCGAAGGCTGGCCGCGCCCGAAGGGCTATGCGAACGGCATCGAAGCGGATGGCCGCGTCGTTTTCGTGGCAGGCCAGATCGGCTGGACGCCGGAGGGCAAGTTCGAAGCGACGACGCTGCCTACGCAATTCGCGCAAACGCTCGACAATACATTGGCGGTGTTGCGCGAAGCGAACGCCGGGCCGGAGCACGTCGCGCGCATGACGTGGTACATCACGGATAAACGCGCTTACCTCGCCTCGCTCGCCGAGATCGGCGCGATCTGGCGCGAGAAGATGGGCCGGAACTATCCGGCCATGGCGGTGGTCGAGGTCAAAGCGCTGATAGAGGATGCGGCGCTCATTGAAATCGAGACAACCGCGGTTGTGCCGCGCTAAGCTCGTAGCAGGAGCACACAATGGCAGACCACAGCCTTTTCATTTTCGTGCGCGTACATGGCGCGACGCCGGAAGCGGTTGGCAATGCGCTGCGCGACGGCAGCGACAAGATCATGGATATCTACTCGATCATGGGCGAGTGGGATTTGCTGGTGCGCATCGAGCATCCCGATCTGAACACGATCCAAACCGTCGTCACCGAGACGATCCGCGCGCATCCGAACGTTGCGCAGACCTACACGATCCTCGGCTATCAGCTTTACGGCTCGAAATGGCCGGGCTTCGATTATCCCGATAGCGAATGAGCCTCGACCTCGAGGCCGAGTACAACAACCGCACCCGCGTGCCCGAGCACCCGGCGATCATCGCGAGCTGGGCGAGCGACTCTGCTGCGTATCGTGAAGCCAGGCCGCCGCGCGTCGTGCGCTATGGCGACGGCGAGCGGCATACGTTTGATTTCTTCGAAGTTGGCCCCGGCCCTGCCGTGATGTTCATCCATGGCGGCTACTGGCAGGCGCTTGATAAGAGCTTCTTCTCGCACATGGCGCGTGGACTGAATGCGCTGGGCATTGGTGTTGCTGTGCCGAGCTACGATCTTTGCCCGAACGTGCGCATTGGCGATATCGTCGAGCAGATGCGCGCGGCGTGTGCGGCGCTGCATGGCGAGATCAACGCGCCGGTGATCGCGAGCGGCCATTCCGCCGGCGGACATCTAGCGGCGTGTTTGCTGGCGACGGACGCGCACGTGCCTGCAGCGTACGCGATCTCCGGCCTGTTTGAGTTGAAGCCCATTGTACCGACAAGCATCAACAGTGCGCTGCGGTTAGACGATGAAGAAGCGGAGGCGCTGAGCCCCCTCTCCTGGCCGTCCCCGGAGGGCAAGATTCTCGACGCCGTCGCAGGCGCCGCCGAGTCGAGTGAGTACTTGCGCCAGAGCGCGGCGATCGTTGAGGCATGGGGCGCGGATGGCGTGGAGACGCGCTACGAAGCGATCACCGGCGCCAACCACTTCACAGTCATCGCGCCGCTGGCGGACGCCAACAGCGCGATGTGTGCTCGCATCCTTGAACTAACGACGCGCCTTTAGTTCGGCTGCACCACCTCAATCGGCAGGCCCAGGCCTTCCAGTTGCGGCCGCACGACCGACGCGTCGCCAACTACAACCCAGACGAAGCGCGACGGATCGACGACACCGCGCACGGCCTGATCCATTTGCGTCGCACTCATGCCGCGATAGCGGCTGGCCAGGCGCTCCCAATAATCGTCGGGGCGATTGTAGAGCGCGTTGGTGCGCAGCGCGCCGAGGATCGAGGCGGCGGTTTCGAACGAACCCGGCAATTGGCGGATGTTGCCGTTGATCGTGCGCGTGTGCTCGGCGGCAGTGACGCCGTTCGGCCCACGGAACGCGTTGATCTGTTCGATCAGCACCCGGATCGAGTCGCCCGTGCGGTCAGCCTGCACCGGTGCATTAATCACATACGGCACGCGATTTTCGCGCAGTTGCAACACGCCGTTCAAGCCATACGACCAACCGCGACGCTCACGGATTTCCGTGTTGATGCGCGAGAGGAAGTTGTTGCCGAGAATTTCGTTGCCGGCATTGAGCGTCACCGTGTCGTCGCGGCCGGTGATCGGCAGCACAGCGCCTGCATAGATCACCGATTGCGGCGATTGCGGGCGGTTGACGATCACGATGCGCGATTGCGGCGCGGGGATCGCGGCGCTGAAGTCCTTGCGGCCGACAGCGACGTCGCCGCCGCGCCAGTTGCCGAACCGCTGATCAAGCGCGCGGCGGATTTCGGAGAGCGGGCGATCCGAGACGACGAAGATGCGCGCAGTTTCAGGACGGATCCAAGTTTGGTGGAACGCGACCAGATTATCGCGCGTAAGCGCGCCAACCGATTGCGCGCTGCCGAGGCCGGACGGCGGACGGCCGTACGGGTGGCTGGCGCCATAGAGAATCGGCGGCAAAGCGCGCTGTGCAAGGCCGTTGGGCGACGTGGCTTCTGTACCGACCGCCGCGAGCTGTTGTTCACGCAGGCGCGAGACTTCGCTTTCGGCGAAGTCCGGGCGCTGCACGGTGTCAGCGAGGAGGTCGAGCGAGAGGCCGAGATTGGCCGAGAGTGCGGTCATCGTCACCGATGAGCGATCGAGCGAACCCGCGGCAGTGATGTTGGCGCCGAGGCGTTCTTCGATCTCAGCGATTTCCATCGCGTCCATGCCATCGGCGCCGGACGTCATCGCGTTCAACGTCAGCACTTGCGTGCCGAAGCCGCCTTGCGGATCGGCGGCAATGCCGGCGTCGAAATCGACCGCCACCAGCGTCACTGGAATCGAGTCGCGCTGTGCGTAGACGACTTCAATGCCATTCGAGAGACGCGCGCGCTCGACGTTCGGGAAATCGAGATCGGCAATTTCGCCGATCGCCGGCATCGGATCGCGCGGCGTAATCACCGGTGGTGAATTGTCCGGCGCCGGACGGCCCGTCGATGCTGCTTCCGGATAGGGTTCGCGCACACCGGGATCGACACGCAGCGAATAGACCGGACGCGTCAGCCAGCGGCCCATCGCATCGCGCACGCTGGCAGGCGTTACGTCGCCATAAGCGAGCAAGTTGCGGCGGAAGAAGCCAGGATCGCCGGCGATCACCGCGCCATTGGCAAGCGCCACGGTCTGGCCATTGAAGCCGCCGACCTGTTCGATGGCGAACAGGCCGGCAGACACCTGCCCTGTCGCAACGCGTTGGATCTCGTCCTCTGTCGGGCCATTGGCGATGAAGTCGTTGATGATGCCATCGAGACGCGCTGACACCGCCGCAACATCGCCGCCGGGCTTCACGTCGACGATGACGTAGAACATGCCGACGCGCTGGAACGATTGCACGAACGAACTCACCGACACCGCCGTCTGATCGCCGCGTACCAATTCGCGATCGAGACGCGACGTGGCGAGGCCGCCCAGCACTTGCGCAGCTGTCACGAGATCTTGCGTGTCGTCGCTGGCGAGACCAGGCACGGTCCAGACGCGATAGAGGCGCGTATTGTTGACGCGATCAGCCATCGTCTCTGACACAGGCGCTGCGAGCGTCGGAATGTCGGCGGCAGCGGGAATGTTCTGCGCACCGCGCGGAATCTGGCCGAAATAGCGCTCCACGAGCGGGCGCGCTTCGGCAGCATTGATGTCGCCGGTCAGCACGAGCACAGCATTGTTCGGGCCGTAATTGTCGCGGAACCACTGGCGCACTTCCTCGAGCGAGGCGCCATCGAGATCGGCCATCGAGCCGATGGTGGAGTGGCGATACGGATGACCTTCCGGGAAGAGGCCGGCGAGGATGCGATAGTTGGCAAGTCCGAACGGCTGATTGTCGTTCTGCCGCTTTTCGTTTTGCACGATGCCGCGTTGCGCATCGAGCGATTGCTGTGTCAGCGCGCCGAGCAGATAGCCCATGCGCTCGCTCTCAATATAGAGGCCGCGATCAAGCGCTTGCGTCGGGACGGTTTGGAAATAATTGGTGCGGTCGAACCAAGTGGTGCCGTTCCAATTGGTCGCGCCCATGTCGCGCAGCGGTTCGATCAGGTTCGGAATGTGCTCGGTGCCGTTGAACAGCATGATGTGTTCGAAGAGGTGAGCAAAGCCCGTCTGGCCTTCCGGCTCATCCTTCGAGCCGACATTATACCAAGCGGCGATGCCGACGATTGGCGCCTTGCGATCCTCGTGGACCAGCACAGTGAGGCCGTTATCGAGCGTGAAGCTCTCATACGGCACATCGACGCCGGCCATGAGTTCTTCGACCGAAGCCGGTTGCGCATTGCCCGCCGCCGGCGCGCCGCCACTGGCGCTCGCGCACGCCGCTAACCCGAGCGCCGCCGCAGCCATTAACAAAGTGCGCATGCCCTGCTCTCCGCGAATCCGTTGCGCGGAGGCTTATCCCGGGAGGCTTAATCAACCGCAGCCGTCTGCGACCAAGCGCGGCGATTGGGCGACGCATGAGCCGTCTTGAGGTGGCGGCCAACCCCCTGTATAGCCCTCCGACCCAACGGTCAGGGCGCGTAGCTCAGCGGGAGAGCACTACGTTGACATCGTAGGGGTCACAGGTTCGATCCCTGTCGCGCCCACCATCCGTCCACTTTGATTTTGCCGGTAATTACCGCCCTCAGGCGGCGGCGATCACGCGTTCGATCTCGATCACCAGGTCCTTCAGGTGGAAGGGCTTGGAGAGCACCTTGGCGTCTTTTGGGGCCTGGCTTTGAGCTGAGAGCGCGACGGCGGCGAAGCCGGTTATGAAGACGATCTTCATGGCCGGATCGGCTTCCGCGCCACGGCGGGCGAGTTCGATGCCATCGATGCCCGGCATGACGATGTCGGTCAGCAGCAGATCGTAGCTGCCGTGTTCCAGCGCTTCCCAGGCGGAATCGCCGTCGCCATGATCAGAGACGTCGTGACCGGCGCGCGTCAGGCTCGTTACGAGGAAGCCGCGCAGCGAGTCATCGTCTTCAGCCAGCAGAATGCGCGCCATGCGTCGCCACCTTATGTCCCCCGCACCAGCGGTAGCCTCTAGCACGAGGCAGGTAAAGGCGCGCTAAACCGTCATAAACGCCGGTAAGCATGTGGAAACGTTGACGGGCGGCGCAGGCATAGCGAACAATGTGTGTATGGACCCGACGGATCTTGGTCAGGGCGCGGCGCGCGACCTAGCGGAAGGCGAAGGCTTGGCCGCGCCAGCAGCCGAGCCTCCGTTCGTTCTGATCGAGCCTCTCCGGCGGACCTCACCCCTCATTTTCGCTTCGCCGCATAGCGGCCGGCGGTATCCTGCTGAATTGCTTGCGGACGCACGTGTCTCGCTGATCAGCCTGCGCCGCTCCGAGGACGCTTACGTGGATGAGCTGTTTGCCGGGGCAGCGGCGCATGGCGCGGCAGTGCTCTCGGCGACGATCGCGCGAGCCTATGTCGATCTCAATCGCGACCCGGCTGAACTCGATCCGGACATGTTCGATGAACGCCCGCCGCACAGCGTGCATCTGACGTCCGCACGTGTGCAGGCAGGGCTCGGCGCCATTCCGCGCGTGAGCGGAGACGGCCAGAACATTTATCGCCGGAGGCTGCCGCTTAGCGATGCGGAGCGGCGCATTGCACAGGTGCACCGGCCCTATCACGCGATGTTGCGCAATCTCGTCACTGAGACGAGCGCGGCGTTCGGCTGCGCGGTGCTTGTCGATTGCCATTCGATGCCATCGAGCGCGCGCGGCGCGCATGCGCCGGACATTGTGCTGGGCGATCGTTTCGGTGCGTCGTGTCATCCGTCTGTGACAGCGCTGGCTGAAGCAACGTTGCGCCGCCTCGGTTACCGCGTCGCCCGTAACGCGCCCTTCGCGGGCGGACACACGACTCAGACTTATGGCCGCCCCGCGCACGGCGTTCATGCACTGCAGATCGAAATCAATCGCGCACTCTATGTGGATGAGCGCACACTCGAGCGTAGCAATGGCTACGTCCGCGTACGGGCCGACATGAGCCGGCTAGCCGAAGCGCTTAATGTTGCTGCGCTGCACAAAAGCTTGGCCTAACGACACAACCGCAGCAAGAAAAGCACAGTGCCTCAATAAAGGCGCCGAGGACGTTCCTACCCCCTTTTTCGCGAACGGGGGCGTCGTCTAAGAGGGGGAACCTGGTCATCGGATCAACCACCGGTGGCGCTGCTTATGCGGGGGAAATTCATGAAGAAGACTGCGTTACTTGCGGCAGCGGCCGCGCTTTTTGTGGCGACGCCAGCTATGGCCCAGTCGGCCGGCGGTTATGTCGGACTGAACTATGGCAACACCGAAATCGGTGACGATGAAGCCGACACGATCCAGATCGATGCTGCCATCGGCGGCAACCACAGCCCGGTCGGTTTTCAGTTCGACGTGGGATACGGTCAGACCGAGATTGATAGTGGCGGCGATTTCGACCACGTCACGTTGGCGGGCCATGTCTATTGGAACACCGAGAACTTCCGTCTGGGCGCGGTGGTTGTGAACTCCAGCCTGAGTGAGGACGATGCAGCCGACGTAGACGAAATCGCTTACGGTATTGAGGGCGGCATCGATATTGGCTCGAATTTCGTGCTGAGCGGCTCTTACACCTGGGGTGAGACCGAATTCCTCGTCGACCTGGACACGCAGAACCTCGACATCGGCGCCGCGTTCTACATCAGCGATAACTTCCGTATCGGCGGAACCGTCGGAGCAGGAACGCTCGATGCAGGCGGCGGCTCTGACGAGGTCGACACGACTACGCTCGGCCTCAATGCTGAGTACCAGCTCTCCGGGATGCCGCTGAGCTTCCGTGCGTCGTATGACTCGTTCGATGCAGACGACACCCTCACCGACAGCGTTGACACATTCAAGCTCGGCGCGCGCTGGGCTTTTGGTCTCGGCACACTGCGTGAACGCGATGCGGCAACGCCGTTCGACACCCGCGCTCCTCTGTTTCAGCGCCTCTACGGCTTCAACTAGGAAGCGAGTCGTTATCGACTTGGATCAAGGGCGCTCCGCAAGGAGCGCCCTTTTTTCTGTGCGTGACTTTAGCCACCCGTTTGCGTTGCAGCATAGAGCAGAGCAAGTCATGCGCTTCGGCAGAAACTTCGCATTCACCTGCGGCGGGAATGTCACGCAACGAACTATCGTTTTCGTAACGTGACACTGTGCCTTTAAACTGTCCGCCAATCTGTCCAATTAGGCGTCATCCGGCTGTGGGTTTTGCGGGAATTCATCCCTCGGCCACCTCTTACGCGGGGAAGTTCTAAAATGAAAAAGACTGTATTGCTCGCGGCCGCGGCCGCTTTGTTCGCCGCCACGCCTGCATTTGCGCAGAGCGGTGGTTCGGTTGGGCTCAACTACACCAGCATCGAAGACGACGAGGAAGGCTATCAAATCGACGGCGCGTTCGGCAGCACGAGCGGCGCAGTCGGCTTCCAAATCGATGCAGGCTACGGTCAGTTCGATGACCTCGACACGCAGACGCTGGCCGGTCACCTCTTCTACAATGGCGGCAACTGGCGTCTCGGCGGCGTGTTCGCTTACACGAATCTCGAATTCTCCGGTGATGGCGTTGACGAAACCGCGTACGGCATCGAAGGCAGCTTCGATCTCGGACCGCAAACTGTCGCGCTCGCCAGCTACACGATGGGCGAAGCCGAGTTCCTCGTCGATCTCGACACGTCCTTCTTCGATGTCGGTCTGAACCACTATTTCTCCGACAACTTCCGTGTCGGCGGCGCGTACGGCTTCGGCAACATCGATGGCGGCGCCGGCGACGTCGACGCCAGCCACTGGCGCCTGAACGCTGAATGGGCGCCCTTCACGGCGCCGGTCAGCTTCACGGCTGGCTATAACAGCTTCGACGTTGATGACAGCGGCGACAGCCTGAGCTCGTGGTCGATCGGCGCCCGCTGGGGCTTCGGCGGCTCGACCCTGCGTGAGCGTGACAACGCTACGCCGTTCGATGCCCGCACTGGCTTCTGGCAGCGTTTCTACGACGTGCGCTAAGGCGCGCGGAGCTGGAAAGCAAAGGATTGGGGCGCTCCGCGAGGGGCGCCCTTTTTCTTTGCGCGTTTACACGCCACACGCGCATTCGCGCTGCGGAGATGGGAGAGCAAGGACGCGCTTCAGCTGAAGCTTCTAAAGATTGGTAGCGAGGGGTTTGCCGAAGCGCGCCCTTGCGCAGTTTGTTTTGCAGCCGGCGGAAGCATCGTGGCGTTCCTGCGGACATCCGGGGGCCATGCGTGTGAGGGCAGACGAACCGCTGAGCGTGTCGCGACGACGCTCAGCGCAAAGGTCAACGCGGACTTCTCCCGCCACAGCTGGTGCTACCCAAATTGACCGTTCGCGACGCTGGGTATCCGGCGAGCCTTAGCGCCATACTCCCGTTCCCGGCTGACGTGCATTGCGCGCGCCAAATCGCGCACAAGGTTCTCCGCTTTCCTTCATCTTACGGAGCAGCGACTCCATTCCTCGCGGACCTTCATCGCATCACGTTCAAACCGCATCTCAGCGCTATCGGCTTTGGTCCCGGAGCCTCCCGTGCTGGAGATGCGTGCATCATCGCACGAGGTGAACTCGGTCGGATTGATTTTGGCGCGAGAGTTTTCCGTCATCCTGGATCGCGCGAAGCGCGAGCCGGGATCCAGAGCAACATCAGAGCTCTACGATCTCTGGATCCCGGGCTCTCGGCTACGCCGAGCGCCCAGGATGACGGCGCGGGTGTGGGATAGCGCCCTCATCTATCCCCCAATTCCGTGATCGCACCTCAACGCACGTAGGTGATGATCTTTACCTGCTGGCCGGCACGCAATGTCGCGCCTTGCTCCAAGCCGTTCAGCGCCAGGAAGCGATCGAGCTGATAGTCGGTGAACGCCATGCGTTGCGCGAGGCGCGCGGGCGTGTCGCCGGAGCGGACCTCGACGATCTCGATCTGACGTGCGCGCAATGCACTCGCTTGCTGCGTCGTTAGCTGACGCATCGAACCCAGCATTTGTGCGAACACAGCGCCGCCGCCCGAAGGTGCGAGCGTCACGAAATGATAAGCGCGATCGCCGACGCGATAGGCGACGACTTGAAGATCGAGGATTTGGCCTTGCTGGTTTTGCACGCGCGCCGGAATGGTCACGGTTTCAAGGCCGTTCGTTGAAGAGGTCGACGCGCGCCCAACTTCAGAGCGCGCTTGGCCGATGGTTTGGCGCAGAACATTTGTTGCGTACGCTTCGAGCGTGCCTTGCAGCGCGCCGCCGCTGAAGATGGCGCGGCCATTCTGGCCGCCGATCTGCACAGCGGCCGGCGTGTTTGTCAGCGTGAAGCCCTCGGGCGCGTCGAAGGCGATGCGCATGATTGGATGGGCAAATGTGCGGCCGTTGACGAAGCCCTGTTCCGGATCGTCGCCCCAGATCATGCCGCGGATCGCAGCGAAGTACGGCGCAACGCGTTCAGGCGGCGTATCGCGCAATGCGCCAGCCGCACTTGCGCGGGCTGTCGCGCGTGCGACGCGATCGGCGGAGAGCGGATGGCTGCGCGCCCAGGTCGGCGTAGCACTTCCAGTGCGGCTTGAAATACGCGCGTTCAACGCATCGTTCGTGCCGAGCGCCTGCAGCATGTCGGCGGCGGCGTAGGCGTTGTAGCCGTTCGTAATCAGATAGCGCCCGCCGAGATCGTCGGACTCAAATTCCTGCTCGCGCGAGTAAGAGAGCGTATAGATTTGCGCCGCCTGCCCCGCCATTTGCGCGATGTCGCCGGAGCCGGTGGCGATGCCGGCGAGCAAGGCGCCGAGGCTTGTGAGCGTGGCAGTGTTCTGGCGCCGTGCGGAGTGATCGGCGACAACGTGACCGACTTCGTGACCGAGCACGGATGCGAGTTCATCTTCCGAGTTCATGATCGCGAGCAGGCCGCGCGTGACGTAGATGTAGCAGCCCGGAATCGCGAAGGCGTTCGGCACGTCGGAGTTCACGACCGAAAACGTGCAGCGGTTCGGGACACCGGCAGCGACAGCGGTGCGTTCGCCGACGGTAGCAACGTAGGCGGCAAGCGGGCCTTCAACGGCGCCGCCGAACTGCGCCAGGATTTGCGGATGCGTGCGCGCGGCGGTGGTGCGGTCGCTCTCGGTGACGGCGGGCGCGTCCGGCGTGGAGTCGATGGTGGCGCAGGCGACGGTGAGCGCCAGCGCGGTGGAAACGCCTAGAAGGCGAAGGACATTGGTCATGGACGGTCTCCCCTACCGGCAGCGAGCCTTGGCGGGGTTAAACTAGAGCCAGTGCGCCCAAGAAAAAACCGCCGGGCTTTGGGGCCCGGCGGTGGAGGTCAAATAGGGAGGAAACGCCCGAATAGGGCGCGTGCGGCATCGCGAAACGCCGCAACACCGAAAAGCTATGACGCAGCGCAGCAATTTGCAAGGTGAATGGAGCGTCAACTTTTTGTAACTGGAAATACAGCGTTGATTAGGCTAAGGTTTTTGAGCAAGCATCCCGTTTCGCATACGCACACATGCGAAATTGGATAAGTCTTGCTTAAGGAATCTCCAGCCTTGCCGTTGAAGCGGGCGCCCGGGGCGGGCAGAAGCACGCCTGAACCTCCCAGAAAGCCCGAATTCATGGCCGAGCGCCTCCGCAACCTCGCGATCATCGCCCACGTCGACCACGGCAAGACTACGCTCGTCGATCAATTGCTCACCCAAGGCGGCGCCTTCCGCGCCAACGAAGCGCGCCAGGAGCGCGCGATGGATAGCAACGACCAAGAGCGCGAGCGCGGCATTACGATCCTCGCCAAGTGCACGTCGATCCTCTGGGAGAAGAACGGCGAAGAGTACCGGCTCAACATCGTCGACACGCCCGGCCACGCCGACTTTGGCGGCGAAGTCGAACGCATTCTCGGCATGGTCGATGGGTGCGTGATCCTCGTCGATGCATCCGAAGGCGTGATGCCGCAAACCAAGTTCGTGCTGTCGAAAGCTTTGGCGCGCGGCTTGAAGCCGATGGTCGTGCTCAACAAGGTCGATCGCCCGAGCGCCAATCCCGACAAGGCGCTCGACGAAATCTTCGAACTCTTCCTCGCGCTCGGCGCCAGCGACGAGCAAGCCGATTTCCCGATCCTCTACGCCTCCGGCCGCGAAGGCTGGGCCAAGACCGAGCTCGCCGGCGAGAACAAGGATCTGACGCCGCTCTTCGAACTGATCGTGCGTCACGTGCCGGAACCTGAGCCGATCGTGCGCAAGGACGAGCCGTTCGCGTTTCTCGTGACCATGCTCGATTCCGATCACTTCCTCGGCCGCGTGCTGACCGGCCGCGTTGAAAGCGGTCGCGTGAAGGTCGGCGATAACGTCAAATCGCTGGGGCGTGACGGCAAAGAGATCGAGCGTGGCCGCTTGACCAAGCTGCTCTCGTTCCGTGGCTTGAAGCGCGTGCCGGTCGAGAGCGCGGAAGCGGGCGACATCATCGCGATTGCGGGCCTGGTCGATACCACGGTCGCTGACACGATCGGCGCCGTCGATCTCGCAGCGCCCCTGCCCTCGACGCCGATCGATCCGCCGACGTTGGCGATCACTGTGTCGATCAACGATTCACCGCTCGCTGGCCGCGCCGGCGATAAGGTGCAGAGCCGCGTCATCCGCGCGCGCCTGATGGCGGAAGCGGAATCGAACGTCGCCATCCGCGTCACCGAGACCGGCAACAAGGACGCGTTCGAAGTCGCGGGCCGTGGCGAATTGCAATTGGGCGTGCTGGTTGAAACCATGCGCCGCGAAGGCTTCGAGCTCTCGCTCTCGCGCCCGAAAGTTCTGACGCGCAACGAAGGCGGCCAGACGCTCGAGCCAATCGAAGAAGTCGTCATCGACGTTGACGACGAATATACCGGCGTCGTCATCGAGAAGATGAGCATCCGCAAAGCCGAACTGCAGGACATGCGTCCGTCCGGCGGCGGCAAGACGCGCATGGTCATGTACGCGCCATCGCGCGGCATGGTTGGCTATCACGGCGAATTCCTCACCGACACGCGCGGCTCAGGCGTGATGAACCGCCTCTTCCATTCGTGGGCGCCGTGGAAAGGTGAAATCCCGGGCCGCCGCAATGGCGCGCTGATTTCGAACGACAACGGCCAATCGACTGCGTTCGCGCTCTGGAACTTGGAAGATCGCGGCCAGATGTTCATCGCCGATGGCGAAGACGTCTATGAAGGCATGATCATCGGTGAGAATTCGCGCGGCGAGGATCTCGACGTGAACCCGTTGAAGGGCAAGAAACTCACTAACGTGCGCGCGTCGGGCAAGGATGAGTCGATTCGCCTGACGCCGCCGCGCCGTCTCACGCTTGAGCAAGCGATGGCTTGGATCGAGGATGACGAGCTGGTCGAAGTCACGCCGAACGCCATCCGCATTCGCAAGGCCTATCTCGACCCCAACGAGCGCAAGCGCGCCGCGAAAGCGAAAGAAGCGGGCTGAGCCGCTCCTTTCGCGTGACGACATATCAGGGCACGCGGAACCGCATCTTCAGTGCGCGGTGCAGCGAACGGAACGCCATCGAGCCGGCCGTCATGCCAGCGCCCGAAAAGACGCTGCGCAGGAAGCTCTCGAAAGCCTCTTCCGTCGTCAGATGGCGATGCGCGTTGCCGCTTTGCGCTAAGTGCTGCGCTGCGACTTCTTCATCGCGTGGATGATGGGACATTCACGTCTCCTGATTTCAAAGGCGCACGATGCGCCGGACCAAAGACTGAGGAACCGCACAGGCATTAGCGCACAATCTTTGGTTGCATTCAAGCAGGAGCTGTTTCACCTAGCCGTCGCGATCGACGCGGCATTGGAAACATCCGAACTTCGAGCGGATGTGGACGTAGGCCACGCTCTCGTGCGTCAAAATTGAACGCGCCGCATCGGCCAGCTCGGGACCGCGCACAATCTGCCCTGTCTCGTAGCGGATCCAATCATTAGCGCCGTAGCCGCGTATGGCGGCCGGATCGAGGCCAGCGAACCACGCGGGTAATTCGGCGCGATCGTAGCGCGGACATTGAGCCTGATGCAGGAAAATGGGGCCGCTCTCCGCGTAAGGCTGCGGCGCGCCAGCGAACGGCCGGTAGTTCAGCACAAGCATCGCCTCGCCGTCAGCGATCAGTCCAAGGCAATGACGGCACGGGTTGCGGCCGCCGCCGGCGATCGTAACCAGCGGTGGCTGACCGTTCGCGTCCGCGCCACCGCACCGATAGTGCTCCGCTTGTTCGCTGGAAATTCCTGTTACGCGCAGAGTGTCTCGCCTCCTTGCTGGATACGAGCACGTCTGTGCGCGAAACGCTGGCCGCTTTCGGACGCAGCGTTACTGGGCGATCGTTAGGCGACTAGCGCCTAATCTGCAGCGGGGAGATCGAGCACCATGCTTGGGTCCCAAGCACGATCTCTGCGCCAGACTTCAATGTGAAGCTGCGTGCGCGTGCTGCGCCCGCTATTGCCGACTCGGCCGATCACTTGGCCCGGTTGAACGGCGTCTCCGTCACGCACATCGAAAGCGCTGAGATGCGCGTAGCGCGTGGCCAGGCCGTCTCCGTGATCGATCTCGATCAAATTTCCGTACTCCGGGTGCGCGACAGCGCGGATGACGCGTCCTGCAGCGGGCGCGAAAACGCGCGTTCCAAACGGCGCCTCAATATCGACTCCAGGATGAAACGTGGGCTCTCCGGTTTGAGGATCGATGCGCTGGCCGTAAGTGCCGACGAGCCGCCCCTCCAGCGGGCGATGGGTGAAAACGGATCGATCGGGCATGACCGCGTCGCTGCTCAAGGCGCTGATCGGCGACGGCGCGGTGAGTACGAATGGTTCATTGTCTGATTGCGCCAAAGCGAGTTGCACGATGCCGAGAGGCGCAGCCAACCCACACGCCGCGACGTATGCGAACCACCGCGCGCGCTTGCGCGGCGCATCGCTCTTCATGATCTTCAGAATTCTCATGCGATTTTCTCCGAGAGCTCTGTGCGAGAACACAGCCGGCGCGCACGGCGTGGCGTGCCCGGCGGAATGCCTCAGGACCACGAGCAGAGTCTGAGCGTACGCTCTGCGCATATCGGGTAACGCGGCGGTGACCGCGGCGTCGCACTCGAGCTCGGCTGCGAGGCGGCAATGCTGGGTCTGACCGCGTACAAAGGGGTTGAACCAGAACGCGACGTCGATCCATGCGAGCAGCGCGTAGAACGCCACGTCTCCGCGTGCGTGGTGATGGCGTTCGTGTGCGATGATCAAGCGAACTTGTTCGGCGCTGAGAGCGTCGAGCAAATGACGCGGAAACAGGATGCGCTTATTGGACACGGCGATCGGCGTTTGCGCGTGGTCTGAAACGTGGACGCTTAAACTCTCCGAAGCTCGCGCAGCCCTCACCCACCGATGCAGGCGCAGATGCGCTTTAATGAGCGGCGTTGCATAGCGAACGACGCCCAGCGCATAGATCACGAGCATCGTTAGCGCCGTGATCAAGAGCCAATCCAACGGCGCGGCTCCGGACGCATCGCCTCCACCCGCCCCTACGGCCACTTGCTCGGGCAACTCGACCCAATCCAGCAAGGGCGGCGCGACCGCAGATACGGATTCACCTGGCAAGACTAGAAGCACTACGCCTAGCCCAAGCGGCGCAAGCATGAGTGCGAGGATGGCCTTCTCGTGCGCGTCATCGCGTGAGCCGATCGCGGCGCGGCGCGCGAGCGCCACCAGTATCGACCAGACGAACGGCGCAACGAAAAGCGCGCCGATCAGCGCGACAAGAGCAGCAGTCATCGCTCGCCCTCCTCACTCAGAGAGTCGAGCAGCGCCTGCAATTCTTCGATTTCATCTGAATCGAGTAGCTTGCTGTGCGCGAACGCGGCGGCGGGTAGCGGCTCATCAGAATCGAGCACGTTGCGCGCGAAGTCCTGCGCCAGCAGCGCCAGCATGGCGACCTTCGATTGCGCGGCGGCGTAAGTCTTAATGCCGTGCACAGCTTTGGCCTTCACCAGCCCCTTCTCTTCCATGCGATCGAGCGTGGTGCGTGTCGCGGAGTAGGACCACTTGGTGCGGGCTTCAGTAGCGTCGTGAATCTCGCGAGCACTCAGCCGCGGCGCGGCCCACAAAGCGCGCAAGAGCTTGAGTTCGGACCCAGAAGGTCGCGCCAACTGCGCCATGCGCCGTCTCCCGCCTTAACGTGCTACATTTGTAGCATCCTCGCGACGGGAGTAAAATATAAAGCTCGTAATGCTGGCTGCGCTTAACTCGCCGGCGGCGCAGGCACATGCACGCCGCGGCGCCATTCGGCGCGGCGTTGGGCGACTTGTGCGGCGACATCTACGGGTTCGCGGCACGTGTAGCTGACCTCGCGCAAGTGCGAGCGCTCTTCCCTGCTGACGACCGCGCCATAGCAGCCGAACTGCGTCAGCACAGCGTTCGCAGCCGCGCCCCACCAAAGCGGATCGAGAGTGCGATCGTTAGCGTAAATGGTGGCGTTCTGCGCGAGCAGGCTGCCGAGCGGTTGCGGATCGCCGCGTTGAATGAGGATCGTCTGATCGCTTTCGTGAAACCAAAGCTGGAAGCGCTGATTGTCGACGAAGACATCCGCGTCCGGGTAGCCATTGTCATAGCGGAGGGCGCGCTGGGTCGTGCCACATGCGGCGAGCGCGAGCGCGGCAGCCAAGAGAAGAGCGTGCAGTTTCATCGTGAACCCCGTTGTTCGCGAGATTCTCTCCGCTCAAGGTGGGTCATACGCGGCGGGCGCGTGGCGATACCGTGGCCTTCGCTTGTTTACCAAACACGCAGGCCCAATCTGGCTCAGATTTCGCAATCGACGCGTATGCGCCGTCCCGTAAAGACTTGTTAGCGTTGTTTTCGCTTCGCCAGCGCTTGGCACGCCTCGTGCTCTCCAATCGGAGCATAAAAGGCGGCCCATGGGGGAACCGCCATGAACCAAGGGCGCTACTACCATGGCTAACGCCATCGACCTCCACGTCGGCAAGCGACTCCGTCGCCGCCGCCGTCTTCTGGGCCTCACCCAGCAACAGCTGGCTGAGTCCATTGGGATCCGCTTCCAACAGATCCAAAAGTACGAGTGCGGCGCTAACCGCGTTACCGCGTCTCGTTTGTATGAACTCGCCGTCGCGCTGAACGTGCCGGTGAACTATTTCTTCGAAGGCCTGCAACAAGTCGCCGCTCCCGCCACCCCGGGCGCGCCGGCCAACGACCGTGATCTGATCGCGGCCGATGTGCTCAGCCAGAAAGAAACGCTCGAACTGATCCGCGCTTATTACAAGCTCGGCGAACGTCCGCGCCGCCGCCTCCTCGATCTCGCGAAGGCGCTGCAAGACGAAACCGATCAAGTGGCCTAATCGGCCGCTTCGTTTGGGGTGCTAAGGGGAGACGGGCTTACCGGCGGTAGGCCCGTTTTCCTTTGCGCGTTTGCGCGTGTAGGTTCGCGCGCGATGAGTAACCACGACATTCCACGCCTGCTCGATTTCGCCGATGCGATGGCCGATGCCGCGCGTGCGGCGATCCTGCCCTACTTCCGCGCGACGCACCGGATCACCAACAAGGACGCGGCGCGCTTTGATCCGGTGACGGATGCGGATGAAGCGGCGGAGCGCGCCATGCGCGCGATGATCAGCGCGGAGTTTCCAGATCACAGCGTGCTCGGCGAAGAATATGGCGGCGAGCTTGCCAGCGAAGGCTATCAATGGATCCTCGATCCGATCGACGGCACGCGCGCCTTCATCTCCGGCCTGCCCACATGGGGCGTGCTGATCGGCCTATACTACGAGGGCCGGCCACTGATCGGCGTGATGGATCAGCCTTATCTCGATGAGCGTTATCGCGGCTGGATGGGCGGCGCGAACGCGACAGCGCGCGGGGTCACGCGCAAGCTAAGGACGCGCGCCTGCGATAGCTTTCGCGACGCGACGCTCTCCACCACCGATCCCTATCTTTTCCACGATGCCTCTGAAGCAACGGCTTTCGAGCACGTGCGGCGGAAAGCAAAGCTCACGCGTTATGGCTGCGACTGCTACGCCTATTCGATGCTGGCTTCTGGGTTCATCGATTGCGTGATCGAGAACGGCTTGAAGCCGTTCGACATCGCAGCGCTCATCCCGATCGTCACCGGCGCCGGCGGTGGCGTGTGTGCGTGGGATGGCGGCGATGCGAGCGCGGGCGGGCGCGTGCTCGCCTACGGCGATGCGCGGCTTCGCGATGCGGCGCTGGCTGCTTTGCGTATCTGACGCTTACTGCTGCAACGTCCCGTTCATGACGTCGCGCATGGTCTGCGCGTAGAGCTGTGGCGGCTGTGCGCCTTGAACGCTGTGGCGCTCATCGAACACGACAGTCGGCACGCGGACAACACCGCTCAACAGCGCCTGCTTTTCCATGTCGCGCGTTTCCTGCTCGAATTGTTTCGAGCTCAGCACAGCGCGCGCGCGTTCGGCGTCGAGCCCAACCTTGCGCGCGCAATCGATCAACACAGCGTGCTCGGAGAGCGAGCGGCCATCGGTGAAATTGGCGCGGAAGAAAGCGAGCAAAAGGTTCAGAGCCTGGTTCGATTCCGCACCCGCCCAATACAACAGCCGATTGGCGTCGGCAGTATTCCAGATGCGCGACTCCGGCCCCTGATTGATCTCAAATCCCCGCTCTGATGCCTGAACGGCGACGGCATAACGTTGCGCCTCGACCTCCTCCGGCGCTGCGCCGAACTTGGAAGCGGCATGCCGCGCCAACAGCTCCCCCTGCGGGCCGATGTCCGGATTGATCTGGAACGGCCGCACGAACAAGGTGAGCTGCGCATCGGCGCCAACCTTGTTGATCGCCTGAACGAGGCTATGGGCGCCAATGGCGCACCACGGGCAGCCCGGGTCGGCGACAAAATCGATACGAATTGGCTTGCCCATCAGTAGAAAACTCCGTTGCGGCCCTTATCCAAGCCGCGCGCGGGCCGATCAATCGGAAAAGTCACGCCGGCGAGGCCACGCTCGCCCAGACGGCGAGCGGCTAGCGATAAAATTCGGTCCGCCGGTCGCGGAAGAAGCCCCAGGCGGCGCGGTGGCGGTCGAGGAAGTCGAGATCGAAGGTGTGGACGAGGACGCCCTCCTCCGTGCGCTCAAAGCTCTCGACCAGATCGCCGCGATGATCGGCGATGAAGCTTGAGCCATAGAATTTCTGGCCGCTGGCTTCCGTACCGATGCGGTTCGACGCGACAACCGGGATCACGTTGGAGACAGCATGGCCCTGCATCGCGCGGCGCCAGGGATCGCGTGTGTCGAGCGACGAGTCATGCGGCTCACTGCCGATCGCGGTCGGGTAGAACAGCACTTCGGCGCCTTGCAGCGCCATGGCGCGCGCGGCTTCGGGAAACCATTGGTCCCAGCAAATACCGACGCCGATGCGGCCATGCGCCGTGTCCCAGACCTTGAAGCCAGTATCGCCGGGGCGGAAATAGTATTTTTCCTGATAGCCCGGGCCATCAGGAATGTGGCTCTTGCGATAGACGCCGAGCTGCTTGCCGTCCGCATCGAGGATGACGACGGAATTGTAGTAGGCTGGCCCTTCGCGCTCGTAGATCGAGACCGGGATGACGACGCCCAATTCTTTCGCCACCGGCTCGAGCGCTTTCACGCACGGATGCGTCTTGGCCTCATGGGCCGTGGCGAACCACTTCTCTTCCTGCGTCGTGCAGAAGTACGGGCCTTGATAAAGCTCGGACGGAAGTATGACTTGCGCGCCCTTCTTGGCGGCTTCGCGCACGAAACGCTCAGTCTTGGCGATGTTCGCCTCAATATCCTCGCCGTACGAGGTTTGTATTGCGGCGACGGCCAGCGTTCGGGGCATGTCATTGTCCTTTCGAGGAAGCGCATATCGTATCGGACCACCGGATTTCAAATGCTCGCTCATCCGGGGCCTTGAACCCGCCTTAACTGCAGTCCACAAAAGTCGCTCCACTCCGTTCGGGGGAACGCCATGCGCACCGCACTCGCTGTCTTCTTTGCCTTTTTCGCCGTTTGCTTCGCTTCACCCGAAGCATCCGCGCAGGACCGCATCGTCCGATCCGTCTTCCAGCAGGAATTGAACGAGATCGCGACGTCCGGGGGTCACACGATCGTGGAAACCGCCACGAGTGGCGATCCGAGCGTGACGGCGCGCACGGCCGAAGGCCTCGTTTTCTTGCTCTTCGGCACCGCCTGCAACGCCAATGGCGTCGCCGGCTGCCAGGGCATCATGATGCAAGTGCGCTACGAGACCGACGAGCGCGTCAACTACGAGCGCATCTCTCAAGCCAATTATACCTACGCGGCAATAGCGACCTGGTGGGATCGCGAAGAAGGCACCGTCGGCTTCACCCGCTACGTCGTTCTCGACGGCGGCGTGAGCTTCCGCAATCTCCAGGAAAACTTGAACGTGCTGCTCGCAGTCGCGCCGATGTCGGCGCAGATCGTGTTTCCATAACGCACCCGTGGCGAGAGCCGGCGTCAGGCCGGCTCTTGCTGGGTGATGCAATGGAACGAGCCGCCGCCTGTCAGAATGGCGTTCGAGCTCAAGCCGATGACCTTCCGCTCCGGGAAGAGTTCGCCGATCACTTTCACCGCATCGTCGCCCGTGCCTGAATAGATCGGCACGACGACGGTGCTGTTGCCGATGATGAAGTTCATGTGGCTCGCGGGGATGACATCATCATCCTCGTCCGTCACTGCGCCCACGGATGGCACGCGGATCACTTCGAGCTTGCGGCCCTGTGCGTCGCGCATAGCGGAAAGCTCAAGCGCGATTTCTTCAAGCACATCATGGTTCGGGTCATCCCGATCCGCCGGCGCCGAGCAGACAACGCGGCCAGGCGCTACGAAGCGCACAAGATTGTCGATGTGGCCATCGGTGTGGTCGTTCATCAGACCTTCGTCGAGCCACAGCACTTTCTCGATACCGAGCGCTTTCTTGAGCGCCGCTTCGGCGCCCTCTTCCGTCCAATGCGGATTGCGGTTCGGGTTGAGCAGGCACTGACGCGTGGTGAGCAGCGTGCCTTCGCCGTCCATCTCGATGGCGCCGCCTTCGAGGATGAAATCGTTGAGCTTGTATTCGGCCTTCGCGAGCAGCGCGATGCGCGCGCCGACTTCATCGTCGTGCGCCAGCTGATATTTGCCGCCCCAGCCATTAAACTTGAAACCAAGCGCGCGGCCATCGTTGGTGAAGATTGGGCCGGTGTCGCGGAACCAGATATCGCCAAAGGCGCCTGGGATAACTTCGGCGCTTTGGCCAAGCGCAAGCTTCGCCGTCGCTTCCGCTTCACGCCCATGCGCAAGCACGCGAACACGATCGCCTTTGCCGCCATCGGCGAGCGCGCGGATCATGGCTGCGACCTCAGCGCGGGCCGGCTCGAGATCCTCGCCCCACAGCTCCGCCGCAGAGGGCCAGCCCGTCCAGATCGCCTTATGTGGCGCCCATTCAGCAGGAATCTTTGTCATGCCCGCTCCTTAGCGCATGCGACCGCGCCCAGATAGGCGCGTTTGCCGCGCGCGCAAGAGCAGCGTTCCTTGTGGCGCCCTCGCCCGCCCTCCGCTAAGCACCGGAGGGGACTTTTCAGGACGCCAATGCCTTCTATTCGGGCCGCCTTCGACCGCGCGACGCTCGCCTTTTTCGGCGTGCTGCTTGTCCTGACGGCTGCGCGCATCTTCTCGCTGCAGCTCAACCCGTTCGGTCTTTATTTCGACGAGGCGCAATACTGGACGTGGTCTCGCGCTTTCGACTGGGGCTATTTCACAAAGCCGCCGCTGATCGCGTGGGTGATTGGCGCGACGACCGCGGTTTTCGGCGATGCTGAGTGGGCCGTGCGCTTGGGCGCGCCGCTGGCGCACGCGATCGCGGGCACGTCGATCTTTCTGCTTGGCCGCCACATGTACGGCGCCGCTGCAGGCGCGTGGGCGGGCATTGGCTATCTGACACTGCCAGGAATCTTCTTCTCGTCCTTCATCATCTCGACGGACGCGCTCTTGTTGCCGCTCTGGTCGATCGCGCTGCTGGCGACATGGCGCCTGATGACGACGCGCGCTGGCGCGTGGGCCGTCGTGCTTGGTCTGGCAGTCGGCTTGGGCGTGCTCGCGAAATACGCGATGCTCTACTTCGTGCTCTGCACGGCCATGGCGGCGTGGCTGTTACCGCCGATGCGTGAAGCCCTGAAAGGCGGCCGCGCGATCATCGCCAGCGTGATCGCTATCGCTGTGGTCACGCCGAACATCATCTGGAACGTCAATAACGGCTTCGCCACGGCGCGCCATACGATCGACAATGGCCGCTTCGGCGCCGCCGATCTGTTCAATCTCGACGAGCTCTCCGAGTTCGTGTTCGGCCAAGCCAGCGTGCTTGGGCCGGTGATGTTCATTCTGCTGTTCGTCATCGGCTGGGTGGCGTGGCGGCGGAGTTCGGGGCTCACCGATCAGGACAAGTTTCTGATCAGCTACATTCTGCCGCCATTCCTGTTTGTCAGCGCAATCGCCTTTATCTCGCGCGCCAATGTGAACTGGGTCGCTGTCGCCTACCCTGCCGCCGTTGTTTGGTTCACGGGTTCGATGCTGGCGGCAGCGAAAGGCCGACGCTGGGTGTGGGCTTCGTTCTTGGTCAATTCTGCGATAGGCTTGGCCGCCGCTTATGTGTTGACGGCAATGCCGGAAACGGCAACGCGCTTTAAAGGCGTGCGCACGGCCATCGCATGGGAAGAAACGGCCGAGCTGATCGCCGAGCGCGCGCGTCCGCAGCCCGGCGAAGCGCCGTTCACCGCCATTCTCGTCGATGATCGCACAGCTTATTTCGAACTCGCGTACTATTGGCGCGAAGAACGCCGCGCGGGCGAGCCGCTGCCGCCGGTGCGCATGTGGTTGCTCTATGGCGAGGCGCACAATTCAGCCGAGGCGTCCGATCCGATGCGCCCCGAAGAAGGCGGGCGCGTGCTCGTGGTGCACATGCGGCCGGACTACATTCCCTACATCGCGGGCGACTTCACCGTGTTTCGGTCGGTCGAACATGTGAGCGTCCCGCTTGGAGGTGGCCGCACGCGTGAGCTGGAGTTCTCGGTCGGCGAAGGCTTCGCACCAGCGCCGCGCGACGAAGTGTTCGAACAGCGCTTGCGCGATCTGCGGGACTAGATCGGATCGTAATCCGGAAACGCTGTGCCGCCGTGTTCGGCTGAGCATGCATTGATACGGAAGAGCGAGAAAAGTTCGCGCCCCATCCCGCGCGCGTTAGCGGCAAGATCAAGCTGCGCTGGCGCACGTTCGCGCCAATCGCTCGGCGCCACCACATCGAGCACGCCATTGGCGCCATCGACGCGGATGATGTCGCCGTCGCGCACTTTCGCAAGTGGCCCGCCCTCGGCGGCCTCCGGCGTAACATGAATGGCCGCGAGCACCTTGCCGCTCGCGCCCGACATGCGTCCGTCGGTGACGAGCGCCACCGCGAAACCGCGATCCTGTAGCGCGCCGAGCAGCGGCATGAGTTTGTGCAGCTCCGGCATGCCATTGGCGCGGGGCCCCTGCCCGCGCACGACGACAACGCAATCCCGATCAAGATCACCGCGTTTGAACGCAGCTTGGACATCGGCTTGTGAGTCGAACACGGCCGCAGCGGCTTCGACCGCCATGCACTTCTCGGCAACCGCCGATGTCTTCGCGCACGCGCGGCCGAGGGCGCCTTGCATCAGGATTAGACCGCCGGTTGCGCTGAACGGCTGCGTCATCGGGCGCACGATGTCGGCGTTGCGTGGCGTTGGCGGCGCATCGCGCCAAACCAGCGTGTCGCCATCGAGTTCGGGATCGCGCGTGTTGGCAGCGATGCCTTCGCGCGAGATGGTTTCGATATCGGCGTGCAGCAGCCCTGCGCCGATCAGCTCGCGCGTGACGAACGCCATGCCGCCCGCGTCGCGAAACTGATTCACGTCCGCCGCGCCGTTTGGATAAACTTTCGCCAGCAACGGCGTGACGCGCGCGATGTCGGCAAAATCATCCCACAGGAGCTCGATCCCCGCGGCGCGCGCGATTGCGGGCAGGTGGATGAAGTGATTGGTCGAACCACCTGTCGCCATCAGGCCGACGACAGCGTTGACGATCGCGCGCTCATCGATGATGCGGCCAATGGGGCGATAATCGTCGCCGAGGCCGGTGATCTCTGCGGCGCGCTTGGTTGCGGCGCGCGTGAGCGCTTGGCGCAGCGGCGTGCCTGGGTTCACGAAGGCGGCGTTCGGGATGTGCAGGCCCATCAGCTCCATCATCATCTGATTGGAGTTGGCGGTGCCGTAGAACGTGCATGTGCCCGGCGAATGATAGCTCTCCGCCTCGGCTTGCAGCAGCTCTTCGCGCCCGATTTTGCCTTCGGCGAAAAGCTGACGGCGCGCGGCTTTTTCTTTGTTCGGCAGGCCCGATGGCATCGGCCCACCAGGAACGAAGATCGCGGGAAGCCAAGGAAACCTGAGCGCACCGATGAGCAAGCCGGGCACGATCTTGTCGCAAATGCCGAGCAACAGCGCGGAATCGAATGTCGCGTGCGAAAGGGAAACAGCTGTACTGAGCGCAATCACATCACGCGAAAGCAGCGAGAGCTCCATGCCCTCGAAGCCCTGCGTGACGCCATCGCACATCGCCGGCACCCCGCCCGCGACCTGCGCGATCGCGCCCGCATCGCGCGCCGCTTTGCGGATGATCTCAGGGTAATGCTCGTACGATGCGTGCGCGGAGAGCATGTCGTTGTACGCGGTGACGATGCCGATCGCCGGCCACTTGCCGCCGAGCAGATCGATCTTGTCTTGCACCGCACAACCGGCCGCGCCGTGCGCGCGATTGGCTTCGGCGATTCTGACGCGCGCGGGCTTGCTCGGATCGTAGGCGCTGATGAGATCGAGATAGCTTTGTCGGCGCTTTGCGCTACGCGCGCGGATGCGGTCAGTGACGGCGGCGATGGTGGGGTTCAAATCTGCCATCACTCCGGATCCCACCAAGCGCGGTCATCATTTGCGAGCAATACCGTTGACTCGGTTGGTCCGTTCTCGCCCGCCGCGTAGAGCTTCGGCGCTTGCCCGGTCTCTTCCCACGCGGCGAGCAGATCGTCGGCCCAATCCCAAGCGGCGTCGACTTCGTCGCGGCGCATGAAGAGCGAGAGATTGCCGCGGACGATGTCCATCAGCAGGCGCTCGTACGCATCGGGGTAGCGCACGCCACCGAACTCTTCCGCGAACGAAAGATCGAGCGGCGCGGTTTTCACGCGCAAACCGCCAGGGCCCGGCTCTTTCATATTCAGCCACAAGCGCACGCCCTCATCTGGCTGCAAGCGCAACACCAGCTTGTTCGGCGAACCAGCGCCGGCGCCGAACATCGCGACGGGCGTATCCTTGAACTGGATCACAATCTCAGAACGCCGCGCGCCCATGCGCTTGCCGGTGCGGAGATAGAACGGCACGCCGGCCCAGCGCCAATTATCGACCTCGGCTTTGATGGAGACGAATGTTTCGGTCTTTGACGGCTTGCCGAGATCGTCGGCGTAGGACGCAACGGGTTTGCCATCGATCAAGCCTGCTTTGTATTGCCCACGCACAGTCTTTGCGCCGACATTGCTCGCATCAATGCGTCGCAACGCCGAGAGCACTTTCAGCTTCTCCGTGCGGATCGCATCCGCATCCATCGAGTTCGGCGATTCGAGCGCGACCAAGCACAAGAGCTGCAGCATATGGTTTTGCACCATGTCACGCAGCGCGCCGGATTTATCGTAATACTCACCCCTGCCCTCGACGCCGATTTGCTCAGCGACTGTGATCTGCACGTGATCGATGCTCGCGCGCGACCAGATCGGCTCGATCAGCATGTTGGCGAAGCGCAGTACGAGCAGATTTTGCACCGTCTCCTTGCCGAGATAGTGATCGATGCGGAACGTGCGCTTCTCATCAAACACAAGGCCCACGCCATCATTGATCTCGCGCGACGATGCGAGATCGCGGCCGATTGGCTTTTCGAGCACGATGCGTGAGGTTGGCGTTGCGACGCCAGTCTCTGACAAACGCTGCGCGATGGTGACGAAGAGGCTGGGCGCGGTGGAGAGATAGAAGATGCGGATGTTGCCATTGCCGTTGCCGAGCGCGTCTTGCAGTGCGCCCCACTCACTCGCCGGCGCCGTCGCATCGACGCGCACATATTCGACGTGGCTCAAGAACGCGTCGCACTTGGCCTCGTCGATTTTCGATTTCGGATCGAACTTAAGATGGCCTTCGTGCACCATCTTGCGAAACGCAGCCGTATCGAGATCCGAACGCGCGACGCCGATAATGCGCGATTGCGGCGGGATCTGACCGTCGAGATAGCGGTGCAGCAACGACGGAAAGAGCTTCCGAAGCGATAGATCGCCGGTCGCGCCGAAGACGACGAGATCGAACGGTGGAACGGGAATAAACTCGGCCATGCGCCAATGAAACTAGTGTTTGCGGGCGCACGCAAACAGGGGCGCACGGCGATTGGCCTGGCAGAAATGTCCCGCGACATTTCATTTGCACCAGAGGGTTGCGGCGCCTAAGTTCCGCGCATTCTCGCAAGGATCCGCGTTCCTCATGGCCGATGACGATGCAAAGCCTGTCCGGCGCGGCCTGGGCGGGGAGAAAAAGCCGACGATCAATGATGTCGCGCGCCTGGCTGGCGTGTCGAAGAAGACCGTCTCGCGCGTCATCAATCAGTCGCCGTTCGTGAAGGCGGACACACGCGAAAAGATCAACGCGATCATTGCCGAGATCGGCTTTTCGCCCGATCCGCAGGCGCGCGGCCTCGCCTTCCGGCGCTCGTTTCTGATCGGCTTGGTCTATGACAATTCGAACCCGCAATATGTCGTGAACATGCAGCTCGGCATGCTCGATGCGATGCGCGGCTCTGGCTACGAGCTGGTCGTGCATCCGTGCAATCGCGGAAATCCGACGTTTTTAGCGGACTTTCGCCGCTTTATCGAGCGGCAGAAGCTCTCCGGCGTCGTGCTCACGCCGTCAGTTTCCGAAGACGACCGCGTGAAGACAATCCTCGAAGAAATTGGCTGCGCTTACATTCGCATTGCGTCAGTGCCCGTTGATGAGCCTGAGCACATTATCGTTTCAAACGACCGCATGGGCGGGCGCGCGGCGGCGCGGCACTTGGCTGAGCTGGGTCACAAGACGATTGGCTTCATCTCCGGCCCCGGCACGTTCCGCTCATCGCACGAGCGGCGCGGCGGCTTTGAGGAAGAGCTAAAGGAGCGCGGCTTGAAGCTGCCGGACTCGCACATCGTGCAAGGCGCTTACACGTTCGATTCGGGCGTTTCGTGCGGGGCGGAATTGTTGAAGTGCGATCCGCGGCCGACCGCGATCTTCGCGGCGAACGACGAAATGGCGGCCGGTGTGCTGCACGCGATCCGCCGCGCAGGGCTGAACTGCCCGGGGGATGTGTCGGTGGTCGGCTTTGACGACTTTCAGATCGCCTCGAGCGTCTGGCCGCCGCTCACCACGGTGCGCACGCCGACACGCGAGATCGGCCGCATGGCCGCGGAAAAGCTCATCGGCATGAGCGACGACGACACTGAGGACCAACCCCGGGAGGCGGCCCCCGCCACCTCGCCTGCCCTGGTGGTCCGGGATTCTACGGGGCCGGCCCCGCGCTGATGGCGAACTGGCTTGAAACAGATTGTGACACCGGTTACCACGGCAGGAAAGGGCGAGCCTAAAGCGCCAAGCCAAGACCCAAGCCAGACAGGGACGGACCCATGAAAATCGCGCTCATCATCGAGAACAGCCAAGCCGCGAAGGCGAGCATCGTTCACGACGCGCTGACGGCCGTCGCCACGCCGCTGGGCCACACGGTCCATCACTATGGAATGTACACGCCCGAGGATAAGGCCTCGCTGACCTACGTGATGAACGGCTTGCTCGCCGGCATTCTGATCAATTCGAAAGCCGTCGACTTCGTCGTCACAGGTTGCGGCACTGGCATGGGCACGATGCTCGCGGCCAATTCGATGCCCGGCGTGTTCTGCGGCCTCATCATTGATCCGACCGACGCGTTTCTGTTCGGCCAGATCAATGACGGCAACGCGATCGCCATGCCGTACGCTAAAGGCTTCGGCTGGGCGGCAGAGCTCAATCTGCAAGATTGCTATCGCAAGCTCTTCGATGGCGAGCGCGGTCTCGGTTACCCGAAAGAGCGCGCACAGATCATGGTAAAGAACCGCGGCATTCTGAAAGAGCTGAAGGCTGCGTCGTGCAAGGATATGCTGACTGTGCTGAAGTCTGTCGATCAGGATTTGCTGAAGGCGGCCGTTGCGGGTGAGCGGTTTGAAGAATTGTTCTTCGCCAACGCGCAGGATACGGCGATCGCCGATTACATTCGCCGCGTGCGCGCATCGTGACGGTTTCAACGCTTCCCGGACAAGCTGCGCAAAGCGCAGCGCCGATCCGGGATCCATCGTTCTGGGCGTCTGCAGCACATGTTATGTGCGCTCGATCAATGGGCCCCGGCTCTACGCTTCGCTGCGGCCGGGGAGCGTGAACCAGTGAGCAATGCCTTTGATCTCACCGGAAAAACCGCCATCGTCACCGGCGGCAATGTCGGCTTGGGGCAAGCGATTGCTGTCGCGCTTGCGAGCGCTGGTGCGGACATCGTATCGACCAGCCGTCGCGCTGCGCCGGAAACGCAGAGCGCGGTTGAAGCGCTCGGGCGGCGCTTTGTTGGCATCGAAGCGGATCTGAGCACGACGGCGCCGATCGCCGGCATCGTCGAGCGCGCCCTCGCTGAGTTCGGCAAGGTCGATGTTCTCGTCAACAATGCCGGCATCATCCGCCGCAACGATTCCGTCGACTTCAGCGAAGACGATTGGGATTCGGTGATCGATACGAACTTGAAGTCCGCCTTCTTCCTCGCGCAAGCGGCGGGCCGCCACATGATCGCGCAAGGCGGCGGCAAGATCATCAACATCGCCTCGATGCTCTCATTCCAAGGCGGCATCCGCGTCCCCTCCTACACCGCAAGCAAAAGCGGTTTGGCCGGCATAACGAAGCTGCTCGCGTGTGAATGGGCGAGCAAAGGCGTGAACGTGAACGCGATCGCGCCGGGCTACATGACGACAGACAACACCGAAGCTTTGCGCGCCGACGCGAAACGCAACGCGCAGATCTTGGATCGCATCCCGGCGGGCCGCTGGGGCGAGGCTTCTGACCTCGGCGGTGCAGCGGTATTTTTGGCGTCGAGCGCCTCGGATTACGTGCACGGCGCGATCATTCCGGTCGACGGGGGTTGGCTGGCGCGCTGAGTCGGTCTTAGAGGACGTTCGTGGCTCGCTTTTTATGCTTCGGTGAAATTCTCCTCCGGCTCTCTTCGCCGGGCGGCGAACTGTTGTTGCAGTCGCCGAACTTGCGGACGCATGTCGGCGGCGCCGAAGCAAATGTCGCGGTCTCGTTGGCGCATTTCGGCCACGACGTGCGCGTCGCTAGCACGCTGCCGAACAATCGACTGGCATGGGGCGCACGAGATGAGTTGCGCCGCTATGGCGTGAACACCGATCTCATCCGCTTTGCGCCGAAGGGGCGCATGGGGCTTTATTTTCTGACGCCCGGCGCGGGACAACGCGCGGCGGACATTGTGTATGACCGCGCTGGCTCTGCGTTCGCGGAGGATGCCAGCGGAGGCGATTGGTTCGCGACAAAGCCGGAATGGTTTCACACATCGGGCATCAGCTTCGCTGTCGGCGCTGAGAAGATCGCACTCGATGCGATGGCAGCGGCGAAAGCTTCGGGTGCTTCGGTGTCGTTTGACTCCAACTTTCGCGCCAAGCTCTGGGCCGATCGTCGCGTTGATCCGCGGCCTTCGCTGACGCAAGCGTTCCAATCCTGCAACGTGCTCTTCGCCGATCATCGCGACCTCGCTTTAACAACGGGCGAAACCGTTGCGACGCCCGACGATGCCGCGCGCATCGCGTTCGCCATGTCGCCGCAGCTCGACACCCTCGCCTTCACCGAGCGAAAAGTGCTGAGCGCGGATCATCACGAACTCACGGGCATCATGTTCACGCGTGGCGGCGTTACGCGGACGAGAGCACATGACGTTGCGGGCATCGTGGATCGCATTGGCGGCGGCGATGCGTTCGCGGCGGGCGTGCTGCATGGGTGCGCGAGCGGGTGGAACACGCAACAAACGCTCGATTTTGCGGTGGCCGCGGCGGTGCTGAAGCACTACATCGCTGGTGACTTCAATTTATCGACGGTGGATGACGTGAATTTCTATCTCACCAATGCGGGCTCGGACGTGCGCCGATGAGCAAGAAGCTCAATGCCGGCGATGTCATGCAACTGTCACCCGTGATGCCGGTGGTGACGATCGACGACGCCAATGACGCCGAACCGCTCGCGCGCGTTTTGTTGGCGAGCGGTATCAACACCGTTGAAATCACACTACGCACGGATGCGGCGCTCGATGCGATCAAGGTGATCGCGCAAGCGGCGCCGGAGATGATTGTCGGCGCTGGCACGGTGCTGACGTTCAAGGATTTGGACGCAGCGATCAAAGCCGGCGCGCGCTATGCGCTGGCGCCGGGCGGCACGCCGAAGCTGATGAAAGCGGCGCGTGAATCGCCGATCCCGTTCATTCCGGGCGTCTCGACCGCGAGCGAAATCATGCGCGGGCTCGATATCGGCTACACGCACTTCAAGTTCTTCCCGGCCGAGCAAATGGGCGGTGTTGGCGCGCTGAAAGCTTTGTTTGGCCCATTGCCGCAAGCGCGCTTCTGCCCGACGGGTTCGATCAGTGCCGCGAAAGCGCCGGAGTATTTGGCGCTTGAGAACGTGCTCTGCGTCGGCGGGTCGTGGATTGCGCCGTCGGACAAAATCAAAGCGCAGGACTGGGCGTCGATCGAGGCAGCAGCGAAGCAAGCGGCTGCATTACGTAACTAGAGTCATTCCAGACACGCAGAGCGTGATCTGGAATCCAGGGCCAGCGCACAGTGTTTGCCCTGGATTCCAGATCGTCCTCCGGACGTCTGGAATGACTCGCAAAACTACAAACGATCCCGCAGCGCGTACCAGAGCATGCCGAGCACATAGAGCGGCGAGCGCAGCATGGCGCCGCCGGGAAACTCTGGCGGTGCGATGCTGGCGAGAATGTCCAAACGCTCCGCCGTGCCGCGCATCGCTTCGGCGATCACCTTGCCGGCGAGTGCGGGGATCAGCACGCCCTGCCCCGAATAGCCGTGCGCGTAGAAGAGATCGCCCATGCGCCCGATGTGCGGCATACGCGTCATGCTGATCGAGACAAGCCCGCCCCAGGCATAGTCGATGCGCGCGTTGGCGAGTTGCGGAAAAATGCTGAGCATGTGCTTCTGCGCAAACGCGGCAATGTCGGCGGGTGGATCTGGCGTGTAGCGCTCGCCGCCGCCGAAGATGAGCCGATTGTCGGCGCTCATGCGGAAATAGTTCACGACGAAACGGCTGTCGCTGACGGCGTGGTCGTTGGCGATCAGAGACTGCGCCAGCGGTTCGGTGGCGACGAGATAGTTCGCTACCGGCATGATGCGAGACGCGAGCCGTGGTTCAAGATCGCCGAGCAGCGCGTCGCACGCGAGCACACCGTAGCGGGCGCGGACGACGCCCTGGGCCGTGTGCGCGACAACGCCGCTTTGTGTTTCGAGGCGCGAGACGCGCGAGTCTTCGTAGAGCTGAACGCCTGCGTTTCGCGCCGCTTCGGCCAGACCAAGCGCGTAGTTCAGCGGGTGCAGATGGCCGCCGCCTTCATCGAGGAACGCGCCGTGAAAACCTGGCGCTTCTACAGCGGCGGCGGCTTCATCGGCCGAGAGAACGCGGGTGCGCGTGTAGTTCATGACGCGCGCAAGCGTCTCCGCCTCGTCGCGCATCCAGCTCGGATCGCTCGGCTTGGTCGCTAGCGTGAGATGCCCGTTCGTGCGGAGATCGCACTGAATGTTGTGCTTTTCGATCCGTTCCGATGTGAGCGCGCGTGCTTCAAGCGCGAGATCGAACAGCGTGCGCGCTTTGCTCTCGCCGTAACGCGCGATCAAGTCGCCGGTGCCCTTCCGCCAACCTGGAATCATCTGGCCGCCATTGCGGCCCGACGCGCCCCAGCCGATCCGGCCGGCCTCGAGCAGGATGACGGAGAAGCCGCGTTCGGCGGCGTTCAACGCCGCGTGTAGGCCCGTATAGCCGCCGCCTATGACAACGACATCCGCTTGCGCTTCGCCTTCAAGTTTCGGCGCCGGCGTGAAGGGGTTGGCGGTCGCAGTGTAGTACGACCGCTCCATCCCCAAGCCGGAATTGAAGCTCACGTCAGACCTTGAGCAGCAAGTGGTCGCGTTCCCACGAGCTGATGACGCCCTCGAAATTGCCGAGCTCGTGATCCTTGATCTGCTGGAACGCGTTGCAGAAGTGGGGCCCAAGTAGTTCGATCACCGGATCGCATTTGCGGAAGCGCTCAAGCCCATCACGCAGATTACGCGGCAAGGTACGCGCCCATTTGTAGGCGCTGCCCTGCACCATATCGGCCGGCGCGACCTTATCGCGAATGCCGATATAGCCGCAGGCGAGCACGGCGGCGATCGCGAGATACGGGTTTGCATCGGCGCCCGGTAAACGATTTTCGATACGGCGGTTTTCGGGTTGCGAGATCGGCACGCGCAGGCCGCAGGAGCGGTTGTCGTAGCCCCATTGCAGATTGATCGGCGCCGAAAAGTCCGGACGCATGCGGCGGAACGAGTTCACGTTCGGCGCAAACAACGGCGCGCATTCGCCAAGATATTTCTGCAAGCCGCCGACGAAGTGACGGAAGAGATCCGTGTTGCCGTCGCTTCCATTCTCGGGGCTCACACCGAAAAGGTTCGTCCCCTTCTTTGCGTCGACCACAGAGACGTGCAAGTGCATCGCACTGCCCGGCTGGTTCTCCATCGGCTTGGCCATGAACGTCGCGTAGACACCGTGCTTCAGTGCGACTTGGCGGACGATGCGCTTGAACACGAGCACCTGATCCGAGACGTGCACCGGATCGCCGTGATTGAAATTGATCTCAAGCTGCGCAGTGCCGCTTTCGTGAATCATGGTGTCGAGGTGCAGCGATGCGGCCTCGGCGTGTTCGTAGATGTTTTCGATCAGATCTTCGTACTCGGTAATCGCTTCGAGGCCGTAGGGTTGCGGCGAGGTTTCCGAACGGCCCGAGCGCCCTGCCGGCGGCATCAAGGGAAGATCGGGATCGGTGTTGACTTGCGTCAGGTAGAATTCGAGTTCCGGCGCAACGACAGGTCGCAGCCCCGCCTCCTCGTAGAGCTTCATTACACGGCGGAGCACGTAGCGCGGGGCGATGTCGTAGGGTTGGCCATCGGTGTGGAAAGTATCGGCATAGACGAACGCGGTCGGCGTTTTGTAACCGGGCGCCACGCAAATGGTTTCGAAGTCCGGTCGCATGACGACGTCTGGATCTTGTGTCGAAATCGCCTCGTCGGCCTCGTCGGCATACTCGCCGGTTACAGTAAGGAGATAGATGCTGGACGGAATGCGCAGCGAACCATCGCGCTCGCTCTGCAAGAACTTCTGCGCCGGAAACACCTTTCCGCGCACCACGCCGTTGAGGTCCGGGATCAGCACCTCGATCTCGCCGATGCCGCGTTCTTTGATCCAACTCGAAAAGCTACTCATGACACACACAATGTTTGCGCGCGCAAAAGCGCGCTGCGCCGCGACGGCGCGCGAGAACCGCAACTGAAATTCTTTCAAACGAGCGCGGCGCGACCCGGAGGGTCCAACTGCCAGAGGCAATTCGCGATCCGCGCCCATTCGCCTTCGTGTGAAGGCCGCGGGGGCGCATAAGTCACCTAATAGGGCCAGTATGGGTGTTGCGATTGCGCCTAGTCAAGCTGAGGCAGCGACCAGTTGAGCCCGCTCACCTGTTGATTCTGCGTGATTTACGCTCGCGTTAGGGCTAGTGCCGACTCATGGACATGGATGAACACCGGGAAGAAGGGCTTAACGCCTCGGTTTATGCCGAATTGCGCAGGCGATTGATGACTGGGCGCATGACGCCCGGATTTGAGCTTTCGACGCGCAGCATCGCAGCGGAACTCGGCGTTAGCCAAACTCCAGTGCGCGATGCGCTCTCTCGGCTAGCGGCCGAAGGCGCGGTGTCGATCCGTTCCAAGCGCCGCGTGCGCGTACCGGCGATGACGCAGGAACGCTTCGACGATTTGCTCGGCTGCCGATTGGTGCTTGAGCCGGAGGCGGCGATCGTCGCGCTCCCCTATCTTACGGCGAAGCACGTTGAAGCCTTGCGGGCCGCCGATGCGGCTCTCGATAAGGCGATCGTCGATGATGACGCCGAAGCGTACATGTCGGCGAACTACCAGTTTCACTTCGTGCTCTATAGCGCAGCACCGCGGCCCGCTTTGCTGCAGCTGATCGAGACGGTCTGGATTCAGTTTGGGCCGTTCATGCGTGTCGTTCACGGCCGCGTCGGCAACGAGAATTTGTACGACAACCACAAGGCTGCGATCGAAGCGATCATCGCCAAAGACGCAGGCGCGCTGCGCGAAGCAATCACGCGCGACATTGCCGACGGCATGGACCTGATCAAGCGCACTGGCCTCGTCGCCGTTATGGGCGGCGTCGCGGACTAATCAGGCGCTGGTCTTCACTCACTCTCTTGGCCCTGTGGTCTCAGGTACTTTTCTGGAAGAAGCGCCTTAATCGAAGTGAGAGTGGGTTCTCCCGGTCCTGGGATGATAACGCCACACTCGGGGGCGTAGTCGCTGATCATCTCTCTGCACATCCCGCAAGGCGCAACAACGTCTGGCTGACGATCCTCAGCTGAAGCCTGTCGTACCGCGACGATTGTGTCGATCTCAGCGTCGCCGTCAGTGATGGCCCGCCCGATCGCCACGGCTTCAGCGCAAATGGTGACGCGACCGACATAGCACTCGACGTGCACACCAACATGGATGCGGCCGGATCGGGTGCGGAGCGCACATCCGACGACGTGTTGATCTCGCTTATAGCGCAAGCCGATAATCTGGCGCGCCGCGTCAATCAGCTCTTGGTCCGCAGGCGCGACCATCTGCTTAATCCGCCTTTAGAGCGCGCAGCGCTGGCTCCGCTTCACGCAATGAGCGGCCGATAATGTCGATCATGCGATCGATCTCGGCGCGTGTGATGATCAGCGGTGGGCACATGACGATGGAATCGCGGATGCCGCGCACCATCAAGCCGTTCTTGATGCAGGTATCGCGCACGACGGGCCCGGCCTTGCCTTCCTTGCCAGTGAAACGCTCGTTCGTGCCCTTCTGCGACACGATTTCGACGGCGCCAATAAGGCCAAGCGAACGCACTTCACCAACAAGCGGATCGCCTTCGAGACGCTTCAAAGCTTCGGCGAAGTACGGGCCGACATCGTTCTTGACACGCTCGACCAGGCCTTCGCGCTCAATGATTTCGAGGTTCTTCAGCGCGACGGCCGCCGCGACCGGATGGCCGGAATACGTGTAGCCGTGGACGAACTCGCCGCCCTTCTCGCGCAGCACTTTGACGATCTCGCGCGACACGCCGACGGCGGAGATCGGCAGATAGCCGGAGGACAACCCCTTCGCCATCGCCACGAGATCTGGCGTTACGCCGAAATGCTGAAACCCAAACCAAGAGCCTAGGCGACCGAAGCCGCAGATCACTTCATCGACAACGAGCAGAATGCCGTATTTCTTGCAGATCGCGTCGACGCGCTTCCAATAGCCCTTCGGCGGAATGATCACACCGCCAGCGCCTTGCACCGGTTCGCCGATGAATGCGGCAACGTTCTCCGGGCCAACCTTCAGGATGCGATCTTCGATCTCTTGCGCACAGCGCGCAGCGAACGCTTCCTCGTCCTCGTTGAAGCCTTCATTGAACTTGTACGGCTGCGCGACATGTTCAACGCCGGGAATCGGCAAGCCGCCGATCGGGTGCATGTGCTTCATGCCGCCAAGGCTGGCGCCGGCCATTGTCGAGCCGTGATAGGCGTTGTGGCGGCTGATGAAGATGGTGCGCTTCGGTTGGCCGGAGACGTTCCAATAGTGACGCACCATGCGCATCACGGTGTCGTTGGCTTCGGAACCAGATGAATTGAAGAAGACGTGCTGCAACTCGCCGCCGAGTTTCTCGGCCAGCTTGGTTGCGAGCAGCACGGCTGGCGGCGTCGCCGTCTTGAAGAACGTGTTGTAGAACGGCAGCTCCTGCATCTGCTCTGCAGCAGCGCGCACGAGTTCCTCGCGGCCATAGCCGACATTCACGCACCAGAGGCCCGCCATGCCATCGAGGATCGCGACGCCATCGCCGTCATAGATGGTGCAGCCTTCAGCGCGCGTAATGATGCGGCTGCCGCCGAGCTTTTCGAGTTCGCCGTAATTGGCTTGCGCCGGCAAATGGTGCGCAACGTCGAGACGGCGCAATTCGGGTATGTCGTAATTACGGGCGACCATGCTCTTCCCTCGTTTTCTCGTTCTTGCGTCGCTGACTAAGCGACGAGTGGCTCACGCCGGAGTGCTCGGCCCAAAAGCTTAAAGAAAGTTTGGCTCTGCGGATTCTCGTGCGCCTTCCATTCCGGGTGCCACTGTACCGCGAGAACTGGCGCGCCGTTGATGTTCGCGGAAATCGCTTCGATGACGCCATCGGGCGCCGTCGCCTCAATGGTCAATCCTGAACCGAGCTTATCGACGCCTTGATAGTGAACGCTGACCACATCGAGCGCGTCGGTCTTATAAGCGCGCTGCAACACGCCGCCCTCGATCAGATCCACCGGATGAATATGTTCGAAGAACTCGGCGAAGGTTTTGTGGTCGGGCGCATGGTGCGGGATGAGCTCGGGATTCTCGCTCATGTCGCGCCGGAGCGTGCCGCCGAACGCGACATTAAGTTCCTGGAAGCCGCGGCAAATGCCGAACACCGGCTTGCCGAGTTCGAGCATCGCTTCGATTAAATGCGCGGTCATCTCATCGCGGCCGGGGTCGAACGGACCAGGCGCGTCGTCGATGATGACACCGTAGCGCTTGGGATCGAGGTTGGACGGCGTGCCGGTCAGCAGAATGCCGTCGAGCCGCGGCGCCACCTCTTTCGGATGCATCAAGTCGGGCAACGCTGGCACAAGCAGCGCCGCCGCATCCGCGTATTTCAGCGCGGAGACGAGGTAGCGCGTCATCACCGTCTGCGCATCTTGCGCTTCGATGGTGCGGTTGCAGGCGATAACGCCAAGAACAGGTCGTGTGGTGGTCATGGTTCTAAGATAGCAACACCGCGGGCGAACAAGCGTGCCAAGCCAGCCAAACTGGCTCGTCCCAGGTAAAATCTTCCTGATCGTAGCGCGTCAGATTGGAGCGGAACGTCTTCACGCGTCGGCCACCTTCGAGTTCCACTTCAAAATTGGTCTCGCTGCCAAGGTAAACGATGTCGCGGATGATGCCCGGTACGACATTGGCGCCCGCTGGCGCATCTTCCATCTTCATCGGCGTCGAGCCCTCGGCGCGCTTGTGCATCTCGATTTTCTCGGGCCGGAGTGCGACCCACACCGTAGAGCCGCGTGCGCCGGTGACGCCGTGATCGAGGTAGACTGGCGCGCTCAATTCTTTGCATCGCACTTGCGCTTCGTTCTGTTCATCCTTCTCAAGAACGCCCTCGAACATATTCACGCTACCGACGAAATCGGCGACGAAACGCGAGTTCGGAAATTCGTAGAGATCGGCGGGTGTCGCGACTTGCGTCAGCACGCCCCTGTGCATCACGGCGCAGCGTGTCGCTATGGCAAGCGCTTCGTCTTGATCGTGCGTGACCATGATAAAGGTGATGCCCACTTTCTCCTGCAGCGACGTCAGCTCAGAACGCATCTGATCGCGGAGCTTGGCGTCGAGCGCTGAAAGCGGCTCATCGAGAAGCAGCACGCGCGGGCGCTTCACCAACGCACGCGCGAGCGCAACGCGTTGGCGTTGGCCGCCGGAGAGTTGATCCGGCATACGCGCGCCAAGGCCGTCAAGCTTCACAAGCTCTAGCGCTTCCTCAACGCGGCGCTTGATCTCGCCGCCGTCGACGCCATCCATCTTCAGGCCGTAGCCGACATTGTCCGCCACCTTCATGTGCGGGAAAACGGCGTAGGACTGAAACACCATGTTCACAGGCCGCTTGTTCGGCGGCAGTGCTGCGACGTCCTTGCCGTCAATCAGCACGCGGCCCTCCGTCGGCGTCTCGAAGCCGGCGAGCATGCGGAGCAACGTCGTCTTGCCGCAGCCGGAGGGGCCGAGCAACGCAAAGAACTCGCCCTCCTGAATGTTGAGCGTCACATTATCGACGGCGACCATCTTGCCGAAACGCTTCGTGATGTTTTCGAAGCGTATGATGGCGTTGTCTTTCACGTGCGGCGTGGGTCTAGCCTGGGCGGAGGTTTGAGCGTCAGTCATGATTACGCTTTCTTCTCCTTCGACAGATTGTTCTGCACTTGCAGGCCAATCGCCGTGAGGATGACGGTGACAACGATAAGCACGGTGGATGCTGCGTTGACTTCCGGCGTCACCGAGAAGCGCAGCATCGAATAGACCTTCACCGGGAACGTGATCGTGTCGGGCCCGGCAGTGAAGAAAGTGATGACGAAGTCATCGAGCGACAAGGTGAAGGCCAGCAGCGCGCCTGCAATCAGGCCCGGCTGCATATGCGGCACCAGCACATCCCAGAAGGTTCGCCATTCGCTCGCGCCCAAATCCTTGGCCGCCTCCTCCAGTTCGCGATTGAACGAGGATAGCCGCGCGCGGACGACAGTCGCGACGAACGGAAACGCGAACGAGATATGGGCGATAATGATGGCGCCCAGGTTGAGCGGCCACGGCATGCCCATGGGCCACGGCATCACGCGCGCGAAGAAGACGAGCATCGCCACGCCGAGGCAAATCTCCGGCACCACGATCGGCAGCGCCATAGAGCCTTCGACGGCGGTCTTGCCTGGGAAACGGAAACGCCAGAGCATCACTGCGGCGAGCACGCCGAGGATCACCGAGAAGATCGTGCAGAAGAAAGCGATCGTCAGCGAGTTGAGGAAAGCCTGCAGCAGCGAGTCGTTATTGAACGCCTTCACATACCAGTCGGTGGTGAAGCCCTGCCAGACGACGTTGCGGCGGCTAGTGTTGAAGCTGAACACCATCAAAGTGATCAGCGGCAGATAGAGAAACACCAAAGTCGCGCCGACCATGAGCTGCAACGGCCAGCGGCGCATATAATCGAGCGGTCCCGGCTTATCGCGCTTCTCGCGCCGCGGGCGGCCAACTTTCGGCATCGAAGTGAGTGCTTCGTCGGCCATCAGCCCCTCCGCTCGCTTTTGCGTTGGATGAACGCCTGCGCGGCGATGGCGATAAAGGTGAGGTACATCAGCAAGAACGAGAGTGCTGCGCCGAACGGCCAATCATTGGCGCGCTTGAATTGGCGCTCGATGACGTTGGCAATCATCTGGCTATCTGTGCCGCCGAGTAGATCGGGCGTCAGATAGGCGCCGAGCGCTGGGATGAAGGTGATCAGAATGCCGGAGGCGATGCCTGGCGCTGCAAGCGGTACGACGACAAGAAGGATTGTGCGCAGATGCCCGGCGCCAAGATCGAGGCTCGCTTCCATGAGCGAGCGGTCCATGCGGTCGAGCGCGGAATAGAGCGGCAGCACCATGAACGGCAGGTGCACGTAAACGAGGCCGATGATAACGGCGGTGTTGTTATAGAGCAGCGTCAGCGGTTCGTACTCGCCGAGCGGCTGTAGGCCGATCAACGTCATAAAGCCGCTCGCATTATTCCAAAGCCATTCGAGCGCGAAGTTCACATAGCCCTGCTCGCGCAAAACCGCGATCAGCGCGAACGTGCGGATCAGCAAGTTCGTCCAGAACGGCAACATGATCAGCAGCAACAGCCACGCCTTCGCGCGCGGTGATGCAAAGGCAATGGCGAGCGCGACAGGAAAGCCGATGATGAGGCAGAGCACCGTGGTGATGCCCGCGACGATCAGGCTTTTTAGGAAAATCTGCAGATAAAGCGGCTCAACGGCGCGCGCGTAATTGGCGAAGGTGCCGGTGAAATCGATAGTGATCGGGCCGGTGTTCTCGCCGAACGAATAGGCCCAGATCACGCCCATCGGGACGAGGAAGAAGAGCACAAGCCAAGCAATCGGCGGCACGGCAATCGCCGCGAACGCCGCTTTGGCCTGTTTCCACGTCTGCTCCATCGGCTCCCTCTTGGAGCGCTGGCGTCTCGCCGGCGCTTTCCCGACACCCGAAGAGAACCGCCGGCGAGACGCCGGCGGTCCAAGTCACATCACGCCGCGCTGATGCGGGTGAAGATTTCTTCGTAGAGGCGCGAGCGCTCATCGCCTTCAAACGCGCCGTATTCGCTGCGCGCCATGACATCCGCCGGCGGGAAGATCACTGGATTGCCCTGATACGCAGCGCCCATACCCGCGGCGACCGCGGCGTTCGGCGTCGGGTATTGGATTTCCTCGGTGATCTTCTGCCCGGCTTCCGCATCGAGCAGATAATTGATGAAGGCATGCGCTCCGGCGGCGTTTGGCGCGCCAATCGGGATGCAGAGGCAATCTGAGTTGATCAGCGTGCCTTCAGTCGGCACGACAAAGTCAAAGTCCTCGCCGCCCTCCGCACTCATCAGCTGCGCCATATCGCCATTGTATTCGAGCACGATGTCGATTTCGCCGGACGCCAGCAAATCCTGGCCGTCGTCTTCGTGGAACGCCTTGATGTGCGGCTTCTGGCGAATGAGCATTTGCTCGATTGAGGTCAGGTTCGCATCGGGGATGTTGTTGAGCGAAATACCCTGATACTTGGCGCAAAGACGAATGAGGTCTGCCGATTCAGAAAGCAGCGCGATGCGCTGGGTGAATTGCGGGCTGTCGAAGAGATAGCGCCAGGAATTCGGCACGAAGCCAGCCGGCATCGCACTCTTGCGATAGCCAATGCCGAGCACCAGCCAAGTATATGGCATCGAATAGCGGCGGCCCGGATCGAAGGCCGCGTCTTGGAATTCCGGCAGCAGGTTCGACATGTTCGGAATCTGTGCGTGATCCAATTCCTGGATCAATTGCGCCTGGCTCATGCGCGTCACGAACTCGTTCGACGGCACGATGACATCAAAGCCCGGATTGCCCGCGCGCAGACGCGCGAAGAGTTCATCATTGGTGGCGAACAGACTCATGTTCACCGTCGTGCCGGTCGCTTCGCGGAAGTCGTCCAGCGTCGTCGGGCCGATATAGGTGTCCCAGTTGTAGAAGTTGACGGTGTTGCCGCCGCCACCGCCGCCGCCGCAAGCGCTCAAGCCGCCCGCGAACGAAATGCCGACCGCCGCCGCGCCGAATTGCTGGAGGATAGAGCGGCGCGATGCGCCCCGGAGATATCTGCCCTTGGCCATGTGGTTCGCCCTTCCTTGTTCAACCGCTCTTCACGGCCCCGCTTAGCCTGCGCCCGGCATCCGCCTGCTAACAAGCACGCAAATACCAGTCATAATCAATATCTGGGATCACACTTTGGAAGCGATCTTGCTCGACACGCTTCACGATCGAGTACATCCGCACGAAGCGCTCGCCCAAATAGTCCTTGAGGATCGCGGATTCCGCGAAGCGATCGGTCGCCGCGAACCAGTTAGTCGGGATTTTCTCGCCGCCTTCGGCTTGGCTGTAGCCGTCGCCGACGATCGCCGGGCCGGGATCGGTTCTGTTGGTGATGCCATGGTGCACTGCAGCAAGAAGTGCAGCCAGCGCCAGCGCCGGGTGCGCGTCGGCGCCCGCGACGCGGTGTTCGATGTGACGCGTGTTCGGCGCGCCCGCTGGCACGCGGAAAGACACGGTGCGGTTGTTGACGCCCCACGTCGGCGCCACCGGTGCGTAGGAGTTGGCGCGGAAGCGGCGATAGGAATTGGCGTTCGGCGCATAGATCGCCATCGAATCCGCCAACAGCGCCTTCATGCCGCCGATCGCGTGCGCCAGCACCGGCTCGCCCTCAGGCTTCTCCGAGGCAAAGATATTCTTGCCCGCCTTGTCGTTGACGCTGACATGCAGGTGCATGCCGGAGCCAGCGAGATCGGCGAACGGTTTGGCCATGAACGTCGCTTCGCACCCATGCCGGAGCGCGACGCCCTTCGCCGCACGCTTATAGAGCACTGCATCATCGGCAGCGCGCAGCGCATCGGCGTGATGCTTCAAAGTGAGTTCCAATTGGCCCGGTGCGTATTCGCTAATCGCCCCTTCGAGCGGAATGCCCATCGCGTCGGCAGACGCCCAGAGATCGCGCAGGAAGCCGGATGCCTCCTCCACTTCGCGCAGGCCATAAACTTGATGCTGCGTGGCGCGGTCGCCAGTGAGCGGCGACGGCGGCAGTTGGATCTTGCCGTTTGCCGTGCGGCGCGCATCGACGAGGTAATATTCAAGCTCGCACGCAACGACCGGCACAAGGCCGTCAGCGGTGTAGCGGTCAATCACGCGTTGCAGCACATGGCGCGGATCGAGATCGTGCGGCTTGCCGTCCAGCTCATACATTGTGAGAGGCACTTGCGCGACGTCCGCGCCGAGCCAAGGCGCAGGCGTGATGCGGCCCGCGATCGGACGCGCGACACGGTCCGCGTCGCCATCTTCCCAAACCAAGCCCGTCGCTTCGACGTCCTGCCCCGTAATGTCATTGACCAGGATCGAGCCCGGCAGGAAGCGCCCCTGCGCGTAGACAGCCTCGATCTCATGGCGGCGCAGGCGCTTGCCGCGCGGCACGCCCGCCATGTTGGTGAACACGATCTCGAAGAACTGGATCTCAGGGTGCTTGGCGAGGAAGGCTTTGACTTCCTTCGGATCGGCGATCGTCATGCTGCGCTTTCTTGGGCGTATTCTTCCGCGAAGCTATCGACCGCTGCGGCGAGCCGGTCAATCTGATCTCGCGTGGTCAGGGGGCTGACCAGCATCATCATGTGAAACGGCGCGATAAGGATGCCGCGATTGATGAGATAAAGGTGCAGCGCGTGATTCAGCTCCGCCTGCGCCAGAGCCGGCCGCATGGCGGCGGCGTTCTGCGGCGGCTCTGGCGCAAAGATGATCTCCGCACGCGCGCCGACATGAACCACGCGCCACGGCAGCTTGTGCTTGGCGATGACGGCGTTGAGCGCGGCGACCAGCGCTTCGGCGCCGTTGAGCATCGTGGCGTAAGCCTCAGGCGTCGCGATCTCGCGCAACGTTGCGCCGATGGCGGCGATACCCATGGCGTTGCCGGCGAGCGTCGTGCCGATGCCGGAGCGGCCGCTTCTTGGACCGCCGGCGTCCTCGCCGGCGGTGGTTGAACTTGGTGAAGCTTGCGCAGTTTTTGGGGCCGCCGCCGGCGAGACGCCGGCGGTCCAAGATTGGATGCGCTCGCCGAGTTCGGCGCTGACACCCCAGACGGCGGCGGGGAAGCCACCGGCGATGGCTTTGCCGATGACGAGAGCATCTGGCGATAAACCCCACGCCTTCGTCGCGCCACCGGGGCCAGTGGAAAGCGTATGCGTCTCATCGAGTATAAGAAGTGCGCCCGCCGTCTTCGCGTGCGTCTGCACACGCTTCCAGAACTTCTCCTCCGGCAGGATCATCCCGCAATTGGTCATCGCGGGCTCCGCCAGGATCGCCGCGACATCGCCTTGCGCAAGCGCTGCCTCCAGCGCGCGAATATCGTTGAACGGCACGGCGCGCGTTGTGCGCGTCATGTCGAAGACTTGGCCGATGAGGCCAGCATCAGGCCGCGTACGGCCGTGGCGCAGCTCGACGAAGCAATCCTCGACCATGCCGTGATAGCAACCGTCGAACACGACGATCACGGGTTTGCCAGTCACCGCCCGCGCCCAACGGATGAGCGCGCGATTGGCATCCGATGCGGAGAGCGTGGTCTGCCAAAACGGCAAACCAAAGCGCTCCGCCAACAGCGCGCCAACATTCGCCGCCTCCTCCGTGGGCAACATGAACGTCGCGCCCCGCCGCGCTTGCTCCGCTATCGCGCGCGCGATCTCGGGGCGGCCGTGGCCGAACATGCCGGGCGTGTCGCCGAGGCAGAAATCGTCGTAAGTGTTGTCGTCGATATCAGTCAGCACCGCGCCTTCGCCATCCTCGGCGACGATGGTGCAAGGTGCGGCCCAATCGTTCATCCAATGAAACGGCGCGCCGAAGAGCCAGTGCTCTTTCAAGGCGCCCGCATGGGCTGCGCTCTTGGGATGCGTCTCGATGAAACGCTGCGTTTCGCGGGCGATGAGATCGGTTAGCGGCACAACATCTCCTTAGCGCCCAATTGCGCCGCCTAAAACTACCTTACAAATGGGTCCTGGGTTCTCGGCTTCGCCTCACCCCGGGAAGCGTCTTCCCTTTGCGTAAGCCTTGATGCGCGTGAAGCTCTCGCTCACACTCGCCCGCGAGGGGATCACATGAAAAGACTTGCCGCGCTGCTGACCGCGTTCGCGCTTGCAACAAGCTGCGCGCCACCGCCGCAAGCCGCGACGCGCGCCTATGACTTTGCGATAACTCGTGACGAATACGGCGTCCCCCACGTCCACGGCGCCACCGACGCAGACGCCGCCTACGGCCTCGCCTACGCGCACGCCGAAGACAATTTCGAGACGATCCAAATCACCGTCCTGCTCGGCCGCGGTAAACTCGGCGCCTATCTCGGCGAAGAAGGCGCGCGCTCGGATTTCCTCTGGCACATGCTCAGTATCGAACGCTCGGTCGAGGAGCGCTATGAGAGCGACATCTCGCCCGAGTTTCGCGCCATCGTTGAAGCCTACGCTGATGGCTTGAACGCCTACGCCGCTGAGCATCCGGACGAAGTGCTACCGAACGCCGGCAACATCACCGGCCGCGACGTGATCGCCGGCTCGGCGCTCACCGTGCCCCTGTTCTGGGGGTTTGAGCGCACGCTCGGCATGGTCGCCAACGAAGACGGCCATCCCTGCACCGTTGAAGAAGCGCGAGGCCCGACGAGCGATTGGGGCTCCAACGCCTTCGCTGTTGCGCCCCGCCGCAGCGATGACGGGCACACGCGTCTCATCGTCAACTCGCACCAGCCGTGGGCGGGGCCGGTCGCCTGGTACGAAGCGCGCGTGTCGAGCGATACGGGCTGGCTGATGCATGGCGGCCTCTTCCCCGGCTCGCCCTTCCCTGTGCTGGGCACGAACGGTCACTTGGGTTTCGCAGCGACAGTCAACCTTCCCGATCTCGCCGACATCTATCAGCTCACCACCGACGACCAGCATCGCGGCCAATATTTCTTCGACGGCGAGTGGCGGCGCTTTGAAGAGCGCACGATTTGGCTGTGGGTGAAGATGGGCTGGTTCACGATCCCCATCCCACGCACATTGCGTTTCACGGTGCATGGCCCCGCGTTCGAAACCGCCGATGGGTGGGTCGCGGTGCGTTACGCCGGCGAGGGCGAATTGCGCGCGCTGGAGCAATTCTATCGCATGGGGCGCTCGGAGAATTACGAGCAATGGCGCGAAGCGATGGCGATGCGCGCCATCCCATCGTTCAATTTCATGTACGCCGATCAGACCGGCCGCATCGGCTATCTCTACAACGCCATCATCCCACGTCGCGCTGAAGGCTACGATTGGCGCGGGTGCGTGCCAGGCGATACGAGCGCGAACGTCTGGGCGATGGATGATCGCGTCGACGCGCCGGAATTGGTCGATCCCTCCTCCGGCTGGCTCGCGAGCACCAATGGCGCGCCATGGGCGATCACCGATGAGGCCGCCAATATCGGGCCCGACGCTTTCCCGGATGCGGCGCCAGCGATCGAAACCTACGTCACCAATCGCGGCTATCGTGCGATGGAAATCCTATCGCCGCTCGCCCGCATCAGCGATGCGCAATTGCTTGAGGCAAAGTTTGATCTCGTATCGAGCGAACGCTCTCAGACCATGGAGATGGTGCGCCTGATCCTCGCGACCGATGGGAGCGGCGATGCAGAGCTCACTGAAATTCAGAACCTGCTGCGCAGCTGGGATCAGCGCGCCGCGAACGATAGCCCAGCGGCAGCGCTCGTCGGCATGGCGTTCCAGACGCTCTACAATGCCGAACGCGCGAATGAGCCGCGACCCGACCCGGTGCAATCCGCACGCGATGCGGCGACTCAACTGCGCCAGCACTTTGCCCGCATCGATCCGCCATTGGGCGACGTGCTGCGCTTGCGGCGCGGCGATGTCGACCTGCCGCTCGAAGGCGCGCCTGATGTGTTGCGCGCGTTGCGCTGGGCCTACGACGATGACGGCCGCGCCAATGCGAATTTCGGCGATGGCTTCATGATGGTGATGGATTGGGCGCCGGATGGCACGCTCTCCACACGCGTCATCCACCAATGGGGCGCGAGCGAGCGGCCCGAGAGCGAGCATTACAACGATCAATCGGAGATGTTCGCCCAACGCCAATGGCGGAGAATTGAACTCGACTGACTGAGATCAAAACCAGCTTCGCCTCTCCCAGCTACACAAATCGGGGTGAGGAGAGCGAATGCACACTGAACACTTGGACCGGGCCCTGGCGGAAGAGTTCGCTGGCCACGGCGAGGCCATACATCGACTCAAAATCTCGGACCCGACGTTCAAATCGTTGATGGAACGCAACCACGCGATTTGGCTCGAGGTCCACCGCATCGAAAGCGGCGAGGCAGCCGCGTCCGACGATTATCTTGAATCTCTCAAGAAGCAGCGCCTCGTCGTGCTGGATGAAATCGCGGTCGCAATTCGCAAAGCCGAAGCCTAGCCTGCTATCACACCTCTTGCGGTGACGTGCGCTGCGGACGCAGAATGGCGCATGCCTGACACGCCGCGCCCCAATTCGCTCGACGCCTTCTGGATGCCGTTCACGCCGAACAAGGCGTTTAAGGCCGATCCGCGCATGATCGTACGCGCCGAGGGCATGCACTATTACACACCGGATGGGCGGGCCGTGCTCGATGGCACGTCCGGCTTATGGTGTTGCGCGGCGGGGCACGGGCGCAAGCCGATCGTGGAAGCCATCCAACGCGCGGCGGCCGAACTCGACTACGCGACGACGTTCAATCTCGGCCACCCGTCAGCATTCGAATTCGCCAATCGCCTGGGCGCGATCTTGCCCGATCAGCTTGACCGCATCTTCTTCACCAATAGCGGCAGCGAGTCCGCCGATACGGCGCTCAAGATCGCGCTCGCGTATCAGAAAGCGCGCGGCAAAGCCGGCAAGTATCGCCTGATCGGCCGCGAGCGCGGCTATCACGGCACCAATTTTGGCGGCATCAGCGTTGGCGGCATCGTCCGCAACCGCATGACCTATGGCCCGATGGTGGCCGGCGTCGATCACTTGCCGCACACACTCGACATCCAGCGCAACGCCTTCTCGCGCGGAGAGCCAGAGCACGGCGTTGAGTTCGCCGATGCGCTGGAGCGCATCGTGCAATTGCATGATGCAAGCACGATCGCCGCCGTCATGGTAGAGCCAGTCGCGGGCTCAACTGGCGTGATCATGCCGCCGAAGAATTATCTGAACCGCCTGCGCGAGCTTTGCACCAAACACGACATCTTGCTGATCTTCGATGAAGTCATCACCGGCTTCGGCCGCCTCGGCGCCCCGTTTGCTGCGGATTTTTTCGGCGTGAAGCCGGATATTCTGACGATGGCCAAAGCCATCACCAATGCCGCCGTGCCGATGGGCGCCGTCGCCTGCTCGCGCGAGATTTACGACACCATCCTCGCCAATGCCGACACGCCGATCGAACTCTTCCACGGCTATACGACGAGCGGCCATCCTCTTGCTTGCGCGGCGGGGATCGCGACGCTCGATGTCTATCGCGAAGAGCGTTTGTTCGAGCGCGCTGCAGAGCTTGCGCCCTATTGGGAAGACGCGATGCACGGCCTGCGCGATGCGCCGCACGTGATCGACATTCGCAATCTTGGGCTTATTGGCGGCATCGAACTCGAACCGCGCCCCGGCGCTCCGACGGCGCGGGCGCTAGAGGTTTTCCGTAAGTGCTTCGACGCCGGCGTGCTTGTGCGCGTTACGGGCGACATCATCGCGTTTTCGCCGCCGCTGATCATTGAGAAAGCGCAGATCGATCAGATCGCGGACACGGTGCGCGCTGCACTCAAGAGCGTAGCGTGACCGAACTGCTTACTGACGAAGCCGCGATCGACCGGGCCGGCACTGACGCAATCACCGCTTTGACTCAGGCTGCGACCGCCGCCACGTTTTACGGTGCACCTCTGTCGGAGGAGCAAATCGCGGCCAACAAGCGCATCGTGACCATTAGTGCAGCGACCTGCGCGGCCGCGGCGACCAACGCAAACCAACATCTCGCCGCCGCGTTCGTGGATGACCGTTTCGCCGGCTATGTGATTGCCACGCGCCACGACTCGTCCGGTCACGAACTCGACTGGCTCATGGTCCATCCGGACTTCCGCGGCTCTCCGGTTTCAAGCACGCTGATGATGGCGGGCATGGACTGGCTAGGCCACGACAAGCCCATGTGGCTCAACGTGATCGCCTTCAACGCGCGCGCAATTCGCTTCTACGAAAAATTCGGCTTTGCCATCGATCCCACCGCCGAGTCTCGGCATGTGGTGCCACACAGGATCATGCGGCGCGCCTAGTCAGACGCGCCGCCGACCCGTTAGCGATTGATCGTCACAGCCAACACGTTGTCCGCCGAGTTGCGGTCGATCCGTTTATTGTACGGATCGACACCAACGTGGCTCGGTTCACGCGCGACGGTAAAGCGGATTTCCTGACGCCCGCTTGAGAGCGGGCGACGTTCGAAGGCGATCACATCTTCCGATGAGAACGAACCACGGCCGGGCTCGGCGCTGAACACGCCGAATTCGAACTGCTCGTTCAGCGGCGCTTCTGTCTCCTCGCCTTCGCCGTCGGCGTAGAACTTCCGCGCTTCGACCTGCATGACCACATCCCATGTCCCTTGCGCATTCTGCGTCGCTGTCGCCTCCGCTACGCGCGCATCGTAGAGCGTGATGCGTTCGAAGAGATCGGTGATCAGCTGCGCGTGCTCGGGGCCGGCTTCTTCACGAAGGATGGTCACGAAGTCGATCGAGCGCGGATAGGGATTGCCACGGAACGAGTATGCCTCCAGCAGACGCTGCAAAGCACGGTTGACGACTTCCTCGCCCACTTCGTTGCGCAGGAAATACATCACCAGCGCGCCCTTGCGGTAGTGAATGTAGGGCTGGTTCTCCACCCGCATCAGCGGCAGCTCTTCGATCACTTCGCCGCCGCGCGAGCGGAGGTAGCGATCAAGCTCGTAGCGGAGGAAGCGGCGAACCTGGTCGGGCCCGTACATCTCTTCCATCACCAACAGCGCCGAATATTGCGCGAAGGTTTCCGACAGCATGGTCGAGCCTTGCATGTCGGCGCCGATGAGCTGGTGCGCCCACCATTGGTGCGCGACTTCGTGCGCCGTCACGTAGGTGACGAGATCGATGCGATCGGAGACGGTTGCGTCGGATTCCTCGAAGCGGTTGAGGAAGCCGATATCTTCCGAATACGGCACCGTGTTCGCGAACGCCTGCGCAAAGCTCGCATAGCCCGGAAACTCCAGAATGCGCATCTGCCGGAATTGGAACGGCGAGAACTCGCGCGAGAACAGATCGAGCGAAACCTCCATCGCCCGCATCATCCGGTCGATATTGTAGGCGTGTTCCGGGTGATAATAGATCTCCAGGTTCACGTCGTTCCACTGCCCGCGCGCGACTTCGTACGCAGCAGACTGGATCGAGAAGAAGTGCATGATCGGCGCATCGGTGCGGAAACGCACGGTGCGGCGGCCATTGTTGCTTTCATCCGAGACGACATAACCAGGCGCGATCGGAATTTGATCGGCGTCGGTCGTGACCGTGATGTCGGCGTTCACCCAATCGGAGTCATGGCGCAGATATTGGAAGCGGCGCGCTGCGTCGTCTTCCAATGTGGGCATACGCAGATCGACCGGCAGGTTCTGACGGCGGCGAATATTGCGGTCCTGCAGTGTTTGATTGCGATTGAAGCCGAAGGACGGCGTGAAAGCGCCGTTGTTGATGAACGTTCCGTTGTTTTGCACGCTCGACAACGCATTGGTGTTGGTGAAGCCCTGGCGACGATCGGCCGTTGAGAAACGAATCTCACGGCGCTCACCCGGCTGCATCGGCGTCGTGAAACGCCAGATCTGATACGGATAGGCCTCCGGCTCGCTCGTATAGTCGCGCGCGAGTTCGGCACCATCGACTTCTACGCGATCGAGATCAAGCAAGCGCGGCCAGTTGAGATGCACTTCGGCCAAAGGCGCGCCGGTGCGGTTCTCGATCGCGTAAACGCCGGTTGCGCTGAACGTGTGCTGACGCGGCTGCAGATCGACAGTCAGCGTCACGTCCGTGATCGTCGGCTGCGGCGCGTTCTCATACTGGATGAGTTCGCGTTCCATGTTCGCCAGCCAGCGCTCGTTCGAGACGTTCGACTGATACGTGTTCAAGACGTTGGTGTTGTAGAAGATCCAACCACCGACGCCGGCAAAGCCAAGCACCAGCACGGCCAGCACGGCGCCCCCGCCCTGCACGATGCGGCGCGGCATTGCGCGCAAGCGCGGAAGGAGCCGCGTATCAGCGCCACGACGCCAGAGCAGATAGGCGAACACAACGAGGATGAGCGCGCCCAGCGTCCAGTAAACCTGGAACCAGGTCGGCGCGATCCAGTAATGGCCGCCGACATTCATGTCCGACGTCGGCATCGGCGGGCCGCCGCCATAGAGGTAGAGATTATGATCGAAGCCCATCTGCGAAAGCGTGATCGTGCTGATCAAATAGAGCAGCATCAGACCCCAGCCGACAAATTTGTGCGGCGAGATCGCTTGCAGAAACACTGAGAGCGCAGCGATGCCGAAGCAGGCGCCAAGGTTCGGCAGCACATACCAGAGCACGTACTTATCGAGCTCAAAGTTCGTGTAGCCCTTCATCGCCTGGATCGCGACGCCCGTGCCCATGCCGACCAGCAGCACAGCGAGCAGCGCCGTAAACAGCGCCAGCACTTTCGGCGCTACGAAGCTCCAGTCCGGCGCCGGCGTTGAATCGACGATCTCATGGATGCGGCGCTCGCGATCGCGCCAAACGAGCTCGCCACCGTAATAGATGGCGATCAGGATTGGGCCGAGCGTGAACGTGCCGGAGAGCAACTGCGCGAAGAGACGCGTGACCGGATAGGTGATGACGCCATTCTGCTCGGTCGAAAACCAGAGCGCGCCGCCGGCGTTCAGCAAGCCAAGCGCCATCAGAACGATAAAAGCCGGGCTACGGAAGAGATAGCCGAACTCGAAACGCGCGCGCGTGATGAGCTGCGTCCACGATGCGCCGGCGCCGAAATATTGCTTCGACGCGCCGATGCTGAGCACGTGCTCTGGCGGCGCGGATTGCTTCTCTTCCTTGAACTTCTTCTTCGAGCCGCGCGCCGAGAAGCTGAACAGGAAGTACGCAAGCGCCAGCGAAGCAATCGCCACCCCGCCCCAGATGGCGCGGTTGCCGAGATAGAGCCCCGTCAGCGGCGGCACCATCGTGTTGCGATCGGACGCCGTCCAATAACGCGTGGAGTCGAACAAGGCGCCCAGGCCGTAAGGCTCAAGCAGCGCAACTACCTGTTCGTATTCCGGCCGCGAGAAGAGGCTGGAGAGCACGACGTAGAGGATGAAAAACGCGATGACGCCCAGATACGTCGCCATCATCGAGCGCGTGACGGTCGCCAACGCAAAGAACATCGACGCGCAGAGCAGCAAGGTCGGGAACGCGGCGACACCAAAGGCGTAGGCATAGTGCCACAACACCGTCGGCCCCAACTCTTCCGGATCGAGCCACGGCATGAACGAGCCGATCAACATGGCCAGCGGAACCGAGAGCATGATGATCAAGCTGGCGAGGAACGCGCCGAGGAAGCGGCCGAACAAATAATCGAACTTGTTGATCTGGGTGGCGCGGATCATCGGCGCAAAGCCGGTCTCGTCATCGCGTATGACAATATTGGCGACGAACGCCACGACCGCGAACTGGCCGAAGATCGCCATGATCGCCATCGTGTTGATGATCGCGAACGGGCTGTTGACGTTGACGTTGCCCGCCGCGCCGATCTGGATGAAATCGACGGTTACGCTGCCAAACGTCAGCAAAAAGAAAATGATGAACGCGATCCACAGGACCGGGTTCTTCAGCTGATAGCCGAACTCGAACGAAGCGACTTTACCAAACATAGTATTGCCCTCTCCGATCAAGCCGCGCGCGAGGCGGCGAGCGTGGAGAAGTAGACATCCTCAAGCCCGCCCTCGACGGCGGTGAAGTCCGGGCTTGGCTGCGCATCAGCGGCAACGTGGATCACGGTGCGCCCGCCGACGAGGCGTTCGGAGATCAGATTGTAGCGCTGGCGTGCGGTTTCGAGTTCTTCGCGCGCAATGGTGGCGCGCCAGACGCGGCCTTGCATCTCTTGGCGCAAGCCTTCGGGCGAGCCTTCGCGCACGACGCGGCCGCCGGCGAGGATCGCCATGCGCGGGCAGAGTTGCGAAACATCTTCGACGATGTGCGTCGAGAGAATGACGACGACATCGTCACCGATTGCAGCGAGCAGGTTGAGGAAGCGGTTGCGCTCTTCCGGGTCGAGACCAGCCGTGGGCTCGTCCACAATGATGAGCTTCGGATCGCCGAGCAACGCTTGCGCAATGCCGAAGCGCTGACGCATGCCGCCTGAATACCCAGCGAGCGCCTTCTTGCGCACGTTGTAGAGATTGACCTTGTTCAACAGCCCCTGCACCGCATCGCGGCGCTCTTTGCCGTTGGTCAAACCCTTCAGCACGGCGAGGTGGTCGAGCATCGCTTCGGCCGAGACGCGCGGATAGACGCCGAAATCCTGCGGCAGATAGCCGAGCGTACGGCGCAGCAATTCCGGCTGCTTCACGACGTCGAGTTCGCCGAAGCGCACACTGCCCGAGCTTGGCGTTTGCAGCGTCGCGACGACGCGCATCAAGGTCGACTTGCCGGCGCCGTTCGGGCCCAGCAGACCGAACATCCCCGCCCCGATCGTCAGGTTCACATCGTTCAGCGCGAGCACGCCGTTCGGGTATTTGTGGGTGAGGTTCTTGATCTCGAGCATGGAAGGCTCCTCGGCCGGAAAACGGGGTTCCAGCCACCCTTATCGAATTTCGATACGTAAGCCAGCCCATTCGTCGCCCCATCTTTGCGACCCGTCGCGAGGAGCCGCCGGGCGAATTCGCGCGTAGAAGGGCTGTCGAGGAGATTTGAATGCTTGAGGCGCTGCCAGTTCTTGGGATCAATCTGCTTGTTTCGGCAGGGTTTTTTCTAGTTCTCTGGCTGGTGAGCATCCGCCTCCAGGACCCGAGCTTCATCGATTCCTGGTGGGGGCTGGGCGTCCTGGTGCTGGTCTGGACGACCTGGGCGCAAGTCGCGGCGCCCACTGCTCACGGTTGGGCCGTCGCCCTGCTCGCCAGCGCCTGGGGCCTTCGGCTCGGCCTCTTCCTCTTTTGGCGCTGGCGAGGCCACGGCAAGGATCGCCGCTACGACCGCATGATCGAGAACGCGCGCACAAAACGCGGCTGGAATTTCGCGACGACGTCGCTGCTCTTCGTGTTCGGCCCGCAAATGATCTTGCAGATCATTATGGCGCTGCCGGCGCAGCTTGGTCAGCTCGGCGAAGCGCGCGCGTTCGGTGTGCTTGCGATCATCGGCGCCAGCGTCGCCGCGTTCGGCATTCTCTATGAAGCAATTGCCGACGCGCAGCTCGCTGCGTTCAAGGCCAAGCCCGAGAACAAAGGCAAGGTCATGGACCGCGGCCTCTGGCGCTATTCGCGGCATCCGAACTATTTCGGCGAGCTCTGCACGTGGTGGGGCATTTTCGCCGTCGCGCTCGAGACGCCGCTCGGCTGGTGGAGCCTCCCCGGCCCACTGCTGATCACGTGGTTGCTCACCAGCGTCAGCGGCGCGCCAACGACCGAGCCGCACTTGCGCAAAACGCGTCCGGACTACGAAGCATACAAAGCGCGGACCTCGAGCTTCATTCCGCTGCCGCCGAAGCGCGCCTAACCAAACCGCCCGCGCGCTTTCGCAGCCAGATCAATCTTCGGTAACGGCGCACCGATGCGCGCGTCGTTCACACCAACATCCGGCGCCCACGCGGTTTGCTCGAACTTCGGCAGAATGTCGCTCGGCAGGAAGCGCGAGCGAATGGCGTAGACGTGCTTATCGCCGCCTTTGCCTTGCTGCGTGTGATAGAAACGCTGCGGCGTGATGAGGTGCAGCTCATCCTTGGCGCGCGTCATCGCCACATAAAGCAAGCGCCGCTCCTCCTCCAACTCCGCCGTCGAACCGGCGCCGAGATCGGACGGCATGCAGCCATCGACGACATTCAGCACAAACACGTTCTTCCACTCCTGGCCCTTGGCCGAGTGGATGGTGGAGAGGATGAGATAATCATCGTCCTTCAACGCCGGCCCGCTCTCGTCGCTCGTCGAGTTCGGCGGATCGAGCGTGAGTTCGGTGAGGAAGCTGGTGCGCGAGGCGAACGTCGCGCCGATGCGCTGCATCTGCTCGATGTCGCCGACACGCACGCGCGCATCGTCATAACGCTCGTTCATCATCGGCGCGTACCAACGCGCAGCGAGATCGAGATCGCTCGGCCACGCCGGCGTCTTCGCCATCGCCGCCAGCATGTCCTTCAGCGCTTCCCATTGCTCGCTTGCGCCAGCCGGCGGCGCCGTGTTGCGGACGACGCCGAACGCGCCGGTTTCATCCACCGCATCGAGAATGCGCGCCGCGCGTGCGGGGCCGACGCCGGGGATGAGCTGCAACGTGCGGAAGCCCGCGACGCGATCGCCGCCGTTTTGCGCCCAGCGCAGGATGGCGAGAAAATCTTTGACGTGCGCGGCTTCGAGAAACTTCAGGCCGCCGAACTTCACGAACGGAATGTCGCGCTTGGCCAGCTCCAGCTCTACCGGCGCGGAGAAATCAGCAGCGCGGAAGAGCACGGCTTGCTGCGTCAACGCCATGCCGCGCTCGCGCGCGTCAAGCACGCTCTCCGCAATGTACGCCGCCTGCGCCGCTTCATCGCGCACGCTGACAAGCTGCGGCGCTGCGCCACCCGAACGTGATGTTCGCAAGTTCTTGGTGAAGCGCTCCTTCGCCAGATCAATCACCGCGTTTGATGCAGCGAGGATCGGCGATGTGGAGCGATAGTTTTGCTCCAGCGTCACCAGCCGCGCATCCGGCGTGAACAGCTTCGGGAAATCCAGAATGTTGCGCACGTCGGCGGCGCGGAAAGAGTAGATCGACTGCGCATCGTCGCCGACCACGGTGACGCCGCGCCCGTCCGGCTTCATCGCCAACAGGATGCGCGCCTGCAGCTTGTTCGTGTCCTGATACTCATCGACCATCACATGATCGAAGCGCGCGCCAACCTCCTGCGCCAGCGCCGGCTCTTGCATCGCCTCGGCCCAGAGCCAGAGCAGATCGTCATAGTCCAAGACGTCTTGCTTCTGCTTTGCTTCGACATACGCCGCGAACAGTCGCTTCAGCTCCGCTTCCCATTCGCGACACCACGGAAATGCGTTGGCGAGCGCATCGGCGATCGTCTCATCCGCATTCACGACGCGCGAATAGATCGCGAGGCACGTCCCCTTCATCGGAAAGCGCTTGGCGCCCGTCGCCACACCAAGCTCTTGGCGCACCATGCCCATCAGATCAGCGCTATCGCTGCGATCATGGATGGTGAACTCGGGATCGATGCCGATCACCGGCGCCAGTTCGCGCAAGAGCCGCGCGCCGATGGCGTGAAACGTCCCAGCCCACGGGATGCGCACATCGCCGCTCATCACCTTGCCGACGCGCGCAATCATCTCACTCGCCGCGCGGCGCGAGAAGGTCAGCAACAGAATGCGCGTGGGATCAGCGCCGTTCGCAACCAGATGCGCGACGCGGCACGAGAGCGTTTTGGTTTTGCCCGAGCCCGCGCCGGCGATGACAAGCAGAGGCTCAAGCCCATGCTCCACCGCCGCCCGCTGTTCTGCGTTCAAATCGTCAAAGGCCTGCGCCATGATTCGCGACATGCGCCGAGGCTGACGTGTTTCGCCTTTGTTCGCAACGCGGGGGATGTTAACGAGAGGTGCATGAAGTCTCTGATGCTAGGCGCTCTTGCGCTTGCCCTCCTTGGATGCGCCGCGCCGTCGCCCGCACGCACAATCGTGATCACGCCCTCGATGCCCGAAGCGGCATTTGTGGAAGCTGCGGGGGATCGACTGCATTCAGCACAAGACGTTCGGATGGGAGCGCTGATCAGGCCTTATCGACTGGTCTTCGACTGTTGCGTGCCTCAACTCGTGCTTGTCGATCGGCCCGCTCATCCCGTGGACACCATCGTGTCTTCACCGCTAGGCATCATGTCCTTCGTTGTTTTCCACCAGCACTTGACGGCCGAGGCCGCCGTGGAAGAAGCGCAGCGGGTCTACGATGCACTTCGTGCCGCGAACTATAGCGATCGTAACGCCTCGTTCTCGCTCACAGTTCGGGAAGCAGAGGCGTTGGCGGATGCTAATGACCGGTTGAGCGTCTTCAGTCTCGTTAGTGCTGATGGTCGACAGTTTGCGTCGGCACAACTGACCATCGGCGCAGCTCCACTGCTGGCGCCAGGTAGCGTGTACTACCTCTCTCTATCAATTGGCGACAATATCAACACAGAGCCATGATCTCCCCCAACGGCATCGCGCATATTCAGCTCACGGTTCGCGATGTCGCCGCGTCGCGGCCATTCTACTATCGACTGCTCCACGAGACGTTCGGCATGGCGGTGCAGTACGACGTGCCGGGCCAAGTCTTCTATTGCATCGGCGCGCGCACTGGCGTGCTCATCCGGCCCGCCGCACCCGAGCATTGCGACACGGCGTTCGACCAATGGCGCGTTGGTTTGCACCATTTCCGCTTCCGCATGCGCTCGCGCGAGGACGTTGAAGCGCTGCATGAATCGATGCGCGACTTCGGCGCCAAGATCATCCGTGCGCCGGAAATAGGCTCGTGGGCCCCGGACTATTATTCGACCTTGTTCGAAGATCCCGACGGCATCCGCATCGAAGGCGTGTTCATCCCCGGAAGCGGCAATCTCGATCGCATCAAGGACGCGCCGCTAGCGCCCGTCGGTTAAGCCGCGTTCTGCTGACGCGCCAGCTGCAAGTCCGTGACGCTTCGATCCCGCCCCTGCGCTTTCGCGGCGTCCAAACACGCGGTGGCGCGCGTCACCAAGCCCGTCGCGGCATCGTCCGGCTGAAACCGCGCGACGCCGATCGAGAGCGTGATCTCGCCAATAACGTCGCCCGTCGACTTCACCGAAAGCCGCTTCGATTTCACTGCGCGCGCGACACGCGCCGTCAGCGCTTCGCCCAAGTTTACGTTGGTGCGTGGCATGATCAGCGCGAACTCTTCGTTGGCGATGCGCGCGGCCATGACATCACCCTGCGCGTGCGCGCGCAGTGTCGATGCGATGTAGCGCAGCACCTGGTCGCCGAGCGAATGGCCCCAATTGTCGGTGATGCGGCGGAGATTATCGATTTCGAGGAGTGCCACGCAAAGCTCGCCACTGGAGGTGGTCGCCTCTTCGACGCGGCGCTGAAGCGTCTCGTCAAACATGCGCCGGTTGGCGAGGCCGGTTAAGCCATCCGTCAGCGCTTCGACCTTCACGGCCTGCAGCGCGGCTTGCAATTCCTCCACCTGCCGCGAGGACGCTTCGATCTGCTCGACTAGTTTCAGGTTCTGCTCCGCCATCTCGTGCGTCGAGACGGCGAGCTGCTTTACCATCGCGCGAAACGCGTCAGAATCGACGCCGCCTTCGAAGCGCTCCGCGGCGGTTTTCAACAGGGTCGCGTAAGAGCTCGCCTGGCTCCCCGCTCCGCGCAGATTGGAAACGGCGCCATCGAGTTCGCGCGCGATCAGGCCGCTCGCTTCCAGCATCTGGATCGAAAGCCGCGTGTTGGCGAAGAAGCGCTCGAAGAGTTCGTCGTTGACCTCGTCAGTAAACGCATCACCGCTCGTCAGCCGCGTTTCGATCTCGCGGCACAGCTCCGGCGGCGAGCCCGCGACATAGCCGGTCCAGATTTCATAGTTTGGCGGCGTCGGCGGGATATCGTGCGTATGCATACGCTCGATGATCTCTTTGGCGCGCTCAAGCCCGGACGGCCCGCGAAAGAGCGAAACCTCATGTCCCATCGCGAACGCACACCCCTCTGATGCAACCGGTGGTGATGGTTTCAGAAAAGCTCTGAAGTTCGCGTTAATCTCCGTGATCTTTGCGGGCTGCAAAGAAAAACGCCCCGCCGAGGCGGGGCGTTCAGCTCACGTCGTAAACGCGAAGCTTACTCTGCGGCGACGGCCGCTGCTTTCACATCGTTCAGCGCATTGACGTTCGCGCCGAAATTGATCGTCTTCAGGTAGGCGATGCCTTCATCGGCGATAGCGTCGCCGACCATTTCGTCGCCTTCGGCTTTGAACTCGTCGAAGTCGATGTACATCGCATAAAAGCTCTTGGTGCGGTCGGTGATGATGCCGGCGTTCCAGAGCGTCTTGACCAGCACGCGGAAGATGTTGGTGCCTTCCTTCATGTGCTCGCGGCGCGCGTCGTCGGTGGCGACTTCTTGGAAGCCCGCCATGACCTTGTCCGGATCGAGACCGAACTGCGCGTAGATCGACGTCATCTGGTGGGGTGCGACGAGATTGAACAACAGCGTCTGGAAGCAGTGCGCTGCCCAGTTCTCGACGATCTCATGCTCTTCAGGTGAGAGCTTCGGAATGGTGCGGTCGGCCCAGATCTTCCCGAACTTGTGGTGGAAGGCTTCGTCGGTCATCACGAGTTGCGTGAGCTTCTTGGCCAGCGGATCGTTCCACTCTTTGAAGATCGTCGCGAAGGCGCCCATGGCGAGGCCTTCGACCAGCATCTGCATGCCGATGATCTTTTTATAGACTTCCGGCGCATGCACGATTTCTTGCAGCAAGCCCGCGAGCACCGTGCCGCAAGGCAGCGGCGAGCCCCAGCGCGCGATGATGTATTTCGCAAACGCCGTGACGTGACGGCCTTCTTCGCGCGTTTGGTTGGCGGCGTATTCTTGCGCGCCCGGATCGCGGAGCACGTGGCAGAGCGAAGCGGAGAGATTCAACGCGCCCTGCTCGCCGTGCAAGATCGAGCTCATCACCCAGCGGCCAACTTGGCTCTTAAAGCGGATGCGCTCGGCTGGCTTGTCGGCGAAATAGTTCGAAACGTAATCGGTCAGCAGCGCCGGGATCATCACGTCCGGGATGAAGTCGGTCGTGTCCGGATCGAAGTCGTCGTTGAAGTCGATGTATTTCTTATCGAGCGGATCCCAGAAGTGATCGTGGGTCGCCGAGATGATCTTATCGAACGCGGTCGAGCGGTTCAGGTGACGATCGATCTCCAGCATCTGGCTGAAATCGGTCGGCGGAACGGCGTCATAGACCTCGTCCTTAGTGATCTGGCGGATAGGGGCGGCGGAATCGGCCATCGCGTCGTCTCTCCCGGATAAGGCCGCTTCCAGGCGGCCGTTTTTATCGATGATCGCAGACTTACAGAAAGGGGTCCGCCGGTCAACAAAAATGACGCATGCGTCAACTTGATAAAGGCTTTGTGAAGCCTGTCGTCCAGACCGCCCCATCCGTCGCGCACAGGTCGCGTCTCAGATCGTTGGAGGAGGACGCTGCCGGATCGGAGGATCGCCATGCGTTTTGCTCTCGCGCTCGTCTGCGCCCTCGCCTTCTCGTCCGCCGCCTTCGCTCAACAGGCCGCGACGCCGCCCGATCCGGACCGGATGAGCCGCGATGCGCTCGAGGCGGAGGTACGAGAATCCCGCGCGTATTTGCAAAACGGCGGCGTGCGCACGGCGCGCCCGGCGGGCTGCACAGCGCCAGAGCATCGCCAGCTCGATTTTTGGATCGGTGAATGGGACGTCTCGCCGGCCGGCAGTTCGATGGTGCTCGCCGAAAGCACGATACGCGCGCTCGACCAAAGGTGTTCGATCTTTGAAGAATGGCGGCCATTTGCGAGCGCCGGGGGGCACTCGCTCTCAAGCTACGATTCAAGCGACGGCGCCTGGCATCAGGAATGGATCGACGGAAATGGCAGCCGCACGCCGTTCGTCGGCCGCTTCGCAGACGGCGTCATGCGCCTCGATAATCTCGGACCCGTTCCGCCAGGCCAACCCGCTAACCTGCGCCGCCGCATGAACTATCAGCAGATCGATGCCGACACAGTCCGCCAGTGGGGTGAGCGCTTCGATGAAGCGACGCAGAGCTGGGTCGTCACCTGGGATTTCACCTATCGCCGCAGGCCAGGCACGCGCTGAGCGTTAGGCGTTGCAGACGCAACAGCCTATGTAGGCGCAATGCACGAAACCGCGCCTTCCCTAGAAGACTTCGAACGCCTCGCGCGCGCCGCGTGGGATGAGATGCCCGCCGCGTTCCGCGACATGGCGGGCGACGTTCTCATCCGGATCGAAGATTTTGCCGATGAGGAAACCCTGGCGGGCCTTGAGATGGAGGACCCGTTCGAGCTGACCGGCCTCTATCACGGCGTCGATCTCACCCAGGCGTCGATTATGGATCCAACGCCCGCGCAGCCGATGGTTTTCCTCTATCGCCGCGCCATTCTCGACGAATGGATCGACCGCGGCGACGTCACGCTCGCGGAACTGGTCTCACACGTGCTGGTTCACGAGATCGGCCATCACTTCGGTCTGAGCGACGATGCGATGGATGCGATCCTGGAGAGCGCCGACTAATTCTGCGGCGCTGCCGCCGCGCGGCGTTGCAGGTTGGCGCCCATATCGATCAGCGAACGGCCGAGCGCCTGAAACTCGGCGCTGCATCTTTGCCGATCCTGCTCGCCTTGCTCCGGCGTCGTGTTGACGGTTGTGTCGTAGATCGCGTCTTCGAGATTGATCGAAGGCGAGCGGCCCTGGACGCGCCCGATATAATAGGACGAGATCAGCGCCCCGCCCTGCTTTTGCTCAGGCGTGGTTTCCGGCGAGCCGATGATCGCAAGGCCAAGCGTGGCGCAGCGCAGATCGGCTTGAAGCTGCGCATCATCCTGCGCGAGCGCTTGCGGCGCGCACACAAGCGCAACGGCGGCAAGCGCGCCGGCGAGAACGAATTTAGATTGCATTAGCGGCGGCGCTCCTGGCGGCTGATCGGAACAGCGTCACGATCGGCCATGCCGAGCGAACGTGCACAATATTGTTCGGGCGAGTCGAGTTGCGGGCGCATCGGATCGCGCTCGTAAGCGGATTGAACGCGTGTCACGCATTGATCCCAAGAGCGAATATCTTCCATGCGCTCTGACGTCGAACGCGGATCGCCCGGCGGCGTGATCTGGCGCTCGCGCTGACCTGGCACGACGACTTCATCATCCTGCGGATTGGGCGTGAACGTGCCGCTGCGCGTTGCGGCGGGCGCTGGTTCAGCTGGCGCTGGACGTGCGACCGTTGGCGCGGGCGCAGGGGTTGTCGGCGCGGGTGTCGCGCGCGGGGCGACGACCGGCGCTGGAGTTGGCGCGGCTGCTGGCGCCGGTGTCGGTCGTGCGACCGGTGCGGGTGCGGGCGTAGCGACTGGCGCGGGGGCCGGAGCAGTAACCGGCGTCGGCGCTGGCGCGGACGCTGCCGGCCGCGACGGTTGCGGCGCGCGCGATGCATTGCGGCCCGCCGGCTCCAAATTGGCGCATGCAGCCAAACTCACGCATACGGCCATAGCCGCAAGGCGTCCCAACATCGCGTGCTCCCTCAAAACGTTGAACTCAATCTAGCGGGAAAACCGCCCGCGCCTAGTGCGAGTTCCTGTTCTAGCCGCGGCCGAACAGCGGATACTCAGCTTCCAGCCGGTAGAGGCTCGGCGCGCCCTGGCGGACGAAACTCGAATAGAGACCGATCCGCTCAACGCGAAACACCCCGGTCTCAAAGAGCGCATAGCGCTGCGTGAAGGCGTGGACACGATCGAGCGCCGCATTGCTGAGATAGGCAACCGTCACGTGCGGGGTGAACTTATGCGGCTCGGGCTTCAGGCCCACGCGCCGCGCCGCCCGCTCGCAATCGGCGGCGAGCTTCTTCAGCACGGCATGATCGCTCACGCCCAGCCACAACGCATGCGGATCTGCGCCGCCGAACGTGCCCGCCCCTTTTAGCGCGATCTCAAACGGCGGCGTTGAGTCCGCAATTTGCGAGAGCTCGCCATCGATATCGTCGGCGACAGGCTCCGGCACTTCGCCGAAGAAGCGCAGCGTGATGTGTAGGTTTTCGCGCGGCCGCCATTTGGCGCCGCCGACGCCGCGCATCAGCGGCATCACGCGATCCGCGATCTCGTCAGGAATATCGAGTGCAGCAAACAGTCGAACAGACATGAGCAACTAGATGGCGCGGCGCGCTGCAAACCACAACGCAAATGCGTTGCCATTTTGTTCGTTCATACATCACCATATGCTGAAGCGTCGCCTGACGCCGGCCCGAGATGAACTGGCCCGCTTCTCTAGCAGCACCATTGCCGCGCGCGGTGATTTTCATCGGACGGGAAGATCGCACAACGCGCGCCGTGGCCCAGGTGTTGTGTGCTGCAAGAGCTTTGCAAGCGGGAACCGGCGGACGGCGCTGGTGTCTTCCGACAAGCGAAATGAAATACCCAAAGCGCGGTTGCGTCAATAACGGAACAGAAAAAGTGAACGCATTGAAACGCCGCTTATGCATGCGCTTCAATGCGTTCAACTCCTATTGCGCTTGCGGCAGTGTTGCGATGTAAGCGGCGACTGCGCGCGCGTCTTCTTCGTTCAAGCGATATGGCGGCATTGGCGGACGCGTAGCCGTTCCATCCGGCCGCACGCCGGTTTGCAGAAACGCGATGAACTGCTCTTCGGTATAGCCCGCAGGCAAACCGGCAAGCGACGGCGCGATCGATGCAAAGCCTGGCGGGCCCGGCCCAATATCGGCGCCCTGCAGTTTACGCGTCTCATCGAGCGCCCCGCCTTCACCGCGCGGCGTGTGACAATCGCCGCACAGCACAACGCCGTTCACAAGATAATCGCCGCGTTCGATCAAGGCTGCGCCGGTGAGCGGCGCGGGTTGTTGTGGCGCGCACGCTGCCAGCAAAGCGCAGGCCGCGACGGCTGCGAGAACATACTGCTTCATGATGACCCCCTCCTGGTCGGTCCAGATTTTCTCATTGCTTCAACTTGGCGGCAAGCTTGGCATTGAAAGGCCAGCCAAGAATTCAGACGGGGGGCCATTCGGCACAATGACGAGCACATCGAAACTGTCGATCAATTGTTGCGCTTGCGCCGGCAGATGCGTCCAGCGACCCGGCCGCATGCGCCACGGCCGCAGATCGATGACTGTGATCTCATCGGCCGAGATGTACGGCGCGAGATAGCCGAAGCGTTGTGCAAAGCCATCATCGCAAGTGCCGGCTGGCCCCTGCAAGCTCGCGGTGCGTCCGCCTGGCCCGCAGGCGACATAGAGGCTCAGCGCGCTCGTGCCGTTCTGCACCGCGAACTCACTGACGAAGCCGCCAAGTCCCGGCACATGCGTCTGCGACGCGCCGCGATACATGTGGCTCGCGCCGAACTTGAACATCACACGCGGCGGCGCGCCATCAGCCCGCTCGGCGGCGCGATAGTTCTCAAGGAAGAGCCGCTTCATCAGCGTCTCGCGTTCCAGATTGGCGAGATACGCTTCGCCGCCTGCGCCAGTAAACGGTTGGTAGATTCGTTGTGAGACGATCATGGCATCGACAAGCTCAGCGTAACGCGCATCGCGTCGGCCATTCAGGCGAGCGCGCAAATCGGCTAGCTGTTGCGGTGATGACGTGCCGAGCCAACTCAAATTGCCACGGGCTTGCTCAGCGAGCACGGTTGCTATACGGCGCGCTTCAGGGTCGCGTGCGTTAGCAGCTATGTCGCGCAGAAAGAGATTGGACGCTCCGATAAAGGTCTGGTCGAGACCCCATAGCGTCGGCGTCCGGCGCGCTCCAGAACTGGCCACAGCGGCAGCGGCCAGATCAGCCTCCGCCGCCCACGTCATGAACGGCGCCGTTGCTACATCGCCGTTCTCCTGCAAGTAGCGCGTCCACGCCTCTACACCGCCCGCACGCAAGGCGCGTTCCAGCCGCTCGGCAATCCAAGGATCAGTTTCGATGGCGTGATAAGCGTAGCCCTCCTCGCTGAGATCGCGCCAATAGGCTGTGGCGAACTCGGCGATGCCGGCATTGCCGTGCTCTTCGCCGATCAGCACAAATTGCGATTGCCCGCCGAGCGCACGCAGGAAGACGGCGCCATCGCCCGTGAGGCGGCCATTCTCGATGCGCGCCGTGCGGCGCGAATGCTCGATTAGCGCCGGCAGCAAATCCGAAGGCGACGCGCCTTGCGGTAGCTGCGCCGCAGGAGGCGGCGTCGGCGGATAGTCCTGCGCCCAGGCGGCGCCGGATAGAAAAACTGAAAGCGTAATCGCGAGCGCAAGGCGCATGAGCCGACATCCCCTTTTTCGTTTGGAGGGATGCGGCTCACCGCGTGTTTGGATGCAAACCGCTTTTAAAGAGCGTCGATCGGCAGCTTCAGATAACGCACGCCGTTGTTCTCAGGCGGCGGCAACTCGCCGGCGCGGATATTGACCTGGATCGACGGCAAGATGAGCACAGGCATGTCCAGCGTTTTGTCGCGCGCCTCACGCAATGCAACGAAATCATCTTCGCTCTTGTTGACCAGATGAATGTTCTTGGCGCGCTCTTCGCCGATCGTTGTCTCCCACGCGAACGTATCGCGCCCAGGCGCCTTGTAATCGTGGCACAAGAAAACGCGCGTGTTGTCCGGCAACGCCAAGAGCTTCTGGATCGAACGATAAAGCGTGCGCGCATCGCCACCGGGGAAATCCGCGCGCGCCGTGCCGTAATCGGGCATGAACATCGTGTCGCCGATGAAGACCGCGTCACCGATCAGATACGACACACAAGCAGGCGTATGCCCCGGCGTGTGCAGCACCTGGATCTCAAACGCGCCGAGCGACAGCGTTTCGCCGTCAGCGACCAGCTTGTCGAACGGACGGCCATCGGCCGTGACGTAGCCCAGATTGAACACATCCTTGAACACCTTCTGCACGGTGCGGATGTTTTCGCCGATCACGATAGGCGCGCCTGTGCTCTGCTTCAGAAACGGCGCGGCGGAGAGATGATCGGCGTGCGCGTGTGTTTCAAGCAGCCAATCGACTTCCACGCCCTCTTCCGCAACGGCGGCTAGGATCGCTTCGGCCGAGTGCGTGCCGGTGCGTCCAGATTTTTGGTCGAAATCGAGCGCGCTATCGATGATCGCGGCGCGCTTTGTTTCGGGATCCCAAACCAAATAGCTCACCGTAAACGTGGGTTCATGAAAAAAAGCGCGAACGCGTGGGGCGGCCATGGACAATGCTCCGAGAGAATTTCCTCTCGCCTTTATATTCGGGCTTGCTAATTTAGTTTCAACGCATATATGTGCGTCACGATGACTCTTCCTGATCTCTCCCCAGCCGAGTTCGCCGCCAAGGCGGGCGAAGCGGCAGCACTTCTGAAAGCGCTCGCCAACGAAACCCGCCTGATGGTGCTATGCACGCTCGTGGGCGGCGAACACTCTGTTGGCGCGCTGCGTGACGAGTGCGGCCTTTCTCAGTCAGCGCTCTCGCAACATTTGGCGCGGCTGCGCGAGGAAGGCCTCGTCGCCACCCGCCGCGACGCGCAGACGATCTATTACCGGCTCGACGATCCCAAAGCGGCGAGCCTCCTTGCGACACTCGCAGCGCTTTATTGCCCGCCAAAACGGAAACGGAAATGAGTACGCTCAATCCCATCAGCGCCACTGATCTGAAGCGCCGCCTCGACGCCGGCGACGCTGTCTTGATCGATGTCCGCGAGACCGACGAACACGCGCGCGAACACATTCTCGGCGCGCGCCTCGCGCCGCTCTCTGCGATCGATACGCACGATTTCGACCGCGATCACGGTAAGGCCGCGGTGTTTCACTGCCGCTCCGGCATGCGCACGCAGGCCAATGCCGCCAAGCTCATCGCACGCGGTTTCCGTGAGGCGTATTTTCTCGACGGCGGCATCGAAGCGTGGAAGAGCGCAGGCCTTCCGGTTCACACCAACCGCAAAGCCCCGCTCGAAATCATGCGCCAAGTGCAGATCACAGCCGGCCTGCTCATGCTCACCGGAATTATTCTCGGCTGGTTCGTGAACCCCGCCTTCTATGCGCTCTCCGCCTTCGTTGGCGCCGGGCTCACCTTTGCCGGCGCGACGGGCTGGTGCGGCATGGCGATGCTGTTGAAGGCGATGCCCTGGAATCGCGTCAGCCTCAGCGCATGAGCACGCCCGACATCCTGGCTATCTTGAGCGGCGGCGCTGTCGGGCTCGTGCTCGCGCTCATCGGCGGCGGCGGCTCGATCCTGGCGACGCCGGCTTTGCTCTACATTGTCGGCGTCACCAATCCGCACGTCGCCATTGGCACAAGCGCGCTCGCGGTTTCGATCAACGCCTTCGCGAACTTCATCAATCATCTGCGGCGCGGCAATGTGAAGTGGCGCTGCGCGACCGTGTTTGCGATCAGCGGCGTGATCGGCGCGGCCATCGGCGCAGCGATCGGCAAAGCCACCAACCCCGACATTCTGCTGCCGCTCTTCGCTGTGCTGATGATCATGGTGGGCATCTTCATGCTCATTCCGCGCAAGAGCGAAGGCAATGGCGATGTCGTGCTCACGCGCCAGAACGCGCCCAATCTCGTCGCCTTTGGTAGCGGCGTCGGCGCGCTCTCCGGCTTCTTCGGCATTGGCGGCGGCTTTCTCATCGTGCCTGGCCTCATCGGCGCCACCGGCATGACGATGCTGCAAGCCATCGGCTCATCGCTGCTCAGCGTCGGCGCGTTCGGCGCAACCACCGCCGCCAGTTACGCGCTCGACGGCCTCGTCGACTGGCGCATCGCTGGACTCTTCATTGGCGGCGGCATTGCCGGCGGCTTGATCGGCGCAGGCTTCGCGACGCGGCTCTCGAAGCAACGCGGCGCGCTACAACGCGTATTCGCCATCGTCGTATTCGCCGTCGCTGCTTACATGCTCTGGCGCACGCTCGCTTAAGCGCTTGCGGCGCGGGTCCGCGCTTGCAATGCTCCGCGCATGATCATGCGCTCACTCATCGCCGCCGCCGTCGCGTTCACCGCCCTCGTCACCAGCGTCGCTGTCGCCTGCCCGCCGCCACCGCCAGGCCCGCCGCAAGAGGTCGGCGAGAGCGACGAAGCTTACGCGCAGCGCCAAGCCGAATTCCGCGCCGCGCAAGAACAGCAGCACCAAGACTGGCTGCACGCGCGCCAAGTGCGCCTGTGGGACGAAGCCGACAGCGTCATCATCGCGCGCATCGAACGCGTGCGCACCGAGGATCTTTATTACATCGGCGAAGTCCCGCGCGTGACGCTGCGCCCGCTGCGCACCATCAAAGGCCGCCGCTACACCAACCGCTTCGATCTCCGCTACATCGAAGCCACCTCGTGCGGCCCGATCCCCGCCTTCGACGCCATCCAAGGCCAAGTCGGCGACGAGTTCGTGATCTTCCTCCGCGGCGGCCGCCCCAGCCAACGCACCGTGCAACAAACCAACGCACTCACCGCCATAACGGATGCGCGGATCGCGGAAGCGATCGCCGCGCACTGAAGCAGAAGGCGTAATCCGCGGCCACTCCCTGCGCGGGGGTCGGTCGGGTTGGGCGGCGCCTATCCCGCACGCCGTTTTGCATCGCTTTTGGGTTGAAGGGTCAACCGGAGGTATTGTACGAGTTCCCACTGTTCCACTGTGGGGTGGATGTTGAGGGGGGAAATCCATGAGACTTATTTTGGTGGCGCTTATGGCGCTGTCAGCGGCTTCGTGCGCCACGATCACGCGGGGCACGCGCGAGGCCTTCACGGTCAACACCATTCCTTCGGGCGCGCGCGTCGAGACCAGCCTCGGCCTAACCTGCGCCGCGACGCCTTGCACGTTTCCGGATGTTCGCCGCAACTCGGACTTCACCGTGACGATCATCAAGGAAGGCTATGAGACGTGGACCGGCACGGTCACACACCAGACTGCCGGCGGCGGTGCTGCGGGCATGGCGGGCAACGTCGTGTTCGGCGGCCTCATTGGCGTTGCCGTCGACGCAGGCAGCGGCGCCACGCAAGAGCTTGTGCCTAATCCGCTGAACGTCACGCTTACGCCGCTTCCGGCGCCAGCGCCCGAGCCGGAGCCCGAGCCTGCAGCGGTCGATCCCGCAACGCAGCCGGCGCCATCGGAGATCAGCTAAAAACGAGATGGCGAGGCGCGAGCCTCGCCATTTTTCTTTGCGCGCACCAGGCGGCAATCACCCTGCTCACGCCGCGTGCGCAGCGCGCCGTCGCGCCTGGCGCCACCGCTCCTTCGACGCACGCTTACGCACCGCATCGACGCTCATGCCGTGATGCTTCGCGACAGCGCACGCCGTAGCGCCCGCCAAATAATCCCGCCGCGCCTGCGCCCATTGCTCGGGACGATGATGGCGACGCGTCGTGATGGCGGGTTTGGGTTTTGGAGCAGATGACATGCGCGCAGTTTAAGCCTGCGCGGGGGTCGGTCGGATTGGGCGGCGTGTCCGTTATTGGGAATCCGACTACCGCTCGCTAAATAGGTTCAACCGAAGCTGGAGTGACCCTTTGCCAGAGGCACCAAATGCAAACCCTCTCATGGCGGCACTTGAACAGTTTGAAACCGCCGAAGCCAACTTGGTAAAACTGGAGCGCCTCTGGAAAGAGCTCGAGAAATTGATGCCCGGCGGCGTTAGTTTCGGTTCGAATGCCGAGTATGAGGACCGCAGTCGGTCCTACACCTCAATTCTAAACGCACTTCCGAGCATCGACGGCTGGAAGCCTGAGGCGTCGGCTCCAGACCTAGACGAGCTAGCTCAGAGCCGCTTCGATGCGATGGAGTTGGGCGAGCTCTCGGCCCACGTGTCCGTTGAGCGCTGGGCCGAAGAGCCAGGCCGTGAACTTCGCGAGTACCGTTTCCGACTCAATAGCAAGCGCCGCGAGTTAATACGCGAGGCGTTGGTGCAACTTATTGATGCCATCGACGCGAACATCCGCGACCTTCGAGTGCTGGCTGCAGGTGCGCAGTCAAACAAGAAACTGTCAGAAGATGCATGGAAAGATTTTCGCGACCACGTCGGCCAAATCGAAGTCCTGCTCGGCAGCAGCGTCGCGCGACCTGCCAGGTGGGGCGACCTGCGCCGCCATATGTCGTTCGGAATGGTCGGCGACCTCGATGACATTGAGCGGCTGGATTGGCCGCAGGCCAAAGCGTCGCTCAGTCCGGCCGGAGTATCAAGCCAATGCTAGAGCGGCTGGAAAGAGATGCTCGCCCGATCGCTGATCTTCATACGCATATTCTGATGAGGCAACGCGAAACGGTGCCTACAAAGAACCAGGTTGAGCCATTCAAAGGTAGCTTTGAACTGTTGCTCCACGAGGTGATTTCGCGTGCTTCATGAGCCACGACGTCTCGACCTCGTTATCGAGGAATGATGATGTGGCCTTTGGAATTGTAGCTCGGAGCAATTCCCGCCTCGCGCATGCGCTCAAGCAACTCGGGTGTCTCAACCACGCCGTCAGTCGTGTGCTTCTTGCACGACGTGCAGACCGTCACGCCCCAGTCTGTGATTCCAAAGCCCTCGAAGCGATGATGCCCCATCTTTAGGGTCTTCTCGCAAATGAAGCACTCAGTGGTGGCGTGAACATCCATCGCGCTGACTCCGGAAAGCTTAAGCATCCACATCCGCTTCCAGCGCGAACTCCTGGATGAACTCGCGCCGCGGCTCGACCACGTCGCCCATCAGCTTTGAGAACATCTCGTCCGCGTCGTCCGCGTGATGCACTTTGACTTGCAGCAGGTTGCGGATTTCTGGGTCGAGCGTGGTTTCCCAGAGTTGTTCGGCGTTCATTTCGCCCAAGCCTTTGTAGCGCTGGATCTTGAGGCCGGCACGGCCGGCTTCTTCGATGGCGTGCAAGAGCGAGAGCGGGCCGTAAACGTCGGTCACGTCGCCGCCGCGCTTTAATGTGCCGCGGCCGGTATAGGTTTCGCGCAAGGCTGCCGCGCGCTCGGCCAGGCGGCGCGCATCGACGGAGGAGAGGAAGAGCTTATCCAAGACGACGCGCTCGGTAACGCCGCGCACGATGCGCTCAAGGATGAGCGCGCCATCGGGATCGAAGCGGCCGGACCAATCGGCCTCGCCCTCTTCCGCCAACGCGTTGAGGCGCGCGGCTGCTTCTTGAGCGTGCGTATCATCGGCGCCGACAGCGAACGCGCCGGCGAGCGTGGCTTGCTCGAGCACTGAGTCGGACGCGCGCTGATGCAGGCGCTTGATCAAGGTTTCGACAGCGATGGCTTCGCGCGCGAGGCGCTTGAGATCGTCGCCCGCGATTTGTTCGCCGGCGGCGGTTTCGAACACGGCGCCGGAGCCGCCCTCTTCGATCAGGAAGTTCGCGAACGCGGCTTCGTCTTTCAGATATTGGCCGGTCTTGCCCTTGCTCGCCTTATACAGCGGCGGCTGGGCGATATAGATGTAGCCGCCTTCGAGCAGCTCCGGCATTTGCCGATAAAAGAATGTGAGCAGCAGCGTGCGGATGTGGGCGCCGTCAACGTCGGCGTCCGTCATGATGATGATCTTGTGGTAGCGCAGCTTGTTGAGATCGATGTCGCCCTCGCCGCGGCCGATGCCGGCGCCGAGTGCTGTGATCAAGGTGCCGACTTGTTCGGATGAGAGCATCTTGTCGAAGCGCGCGCGCTCGACGTTGAGGATTTTGCCGCGCAGCGGCAGCACGGCTTGATATTCGCGCGAGCGGCCTTGCTTGGCCGAGCCGCCTGCCGAGTCACCCTCGACGATGAAGAGTTCGGATTTGGCCGGGTCTTTCTCCTGGCAATCGGCGAGCTTGCCGGGCAGCGAGGAGATATCGAGCGTCGATTTGCGGCGCATTTCGCGCGCTTTGCGCGCCGCTTCGCGGGCGGCGGCGGCTTGCACGATCTTGTTCATCACCGTTTTGGCCGCGCCTGGGTTTTCTTCAAACCATTGCGTCAACGTTTCGGCGACGAGGTTTTCGACAACCGGGCGCACTTCCGATGAGACCAGTTTTTCCTTTGTTTGCGAGGAAAACTTAGGGTCAGGCACTTTGACGGAGAGCACGCAGGTCAGGCCTTCGCGTGCGTCGTCGCCGGTGATTTCGACTTTTTCCTTTTTCGCAATGCCGGAGCTTTGCATGTAGCTGTTCACCACGCGCGTGAGCGCGCCGCGGAAGCCGGCCAAGTGCGTGCCGCCGTCTTTCTGCGGGATGTTGTTGGTGAAGCAGAGCGTGTTCTCGTGGTAGCCGTCGTTCCATTGCATCGAGGCTTCGACGGTCATGCCGTCGCGCTCGCCAATGACGTAGATGGCTTCCGGGATGACGGCGGTGCGTGAGCGATCGAGGTGGGCGACGTAAGCTTTGACGCCGCCCTCGTAATAGAGGGTTTCCTCAAAAGGTTCTGGCCCGCGCAAATCCTTGAAGATGATGCGCACGCCGGAGTTCAGGAAGGCGAGCTCGCGGAGGCGGTGCTCGATGGTTTTCCGGTCGTACTCGACCATGGTGAAGGTTTTGGGGCTGGCCAGGAAGCGGACGGCCGTGCCGTTTTTGATCTTGCCGTCGTCGAGCGGGGCTGGGCCTTCGACCTTTAGCGGCGCCGCGGCATCGCCATGGACGAAGCGCATGTAATGCTCTTTGCCGTCGCGCCAGATGCGCAGATCGAGCCACTCGGAGAGCGCGTTCACAACGGAGACGCCGACGCCGTGGAGGCCGCCGCTGACCTTGTAGCTGTTCTGGTCGAACTTACCGCCGGCGTGCAGCTGGGTCATGATCACCTCAGCTGCCGAAACGCCCTCCTCGGTATGAATATCCGTCGGAATCCCGCGCCCGTTATCCGTGATCTCCGCCGACCCATCCGGGTGCAAAATCACCTCGACCCGGTTCGCATGCCCCGCCAAAGCCTCATCGATGGCGTTATCCACCACCTCATAAATCATATGATGAAGCCCGGACCCATCATCCGTATCCCCAATATACATCCCCGGACGCTTGCGAACTGCGTCTAAGCCCTTGAGAACTTTGATGGAATCCGCGCCATACTCGGGCGCGCTCGCCGGTGCGATTTGGGGAGCGGTCATGGGTTTCGATTCGGGTTGAAAATCACGCTCCAATATAGGGATTTGTGCGTGAAAAGTCGCGGTTTTGATGCCGCATCAGGCGCGAAAAAACAGCCGCAAAATCAGCTAGAAAACACGCGTCAGGACGAGCCAGAAGGCGCCGCCGACAATGAGCGTTCCGAGCAACAGCCAAACGCCGTCGCGGGCGGTGACGCCGAGGCCGAAGGCGACAATGGCGATACCGGGGATAAGCGGCAGCAGCGGCACGAGGCCGAGCGGGAACGTGATCAAAGCTGCGGCCAAAACCATCAGCGCGACGAGGTTCGCGAACGGCGGCTTGCTGAGAAATTGCAGGCGCGCTTTCAGCAGGTGATCGATCCAGCGCGCGGCGGGGCGCGATTTTTCGACACCGTCGGTGACCTGGCGACGGCCGATGCGGATGTTGAGCGCAGACTTGGGCAGCCAGAGGTGCGGGAGGCCGAGCGCCATTTGGCCGGCAACGATGATCGTCAGTGCAGCAGTCGCCCAGGTGAGGCCGGGCAGCGCGGTAAGCGGCGAAATCGCGATTAAGCCAATCACGAGCAATAGCGGGCCGTAGGAGCGGCGCCCGACAGAGTTCAGCAGATCGCCAAGCGTCAGCGGCTGCGACGATGGCTGCGCTTCCGCCGTCTCTTCAATTTCGTCCAGCACCTCGTTGAGATTGGACGGCTCGCTCATTGCTCAACACCTAACGCCCCAACAAGCGCGCACGCCCGGGGGTCTCACGGTAACGTACGATGCAGGCACGTTGTTCCGCTAGCCGGCAATGCGCACGGGAAGCGTCTCGTAGCCCTTCACGAAGGATGAGTAGACGCGCTTGGGTTCGCCCATGACTTCGATGTGGTCGAAGCGCTTCAGGATTTCTTCCCAGACGATGCGCAGCTGCATTTCGCCCAAGCGATTGCCGACACAGCGGTGAATGCCGAAGCCGAACGAGAGGTGCCGGCGTACATTCTCGCGCTCGATATCGAACTGATCGGCGTGTGGGATCACTTCGTCATCGCGGTTGCCTGAGACATACCACATGACGACCTTGTCGCCCTTCCGAATTGTCTTGCCGCGGATTTCGACATCTTCGAGCGCGGTGCGGCGCATGTAGGCAAGCGGCGTCTGCCAGCGGATGGTTTCGGAGACCAAGCTCGGGATCAAAGCCGGGTTGGCCTTCAGCTTTGCGTACTGCTCCGGAAATTTGTTCAGCGCATAGACGCTGCCGGTGATCGAGTTACGCGTCGTATCGTTGCCGCCGACGATCAGCAGGATCAGGTTTCCGAGAAATTCCTGACGCGGCATGTCCTTGGTGCTCTCACCGTGTGCGAGCATCGAAATCAGATCATTGCGCGGCGGAGCGTTGGCGCGCTCTTCCCAGAGCGTGTTGAAGTACTGCAAGCACTCCATCAGCTCCATGCGGCGCTGTTCGTCACTCTCGACGACGCCCTGCCCTGGCGCTGCGGTCGCGACGTCTGACCAGCGCGTCAACTTGCGGCGATCCTCCCAAGGGAAATCGAACAAGGTCGCCAGCATTTGCGTGGTCAGCTCGATCGAAATCTTATCGACCCAGTTGAACACTTCATTGCGCGGCACATCATCGAGCAGCTTGCCGGCGCGTTCGCGAATGATTGGCTCCAGATTGGCCAAATGGTTGGGCGCGACGATCGGCGAGACAGTCTTGCGCTGCACGTCGTGCTTTGGCGGGTCCATTGCGATGAACATCGGCAGCGGAAAGTCTTCTTCCGGGTCGAATAGAACGATCGACGGTTCGGACGAGAAGCGTTGGTGGTCGGTATCGACGGCCATGATGTCGTTGTACTTGGTGATCGACCAGTACGGGCCGTTGAGGCTGTCCGGGCAATAGTGCACCGGATCTTCTTTGCGCAGGCGCTCGAAGAACGGCCAGAAGGTGTGATCGCGGAAGCGCTCGCCGCGGCTCATGTCCAGCTTTGAGAGGTCGGTCGTCCACGGATCCTCGTTGGGATCGTAGTCGAACACATACTCTTCGTTGTGGATCGGGATGTAATCGGGGTTCGCCATAGTCGCGCTTCCTCTTCGTGGCGGCACGGAAGCAAATTTTGACGCCTGTGTCACCTTTACGCGGCGTGCACCTGGCCGTCGCGGACTTCAAAGCGCTGCGCGCGCACGCCGAAAGCTTCAAAGAGGTTCTCGTCGGTGCCGGTGAGCCAGGCTTGGCCCGGGTTTGCCAGAAGTTCATCGAAGAGCGCCGCGCGGCGCATGGCATCCAAGTGCGCGGCGGCTTCATCGATCAACAGCAGTGATGCGCCCGCGCCCGGATCGTCCGCCAGCGCTCTTGCTTGCGCTAGCGTCAATCCGAGCAGCAGCGCCTTTTGCTCACCAGTGGAGCACTGATCGGCGGGCATGTCCTTGGCGGCGTGCGTGGCCAGGAGATCGGAGCGATGCGGACCGTCGAGCGCACGCCCTGCCCCTGCGTCGCGCGGGCGCACGTCACGCAGGAGCGCCGCAAAGTCTTCCTCAACATCGGCGCTGGCCGAGCCGCGTTCGAAGCGCGCCTCGAGCAGACCGTCCAGCGCGAGGATGGCTTTCGGAAATGCGCAATCGGGGCGCGCGTCGATAGCTTCTTGCAAACGGTGCAGCGTTTCCACGCGCGCGGCGGCGATCGCCGCGCCGTGTGCGGACATCTCGCGCTCTAGGCCGTTCAGCCACGTGTCATCAAACACGCGCTCGCTGAGCAGACGCTGGCGCTCGCGCATCGCACGCTCATACGCCGCCGCTGACGTGCCGTGTTGCGACGCGCGCGCGAGCGTGAGGCGATCGAAGAATTTGCGACGATCGCCGGCCGGCCCGGACCATAAGCGATCCATCGCAGGCGTGAGCCAAGTCATGCGCGCGGCTTCCGCGAGTTCAGTGGCAGTCGCCGGCTGGCCATCGCGGCGCGCAACGCGTTTGACGCCGCCTTCGGGCGTGCGCTCTGCGCCCGCGCCGAGCACTGTTTCCTCGCCATCCTGCAGCACGCGCGCCGACACCGCCCATGGCTGCACGCGCATCTCGTCGCCCGTGCGCGCAACATCGGTGAGTGAGGCGCTGCGCAGGCCCCTGCCCGGCGCGAGCATGGTCAGCGCTTCCAAGATGTTCGTCTTGCCTGCGCCGTTGGCGCCGAACAAGCAGACCGGCCGCGAGTCGAGCTCAAGATCGAGCGCCGCGTGATTGCGGAAATCCGCGAGTGTTAGCCGCGCGATGGAGAGCGAGTGCGTCATGAGCCTCGTTCAGCCGCAAGCGGGCCGATGATCTCGATGCGATCAGTCACTACGCCGCCGCGCCAGTTCGCAGGCACTTGCTCGAAGGTCTCCGCATCATCGATGCCGCCAATACCGGGACGTTCGCCATCGCGGATCGGGCCAACAATGAAGACATCGGAGTTCGCCGCGCGCATGCGCTGCAAGAAGAGGTCGGGATAGCCCCAGGCGAGCCAGCCATAGTTGGAGGGCACAAACACGATGGTGTTACGGCACTCATCCGGCGTCGCGCCGAACCAGCCGGTCAACATGTAGTCGCGCGCGCAGCGCATGAGCCGCTTGCGGCCAGTGATGCGCAAATCGGGGCGGAGTTCGCGCAAGCGCTCGGCTGGGCGCGCGCCGTAGAAAGCGAGGCGCTCGTAGTTTGTGCCGTTAAACGCATCGAGATAGGTGACGAGCAGATCGGCTTCGTCGGGATCATTGCTTTTGAAGTTGATCAGGAAGCGCTCTTCCGGAAACGCATCGAGCACTTCGCGCAATGTCGGCATCAGGCCAACGCCCTGCCCGCGCAGCGGATAGGATTCGCCGCCGTCGGCGGTGTAGCCGTAGCCTACATCGAGGGTACGCAGATACTCCATCGTCTGCTCACGCGTGACCCCCTGGCCGTTGGTCCGGCAATCGATGGTCCAGTCGTGGAAGACGGCGAACTCGCCATCGGTCGTCGGATGAATGTCGATCTCGATGATGTCGGCGCCGAGCGCGAAGGCTGCCTCCATCGACGGCAATGTGTTTTCGAAGAAGGCGTGCTGCGGCGGATAGATGCGCGCGGCAGTGCAGGTCTCGTTATCGAGATTATCGCGCGGATAATCGTGATGGACGCCGCGATGCGACAGCACGGTGAGTTCGCCCGTGGCCCGCGCCCAGAACGGCGCGTTGAACAAAGCGATAGCGCCCGCCGCCAAGACGATGGCGCCGAGTACGATCCAGCGTTTCTTCATGCGAGTTAGACCCTGAGCGGCATCAGCACGTAGAGCGCGTGCTCATCGGCTTCGTCACGCACCAAAGTCGGCGAGCCGGAGTCGGCGAGTTCGAACACCGCCTCCTCGCCTTCGATCTGGCCGGCGACATCGAGCAGATAACGCGCGTTGAAGCCGATCTCGAGCGCGTCGTCGCGATAATCGGCAGCGATGTCTTCGGTGGCGACGCCAGCGTCTGGGTTGTTCACGGTGAGCGTGATCTTGTCCTTATCGAGCGCCAAGCGAACCGAGCGCGAGCGTTCGGCGGAGACGGTGGCGACGCGATCAACTGCCTCAGCGAAAGCCTTGTTCGGTACTTTGAGCTTCTTCGAATTGCCCTTCGGAATAACGCGCGCGTATTCCGGAAACGAGCCGTCGATCAGCTTTGAGGTCAGCACCGCATCGCCGAGCGCGAAGCGGATTTTCTGCGGCGACACCGAAATCTCGACCATGTCAGCGGCATCATCGAGCAGACGCTTCAGTTCGTTGATGGTTTTGCGCGGCACGATCACACCGGGCATGCCGGCGGCGCCCTTCGGCGCGGGCGCATCAGCGAGTGCTAGACGGTGACCATCGGTGGCGACGGCGCGGAGCTTCGGCCCATCCGCATCCACCGTGTGGAAGAAGATGCCGTTCAGATAATAGCGCGTCTCTTCGGTCGAAATCGCAAAGCGGGTTTTGTCGACGAGGCGGCTAAGGTCAGTCGGTTCGACTTCGAACTTGGTCTCGAAACCATCAGACGGCATCGACGGGAAATCGCCCGCAGGCAGAACCGGCAAATGCAGGCGCGACTTGCCAGCAGAGATGAAAAGCCGCGGATCGTCGCCGCTCACATCGAACTTCACCGCAGAGCCATCCGGCAGCTTGCGAACGAAGTCGTAGAGATAATTGGCCGGCGCCGTCGTTTGGCCGCCGCGCTCGACTTCCGCTGGTGCGGACTCCGAAATCTCGATGTCGAGGTCGGTGGCCGTCAGTTTGAGGCTGTCGCCCTGCGCAGACAGCAGCACGTTCGACAGGATCGGGATTGTGTTACGCCGTTCAACGACGCTTTGAACGTGATTGAGCGCTTTTAGGAGCGCCGAGCGCTCGATCGTCAGCCGCATTGCAAATCCCTGCGCAACATTCTGGACGTCCGCCCCGGATGATTGCTTTCAGGGGCTAGAGACGATGACCCCCCACGCGTGGCCGAGTCGCCACCCGCAGGGGGTCAGAAACTAACAGAAGCACCGCCAATCCCAAGCCAAATTTGCAAGGTTTTGGGGCTTGTTTCGGTTGTTGCTCTAGCCTTAGGGTTCGCGGCGGATCGCGCGCGCGATGTTTTCGATCTCACCGCGGAAAGCGACGTCCTGTTCGACCAAAGCCGCGATGCGGTCACGGGCGTACATTACAGTTGTGTGATCAAAACCACCGAAGCGGGCCCCGATATCCGGCAGCGACGCGTGCGTCATCTTGCACGCCAAGAACATGGCGATCTGACGCGGGCGAGCGATCGAGTGACGACGCGTGCGTTCAAGCAATTGCTGCAGACTCATGTTGTAGTTACGCGCCACAACCTTCTGCACGAGCTGTACGGTGATGCGTCGCTCCGAAGCGTCCGACAATTGGGTCTGCAGAGCATTCGCAGCAGCTTCAAGCGTCACTGGGTTCCCTCCCGAGATTTTCCATTCAATGAGCAACTGTGCTAGCGCGCCGTCAAGATCGCGTCCGCTGCCATGCATGCGTTCAGCGATCATGTCTAACGCATCCGAAGCGACAGTGAAGCCCGGCGTCAAGCGTTGATGATGTTGCACGCGCATATCGAGTATGCGACGGCGCAACGGCGCATCAGGTTCGAGGATTTCGCACGATGCTGCGCCCTTCAAGCGCGCGCGCAACGTATCGTCCAATCCTTCCAAACCTTGAGCACTGTGATTAGCTGCTAGTACAACTTGGCCGCCGCGGCGCGTTACATCGTTGAAAGTATCGAACGCTTCTTCTTCCGTCGCGCGCTTGCCGCAAATGCGGTGAAAGTCGTCGATGATGAGCAGATCGGCAGCGCGCACAGCTTCTTTGAACGCGGTCGCGTCGCGCTTCTTGTGCAAGGCTGCTTGAAACTGCTCCAAGAATTCTTGGCCCGTCATCATCAGCACTTTGCGATCGGGCGTCGAGCGCACGGCTTGCTGCGCGAGTGCGCTCAACAGATGCGTCTTGCCGAAACCGGGCGCCGAGTGAACGAGCCACACCGGAAATGCGACGCTGGTATCCGTTGCTATCATCTGTGCGACAGCGAACGCGCGTTGGTTCGACACGTCTTGGCAGAATGTCTCGAACGTAAACGATTGCGGTTGCGCGCGTTGCGCGGCGCCGGGGCGCGCTTCTTCGATGCGCGCGTCAGCGAGATCGCGGAGATCTTCCGGGATTTCGTGTTCTAGGAGAAAATCGACAGAGACAACGCCCGGCGCATACAGACGCATCTGCGCCTCAAGCCGGTGCTGGACCTGATGCTTCAGCCGCTCCTTGGCGACCTGGCTGCCGGCGCGGAACAGCGCAACACCGTCAATCTCCGCCACCAAACGGAGCGGATCGATATAGGAGCGGAAGAAATCCGCCCCGAACTCCTTGTGCAGGTCCTTGCGCACCAATTCGAAAGCGCGCGCAGCCCCAATGCCCACACCGGTTTCCCGGCGGGCAAATTCGCCCTGTTCCATAAGCCAACCCCTGCTTTAGAACTTTTGTTCTTTGCCCCGTCCTTGCGGACAGCCATCCTCGTTCGAGCCGAAAGTGGTCTCGGCCCGGCTCCATCAGCCGGTCTTCATTGAAGCGTCGAACGACGAGGATGTTCGCCGGACGAGGGAAACTTTGCGCCGATCATTTGAGCCCGTCAACGGGTGTAGTTTTACAAATTCTAAATGATCCACAGGATGGCGTTAAGATCTTGGGAAATATAGGCTTTTACGCCATAGACCAAACGTCAGATCAGTCCGGACACGGACAGAAATTCACCGCTTTTCCACGGTGTTAGTCAGATTCAGTTGGAGGGAGTCGCGGCGTTGTGTCGATCGTAAATCGACAGTCGGCGACGGTCTTACTTGCTGAGAGCAGAGACGCGGCTGGTCAGCCGCGAGACTTTGCGCGAGGCGGTGTTCTTGTGAACCACGCCCTTTGACACCGAGCGCATCGTCGCGGATTCCGCGGCGCGGAGCGCTTCTTGGGCGGCTTTCGCGTCGCCCGATGCGATGGCTTCTTCGACCTTGCGCCACGACGACCGCATGCCTGTGCGACGCGCCTTATTAACCGCCGTGCGGCGGCCGATGACGCGGTTGGCTTTCTTTGCGGACTTCGTATTCGCCATGAGTCGAGTATTCCAACAGGTAGTTTCGGTGATGAAGCGGCGGGTCATAGCCTCGGGGCTAGCCGCCGTCAAATGTTCAGCGGTTTTTAAATTCGGGTGGCCGCTTTGCGATAAAGGCCGCCATGCCCTCCTTCTGATCCTCCGTCGCGAACAGGCTGTAAAACAACCGTCGTTCCAGGCGCAGCCCCTCGTTTAGGGGGGTCTCGAATGCGGCGTTGACGGCTTCCTTGTTGGCGACCGTCGATATCTGGCCGAACGAGGCGATCTTCTTGGCCGCGGCCATCGTCTCTTCCATGAGCTTATCGGCAGGCACGATGCGCGCGACGAGGCCGCAGCGCTCGGCTTCCGCCGCATCCATCATCCGGCCGGTGAGGCAAAGATCCATCGCCTTGGCTTTGCCGACAGAGCGGGTCAGGCGTTGCGAACCACCCCAGGCCGGCATGACGCCAAGCGTGATTTCGGGCTGACCAAATTTTGCTGTGTCGGCGGCAATGATGAAGTCGCACATCATCGCAAGCTCGCAACCGCCGCCGAGCGCATAGCCTGCAACAGCAGCGATCAAGGGCTTACGTGTGCGCGGCACGCGTTCGAGATTGGCGAACGGATCGCGCGCGTAAAAATCAGCGAACTGGCCCTCGGCCATTTGCTTGATATCGGCGCCGGCGGCGAACGCCTTTTCGGAGCCGGTGATGACGATACAGCCGATGGTGCTATCGGCTTCGAACGCATCGAGTGCGGCGCTCGCTTCGGCAATCAGCGCATCGTTCAGCGCGTTCAACGCTTTCGGGCGGTTGAGACGTATGAGGCCAACGCCGTCATCGGTTTCAACGAGAATGTTTTCGTATGTCATGGCGGCTTGATTGCGCCGCAAAGTGGCGAAAATCAATCTCCGTTCGACGGAGCTGGTAATACTACGAGACGCACGCCCAACATCGTGCGGCCGTCAGCGCTATCGACGGTGAAACTCAATTCCTCGCGCCCGCGCTGGAACACGAGCGTGCCGTCGGTTTGCGGGCTCACCGACCAGCCGAGCTGCGGCAATGCCTCGTAGTAGAATTCGCGCACCGCGACCGGCGTCAGCACACCTTCGGCGGCGAGGAGCACGATGCGCCCGCTCTCACTGCCAAACCCCTCGCCCGCCGACGCGCGCTCTGTGAAGCCGGGCGGCAGCGGCAGGTCTTCGATTGCTGAGAAATACGCGGCCTCGGCCAGCGCGGGGGCGGCGAAGACGGCGACAAAAGCGAGCGCGAAACGACTCATCATGCGAGCTTAGCAGAACTAGGTCGGTGGGGAGCCTGGTTCGAGTTCAAGCGTAAATCCCTGAAATGCGAGAGCCACTCTGATATTGCTTGCGATGCGCTGTCTCGGCAAAGCAGCCGATGTACTTCCAGGCTGGGTGAATTCACTCTGCAACGAATTCTCGTAGATCGTGGCGACGTTGTCACCAGTCTCGATAAAGATTCGCAGCACACGGCCTGACTCTCTGTATTCCGCAGAAAATCGGCCTGTGAAAGCAAACTCGAATCCTGCGTCGCTGCGAACGGTCTTCTTGTTCACCCAGGTAAAGTTCATCGCTGACACCTTGGGCACCAGAACGTCGAGCGCCCGCTGTGCACGGCGCGTTTGATCGTACCGCCGCAATCGGGCGTGGGGCATGCTTCGCCCTCACGATCATAGACTCGAAAACGCTGCTGAAAGCTGCCCTGCGCGCCATCGACGGCGGCGTAATCCGAAAGCGTTGAGCCGCCAGCTTCTATCGCTTCTTCGAGCACGGCGCGGATCGCGTGGTAGAGCTTTTCCAAACGCTGCGCGCCAATGCGTCCCGCGGCTTTTGACGGCGCGATTCCGGAGCGATGCAGCGCTTCAACGACGTAGATGTTGCCAAGCCCTGCAATGACGCGCTGATCCAGCAACGCCGCTTTCACCGGGGCCTTCTTCCCCGCGAACGCGCGCTTCAGATACGGCAGATGAAATTCGTTGCCGAGCGGCTCAGGCCCCATCGCTTTGAAGAAAGGATGCGCTTCGAGTTCGCCTTCGGCGATCAGATCCATGTAGCCGAAGCGGCGCGGATCGTTGAACTCGAGCCGCGCGCCATCCTCCATCTCGATGACGACATGCGTGTGCGTGGGGTCGGTAGGTTCGGCGTAGTAGAAATCGCCCGGCTGCTGTTTCGCACCGATGATCGACCAGCGCCCGGTCATGCCGAGATGCGTCACCCAGACCGCGCCATCGTCCAAATGCGCGAGCAAATACTTGGCGCGTCGATCGAGCGTCACTACGCGCCGCCCTGACAGGCGCGCCGCAAAGCGCGGCGGAAAGGGGAAGCGCAAATCTGCGCGTTTGGTGCGCGCGCGCTTGATCCGCCGCCCCACCAAAGCCGGCGCGAGGCCGCGCCGCACGGTTTCGACCTCCGGCAACTCAGGCATGCGGCGAAATGTCGGAAAGCAAAGGCAAAACCATCGCGCACCGATATAGCCCCGCCCCGGCCCCGCCGCTATGGTCCGGCCATGAACGACACGAAATCGGACGACACCGCCTCCTTCGGGTTCCAGGAGGTGCCGCGCGCGGAAAAAGCCGGGCGCGTGCGGGCTGTGTTTTCCTCAGTCGCCTCGAAATACGACCTGATGAATGACGCCATGAGCGGCGGCATGCACCGGCTCTGGAAAGACGCCGCAGCGGCCAAGCTCAACCCACAGCCAGGCGAACTCATCCTCGATGTCGCGGGCGGCACTGGCGACATCGCGCGCCGCTTAAAGAAGCTCGGCGATGGCGCAGCACAGCGGCGCGGGCTGGAGCCGCCGGAAATCCACGTCATCGACATCAACACAGAGATGCTCGAAGCGGGGCGTTCCAAAGGCGAAGACGGCCTTTTCTGGCATGAGGGCGACGCTGAAAATCTGCCCGTCGATGACAACGCCGCCGACGCCTACATCATCAGCTTCGGCATCCGGAACTGCACCGACGTGCCCGCCGTTTTGCGCGAGGCCAAACGCGTGCTGAAGCCCGGCGGGCGGTTCTATTGCTTGGAGTTCTCGCGCCTCGCCATTGGCGGGCTCGAGCCGGTTTATGATTTCTATTCCTTTAACGCCATTCCGGCTTTGGGGAAATTGCTGGCGAATGACGCGGATTCCTACCGATATCTGGTCGAATCCATCCGCAGGTTTCCGGATCAGGAAACATTTCTGACTATGATCCGTGAGGCGGGTTTCCAGCGCGCGGCCTATCGCAACATGGCTGGCGGTGTCTGCGCGCTGCATTGGGGTTGGTCGGTTTAGTGTTCTGGGTATCGCTCGTCCTCGTCATCGCGATTGCGGTGCTCGTCGGCATCCTGACCGGCGTGCTCGGGCACATCTGGCGTCTGCTGCGCGTAGCCATGACTTTGGTGCGCTACGACGTGCTGCTGCCGTCTGAGTATTACGATCGCTATCCGACAGGCCTGCAAGCCGCGCACACCGCGCTCTCAATCTTCGCCAAGCGCCGCCGCGGCCGCAGCGTTGGTGAGCGTCTTGCGAAAGCTTTGGAGCGTTTGGGCCCGGCCTATGTGAAGGTCGGCCAGTTTCTGGCGACACGCCCAGACATGATCGGCGTCACCGTCGCGCAGGAGCTTGGGCGCCTGAAGGATCGCCTGCCGCCCTTCCCGCGCGAAATCGCACTCGACACCATCAACAGCGAACTCGGCGGCACCGAGGACTTGTTCGGTCAGATATCCGAGGCCGTCGCTGCCGCATCGATCGCGCAGGTGCACCAAGCGATAATGCCGCGCAAGCGCATCGTCGCCATCAAGGTGCTGCGCCCGAACATCGAACGGCGCCTCGAAAAAGAGATGAAGGCGCTGCACTTCCTCGCCTGGTGGATCGAGAAAGTCTCCACGCGCTCGCGCCGGCTTGAGCCGGTGCAATTCATCGACACCGTGTCGTCGGCGATGGAGCGCGAGCTTGATCTGCGCCTCGAAGCGGGCGCTGCAGCTGAGTTCAAGGAAGTCGCGGAGAAGGACGGTTACCTCGCCGTGCCGGAGATCGATTGGTCGCGCTCGGCCAAGCGCGTCATGACGCTGGACTGGATCGATGGCGTTGGCCTCACCGATTCCAAAGGCCTCGACAAAGCCGGCGCCGATCGCAGCGAACTCGCCATCAAGATCACGCGCGGCTTCCTCGCGGCCGCACTCGATTACGGCTTCTTCCACGCCGACATGCACGAGGGCAATTTGCTCTACGGCAAGGACGGCAAGCTCTGGATTGTCGACTTCGGCATCATGGGCCGCATCGGCCATAAAGAGCGCCGCTACCTGGCCGAAATCCTCTACGGCTTCCATCGCCGCGACTATCGCCGCGTCGCCGAAGTTCACCACGAAGCTGGCTATGTGCCGGACAAGTTCACCGTTGAAGAGTTCGCGCAGGCTTTGCGCGCCATCGGCGAACCGATCTTCGGCAAGACTGCTGACAGCATATCGATGAGCCGCCTGCTTCTGCAGCTCTTCGACGTGACCCATATGTTTGGCATGCACCTGCGCCCCGAACTGGTGTTGCTGCAAAAGACCATGGTTCAGGTCGAAGGCGTCGCCCGCGGCCTCGATCCCAAGCACGACATGTGGGCAGCCTCGCGCCCGATCGTTGAACGCTGGGTTGAGCGCGAGCTGGGCGTGGAAGCCGTCACCAAGCGCGGCATCGATGAGGTCGCACATGGCTTTGCCGCGATGCGCCGCCTGCCCCACACTTTGACCGCGCTCGAGGCAGCCGCACGCAAAGTCAGCATCGAGGCGCCGCGTGAAGAGCGCAAATGGTACCAAATGCCGGCATTTTGGCTGGGCCTGATCGGCGGCGGCCTGCTCGTGCTAGTGTTCGGCCCGCGCAATATCGAACTGGCGCCGCAACCCGCGCCCGAGCCGGCGCGTATTGAAGAGCCGATGGATCGAGCACCCAGCCCCTCAGCAACCGCACCTATCCCGCCTGCGGGAGAAGGCGCGCCAGCGTCGTCGGGTCCCGGCGAAGCGGCGACGATTGAGGAGCAAGCTGCGCCATGAGCGGCAAGCGCGTTCTCCTGATCATTGGCGGCGGCATCGCGGCTTACAAAAGCCTGCTGCTCATCCGCTTGCTTGCGCAAGCCGGGATCAAGTCACGCGCAATCCTCACGAAAGCCGGCGCCGAGTTCGTGACGCCACTGAGTGTCGGCTCGCTCACGCAAGACAAAGTCTATCAGGACCTCTTCAATCTCACCGACGAGAACGAGATGGGCCATATCGAGCTCTCGCGCTCGGCCGATCTCATCGTCGTCGCGCCTGCGACCGCCGATCTCATCGCCAAGGCCGCGAACGGCCATGCCAACGATCTTGCCTCCACAACATTGCTTGCCACTGACACGCCGGTACTGTTCGCGCCGGCGATGAACGTGCGCATGTGGTTGCATCCCGCAACACAGCGCAACATCGCGCGCCTGCAAGCCGACGGCATGCACTTCATCGGCCCGAACGAAGGCGACATGGCGTGCGGCGAATACGGCCCAGGCCGTATGGCAGAGCCCCAAGAGATTTTTGACGTGATCAAAGGTCTGGTTGCCGATGGTCCGCTCAGAGGCAAACGCGCGCTGGTCACCGCGGGCCCAACACAAGAAGCGATCGATCCGGTACGCTTCCTCTCCAATCGCTCAAGCGGCAAGCAAGGTTACGCGATAGCTGCTGCACTAGCGCAGCTTGGCGCGGATGTGACGCTCGTCTCCGGCCCCACCGGCCTGCCCGCACCACTCGGCGTGCATCGGGTTTCGGTGGAGACGGCGCAGCAAATGCTCGACGCATCGGAGGCCGCACTGCCGCTTGATGTGGCGGTGATGGTCGCTGCCGTCGCCGATTGGCGCCCAACCGAGGCGGCCGACACCAAAATCAAAAAAGACAAGACCGGCATCCCGGCGATCACGCTCACCGAAAACCCCGACATCCTCGCGACACTCTCCAAGCCGAGCAAGAAGCGCCCGAAGCTCGTTATCGGCTTTGCCGCTGAGACCGATAATGTTGAGGACAACGCACGCGCCAAGATCGCCAAGAAGGGCTGCGACTGGATCGTCGCCAATGACGTGTCGGGCGATGTTATGGGCGGCGACAACAATCAGGTGCTGCTGATCACCAAGGACGGCGCCGAAAGCTGGCCGCACATGGCCAAGGACGCGGTCGCCAAGCGTCTGGCGGAGCAGATTGCCGCAACGCTTTCAACGAAGTCCCCCGCGCGCAAGTAGACGTTGCGGAAACGCAAGTCTTTAGGGCTTGAGCCCGGCGCGCGGAACGCTATGTAGAGCGCTTCACAAACACCTTTGCCGATTCCAGTGCAGTGCGCGTGGCCCAAGGGCCTGCGCCCCAAAGGACGCCCGTATGAGCTTTGAGAACCACAACGAACGCCGTGACGCCGCACTCGCCGCCAAAAAGGCGATGCTGGAGAAGTTCAAGAAGAAGACTGAAGACCAAGCGCCGGTCGATCCCAAGGCGATCGAAGAGCAACGCGCCGCCGCTGCCGCTCGCGAAGAGAAGCGTCTTGAGTCCGAGAAGCGCCGCCGCGAGCGCGTCGAACTCGAAAAGCTGGAGCGCAAGATCGCCGCTGAAGCCGCCATCAAGGCTGAGCGCGAGCGTATGGCGCGCGAGACCGCTGCAGCTGCGAAGCGCCGCAAGGCCGAAGCCGAAGCTGCCGAGATCAAGCGCTACGAAGATGAAGTGCGCCGCGATCTAAAGGCCGCCGCCCTGCGCCGCGCCGCCGGCAAGCGATAAATCCCAGAAAATTCCGCTGTATCGAGAGGGCCTTGGCGTAATCCGAGGCCCTCTTTCTGTGGGCAGGGTTTTCCAAGAAGCGCGAATCCGGGTTAGTCAGCGGCCATGAGCAATACTGTCCGCATCCAAGTTGCGCCGCTTGACCACTTCGAGGGCCTGCAGCTTCCCGCATACGAAACCGCCCTCTCTGCCGGCATGGATTTACGCGCAGCGGTGCCTGAGGGCGAGCCGATGGTGGTTGCGCCAGGCCAACGCGTGCTGACGCCGACGGGGCTGACGATCGCGCTACCGGCGGGATACGAAGCGCAAGTTCGCCCGCGCTCGGGGCTGGCGCTCAAGCACGGCGTCACGTGCCTCAACACGCCAGGGACGGTCGACGCGGACTATCGCGGCGAGATCAAAGTGATCCTGATCAATCTTGGCCAAGAGCCGTTCACGATCACGCGCGGCGAGCGTATTGCGCAAATGGTGATCGCGCCAGTGACGCAAGGCGCGTGGGACGTGGTCGATAATCTGAGCGAAACCGCGCGCGGCGCCGGCGGCTTCGGCTCCACCGGTCGCAGCTAACGGCGTGCGCGCAGGCCGATAAAGCTTGAGCGCTTACGCGGACGTTCGCGCGGCTGCGGCTGCTCCTCCGCTTCCACTTCCGCATCCGCTTCCGGCGCGCGATCATTCGCGGCGACAGCGCGCTCAAGCGCTTCACGATCGCCGTGCTCAAGATGCACCGCCGAGCTTTCTGCGCGCGCCGCCTCGATCGAACGGCGGAACGCTACGGGATGCGCCATCGCCGGGAAGCGGATCACGGCGTCGCCCGTGCCGGTGACCACCACGTGCCCGTAGCCGAATAGCCGCGCCAAAAGCGATTGATCGAGGATCACACCCTCGACGCTCTCGACCGCGAGCTCTTGCGTACGGCGATTTAGCCAACCGGTCTTCAAGATGACGCGCCGGTTGGTGACGGCGAAATCCGTCGTCGACATGATGATCCACGAGCGCAAGAAGAGGAAAATCCCGACCAGGATAATGCCGAGCAACAGCAACGCCGCCCATGCGCCGATCCAAAAGACTTTTGGCCATTGGCCGCGCTGCAGAATGACCTCACCAGGCGCGAGGCTCTCGTCGATGTATCGCATGGGGGGTGAACGCGCGCAGCGCGCAGCCGTTCCGGCAAGGAACTCGACGCACGCGCGCGCAGCGCTTACAACCGCAGCAAAGGGGATATCTGATGCGCGCTTTGATCATCGCCGCCGTCCTTGCGGCGCTCGGAATCGGTGGGTTTCTTGCCTACCAGCAGATGGCGCCGGCAACGGAGCAGCCGGGATTGTTCGAAGAGCCTGCGCCTTCCGCGCCGCTCCCGACCGCGCGCGACTGCCTCACCGAGAACGCTGTGTACGAATACAACGACGATCGCCGCCTTGAACTGCGCTTCCGCCGCATGCCCTCGCCCGCGGGCGGCATCGAGATGGCGGAATTTGAAGGACGCCGCATCGGCAATATGGCCCTCGTCGTACGCGTTACGTCATTCAACACCGAATACGTCTTCAATCCCGCCGGCCATGGCCCCAGCGGCACGCCGCAATATCAAAGTGCTACGGCTTACGTGCGCCCAGCAGGCGGCGGCGCGAACATGCAGGTGTTCTTTTTCGATGAAGACATGCACTACATCAACTCGCTGCCGCGCAACGACACGCCCGCGCCCCGCTATGTGATGATGAACGGCATGCTGCCGATCCTCTATCGCGACCGCATTGACCAGCCGCCAGGCGTTTTCCGCTTCCAACGCTGCGACACGTCGCCTGCGGCGCCTGCTGCTGCGGGCCCGCAATAGTTGGAACCGCCTCGCCGCTGCACTACGTAGTTCGCATGAGTTTCTCCGCCGACGAGCGCGAGCGCTATGCGCGCCACATCTTGCTGAAGGAGGTCGGCGGCCCCGGGCAGCAGAAGCTCAAGGCTGCGACGGTTGCGATCGTTGGCATGGGAGGATTGGGCGCGCCAGCGGCGCTTTATCTCGCAGCCGCTGGCGTTGGCGCACTGCGCTTGATCGATCACGACAGTGTGGCGCTATCGAACCTGCAGCGACAAATCATTTTCGGCACGGGCGATGTCGGCGCGCCAAAGGTCGCGAGCGCTGAGGGCGCGCTGCTGGCGCTTAATCCCAATATCGACATCGACACACTCGTTATGCGCATCGACGGAAGCAACGCGGAAGCGACGCTTGATGGCGCCGATATCGTGCTCGACGGCACCGATGATTTCGCCACGCGCTTTGCGGTGAACGACGCCTGCCACGCGCTCGGCATCACGCTCGTATCTGGCGCTGTTGGCCGCTGGGACGGACAAGTCTCGACCTTCAAATCCGGCCACACCAAGACGCTTCCTCTAGAACAACGCCTGCCCTGCTATCGCTGCCTTGTGCCCGATACGCCACCGGATGCGGAGACATGCGAGCGCACAGGCATTATCGGCGCGCTCACGGGCGTGATCGGCTCGATGATGGCGCTTGAGGCAATCAAGGAGATCGTAGGTGCGGGTGAAAGTTTGGCGGGACGGCTGCTGCTCTATGATGGGCTCGCAGCCACGGCGCGCATCGTCGCATTGAAGCGCGATCCGAAATGCAGAACCTGCGCACATGACTGATGCAGCTTGGCGTGACCGACTGATCTCCGCGGCGCGGCATGATCTTGAGACGCGCACGCGGCTCGCAAGAACTGGCGCGCTGTTCAAAGGCTATCACCCAGAGATGCAGGCCGTGCACGATGAAAACGCCGCGCTGCTCGCCGATGCCTTCGATGCTCTCGGCTGGCCTGGCCGCGACAAGCTGGGTGACGAAGGCGCCGCTGCCGCGTTCCTTATCCTGCAGCATGCAATCAGCCATCCGGCGCTGCAACGGCGTGGGCTTGAGCTGATGCTCGACGCCATCCCGCTGGGTCACGCCAATGCGCTCGATGCGGCGTATCTTTCGGATCGCATCGCCGTGTTTGAGGGCCGAGAGCAAACCTTCGGCACACAATTCAACTGGGACGCTCACGGCCAGCTCTCGCCTGCGCCAACGCGGGACGAAGCGGACCTCGATGCGCGGCGCGCAAGCGTGGGGCTGCCGCCAATGGCGGAGACGATTGCCGAAATTCTCGCCCGCGCGGCAGCGGAAGGCGACACCGCGCCGGACGATTTGGCCCAACGGCGTGCGGAATCCGAAGAATGGGCCCGCCGAGTCGGCTGGCGCGCTTGACCGGCGCGCCGCACACGCCACTCTAGCGCCGACGGAGGGTGGATATGTTGCGGTGGATTTTTGGCGGATTGCTTACGCTAATCGGTTTGGTCGCGGTGGTCGTAGTCGGCGGCTATTTCTTCCTGAAGCGCGATGACATTCCCTATGAAACGTTAGCCGCGCGCTATGAGAGCGCCGCATCGCGCTACGCCGAATTGCCCGGTGGCATTCGCATGCACTATCGCGACGAAGGCGCCCCCGATGCGCCAGTGCTGCTGCTGATCCACGGCTTCTCGGCGTCACTCCATACGTGGGAGCCTTGGGTCGAACGGCTCGCCACCGGCGAACAGCGCATCAATGATTATCGCGTCATCTCCGTCGATCTGCCCGGCCACGGGCTGACCAGCGCACCGGCGGGCTATCGCGCCTCTATCGAAAACTTCCGTGATGCGGTTGAGGCGTTCACGCGTGCTCAAGGGCTCGATCGCTTTTTCCTCGCCGGCAGCTCGATGGGCGGCAACGTTGCTTGGGAATACGCGCTGGCGCATCCCGAGCAAGTCGAAGGCCTTATCCTTGTCGATGCTTCAGGCTGGCCCGAAACACGCGCCAATCTCTCAGAAGATCCGCCCGTGTTCAGGTTACTGCGCAGCCCTGCCGCGCCTCTACTGCGCGATCTCGATAACACGAACCTCGTTCGCCAAGGGCTGCAAAACTCTTTCGTGGATCAAAGCTTCGTCACCGACGCGATGGTCACACGCTATTCGGAGCTTTCGCGCGCGCCGGGCCATCGCGACATTCTCCTGCAAATCACGCTCGGCTTCCGTGACCGGAATTACGCGACGGCTGAGCGTCTGCAGGCGCTGACGATGCCGGTGCTGGTGATGACAGGCGATCAGGACCGGATCGTGCCGCCCGACCACGCACGCCAGTTCGCTGAAGCAATCCCGACAGCGCGTTCGGTGACGTTCCAGAATGTGGGCCATATTCCGCAAGAAGAGGTGGCTGACCAATCAGCTATGGCGGCGCACGAGTTCATGTACCAGGTGATGGAGCCGCCAACCATGTGCGCCGCGACTGCGGGCGCGCGTTGCTAGGGGCCTAGCGTTTCGACTGACACATAAGTTTCGCGCAGAAAGGCTAGGTCACGCCCATGCTTACGACACGCCGCGCGCTTCTCGCCGCCACCGCAACACTCGCCGCGGCGCCCCGCCCTGCGTGGGCGCAGAACCTTTCGCGCGGTATGTTCACCCACGGCGTCGCCTCTGGCGATCCGCTACCCGAGGGCGTGATCATCTGGACGCGCTTCATCGGTCCTGGCGGTCGCATTGGGTGGGAAGTTTCCGAGGACGAGAGCTTTGCGGAGGTCGCGCAGCGCGGTGAGGCCAGCGCATCGCCGGTCAACGACTTCTGCGTGAAGATCGATGTACGTGGGCTGGCGCCCGGGCGGCGCTATTTCTACCGCTTCCTGTCCGCCAACGACCCTTCGCCAACCGGCCGCACCCGCACCGCGCCGGCGCAAGGCGGCGACAGCCTCTCGATCGCGCTCTTTTCCTGCTCGAACTACGGCTTCGGCTATTTCCACGCCTACGGCCATGCGGCGATGCGCGACGACATCGATCTCGCCGTTCACACCGGCGATTACATCTACGAATACGGGCGCACCAATTACCCAAGCGAAGCCGAGACCGTCGCCGGTCGGATCATCGATCCCGCGTCCGAGATCGTGCGGCTCAACGATTATTATCAACGCTACGCCACCTATCACGCCGACCCCGATCTGCAGGCGCTACGCCAAGCAAAACCGATGGCCGTGGTCTGGGACGATCACGAGATCACCAACGATACGTGGCGCGATGGCGCGCAGAACCATCAAGTCGAATTCGAAGGCACATGGCTCGATCGCGTCGCAGCGGCGTCGAAAGCGTATTTCGATTGGATGCCGATACGCCGCCCCACGGATCGCGGCGCGCGCATCTATCGCACGCTCGATTGGGGCGATCTCGCCCGCATCGTGTTGCTCGATACGCGCCATATCGGGCGAGATGAGCAGATCAATTATCGCAGCGCGCTGATGCCGCGTCTGGCCGAAGCTGGCGCTGATGCGGCGGCGATTGTCGCTGAGTTTCGCCGCACCGTGCTCGACAATCCAAACCGCACATTGCTTGGCGCGGATCAGGAGCGGTGGTTCGCTGAGGCGCTGGCGCAATCGAAGAACCGCGGGCAGACGTGGCAGATCATCGCCCAGCAGGTGATCATGGGCGAACAGATGTATGCGCCCGGCGCAACGCGCCTATTGCCAGAGAGCGCCAGCAGCGGCACGCGCCAATGGATTGGCAGCGGCGAACAACTGACCGCGCAAGGCCTGCCCTGGAATATGGATTCGTGGGGCGGTTATCCCGCCGCGCGCACACGCTTCCTCGACGCTTGCGTCGCCAACGCGAACAATACCGTTGTGCTCGCCGGCGATAGCCACAATTGTTGGCTCAACAACATCGCGGCGCCAGCCGGCGGCCGGAACGCTGCGATTGAGTTCGCCGGCGGCAGCGTCACCTCGCCCGGCTTTGAACGCTCGCTCTCCAACGCCGAACCCGGCGAACGCGAAGCGCTGATGCGCAACGCCAATCCCAATCTCGTCTGGTGCGACCTCACTAAGCGCGGCTATGGCGCGCTGCGCTTCAGCCGCACAGCGTGCGAAGCTGAATGGGTGGCGTTCGAGAACGTGCGCACGCCGCAAGCAGGCGCGCCAGAAATCACTCGTCTTGCCGCCGAAGCGACCGCGAGCGCTGGGCCAGGCGCGTGGTTCGCGCCCCAGCCGGACTCTCGCGAACCGCGCCGCCCGTAAGAGACTTGCGCGGCGACGCGGCGTTCGCCATGCCTAGGCAATGAGCACTGACTGGCTGCGTGGCGCCGTTATTTATCAAATCTACCCGCGCTCGTTTCGCGATAGCGATGGCGATGGCGTCGGCGATCTCAAAGGCGCGATCGAGAAGCTGGATTACATCGCTTCGCTCGGTTGCGACGCGATCTGGCTCTCGCCGTTCTTTACCTCGCCGATGAAGGATTACGGCTACGACGTCAGCGATTACACAGGCGTCGATCCCCTCTTCGGTTCACTCGCTGATGCTGACGCGCTGATCAAACGCGCGCATGAGCTGGGTCTGAAAGTGATAATCGATCAAGTCTGGTCGCACTCTTCGGATCAGCACGCGTGGTTTACCGAGAGCCGATCGGGCCGCGACAATCCGAAAGCCGATTGGTACGTTTGGGCGGACGCCAAGCCGGATGGTTCACCGCCGAATAATTGGCAGGCCATGTTCGGCGGCTGCGCGTGGACTTGGGATGCGCGCCGGCGGCAATATTATCTGCACAACTTTTTGTCCGAGCAGCCCGATCTCAACGTGCGCAATCCGCCGGTGCAGGACGCGCTCTTGGACGTCGCGCGCTTCTGGCTTGATCGCGGCATTGATGGCTTCCGGCTCGATGTCGTGAACTTCTTCGTTCACGATGCACAATTGCGCGACAATCCGCCGATCACGACGCTCAAGCGCGCGCCGCCGCGCCCGCATCAGTTTCAGCGCCATCTCTACAGCCGCACGCAACCGGAAACGCTGCAGTTCATCGCGCGCTTGCGCGCTCTGCTCGATCAATATGGCGTGATGGCTGTCGGCGAGATCGAGGACGAAGAGCCGCTGAAGGTTCAGCGCGAATACACAGATGGCCCCGACCGCCTACACACGGCTTACTCTTTCTTCCTACTGCGCCAGCGCGAACTGAACGCCGCGGTCATCAAAGACGCAATGGCGCAATGGGAAGGCGCGCGCGGCTGGCCATCATGGTCATTTTCGAACCACGACGTGATCCGCTTCCCTACCCGTCTCGCCGGCGATGACCCTCAGCGTACGAAGCTCATGCTCGCACTGCTGCTCGCTTTGCGCGGGGCGATCTTTCTCTATCAGGGCGATGAACTCGGCCTGCCGCACGCAGACGTTCCGTATGAGCGTCTGCGCGATCCGGAAGCGATCGCGTTTTGGCCCTCCGGCATTGGTCGCGACGGCGCGCGTACGCCGATGCCTTGGCGGCGCGCTGCCAACATGGCGGGCTTCACCGATGCGCCGGACGCGTGGCTACCGCTTGATCCGCGCCACGCGGAGCGCGCCGTCGACGCGCAAGAGAGCGATCCCGACTCGGTGCTCGCCTTCACGCGCCGGATGATCGCGCTGCGCAAATCAAGCGCCGCGCTGCGCGAGGGTGAGTTCGTCGCGCTCGACGCACCGGACACTCTCCTGGCTTTCGAGCGGCGCGCAGGTGACGAGCGCGTGCTCTGCCTGTTCAATCTCGACGCGGGCCCGATCGTTCGCCCTCTGCCGGCCGGGGCGGTCACGAAACTGACCCTGGGCGAGGTCCGAGAAGCGACCGGCAGCGTGACGCTCGGCGCGTTTTCAGGGCTTTTGGCCGTTCTCTGAGGCGAAGGGGCTGGTCAGGGCCGCGGCCGTTACAATATAACTCGCCCCGATGACGCCGAAGCGCAGAACGCAGGACCGTGTCGAACGCAGCGCCCCCGTGCGCGCCTTCGCCATGCTCGCCGCGACGGTCGCGCTCTTCCTGCAAATCTTCGTCGTCCAGACGCACACGCACGTGCAGCCGCCCCTCGGCAGCTGGGGTCAAACGGAGACGGCAAGTCTCCACGCCGAAGGCGATGGTCACAACCACACCCATGTCGAGCTCGCGCACGATACGGTGGGCTGTATCGTCTGCGCCGTGCACGCCACGGCGGGCAGCGCGACATTGGCAGGCGCCGTTGTGCTCTCCGCTGCGCACAATGCCGCGTACGAAACCGCAGCGCGCGCTATTCGTCGTGCGCCGCTGGCGATCACGCATTCCTGGCAAAGCCGCGCGCCGCCTCTCGCTCTCTAAGCACCGCTAACGCGCTCACGCTTGAGCGCACGCCGCGCGTTCGCGCGCGATCACTCCGCTTAGAGGCATTATCATGCGTACCAGTTTTAAAGCATACCTGCTCGGCTTCGTCGCCTTCGCAGTCCTCGTTCCCAGCGCCGCCATGGCGCAAGACACCAACACCGAAGAAGAAGTCATCGTCACCGCCCCGCTCGAAGGCTCGCGCATCGAGAGCTTGCAGGGCGCGGAAGTGCTGCGCCGCGATGACATCATCGCCCAGCTCAATGGCGGCTTAGGCGATACGCTCGACGCAACGCCCGGCATCGCCACGACGTTCTTCGGCGCAGGCGCGAGCCGGCCGATCATTCGCGGCCTCGGCGAAGACCGCGTGCGCGTGCTGCAAAACGGCATCGGCACGATCGACGCCTCCACCGCATCACCGGATCACGCTGTCACGTCCGATGGCTTGGACGCCGAGCGGATCGAAATCTTGCGAGGCTCGGCAGCGCTGGCTTATGGCGGCAACGCCATTGGCGGCGTCGTCAATGTGATCGATCAATCAATCCCGACGCGCGCGGTCGACGGCCTGGAGTTCGAGGGCCTGCTCGCGGCTTCCAGCGTCGATGACGGCACGCATGGCGCGGGCCGCTTGCGCTTTGGCGCGGGCGACTTCGCGTTCAACCTCTCGGCCTCTGGCAGCCGCACCGATCCCTACGACACGCCGGTCGGCGTCGCCGCGAACCAGTTCACCGAGAACCGCTCATACGGCCTCGGCGGCTCGATGCTCGGCGAGTGGGGCTTTGCGGGCCTCGCCATCAAGCGCACCGAAGACGAGTACGGCTTGCTGCCGCATCACGAAGACGAGCCAGCCGGCCGTATCGAACTTGAGCAAACGCGCATCGAGTCGCGCGGCGATTTCCGCGTGAACTGGGGCGCGTTCGATCGGCTCGATTACGGCATTCAGCATTCGGACTACGAGCACACCGAGTTCGAGGGTGACGGCGAGCCGGGCACGATCTTCAACAGCGAAGGCTATGAAGCGCGCCTCGAAGCCCATCACCGCGGCGAACGTCTGCAAGGCGCGATCGGCCTTCAATACTCCGATGTCGATTTCGGCGCTGTCGGCGAAGAAGCGTTCATCACCGCGACCAACACGCAGGACACCGGGCTCTTCATCATTGAGCGCCTCGACTTCGGCGGCTGGGGCCTGGAAGGCGGCGCGCGCGTTGAGCGGCGTGAGTTAGACAACGTCACCGTCGGTGGTCGCGAGTTCGACACATGGGCGGCCTCTGGCGGCGTCTTCTTCCGCCCAGCGCAAAACTGGTTCGTCGGCGCCACCCTTGCCCGCACCGAACGCGCGCCGACAGCGGTTGAGCTCTTCTCTGACGGTCTGCACTTGGCGACGGAAAGCTATGAGATCGGCAATCCGGATCTCGATCCAGAAACCGCACTTTCGCTTGAAGGCTCGGTGCGTTTCGACAACGGGCGGATCAGCACCGAACTCAATCTCTATCGGATCGAGTTCGAGGACTACATCGCGCTGCTCGACACCGGCGTCATCTTCTGGGTCGATGAAGGCGCAGGGACTGATGGCTTCAGCCCGCCCGACGCAATTCCAGTCGGCGCTGAAGAGTTCGGCGTCTTCGGTTTCAGCCAAGAGGACGCGACGTTCGAAGGCGGCGAGTTCGCGATCCGCGCGCGTCTGTTCGAGGCCAACGGCATCGCGGTCAGCGCCGACGCTGCTTATGATTGGGTACGCGCAAGCTTTGATGGCGGCGGCAATCCCCCGCGCATCCCGCCGTCTTCGCTGACGTTCGGCGTCACAGCTGACAGCACGCATTGGACAGGCCGCGTCGAAGTCGTCGATGTCGGCGAGCAAGATCGCCTCGCCGCGTTCGAGACCGCGACATCCGGCTATACGTTCTTGAACGCGAGCCTCGCCTTCCGCCCACAAGGTGAGGACAGCACTTGGTCTCTGCGCCTCGATGCTCGCAACCTGGGCGATGACTTGGGCCGCGTGCACTCCTCCTTCCTGAAGGACGATCTCGCGCTCCCGGGGCGCAACTTCCGGCTGACATTGCTGACGGAGTTCTAAGCGTTAAAGGGCCGGCGCTCGGGGAGAACGCGCCGGCCCTTCTTCGCACCCGTTGCGCTCAGTGCGCGGGCGGCAACAGCACGCGATCGATAACGTGAATGATGCCGTTAGACGCTTCGACATCGGCGTTGATCACGCGCGCATTGTTGATGCTGACACCTTGGCGGCCATCAATGGTGAGGCGCGCGCCAGCAACGGTTTGCGGGCGCACTTGCCGCCCAGCCAGATCGCCTGCCTCAACGCGGCCCGCGATAACGTGATAGCTCAGCACGCGGATGAGTTCGTCGCGATTTTCGGGGCGCAGAAGGCGTTCAACCGTGCCTGACGGCAGCGCGCGAAACGCTTCGTCCGTCGGTGCGAACACCGTGAATGGGCCATCGCCCTTCAGTGTATCGACCAGGCCAGCAGCGCCGAGTGCCGCGGCGAGCGTTTGAAACTGACCGGCGGCAACGGCCGTATCGACGATGTCGGCACCGCGGTGGGCGTGATGTGATTTAACTTCGCGTGGATGCGCAGACGCTGGCGCGGCGGCGATCATGAGCACGGCGCACGCGGCAAAAACTTGCTTCAACATTTGGGTGGGCTCCAGATTTGAGTTCGTTGCGCGCGCATGTCTGTTACGCCGCCCCGCCAAAGCTGGATCACAAGAAGAAAGGCCCGGCTTGCGCCGGGCCTTTGGAGTGTCGAACGCTTAGAGCGATCAGCGGAAGCTGATCGTCACTGCCGTGCGGCGGTTCAGCGGCTCGCGCACGCCGTCGCGCGTTGCACGGGCGAGATCGGTTTCGCCGCGGGCTTGCGTTTGGATCGAGCCTGCGCCGATGCCACGTGCGACAAGCGCATCACGGACGACGCCAGCACGGCGCTCGGACAGACCTTGGTTATAGGCCGTCGAACCAGACGTATCGGTGTGGCCGACAACAACGACACTGTTCACGTTGCACTGACGTGCGCGCGCGACAGCGGCGTCGATCGTCTCCTGCGCCGATTGGTTGAGGTTCGAGCGATCCCACTCGAAGTACACAACGAAGTCAGACGCCGGGCACGCAACCGGCGGCGGTGGTGGCGGCGGTGACGGAGGCGGCGGCGGCGGAGGTGGCGGCGGCGGCGCAGCGGCGGCAGCAAACTGCCAACGCAGACCAACAGTCACAGCCTGATGTTCGTACGACACGTCGGTCGGGCCATCGAGGTCAAGCTCGAGGTCATCCATGACGAAATAGCGATAGCCGACATCAATCGTCGCGCGCTCGCTCACGGCGATGCCGACGCCTACCATCGCTTGGTAGGCCAAGCCGGAATCATCGAGGTCGTTGAAGTCGAGCTGGCCGTAGCCGATACCGGCGCCGATATACGGTTGGAAGCGGCCGCCACGATTGAAGTCGTAGAAGAGGTTGAACATGCCCGCGAGCACTTCGGCGTCTTCGTCGAACAGATCGACTTCGTTATTGCGCCACGACAGTTCTGCGTCGGTGCGGAAGCCATTTTGGAAGGCGTAGCCGAGCGCTAAATCGGCCATCCAGTCGTCTTCGAGATCGAATTCGGTATCGAATGCTTCGACGTTGCCATCGACGGAATAACCGGCATCGGCGCGGCCATACCAACCTTCTGTCGCGGCGGCTGGTGCGGCGGTGAGGCCGCAGATCAGCGCTGCGACTGCGAGAGTCTGCAAGAGCTTCTTCTTCATGATCGTCCCCTGGGGAGCCAGCGACGCAAATGCGCGCGCGGGATGGCGCGGAAACTAGGCCTCGAAGGTGCGTGCGGTAAGGGTTTTCGCGCGCGAAGCGAGCGTTTTATTGCGCCGTTGGAAAGGTCAAACCGAACCCGCTGACGACGGGATCAGCGGCGAGAATTGCGGCGTTATCTGATTGGAACTCACGGTCTCCCATCGCGTTGACGTCCTCGCGCCCGCGCGGGTTGAAGCGCATCTGCGCGCGACACGTCTGCGTGTATTGCAACGCGCCGCCATTCCAATTCGAAACCCAACCGCCGTAATCCCATCCAAAACCATAGAGTTGGAAAGCGCGCCCGTTCATTCGTTCAACGTCCGGGAGCGAAGAGCCAATCGTGTAACCCTCGCTACCGCGCCATTGCGTGCCTTCGTCATGGACGCTGACTGTCGCCAAACGCTGCCCATCGAGGTCCCAGGCGATTTCCAAGCGGGTCGTGGGATCGTCGGCAAAGACGATGGCGGCTTCGTAGGTGTCGCCTTCTGCGCCGTTGAGCGTCTGAACACTGATGTTCTGTGCGCCAAACCGCTCGGCCAAAGTCGCCGGCGTCAAAGACGCAAAATCTTCGCACGAGAGCACGAGGTCCTCGGCTGGACCGTCCGTCCGATCGGCGGCGTCAGCGTTGGTTTGCGACGCGCTCGGCGGCGCCTCGGCAGAACACGCGGCGAGAACGCAAGCGGCAGCCAGCAACAAGGCGCGCATGTGAGCGCCCTCCTCAGAGCATCGATGGAATGACGCGATCCGGCGGCTTGTGGCAGTCAGCGAAGGTCTTGATGTTGATGATGACCTTCTCGCCCATATCGATGCGGCCCTCGATCGTGCCGGAGCCCATGTGCGGCAGCAGCATGACGTTCGAAAGCTTCTTCAGCTTCGGATTGATCGCCGGTTCGTTCTCGAACACGTCGAGGCCTGCGCCTGCGAGTTCGCCCTTCTCCAGCATCCGCGCCAGCGCGCCTTCATCGATCACCTCACCGCGTGCGGTGTTGACGATATACGCGTGCGGCTTCAGCAGCGCGAGGCGGCGCGCGGAGAGCAAGTGATACGTCGCCGGCGTATGCGGGCAGTTCACCGAGACGATATCCATGCGCGACAGCATCTGATCGAGGCTGTCCCAATACGTCGCCTCAAGCTCTTGTTCGATATGCGCGCTCACCTTGCGGCGATTGTGATAATGCACTTGCAGACCGAACGCGCGCGCGCGGCGCGCCACCGCCTGGCCGATGCGGCCCATGCCGATAATGCCGAGGCGCTTGCCCCAGATGCGCCGGCCCATCATCCAAGTCGGCGACCAGCCGGTGAACTTGTCCTGCTCGATGATTTTCACGCCCTCAACGATCCGGCGCGGCACCGCGAGGATGAGCGCCATGGTCATGTCGGCGGTGTCTTCGGTCAAAACGCCCGGCGTATTGGTCACGGTGATGCCGCGCTGCACGGCGGTGGCCACATCGATGTTGTCGACGCCCGCGCCGTACTGCGCGATCAGCCGCAATTGCTCGCCGGCGCGCGAGAGCACCTTGGCGTCGACGCGATCTGTGACTGTCGGCACAAGAACATCCGCGCGTCCAACAGCGGCCACGAGCTCTTCCGCCGTGAACGGCTTGTCCTCGACATTGAGTTCAGCGTCGAACAATTCGCGTAGCCGCGTCTCCACCGGATCCGGCAGGCGGCGCGTGACAACGACTTTGAGTTTCTTCGACGACATTCACTCTCCATAAACCACGATCCGCACGGATCAAAGGCATGCCGATTAAGCCGACCTTTAGAGGACCGTCGCATCATCGTCCCTCCTCTCCAACAAGAGGGGCCCTCTGACATGAGGGGCAAGAACTAAGGTTGGGTAGATGCGCCGTGGGATTTCCGCCGCGATGGTCGCGGCCGCCGTGATTTTCGCCTTGGGCGCCGCACAAGCGGACACGCCGACCGTCGGTACCGACTCCAATCTCCCAGTTCCGCGCTATGTCAGCTTGCGTACACAAGACGCCAACGGCCGTCACGGGCCGGGCCTCGAGCACCCTGTCGACTGGATCTATCAGCGCGTCGGCCTGCCGCTGCAGGTGACCGGCGAGAGCGGTCCGTGGCGCCGCGTTGTCGATCCGGACGGCGCTGTGGTTTGGATTCACGCACAAAATCTCGACGCGCGCCGCATGGCCTATGTGCGCGAAGCCTCCACCCTGCGCCGTGATCCGCGCGCCAACGCGCGCGAAATCGCCTATCTCGACCAAGGCGTCGTCGGCGCTTTGACCGGCTGTGACGGCGACTGGCGGCGCGTCGCTGTCGGCGGCCGCGTCGGCTGGGTCCAGGCTAGCGCCCTCTGGGGCGCGGAGTGCGAAGGGCTCTAAGGGCTCAAACCCTTGTTTTTGGTCGCATAGCCGCGAGAGGGCGGCCGCTTCGCCTTGCCCATGCGGCCTCCAATGTCTAAGCCCAAGCCTTCTCTTTCACGCTTCAGCGCGAGACCGACATGGCCGAGCGGCCCTCCTTCTTTTCCTACGAAGACCTGATCGCCTCCGGCGAAGGCCGCCTGCACGGCCCGGGCAATGCGCAACTGCCGCTGCCGCCAATGCTGATGTTCGACCGCATCGCCAGCGTCACCGCTGAAGGCGGCGACCACGGCAAGGGCGTGATGATCGCCGAATTCGACATCAATCCCGAGCGCTGGTTCTTCGAATGCCACTTCCGCGGCGACCCGGTCATGCCGGGCTGCCTCGGTCTCGACGCCATGTGGCAGCTCTCCGGGTTCTTCATGGCCTGGGCGGGTTCGCCGGGCCGCGGCCGCGCGCTGGGTGTTGGTGAGGTCGCCTTCCGCGGCCAGATCACGCCGAGCACCAAGCTCGTCACTTACGAAATTCATCCCAAGCGCATCATCCAGCGCTCGCTGCACATGATTGTCGCTGACGGCGTCACGAAAGCTGACGGCGTCACTATCTATACGGCCAAGGATCTCAAAGTCGGTCTGTTCTCACCGGAACAGCTCGAAGCACAGATGAAGTAACGGAGAAGCGGATGCGTCGCGTCGTCGTCACCGGCATGGGGATCGTCTCCTCAATCGGCAACAATACGCAAGAGGTGCTGGCCTCGCTGCGCGAAGCCAAAAGCGGCATCCGCGCCGCACCCGAATACGCCGACAAAGGCATGCGCTGCCAAGTGCATGGCGAACCGTCGTTGAAGCCGGAAGACGTCGTCGATAAACGCAACATGCGTTTCATGGGCGAAGGATCGGGCTGGAACTTCGTCGCGATGGAGCAAGCCATCGTCGATGCGGGGTTGAAACCCGAAGAAGTCTCGCACGAGCGCACCGGCATCATCATGGGCTCAGGCGGCCCCTCCGCACACGCGATCGTCGCTGCTGCCGACACGGCGCGCGAAAAGGGTGCGCGTCGCGTTGGGCCGTTTGCAGTGCCAAAAGCGATGAGCTCAACTGCGAGTGCGACGCTTGCAACGCCGTTCGAAATTCGCGGCGTGAACTATTCGATCAGCTCGGCCTGCGCGACGAGCGCGCATTGCATCGGCAATTCGTACGAAATGATCCGCGACGGCCGCCAGGACATCATGTTCGCCGGCGGTAGCGAAGAACTCGATTGGACGCTCTCCGTGTTGTTCGACGCGATGGGCGCGATGAGCACCAAGTACAACGACACGCCGGAACGCGCCTCGCGGGCTTACGACAAGAATCGCGATGGCTTTGTCATCGCCGGCGGCGCGGGTGTGCTGGTGCTCGAAGAATACCAACGCGCCAAGAAGCGCGGCGCGAAAATCTACGCCGAGCTCGCCGGCTACGGCGCCAATAGCGACGGCTTCGACATGGTCGCGCCCTCAGGCGAGGGCGCTACGCGCTGCATGCAGATGGCGCTCAAATACGTCGATCGCCCCGTCGATTATCTCAACCCGCACGGCACTTCGACGCCGGTCGGCGATCTGAAAGAGATGGAAGCCGTGCGTGCAGTGTTTGGCTCGAAGATGCCGCTGATCTCCAGCACCAAATCACTGACCGGCCACTCGCTCGGCGCTGCGGGCGTGCAGGAAGCAATCTATTCGATCCTCATGCTCAATAACGGCTTTGCCTGCGAGAGCGCGCATATCGAAGAGCTCGATCCAGCCTTCGAGGGCATGCCGATCCTGCGCAAACGCGAAGACCGCGAACTGAATTGCGTGCTGAGCAATTCGTTTGGATTCGGTGGGACCAATGCGAGCCTGGCGTTCACACGCGTGGCCGCCTAGACAGCAACGAGCGCCGGTCTGCTTTCGCAAACCGGCGCTCAAAGCGATCGCTTGAGACGAGGGGTACTCGGCCTTCGTGATCGCCAAGCTTAATTGGTGGCGCGCTCGACCTGATCGCCTGCGGTTTCCACGGCGTCGCCGGCATTTTCGGCGACCGTTTCTGTCTGCGCTTCGATCTGCGACTGCGCTTGGTCCGCCTCAACGCCGGCTTGTTGGAATGAGCCTTGGCTGTACGCGAACGCGATGATCGCGCCAGCGACCAAAACCACGCCGAGCAGCATGCCAAAGCCAAAGCCGCCCTTTTTCTTTGGACGATCCACCACGACGCGTCTGTCAACCACATTGCCATCGGCGTCGCGTTCGACGTGGGTTTCGCGGATCTCGGCCATTTTATTCTCCTAAACAGATGCGCACTGGCGCTTATGCAAAGAACGCCCGCAGCCACCTGGGGTTCCGGGCCACCACGAGAGCCGCTATAGAGACGCCAAATTCAGGAGTTCGACATGGCCGACGAGTGGGTGTTTCCGAAGGGCGAATTGATGCGCGGCAAGCGCGGCTTGATCATGGGCGTCGCCAACGACAAATCGATCGCCTGGGGCATCGCCAGCCAACTCGCCGCGCAAGGCGCGGAACTCGCGTTCACCTATCAAGGCGAAGCGCTTGAAAAGCGCGTCCGCCCGCTGGTGCAAAGCATCGGCGCCGACACCATGCTCGAATGCGACGCCACCAATGACGATCAACTCGATGCGGTGTTCGCAGAACTCGAAAAGAAATGGGGCAAGCTCGACTTCCTCGTTCACTCGATCGCCTTCTCCGACAAGAACGAGCTCAAAGGCTCGTTCATCGAGAACACGACGCGCGCGAACTTCCTGCGCTCGATGGATATCTCAGCCTTCTCGTTCGTCGCCGCCGGCAAGCGCGCCGCGAAGATGATGGAGCGCGGCGGCTCGATGATCACCCTCACCTATCTCGGCGCCGAGCGCGTTCTCCCGAGCTACAACGTGATGGGCGTCGCCAAAGCCGCACTTGAAGCGTCGATGCGCTACATGGCGCGCGACCTCGGCCCTTCCGGAATTCGCGTCAACGCGATCAGCGCCGGCGCCATGCGCACGCTCGCCATCGCCGGCATCCAGGGCGGCCGCGGCCTCATTCAAACCGGCCGCGAGTGGTCCTTGATGAAAGAAGACACGAGCATGGAAGGCATCGCGGGCTGTGCGCTTTGGCTCTGCTCCGACCTCGGCCGCTCCACGACGGGTGAAGTCATCCACGTTGACGCCGGCTTCCATATTGTCGGTTTGCCGGATACGGGCGGCGAGTAGGAAAAACGCGGAACTTTTTCGGGCGTTGCGCGTACCCCGTTACGCAAGACCCGGAGTTCCCGATGTCGTTTTCCGCTGGAATGCTCAACAACGTGCCGTGCCACTCTTGCCCGCTGCGCGCGAAGGGGCCGTTCAAAGATTACGCTGATCGCGACATTCGGTTTCTCGATGAGCTGAAGAAAGATCACGTCGCGTTTGAAGCCGGCCGCGACATTGTCATGGCTGGCGACACCGATCCGCCGCTCTACACTTTGTTTTCGGGCTGGGCGTTTCGCTACAAGCTCCTGCCCGACGGCCGCCGCCAGATTTTAAACTTCCTGCTGCCTGGCGATCCGATCGGCTTTCAAGGCCACATGTTCGAAGCGTCGCCGCATAGCGTGCAGACGCTGACCGACGTGGAAGTCTGCTCCTTTCATCGCAGCAAGATTTGGGAGCTGTTCCGCTCGCATCCGGAATTGGCGTTCGATCTGACTTGGCTCACCGCGCGCGAAGAATGCTTTGTCGATGACAACCTCCTCACCGCCGGCCGCCGCAGCGCTTTAGAGGCGGTGGGCGCGTTGCTGATCCATCTTTACAAGCGCGCTGATGCGCTTGGGATGCATCGCAATGGCGGCGTAGAGTTTCCGCTGACGCAAAATCACATCGCCGACGCGCTGGGCCTTTCGTTGGTTCACACCAACAAGTCGCTGCGCAAGCTCTCGAAGATTGGCATGCACGAGATCAAGAACGGCACGCTCACATTCATGAACGGTCGCGCGATGGAAAAACTCGCGCAAATATTCGATGATCCAGTGGCGGCGCGGCCGCTGCTTTAGCCGCCTTGCTGTTGCGCCTCCGCGAGAATTGAGCGGGCGGTTTCAACGTCGTCTTCCGACGCCATCAGCCGCCAGCCATGTTCCATCATGGATGGGTCAAGCTCCGCCATCAGCACATTGAACTCAGGCAGAAGCGTCTCGACGCCGGCGCTTTGCAGCACAGATTGCGCGACAACCGCTTCCGAGCGAGAGGAAAACCGCGCGACTATGACGAGCGAGGACATGGGCGCACGCTGGACGCGATTAACGGCGAAATCTGGACCGCTCTAAGCCGCTTCCCAACGATAAGTGCGCATCGGGACCCAAAGCACCAGCCCCACGAGAAAGATCTGCACTGCATGAAACGCCAAGAATGCGACGGTGAAGTGCCGGGTCCGAAGTACTTGGTCGCAAGGCGCGGGGTTCGCTAAGGCCTCCTCTAGCACCGCGAGAGCAGCGGGAAGGTCCTCTTCAATCACGAGGACGCGGAATCCACCCAACGCCAATTCCGAAAATGGCTTAAGAGCAATTTGATTGTAGTTTTCCATGAATACCGCAACGCCCGCTGCTTCGAGCGCGCTGCGAACGACGAATGCCTCCGACCGATCATAGTAACGTGCGACGAGCCCTAACCCCATGCGGACATCCTAGCCGAGCGCCAAAATGAGAAAAGCCCGCCGCTTGCGCGACGGGCCTTCCGGTCCTTTGTCTGGGGCCCGCGCTAGGTCACTCGCTCGCCGCTGGGGCCTCACGCCCTTGCGCATCGATCGCCGCGACCAGCGCATCGACTTGGCTGAAGAATGGCGAGTGGCCGCTTTCTATGCGGATGGTTTCGCGCACTAGCGTCGCGGCAATCATCGTGTCCTGCAGCGCCGGACTGACCACGCGGTCGAGACCCGTGCGGACATAGACCTTGTCGACTCCGGCGAAGCGCTCGGTCAGCGTTACCGGCTCAGCCAGTGGAGGCAGCGGCTCTTCGAGCATGCGCGACGGCGTGCGGGCGGCGACTTCGGGCGTGCAATCGTTGCAGAAGAGCGTCGCTTGCTGATCCGCCGCGATAGCCGCAATCAAGCGCGCTTCGTCGATGCGAAACGCAGGACCGGCGCTCGAGCCAGCGTCTTGACCAGACAGCGCCTGCAACGACTGGCCGCTCTGCGGCAAGTACGCGCCGACATAAACCAAAGTGCGAACGCGCTCGGGCGCTGCTTCCGCAACGTTGGAAATGTTGATGCCTCCGAAGCTGTGGCCGACGAGAACGACAGGCTGCGTTTCGCTCGCAAACGAAGCGAGTATCGCATCGCGATACGCGGTCAAGTTTTGCGCTCCAGCTTCGCCTGCGTTGGCGGGGCGGCCCGGCAGATCGACAACGATCACACGCCGGCCGCGCGCCTCTAGGCCCGCCTTCACGGCGTCCCAAGCATTGCCTTGCATGAAGGCGCCATGCACCAGCACGATCGTCGCAGCTTCCGGCTCAGGCGCCGCTTGTTCGGCCGGCGTGCAAGCCGCTAAGGTCGCAAAAGCGGTCGCGATAAATATTCTGCGCAACATAATGTATCATCCTCCGCACCACGAACCGCCTTTAACGTCGGTTCGTAAAAGCCTTGCGATAAATCAAGCCGCGCACAGTGCATCACCGCCGGGCAGAGCGACGCGCAAGAGCTTGGCTTCTTCGCGCCCGCCCTCGAACAGGCCGCCGGTCGTGAGCGCGTAAAGCGCATCGCCGTCCGGCGTAAACGCCACGGCTGTCGAGCCGTCCGCGCCTTCCGGCAGCACCACCGTGACAGCGCCGTCTTGATCAAGGCGCAGCAGTCGATTTTGATGTGTTGCAAGGTAGATCGCACCGTCTTCCGCGACCGCGAAATCGTCGATCGCGCCGGGCTCGCCGACCAGCGTCAGCGCGCCCGATGGACGCAGATCGGCGTCGATCGCGACGCGGTAAAGCGCGCCCCGTACTGAGTTCGACACGAACACCGCGTCGTCCACCACTTCTACGCCGTTAGCGCCGGGGCGTTGATCTTGACCTGTAGCGTCCGGGGCAAGCTCCGGCGCTTCCAGCCAAACACTGAGCGCGCGCGTTACAGGATCGAAGCGCCAGACACGCGACGCAATCGAGTCGGCGATAAGGAACGTCCCATCGGGTAACGCGCCGATGCCATTGAGAAAGCGCGCGTCCGGCGCAGCGATGCGCGCCGTCTCCGCGCCGTTTTGATCGAGCAGCAAGATCATATTGGAGGCCAAAAACGCTGGCCCCGCTGTGAACGATGCGCCGTGTGCGGTGACGACATAGCCGCCCGCATAAGGCGCAATCGCCACCGGGTGCGCTGCGAGCGTGATAAACGTTTGCGCGGCGTCGGCGGTGGGGTCATGGCTTCGATGGTGCGGCCGATATAGCTCGTGAACAGCACGCGGCCTGAGCGCTCAACGATCAGGTTCTCTAAAAACTGACCGTTCGGATAAGCCGCCAATGTCTCGGCGCTGGCGCATGCTTGCTGCGCCGGCTCGCGCGCACACGCAGAAAGCGCCGCAAGACATGCGAACAAAGCAAAGGTCTTACGCAATTTGGTGCCCCTTCCATGTGGTCATATGAGCGATCGTTGAATGTTTTGTGACGCGCAACAAAAAGCCCGCCGCTTGCGCGACGGGCTTTCCGGTTTGCTTAGCAGCTAGAGCTTAGTCGCCCGAGCCTTCGCGGCGCGGGCGGTCACCGCCGCCACGACGGGGACCGCGATCGCCACGCGGACGATCGCTGCGTTCACGACGCGGGCCCGGATCTTCAGCTTCTTCGCCCATCTCAGCCGAGAGATCAGCGCCCGTGGTTTGATCGACGACCTTCATCGAGAGCTTCACCTTGCCGCGATCGTCGAAGCCGAGGAGCTTCACCTTCACGGTGTCGCCTTCCTTCACGACGTCGCCCGGCTTCTCAACGCGCTCGCGCGCCAGCTGAGACACGTGAACGAGGCCGTCCTTGGCGCCGAAGAAGTTCACGAAGGCGCCGAATTCCATCACCTTCACGACCTTGCCTTCGTAGATCTGGCCGACTTCCGGTTCGGAGGTCAGCGACTTGATCCACTTGATCGCCGCTTCGATCGACTCGGCATTGGCCGAAGCCACCTTCACCGTGCCGTCGTCTTCGACGTTCACTTTCGCGCCGGTCTTTTCCACGATTTCGCGGATGACCTTGCCGCCGGTGCCGATCACGTCACGGATCTTATCGACCGGGATTTTGATCTGCTCGATACGCGGCGCGTTCTTGCCGACTTCGCCGCGCGGCGCGTCCATGGCTTTGTTCATCTCGCCAAGGATGTGCAGACGCGCGCCGTGTGCACGCTCGAGGGCGACCTTCATGATCTCCTCGGTGATGCCAGCAACCTTGATGTCCATCTGCAGCGAGGTGATGCCGTTGGCGGTGCCGGCGACTTTGAAGTCCATGTCGCCCAGGTGATCTTCGTCACCCAAAATGTCGGTCAGGACTTCGAAGCCGTAGTCTTCCAGGATGAGGCCCATCGCAACGCCCGCAACGGGTGCTGCAATCGGAACGCCGGCATCCATAAGCGCGAGCGACGAACCGCAAACCGTAGCCATCGACGACGAGCCATTCGACTCGGTGATCTCGGAAACGAGGCGCACCGTGTACGGGAATTGCTCAGCGCTCGGCAGAACAGCCTTCATCGCGCGCCAGGCCAACTTGCCGTGGCCGATTTCGCGGCGGCCGGCGCCACCCATACGGCCGGTTTCACCGACGCTGTAGGGAGGGAAGTTGTAGTGGAGCATGAAGCGCTCTTTGGTCGTGCCGGAAAGCGCGTCGATGAATTGCTCATCTTCGGCGGTGCCGAGGGTGGCAACGACGATCGACTGCGTTTCACCGCGGGTGAACAGCGCCGAGCCGTGCGTGCGCGGCAGGAAGCCGACCATCGACTCGATCGGACGCACCTTATCGACGGCGCGGCCATCGATGCGGCCCTTTTCCTTGACGATGCGAGAGCGGACGACGTCGCTTTCGACTTCCTTGAACACTTCCTTGATGACGTTGGCGTCGGCGCCGTCGGGATTGGTTTCCGACTTGCCAAGTTGCGCCTTCACCTTGTCGCGCAAAGCGCCGACGGCGGCGTAACGCTCGTCCTTCTTGGTGATCTTGTAGGCGGTGGCGAGATCGGCGCCGACGAGATCCTTGATCTTGCTCTTCAGCGCCGAATTGTCCGGCGGCGTGAATTCGAACGGCTCTTTGCCGGCCTTCTCGGCAAGTTCAATGATCGCATCGATCACCGGCTGCATGCCCTTGTGCGCGAGCGAGAGCGCCTGGAGCATTTGCTCTTCGGTGAGCTCCTTCACTTCCGACTCGACCATCATGATCGCGTTGGCGGTGCCGGCGACGACGAGGTCAAGCGACGAGCCCGCCATGTCCGGGATCGTCGGGTTCAGAACCGGCTTGCCGTCGATCCAGCCGACGCGCGACGCAGCGATCGGGCCCATGAACGGCACGCCGGAAATGGTCAGCGCAGCGGAGGCCGCAACCATCGCCAGCAGATCGGATTCATTCTCGTTGTCCCACGAGAGAACCGTGATGATGACTTGCACTTCGTTCTTGAAGCCATCGACGAAGAGCGGACGGATCGGACGGTCGATCAGGCGCGACAGCAGCGTTTCACGCTCAGTCGGGCGGCCTTCACGCTTGAAAAAGCCACCGGGAATGCGGCCCGAGGCGAAATACTTCTCTTGGTAGTTCACGGTCAGCGGAAAGAAGTCCTGACCCGGCTTTGCTTCCTTCGCGTACACAACGGTCGCGAGCAGAGCGGTCTCGCCCCAAGTGGCGTAAACGGCGCCATCAGCCTGGCGCGCAACGCGGCCAGTTTCGAGCGTCAGCGGACGTCCGGCCCAATCGATGGTGACGGATTTGATATCAAACATACAGCGTACTCCAGACCGTGGGCCCCTGCCCGACGGTCTCGTTCAGGTGCGCAACAGCGGATTCCGTTGCGCGTATTGCCTCCGGCCCGAATGGACGGAGGGTGGTCTTTGCCGCGTGACAAGCACGCAGCGAATGAGGGGTGAAAAGCGAGGTGAGCGCGTAAAGCGCCCGCACCCCTCAGCGACGCGCGCTTTCGCGCGCGTCTGAAGAGCTGCGCTTAACGGCGCAGGCCCAGCTTCTCGATGATCGCTTGGTAGCGAGCAACGTCACGAGACTTCACATAGTCGAGCAACCGGCGGCGCTGAGAGACCATCTTGAGAAGGCCTTGGCGCGAGTGGTTGTCTTTCTTGTGGGTCTTGAAGTGCTCAGTGAGGTTAGCGATGCGCTCAGAGAGGATCGCAACCTGCACTTCCGGCGAACCGGTGTCGTTCTTCGTCTTGGCATTGTCTTTAATGAGCGCGGCTTTGCGCTCTGCAGTCACCGACATCGCAAACTCCTAGTCTGCTAAGTGGAACACGCGCGTCGGCGAAAACTTGCCGGCACGCACGTCACCCAGCGCTACCGCCTTGCCCTCAAAGAGAGCCACTGCCGCGCGGGACGCGTCCTGCCCGGCAATAGTGCGATCGCGAAATTTCGGCTTCAGCGCCTCCATCACATGCGGAAGGAGAACGATGGGCCGTCCTTGTCTGAGCTTGAACGCGTCCTCGCCGTTGATGGCCAGTGCCGGGATGTCGTCCAGCGCGGTCTCAACGGGCTTCAGGCGTTCTGACGCGGCGCCCTTATGGCGCAAATCCTCGAGCGCGTCGAGGGTGACCGATTCGGCTTCGGTAAATGGGCCGACGGCAGTCCGGCGCAGCCGCCAAACATGGCCCTCCGCGCCCAATTTGGCCGCGAGATCGCGAACCAAAGCTCTGATATAGAAGCCTTTTCCCGAGCGAACCCGGAAATGGGCGAGATCCGGCTCCGTTCCCACCAGTTCGGCCTCGTAAACCGTGACGAGCCGGGACTCCAGTTCCACCGCCTCCCCCGCGCGCGCTAGGTCATAGGCGCGCTCGCCATCGACTTTCACCGCGCTGAACTGCGGCGGCACTTGCTCGATCTCACCGAGAAAGCCAGGCAGCGCTGCACGGATCGCGTCTTCAGTCGGGCGGACATCGGACGTCGCGACCACCTTGCCTTCACGATCCTGGGTATCGGTCGAGGCGCCCCATTTGATCGTGAAGAGGTAGGTCTTCCGAGCTTCCATCAGCCACGGCACAGTTTTGGTTGCCTCACCCAGCGCGATTGGCAGCACGCCGGACGCCAGTGGATCGAGCGTGCCGGCATGGCCTGCCTTCTGCGCATTGAAGGCGCGGCGGATAGCGGCGACAGCATGCGTGGACGTCATATCGTCCGGCTTGTCGAGCACGACCCAGCCCGAAACGTCATCGCCCTTCTTGCGGCGGCCCATCACGCTTCGTCCTCACCGCGCTTCAGATCGCGCGCGACATCGGGGCTCGCCAGCAACTCATCGATGTGACGGGCTTCATCGAAAGAAATGTCCGGCTGGAAGTGCAGCTGTGGCGTAAAGCGCAGATCGACCGACTTCGCCAAGCGCCCGCGCAGAAACGCTGCGCTGCGCGTCAGGCCGTCAGCGATGTTCTGCGGATCGCCCGGACCGAGCGATGATACGAACGCCGTCATGTGTTGTAGATCGGGCGATGCGCGCACTTCGCCGATCGTGATCGAGACACCGCGCAGTGCGGGATCGCGCAAGTCCTCGCGCGCGAGAATCTCGACGAGCGCATGGCGCACAAGTTCGGCGGCGCGCAATTGGCGTTGCGACGGTCCGTGGCCGTGATCTTGTCCGCGCTTATTCTTCATCGTCTACTGCGCCGTGAACGCGTAGGCGTTGCAGAGCGTCGGCCGCTCGCCCGGCTCGCCCTCGCCGCTGAACGCCGCGATTTTGAACACCCAGCGCCCACCCGCATCGACAAACTCACTGACCGCCAAAAAGCGCGTGCGATCCGTCGTGCAGAGTCCGCCTTGAACGGCGCTGGCCGATACGTTTTCCGCTTGCACTCGAAAGAGCCACGCATTGACGCGCGGATCGCCGCCGATCACCGCCGCGTAGCTCTGCCCGCCCACGCCGGAGCGTGAGTTCGCTGGCACCACCGCGTACGGCTGGGCTTGAATGGTGATGCCGTTAGCGAACGCGAAGACGACGGGGCCGCCACGCGGACCAACCAAGCTCACCCGCAAATTGCCGGAAACGGTGCGCGCTGATTCCGACGACGCGCGCCATTGCTGACGCGCCACTGCCGGCTCTTCCTGCGGAACGACATCGACGTTGCGGATTTCCGGCTCGACAATCGTCGAGCGGCGCACGTTCGGCGCCTGCTCGGTTTCGCCTTCGCGCTGACACCCACCGAGAGCCAACCCGAACGCCGCGATCGCGGCCAGCACTAATGCACGCATGGCAACGCCCTTTAGAGCGACCGCTGAACGATCTCGACGTTGAAGCATTCGATGACGTCGCCTTGCTTGATGTCCTGGAACGGACCGAAGCTCATGCCGCACTCTTGGCCAGCGACGACTTGATCGACTTCATCCTTGAAGCGCTTCAGCGTGGTGAGCACGCCCATTTCCTGGATCACGACATCGTCGCGCAGGATACGGACCTTGGCGCCCTTGCGGACGACACCATCGCTGACACGGCAGCCGGCGACCTTGCCAACCTTGGAGATGTTGAACACCTCCAGCACCTCAGCGTTGCCGAGGAAGGTTTCGCGATGCTGCGGCGCAAGCATGCCCGACATGACGCCTTTGATGTCGTCGATCAGGTCATAGATGATGTTGTAGTAGCGGATCTCGACGCCTTCGCGCTCAGCGAGGTCGCGGGCTTCCTTCGAAGCACGGACGTTGAAGCCGATGACCGGCGCGCCCGAGCCCTTGGCGAGCTGGACGTCCGATTCGTTGATACCGCCAACGCCGGAGAGCACCACGCGCGCACGCACTTCTTCGTGCGCCAGCTTTTCGAGTGACCCCACGATCGCTTCCGCCGAGCCTTGCACGTCGGCCTTGATCAGGATCGGCAGTTCCTTCGCCGTCGAATCCTTGAAGCGCGCCATCATGCTTTCGAGCGACGTACCGCCGCCGCGCGCAGGGCCGGAGTTCAGCTTCTGCTTCTTCGCGCGAGCGCGATAATCAGCGACTTCACGCGCACGGTTTTCGTTCTCGACGACGTTCAGCACGTCACCCGGTTCCGGCACGCCTTCGAGACCCATGATCTCAACTGGCTCCGACGGACCCGCGGCCTGCAATTGCTGACCACGTTCGTTGGTGATGGCGCGGATACGGCCAACCTGCGCGCCGACGACGACGATGTCGCTGCGCTTCAGCGTGCCCTTCTGCACCAGCACGGTCGCGACCGTACCGCGGCCCTTATCAAGCTTGGACTCGATAACCACGGCTTCGGCCGGGCGGTTCGGGTTGGCGCGAAGCTCCATGACTTCGGCTTGCAGCAGGATCGTCTCGACCAGCTTGTCGAGACCGGTCTTCTTCAGCGCCGAGACTTCGACAGCGAGCGTATCGCCGCCGTGCGCTTCGGTGACGATCTCGTGCTGGAGCAATTCGGTCAGCACGCGTGTCGGGTTCGCGTCCGGCTTATCGACCTTGTTGATCGCGATAATGATCGGCGCACCAGACGCGCGGGCGTGATGGATAGCTTCGATCGTCTGCGGCATGACGCCGTCATCGGCGGCGACAACCAGAACGACAACGTCCGTCACGCTCGCGCCGCGCGCACGCATCGCGCTGAACGCCGCGTGGCCTGGCGTATCGAGGAACGTTACGCGCTGACCATCTGGCAGGCGCACTTGATACGCGCCGATGTGCTGGGTGATGCCGCCATGTTCGCCGGAGGCGACATCGGTCTGACGCAGCGCGTCGAGCAGCGAGGTTTTGCCGTGATCGACGTGGCCCATAATGGTCACGACCGGCGGACGCTGCTCGGTATTCTCGTCGGTATCGACGATGTCGCCGGCGAGACCCTCTTCAACGTCGGATTCGGCGACGCGCTTGACTGTGTGGCCGTGCTCGGTGGCAATGAGTTCGGCGGTATCCGCATCGAGCTCATCGCTCTGCTTCAGCATTTGCCCTTGCCGCATCATGAACTTGATGATGTCGGCGACGCGCACAGCCATGCGGTTCGAGAGTTCTTGAACCGTGATCCGCTCGGGGATGATGACTTCGCGAACGATGCGCTCGCTGCTGCCGCCCATCATCTTGGCGCGGCGTTCTTTTTCCTTCTGTTGCGCACGGCGATACGCCGCTAGCGAGCGGACACGATCATCATCACCCGCCACTTCGCGTTCGACCATGTCGAGCGTCAGGCGGCCTTCGCGGCGCTTGGGTTCGCCCTTTTTGGTCGGCTTCACAGGCGCTGCCGGCATCGGCTTGCGCGCGCTCTTCACGCGGCCACCGAGTTCACTCAGCACGTCGGGACGCTGTTGTTGCTGCGCAGGCTGCTGCTGTTGCGCGGGTGCGGGGCCACGCGACGTAGGTTGAGCGGCGCGCACCGGTTCCGGCGCGGGCGCTTCTTCCTCGACTTCAGGCTCTTCCTGTTCGCGGCGCAGCGCGTCGATCTCGGCTTGTTGGGCCGCATCTTCGGCAGCCCGCTTGCGCTGCGCGTCTTCGAGCGCGCGGCGCTGATCTTCTTCGGCCTTCAGGCGCTGATCGCGCGCTTCGCGTTCGGCCAATGACCGGCGCACAGCTTCTTCGCGGCGGCGCGTTTCATCGTCGGTAATGCCGCCTGGACGCGGCGGCGGTCTCGGCGCCTCGGCGGCGGGGGCGGCAGCGGGACGCGCTGTCTTCAATGGCGGCGGCACGCCTGGGCCAGACGCACCCGGCGCGGGCGTCGCCCCCGGGCGATTGATAGTGCGCTTCTCGCGCACTTCGACGGCGACTTGCTTGGTGCGGCCGTGGCTAAAGCTCTGGCGCACGGTGCCGGCGCTCGCGGTACGCGTGAGCGAGAGCGGCTTGCGGCCGGAGGGAGCGTCTTTCTGTTCGTTGCCGTCAGACATGCAGTAGTGTTGCCAATCCTATTTCGTTCAGGCCTAAATTCGCCGTCACACGCCATTTAAGACGTTTGGGTGTCAAACGTCCGATCGCTCGCCGCGGCGATGGACCGAAAACGATCCGTCGGACGCGACGCCCAGTTTCCACGACACAGAGCGCCAGGAATCGGGCCAAGAGTCTGGAACGATGGCGCGGAACCCCGCGAGGCGGCCAATATCCGCCGCCCAGGCCAGCGCCAAACGCTCTTGAAGCAGGCATGCGTGTATCACACGTTCCCGCCCCAACGCCACGCCCAAATCCTCGGCCGCAAAGCAGCCAACCGCAGGCGGCGCAGCGCCCCAGAGCCCTATATGGAGGCTCATCAGCTTTTCGCGACCCTCCTCGGCGCCGTCTTTTGCTTCGATCAGCACAAAGGCCGGCGCGGAGCGGATTGCGCTCTCAACTTGAGTGGCGCCGGTAGCGATTGCGCCGCCGCGCCGGGCCATGCCCAGCATGTCGAGACATCGTTTCGCGAGCAGCGCTTCAGTCAGATCGGCGAGCCCTTCGGGCGCCTTCGCGTTGGCTTTGAAACCACGCGAAAACGCGCCCTTCTTGGCCGCCTCTTCGACTTTGGCGCGCGTCGCCGTCACCCATGCCCCGCGACCTGGGAGCTTGGCCGCCACATCGGGCGTGACAACATCATCCGGCCCGAGCGCGAACCGGATCAGGTTCGCCTCGTCGGTCACTTCGCCACTTAGGATGCACCGCCGCTCACGTCCGCGGCGACCGCCGCGCGCCTCGTCGGAGCTTGAGCTTTGCTCCGGCGAAGGCGGGTCAGCCTCTATCTGGGAAGACGCTGGATGCTTCATCCGCGTCTCCTTCAGTTTCGACGACTTCTTCCTCTGGCGGCGCCTCGATCCAGCCGGCTGAGATCCGCGCATTGAGGATCAGCGCATCGGCTTGTTCTTGCGTGAGTTCGTACTTTTCCAGGACACCAGGCTCACGCACGCGCTCGCCATTCTTGGTTTCGAACCAGCCGCGGAGTTCATCGCCGGTGAAGCCGGCGAAGTCTTCCAGCGTCTTCACGCCCTGCTCGCCAAGCGTCACCAGCATCGTGGCGGTGAGCCCCGGCACTGATTTCAGATCGTCCTGCACGCCGAGTTCGACGCGCTTGGCTTCAAGCTCAGCTGCGAGCTTATCGAGGAAGTCCTTGGCGCGAGCCTGCAGTTCGTCGGCGATTTCGTCGTTCAGGCCTTCGATGGAAGCGAGTTCCATCTGATCGACATAAGCGATTTCTTCGACCGTCTCGAAGCCTTCCGAGGCCAAGAGCTGAGCGAACATTTCGTCCACTTCGAGCGCCTTGACGAAGATTTCGGTGCGTGTCGCGAATTCCTTCTGACGACGCTCGGACTCTTCCGCTTCGGTTAGAATGTCGATCGACCAACCGGTGAGCTGCGAGGCGAGACGCACGTTCTGGCCGCGGCGGCCGATGGCCAGCGAAAGCTGCGCTTCGCCGACAACCACTTCAACCCGCGCCTCTTCCGGATCGAGCACCACCTTGGAGACTTCCGCCGGCTGCAGCGCGTTGACGATGAAGGTCGCCGGATCGGCAGACCACGGAATGATGTCGATCTTTTCGCCCTGCATTTCGCCGACGACCGCCTGCACACGCGCACCGCGCATACCGACGCACGCGCCGACAGGGTCAATGCTGGAATCATGGCTCAAAACCGCGATCTTCGCGCGCGAGCCCGGGTCACGGGCGGCAGCCTTGATCTCGATTACGCCTTCGTAAACTTCCGGCACTTCCTGCGCGAACAGGCGCGCCATGAACTCAGGCTTGGCGCGCGAGAGGAAGATCTGCGGGCCTTTGGTTTCGCGGCGCACGTCATAGACGTAGGCGCGTGTGCGATCGCCAACGCGAAGGTTTTCGCGCGGGATGCCTTCACTCTTGCGGATCACCCCTTCGGCGCGGCCGAGGTCGACGATCACATTGTAGAATTCGACGCGCTTGACGACGCCATTGATGATCTCACCGATGCGATCCTTGTACTCTGCGTACTGACGCTCACGCTCAGCTTCGCGGACTTCGTGATTGATCACCTGTTTGGCGGTTTGCGCGGCGACGCGGCCGAACTCGATCGGCGGCAGGCCTTCGTCATATTCCTTGCCGACATGCGCTTCAGGATCGGTCTTTAGGGCGACATTGAGCATAATGTCGGTCGACGGATTGAACGGACGGGTCTCCGGATCGAGCATGCTCTCATCCACCACCGTCATCACGCGCTTCAGCGCCATTTCGCCGGTCTTCGGATCGATGGTGGCGCGGATATCGTGCTCGGCGCCGTAGCGCGAGCGCGCGGCTTTCTGGAGCGCATGCTCCATCGCCGTGATGACGATCTCTTTGTCGATCGACTTTTCACGCGCGACCGCGTCCGCGATCTGCAGGATTTCGAGCCGGTTAGCCGAAATGCCAGTGCTCATGCCGTTTTCCCTTCGTCAGTATTTTCGTCAACGCCAGCAGCTTCCGCCGCTTTCGCGCGTTTCAAATCTTCTTCGATCAGCTTGTCGGTCAGCACCAAGCGCGCGTCCGACAGCGCCGAAAATTTCAACACCGCTTCGCCGTGATCACCGACGACCGTGATCTCATCGCCTTGCACGGCTTTGATGACACCCTTCCAACGGCGGCGGCCATCGACCATTCCGGCGGTCTCGATCTTGGCCTCATGCCCCGCGAAGCGTTCGAAGTCCTCGATCCGCATAAGCGGGCGATCGATTCCGGGCGAACTGATCTCCAGATCATATTCACCGCCCGGGATCGGATCTTCCAGATCGAACACCGGCGACAGCGCCCGCGACAGGCGCGAGCAATCGTCAATGCCCATCTCCCCGTCCGAGACGCGCTCGGCCATGATTTGCAGACGTTTGCGGCGGTTGCCCGAGACGCGCACGCGCACGATCCGGTAGCCGAGGCCCGAAGCCGTCGGCTCGATCAGCGCAATCACGCTCTCTTCAACAGGGTTCGTCGCGCGCAAGCGGCGGGCTCCAGGTAAACAAAAAGCGGCGGAGCTTTTGGCCCCGCCGCTGAACCCTCATCGAGGGCATCAGCGATGTCGTGAAGGGAATATAGCGGGACTGGGGCGGCTTTGCTAGCCCCCCGCACCGCAGGAGGTTTCAATCGCTTGGGCCCCTTGGCCAGGGATGATGAGGTAGAGGGTCGCCACGACCCGTTCGCCGCCTGCCGCGCCCGGACATCCAACGATGCGCATTTCTCTAAGCCCCGCTGACCCGGCTTGGCGCGTCATGGCGAGATGCACGGCATGCGCGCGCGCCACCGACAATTCGGGATCAGAACTGTAGCTACGCAACACGACGACAAAACTTACGCTGCAAGCGCGTGTGCGCGCCATTGATGCCGCGACCGTCTCCTGAGCCAAATCCGTCAGATCTGCCGAACCGTCCTCAAACGTGAGCGAATATTCGCTCGTGGGGCAAACCACGAGGGCCCTTGCTTCTGGTGCTGTCGCCACGGACGCTAGAAAGCTCACCAGGAACGCGACCGCCAAGATCGTCAATCTTGAAACCATGACGCGACCTTACCGCCATCTACGGTCCGAGCAATCCGAGAGGACCTTTCGGCGCGCTTCGGATTGACGTTCTCTCCGGAAGAGCCGACCGCTTTCCATCCATGGCGCTCAACCCCTTCCTCAACCCGCGCGGCAAGCTTCGGAACGGCTGGTGGGTCGCACTTTTCTTCGCGATCCTGACGGCGCTGCTGCTCTCGCTGATCCTGATATCGCGCACGAGCGAAACCGGCGTCCCACACTGGCAGCAGGCTGCGATCATTCTCGTGGCGTCGCTCATCTGTCAGGCGCTGCGGCGCAGGCCAATCGCTGAACTGCTCGGCGCGTTCGACTCGAAATGGCTGAGCCAGTTGGCGATCGGACTAGCCTTAGGCGCTGCGCTGATGGCCCTCCCCGCAGCGTTTCTCGCCGCAGGTAGTTGGGTGACGTGGCGCGTGAACGCCGACTGGACCGACGCGATCGGCGCTACGCTTCTGACGCTAGCGGCAGCTTCAGCGGCGGAAGAGCTGCTCTTCCGCGGCTTTCTGTTTCAGCGCCTCATCGACGGTCTCGGCGCGTGGCCCGCACAACTGCTCATCGCCGCCCTCTTCACGCTGACGCATTCGGACGCGCTCGCTGAAATCGGCCCGCTCGCCTACCTGGCCGGCGCCAACATCTTCGTCGCCTCGATCCTGTTCGGCTTGGCTTATCTGCGCACGCGCAGCCTAGCGCTGCCTCTTGGCCTCCACTTCGCAGCGAACGCGATGCAAGGGCCAGCGCTTGGGTTCGGCGTCAGCGGCAATGACGCACCGGGCCTGCTCACGCCGACACTTCACGCGCCCGATTGGCTAACCGGCGGCGCGTTTGGACTCGAAGCGAGCGTTCCCGGCTTCGTCTGCGTCCTTGTAATGACCTCTGCGCTCTGGCTGTGGCGACCGAAGCGGACGGAGACCGACTAAGCCCTCACAAACCTAAGCCAAATCGGCGCGCAATCGCCGAGCTTCTTGGCTTCGTAGCGCGTCGTCACATGCCCGGGCCAAGGCTTGCGCCAATCTTCGGCGCGCTCCGCCGTCCACGCAAAGCGCGCATCGCTCGTCACATGCTCCAGCGTCCATTCCGCATAGTTCGCCCAATCCGTCGCGAAGCGCAGCTCTGCGCCTGGCTTCAGCACCCGGGCCAGTTCGCCCAAGAAATCCGGCTGGATGAGGCGGCGTTTGTGATGGCGCGCTTTGGGCCACGGATCGGGAAACAGGATGTAGCAAAGGTCGAGGCTCGCATCCGGCAGCCGCGCAATCACATCGCGCGCGTCGCCATTATGGATGCGCACGTTCGATACGTTCGCCTCTTCCACATGCCGCAAGCACGAGGCGACGCCGTTCAAGAACGGCTCGACGCCGATGTAGCGCGTATCAGGATGCGAGGTGGCCTGCGCCACGAGGTGTTCCCCGCCGCCGAAGCCGATTTCAAGCACCAACCCGTCGGCTGCCGCCAGACCGGGCCGGGGCACGAGCGACGGCGGGCCATCCTCCGGCGGCGCAAACAGCACCCCCGGGTCCAGCGCCCCCTCCTCCGGCACAGCCAGATACGGCAGCAGCGTCTCCATCAGCCCAGCTTGGCGGGGCTTGAGGGTCCGGGCCTTGATCCGGCCGTAAGTGCGCAGGGGGCGGCGATGGTCTTCCACGCCCGTCTGATACCTACCGCCGCGCGAACTCGTCCAGCGCTCCTATATCTGCTAGCAGTGCCGAAACTTTCCCCGGAGGAGACCCCCATGCGCGAACAGCTCAATTTTTACATCGACGGCAAATGGGTCGCCCCGGCGAAACCGCGCGCGCACGACGTGATCAATCCGGCCAATGAGGAACCCTGTGGCCGCATCTCGCTGGGCTCCGCCGACGACGTGAACAAAGCTGTCGCCGCCGCGAAGAAGGCGTTCGAGACTTGGTCGCAAACCACTGTCGATGAGCGCAAGGCGATCCTCGACAAAGTCATCGCCGTCTATCAGCGCCGCATGGGCGAGATGGCCGAGACGATCTCGATGGAAATGGGCGCACCGATGCCGATGGCGACGTCGCAACAAGCGCCGGCCGGCCTTGGCTATCTGATCGACGCGCGCAAGCAGCTCGACACGTTCGACTTCGACTACGATTACGGCAAAGGCCGCCGCATCCTGAAAGAGCCGATCGGCGTCATCGGCATGATCACGCCGTGGAACTGGCCGATGAACCAAATCGGCGCGAAAGTCGGCCCGGCACTCGCTGCTGGGTGCACGATGGTGCTGAAGCCGTCCGAGCTTGCGCCGCTGAACGCAATCCTGTTCGCCGAAATCCTCGATGAAGCCGGTGTGCCGCCTGGCGTGTTCAATCTTGTGAACGGCGACGGCCCCGGCGTCGGCAACGCCCTCTCCTCGCACCCGGACGTCGACATGCTGAGCTTCACCGGCTCGACGCGCGCCGGCACGTCGGTGATGCAGAACGCCGCAGTCGGTATCAAGAAGGTCGCACTCGAACTCGGCGGCAAGAGCCCGAACATCATCATGGATGATGCCGATCTCAAAACCGCCGTTACGCGCGGCATGCTGCACATGGCCAACAATACCGGCCAAAGCTGCAACGCCCCGTCGCGCATGCTGGCGCCGAAGGCCAAGTACGAAGAGGTCGTCGCGATCGCCGCCGCCGCTGCCAACAGCGTGAAGATTCAAGCGCCGGATCAAGCTGAAGCTGGCGCGATGGGTCCGCTCGCTAACGCCAACCAATTCCAGAAGGTGCAAGGTCTCATCCAAAAAGGCATCGACGAAGGCGCACGCGTCGCCGCGGGCGGCGTTGGCCGCCCGGACGGTTTCAATCGCGGCTATTACGTGAAGCCCACCGTGTTCGCTGACGTGAACAACAACATGACCATCGCCCGCGAAGAAATCTTCGGCCCGGTGCTCTGCATCATTCCGTACGAAACCGAAGAAGAAGCGATCAAGATCGCCAATGACACGCCGTACGGCCTCGCCGCTTATGTTCAAGGCACGAGCCAAGAGGGCGTCCGCAAAGTCGCGCGCCAACTCCGCGCCGGCATGGTCCACATCAATGGCGCACAAGGCGGCCTGGGCTCGCCCTTCGGCGGCTACAAGCAATCCGGCATCGGCCGCGAAGGCGGCGCCTTCGGCGTCGAGGAATTCCTCGAAGTGAAGGGCGCTTACGGCTGGGGCGAACAGGCCTAAGCGTAAACAAGCCGAAAACGCCGGTTTCACGCAGTATTAGGCATAAAGTGCAATCGTGCGCGGATGACAACGTCCGCGCACGATCCTTTTTCCGCGAGCTTCGACTCGATTGAACCGACCGCCGCCGCGCGCTCGGCGATCGAGTATGCGTTCGATTTGGTGACGCCAAGCGCTGCCGCGCCCGAGCAGGAAGCGCCCGGCTTCTATCTGGTCGATGATGCGGCTGGCCGCTTCGAGATCGATCGGGAGATGGGCATCATCTCCGTGCGCGATGAGAGCGTTCTCGCCAGCGAACACCTCGCGATTCACGCAGTACGCATGCGCGTGATCGAGCGTTCTGGCCACAGCTACGAGATGGAGATGAAGCTCCGCCTCACCGGTCGCGTGCCGCAAATGGTGGGCGCCGAAGATGCGCTGTTCGATATTCCGCAAACGGAAGCTGCGCCAGTGGCAACGCCGGAACCGCAGACGCACTGGACGCGCTTTGCCGCCGTTCACGGCGTGACTGCAAAGGCAGCGCTGCCCAACGCTTCGTTCGTGCAACCGGAATATCCCGCAGTCAGCGTCACCTACACGCACTTCGCTGTCGGCGCGTTCCCGCCAGCGTTCCGCTCCAACGCATATTGATCTCCGCTCCGCACGCGCCGATGTTTCGCGCAAAGGAGACATCGCGTGGCTGAGAAACCGTGGCGCCGGCGTGCAATCGGCAATCACCCGCTGAAGCCCGAAACCCTGATGATGGGTTACGGCTACGATCCGATGCTCTCGGAAGGCTCGCTGAAGCCGCCGCAATTCCAGACCTCAACGTTCGTGTTCAAATCGGCGCAAGCCGGCAAAGACTATTTCGCAGCCATCCAAGGCCGCCGCAAACTCGGGCCGGATGAAGAGCCCGGCCTCATCTATTCGCGCGTCAACAACCCCAATGTCGAAGTTGTCGAAGATCGTTTAGCGCTGTGGGACGGGGCCGAGACAACTCTCGTCTTCGCCTCCGGCATGGCCGCGATCTCAACGACGCTCTGGGCCTATCTGCGCCCCGGCGACGTGATGATCCATAGCCGCCCAATCTATGGCGGCTCTGAGACCCTGATCGATTCCATTCTGCCGGAGTTCGGCGTTCACGCCGTCGCGTTCGAAGCAGAGCACGGCCCCGCCGCACTCGAACGCGCTGTGAAAGAAGCGCAAGCCAAAGGCCGTGTCGGCGCCATCTTCATCGAAACGCCCGCGAGCCCCACCAACGCGCTGGTCGACATCGCGCTCGCGCGCAAACTTTCAGAGTCACTTGCTCAAGACGGCAAGCGCCCACCCGTCATCGTCGACAACACCTTGCTCGGCCCGATCTATTCCACGCCTCTCGCGCACGGCGCCGATATCGCGGTGATGTCGCTCACCAAATATGTCGGCGGCCATTCCGATCTAATCGCCGGTGGCGCATCCGGCGCCAAGTCCATGCTCGCGCCCGTGCGGCGCATGCGCTCCACACTCGGCACGATGTGCGACACGCACACCGCTTGGTTGCTGATGCGCTCGCTCGAAACCTTGAAGCTCCGCATGGAAGCGGGCGCAGCACACGCGCGCAAGGTCGCCGATTTCCTGCGCAATCACCGCAAGATCGACAACGTCTGGTATCTCGATTTCCTGCCCGCCGATCACCCCGATCGGCCACTCCATGAGCGCCAAAACAAAAGCGCCGGCTCAACCTTTTCGTTCGAAGTGAAGGGCGGCGAAGCCGAGGCGTTTCAGCTCCTCGATAAACTTCAGATCATCAAGCTCGCCGTCAGCCTCGGCGGCGCGGAGACATTGGCGTCACATCCCGCCTCGACCACGCACTCTGGTCTGCCCGCAGGCGAACTCGCGCGGTCCTCAATCAAACCAAACCTGATCCGGATCTCCATCGGCATCGAAGATCCCGACGACATCATCGCTGATTTGGCGCAGGCGCTGGACGCGGTGTGAGCGCGGCTATTCCGCCGTTTGAATCGAGTTCATATAGGCCAAGAGTGCATCGACGCTCTGTGGATTGAACTGAAACTCAGGCATGGGATGAGTGACGCGGATACCCGCGATCAGCTCCTCTTTCAGCACGTCTTCGCGATAGCGCGACAGAACGGAACGAAATGGCGGCGCTTGCGCCATCGGGCTATCGCCATAGGCGCCGATGGAATGACAGGCCGCGCATTGTGCTTCTGCGATTTCAAGACCGTCGGCCGCGAGTTCCGCGCGGCTGGGCGTCGCCTCTGTGGCGCAGGCGCCAAGTGTGAGCGCCGCTAGAACTATCGGGACCAACCGCTTCATCGCACGCTCCTCACACGACAATCGTACGACCATGAGGGATATTTCGGATGTGCGTTTGCGCGAGCGCAATTTTTCGCAGTCGATTGCCTCTGGCCCACCCATATTGCGCCACCGACACTTTGCGGCGGACGCGAAACACTCGATATAGCAGGCCAGATGGCCATTCTCCCCAAAGCACCCGATCCCGCCGTTGCCGAAGCGCAGCAAGCGCTGGCTGATCGCACGCCTGTCGTGTTCGTTATCGGGCGCGCCGGCACCGGCAAAAGCCACTTCATCCGATCGCTGGTTGATAACGATCCGCAATACCCCCAGGCCGTACTGGCGCCCACGGGCCTCGCAGCCATGAATATCGGCGGCCAGACAGTGCACTCATTTTTCGGCTTCCCGCCGCGACCGCTGATCGGCAATCACGAAAAGCCGAACTGGTTCTTCACCCGCACCGCGCGCGCCATCAACCGGCTCATCATCGACGAAATCTCGATGCTCCGCGCCGACGTGCTCGACGCGATGGATCAGCACTTGAAGGTCGCGCGCAAATCCTCGCGACCCTTTGGTGGCGTGCAGATGCTGCTCGTAGGCGATTTCTATCAGCTGCCGCCGGTCGTGCGTGGCGAAGAAAGCCAGTTGCTCGAAGACGCCGGCTATTCCAGCCCCTACGCCTTCTCCGCCCATTGCCTGCGCGATGCACCGATTGCCGCCGTGCAGCTCACCGAAGTGCATCGCCAGACCAATCAGGACTTCATCGCGCTTCTCTCCGCCATCCGCGAACGGCGCGGCGTCGAAGAAGCGGTGACGATCCTGAACACTGTGTGCCTCGATCGGTCTCTGCCGAAGCGCCCGGTCTTGCTCTGCGCCACCAATGCAGTCGCGGACAAGTACAACGCCCAAGGCCTCGCCTCGCTCGAAGGCGCGGGCGCGCGTTACACCGGCGCGTTCGAAGGCGAAGCGCCAAAAGCGCAGGGCGATCGCTTCCCCGCGCCGATGGAGCTTGTTTTGAAGCGCGGTGCACGCGTGATCTTCACGCAAAACGATCCGGAGGGCCGATGGGTGAACGGCTCGCTCGGCACCGTGCGTTCGCTGGAGGAAACGGTGATCGTTGTCGCGCTCGATGCGGGCGATGAGGTCGATGTCGAACGCGCCGTGTGGCCGCAAGCGCGCTGGACGTGGAACGCCAAGGAAAACCGCATGGAGGTGAAAGAGGAATTCAAATATGTGCAATTCCCGCTCGCCCCAGCGTGGGCGCTCACCATCCACAAAGCCCAAGGCATGACGCTCGACAGCGTCGAAATTGATCTCGGCCGCGGCGCCTTCGCGCCAGGCCAAGCCTATGTCGCGCTCTCCCGCGCACGCAGCATGGAGACGCTGCGACTGACGCGGCCGATTTCCGAGCGCGATGTACAGGTTGATCCGGCGATCGCGGATGGACTGGAGCGGATTGGGATTTAGCGGTGCGCCTTTATCGATACGTCGGCTCTGTTGCGAATTTGGAGTCCGTGGCAGATGCACCACCTGGTGCGATCATCGATAGCACCGATGATATTGTTGCTTGGCTGAACACCAATCTTGACGACGCCGATCCCACAGGCATCGTTTTCGTTACCTATACGGTCGATGCACAACGTCGCCTTCAGATCGCACCGAGACTACGGAGCACGTCGCCTGCGCGTCGGGTGGCCCCGTCAGAGCGGCTGGTGAACTGGCTTTGGCTCCGGATGGAAGTGTCGTCGAGGCTTCAAATCAATCGACGGGCTTTTGCCCTGAACCCGAGTGTTGGGAGGCCGTAACCTCCGTGCTGAAACGCATCGGTGTGAAGCACCCAACGGCCTTTACACGTGCGTTCACATTTCGCCGCTGTTCGGCCTGCACACAGATTCTGATCATCAAAGATAGCTGGTTTGTTTGCGACGTATGTGGCGCGGACGTGCCGCGACACTGGAACTTCACCGACTAACCCAGCCCGCCCCTTCGCGGGCTTGCCGTCAGCTCGTTGTGCACGTGCCCGTTATCGTCCTGCTCCACGAGCTTCACGTCGTAGCCCCAGAGGTCAGCCGTATGTTGCAGCACGCGTTGCGCGTCGGTCTCTTCGAGCACAATCCCATCCAGCACACGGTGCATGAGGATGAGCTTTCGATCGCCTGCTAGATCGACATCGACGATCTGAATGTCGGCGTCGCGGTACGCGATGTCGTACTGCTTCGCCAGGGCGCGCTTGATGTTGCGATAGCCGCGTTCGTCATGGATGGCGGATACGTTCATCTCGTCTTCGTCCTCATCGTCAACGACGCGGAAGAGGCCGAAATCGCGGATGACGCGCGGCGACAGGAACTGCGAGATGAAGCTTTCATCGCGATAGTTCGCCCAGATGTCGCGCAGCGTGCCGTATGGATCGCCATTGCCGGCGATGCCGCCCATCCATTCGCGATCTTCATCCGTCGGCGCCAGACACACGCGCTCGATATCGCAGCACATGGCGAAGCCCAGTGCATACGGGTTGATGCCGCTATAGCGGCGATCATCGAAGCCCGGCTGCATCACCACGCTTGTGTGTGAGTGGATGAATTCGAGAAATGAGCCGTCGGTGATCTGGCCCTTCTCGTGCAGGCGATTCATGATGCGATGGTGCGTGTAGGTGGCGCAGCCTTCGTTCATCACCTTGGTTTGGCGCTGCGGATAGAAATACTGATTGATCATCCGCACCATGCGCAGCACTTCACGCTGCCATGGCGCCAAGCGCGGCGCAGTTTTTTCGAGGAAGTAGAGCAGATTTTCTTCCGGCAGACCGAGCAACGCTTTGCGTTTCGCGTCGTCGTCCTTGCCGGCCTTGCGCTTGCCTTGCGGCACCGTGCGCCAAAGATCATTGAACAGCTGCTCGCCGTGACGGCGGCGCTCCTCTTCGCGCCTCTCCTCCGAGCGCAGATCCGCCATGCGCTTCCTCGGAAAGCGATGAATGCCGTGGCTCTGCAGCGCGTGCGCCGCATCGAGCGTGCGCTCCACCGCCTCTTGTCCGTAGCGATCTTCGAATTTGGCGATCAGCGATCGAGCGAACTCAAGATAGTCCAAGATGCCGTCAGCGTCGGTCCATTGCTTGAAGACGTAATTGTTCTTGAAGAAGTGGCTGTGGCCGTAGCCCGCATGCGCCAGCACGAGCGTCTGCATCGTCGCGGAATTCTCCTCCATGATGTAGACGATGCACGGGTTGGAATTGATGACGATCTCGTAGGCGAGGCCCTGATAGCCTTTGCGATACATCGCTTCATTGCGCGCGAAATGCTTGCCGAAGCTCCAGTGACGGTAAAAGAGCGGCATGCCTGTCGAGGCATAAGCATCGAGCATCTGCTCAGTCGTGATCACTTCGATCTGATTGGGATAGGGATCGAGGCCCATCTCGTTCACGCCGATCTCGCCGCACGCTTCGTGCACGCGCTTGATCAGATCGAAATCCCAGTCGGGCCCATTGAAGAGCAGTTTGGAGTCAGCCACCAAGCTCATGCCGCCGCCTCCGCATTCTGGCGGGAGAAGAGATCGCGGAACACCGGATAGATATCGCGGCGGTGACGCACTTTGCGCATCGCGAACGGCTCGCCTTCCGGTACGCGGCGATACGCGCGCCAGAGATTTGTGCTGGGCTCACCCGCGCCGGGCGCTTCTTCCTCGTCGTCCATGCCGACTTCGACATAAGCGTAGTACTGGCAAATCGGCAGGATCACATCCTTCAGCTGCGCCAGCACGACGGCGTTATCGCTCGACGTGTTGTCGCCATCGCTCGCTTGCGCGGCGTAGATGTTCCAGTCGCTGACCGGATAACGCTCGCGCACGATCTCAGCCATTTTGAAGAGCGCCGTGGAGACCACCGTCCCGCCGGTCTCGCGGGAATAGAAGAAGGTCTGCTCATCCACCTCGGACGCTTCGTGTGTGTGGCGGATGAAGACGACATCGACGTGCTCGTAACGACGGTTCAAGAAGAGATAGAGCAGCGAATAGAACCGCTTGGCCAGATCCTTCATGTGCTCGTTCATCGAGCCGGAGACATCCATCAGGCAGAACATCACCGCGCGCGCGATCGGCTTCGGCGTTGTCTCCAAGCGGCGGAAGCGAACGTCGACTGGATCGATGTAGGGAATGCGCTTGGTGCGCAGCAGCAGCGCTTCGAGTTCGGAGCGTAGCTTCACCAGCTCTTCGAACTGCCCGCCCTCGCGCTCAAGCTTCTCGATCTGCTCACGTAGCGCGACGATCTCATCGTTCTTCGGCCGCTTCAGCGCAATTCGCCGCGACATTGAATGACGCAAAGTGCGCGGCACTGATAAGCGCGACGGGGGACCCGAAGTCGAGTAGCCAGCCTGGCGATAGAGCAGGGACGTCGCGCCCGTCACTTGCCGCTTCGCCAGATCGGGCAACTCCAGATCTTCGAGATAGAGATCGAGATATTCTTCGTCGCTCAGCGCAAAGCGAAACTCGTCTTCGCCTTCGCCGCTATCGGACGCCTTCGAGCCTTGCCCGCCGCCTTGCTCGGGACGCGGGATGCCATCGCCTTCAATGTACTTCTTGTTGCCAGGCAACAGGTAGTCGCGCACGCCGCCCTGACTCGATCGCCGCAGGCTCGGCTCATGCACGCCGCCGGCGGGGATCGAAACTTCTCCGCCCTTACCGGCGTCCTTGATTGAGCGCGTGCTCGACGCTTCGCGCACCGCTTTGCGCACTTGTGCGCGCGCACGGCGCAAGAAGCGCTGACGGTTAGCGAAGCTTTTCCCGCCGGGGTTTAAGCGCCGGTCAATAATGTGCACGCGCGCTTACCCCGCCTGCTTGACCCGCATGTACCACTCGACCAACCGGCGGACTTGCCGCTCGGTATAGCCGCGCTCGGTCATGCGCATCACGAATTCCTCGTGCTTCTTCTCGGTCTCGCCGTCTTTCTTCGAACCGAAGGTGATAATCGGCAGCAAGTCCTCGACTTGTGAGAACATGCGCCGTTCGATCACTTCGCGGATTTTCTCGTACGAGGTCCAAGACGGGTTCTTGCCGCCGTGGCCTGCGCGCGCGCGCAAAGTGAACTTCACCACCTCGTTGCGGAAATCCTTCGGATTCGCGATGCCGGCGGGCTTTTCGATCTTCGAGAGCTCTTGATTGAGCAGCTCGCGATTGAGCAGCTGACCGGTATCTGGATCTTTGAAGTCGATGTCTTCGATCCACGCGTCGGCATAATCGACGTAACGGTCGAACAGGTTCTGACCGTAATCGTGGTAGCTCTCCAGATACGCCTTCTGGATTTCGTTGCCGATGAACTCCGCGTAGCGCGTCGCGAGTTCGGCCTTGATGAACTCCAGCAGCTTGCCCTCGGCCTCCTGCGGGAATTGCTCGCGGCGGATCGCCTGCTCCAGCACATACATCAAGTGCACCGGATCGGCGGCGACTTCCTGCGTGTCGTGGTTGAAGGTCGCCGCCAGCACCTTGAAGGCAAAGCGCGTCGAGATGCCGTCCATGCCCTCATCGACGCCAGCAGAGTCCTTGTATTCCTGCAGCGTCCGCGCCTTCGGATCGACCTCTTTCAGGCTCTCACCGTTATAGACGCGCATCTTGGCGAAGAGGTTTGAGTTCTCGTGCTCTTTCAAGCGCGAGAGCACCGAGAAGCGCGCCAGCATTTCCAGCGTCGCCGGCGCACATGGCGCCTCGGCGAGTTCAGAGCCGCGGATCAGCTTCTCGTAGATTTTCAGCTCTTCGTTCACACGCAGGCAGTACGGCACCTTGATCACGAAGATACGGTCGATGAAGGCTTCGTTGTTCTTATTATTCTTGAACGTCTGCCACTCGGCTTCGTTCGAGTGCGCCATGATGATGCCGTTGAACGGTATCGCGCCGATATTCTCGGTGCCGACATAATTGCCTTCCTGCGTCGCCGTCAGCAACGGGTGCAGCATCTTGATCGGCGCTTTGAACATCTCGACGAACTCGAGCATGCCCTGGTTGGCGCGGTTTAGACCGCCCGAATAGGAGTATGCGTCAGGATCGTTCTGCGCGTGCATTTCGAGCTTGCGGATATCGACCTTGCCGACGAGCGAGCTGACGTCCTGGTTGTTGTCATCGCCCGGTTCGACTTTGCCGACGCCGATTTGGCGCAGGCGCGAGGGGTTCACCTTTGCGACGCGGAATTTGGTGATGTCGCCGCCGAATTCGTCGAGGCGCTTCACGCACCACGGGCTCATCAAGCCGGTCAGGCGCCGGCGGGGGATGCCGTATTCGTCGTCGAGCTTCTGGCCCCAGACTTCCGGATCGAAGAGACCGAGCGGGCTTTCGAACACCGGGCTCATTTCGTCACCCGCCTTCAGCACGTAGATCGGCTTATCTTCCATCAGCGCCTTCAGGCGCTCGGCCAGCGAGGATTTACCGCCGCCGACCGGGCCGAGCAGATACAGGATCTGCTTGCGCTCTTCCAAACCCTGCGCGGCGTGGCGGAAGAAGGCGACGATGCGCTCGATCGTCTCTTCCATGCCGTAAAACTCGGCGAACGCCGGATAGAACCGCACCGTGCGGTTCATGAACACGCGGCCGAGCCGCGCGTCCTTCGATGTGTCGACCATGCGCGGCTCGCCAATCGCGGCGAGCAAACGCTCATGCGCGGTCGCGTAGGTTAGCGGGTCATCGCGGCAGAGACTGAGATAGTCCTGAAGCGACATCTCCGCTTCGCGCTTCGATTCGAACGAGCGCGCGTAGCTGCGAAAGAGATCCTCAGACAAAATCGTGCCTCCGTTGCCTCGCTAGTCTGACATAGGGAGCCAGTGAGCGATGATTAACAACAAGCCATGCGAATCTGGCAGACGTAAGTCGGAATCAGAGCAGCGCCGCCTAGTCGCGCGGCAAAGGATGACATGATTTGCGCCGCTTGCGGCGGCAAAAGCATCGAAAACAGCACGCACAGTTTGCGCGCATGAGCGCACGTTGAACGAATTGTGGCGAAGCGCCCCGCAACGCTTCTTTAAGAAAATCAGAAGCCCTTATTTTACGCGGCCTTAAGCACGTTCCTTCATCCATGGAGGATCGGGACACGAGGCTGTTATGAGTGAAATGTCTTCCTGGGTGCTCAAAGGCATCGATCCGGCGCTGCGCGAGCAAGCGGCCGAGGAAGCGGCGCGCCTTGGGGTGAGCCTCGCTGACTATCTGACCGACATCGTGATCCGCAACGCACTAGTCGAGCAGCTCAACGCCCAAACCGAGGACGAACCGACCCAGCTTTCAGTCCATGGCGCGCCGATTGTTGCGCCACAGGGCGACGGTCCCGAATCTTATGCCGTGCGCCACCGCCTGCGTGGGCTTGAGCGCCGTCTGAATGCAGCCGTCCATACGCTGGACGACGCAATGCTCGACCTGACCTCCCGCCTCGGGGAAATGGAGCATTCTGTCACCGAGGCCGGAGATGATCTCAGACAGGCCCAGCAAGACAATGGCGCTGCCTTCCTCGGCATCCGCACCGACATCGCCGTCCTCGGCGACAACATTTCGACACTGGCCTCCGCCACCACCGACCGCGCCGCCGGCTTCGATCAACGCCTCGACGCCATCGAGATGATCGCCCGCAACGCCGACGAGGCTTGCGCCGAGCTGGCCGAAGAGCAGCACGCGCTGAAGCACGCCGTCGCCAGCGATTTCGCCGACTTCACCACCGAGATCACCGGCCGGTTGCACACGACCCTGGCCGAAGTCCGCCACAACGCCGCCGAAGCCGCGGCTGAAGCCGACGCGGCCATCGCGCATCTCATCCAAGAATTCCGCCATGCCCGCGAAATGCTCGACGAGCGCCTCGAAGAGAGCGCCGCCGACACCCGCGCCCATATGCACGCCGCCTTCGCCGACGCCGCCGAGCGACTGGGCTCGCTGGCCGAGCGCGTGATCGCCAACGAACACAATGCCGCGCGCACCGCCGAACAGCTGCACGCCCGCATCATCGATACGGAAGACGCGGCCCAAACCGCGCTTGAGGAAACCGCCCAATCGCTCCGCCAGGCCGACGCCGCGCTCGCCTCCGATGCTGTGCGCCGCGCACACGACCAAGAAGCAGCGCTCGAGAACCTGCGCTCCACCCTGCGCGGCGAGATCGCCGGCCTGCGCGAAGATCACGGCGCCGCCCAAGCCCGTATCGGCTTGCTCGACAGCGCCTTCGCCAACCATGCCGGCACTTTGGTCGAAACCCGCGAAGCGCTGGCTCAGCGCATCAGCGATGGCGAAGCACAAGTGCGCGCCATGCTCGCTCGCGCCGAAGCCGACCAAAACCAGCGCCATAACAACGCCTCAGCTCGCATCGACGCCAACGAGCGCGAGACTGCGCAACTCGGCAACCTGATCCGCGCTGAAGTTGACCGCGTCGAAAGCTGCACCACCGCTGCGTTGAGCAAGCTGGCAGGCGACATTACCCAAGGCGATTCCGACCTCGCTGCCCAGATCGCCCAGCTCCGCGGCCAAGCGCAGACCGAAACCGCACTCCTCCGCGAAGGCGTCGCTGGCGCACTCTCACGCGCGCAAATGCTGGAAGCGGCCGTCGAGCGCGTCGAAACTGCTGCTGGTCCGCTCGCAAACCGGATCGCGCAGATCGAAGCGGCGTTCGCCGGCGTCGATCAAACAATCGCGGACCGCGTCATCGACCTCGAAAACGCAGTCAACAGCATTGACCCCAGTGTCGCGGGTCGCCTTGCCGACGTCGAAGCCGCCGTCGAAGCGCAGCGCCACCTAGCAGCGCGCGTCGACGCGCAGCAAAGCTTCATCAACGATACCGGCGAGCAGCTGCAAGGCATGACCCGCCTCCTCAACCGCGTCGCCGCCCAGACCGGCGAAACCGCGACCAAGACCGAAGAGCGCGTCCGCGCCATGGAAATGGCGCTTGCCGACATCCGCCTCGATCACATCGCCGGCGTCTCCACCGAACGCGATTCCGCTCACGACATGGTGCTGACGCTGCAAGCGCGCGTCGCCGAGATGGAAACGACGCAAGTCAACGCCATCCACACCATCACCACCGAAATCGCCCGCTTCATCGAGGAGAACGACGCCCGCTTCGCCGCCCTCGAAGGCCCGCGCGACACGGATCGCGACCTCGCCGCCGCCTTCGAAGCGCTCCGCCGCCGTGTCGAGGAGCGCATCATCGGCGTCGAACAACGCAGCGTGCGCATGCTCGAACAAGTGGCCGACACCGTCTCCATGATCGAAGAACGCTTCGTCGCGACACAACGCGACATCGCGGCGGTGAAGAGCGCTTAGCCCCAGCCGTACGGATCGGTCTGTACGAGATTGTCGATGTCCACGTTCACGAGCGTGATCGTGTCGCCGTTCGAGAATGTGAACACGGTATCCGCGCCGACTTGAGCGGCATTATAGGTGATCCCCGTGCCCTCGTAGGCGCTGATCTCTAGGCTGTCTTGCAGACCGCCCGCCGCGAAATCGACGACGATGTCGGCGCCTGAGCCTGGCATGAACACAAACGTGTCATCGCCATCACCCCCATTGAGCGCATCATCGCCCGCGGCGCCATTCAGCGTGTCATTGCCCTGTCGGCCGTAGAGCGTGTCGATGCCATCGCCGCCGTTCAGCTGATCAACGCCATTGCTTCCATCGAGCAGATCGTTATCCGATCCGCCATTCAAGACATCGTCGCCGTCACCGCCGTAGAACGTGTCGTCGCCCGATTCGCCAGTGACGATAAACGTCTCGAAGTTCCGGATCGTCGCACCGCCAAACGTTGCCCCGGTCTCTGTGCCATAAACCGCCAGATCGAATACGACCGGCGCGACGGACGCCGATGCACTCAGTCGAATCCGATCAATGTCAGCGCCGCCATCAGCAACCCCACCTGCGCCGACGCCATAGAAATCATCATTGCCGCCGCCGCCCTCCAGAATGTCTTGGCCTTGGCTTGTGAAGAAGGTATCCGCGCCGGCGCCGCCGCGCAGCACGTCATTATTGGCTGTGCCCTGCAAGCTGTCGTCACCCGAGCCGCCGATCAGCGTCAGCGTTTCAAAGCCGGAAAGTGAGATTTGCAGCCCTACCCCGATCGACGTGATGGAGAAGTCAGTGAGAAAAAGTGCGCTTGTGGCGGTCGAGAAGTCGCCGCTGAAGTGATCGACGCCGGCGCCGCCACTAAAGCTCATTTGGCCGCTCAACAAACCGGCGATGGAGATCGTGTCGTCACCCGCGCCTGCGCCAAAACTCAATAGGCGCTCGATGTTCGCAAACGACGTCGCAATGCCAGTGAGCGTGAATGAGGAGGCGCTGATGCTGGCGTTTATCGCGCCGGTTGCGGTCGATGCATCAAGATGCAGCCCGTCAGTGCCCGCGCCGCCGTCGATGACATCAAGCAGCGAGCCATAGATCGTATCATCGCCATCGTCGCCGTAGAGTTCGTTCGCGCCGTCGCCGCCTCTGACAACGTCATTTCCCGCGCCTGCGTGAATGAGATCGTTGCCGGTATTTGCGATCGCGGCGTCACTGAAACCGCCGAAAAGAATATCGTCCCCGTCACCACCATTGATGATGTCGTCGCCGCCTTGGCCGAAGACGGAATCAGCATTGCTGCCGGTGTCGAACACGTCGCCGCCAACGCCGCCGCTTAACGAGTCAGCGCCCGATCCTGTCGTGACCTCAAAACGCTCAACTGACTCCAGGTTAACACCCAGGAACGAGCTGACCAGAAATTCGCTTGGCGCGAAGAGCACGACATCAGTTGTCCAAGCGGACAAGTCGGCTACGACCCGGTCACTGCCGCTGCCGCCGCTGAAGGAGCTTCCGCCATCTAGAAAGCCCGCGAGCACAAGCGTGTCGTCGCCTGTGCCGCCGCCAATGTAGAAGCCTTCCATGTTGCGAATAAGCGTGCTGTCCGCGAGCGTTTGTCCCGCGTCCGTCGACATCGCTGCGAAGTCAAACGTCAGCGGGGTAGAGTCGCTTCTGATAAACGTGATGTAGTCGACACCAGCGCCGCCATTGTAACTATCGATGCCTGCCGACGGCGCAGACGTGTTGGAGAACGTGTCGTCGCCGTTGCCGCCGTCCAACACATCATCACCAGCGCCGCCATCGAGATAGTCCGTGCCATCGCCACCGCTGAGCGTATCGTTGGAGGCGAAGCCGTAGAGCCGATCCGCGCCGCTAGTGCCGACAATGGTGTCCGCGCCGTTGTACAACCCGACGACAGCGGTGACCCAGTCGCCATTCAGGCCAGACGTCAAAAACGTCAAGACGTCCACCGACGCGCCCGTCGCCGTGAACTGCGTCACACCATTCAATCTGTAAGTGATGCCGGTAATGGTACCGGTGAACGGGATATGGTTCTGGTAATTGCCGAATCCGACGCCGGTGAACTGCCACGTTTCGCCGGTGGCGCTATTGGATGCCGACCAGCTCGTTGAATTGTGCGAAGTCGAAGCAATCGCCTGAAAAAAATCGGCCCAATCGATTGGATCGAGCATGTCGATTGGAGACTGATTGAAGCTTACCGGCATGCGCGTCCCCCAGGCGATTTACCGCCCCCAAGCGGCAATATCGCGGACGAATGGGCGCACGTCCAGCAAAGCTCCGGTGACGGCCTTGCCGCACCTCACCCATCCGCCAGGGCGCCTTGTGCTGGGTCGCGTCGCGCCATAAGCGAAAGCCCATGTCAGTGATGGATGAACTCACCCGCGTGCTCGATCTCGAACCGATCGAGGTGAACCTGTTCCGCGGCGTCTCGCCGGCCGAGGATCGCCAGCGCATCTTCGGCGGCCAGGTCGTAGCCCAAGCTTTGATGGCCGCTTACAGGACTGTCGACGGCCCGATCTGCCATTCGCTGCAGAGCTATTTCATCCGCCCCGGCGATCCGCGCCAGCCGGTGCTCTATCAAATCGAGCGCTCGCGCGACGGCAAGAGCTTCGCCACGCGCCGCGTTATCGCCATCCAAAAAGGCGAGCAGATTTTCAACATGGCGTGCTCGTTCCAGACGCTGGAAGCCGGCTACGACCACCAGAGCGACATGCCCGATGTCGCAAAGCCCGACACGCTCGTCGATGAGGTGATTACGGTTGGCGAAGAGCTGAAGGATTTGCCGGAAGCGCACCGCAACTGGATCCGCAAGCGGCCGATCGAGATGCGCCCCATCGATCGCCAATCGCTGCTGAACCCGACGCCAAAATCATCGACGCAACACGTCTGGCTGCGCGCGCGCGAGGATTTGGGCGACGATATTGCGCTCAATCAAGCGATGCTCGCTTACGCTTCGGACTATTCACTCCTCGGCACCGCCATGCGTCCGCACGGTGCGTCGTGGATGTCCGGCGTGCAAACCGCGAGCCTCGATCACATCCTCTGGTTCCACCGCCCAACAAACTTCTCGCGCTGGCACCTCTACGTGCAAGACAGCCCGTCTGCATCCGGCGCGCGCGGCTTCAATCGTGGCGCGATTTATCGCGAAGACGGCGTGCTGGTTGCATCAGCGGCGCAGGAAGGCCTTATCCGTAAGCGCTGAGCGCAAAATTTCTGCGCCGCGTACCGCACACGTTCCCGCTGTCACAGCTTGGATAACCGCGCGTTAAAAGTGTAGCACCCATAAAGCGTGTACTATGCGCAACAAATGGGTCGACAACTCTGACTATTTCGGACCGGATCGCCGTCTGCGCTCAGGCCCGAAGCGCTGGAACGATCGCCGCAAGTTTGACGAAGCCGGCCAACCGCCCGCTCTCGCCGCCATGCTCCGCCGCGTTCGCGTGCAGCTCATGAACATGCCCACGCCGGACGATCGCCGCCGCGCCCATCAGATGATCAACGCCGCGGTCAAAGAAGCCGAGCGGCTCCAATACTATCGCTGCGCCGATGCGCTGAAGCGCCTCGACTCCGATCTCCGCAACATTCGCGGCGCCAACGCCTCCGCCCTAGACGCCCTCATAGACCAAGCGCTGGAGCACGCCTCCGCAGGCGCTTAGCAACCAGAGCGCGCAGCCAGCAGCAACCTTTGCTTGCATTCCGCCCGAAAATGGGGCGTGTTGGAGCCCCTGGCGTCTCTCGACGCCTGGAAGGATGTAACCCTGGGCTGCATCTGAGTCAACCTGCGCGCGAGTTGTCGTCTCCACTTTCCCGAGCGCATGAGTGGCAAATCTTAGGATGACGACGAGCCGATGCGGCCGACGGTGATGCCTATGGTTTCGCGATAGAGCGGTGGAAAGAGGCTGATCGCTTGCTGGATCGCCGCGTAATGCTCATCGGAAACGTCACACATCATTACGTATGGCGTGCGTGTGACGGGGCCCTCGGCGAAGGAGCCGATGGCGCCGAGCGACGTGACGATCGCGGCAGGGCTCTCGAAAGCGCCGGAAATCATAAACTGCAACGTCGCGCGCTCGGCATCGGCAGTTAGCCCGCTGACGCCGCGCCTCGTGATGGTGCGGATCAACTCCAGCACAGGATATCCGATAGGCGACGACGCTTCGCGGCCGTGCGGCATGAGCGGCTCGGCGCCGCCGACTCGAATTGCCGCCACTTGGTCGACGCCCGCGGGCCGCTCCAGCACCACGTCATGCCAATCAGACTGGATGCCGAAGCGCACATTCGTGGCGGGATGAATGACATCGTGACTGACGTTTGCGCGCACGCGCGCCAGGGTCTGCGCAAATAGCGCCTCAGCCTCGATTGCATACGCCCGCATCAGCGGTGACGCGCCCTGCTCCGAGCGGCCAGCGAGCATGATCGCATTGCGCGCTTTCGGGCGAAGCACTGGCGGCAGGCATGCGAAGTCGCGGGCAATGGCCACGCCCGCCGCAGCATCCTCACAGAGCGAGACGGACAACATCCCCGCACTCAACAGCGCCCCGGCGCACATCATGCAGGGCTCCACCGTGCCCACCACGATCAAGTCGGACTCTGCCGGCAGATCGCGCCCCTCGGCGCGCTTGGCACAGTACCAATCGATCAGCCTGCGCTCTGCGTGCGCCGTTGGATCGCGCTTGCTTTCTTCGCCCGCGACCCGATTTCTGGCTCTAGAGAACACAGTTCCGTCGCGTCCGACGAGACACGCGCCAACACCAAATGATCCGGACTCCGACGCCAGCTTGGCTTCATCAAGCGCAAGTCTGGCCGCATTCTCAATTGTCTTTTCATCGATACGGAGCGTCATGGCGGGCATTCAAACATCATGATAGCTTAACGCTCCGATAGTGACGAATGCAGGATGAACCTTTGACGAAAAAGCCCAGCATAGTGGCATTCGATGGCGACGACACACTCTGGTTTCACGAGCACGTATTCGTCACGGCGCAGGAGAGAATTCGCGCGATAATGCAGCAATACGTTTCCGAGAGCCTTTGGTCGGAGACGTTCTCGCGCATCGAGATCGAGAACCTCAGACACTACGGCTATGGCGTCAAAAGCTTCATTCTTTCCGTTCTGGAGTCAGCGACGGTCGCGGCGCCTGGCAGGCTCACCAGTCAAGAGGTCAGCCAAATCCTGGAGATCGGAAAATCGATGCTCCAGCAGGATGTAAACGTACTGCAAGGGGCCCACGACGCCCTCACGAGTGTGCGCGCCGAAGGTTGCCGCCTCGTGCTGATCACAAAAGGCGATCCGGTCGAGCAAAGCTACAAATTGGAAGCGTCGGGCCTCGTCGAGCTGTTCGATGTTATCGAAATCGTCCGCGAAAAAACGCCGGACACCTACCGCGCCATTCTGGCGAAGCTTAGCGGAACTGCCGACACATTCGTGATGGTCGGCAACACGATCAAATCGGACGTCTTGCCTGTTCTCGACATCGGCGGCCGCGCCATCCACATCCCGCACGAACTGGTTTGGGAACACGAGGCAGCGCCCGCGCCGCTCGGCCACCCGCGCTTCGCGCAGGCGCCCAGCCTCGAAGCCGTGCCGCCCCTCATCGCCAACTGGGTCGCAGCGCACTGACGCGTGCGCACCATCCGCCGCGGCGGATGATTCTGCTGAACGTCGCTGGAAAAACTGGAGCGGGCGATGAGATTCGAACTCACGACCCCAACCTTGGCAACGAGCCCGGGATAGATTTTCCCTTTATTTCCGGGCATTTCCTTTCACTTCCTTGCGTTGACGGGGCCATTGAATGCGCCCCATCTCCACCCCAGAAAAATGATGCCCTTCGTTTCCGGGCCGTTCTTTTCTGGTGGTAGCAATATGGTAGCAAAATGGATTCGAACTTTTGGTGAAAAAGTAAAAAGAGGCCGCGAGTTCGAATCGGAAGGCGGGCGCTAATGGACGGCTTGCGCGCCCGCATCACGCTTCGGCTGATTGACGCAACCATTCCGCCCGCGGATGGCGAGCTCCGAATCTGGGACACCGATGTTCGCGGCTTCATGCTGCGCATCGCCTCCAGCGGTCGAAAAACCTATGGGCTCAAGTATCGCTATCATAACCGCCAGCGCTGGCTGACCATTGGCGAGCACGGCTCGCCTTGGACTCCCGACACTGCCCGTAGCAAGGCCAAGGAAGCGCTCTACCAGGCCAGTCACGGTGAAGACCCCCAGGCCTCAAAGCTGGAGACGCGCCTCAAGAGCGGCACGGTCAAAGAACTGTTTGAGCGCTATTTCGTCGAAGGGCGGATCGATCGGCCCTTAAAGCGCGAAAGCTCCTGGAAGGTCGATCGCTACAATTATCAGCGCCATATTGAGCCCCTGCTCGGCAAGCGCATCGCCCGTGAACTCACACTTTCCGACCTCTCGCAGTTTCAGGCGCAGGTGGCGCACGGCAAGACGTCGATCGACGTGAAGACCCGCAAGCAGGGCCGCGCAATCGTGCGGGGCGGCACGGGCGCCGCAGCCCGATCGATGCGCACGCTCTCGGCGATGCTGTCTTGGGCGGTGCGCCACGAGATTCTCGACCAGAACCTCTGCAGCAAGATCCAGAAATATCGCGATCAGATGCGTGAGCGCGCTTTGACCGAAGTGGAAGCGCAGCGGCTCTGGACCATGATCGGCGAAGCCGAGAAAGCCTGGGTAATCACCAAGGATTTCGCCGACATCTTCCGACTCATTATGCTGACAGGCGCGCGGCGTACCGAGATCGTCGCGTTGCGCTGGTCCGAAGTTGACCTGGCGCGCATGCGCCTGGTGCTGCCGCCTGTGCGCACCAAGATGGGCGCGCTCAATCGATCGCGCTTCATTGCGCTCTCGCAGCCAGCCGTGGAGGTGCTGGAAAGCGTGAAACGCCGCGGCGAGCATGTCTTTCCCTCATCCGTGGGAGACAAGCCCCTCGTTGGCGTCAATCGCGCCTGGGAGAAAGTGCGTACCTTGGCCGGCATCCCGGACGTGCGCCTGCACGACCTTCGCCACAGCTTTGCGACCTTCGCCGTCGAAAGCGGAGCGCCGCTCTACCATGTCGGTCGCGCGCTCGGGCACTCGAAGACCACCACGACGGAGCGCTATGCGCATCCTTCCGACGCGGGAGCCCGGGCGGTTGCGTCTGAGGTGGCGGCGCGCTTCGTCACCGTGCCAGCGCCGGCGAATGACGCCGCCGCTGCTGGCGATGCCGAATGCGGACCCTGTGAGCTCACGCCGGCCCTAACGTCCGTAAGTCCCGCGCTGCGGACGCGGCGACAAGCAAATCTGAAAGAGCTTCTCAGAGCTGCGGCCCGGACTCGACCTGCCTAAGTCCACCCCAACAGATTTTTTGCGAGGCGTCTGGCACAGGACTGCCGGTTGGCGCCGTATACGAGGGTTTTGGCGAAGGCGCACTGCTGAGCACCCCTCTCTCCGACCCTGTTTGATATGCTGCTATATCGTTTTCCACGCTTGATATGCTGCACTATATCGCCCACCGCAAAGCGGACGACAGCTCTGCACGCGCCCCGAATATCTGAAGGCCCTTCAGCCAGCCCAGTAGGGAATGTACTTCGCGCCCTTTCTGGCCGAGCCGGTGTCAGCGGGCTTGATCCGATTTTCTTTCTTCGCCGCCGTAATCAGATCGGTGACGGCTTGATAGTCGTCCTTGGCGAGTCCAAATCGCGCCCTCAGCGACGCATTGCTCATGTAATCCTGAACTTCGAACCGAAGCGCGCAATGAAAGTACAAGGCGCGCATCTTCTCTGCGCGAGACAATTGTTTGAACGGCTTGGCCGTGAAAACAATAACACGCATACTGTTTCCGGACATGATGAAGTCTGGCGCGGGCAGCAGGGAATCCTCGGCCGCTTTGAACGTTCGATCGAGACCGCTTCCTCGCTCTTCGCAGAGATTTAGCTCACGCATCGCGTTCGCTAGTTTTTCGTTCCGCGATTTGCGGTCGTTTAGGATCATGTCCTTTTCGACCAAGGAATCACCAGGGTTCGATATTTCGATCCGGTTGGAAAAGACCTCCACCATCGGACCAGCACCGTTCACTGATAAATCTTGGTGCACCAGGGCGTTTGCGATTGTCTCGCGCAAGATGTCATCGTGGTACGGATACACTGTCGTGCGTATCCCGTTGATCAGCTTCTCTTCTGCAAGCGGCTCTCTGACACGTCCAAGCAGTTCCTCAAACCCGCATGCATAGCCCTTAGCGATCGTTTGCTCGGGGCTCGCCCTCGCCTTATCGATACCCTTGTAGTGCACAACACGGACGCGTTTGCTCGCTAATGTCTCAAACGAGCCAAGGTCATGGGCGAGCATCAACGCGCCGAGATTGGTGATGTCAAAAGTCCCTTCGAGTGTGTCTCGGAGGTAGCCCTTACTGACAAGCCGCGTCAAAGCCGCGGATAACAACTGCGGCTTCGGCGTCTTAGACAGGGTGTAAAAGGCATCAACATCCAGTCGAACGGCCACCTGTTCCGCTGTGATCCCCATAGCCGCTGCGCCTTGCTCGAACGAGACGCGAGAGGTCGCGCGATACAGTGCTGCAGTTACTGGATCGTCGGGTTTTGGCTTCTTGAGGTTTTCGCCTATGCGCACCCAAATCTCGCTCTTGTAGGCGACGGGCGCGGCATAGCTCGGCGCGATCTCAATTATCGCGCACTTGCGGCCGTCGCACTGAAAATCGTGGAGGTTGACCTGGATTGCAGGGCTGATGACGCGCTGAATCCAATTTTGAAAATTCTCGTTGCCGATCTTCTTGCTCTTCAGCGCGACCGTAGTGCCGACGATTTTGTGTGTCGCGTCCTCTACGCCGAACACCAGGAAGCCTCGCTCCTGCCCGGCCAAAATTGCGGCGTTGGACAGGCCCGCAACGTATTGCGCTATTCTGTCGTGATCCCAGGCGCTCTCCTTGAATTCGAGCCACGACTCCTCCGCCGGTCTCTCGACCAAGGTCTTCAACAAAGCGCAGGGGTCACTGATCGTCATCTTGGTGGCCTTTTACCCCCTTATTACGGGATTCGGCCAACTCACCATCTTGGTGACCTGAAAAACACAATAAATTCAATGCCCATGACCAGTGCGTATCGCCCCGCCCTTTACCCCTGCATTACGCCAGTATGTGGCTTAAGGCTTCTCCGAGTCGGAGGCGCGAGCGGCCTGGGGCGACGACTCGCTATTACCCGCCCATCGCGGGCTCAACGCGCCTGCATTCTGGATAACCGTTTATTTTCAGTATTTTAGGTCTCCAAAGGGGCCTCATTTCTTTTACCCTCCTATTACCGAGGGGCGCTGTTCACCACGCGAGTCATGGGGCACGCGGGGCCGAAGCTCTCATTAATCTTCCCTAGCAGCGCTGACGGATTTGACTGTTTTGACGAGGCGAACGTGTTCGCCTGTGCGCCACCACCGCCGCTGCCGTCACCGACACACGGCAGCTCAGTTTCTCAGCTCTATGATGGCGACCGCGGCGAGGTCAAAGCAGGGAGAAAATGCTAGAGCAACTTCGCGGCAACGTCTGACCACGTCAGGGCCCTCACTACTCCCTTCGCCTTCACGCCTTCCTCTTGCGGACCGAACAGAATCCGATAGCGCACGCTGGTGAGGTGAGTGAGCACCTCCATCCGGTCGTCGATAAAGTGGGTCACACCAAGGCGCTTGCAGATCGGACCCTTGTCTGGCCGCTTTCGGCAAAAATGAAGCGCCTGCGGATCGAGACCAAGCACATCGAGCAACTTGTGATGCGCGAGCCAAAGGCGGGTCTTTTCCTCCGTCCGAGGGCCGCACTTCGAAATGATGCAAATGCGCTGGCCAAACCGTTCGCGCGCCAGGCGCATCAAAGTGTCGAAAGCGCCTGCGACCGCCGGCGTCTCAAGAAAGCGATCCGAGAAAAACGAAGTGTCCCAGCCGTCGGCCTTGATGCGATCAACGAGCACACCCCCGACGTCGACGCCTAACATTTCTGTCTTCACGCGGCGCTCTTAACTCAAACGATCGTGCAAGTCAGCTTTCGACGCGCGCGCCTGAACCTTTGCAGACCGCGCCGACATACAACTTCCCAAAGTTCGTCGAGCTGCTTCGGCCGGTCTGGGTTGGCGCTCCATGGCTCAACTCACGGAGCCCGCCAGGGACGATCCCCGACGTCGTCTCAAGCCGCGCGTCGCGTGCATGCAGCGCAACGGCTCACGCCGTCTTCCACTCCGTTGCAGCCCGTTGGGTGCGCCGCACGCCACTTGCGCCGCGCCAAGCGGCTCCGACGCCGGGGATCGTCCCTGGCGCATCGGAGAACTCGCCATGTTGTGCGTCAATACCCCAGCGACCGAACCTCGCCTCACCCCAGCCGCGCGGGTCACCAGCGCCATTCTAGAGGCGCTCAAGCGCGATGTGCGACCGTGGACACGTCCTTGGTCCACCAATACTTCGATCTCGCTTCCGCTGCGCGCGAATGGCCTTCCGTACAAAGGCGTCAACACCATCGCGCTCTGGGCTGCCGCGCTCGAACACGGGTACGCCTCGCCTTACTGGCTCACCTTCAAGCAAGCACAAGCGCTCAAAGCCCGCGTGCGCAAAGGCGAGCGCGGCGCCTTTGTTGTCTATTACGGCGAACGTCTGGTTCGCGACGACGCTGCCGAAGAGGCACCGGAAGCGTCCGCTCGTACACAGCGCATCCTGCGCGGATATTCCGTCTTTTGCGCGGACCAGGTCGAAGGCCTGCCCGAAGAATTCTATCCGTCCGCGCCTGCTTCTGCGCCGCTTTCAGAGCGGGAGGCCCAGCTCCTTCTGCAAATCGAACGCATTCCGGCCATCGTGCGTCACGGCGGCAACCGCGCGTATTATGCTCCCGCCTCCGACGCGATCCACCTGCCATCACGTGAGAGCTTCGCCGGCATCGGCAGCTATCTGATCACGCGTCTGCACGAGAGTGCGCACTGGACGCGCGCGTCGAGCAGGCTCGACCGTGATTTTGGCGCCAAACGCTTCGGCGATGCCGGCTATGCGCTGGAAGAACTCGTCGCTGAGCTTTCGGCCGCCATGGTCGGCGCGACGCTCAACGTGCCCGGCGATCATGTTGAGGATCACGCCTGCTATATCGACTCATGGCTCAAGGTTCTGGAGAGCCAACCGTCCGCCTTCCTCTCCGCTGCTGGCAAGGCGCAGCAAGCGTGCGACTATCTTCTGCAGTTCATCGACGCGCCACCGCCCGAGCCACCCGGCTGATGGCCGGGCGCGCTTCGCGCCACCGGGCCCAGTTCGGTCACTGAGTGGCTCCCTAGCGAAGTCGCTCACCGGCCTGCCACAATCGGTCACTGCGCAGCGCAAGCTGGCAAAATCGGTCACCAGGATGCGGCTGACATGCTCTGGTCACCGCAACCTCCGCCCCCACTGTAAAACCCAACCGTTTAGGTTATGATTGCGCCATGACGACAGATCTCATTGATCGCGCCAATCAGCGCGCTCGGGCACGCCGGGCAAAGTATCCGGCTGCCCTTTCCGCGCGCTATGACGCCAGGTCGGGGAAGATCGTCGTCAGCCTTGCCAACGGCGTGGACCTCTCGTTTCCACCAGCCATCGCTGAGGGTCTGGAAGGAGCGAGGGCCTCGCAGCTGGTTGAGATCGAAGTGACAGCGGCGGGCACGGGTATCCACTTTCCAAAGCTCGACGCAGACCTTTATGTGCCGGGCCTAATCGAAGACGCCATGGGCTCGCGCAAATGGATGGCCGCTCGGCTAGGAGCTCAAGGCGGACGAGCGCGCACTCCTCAGAAGGCTGCTGCGTCTCGCGAAAATGGAAAGCGCGGCGGACGGCCCAAAAAGCCGGCGTAGCGCTTACGAGACAGTCTGACGGAGTTTGAGATGCCGCGCGCAGTATTCATGGCAGCCTTCCATCCCGAGGATGACGGCGGGTTCTCGGTGACGTTTCCCGACGTGCCCGCGGCGATCACCCAAGGCGAAACCTTCGACAGCGCGTTGCTCAACGCGGTAAACGCACTTCAGACGGTCCTGGGCGATGCTATCGAGCGTGGGTTGGCGCCACCTGAGCCATCTCATCGCGACGCCTTGATCGCACGGATTTGCTCGGGCGGCGCCCATGCCGTCCCAGTGCCCCTGATTATGTGATCGTAAGATCGTCATTCCGGCGCGTTCCGCTTTCTCCGGCTGATGGGAGTGACTGTTACGCTCTCGCGTTTCGCGTTGAGCCACATATCTGGGCGTCTCGCGCCTGCAAGCCGCGATCCGAAGCGTGTGCTGGCGCCGGCTCACGCTCACGCTCACGCTCAAGCCGCGACCGCACCGCGGGTAGCGAAGCAAGCCAATCGTGCAAGGCGGGCGCTGGGATCAAAGTGCGATTGCCCAGCTTCACGGCGGCAAGCCGCCCGTCCGCAATCGCCGCATAGAGCGTGGTCTTTCCAACACCCAGGGCGGCGGACGCTTCCTTCATCGTAAACGTCAACTTCTCAGGCGGGAGCTCACGCGGTGGTGCGGCGACAGGTTGAGACGTAGGCTCCGGCACTGACTTCTCTGGCGGCCGATACGGCTCCGCTGCGATCTGCTCGAAAATATCGATCGCCGATCGCAAGTGCTGACAGAGCGCAAACACGCGCGCGTCGCGATGCTTCATCTGCGCCATTTGAAATGCGCCCATCCCTCTCACTGCTTCCTCCCTGCTGCTTTCGATGTTGATCTTCACGCGCAACCTCGGTGCCGATGAAGAAAGTAGTTGCGGGAATAACAAGGAAAAAGACGAAGGGTTGATGGCAAGATAGAATGCGCCGCAGTGCTGGATGCACAGCGGCTTGTCTGCACATCTTTTTTTCCACCGCACCACAAGGTGCGCTGCCGCAAAGTGCGGCAAGGTGAGGAGAGCCGCTTTGCGCTGCCAAGAAGGGCGCGACGCGATGGATGACGAAGACAAATTCGAAGGCGATGTCAGCCGGCGTCGCGCTAGGCGCACGCAAGACTCAAGCTCGATGTTTCGCCCGCCCTCCGCCGCCAGCTCCAAGCGCGTTGCAGCACGCGCGCGCGCGGCCTGGTACAATCGGAGCCGCGGCGCGGGCACCGTCAAACTGAAGCACGAGCGGCCCGCCGGCAGCCAGCGCGTGGTGGTGAAGATACACCCCAAGGTCCACGCGAAGGCGGCAGGCGGCGCGGGGTCGCTGATGCGGCACACGCTTTATGTCGAACGCGACGGCGCCGGCCGCGATGGCGACGCGGTCCAGGTGTTTGACCGCGAGTACGACCGGGCAGACGGCGCTGCCTTCGTCGAACGCTGCGAAGGCGACCGCCACCATTTCCGGGTGATAATCTCGCCTGAGCGCGGCGCCGCCATAGACGATCTTAAGGGCTACACGCGCGACGTGATGCGGACGGTGGAATCGGACCTCGACACCCGCATCGACTGGATCGCGGCCGAGCATCACGACACCGGCCATGCCCACGTGCACTTGCTGATGCGGGGCGTCCGGGCAGATGGACGCGACCTGGTCATCCCGCGCTCTTATGTTTCCCACGGTTTCCGGGAGCGGGCCGAAGGCCTCGCCACCGAGCTGCTGGGCCCGCGCCTAGAACCCGACCGCGCCGATCGGGCGGTGAAGCAGGAACGCCTCACTGAGCTTGACCGCGAGCTCGTCGCACGCTCGCGCGGCCAAGAGATCGCGATGAGCGCGCTGCCCGAGGATGGCGTGCGCGCCGCCCGGCTCGTGCAGCGGCTCAACCGGCTGGAAGAACTGGGCTTGGCTGAACCAGCTCGCGCGGGCGTGTGGAGGCTCGATGCCGAGCTTGAGGAGAAACTCATCCGCCTCGGCGATAGGCGCGACCGCGAGCGCGCCACCGCCCGATTGCTGGCGCAGGAGCAACGGTGGCTCGAACCCGAGCGCACGCGCGAACTGGAGGCGGCGCATTCGAGCCAGCGCGTTAGCGGGCGCTTGGTTGGCTTTGAACGTCTCGGCGAAGACGCGCGCGGACCGCAGCTTGTCGGCGTGGAAGGCATCGACGGCAGATTCTGGACGGCCCGCGTGGCCAGTCCCGAAGATCTGCGCGGGCTCGCCGGCGTCGATCGCGGCGCCATCGTCGAGATTGAGCGCGCGACGCCGGACTTGAAGGCGTCAGACCGCACGATCTGGGAGATCGCGCAGGAGAACGATCGTACCTATTCGGCGGCGCTCCATCGGCAAGCGCGGCCGACCGATCGCGCGAACTACATCGAGATGCATGAGCGCAGGCTGGAAGCGCTCCGACGCGATGGCGTTGTCAGCCGCGAACGCGACGGCACGTTCTATCTACCCCACGACTACCCTGCCCAAGTGGCGATGCGCGAAGGGCGGGGCGGACGCGAAAACGCGCGCGTGACGCTGATCGATCCGCACGCGCTTGAACGGCAGGCTGAGTATCCCGGCCCGACTTGGCTCGACCGCATCGCGGACGGCCGCGAAGACAAAAGCCAGATGCGCGGCGAAGGCTTTGGCGCTGAGATCGGCAAAGCCTGGAAGCAGCGGGAAGCGACGCTGGAGAAGCTCGGCTTGGGCGAGCGCGGCCCAGACGGCTTCCAGGCCATGCCCGGTTGGCGCGACAGCCTTTCTTCGCTTGAGCAGGAAACTCTTCGCGACCGCATCGAGCGCGACACCGGGCGCGTGGCGCATTTCGCGCGCGAAGGCGAGCGTGTGCATGGGCTCTACACCGGGCGCATCCATCTCGCCGAACAGAGCTTCGCCTTGATCGAGCACGACCGCACCGCAACGCTCGCGCCTTGGCGGCCGGCGATGGATCGCGCGCTCAATCAGTTCGTCGCGGGCCAAGTCAAAGGCATGAATTTCGACTTCAAGTACGGGCGCGGCGTCGAGAAAGAGATCACCAAGGCGTTGGGGCTCGACATCGGCGGGCGCGGATAGCGTGGCGCGGCGTCTCCTGCTGTTGCCTCTTGTGGGTCGATCCACGCCTTGGTCGTTGGCGGGACGATCGTCCGCGCAAAGCACCTCGATGAATTTGTTTGCCGTAAAGCGAACTGAAGTCCGGCGAGCACTTAGGCATCGACGCCCGACCCCATCTAGATGAACAGTCTATAGTCATAAGATGAAGTACCAAAGCGCTGGAGCAAAGCGCCAATGCGGGCGATCTCACTGGAGGATTGGAGTGTCGCTGGCATCTTCGTATAGAGGTCGAAGGTGTTCCAGTTCATCTTGGAAAGGCCGAGAATTTCACGGCAGAGCTGATCAAGCGGTGTCGCGCCCGCGTGACGACGGACGGTCAGCGGAGACGGGATGCGACGCTTCCCTTGGAAATACGTCTTGCGGAGGTTCACTGCTTGCGTGGCACCGTGCAGCCAGAGCAAGGCGGAATAATCGTCGAGACGCATCACCGTGCCTCGTCGGACAGGATAACCATCTTCGTCGATAGAGCCGTTCGGGCGTGTGATCGAGGCCATGAAGCGCAGTGCGCTGTCTTCCTGAATCTCTAGCATGTCTATGGCTTCGACGCCGCCCAATCCATCGAGGAAACCCTCGCGCTCATCGAGCAGGAACGGTGTTTTTTTGTGAAGAACGACGCGGCGCGGAAGCTTCATACGCGCGTCGAAAAAGAGCTGACGGATCGTCTCGCCAGTACGGCGTGCATCATCGCGAGACATGAACGGATTCCTGCCACGAATGATGGGGTTTTCGACCTTGCTCAGCCGGTACTGCAAACCTTCGCCGCGCGAGCTGTAGATGTGACTGCATCCTAAAACAACATGCGAGCCTTTCTTCGCATACGCATCGAGGCTGAAGCCGAGGCCGATATAGGCAGTGTCGCCGTCGAGTCCGTCGAGAACCCATGGCGTCCGCATCCCTTTGGCGTAGAGCGCAAGCGAGAGCCACCACCAGACGCGGGCAGGTTGGCCGTCAGACAGCGTTTCTTCATCGAGAAACTGCGTGGCTGCGCCGCGCTGAACGGCGTACGCCTTTACGAAATCATGGACATCGAAGTGCTCGTATTCGTCGCGATACTCGCGATATGCCTGCCACCGCTTGGGCGTAAGAATGATCGTCACGTGCGGCGCATAGGTGGAGCGGAGTGTTTCGATAGCCGCCGTGATGTTTTGTGCCACTTGCGTCGCGGCCACCTTGGGATTGGTACTGGCGGGTTCGTTACACGTTACCCAACCGGCCGAGCCAAGGTGCGGAAGTTCAAGCGGCAGACCGAAGGCCGTTTGGAATCCCGGGTAGTCGAGCAGATAGTCCCGCTCGCTGTCGTTCGGGCGGTGCAGCGTGTTTGCAGATTGCAGGTATCGCTCAAGATTGGCTGCTTCCGGCTTGGCGCAAATGACGCCGATGCGGAGCATCGGCGCCAGTCCCTTGACCGTCAGTGGAAAGTCGAATGGACGGTTTTCAAGGACCCCTCGGATCGGGTGCGTGTCCGTCTTCGTGCTGGTCGCGGACTTGTCGCTGAACACAAGCGTGGGTTCTGGCAGTTCCACACCGTCATACTTGATGAGCGGACGTAGCTTGTCGGAGATTGTCGGTGTCGCCGTAGCGTTCGGCAGACCTATCTGCGCAAACACCGGCGAGCGCCTTAGCGTGAACTTGAAGCCTGACGCAACGCCGCGTGGAAATTCAAACACGGCGGGATTCTTCGAGAGCAGCAGCTCGCGCCACTTGTTGACGGCAGCGTTGAACTCTTTGTTGTGCTGGTAGCCAAGGATACGGAGCTTGATGGGTCCGGCGACAGTGTGCGGGACATCCTTGCCCATACTATCGAGCACCTTCAGCGAGGGCTTCAGGACTGCATACTGGCTTGCGCCTATGCGACGGAGGAAGATCACAAAAGATTCGTGAACAACGTAATCGCCTTGCCGCTTTAGCGGTCGCGTGTCCCACAATTCGCTTCGGCCATCGTAGCCGAGCTTGCCTTCTTCCGACATCGAGCGCGCCAGCGCCTCGCGCATGATGCCAACGATTGCGCCATCCTCGCGCCGTAACTCGTCGGGACTGACCGGCGTGCGCTCGATGCTTCCCTTGATATTGCCACGGAACGCATCGTTGATGTCGTCGAGTGTGCCAAGCGCCACCACCTTGCCCTTGAGGGGCGCGGCTACGATTGCCCGTTTTCCGACTTGCTCGCGCAGCCACGACCACACCTTTTCGGTCGGCCATGTCTTCAACTCGAAAGCAAATACCTCGCTGGGACATTCGATCTCGAAGGCATTGCTCTTGATGATCGTCTTGCCCTGATACGTCGGCAACTTGAATGGCTGGCGGGTCAGCAAATCCGCCGGAGCCATCGCTACGATTTCCTTGCGCGCCGCCTCGCGCGCATTCCCCTCAAGGCAGTGGAGCGTCAGGCGGGTCATAAGGTCGTCAAAACCAAGCGCAGGCACATAATAGGCTTGACGGCCATTTGCGCGGGCGTGGGCGATTAGCTTGCGAACGCACTCTGGCGCATCGGCGTCGCTGTAGCCGCACCAGTAGAGGACTCCGTTGCCGCGCTGGCTGAAAGCCGCCTCCAACGTCTCCATAATGGTAGCGTCACGCCCGCTGTATCCACAGACTATAAGCGAGTGTTGCTTGAGATTATCAGCCAGCGCCGCGCTGAGCGCGGCTTCAACCTGCTGGATCTCGTCAGGTGTATTCTTCAGTTCGTCGTAGCGATAATCGCCGTGCATCGAGACACAGAGCAATTCGCCGACGTTGGGCGCGCGAGAGAGACGTTGCTGCGTGTCGATCCCCACTTCCAGAGGGGAGAGGCTAAAATCGGCGGCCGCGCGCGCGGTCAAACCGTCGAAGTTCGGCGACCACACCGAGCGAATAATGTCTTCCTGCGCGAGATGACATAGCAAGCGGTAGCCGATGTGCGGACGCGCCCCACGGCTCCGCGTTTGGAAATACGCCCGCCGATCGTCCCCAATCGGAAAACAGGTGCGGATGTAGAACCCATACTCGCCGGGCGATCCTTCGGGCGGATACGTGCCTTGCTTGTCAAGCCAATGCTGAATCCGCTGGCGGACGCTGGGCAAAGATAGCTCGCGGAATTGCTCTTCAAGTCCGGGGTTGTTCGTCAGGAAGAGATTGCGCTTCCATTCCCACACGCACGAGTCCGCAGAGGGTATACCAGAACTGACTGACGCCCCCGCTCCGATGAACAACGTGTGCGGAGTGGCTTTGCGCACGCCGACCGAACGCACAAGCGCGTCGAGCGCAAGCGTGATCTCTCTATCTTGCGGAGATGCTTGGTCTGACTGCGCGGCGCTCACTTCTGCACCATCTCTTTGTTGTGGAGCTCGCGATGCCGCGAGCGATGCCCGGAACAAGCGAATCAAATCAAAAACAAAAGAGGAACGCTGACATAACTTGCCGCAGTCAACAAGCGGGTGGCGGTTACCCTTGTACGAGGTGACGAACTAGCCGGCAACTTGAGTTCAGTTTGCCTGACCTGCCGACGGCCTGCCGCGGGTTGGGAATTTTGCCGTTATAGTTGTCGCTTCAAATACGACTGATAGGCAGGAGACGCTTTCACAAAGTGGGCTCGACCATCGACGACAAAGCCATCCAACCCCTGCTCCAACACGTACCTCGAAAGATCGCTCATTCTATTGATGAATCCGCGACCGTTGAAATTCAAAGAAGTGTTGCACAAAACGCCAAAGCCTGTGCGCTCTCTGAAAACTTCCAGCAAGCCATACAGCGAGGGATTGCTCGTCTCTGACACGGTTTGAATACGCGCCGTACCGTTAATGTGCGTGACCGCTGGCAACGCATCAGTCTTGGCGTGGAACGTATATAACATGTGTTCGCTCGGACTGGCGCAACCAAACCAGCGCAGGGCATCTTCCTCCAAGCAAACAGGGGCGATCGGCCGAAATTGTTCTCGTTGCTTGATCTCGTTGAGTCGCACACGAGTGGTCTCGTTAAACGGTGCTGCGAGAATAGACCGATTGCCCAATGCGCGCGGGCCTATTTCGTATGCCCCACTGACCCAGCCAAGAATTAAGCCTCCCGCGATGGCGTTGGCCACCACATCGTTGCTCGGTCCGAAGACATCATACGGCGCCGGATCAAAACGGTCGGCGATGAACGCTCGCCCCGAGTATACGCTCCATTCGATCTTCGGCTCTCCAGTGAAATAGTTTTGTGCGTCGATTGCCGTGCCGATCGCTGCACCGGAATCGTTTGCGACTGGTGGGACAAAAACTTCCGAGAAGAGGCCGCTGTCCCGCCACTTGGAATTCCAGTCACAGTTCAACCCGCACCCACCCACGATGAGTAATGGGAGTCCGCGGTTAAGATGGGTTTTTGCAAACTTGTAGAAGACGTTGAATAACGCATCGCTGAAGATTCCTGCGAAATTCCGAAACTCCGCGTCGTTGTGCCCCGCATCGTGGTACGGTGAGTTCTCTATGCCTTTGTAGGCGCTCCAACCTCTGTAGGGCCCATCCAAGAGAAAGCTCATTAGCTCCTTCTCGTGGGTTGAAGGTGTGCTTCGAGTTGAATACGACGCCAGCGCCATAAGCTTTCCTGCATCGGAAGACCGGGGGAAGGGACCGTTCTTCGGGAAGGTCGGGTCCGCCAAACCGTAAAGCACGCCATAGCGATTGCCCGGCGCCTCCAAGACGTCTGCTACCAGCGTTATGTTGAGATCGGCGTCGATCTCATAGAATGAGCCTAACTTACCTTCCCAGATGAGCGCATAGCATCGAGTCCTTTTGGGTAGGTTTGACATCCCGAAGGCACAGAGTAGGTGCGCGCGTTCGTGCGACGATGAAAAATGGCGGACTGATTTGCCGAAAAGACGTCGCTCGCTAACGATGACGTCGTCGCTCGACACACCGCGGTAGCCAAAGTGTGCGTCGGAGCCATTTAGAAACTCATAGTGATCTCGGGCCCACCAACCGGAAGTACACACCACATCTGGCACTTCTTCGACCTCACCGAGAACCGACAGTATCTCAGGAGCGTACAGAGGCGCATAGCGTACGTTAGAGTCCTTCTCCGCCTCGATTGAGAACTGTAACCGGCCGTCTTGAATGAATGCGATGGCACCGTCGTGACCTGGGTTCAGCGAAAGAATTTTCATATTTCTAACCTGGTGACGTCCGGGCTCGCAGTTGCACTTAGTTATGCAGCTGTCGACCGGCGCTCTTGCGTGGTGCAGTTTTACATCAAGGCAACCTGCGGTATAAAGCGGCATCGCGAGGAGAGGCACTGAGAAATCTGATCGCTCGCGGTCGAATGCGTCAGCCAACGTTGGTGGATTTCACTGCGACTACGAACCGACATACCTGCCGAAGATGCTCAGCGCTCGGAATTCATCCGACAGTTGGTACAAAAACCACCGCCTGAGCCCCCACGCGGTCAGCTGCGTGGCAGCGCGCCTCCACGGATAATCGTGCAGTTCTGGCACGATTTGCATCAATTGCCTGGCGACGTTCACGACTGTATTGCGTCATGGACTCGTTGGGAGAGAAGCGGATTCAGGCATGCGCTTTTCGACCAACATGCTGCCAAAAGCTTTATCTGCCGCTCATTAGGCGAGCGACACGTAGCGGCTTTTGAGCGGTGCTACCACCCGTCAATGCAGGCGGATTACTTCCGCCTTTGCTACCTGCATATCGAAGGTGGTCTCTACGTCGATGCCGACGATGTGTGCACCACCGATGACATCAGCTGGTTGATGGAAGACGGGAGCCTAAAGCTCCAACCCCTGTGCTATGACACCGCGACTGAATCCATGGTGGAGCCCGCGAACTTCCTCCCCGCCTCTTCGGATCAAGCGGGCTGGATCTTCTACTTCAACAACAACCCGCTCATCGCCGCCCCCCATCATCCAGTTGTAGGGCGAGCGTTGGATCGAGCGACCCGTCTGCTCGAGTTGGCTCGCGGAGACGATCTTCCTGAGATTCAATCCACCACCGGACCCGGTAATCTAACGCAGTCCATCTATGAACTCTCCAGAGATGGGCTCGATCTTGGGGCGGAGCTGGTCGTACTGCGAGAGTGGGACAAGGTCGCAATTTCGCGATGGCCGTTGAGTTACCGCGATGACGCTAGAAACTGGCGGCACTCCAATCGGAAGAGATTCCCATTTTAGACACGGATGTTTCTGAGTGCATCTGCCGAAGCCGCTGAAATTCGCATCACGCCTAATACAGGCTGAGTATCTGCGTGTCCGTCGTTGTCTCCCGCCGCAACGTTGCGCAACGTTTGACACCGGCACGGGGTCATCCGGCGTAAGCTCAATCTACGTGATCAATCTAGACCGACAACAGCGCCGCTGGGCTGACATGCTTCGTGAGCTGGGTTGCGTCTTGGACAAAAATGGAAGGCCACTGCCTGAACGCGTAGTCCGACACGCGGCGAGCGACGCTCAGGCTCATCCAAGCCGGCAGTTCAAAGTAGATGATGTCATCCCCACGTATAGACTCGCGGATCAACTCTTCGTTGAACCGCAGCCAAGCGTAATCCCCGGAACATTCGACCTCGAACACTCCATTGAGATGAGCGACGCGGAAATCGCGGTAGCAACCTCCCACATCAGCGTGTGGAGGTCGATCGCCAACTCCGCGCATTCGTACAGTTTAGTACTGGAGGATGATGTTTGGTTTCAGCGCGACTTCGGGCAGGTTTTCGACCAAGCGTGGCGCGAAATGGAGTTGGCGGACCGATGCCCCCCTCGGTTCGACATTCTGTACGTTTCGTTCGTCGAGGTGCGGCACGGCGCTCCAAAAGAGCGGCTTTCCGATACGGTGTTTCGGCCCGAGCGTGGTCTGTGGTGTTTGGCGGGCTACGTCTTGTCGAGGAATGGCGCGCAAAGGCTACTCGATCTTCTTCCCTGCCGTGGTCCCATCGACCTCTGGCTCAATCACAAGTTTGCGCACTTGGACGTGAGGGCCGTAAGCCGCTCGGTGATCAATCAGCGTCGCGACCTGCACTCCACCAACTCATATTCGATTTTGCCGGCACTGACGCGGATGGGTGTCCTTGATTACGGCGACGCCGCCTTGTTTCACCGACGCCTCACGCATACGCCCGTGTTCGCCTTCGGCGCGCCAGGATCAGGTTTGACCTCCCTCGCCATGGCGCTATCGATGCTGGGCTATCGATGCTGCAGCGACTTCGACAATCTGCCTGAGAGCGAGCTCAACAACCTTCTTGCGCGCGGCAGGAACCGCGTCTTCGACGCCTACGTCAACATAGGGGTAGTTGAGGCGCAGATAGACGCAATCGCGCGGCGCTACCCGGATGCTAAGTACATAGTCACGGGGCACCAGAGTGAGGCGCTGCAATCGGTGTTGGCGAAAAGTGATGTTCTTCAGTTGCGGGCCGACCAGCCTGTTACGTGGAAAGAACTTTGCGGACACCTGTCGCTTGCTCCGCCCAACTCGCCATATCCCACGGTGTTGGATCTAGGGCAGCGGGTGCACCGTGTCGCGTCTCCGCCCATAAGCGCTCCAGCAAGGTGGCTCAGGCGCGATCCATCTCCTTGGATAGCGAAGTCTCCCGCCTGGAATGGCATTGCGGGCAGCGCGCTCGCACCAGAACAAGGCCGGAGTTCATTGCAGTCGAAGTTTATCGACGATTTTTCTCGTCTCGACACCAATCGCTGGTTTCCACGGAACGATACATTCCCAGGGAATTTGGCCCTGTTTCAGCCGGGGAATTTGGCGCCGGCACCAAAAGGCGGCTTATCACTAGTCGTCAAACAGCAGTCACTTGGCGTCCGGAATTTCAGCGCCGCCGCGCTTTCTAGTCGAACACAGTTTCTATTCGGACGCTTTGAGGCGACGTTCCAAGCCACCAGATTGCCCGGTCTGGTGACGGGCTTCTTCCTTCACCGAAACTCCCCCCGACAAGAGATCGACGTGGAAATACGAGGAAACCAGCCTAACCGTCTTCTCGCGAACGTTTTCTATAATCCAGGATCAGACGGAGACCGGTTCGACTACGGGTACCGAGGAACGCCCGTAAGTATTGAGTTGAACTTCGATGCATCGAAAGCCCCACATCGATACGCGATCGAATGGGAAGAATCCGAAATCCGCTGGTTCGTTGACGACAATCTCGTGCACCGCCGGACGACTTGGGGGCCCACTCCGATCCCTCATTTGCCCATGACGTTGCATGTGAACACATGGCCTACGAATTCTCGCGAACTCGCGGGCAAGCTGTCGGTTCAAGGCCTTCCGGCGTTGGCGAAACTAACGCAGATTTCGGTTGACGCGTACTGCGTTGGAAACTTGGCCACGTCATGCCGCCATTGAAATCCGATAAGTCGGGTCTCGACACTAGACCCGACGTCTCTTCCTGCCCGGGTCACACGTGGGCGTGGCCGCTCCATTCACAGAGGAGAACTCATCGCGCGTCTGCATTCGTCGAAGCTCGCCTCGCTGCTCGCATCTACAATTGCCCCGGCGCGGAAGCCCGCTCACTTCTTTAAGCGCACTCCAACTCCGCCTGACGCATCTGCCGGAGTAAAGACGACGCCGCCTTTCGCTAGTGCGTTCTCGATGCGCTCCAGCGTGCCGGTTTGCATCCCGCCCTTGCCGGTCTCAAAGCGGAGGATGGTCGATGCCGCCACGCCGGAGCGATCAGACAACTCTCTAACGCTCCAGCCGAGGGCAGCTCGCGCCATTCGAATCTGAGCAGCATTGGGCATTTGGCGTTTTTCTCTAAGTACTCGGCGAAATTCGTTGACTTGGTCGGTGAAAATCGCTAAATACTGCGGGCAAAGCTCTTAATAGTCGTTGACCGCGCCCCGGCCAACGGTGGGAAACTGCGCTCGGAGCCTTTCATGGGTTCGCCTCACCAATCCTTCTCGCGGCGCACAGTTCTGGCTGGATCGTGCGTACTTCCTTTGGAGATAGATGCGGCTGCTCTTGCCGACCCAAGTGTCGCGGCATGCGATACTTGGCTAGCGCGGCACGCTGAACAGCAACGCCTCGGCCGTAACTGGCAGGAGATCGAGCACCGCGCTTTCGCCGAACTCAACTGGCCGAAGCTCAATCGCACCCAGCGTGCTCGCCACCGCGAGCAGTTGGAGATGGACGGGCTCTATGACGAAATGGACGCGTTGCATGAGCAGAACCAAGCTCTACTCACGTCATTGCCGAGCATCGTTGCGACCACGCACCTGGGAATCTGCGGCAAGCTTGCGGTCGCGGCGATCGAAGCCTGCCCCGAAGATCATCCCGAACTGCACCACCTGATCGCAAGCATATTGCGCGACTATCGCGCTTTCCATGGAGCGTGAGCCATGGATTTGGGCTCGCTCGTCGGCAGCGTCATCTTGCTCGGCTTCATCGCCTTGGTGCTGCAACTGCTGTGGCGATTATTGCTGGGCATCTTGGTGTTCGGCCCTCCTTCTTATGGCGGCGTGATCATCGGCCATTTCGTGGGCGTTCAGTCCGGCAGCGCTTGGCTTGGGTTTCTGTCCGCGATTGCGGCGGCGGGCCTGCTTGGTGATCTGGTTCGCGCCTCACTGCGCGCTCTGCGGAGTGTGGACTGATGGCGCGCCTGTCTCGCCGCAAGCTGGTCGCCGGCATGAGCGTCGCGCCGTGGCTCTCCGACGTAAGACTGACGCGCGCGATGGCCGGCGATCCGGTGCTGGTCTTGTGCGGCCACTATGCCGACCTCGTGCGGCACGGTGAAATTTTGCTGCGGCGCTGGTCCGACCACGAAGCGTGGCTCGGCAAGAATCGAAATTGGTTCGGCCTAAGCGATGTCGAACAGAAGCGTCTTCCAGAAGCGCAGCTGCTCTACGCCATCGACGCGGAGTACGAGCGATGCACGCGCGAGTGTGCGCGCGTGTTGCGCCGTGTGCGGAACGTGCCGGCTGTGACGGTCGAGGGCGCGATCGCCAAGCTCAGCATTGCGGCGGAATCGATTGAGCCAGACGACTATCCGAGCGCGCACCGCGTCCTACTCAGCGCCATCGGCGATCTGCGCGCTCTCCAGCGTCGCGGCTAGCGACGATGGCAGACTGGCGCATCCATGGTCACGTGATGGCCAAGCAACGATCCAGCTACGGCTTGCACATCGTTCTCTTTGCCAGACAGATCGAATTTAACGGCTTTCACCGCCGCAACATGCCTTACCTGCTGGTGCTCTGCCCTCCCGGCGCCTTGTGCACTTCGCTCGACTCGCAGCTGCGAGTGCGTGACTTGGTCTACGTAGCCGGCGTCAGCGAACCACGCACTCGACCTCAATCGCCGATCCTCGAGCGTGATTGGGACATGATCCTGACGGAAGCGCACATTCCGAGGTTCTCAAACTTCTGCCGACGATGGTGGACGCGCCCTCCGCCGGGCGATCCATCCGGCGAAACTGACGATGCTCAATCTTCGTCGCCATGATCGTTGGCTGCATCTGGTAGATCGTCATTGGCGGCCGGACGTCTTGGCTCGCGAGAAGATTGGTTTGGAGCGCTTGCCTGCTGGCGAAAGTAGCTGATGAGATCGGCGGGCTTATAGACCGCGCGGCGGCCGAGATGCATGCACACTGGCCCTCGTCCCTCACTGTAGAGCCGCGCCAGCGTCTGGGGTGCAATCGACAAGCCAAGATCAGTGAGGAATTGTGCAGCCTCCTTGCGTGGCAGCAGTCGCTCCAGTTTCGCGGTTCCATTGCCCATGTCGAACTCCATTCGAGTTACTCACAGTGGCGATGAGAATTCCGCGAGATCGCAACACGTCAACTATGCTCATCGAAAACGCGTGAGCATCGAATGCGTAGGGCCTTGCCACAATCCACCGCACTTCCAAGGTGCACCGCGCGAGAAGAGTTGCGCGAGCAATGGCTTGCGCAAAAAGTACGGTGCGGCAAAGCCGTCTCAACTTGTATCCTGTTTGCGCGCCACGCGCGAAATGTCGGGTGCGACCGATTTCAGACAACGCGTAGAGTCAGGAATTCTGCAGAATGCCACCGTGCTCGCGCGCGCCAAGGGCAAGCGCTTCGCGCCGCGCTTAGGCGCGTCCCTTGACCCGCACTGCGCGCGATGGCTGACCGAAAGGCGTCGGGCCGCGGGGCGTCACCAACAATAAGTCGACGGCGCCTGCCGGCGGCGTCGACCACGGGGCAAATGGTTTGAAATGAAACGTCAGGGTCTGAAGGTAGTCAGCAGATCGACAGGGCGCGACGCAGAAGGGCCTTCTTAAAGATTTGTGTCCGCCTATAGCGCAGTTGCCAATTGATATCCGAGTCGCGTTCTACATGTTGAACTATAGTCGCCCAGCTCGCGATCCACTGGTCACAGAGGACAAGGATGAACCCTAAAGCGATCTCGTTGTTTTCTGGCGTAGGAGGGCTGGATTTCGGCTTCGAAGCGGCAGGTTTTGAGACGCGCGTTGCGCTTGATCTTGATCCGGTCGCCTGCGCAACGATACGGCGCAACAGGACCTGGCCAGTGATTGAAGGTGATCTCGCCACCATCGAGAGTTCCACGATCCTCAAAGCCGGCAAGCTGAAACGCGGTGAAGCGGACGTGCTATTTGGCGGCCCACCCTGTCAGCCTTTCTCCAAGTCCGGCTATTGGGCGACGGGCGATGCAAAACGCCTAACTGATCCCCGAGCCGGCACGCTCAAACACTTCCTCCGTGTCCTGGGCGAAACCCAGCCCAAAACGTTTCTCCTTGAAAACGTTCCGGGCTTCGCCTTCTCGGGAAAGAACGAAGGCCTGCATTTCATCCGACGCGGCATCGAGCACATAAACACGAAGACTGGTGCGAACTACTCACTCCATATCGGCATGCTGAACGCAGCGGACTTTGGCGTTCCGCAGACGCGCGAGCGTGTCGTGATGGTCGGCGCGCGAGATGGTCGAGCATTCCATTTCCCCTCACCCACGCACGCGCCGCGTGGTCAGCGCCTACTGGACCTTCCGCAGTACCGCACCGCTTGGGATGCACTGGGCGATCTTCCAGAGCCGATCGATGATCCGAGTCTTGCGATGACCGGCAAGTGGGCCGACCTCTTGGCCACCATCCCTGAAGGTGAAAACTATCTTTGGCACACGGCGCGCGGGGGCGGCATCCCGTTGTTCGGCTGGCGCACTCGCTTTTGGAACTTCATGCTGAAGCTGGCGAAGGATCAGCCTTCGTGGACAATCCAGGCGCAATGCGGCCCAGCCACCGGGCCTTTCCATTGGCGTAACCGCAAACTCTCCGCCGCCGAGCTTGCGCGGCTTCAGACGCTCCCTGACTGGCTCATGTTCAATTGCGCGCGCGGCGAAATTCAGCGCCTCATCGGCAACGCAGTGCCATCGTTGTTGGCTGAAGTGCTCGCACGCGAGATCAAAGTACAATTGCTGGGTGCGCGGCGCTCGCACGCGCACTTGAAACTTATACCGCCGGACCGCGGCACTCCACCTCCGCCAACAAGGCCCGCAAAGCTGCCCGCGAAATACAGGGCAATCGCGGGCGTGCACAAAGAGCACCCCGGCCCCGGCAAAGGCCCCGGCGCGAAAGCTCGTTCGCGTCAGGCCGCTTAGTAACGGCTCAGAGCGCTACGGCATCCTTCACGGGTTAGGCAGCGCAATCAGAGGCACAAGCCGATCCGGCCTACGTTCAATCGACCAAAGATCGATGAAGTGGATGTCCTGGGCACCGTGCGCACGCGCGGCATCGTAGGCGGCTTGCTGGGCCTCCACCCAGAATGCGGGGTCTGCGAGCCAGAGCGGATGGGTGAGCAGGATCGCTGCTCGTTTGCGCGGTGCGTAAATCTCCACGATAGGAGCTTCTCGCACTTCGAGTTCCAAGCCGCGGCTCGCAAAGCTGCGGACAAACGCTCGCGCTGTAGCGTCGGCACCTCGAATCCAACGCTCGGGCGCAAGCGCACTGCCACTCGCGATATCCACGAGATCGACACCCAGGCGCCAATCCAGCTGGGAATGCAGCAGGCGATTGTCGTAGCTGCGCAAACAATCAGGACACGAGGCGTCGCAACGGGCGGCGTGCGCTTCAAACTGAGGCACGCGCTGACTGCGGATGCGCTCAATGACGCGCGCCATCACATCTCGGCTGGCGAGGTGGGCGGCATAGCCTGCCCCATTTTCAAGCGCGTCTGAGAGGAAGAGCCCGCGGGTAAGCGTGCCACCGACTCGGACGGGTTGGACGCCTGATTGAAGTTCACGAGATTCAACGTCGAGTTCATCGCCCGCGCCTATGCGCAGAAGTTCGAGGAACGACCAGAGCGCTGAGGGCCCTGCTGGACAATTTTCGACATCAACAACGCCGTCGCGACCCGGCAAGTTTTGGCTGACCAGTTTGATGAGGACGACGTCGGTCGTCTTCACGCTGCCAATCGCTGCCATGGGTTCGGTGCCTTGCAGCGCGCCGGGCAGGCGCACGCCGATCTGATAGAGCGAAGGATCCCAAACACAGACGGATTGGTCCCCTTCGCGCGTCATCGGGTAGAGGAGGCCGTTATTGTCGTTGAGCACGACGACACGGCTTGCCGGGAGCGGTTGAAGCTGGAGCGCTCCGACTTCGATTTCGCCGCCGGTTGGTGGCATGAAGCCCAGTTGCGGCGGCGACAGGACGGGGCCTCGCTCGGCGTGGTCTTCGTAATCGGCAGGCCGATAGATCGTTCGAAAACCGCGCGGCTGATACATGTCGAACGCGCGCGTCGGGTTTTGACAGGCAGGACAGGGGCTTCCCTCGCCTTGCTCTAGTTGGGTTGCTTCGCAGGCGGTGCAGCGAACGACGCGTCGCGATTGACCGAGCGGATCTACCGGTATGACTTGGCGTCCGGCGAACTCCCAAGCCGCAAACCCGACTGCTGTGTGGATCTGCTTATCCTTCAAAACCTCCGCGCCAGGGGCAAAACTCGAGATCGCCATCTCGAGAGCGCGGTCGCTGACTTTGGCGGCGTCATCATCGCGCATGCTGTTGGGGCGTCGTTCATACAGCGCGCGTACGCGTGTCGGAAATCCAAACATAGGCAAGCACCCGTCTGTCGCCAGGCGAAGGCTCAATTCCGTCTGGATGAGACTTGTGTCAGCGACGACGGCATCGATGCGCGCACAAAAATCTTGGCGTAGATAGCGTTCGAGTTCGTCGATGTCGGCATTACTGAGCCCGCAATAAGCGGTCAGCCCTTCGACGACCTCACGTACTTCGGGCTCGGACGCCAGCCAGTTTGAAATGTCAGGGCGATAGTTGGGCCAATCGGCTGCAGTCCCGAACACGCCGTGCGTGCTCTCGCGCGTGCGTTGCGGGCGCTGGCGCGCGAGCGAAGCAAACGCCCGACGCAACGCCTCAGCCGCGACAACGCGACGAACGATCTCAACTTGTTTGACGTCGAGATAAGGCTGCGGAGGCTGGTCGCCGGTCATGCGACGTGAATTGTTGAAGTAATAATCATCGTGCGTGCGGTCACGGCACATGGTCATGGCGTAGGAGTAGACCTGCCCCATCCGGCCTGCACGGCCGACGCGCTGCTGATAGTTGAACCGCTGCGGCGGCATGTTGGCCATCACGACACTTTGCAGGCTGCCGATGTCGACGCCCACTTCCATCGTCGTGGTGACGCTCAAAACATCGAGCGGCATCGTCAGATGATTTTCCCGCGGCGCATCGAGAAGTGCGTCTTTGAAGAGGCGCTGGCGACGGCGTTGTTCTGCGAGGGGTTTAGTCTGGCCGGTCAGTTCAGCGACATTGAGGCGGTGCGGCGCTTTGCGCGACAACCAGCCATAATAGTCGTCGACGTCAGTTTCGCGTTCGATGGTCTCGAACTGGGTATGCAGGCAGTACTGATTGGTGCAGACGCCAGCGCTCTCGTGCAGATGGATGCGCGCGCACTGGCGGCAGCGAAGCGCGGTTTGACGAGCGGGCGCGCGCAGTGTCAGCGCCAGCGACGCGGTCTGGTTGGTTCGAAGCTCCCAATTGGCGTCAATGATTTGGGCTTGGGTGAGCGCGTTGAAGAGATCGCTCAGCAGCGTCGAGTTCGCAACGCCCGTAGCGGTTGCAACGGCGTCGAGGTAGCGGCGAAGCTGGGTCGGCGGATTTGAATTGGCAAAGCCTGAGCCGCGCTGGGTTGGATCATCAGCGAATTTGCCGGCAAGGCCGATGATGCGGATGGCTGAGCAAACGAATTGCTCGCGCGCATTGGCTTGAAGCGGCAGCGCGCTGGCTATGTCGCGGGTTGGTGCGATATATGCAACCCCAAGCGACTCTAAATCGCGCCCGCCTTGATCGAAGATGAGGTCGGCCATTTGGTGGGCAAGTGAGAGCCGGCGTGAATTGGCGGCGGCTTCAGCGACTTCAGGGTTGAGCCTCGTCCATTCTCCATTGGGAGCTGTGTAGGCGCGCCACCACGGCTCGCCTCCTCCGATGCGTTGCACGGAAGGACGAGGCCCTGCTGGATTAACGCCTAGTCCGACGAGCGCGCGTTCAACGCGGTGGACGAGCTGGCCCCATTCGAGATCGCCCCCTGCTTGTTGGCGGGCTTCGAACTCAGCGATTAGCGCACGCTCTGCGTCCTCGGCAAAGCCGCGTGCATCAGCGCGGTAGGCGGCCCAAAGATCAGGATGCTCGCGCTTGGCGAGTTCGACGAGCGCTGCTTCATCTTCGTTAAGCGGGAGATTTTGCGCGGCATCGCGCAAGAGGAACGGCAGCGGGCGGCGCTGTCGAGGCGCGGTCTCCCGCCGCATCAGCAAACGCACGAGGTCGCGGAAGTGATTGTATTCAAGACCGGCTGCAGCTTCTGCAGCGTCATCGCGGCTATCGGTGAAGACGATGGTCTTTGCTGCGCGCGCGCCGTCGCCCAAGGTCTCCACAAGCCGATCGGTCAAGCTTTGGCTGACCGCCCCCGTGCCGGTGGTGTGAGCACGAATGGGGGTGCGTACGGTGCCGGCAAAGAAGGTCGCAACATCGCGGTTGTAGCCCTTCTGGCCGCAATGGGGACATTGCTCGGGCAGGGCTGGAACGCGCTCTGTGCCGCCGGCTGGAGCGTGACGCACTTCCATCATGGTGCCGGTGGGCTGATCGCGGCGCGCGGGACGAAGATGGCCCAAGAAAGGATCGAGCGTCGCGTTGATGAATTCAAACTCGGTTGAACGGCGCGCGCCGCGGGCGCGATGGGTCCACTGCCCGGCCGACGGCGCGGGCCGCGGCCAGTACCACATGTAATGGCCATAGCGGCGCTTGAACACGACTTGCATTTCGCGCGAGGGCACCATGCGGGGCCCTGCTCCCAGCCACCAGCCCTCCATTTGCGTTGCGTCTGGGTTGGCGGCGAAACCGCCGAGCGAAGGTTCGCCGCATTGATAGCAATAGAGCAGTTCAAGCACGCGACCACCGCATTCGCAGCGTGTGCGTGGCGCTGAATAAAGACGCCCAATGCGGCGTTGCGTCGATCGATCGCCCGAGGCGATCTGATCACATTCTGGATTTGCGCAGGCCCAAAGGCCACGGATCATGCGAATGAAATGGTGGGCGCGGAAGCGTGGAGAAGTGTGACCTGTCTCCTGCATGCCGATGGCTTCAAGCGCATTCTCAAGCGCGCCCTCAACCGACTCGCCGCCAAACATGGTGGCGGCCACTTCGCTCAGGGGTTTGGGCCGGGCGTCGCCGGAATGACATGCGCTCGCAAATTGTTCGCTCAGGTCGAGCTCAAGTGCGGCCTGCGCTAAATCGGCGCCGGCGAGGCCAGCGACATGAGATGCGTCGATGCGACGACGCACCTGCGGTGGGCGCGGGTCGCCCGGAAAGATAGCAAAGCTATCGCCGCTAACGCCGAAGAACTCTTCGAGATAGGCACGCCCTGCTTCGCCATCCAAGCTGGCGCTGGTGGCAATACAGCGCAATTGTGGAGAGTCGGGCGCTATATTGAGCCGGCGCAAGAGGTTGCGGACGACGAGCGCAACTTCGCTGCCTTGGGTGCCGCGATAGGAGTGAAGTTCGTCAACGACGAGGGTGAGTTCATTGTCGGGTGAGGCGTTCAGCCAATCGCGCGTCGCATCGAAGATGGGTTCTTCGATGTCGCGCATCAGCATGACGTTGAGCATGGATAGGTTGGTGACGAGGATGTCGGGAGCGTGCGCCACCATATCCCAACGCGTCAGCATTTCACCGCAGAGCGGATCTGAGAACTGAGCGATGATATCTGGGCGGATAGCGCTCAATTCGTCTTCGATGGCGCGCATTTCGCGGGCAACATCTTGAACGGTGCTTTCGTCGAGCCGCGTTGGCATGTTTCCTGAGCCAAGCGTAACGCCGGTGTAGCGTCCGAAGAAGAAACGCGGGGCCCCTTGGCCGGCGCGCGCCGTTAGCAGCGCGCGCCGCAAACGCGTGACTTGATCTTCGACCAAAGCGTTGGTGGGATAGAGGACGAAGGCGCGCACGGCGGGACGGCGATCATTGCCGGCGGAGTTGCGAAGCGGCGTCCAGGGCGACCCGCTCGGGCCTCCTCGCCACCATGGATTAACCACCGACGGTTGGCGCCAGCCTTCAGCTTCGCGCAGCAACCGCGCAAAGATAGGCAGCAAAAAGCATTCGGTTTTGCCTGAACCGGTGCCTGAGGTGACGACGACGTTTCGGGGGCCCTGCCCGCGCCCAAGGGAAGTTGCGAGAGCTTGGGCTTGGTGCGTGCGCAACTTAAAGTCACCGCCTGCGGTCGATTGAAAGATCAGCCGCCCTAATTGGTCGGCGACGGCTCTTGAGGTGCCGACGCTCTCGCAGACCTCGGCGAGAGTTTCGCCCTGCTGGTATGGGTAGAGCGCCTCGATCAACGGTTCTTGGAAGACGATGCCGGGTTGGCTGAGGAGCCTGCGCCGTTCATCCAGCATTAGTTCGTCGCGCAGCCAGAACGCGGTGTCGAAATAGCGGAGATACCCGTCTTGCAGCGCCCGTTGCAGAGACAATGGCGTGGCTGGCATCTTCACTTCTCCCCGACGCTCAGGCGTGCAGCTTGTTTTGGATGGAAATCGCCACTGCAAGTGGCACGTCGTCATACTGAATGAGGCCCGCGTCAGCGCGGTAGCGCGGGGCTTTGCCCGAGCACATGACGGCCACGCGTTCGTAGAAACCTGGCAGGTAGGCGCCGAGCGGCACCAGCAGCGCACTATCTTGTTTTTGATACATGATCATGGAGAGCCGTTTCTGCGCTGCCGCCAGGTGCTTGATGAGATGGACGTCGCCGACGCGCATCATGTGGAGCATCGCATCTTCAGGGCTGCTATAGCCGTAGCGGAGCCCATGATGGCCGACGCGATAGGCACCTGGCGCATCGTGGTCAACGAAGCCCCATTTGCCTTCATCAAGATCGAAGGCTTCAACGCCATCGCTGCCCATGCGAAAGCTTGGCATCGCGCCCAACACCGCCGAGAGAACGGGCAAGCAGCTGATCAAGCGTGCGGAGAATTTGGATGCCACGAGCAGCGGGCGCCCCAGTGGCGTTTCTGTTTCTGCAAGCAAGGAAAGAGCTTCGGGAGCGATCACAAAGGCGACGCGTTCAGGTCCGCCCGTCATTGGCTCATCAATCAAGCGACCATCAAGTTGAGCGACGCGGCCTCTAAGGCGAGCCACAAAGCTTTTTGAACGCGCGCCGGCCAGAACCCATGCCCCGTCGGCCGTCTCGACAAGACAAGATGGCGCGACGCGCCAGCCATGGACAGAGCCGTCACGAGGATCCACGTCGAAGTCGAGATGGCCAAGTGCTGAGAGCGTTCGGGCGGCTTGGGCGGGGAAGCCCTCCTCTTCGCTAACGGCGCCTGCGAGCGTGCGAAAGCGTTCGTACGAGCCGGAGGTCAAATAGGTTGCTGCATCGAGCAAGAGATCAAATGCTTCGCCTGGTGTTTCTGTGAGCCGGCGATAGCGCGGCACCTCGCTTAAGGCGCGCCGCACGCGTGCGCCGCGGCGTTGCCCGGTGAAGCGTTTGCGCACGCCGCGATTGCGGGTCCAATCTTGGCGGTGGCACGTTTCGCACTGTTGATGCTTCAAAGTGCGAAAATTATCGCCCGCACGGCCCTCTTCACAGATCCAGTGATGGTACCCGCGCACGGCGCACGATTGCACAAAGCGTTCCTGATCGACGCGCGTGGTGCGGACGTAAGGAGCGTCGCGTGCGCTTGGGCGCGCGAATATGATCATCTCGGGCCCGGTCAAAGCCGGCTGCCCAAGTTCTTGCGCGGCCAGTGGTTCGGACAGATCGCAGCCGGCGAGCGAGGCGCTACCAGGTGAGCAGGATTCGCTCGAGGCAAGGAGGCCCGCGCCGCCCGAGAGGTCAAAGCGGCGCTCTTTCACATCTCTGGCCCCGACGGGTCGCGGCGTGTCGGCGGTCCGAAGGCGCAGGCTTGCAGTTTCCGCCGTACCCATACCGCCAGTTTTCAGCGGGCGGCGCAGAACGATGTCGTGATCGCCTTCGCCGACTTTGCCTGTGAGATCGACGACGCCGCGGCCAACGAAATGACCGAGATGGCGGCCAATGCCATCGCGTCCGCGTTGATTGATGGCGAGATCAAAGGTGCCGTCTGTGTCGACGGCCGCGAGCAGTTCGGGCGGGCGCGCTGCGTGCCAGGCATTGCCGAGTTGGAGACCGCCCGAGAAGCTGATGATCGTGGCAGCGCCCGCGCTTAGGGGTTCGAGCTTAGGATTAGTCGCCTCATCGGCCGCCTTGACTATCATCACGTCGCAATAGGCACACCAGCCTGCGGGCAGATTGGTAAGTTCTGTGTCGGCGAATTTTCGCCAGCCTGGGCGCGCATGCTTGGCGAGGTGTCCTTCCACCAGCGGCGCGGCGGAGGCGTGCGCGAGCACGAGGTTTTGCTTGAACAATTGTGCGCGCGGAATCTCGTGGAATTGGTTGCGCCCTTCCTCAGCTTCCAAAACGATGATTGGCGTCGGGGACTTGCGATAGAGCCGGGCACTGTCGGATGCACTCACCAGCTCAATCACCCCCGAAAACAGACTGGTCACCCCGATTTCTGGCCAGGGCTCAAGGCTTGCCCAGCGCATGCCCGGCAGGCGTTCGAGCCTTAGGCGGTCGAGACACCCGGCCACCGACGCGCGACCCGCGTCATCGGTCAGTGCGCTGACGCGATATGCGCCTACGGCAAGCTCTGGATCAGTTCGCGCCACTAAGAAGAGATCGAGCCGCGGCGTCGGCGCGTAGGCCAAGTCAGCGATCCAATCCAATTTGAGCGCGCGCGAACCGCCGTCAAGGCGCGAGCCTGGCGCTCCATATGCGCCGTGCCCGGTCCAATGGCTGAGTTCAGCGCAGGCGATTTCCGCAATTCGCCGGCGTGCGGTTTGGTCGGTGAACCAGAGCCGACGCAAGTTGGCTGACATGTTGTTTGCGCTGTCACCAAACCAATCGGCTAAGTGCACCGTCATTTCCGCCGCGCTCATGACCCGCATGGGCTGCAATTGATAATGTTCAAAGGCCGCGTGAAGGCCGCGCCGATCTTGTTCGCGCACCAGCGCCTGCGAGAGTGGATAGCCGATATAGCGACGCCGATCATGCGCGCGCGCCGTGGGCCAACCGCGTTCGCCTTGCCAGTCTTCGAGCCAATCATTGAGTGATTGCCAGAAGGCGATTGTCTCAGGGAAAGCGTCTTTCAGCTGATCAGTTTCAGTCTCGTTTAGGCCGAGCAAATTGGCGAGGCGGTCATAATAGTTGTGCGCTGCGTGCTCGGCGTCAGCGACCATGCTCTCAGCTGCAAGCGTGAGGCAAACGAGCAGCGCCAGAGATGGCGGCGCACCGACCTTTCCCTCGGCTATCCATTGCGCTGTGGCGGCCCGCCAATAGCCCCAAAGTTCGCTGGGGGAGCGCCAGCGCATAACTGCGGAGATGGTCTTTCCGAACGCTGCTCGCGGGTTTTCGCTGACACCCACTTTCGCCGCGACCGCTGCGAAGCGCTCCGGTTCAAGGTAGACATAGAGCGGTATGTTGGCGGCCGCCTCGCTGAACAATTCATCAGCAATCGCCGCACGCCAAGCTTTCTCGTTGGTTCCGTGCGCCAAACCGCCCTGATCGCCCAAGACTCTCTCGCCCGACTCCCTTGCTCGGCTACAATGTATGATTGGTGGCCGCCGCGCCAGTCACCATCAGCGACAGCGTTACCAGCTGCGCGATCAATGCTTACGCTCTGTTATTCACAGATTTTGCCGGCGCGATGCTGGGCCGAGGCAGTGGTAGCAAACTGGTAGCAGCCTGTGGATAAGCGTCCCCACCGCACCTCTGCTACCAACTCAAATCCGGCGCAAGCCGTTGATTTTATTGGTTTTCCTTGGAGCGGGCGATGAGATTCGAACTCACGACCCCAACCTTGGCAAGGTTGTGCTCTACCCCTGAGCTACGCCCGCATCCTGGGTGACGGCGCTTCAAGAGCCCGCCTGAGGGGCGCTCCTATCGCAGAGCGGCGCGGCGGAAGCAAGGGGCTTAGGCCCTAATCCTCACCCCGAAGGTCTGATGAACCTGGGATCACTTGGGCGCGGCTCGGCGCGGGCGGGGTTTGGCGACCAGGGCGATGAAGTTAACGCTCGGCGCAGGGCGCAGGCGCCGGATCGCGCCCCGCTCTGCGCCGCTATTCGATACTCAGCCGCTCTAAGGGCGATGTCGGCAATACAGTCGCGACGGGGCCGATAAAGTTGGCGAGCGGCACATAGCCAACCTGCGCGGTCACGCGGCTATCGGCCGAATTGTCTCGATCATCACCGAGCATGAAATACTGCCCCTCAGGGACAATAAAAACGCGCGTATTGTCGAGTTCGCTCATGCCGCGATCGAGCACCACATAGCGCACGCCGCCCGGCAGCGTTTCGCGACAGGCCTGAGCCCTGATCGCGCCGCCATAGTCATCCGCGAACGTGACCTCACCAAGCGGCTCAAGCGTTACCGCTACATCATTGATGTGCAGCACGCCGTTGATCATCTGGATGCGATCGCCCGGCATGCCGACAACCCGCTTGACGAAATCGTGGTTCGGTTCGGGTGACGGCCGGAAAACCGCGAGATCACCGCGCTGTGGCGCGCGCCCAAGAAAACGCTGCTCTCTGAACGGGGATGGAAACGGCGCAAACGAATAGCGGCCATAGCCATAGCTCCACTTCGGCACCACCAGGTGATCACCGGGAACGATTGCGGGCTGCATCGACCCAGACGGCGCGCGAAAGACACGCGCGCCAACACCGAAAGGCAGCACCAACGCCAGTGCGATGACGCCCACAAGCGTGAGAACGATAACCCTGCCGCCGTCTCCCCCACGCGCGGCCATTCCTATTCCCCGTCTTCTGCCTTACGCGGCGCTTTCAAACGCCTGCGATTGATGTGGCCATCCGGCGCGACATGGCCCTCGGGCGTGCGGCCGCGGAAATAATCGCGCTGCCAGCCATTCTTCACGGCCTCCGCGTCATTGTCGCTGAGGCGCGTCAGGAAGTTGCTGCGGCTTGCGCCCCACGCATCGTATTGGCGCTTCAGTTCGGGATCGTCATGGATCGATTTCACGATCGGTTGAATCTCGTCCATCTTATCGTGAGGGATCGGAAAGATGAAGCAGAACGGCTCGCCCTTTTTGAACGAGATCATGCCGGGGCGCGTGAAGCGCCAGTTCATCGTGAAAGGAAACGGCAGCCAGTAGGTTTCAACCACGCCGGCCAAAGGCTGAATGCCGTCCTTGATGTGATTGGGTGGGCCGCCGCACCACAAATCCCAGCCCGGTTCTGTGCGGAAGAGCCAGCCTGTGTGGAACGTCAGCACGCCGCCAGAAAAGTGCGACACAGCCCAACGATCGAGCAGCGCGCGCGGCGTGCCGTCATCGGGATCGAGGCGGATGTCTTCGACGCGCGGGCCGCCATTCCAGGTCGCGGTAAACGAGACCGGCGATTCCAGCGCCCAGCCCGTCGTGTTGGCGACAACGAGCGGCAAACAGCGATAGGGATGGCGATCCGAAAAGCGGTCCATCCAGTCGCGGTCGGGCGAGCCCGGAACCAAGGGCGCGGGCTGGGGATCAACATTGTAGCAAGTCAATTTCATCGCGCTCTTCCCTAGACGCTCCCCTGCGCTTGCGCCAAGGGGTTCCCCAGATGACGCCCGCGACGCCTAGAGACCTCTTTGCCCGTTTCGACGCGCTAGGCATTGCGCACGTGACCCACCAGCACCGGCCGATCTTTACGGTCGAAGAAGGCGCGGATTTGAAGGCAGCGCTACCAGGCGGGCATTCGAAGAACCTGTTCCTCAAGGAGAAGAAAAAGGGGCGGCTCTATCTGCTCTCGGCCTTGGGCGACGCGAAGATCGATCTGAACGCTGTGTCAAAACTCTTGGGTGTAGGCCGCTTCAGCTTTGGCAATGCCGATCTGCTGTTGCAGCATCTGGGCGTGACGCCAGGCTCAGTCACGGCGTTCGCGCTGATCAACGACCCCGAACGCAGCGTAACCTTCCTGATGGACCAGGGCTTCTTCGCCCACGATCCGATCAATTTTCATCCGCTGCGGAATGACGCAACCACGGCCATTAGCCCGGCGGATTTCCTCAAATTCGTCCGTTCCCTCGACCGCGAACCTATCCGCCTAGCCTTTGACGCAGACGGTTTGCCAACCCATGTTCAGGCCTGAACAGAGGACCATTCCATGACCTTTATCGACGGCGCAGCGCCGCCCGAAACCGACCTCGTCAAAGACGGCTCCGACCAAGGCTTCATGGCCGATGTCATTGAGGCCTCGAAGCAGGCGCCTGTGATCGTCGATTTCTGGGCGCCGTGGTGCGGGCCATGCCGGACGCTGGGGCCAATGCTGGAGAAGGCCGTGCGCGGCGCCGGCGGCGCAGTGCGCATGGTCAAGATCAATATCGATGAACATCCGGGCGTCGCCGGGCAACTCGGCGTGCGTTCGATCCCGGCTGTGTACGCTTTCGATCAGGGCCGGCCGATCGACGGCTTCATGGGCGCGATCCCGGAAAGCCAGATCAAGCTCTTCGTCGAGCGCCTCGCCGGCGCCGACATGACCGCCGAGATCGAACCGATCCTCGCGCAAGCGGCGGAGTCGATGAAGCTCGGCGACATTGGCGGCGCGGCGCAGGGCTTCATGGCAGTGCTGCAGCTCGATCCGGAGAACGTCAAAGCCATCGCCGGCATGGCGCGCATTGCGCTCAACGCGGGAGACGCGGACGAAGCGCGCCAAATCTTGGCGCACGTGCCGCCGGAAAAAGCCAACGATCCGGATATCCAAAGCGTCCACGCAGCGCTCGAACTCGCGGCAAAGGCTGGCGACGCGGGCGATAGCGATGAGATCGGCGCCAAGGTGCGGGCCAATCCGAACGATCTCGACGCGCGCTTTGAACTGGCGGAGGCGCTTTCCGCGCGCGGCGATCTCGAAGGCGCGAGCGATCAGCTGCTCGCCATCATCGAAGCCAACCGCGAATGGAATGAAGGCGCAGCGCGCGCGCAATTGCTGAAAGTGTTCGAAGCCGCCGGGCCAACATCCGAAATCACCAAACAGGGACGCCGCAAGCTTTCGGCGATTTTGTTCTCGTGAGCGCTTTCGGTTATCGCAAGCCGTCTGACCTGCCGCAGACGATCCCGCTCTTCCCGCTCGAGGGCGCCATCCTGCTGCCGCGCGGCGTGCTGGCGCTCAATGTGTTCGAGCCGCGTTATCTCAACATGATCGATGACGCTTTGGGCGCAGAGCGCTTAATCGGCATGATCCAACCGGCGACAGGCGATGAGAACAATCCAACGCCCGAGCTCGCTGATGTCGGCACAGTCGGGCGCATCACCGCGTTTCAGGAAACCGAAGATGGCCGTTATCTGATCACGCTCACCGGCGTGGCGCGCTTCGACATGGTGCGCGAGATCGAAGCCGGCACGCCCTATCGCCAAGCTCTCGTCGATTACGAACCGTTCGAAATCGATTTCAAATCTTCGATGGGACACACGATTGATCGCGCCGGCCTCATCGTGAAGCTGAAGAAGTACGCAAACCTCCACGGCTTTAACGTCGATTGGGATTCGGTTGAGCAGGCGCCGACTGAGACGATCATCAATGTCGCAGCGCAAATCTGCCCGTTCGATGCCGCCGCAAAGCAAGCCTTGCTCGAGAGCGTGACGCTCGAAGAGCGCAACCAGACTTTGATCGCATTGCTCGACTGGGACGCAGCCGCCGATCCGGGGCGGCCTGGGTCGATCCAATGACCGACGTTGATCCGAAGCTCTTGGAAGTTCTCGTCTGCCCGCAATCGCGCAAGCCCCTGCGCTACGACAAAGCCAAGCAAGAGCTGATCAGCGACGCCGCGCGCCTCGCCTATCCAGTCCGCGACGGCGTGCCGATCATGCTGATTGACGAAGCGCGTGAACTGGGAGCGGACGAGTGAGCGCGCCCTGGCCCGTGGATCTCAACTTCGATCGCGCCGCCAAAGCGCTGCATATCAGCTTCGACGATGGCGCTGCGTTCGATATCCCGTTCGAACTGCTGCGCATCGAGAGCCCGAGCGCCGAGAACAAGGGCCATGGCCCCAATCCGCCGCCGCCGAAAGGCAAAGCCAATGTCGGCGTCACCCGCGCCGAACCTGTGGGCCGCTACGCCGTGCGCATCGTCTTCGATGACGGCCACGACACCGGCCTCTATTCCTGGGAACTGCTCTACGACCTCGGCGCCCACAAAGAAGAGAAGCTCCGCGTCTATCGTGAAACACTGCAGGAGCGCGGGCTACGCGACGAAGCCTAACGCCACGTCGCCGTTGACAGCACCGCGCTGACGCCGCCCCACTACCCGCCAACAAAAGCGGAGCAACGCACTCTGCGCGGGAGGACGCGAATGCATCCGGCGACACACGCCCAAACCGATCCCGATCGCGTCGCCTATCTCATGGCCGGCTCCGGCGAGGCGGTGACCTGTGGCGAACTCGACGCCCGCTCGAACCAAGGCGCGCAGCTCTTCCGCGCGCTTGGGCTCAAGATCGGTGACGTCATCGCGATCTTCATGGAAAACAACGCACGCTATTTCGAGATCACTTGGGCAGCGCAGCGCGCCGGGCTCTATTACACCTGCATCTCGTCCAAACTCACCGCACAAGAAGCCGCCTACATCATCAAAGATTGCGGCGCACGAGTGCTGATCGCATCGCCCGGCATTGGGCCGGTGTTCGGCGAAATGCCGGCGCTGCTGCCCGGCGTGAAGCTTCTCGCTGTCGGCAGCGCGCGTAACGACTATGCCAGCTTCGAAGAGGCGCGCGATGCGATGCCAGCAGAGGAGATCGCCGACCAAACCTCCGGCTCCGACATGCTCTATTCATCGGGCACAACAGGGCGCCCGAAAGGCGTGAAGCCTCCTCTGCGCGGTGTCGGCATCGATGTGCCCGACACATTGGCCGCGCTGCCGAAAGTGTTCTTCGGCTTTCCCGACGATAACATCTACCTTTCGCCCGCGCCGCTCTATCACGCCGCTCCGTTACGCTGGTGCATGGGCGCGCAACGCGCGGGCGCAACAGTCATCGTTATGGAGAAGTTCGATCCCGAGCACGCGCTCGCTTTGATCGAGAAGCACAAGGTCAAGACCGCGCAATTTGTGCCGACGCATTTCGTGCGCATGCTGAAGCTGCCCGAAGAGGTGCGCGCGAAATACGATGTGTCGAGCATGGTCTCTGCCGTACACGCGGCAGCGCCGTGTCCGATCCCGGTGAAGGAGCAGATGCTCGCCTGGTGGGGGCCGGTGATTTACGAGTATTACGCCGGAACGGAGGGCAACGGCTTCTCCGTCATCGGCCCGAACGAATGGCTCGAGCGCAAAGGCTCTGTCGGCAAGGCCATTATCGGCGAAGTGCGCATTGTCGGTGATGATGGCGCACAATTGCCGGTGCACCGCGAAGGCGTCGTCTATTTCGCCAACGGCCCGCCGCTCGCCTATCACAACGATCCCGGCAAAGCTGCCGAGAACACCAACGAACACGGCTGGACGACGCTCGGCGATGTCGGCTGGGTCGATGAGGACGGCTATCTCTATCTCACCGACCGCAAGAGCTTCATGATCATCTCCGGCGGCGTGAACATCTATCCGCAGGAAATAGAGAACCTGCTGATCGCGCACCCGAAGGTGACGGACGTCGCCGTCGTTGGCGCGCCTGACGAAGTTATGGGCGAAAAAGTCGTCGCCGTCGTGCAGCCCGCTGATTGGGCTGAAGCGGGCGATGCGTTACGCGAAGAACTCCTCGCCTTCGCTCGCGCCAACCTGAGCCACGTCAAAGCCCCGCGCGTGCTGGACTTCATGCAAGAGCTGCCAAGGCACCCGACTGGCAAGCTCTACAAGCGGCTCATCCGCGATGCGTATTGGGGCAAGATGGATTCGAAGATCGTTTGAGCTCCACGCTACGCGCGGGGCGGCGTCCACTGAAACACGTCTTCCACTTTGCTCTCAAAAGCGTGCGCGATCGCGAACGCGAGCGACAGCGAGGGTTCGAAGTGGCCGTTCTCGATGGAGTTGATGGAATTGCGCGAGACGCTCACGCGCTCGGCGAGCTCCGCCTGGCTCCATTTACGTTCGGCGCGCAGCACGCGGATCTTGTTCTGCATCACTGGTCCCGCGCCGGCCGGGACTTCCAATAGGTCCAGCCGATGCTCAGCAACGTCGTGCACAAGCCCTGCACCAGCACGACGCCGCCGAAGCCGAACGTGAAGGCGAGAATGGCGAGCGTATCGTCGGGATTAGTCGCGTCCGCCAAGTCCGCCACGACTGAGACCATCCAATCGCGAAAGATCGGCAAAGAAAGCAAAAGCGCCATCAGGCCTGCGCCCGCCGCCCAACCCCATTGCGCGGAAAACCGCGCATTGGTGCGCTGCCACTCGTCGAGCTGCCGATCGAACAGGATCGAATTTGCAAACGCCGCCACGACGGTGATCGCTGCCGCGACGCCCGAGTAGAGGAAGACGAAATTGTCGGGTTGCTGTTTCAGCCACGGGATGGCGATCAGCACCGAAATCGGCGCGAGAATCATCACAGCGAACAGCGCCATCTGAAGCGGCGTCCCAGCTTTGCGAGGCGAAGGCATTTTCGGCTCCTTGGTGCGAACAAGCGCCCAGTATATTTGGCATATTGCCAAGTTTACTTGGCATATTGGCCCGTGTTCGTCAATGGCGTTCCGGTGTGCCCAGAGTCACAGCGACAAGGCTAACCCTTCGCTACCTTCAACTCATCGGAGCGACGCCGCTTCGAGACCTGAGGAGCAAAGCAAAATGACCAAGTTTTACGCCCTGATCGCCGCCTGCGCCGTGTTCGCCCCGATGGCCTTCGCCACCTTGAACCAAGCAGCGCAAATCGTCGCCTGATCGGCCCCCGACCAAATTGAAAGATACGACAATGACCAAGTTTTACGCCCTCATCGCCGCCTGCGCCGTGTTCGCACCGTTCGCGATGAGCGTCATGAACCAAGCCGCGCAGATCGTCGCTTAAGCCCTTAAGCGCGACTGCCCGCCCAAACTGCGCGGCCAAAAGCGAAAGCCGCAGAGGTAGCTCCCCCTCTGCGGCTTTCTGCTGTTTCAGCGAAACACGAAAACGCGCGACGCGCCGAAATTCCAGATCAGCACCAGGCCCGTCGCGATCACTTGGCCGATCAAGTAGTGGATGCCGCTCTGCACGAAGGCAGCGACTATGCCGGCATTTATCACCGCGCCGATGGCGATCACGAGCAGATACTTGGCGAGGCCTTTGCCGAAAGCCGGTTTGTTGGCGAACGTGAAGCGGCGGTTCAGCACATAGCTAACGACAGCGCCAGCAAAGAAGCCGCAGATCGTGGCGAACACCGGATCCGCGCCGCCCAGCTCCGTCATCGCCAGCAGCACGCTATAGTGAACAGCCGTCGCCAGCGCGCCGACCATCGCAAAGCGCAGAAAGTCGCGCACGACGGGACGATCCAGAAACTGCTGCACGTCTGTTACTCGCTCTGTTCCGCTGGCGGCTTAACCCTCATCAGCAGCAAGAGCCCTGCCACCAGCAAGATGGCGATCGAGGCAAAGCCAGCGCGCTGGCTCTGATACGTGGCAGTAAACGTCTCGACCAGAAGCGGGCCGAGCCAGACGGTGGCGGAACCGGCCAGCGCGTAAAGCCCGAAGAGCTCGCCCTCCATGCCTTTCGGCGCGAGCTTCGCCATCAAAGTGCGGCTCGATGCGTAGGCGGCAGTAATCGAAACGCCGATAATCATCGATGCGCCAAGATAGGCGATCTGCGGGATGGTCTGGAAGATCGGCGCATCCCAGAGGCGCACGGCCGGATCGATGGCGATCACGAAGAAGATTGCATCGGGCGCCATCGACACCATCGCGATCAAGCACACAAAAGTGACGCCAATCTCGATCGCCACCGCGTTCCGCGAGCCGAAGCGCTCATCGAGCCACGGCCCAACAAAGCCCCCGGCGACAGCGACGATCGAGAGAAAGATGCCGTAGAGCAGCATCTCGACCAGGCCCCAGCCCATGACGCCGGACGCATAGACACCGCTGAAAATCAGGATCGCGGTCTTGGCGTCGGCGTAGAACATACGCGCGATGAGGAACGTTGCCACGTTGCGATAGTCGCGAAGCTTGCGGATCGTACGCACGACGTTGGCGAAGCCGCTTTGAGCAGCAGCGCCAAACTTTGCGCCCGCACCGGCGCTGCCGTCCTTCACAAAGACAAACATCGGAATGACGAAGACGAGATACCAAAGCGCGCAGATCAGCGTAACAACGCGGCTGGTTTCGTGCTCGGCTGGATCGAGTCCGAAGAGCGGCGTTCCCGGCAAAAGCGTGCCGGGCAGCGCAATCGTCACCAGCACGAAGATGAGCAGCAACACCGAAGACGCGTTACCGAGCGCGAGACCTAAGCCGGATACGCGCGGCATAAGCTTGCGCGGCGTGACAGTAGTCAGCATCGCGTTGTGCAACACTTCCGTCCACGCAAACGAAACGCCGGCAAACACAACAAGCGCGCCCAAAGCCCAGAGCGGCAACCCGCCATCGGGCGTGGCGTACCATTGCAGCGCAATCGCCGGGATCATCAATGCGACGATCACGCCAAGCAGCGGCAAGCGTCGTCCCATGCTATCAGCTGCAGCGCCAAGGAACGGCGCAGTGAGCGCCACCATCAAGCCCGAGATGCGATGCCAGCTCGCGAGCACCTCTTGTCCGCGCACCGGGTCGCCGATGACGACATTGGTGATGTAAGGCGCAAACACATAGATGCCGCAGAGCAGCACATACGGATTACGCGCCCACTCAAAGAGCGCCCACGACCAAGCACCGCGATCTAAGCGATCGGTTTGTGCTGTCGTGTGCTGGGCGCTCAAGCGGCGAGGCTTTCGCCACGCAGAAGCTTGGGCAAATCACCGGCGCCGCCGCCGGCGTACTTCATGAAGAAGCGGCGCGCGGGGCCAACGGCGTTCACTGCGGCGAGACCCAAAGTGCGCGCGGCGCGGACAGGCGCGATATCGTTGGAAAAAAGCTTGTCGAAGAATTCCATGCCCATCGCCATCGACACATTGTCGAAGCGCCGCCAGCGCTGATAGCGCTCCAGGATCGAGACATCGCCCGGATCGAGGCCGAGATTCACGCCGTCGGCAATGCACTCGGCAAGTGCTGCGCAATCCTTGAGGCCGAGGTTCAAGCCCTGCCCGGCAAGAGGATGGATGCCGTGCGCGCTATCGCCGGCGAGTGCGACGCGCGCATCGATCATGCGCTCGGCGAGTTGCATCGAAAGCGGATAGCCAAAGCGCGGGCCTTCGAGTGAAAGCGCGCCGAGGAAATCGCCGAAGCGCAAACGCAGTTCGGCGATGAAATCCGGCTCGTTCATCTTGAGAAGCGCGTCCGCCGCTTTGCGCGGCTCGGCCCAGACGATGTTCGAGCGATTGCCCTTCAGTGGCAGGATCGCGAACGGGCCGTTGGGCAAGAAGTACTCATGCGCTACTGCGCCGTGCGGCTCTTCATGCTGAATAGTCGCGACGATCGCCGTGACGGGATAATCCCAGCCGATCGTGCGGATACCGACAGCCTGGCGCACGAACGAACGGCGGCCATCGGCGCCAACAAGCAAAGGCGCGCGCACCATCTCGCCATTGGCGAGCGTGACCGTGACGCCCGCCGGATCGCGCTCGATCGCGGTCACCGATTGCGGCTGGATCATGCGGATCGCCTTGGCGGCCTTCACGCCGCGATCGAGCGCCAGCCGCACGTACCGCGCCTCGAGCATCAAGCCGAGTGGTTCGTCGTGATCCTTCAACTCGCCGCGATCGAAGTGGAGATGCAGCAAGGAGGGGCCGCCCTTGCGCGCGCGGCCGGGCAAGCGCCCGTCCGTGACCATGATCTGCTCGATCGGCTGCGCGACCTCGTCGAGCACATCGCCCAAACCGAGCGCGCGCCACATCCGGTATGACGCAAAGGCAATCGCAAACGCGCGGCCATCAAACGCCGGCGCCAGCGTCTCGGCGGGCTTAGCCGCATCAATCACGATGACTGAGAGCCCTGCCTGTTCCAGCGCCAACGCCAAGGTCTGACCGACCAAACCGCCGCCGCCCAGAATCACATCGGCATCGAAACCGCGCTTGCTGCTCATGCGCCACGATAGGCACGGACGCGGCATTCCGTCGATGCGGCCTCAACGCGCAAGCGCAAGGCAGGGCGCCGCTTTTTTGAGCGTTGACGCTGCACTGCACAAAGCCAGCCCCACGCACGCTTGCTCCCAGGTGCGAGGCCTCAACCAATCTCTCCACCAAGCAATGAGGAGCGGGGCAATGTCACAAACCAAGGGGAAGCCGCACAGCCTATGGCGTGCGCTCAAGATAGGCGGATTAGCGCTCGCGGCGGCCTTCGCGCTCGGGCTCACCGCTCCGGATATGGCGTGGGCGCAGACCGATGCGGCCGCGCCGGCTGTCGAAGCGGCAGCGCCGGAAACGCCCGTTGTCGTTGAGGAAGTGGTCGAAGAAGAAGCGGCCGCGCCGATCGTGGACAAGGGCGACGTCTCTTGGATGCTGATCTCGACGGTGATCGTGTTGCTCATGATCATCCCCGGGCTTGCCCTCTTCTATGGCGGCCTCGTGCGCGCCAAGAACATGGTCTCGATCCTGAGCCAGGTGTTCGTCGTCACCGCGATCGGCATGGTGATGTGGCTGCTTGTCGGCTACTCGCTCGCCTTCACCGATGGCGGCAATCTCAACCGATTTGTTGGCGGATTGAGCAAGGCCTTCTTGAACGGCGTGACGACATCGTCGCTCGTTGAGACCTTCTCCGTCGGCGTTTCGCTTCCTGAGCTTGTCTTCGTCGCCTTCCAGATGACGTTCGCCTGCATCACCGCCGCACTCGTGCTCGGCGGCGTCGCGGAACGTGTGAAATTCAGCACAATCGTTGTGTTTTCGATCCTCTGGCCCGTCGTCGTTTATTACCCGATGGCGCACATGGTCTGGTGGTGGGGCGGTCCGATGATGGCCTCCGACCCTGCAAATGCGGAAGCGCTTGCTGCGGGCGCGGGCCTCATCTGGAGCTTCGGCGCACTCGATTTCGCAGGCGGCACTGTCGTCCACATCAACTCAGGCATCGCCGCTCTCGTTGGCGCACTCGTGCTCGGCTCACGCACCGGCTACCGCAAGGAACCGATGCCGCCGCACAACCTTACTTTCACCGTGATTGGCGCCGGCTTGCTCTGGGTTGGTTGGGTCGGCTTCAACGCCGGTTCGAACTTGGAAAGCAACGCGTACGCCGCACTCGCGTTGGTCAACACGTTCGTCGCGCCCGCAGGCGCTGCGCTTTCGTGGATGCTCACGGAATGGCTGACCAAGGGCAAGCCGAGCCTGCTGGGCCTGGCCTCCGGCGCAGTCGCGGGCCTCGTCGCGGTGACGCCTGCCGCGGGCTTCGCTGGGCCAGTCGGCGCTTTGATCCTCGGCCTCGTTGCGGGTCCGATCTGCTTGTTCGCGTGCTCGGCGCTTAAGTCCTGGCTCAAGTACGACGACAGCCTCGATGTGTTCGGCATTCACGGCATTGGCGGCATTGTCGGCGCCATCGGCACGGGCATCGTCGTCAATCCAGCCTTCGGCGGCGCGGGCATTGTCGATTACGCGGCGGGCGGCGCAGCCGTTTATCCGGGCATCGTTCCGCAAGTGATCTCGCAGCTCAAAGCTGTAGGGGTGACTTTGGTTTGGTCCGGCATTGGTTCGCTGATCGTTTGGGTCATCGCACGCGGCCTGACAGGCGGACGCGTCAGCAAAGAGGTCGAGGCGGAAGGCGTCGATTACGCCGAACACGGCGAGGTCGCTTACCACTCGTAACGATGCAACTCCCCGAGTGACTGGAGCGCGGTTCGTTTCGGACCGCGCTCCTTCTTTTTAGAATGTCGTTTGTCCGAGGCGCGAACGCAGTACGCGATAGAACTCGGACGTGCTATCGCGGCGCGCTACACTCTCGTTCAGTTGCTGTGCCCGTTTTTGTCGGAGGGTGCTGTTGGCCTGCTTAGACGCCGCAGCATAACTATCGAGATCAATGCGTGATTGAAGATACGGCCACTTGATCAAATACTCTGGCAGCGGCGTCGAGTCGCCAGCGTAGGTGGCGATCGGTTGGTTCTTCTCCGTGGCAATTCCAATCTCCCACGGCACCCACCATGACTGCTTAGTACTCGCCGAAACAACAGCGAGAAGCTGGTCACACGCATCAAGTTGGGCTCGCACGTACTCACCAATCATCGGTCCGGTTCCAGCAACATGCGGGTCGATAACGTCGAGATAGCATGCAATGCCGTGAACATCGCTAAGATGCCCGGCGACACTCTTCGCAAGCACAGAATCTGCCTGCTGATGAGAGATGAAGACTCGTAGCATTAGATTCGCTTCATTTCGGCAAGCTTCCGATAATGCGCCCCAACCGCTGTCAGCCGACAGCCTGTGGCATACACCGCTGCGTGCCACATATGAGGCTGGTCAACGGGCACAACTAATCCATGCCGATTGCAGCTCTGGAGTTCGCGATAGAGACGGACATTATCCTCATCGACCGCTATGGAGCTGAGGCGAGCAGTCTCTTCGCCGCGGTCGGGTTCAAATGAGGGATCTAGCTTCACGATGGATGTCGGTTCGGGAAAAATTACGTGTAGCCGCCTCAATGTCTCGAACGCGATTTTTGGAGGAACTTCTCGGAGCTTCACAAACGAATGAACATTGGCCTTGTATATTGGCCGCTGCTCCCACGATCCTAGTGTCTGGTCGACGTGAGCGTACACTGACGCTGGCGTTATTCTGCCGGAAATATCCGCAGAGCTGCCACGCAGGCTATCAATCAAAATGCTGGTAAAAAGCCCGTGCCCATCGAACTCAACCGAACTTTGGTCGCGATTACACGCAGTCAATATGGTGACGCCTGTTCCGATTGCTGAGACCAGCGTCGCTCCGATGGGTGGCAACTCCCCAAAGGCGCCAGACTGACAGTTATCGATGACAATGACGGTAGATTTCACTCTCGGATAAGCGCCGTTGGCCAATGTCAGGATGTCGGAAAAGGACGCGCCCCAAGAGCCTCGCCGCCCATCCTGACTAACCAAATAGCCTGCATTCGTCTCAGCGTTTATGATCCCGTGGCCGGCGAAATAAAGAAGCACGACCTCCGCATCGCCTTGAAATAACTCTTGGATAGCGTCTAGCAAAACCTCTGACGTGATCGTCAGATTGTTGCTAGTAAGGAGCCTGACGTCGAAGTTAGGTGACCCATCACCGTTGGTCTCGAGCAGTCCTCCGACTGCGATTGCGTCGTTGACACATGCCTGTAGCGGCGCGTCGTTATAATCATCGATCCCGATGACAAGAGCTTTTTTCATTGCAGTAGCTCAGAGATCGTTGATGAAGTCATCGATATTCGACCACGTCCAACTCACGATGCGAACGCCATTTAGTTCGATTGGTAAGGATGCGGGTCTATCGTCAGTCGTGGTGTAGAAGCCGCGAACTGGAACGCCCTCTTCCTTCGCGGTCTTGATCTCCCAAAGCTGGCCCGTCGCCGACTTTGTGTTCTTGCTCACCAGCGCGACGACGCCGTCGCAGCCTTTAATTCGGCTTCGGCACTTCGTTTTCCATTGCGAGTCCCAGGGTTCTTTGACCGACATATCGACAAACTCAAACGGACTACGTTCGTTCTTTGCCTGGCCAACCAAGTAGTCACGAGCCCACTTATCTTCGACGGCGAAAGCGATGAAAATTCTATTCTTGGTTGCCATTTTGTGACCTCCTTACTATCTGAGGTCGATCACATACCGCGAGTCGCGCGAAACAAACAACGAACTTTTAGCCTTCAGGGTCGCGTGGGGATCGCCACACGAGCACCCGCTAGTGCTGGGTCTGCTCCTGAAATTCATCAATGTTAACGCGGGTTTCGCCGCTCACAGATGAATGCGCCAGTAACCCTGTTCGCAGCCGAATCTTCACGCCTCGTTTACCGGGAAGGCCAACAGTCGCGAGCTTGAACGCGGCCCCAAAACGAGCGCCTCTAACCATGCCTGACGACGTTTACCATCAAGGGGCCAGAACGCCCTCCGTCACAACGTCAGCCGCGGGGCGCCTTGCGCTGAAGCGCGCTGCGCTTTCCGTGGGCTGCGCCGTATTCGGCTTTTACGGCATCGGCGCCGTGCTCACCTACTCGCCGGAAGATCCGAGCCTCAACACGGCCTCGAACGGCGCCACGCACAATCTCTTCGGCGATCCGGGCGCGATGCTCGCCGATCTCGCCATCCAGATCTTTGGCGCGGCAGCACCACTTGCCTTCGCTGCTCTGCTCGCCGCCGGCGCGCTGCGCATCTATCGCCGCCAGCTCGTTGCGCGCATCGACAAGCGCCGCGTTGGCGTTGCGTTTCTCGGCATCATGCTGCTCGCCGCGGCGGCGTCCGTGATCCCGACGCCGGAAGGCTGGCCGTTGGCGACTGGCTTTGGCGGTCTGACTGGTGACTGGGTCTCCGGCATGATCGCGGGCCTCGCTTCGATGCCTGGCTTGCCGTTCCCGCATGTGTTGACCGGCATCGTCTGCGCCATCGGCGGCTTGCTCAGCATCGGCTGGTCATTCCAAGTGCGCGCCGAGGACGTACGCACCGCGGCACAAGTGACGCGCCGCGCCGTTGCCGGCGGCGCCAACGCAACGCAACGCGCCATTGGCTATGTCCAAGAGAAGACGCGCCGCGAACCGCAAGAGGAAGCGTCCTACCAACCGGAAGCAGAAGAAGCGCGTCCGGCGCCACGCCCTGTGCGCGCGCCGCGTCCCGCACGCGCCGAAGAGCCCGCGCGCCCGCAGCAGCAACGCGCACCGCAAGCGCCGCGTCCGCCCAAGCGCGAGAAGCAGCACGCCTCGATCCACTTCGGCCGCGACTTCGAACTGCCCGACACCGAACTGCTCGCCACACCGAAGCAGCGCATCACCCACGCCGATCCGCAAACGCTGAACGCCATGAGCCGCCAGCTAGAGACCGTGCTCGCCGATTTCGGCGTGCAGGGCGAAGTGCTCTCGGCGCGCCCTGGCCCTGTCGTCACTTTGTTCGAGTTCGAGCCCGCCGCCGGCGTGAAATCCTCACGCGTTATCGGCCTCTCGGACGACATCGCCCGCACCATGAACGCCACCGCCGCGCGCGTCGCGATCATCACCGGCCGCAACGCCATCGGCATCGAACTGCCGAACGCGAAGCGCGACACGGTGTTCTTGCGCTCGCTGCTAAACAGCCCGTCTTTTGTCGGCACGCAAGGCGATCTGCCGCTCGCGCTGGGCGAAACCATCGAAGGCGATCCCTTCGCCGCCGATCTAACCAAAATGCCCCACCTGCTCATCGCCGGCACCACCGGCTCGGGCAAATCGGTCGGCATCAATGCGATGATCTTGTCGCTGCTCTACAAGCATTCGCCGGATGAGTGCCGCTTCATCATGATCGACCCGAAGATGCTGGAGCTCAGCGTCTATGAGGGCATCCCGCACCTGCTGCACCCGGTCGTTACCGATCCGAAGAAGGCCGTTGTCGCGCTCAAATGGGTCGTGCGCGAGATGGAGGATCGCTATCGCCGCATGTCGAAGCTCGGCGTGCGCAACATCACCGGCTACAACGAGCGCGTCTCCGATGCGCTGGAGCGCGGCGAGCGCCTGGAGCGCACCGTCCACGCCGGTTTCGACCCGACAAGTGGCGAGCCGATCTACGAAACACGCGAGCTGCCGCTCGAGCCGATGCCGTACATCGTCGTCGTCATCGACGAAATGGCCGACCTGATGATCACGGCCGGCAAGGAAATCGAAGCCGCCGTGCAGCGTCTCGCGCAAATGGCGCGCGCCGCCGGCATCCACGTCATCATGGCGACGCAACGCCCGTCGGTCGACGTCATCACAGGCACGATCAAAGCCAACTTCCCGACGCGCATCTCCTACCAGGTCACGTCAAAGATCGACTCGCGCACCATCCTTGGCGAACAAGGCGCCGAACAATTGCTCGGCCAGGGCGACTTGTTGTTCATGGCCGGCGGCGGCCGCATCCGGCGTCTGCATGGCCCGTACGTCACCGATGGTGAAGTCGAGCGCGTCGTCGCCATGCTGAAAGAGCAAGGCGCGCCGCAATATCGCACCGACGTCACCGCCGAGCCGAACGAAAACGCCGACAGCGACAATCCCGAGCTGTTCGACGGCGAAGGCACCGACGATCTGCTCGAACGCGCCATCGAGATCGTCCGCCGCGACCGCAAGGCGAGCACCAGCTACCTGCAGCGCCGCCTAAGCATCGGCTACAACCGCGCCGCAACGCTCATCGAGAAGATGGAAAAGATGGGCGTCATCTCGGAAGCCAATGCTGCCGGGAAGCGCGATATTCTGGTCGATGTGGTGGATGAGGATTAAGCGCCTAAGCGCAGACTTCCAGCCTGATCGCAAAGCTGCGCTTGCGCATCTTATCGGTCTGAACGGAGAAGCTTAGCCGTTGGCCGATCGCCAAAGTTGCTAGCCCCGCGCGTTCGACTTCGCTGACGAACACGGCGACATCAGCGCCGCCATCGTCGCGCGAGAGTTCGCCCATGCCACGGCGCGAATCGTACGATTTGACCGCGCCCTTCACGGCGTCGCGGCCTTCTTTTTCTTTGGGCTTGCGCGCCGCGCTTCAGCCTGCGTCGCCGCGCGGGCGAGCCGGCGTTCTTCCAACGCAGCGTCAAGCAGCGGCAGCAGCTCTTCAGCTTGCCGCCGCTGTTGCACAGAGCCGGACTCCTTCAGACGAACAGCGTTCGTCTGAAGGGTTTCCAACTCTTTGTCGGATAAATCGGGTAAGCGATCAGCGATCGCCATGGCCTGACTTACGCCGCCTTCAGATTGATCGCGGAATCGCGGCCTTGACGATCCTTCTCAAGATCGAAGCTGACCTTCTGGCCATCGTTCAGGCCCGAAAGGCCCGAGCGCTCGACTGCGGAGATGTGAACGAACACATCCTTGCCGCCGCCATCGTGCGCGATGAAGCCAAAACCTTTTTGCGAATTGAAAAACTTAACTGTACCGACGTTCATTGCCGTCTCCTGCACTAAATGGCCCGCGCGGACCTTCCGCGTCGAGCAGCGATATTTCGAAGAGAGCAGCAAATATCCGGCGCGACAGCGGAGGATCAGAGCGTGACGCGACGAGGATCGATAAGCGCCATATAGGCGCTCACATGGCAAATGTCCATGTGCGAAGGAACATCAGCGCAGAGCCTGTGATGGTGTGGGCGTTAACGCGATCCGTGTTAAGCTGCCGCTTCATCACCAACATCAGCACGCTTCCAGCCGCCGAACGCAGCGTCTTTGAGCCTGTTCGGGAGGCTCAAACACATGACCAATGTCACAACGATCGGCTGGCGTCTCGGCGTTATCGCGCACACAGACCGCATGGTCGAAGCCGCCATGGATGAAATCGGCGACGCCAACGAAGCGCGCTGGCTTGTTCATCGCGTCATGCTCAACGCCATGCACGAGATGGACGCGCCCCCCCACCGGCGCGACCTCGACACAGCCTTAGGCCAAGCGCTGCGCGCGCATCCCGCCAGCGCCGCATGACGGCGCCGAGCCTTATCTTAGAAATCACCGCCCATGAGTAAGCGCAGCGTCGAGCAAATGTGCGAAAGCGCCGATGCGACCCACCCCGACGACCACCTCATCGTCTGCCCCACCTGCGGCCAAATCTTCGACTGCCGCGAAACCGCACTGGTCGAGTATCACGGCACAAAGACACACGCCGCGCTCGATCCGAGCGCGCGGTAGGGGGCAACCAAGTCTGCGCCAGCTACGGCGCCGCGTGGCCGCGTAAGCGTGGCTAAGCCAATCCTGCCGCGAGTGTGTTCCGCGTCCATCGTAGAGGTGGCGAGCCATCGGCTGAAAAGCAGGCGGCGTTCTACAACTCCTCAGTCTCACACCGGGAAAAACGATCTGAAACGGGGCGCGTCTGAGGCGCGCGTTGGCCAGCGTTGGCCGGCGCAACATCAGCGCGTCACGCGCGCCCCGCCTCCCGCTTGTTCAGCACGCGCACACTTTACGCCGCGGCGCATACCCGCATGCCGCAACGACAAATAGGACGAACGGGCTAGGCCAGATGGACATGTGCGTACGCTTGAAGGCTGTCTGCACTTGTGAACAGCGCCAAAGAGGTTCCTAAGCTATCTGAATGCTGGGCGCGCTTGCTGGCGCGGGGTCGCCCATGCGATGCGTAATAACCGTTACACGTCTGGATGGCACAACTTGGTTGCGAAGAAAAAAGGCTCGGCGCGCAAGGCGAGCGCAGTTGATGTCACCATTGGCGAACGCATCCGTGCGCGCCGCCTCGAACTAGGCTTGAGCCAAACCGCTCTCGCAGACGAACTCGGCATCACTTTTCAGCAAGTTCAAAAGTACGAGCGCGGCGTCAATCGCGTGTCGGCGGCGACGCTGCTTGATATCTGCACCGTGCTCGAGGTCGAGATCGCAGCACTGCTGCCGCCGCGCAAAGGCGCGCCGAAGGGCGCCGATGACCTTGCCGCCCTTGCGCCGCTGCTGGCGAAGATCACGCCGGAAGGCAAAGAGCTCGTCGCCGAACTCGTGCGCACGCTCGCCGCCCGCGGCGCCAAGACGCGCAAGAACTAATCTTCTTCCATCAGGCGCAGTATCGAGATTTCCGCCAAAGCGAGGCTGTCCAAAAGCTCGCGCTTGGTCAGGGGATCGTCGATCTCGAGCGTCTCCGCCGAGAGGCGGGCCGCGTCGATCAAGGCAAACAGCGCTTGCAGTTTTGCGGCCGTATCGGCCGAACGCATCGGCCTTTTCACAGGCGCCACGATTCTAAGCATATCACATTCGTCCCCTCATAAGCAGCACGGTTGTTTTCTGCCCGCGCCGCGTCCCCGCTAATGTCCGTCAGTAAGCCGCGTTCGGTTTTGTCCTCCGCCGGCGAAAAGCACGCCTCGGCGATCACGATCATGCGAATGCCCAACTCGTCGGCGGCGAGCGCTGTCGCGAGGCCCGTGCGCGAGTAGGCGCCGCCGACAACATGCAGCCCGCCGGCAGCGCGCGCCGCGCGGCGGATCTCGTCCTCCTCCAGCGCACACGCGCTCGTCAGCGCAAACACCGGTTCATCGGCGCGCGGCTCAAGCCCAGGCAACGCGCCGCGCGGATGGCTTTCGCTTTGCGGCCGTACAAGATGCGCATGCAGCACCGGCCAGCCATTGCTGCGAAACCGCGCCATTTCACGGGCGACGCCATCGAGCGCTTCGCCCACTTGTGGTTCGCGCACGCCGTGAACGTGCTCGTGGCGCACGTTTAAACACAAAAGCGCCGGCGCACTCATGACGCCACCCTCAGCGGCGCGGGCGCAGAAAGCTCCGCCTCGCAGACAAGCAAAGCATTCGCCGGCGATTCGATATCGATCGCGTATGGATGCCGCGCCAGCGGCGCCAGCGCTTCGACAAACTCACGCCCGGCGAACCAATAGCTCGGCCGCGTACTGCGCGGCTCGAAGCCCGCCGAACGCTGCCAGAACGGCAGCAGCGAGCGTTCGATATGGCCGAGCACCAGCGCATAGCCCTTGCGGCTGGCAAGATCGGCAACAGCGCGCCACAGCGCTCTCACGACATGGCCGGAGCGATGCGCGCGCTTGACCGCAACACGCTCTAACTTGGCAAAGCCCGCATACCAACGCACACGGCACGCGCCGACAGGCTCTACGCCGAGCCGCGCAATGAAGTGCGTCGCGCCCGCGAGGTCGGCGCCGTCGAACTCTTCGCCGAACGCATAGTCCTGCTCGCCGATATAGACCTCGGTGCGGACGGCCATCGCTTGCATCCATTGATCAAGCGTCCGCGCGACCGTCACCGAGATGGGTCCCGATGCCTCGCCCATCACGCAGCAGCCGACGACGCTTGCGGCAGCATCAGCCCTTCAAACGGGGCGTTGCGCGGGAAGTAGCGCGCGAGCGAGGGATCGCCCTCGACCGGCACGAAGCCAAGCGAGCCGTAAATGAGACGCGCGCCATCATCCGTGGCGGCTTTGGTGAAGCCCGGCAGCGCCCAGAACAGCGTCTCGCGGATCGTGATTGAGGCTTTTACCACCCGCCCCGCCGCGCGGTCATTGCTGGCGACGAAACCCCATGCGTAACCGCCAGCAGGCGCTTCGCGCGGACGGCAGACGTAATCGAGATTGACGTTGATGGTGTCGAAGCGGCCCTCCACAAAGGCGCGCATGCCTTCCGGCCGCAGGAGGAAAAATGCGGTAAGCCCCGTTACCTTGCCGGCGTCGCGCGCCACAAACACGCTGCAGCCGGTGATATCCTGCACCGCCTGCATCATCTCGGCCGGGACAGTCCCCTGTCCGATACGTTCGGCGGCCAGCGCCTGGCCCGCCAGGATGTCATCGGCCCCCGCAAGGGAAACCCCGCAGAAGGCAGCAAGCGCATTTATCATACGCGGGTTGGCGCATTTGCCTGTCGGATCGACGAACTTCGCCAGCTCTGAAAGATTCATAGCGCCGCCCCTTCATGGACTAATCCACAAGGCGTAAGGTGCCGGGGGCTGGAGCATCGCGCTTGCGCGAAGTTTGGAATAGGGCATTGCGAAAATCGAAGCACCGCGAGGAGAGCTCAGGCTCACGCCTCTATTGGGATGACGTGCGCGTCTTCGCTGCGGCAGCCTCTGCCGGGAGCATCAATAAGGCTGCGACCGAGCTTCGAATAACAGCATCTAACGTAAGCCGCCACATCTCCGACCTGGAGCGGCGGCTCGACGTTCGCTTGCTCGAACGCCACAAGACTGGGGTCACGCTCACCGAGGCCGGCAAGGACTTACTTGATCGCGCGCGATCCATGCAGCGGATGGCCGACGAGATCGAGCGCTCTGTGCGCGGCCGTGATCGGCGCGATGAGGGCGTCGTTACGATTGCAGCGCCTGACGGCGTGGGGTCGCTGTGGGTCGCGCCGCGTGTCGGCGATTTCCTGAGCCGAAACCCCCGCATCAAGATTTCACTCGATTGCCGCGTTGGAGCGCCGCGCGAAACCGACGTACGCACCGACATCACGATCGCCGTTGATGCCGGCCAAGCGCAAATAGGCGACGACACCAGCGCGCTCGCAACCATGCACTATGTGTTTCTTGCATCGCCAAAATATCTCGAAACCTACGGCATGCCCAAATCGGCGCCGAGCGCCGCGGGCGATCACCGCACGCTGAAACACAGTGGCCAGATTTTCCAGCGCGACACGTGGGGACCACGCGCATCGGCGATGGAAGCGTTGGCGCAGTTTTCGTTTGAGACCAATTCGAGCGCCGCCTTGGTTGAAGCGCTGCGCGGCGGCGCGGGCGTGGCGGCGGCGCCAACTTATGTTCTGCAGGCGGCGCCTGAACTGGTGATCGTCGGCTCGGAGCAGAGCGTGCCGATCAAGCTATGGCTGGTCGTGCGGCAAGAGGCGCGCAATACCGCGCGCGTCACGCGCGTCGCTGAGTGGCTGAAGTCAATCTTCGATTCCCGATCCAATCCGTGGTTCCGGGAAGAATACGTGGCGCCAGAAGAATTCAGCGACACCAGCGATGAAGCGCCTGCTAAGCCTGCAAACGCGCCGAAGTCCGTGGCGAAGCGGCGGCGGCGATAGTTCGCGCTCTGCATTTACGCAGGGCGCTCTCATTTAAATGCAGGTCTCGAAAACGGAACGCAGCCCTGTGCTGCCGCATTCGTCGGCGCATGCGCTTAGCGAGTAGGCTGTGCGCACGCGAACGAGCGCTGGGCTGGCCAGTAGGCTCGCCATCCGGTTCAGCGCCCCGCTTGATGCGCGCTGGGGGTTCCATTGCCTTACGATCATCACGCGACGCAGCGCATTCTGCCGCCGCTTCAACCGACTGCCATGCCTGAGCAGCCAATCTCTCGTGTCGCGTTGCGCGCACGAGGGCTTGGCGATGCGCAGATGCTGTGGCGGCGTATCGCGCTGCTGGTTGGCACGCTCACGCTTACCGCCGCTGCTTGGTATGCGCCGTTTGAGCTGTTTGCGGGCGACGGGCTCTCACTGTTGGAGTGGGCCGGGCTGTTGCTGTTCGGCCCGCTATTCATCGGCATTGCCTGTTGGTTCTGCAGTGCATTGGCGGGATTCGTTCTGCTGTCACGCCGCCGGCACGACATGCTGGATCTGAAATCAATCCTGCGCCCGGCGCGCCTCCCGCGCACGGCGTTGCTCGCCACTGTGCGCAATGAGGACGTCGGCGCCGTCTACGAGCGCTTGGCGCGGATGGATCGTGCACTGTCGGCGCAAGACGCCAACGCGTCGTTCGACTTTTTCGTTTTGAGCGACACCAGCGACGCCGCATGCGCGGCGCGTGAATGGGAAGCGGCGCAGCGGGCTTCGGTCAGTGGCCGCAGCAAATTCTACTATCGCCGCCGCGGCGACAATCGTGGCCGCAAAGCGGGCAATATCTCTGATTGGGTGCGCAGCTTTGGCGGCGGGTACGAGTACATGATCGTGCTCGATGCAGACAGCTTGATGAGCGCCGAGCTGATGGTTGGCCTCGTTGGCGCAATGGAGGCGCGCCCCGACCTTGGCGTTCTTCAAACGACGCCCATGGGGGTCGGCGGCGAGACGCTGTTCGCTCGCAATCTGCAATTCGGCATCCGGCTCTATGGCCGCGTTGCGACCGCGGGCGTGGCTTGGTGGAGTGGCAATGAGAGCCTCTATTGGGGCCATAACGCTATTCTGCGCACGCGCGCTTTTGCCGAAGCAGCAGGCTTGCCGCGTCTTGACGGCCCGGCGCCCTTCGGCGGCGATATTCTGAGCCACGACGTCGTCGAAGGCTGGTTCATGCGGCGCGCCGGCTGGTCCGTCGCCATGGCGCCTATGTTGGACGGCTCATACGAGGAATGCCCGCCTACGATGGCTGACGAGGCGACGCGTGATCGCCGCTGGTGTCAGGGCAACTTCCAGCACTTGGCGCTGTTGCGCGCCGGCGGGCTGCACTGGCTCGCGAAGGTGCAAATGCTGATGGCCGCGATGGTCTATGCTGCGGGCCCGCTGTGGCTGGCGTTCATCGCGGTCGGCGTCGCGTTGCGCGTAGCGCAGGGCGCGCCGTCTGCTGGTGAGCCTTGGTTCTCCGGCGGCGCAGAGCGCATCCTTGAACTGCACTGGAGCATCGTACTGACGATCGTGATGCTGTTCGGGCCGAAGGTGATGGGTGCGGCGCTGGCGCTGGCGAATCCTATTGAGCGCAAGGCGTTCGGCGGCGGCGCGGCGATCGCCGGGGGTCTTGCCATCGACTTCTTGATCTCGGCTGCGATGGCGCCTGTGCGCATGTTGTTTGCGTGCCGCGCGGTGTTCGAAACGCTTGCGGGCGTCGATACCGGCTGGCGCGCGCAACGGCGCAGCATCAACGAGACCACGTGGCAGGACGCATGGCGCACACACCGCTGGCACTTCGCCATCGGCGTGGCCACGCTGCTGATCGCGGCGCCCTATGCGGAGTTGGTCATCTGGATGGCGCCGATCTTGATCGGCCTTGTCTTCAGTCCTGCGATCGACGTTGTGATGTCCAGCGCTTTGGCTGGCGGCTTGGCGCGCCGGTTCGGCCTTTTCGTCACGCCAGAGGAGAGCCTGGGGCTCGCGCGTCTGGGCGAACCGGCGCGGACCGACGGCGCGGCCCTTGGGCCCAAAGACTGGGAAACCGGCGACACCGCGGTTGCGCGCGTCGCCTAAGCATCTGAATCCAAACTGAATGGGTTCGCCACGGCGCCGCACCCGTGAACCCTTTTTTTCGCCACGCGTTTGGGCCAGATGACTTTCATGTTGAGACGCACCGCCCTCCTTGGTTTGGCCTCCGCCGCTTTTGCGCCGGCCGCCTTCGCGCAAACCACGCCCGTCGTGCTGCAAGGCGCTGAGCGCACTGCCGGCTTGGCGCGCGCCAACCGCACGCTGAACAGCTTCACCCGCCTGCAGGCGCGCTTCATGCAAAACTCGCCGGGCGGCGGACGCGCCAGCGGTACTGTCTATATTCAGCGCCCCGGCCGCATGCGCTTTGAATACGATCCGCCAGCGACGATGCTGATCGTCTCTGACGGCAGCGTCGTCGCGCTACGCGATACCGAATTGCGCAGCACCGAGCGCACGTCGCTTCGCTCAACGCCGCTCAGCATCATTCTGGGCTCCAACGTTGATCTCGAGCGCAACGCGCGCGTGCTGCGTGTTTCGCAGGCTGGCCCTTGGCTGATGGTGACGGCGCGCGATCGCGCCGGCCAAACGGACGGCCAGATCATTTTGCAATTTCATGGACCGAACGCTGAACTGCGTTCGTGGGACGTGATCGACGCGACAGGCGCGCGCACGCGCATCACGCTCTCGGATGTGTCGCAACCGGCGAGCTTCGATCGTTCGCTGTTCCGCCTGGAAGACATGCTCGATCGCGATCGGCCGGGCCAGCGCAGATAGGCCGCGCGCGGCAAACAAAGTTCGCGCTCTAAGGCAAGTCGTTACACCATCGACATCTTGATTTTTTGAGCGCTGTGGCGTACATACAACGCAGCGATCGTTGCACATCCCCCTGGATGGCGTCGTCCCCCCGCTGACGGATCCAGCGCGGCGGTCGCAGAGCCGGATTTCCCCTTCCGGCGCCATGCGCCCCCTCAAGGCGCTTTGAGAGGCCCGGTCGCGGACAGCGATCGGGCCTCCTTCATTTTCCGATGAACGCACGGCAGAAGGCGCGCATGAAGATCGCGACGTGGAACATCAATTCGGTGCGGCTGAGGATCGAAACGGTGTGCCGTTTCCTCGCTGACGCCAAGCCCGACGTTCTGTGTCTGCAGGAGATCAAATGCCGCGACGGCGAGTTTCCGGCGAAAGCGTTCAAGGCGGCGGGCTACAAACACATGCATGTCGTCGGCCAGAAGGGCTGGCATGGCGTGGCGATCGTCTCGCGGCTGAAGCTTGAGCCGGTTGAAGCGCCGAAGATTTGTCCGAAGAGCGAAGCGCGGATTGCGGCAGCCAATATTGGCGGCATCGAGATCCACAATCTCTATGTGCCGGCGGGCGCTGATGAGCCGGAAATGACGAACCCGAAGTTCGTCCACAAACTCGACGTGCTCGACCGCATGAAGCGCCTCTACAAGAAGCGCAAAGGCACGACGCCGACTGTGCTCGTCGGCGATCTCAATGTTGCGCCGGGAGAGTTCGATGTGTGGAGCCACAAACAGCTCCTGAACGTCGTCTCACACACGCCGGGCGAGACGGATCGGCTAAACGCTGTGCGCGAGCTGGGCGGGTTCGTTGACCTAGCGCGACTGCACCGGCCCGATCCGGAGAAGCTCTTCACCTGGTGGAGCTATCGCAGCCCTGATTGGACCAAGAACAATCGTGGCCGCCGGCTCGACCATATCTGGGCGACCTCCGATCTAGCTGTGACCTCACAAGCCGAGGCCTTCCATATCCACGTCCCCTGCCGTTCGTGGGAGCGGCCGAGCGACCATGTTCCCGTGGTGGCGGGCCTCAAACTCTAGCGCTTCATCGCAAGCGGTTTGTCGCTGCGCTTTGTCAGCCTAGTATCGCCGCAATCAAATCAGCGGGGATGCTCCATGACCTTTTCACGACGCGATTTTCTGGCCGCAGGTGCTGCCGGGGCTGCTCTGCTTGGCGGCTGCGCCAGCTCGGGCGAGACGACGGTGGCGCCGGTCGCAGGCGACGCCAGCGCGCAACTGACGGCGATCCTCGATCGCGCCGTAGCGATGACCTTCCGCCGCGCGCCAGAACTTTGCACCAGCTTGGGCATCACGGAAGAACGCGCCGGCTATCGCTTCATCGATAAGGTCAGCGATCGCTCGAAAGCGGCGGGCCGAGAAGCGCGCGCGCTGCAGCAAGCGGCGCTCGCGGAATTACGCGCCATCAACCGCAACGCGCTGCCGCCGCGTGATCAGGTGACGTACGATGTCGTCGCCACGGCGTGGGAAAACAATCTCGCTAACTCCGCCTTCGAAGTCGGCGGCGGCGCGGGCTCGCCCTATGCGGTGACGCAACTCACTGGCGGCTATCGCAACGGCCCCGATTTCCTAGACCAGCAACACCCACTGCGCACGCGCGATGAGGCGGACGCCTTCCTTGTGCGCCTGCGCGGGTTCGCAGGGCAGATGGATCAGGAAACCGCAATCATCGCCGAAGACGCCTCCGCCGGCGTTATCCCGCCGGACTTCGCCATTGATGGCGCGCTGAGCGCGCTCGAAGGCTTTGCCTCACGCGCGCCGAGCGACACGGCGTTCGTGCAAACCTTGATGCGTCGCCTGCCGAATACGCAAGGCGTCGCCGAAGGCGAGCGCGCGACTTACATCGCGCAAGCCGAAGCTCTGGTGCGCGATACGGTCTTCCCAGCCTATCGGCGTCAGATCGAAGCGCTGCGCGCGATCCGTCCGCGCGCCGTGCATGACGCGGGCATCTGGCGCTTGCCGCGCGGCGCGGAAATGTATGCCGCCGCCCTGCAAAGCCGCACGACGACGACCATGTCGCCGCAGGAAATCCACGACATCGGCTTGGAGCTGATCCGCCAATTCCACGGTGAGATGGACGGCATTCTCCGCGCTGAAGGCCTGACGCGCGGCAGTGTGGCCGAGCGCGTGCGCGAAATCTCGCGCCGTCCTGACCAGCTCTATCCGAACACGGATGAAGGCCGCGCGCAGATCCTCGCCGACCTCAACACGCAGACGCGCGAAATCGAGGCGCTGATGCCGCAAGCGTTCAACACGTTGGCGCAAGCGCAGCTCGAAATCCGCCGCGTGCCGCCGGCTGTCGAAGCGGGCGCGCCCGGCGGCTATTACCAGCGCGCAGCACTCGATGGGTCGCGCCCAGGCGCGTACTTCATCAATCTGCGAGACACGTCGGAATGGCCGAAGTTCACGCTGCCGACCCTCAACTATCACGAAGGCGTGCCGGGCCATCACTGGCAGATCGCCATACAGCAAGAATCCGGCGCGATACCTTTCATCCGCAGCGCAATGCTCGGCTTCTCGGCCTTCAGCGAAGGTTGGGGGCTCTATGCCGAACAGCTGGCCGACGAACTCGGCGTGTACGCCAACAATCGCCTCGGACGTTTGGGCTATCTGCAATCGATGACATTCCGCGCCTCACGCCTCGTCGTTGACACTGGCATCCACCATCTGCGCTGGAGCCGTGAGCAAGCGATTGCATCGATGGTTGAGGCGACCGGCGATCAGGAAAGCTCCGTCACCACCGAGATCGAGCGCTATTGTGTGTGGCCGGGCCAAGCGTGCAGCTACATGGTTGGTCGCCAGGCAATCAATCGCATGCGTGACGCTTCGCGCTCGGCTTTGGGCGCGCGCTTCGATCTGAAAGGCTTCCACGACACGATGCTGGCGAACGGCGCAGTGCCACTGACCGTGCTCGACCGCATCATGTCGGACTGGACGGCGACCCAACGGGGTTAAGGGGAGCGGCTTGCCGTCGCGGATTTCCCCTCCACGACGGCAGCTCTGCCCTGCAAAAGCGATTGCCACCGGTGGCAATTGGGAATGTGCGCGCCTGTCACAGTGGTCCGAAGAAGCTGTTTGACATAAAGCCCCGCGACCACACTTTGGACGCTTCAAAACGAGCGCCGCGCACGACCCAACGCGAGCGCCTGGAGGGATTCCGTTGACTGAGATTGTTGGCCTTCACCCCGCGCCGACCAAGCACAAGAAACTGGTTCAGTGGGTGGAATCCATTGCCGCCCTGACCAAGCCGGACCGCGTTTATTGGTGCGATGGCTCGGATGAAGAGTGGGAACGCCTGACCAATGAATTGGTGGCGGCCGGCACGCTGAAGCGTTTGAATCCGGCGAAGCGTCCGAACAGCTTCTACGCCGCCTCCGATCCGAAGGACGTCGCGCGCGTTGAGAGCCGCACGTTTATCTGCTCGCAAGACAAAGAAGACGCAGGCCCAACCAACAACTGGGTCGCGCCAGCCGAAATGCGCACCAAGCTCGACGGCCTGTTCGACGGCTCGATGCGCGGGCGCACGATGTACGTCGTGCCGTTCTGCATGGGGCCGCTGGGTTCGAAGATTTCGCAGCTCGGCGTTGAGATCACCGATAGCGGTTACGTCGCCGCCTCGATGCGCATCATGACGCGCATGGGTAAAGGCGCGCTGGAAGAGCTGGGCGAAGACGGCTTCTTCGTCCCGGCGGTTCACACTTTGGGCGCACCGCTCGCCGCTGGCCAAAAGGACGTGCCGTGGCCGTGCAACGATGAGAAGTGGATCGTCCATTTCCCGGAAACGCGCGAAATCTGGTCTTACGGTTCGGGCTACGGCGGCAACGCGCTGCTCGGCAAAAAGTGCTTCGCGCTGCGTATCGCTTCGGTGATGGCGCGCGATGAAGGTTGGCTCGCTGAGCACATGCTCATCCTGAAGCTCACCAACCCAAAGGGCGAGTACAAGTACATCGCAGCCGCCTTCCCGTCCGCTTGCGGCAAGACCAATCTGGCGATGCTGCAGCCGACCATCCCCGGCTGGAAAGCCGAGACGATCGGCGACGACATTTGCTGGATGCGCTTCGGCGACGACGGCAAGCTCTACGCCATCAACCCGGAAGCGGGCTTCTTTGGCGTAGCGCCGGGCACCGGTTCGAAGACGAATAAGTCGGCGCTCGATACGCTGCATTCGAACACGGTCTTCACCAATGTCGCCCTCACCGCTGATGGCGATGTCTGGTGGGAAGGCCTCTCGAAGGAGCCGCCAGCTGGTCTGACTGATTGGCAAGGCAATGCCTGGCTCGCGGATTCCAAATTCCCGGCCGCGCACCCGAACTCACGCTTCGCTGTGCCCGCCGGCCAATGCCCGGTGATCGCGCCGGAATGGGAAGATCCGAAAGGCGTGCCGATCGATGCAATCCTGTTCGGCGGCCGCCGCGCCAGCGCCGTGCCGCTCGTGACGGAAGCGTTCGATTGGGCGCACGGCGTTTTCTTGGCGTCGAACGTGGCCTCTGAAGGCACGGCCGCGGCGGAGAACAAGGTCGGCGAATTGCGCCGCGATCCGTTCGCGATGCTGCCCTTCTGCGGCTATCACATGGGCGATTACTTCGCGCATTGGCTGAAGGTCGGCGAGCGCCAAGGCGCTGAGCTGCCGAAGATCTTCTTCGTCAACTGGTTCCGCAAAGACCAAGACGGCAAGTTTATCTGGCCGGGCTTCGGCGACAATGCCCGTGTGCTGAAGTGGGTGGCCGAACGTCTCGACGGCGAAGCTGAAGCGAACGAAACCGCGATCGGCTACGTGCCGGCGCAGGGCTCGCTCGATGTCAGCGGCCTCACCATCAGCGACGAAGCGATGAGCTTACTGACCAGCGTCGATCTCGACGTCTGGGCGGAAGAAGCAGATCTCATCCCCGGCCACTATGAGAAGTTCGGCGAACGTCTGCCGCAACGGCTCTGGGATGAATACGCAGCATTGGTTGATCGCCTTGGCGCTGCGCGCTCGGGCAAGCCCATGCGCGCTGCCGCTGCACGCAGCGCCGCTGCGCCCCGCGTTGTCGCCGGCAAAGAAGCGACCGCGGACTAAACGAGAAAAAGTTAGGGACGAAACGCCAGGAGCGCGGGCCGAAAGGTCCGCGCTTCTTCGTTGCGCAAGAGCGCGCGCGTTAACGAGTTGTGATTCCGGCGCCACAGTTTGTTCGCGCTGCGCATCAAAACTTGCACACACCCACATACCGCCGTGTTGTGGAAAGGTCTTGTTTACCAACTGAGCGCTTAGTGCCCCGCAGAGCGCGATGACAAGCCGCGCCAGACAACAAACCTCAGGGGACATACCTCAATGAAAAAGCTTCTGGTTGGCGCCGCTGCAGCGGCCGCCCTCATCGCGCCGGGCGTTGCCTCTGCTGACACGCAAGGCGCCATCGACTTCACCTATGGCTCGAACGACTTTAGCTACGGCGACTTCGACAACTACACACTCGGTGGCGGCATCGCGACCGACTTCTCCCATGGTCTGCGCATTCAGCTCGACGGCAGCACCACGACGCAAGACTGGGATGGTTCGTCGGGCAGCTACAGCCACGGCTACGCGGCGGCTCACCTCTCGGGCGACCTCGGCGGCGTCAACGTCGGCGGCTTCGCCGGCATGCTGAACTATTATGGCGACGGCGGAGCCGTCTACGGCGTCGAAGCCCGCTCGTCATGGAACGCTCTGTCCTTCGACGGCTACCTGGCCGCTTCGGATTTCAATGACAACAACTATGATGGCACGCACTACGGCATCGGCGCTGCGTGGTTCTTCTCGCCGAACTTCGCCCTGACGGGCGGCGTTGAGCGCAGCGACATCAACAGCTTTACGGATTTCGAAATCACCGAGCTCTCGCTGGGCGGTGCCTATCAGTTCGCCAACAACTTCGAAGTGTTCGGCGAATACATCGACACCGACGGCGATCGTTCGAGCGGCACCGATTATGACGGCGAAACGCTGCAGATTGGTCTGCGCATGAACATCGGTGGCGGCACGCTGCAGGACAACGCCAATGGCGGCCTGTGGGGCGCGGCGCGCGACATCTCCGAGACCTACTCACGCTGGTAAACCCAGCTTCCACTTCAGTGGATCGCGCGAACGCCTCGGCTACGGCCGGGGCGTTTTGCGTTTAGACGCCGCGCTTGGCGCCAAACATGGCGATGTGCAGGCGCTCGGCGAGATGAAAGCCCTGCGCTTCGATGGCAGGCGCAAGCGCCGCTGCGCGCGCGGCCAGAGTTTCAACGTCTGTGCCTTCTGGCATGATGTAGACGCGACCAGCGTCGACGCCGTACTGCTTCGCGATCGCTGAAGCCATCAGCACGTCATCCTCGGTTCGCGCGACAAACTTGAAGACGGCGCCTGGCAGAGCGGCGAAGGCGCTGAGCGCGTCGCGTTTCAACGCAACAGTCGCGGCGTTGCCAGAGTGCGCCAATTTCGGCGAGACGACGAAGAGATCGGTGCGCGCAATCAAATCTTGTGGCGGCACGATCGAGCCATTGGTTTCAAACTCAATCATCGAGCTCGGTGACGCCGCTTTGAGAGCATCTATCAAAGCCGGCAGCACGCCGCGCTGCATCAACGGTTCGCCGCCAGTGATGACGAAGCCTTCACTGGAAAGCACCGCAGCGCGCGCAGCAGTTTCCTCAATCGTCAGCTTGATCGCTTCAGCGTCGCGCTCAAACTTCTTGCCGCTCTCATGTTCGAACGGCGTATCGCGCCAGTTCCATGTGTAGGCGGTGTCGCACCAGACGCAGTGGAGATTGCAGCCGCTGAGGCGAATAAACGTGCGCGACAGACCGGCCTTTGGGCCTTCGCCTTGGATGGAGCGGAAAATCTCGGGCGCGCCGGCGTCGTCGCGGGCGAGGACGACGTGCATCAGACCTGCAGCCGGTAGCCGCCGGTTTCGGTGATCAAGAGTTTCGGGCTTTGCGCGTCGGGTTCGATCTTCTGGCGCAGACGATAGATGTGGGTTTCTAGCGTGTGCGTGGTGACGTTGGCGTTGTAGCCCCACACTTCGCGCAACAGCTCTTCGCGGCCGACCGGCTTTTCGCCGGAGCGGTAGAGGTAGCGCAGGATCGAGGTTTCCTTGTCGGTCAGGCGCACTTTCTTCTGTGCCTCGTCGACCAGGACGCGCGTGGATGGGCGAAACTCGTAAGGGCCGATGCGATAGACGGCGTCTTCGCTGGCTTCGTGGCTGCGGAGATGGGCGCGAATACGCGCCAGCAGCACTGAGAACTTAAACGGCTTCAGCACGTAGTCATTGGCGCCGGCGTCGAGGCCTTGCACCTGATGCTCTTCTTCTTGCGCAGCGCCGGTCAGCATGATGATCGGCGCTTTGACACCCTGCTCGCGCAATCTTCGGCAGGCGTCGAAGCCGTCCATGTCGGGCAGGCTGACATCGAGCACGATCGCCGCGGGCTTGGACTGCTCAGCCGCAGCAAGGCCCTCGGCGGCGCTCGCGGCCCCAACCCCGGCATAGCCCGGTTCGAGATCGAACTGCTCCACCAGCGCCTGACGGAGCTCGGTATCGTCGTCGATAATGAGGATGGTTGTGTCGCGGCTCATATGATGTCGAGGCTAGCTTAGCACGAATGTCCCTGTCCTCTCACAGGTTTGCAATCGGTAGAGTTACTGACGCTGCCCAAAGAGGGCCGATCCCACCCGGACCTGCGTGGCGCCGAACCGGATAGCCGTCTCAAAATCGTCGCTCATGCCCATGCTGAGCTCTGTGAGGCCGTTGCGGGCGGCGATCTTCGCCAGCAGCGCGAAATGCATCGCCGGCGCCTCGTCGACGGGCGGGATGCACATCAGGCCGCGCACGGGCAGCCCGAACTCCTCACGCGCGGCCCGGATAAAAGCGTCCGCTTCAGCCGGCGCCACACCGGCCTTCTGATGCTCCTCGCCGGTGTTCACTTGCACCAAGATCTCTGGCGCGCGGCCCAGCTTCTGGACGGCCTCAGCCAGGGCCGCGGCGAGCTTGGGACGGTCCAGCGTGTCGATTGCATCGAACAGGGCGACAGCATCGGACGCCTTGTTCGACTGCAGCGGGCCGATGAGGCGGAGTTTGAGATCGCCGACTTGGGCGCGGCGCGCGCTCCATCGCGTTTGTGCTTCCTGCACCCGGTTCTCACCGAACACGCGCTGACCAGCAGCCAGTGCTGCCTCAATGCGGTCATCCGGCTGAAGCTTCGAGACCGCGACAAGCGACACCGTGTGTGCATCGCGGTGCGCGGCCTTGGCCGCGTTGGCGATGCGCGCAAGAATGTCGGCGCGGCGCGCTGAGACGTCGGAGGCGAGATCGTTCATGAGTTCGGTTCAACTGCTAGCGGCGCAGGCGGCCAGGCTCAACCGCGCAGCGGGCGCGCCGGCGATTCCCAGCCTCTATTTCTTCACCGATCCCATGCGGACACCCGATCCCTGCGCTATTGCGCGCAAATTGCCCCGCGGAACCTGCATTGTTTATCGGCACTTTGGCTCGCCAGAACGCTTCCGCACGACGCGCCGCCTCGCGACGATTGCGCGCGCGCGGGCGCTGACATTGCTCATCGCAGCCGATCCAGAACTTGCGCAGCGTGTCGGCGCTGACGGCGTGCATTGGCCTGAAGAGCGCTTGGCGTCACGCGCAGGCGAACGCCTGATGACGGCAGCAGCTCACTCACCGGCAGCGATTGCGCGCGCGGCGGCGGCAGGTGCCGACGCTTGTGTGCTCTCGCCTGTGTTTCCAACGCGAAGTGCGTCAGGCAATTCGCCGATTGGACTGTTTCGGGCGAGCCAAATGGCGCGCACCTCTCCCATTCCGGTGATCGCACTTGGCGGGGTCAACGCAAACAGCGCACGTTTGCTCGCAGGGCGAGGCTTTGCGGGCTGTGCTGCAGTGGATGCGTTCTTCGCTTAGAAGCGGAAGGCGGACTCGATGCGCACGCCAGCGCGCGGCTCTTCTTCACGGCCAGTCGGACGTGTGACGTTGAGCGGACGCTCGCCGCTTTCGACGCTGACTTCACCGCCGACGCGCATGCCAGGCGTGAACTGATAGTACGCACCGACAGACGCTTGGTCGCCGCGGCTGCCTTCCGGCAGGCGCTCAACGCGCTCGGCTTCACGAACATCGACCGTAACGCCCCAACGCTGGCTCAGCGTCCAGCTGGGCGCGAACTGACGATCGTTTTCGTCTTCGCCAGTGATCGCTTCGGTGACGCCGCCCGACGTGGTAAAGCGTTGGTACCAGGGCACCGCATTGCCTGTAGGCGCGGTTGCGCCCGGAGCGGCAACGGGGGCGGAGGGCCGATCCTGCGCATGCGCAACGCCGGCCGTCGCCAAGACGGCGGCTCCCGCTATTGCCCATGTGACCGGTTTGAACACCGCAAATACCCCTACTTCCAGACCCTACTCCGACAATATAGCCGAAGCCGAACTGATCCGCAGTGAACTTTAGGACACAGCACCTGCGAATATTTCGTCAAAAACGTGGCACAGGCGGCGATGGTCCGTGAGGTTAACCAAATGGGCGAGCCCCAGCCACAACATCGCCGGGTTCGCAGTGGACCCCTGGCCCTGCCCGAAGCCCATGATATAGGAGCGGGCGTCGGCTTCGGGGATCGAACCGGCGGGGATTTGCGGAGGTAGTTCGAATGACTCAGGCTGGGCTCTTGCGGGGCGCACTTTTCATGGTCGCCGCCCTGGCGCTGGCTGCCTGCTCCGCTTTCCGTGCAGACGATACACCAGCCGGCCAGTCGCGCGCGGACGATAACCAACGCGCGGGCGTGTCGATTTTCGGCGGTGGCGGTGGCGGCGGCGGCGGTTCTGAAGCCGGCATTGGCGTAAACTCGTATTTGTGGCGCGCTTCGCTCGACACGCTGAACTTCATGCCGCTCGCGTCGGCTGATCCGTACGGCGGCGTCATCATCACCGATTGGTACACGGACGCCGCTGCGCCGAACGAGCGCTTCAAGGCCACCGTCTACATTCTCGACACGCGCCTGCGCGCCGATGCGCTGAACGTCTCGATCTTCCGCCAAACCAGCACCAATGGTCAGTGGGCGGATGCGGCTGTCGATCCCGACACCGAAATCCAGATCGAGAACGCGATCCTTACGCGCGCTCGTCAGCTTCGGCTGAACTCACGCGGCGGCTAACTAGACAGGCGGGGCGTTTGCCGCCACTCAAGCGCCCCATAAGAGGGCGTTGGAATGTCGCGTTACAATCATCGTGAAGTCGAGCCGAAGTGGCGCGAGCGTTGGGCTTTGTCCGCGATTGATCGCGCGCTCTCGCCAGAAGAAGCGGCGGGCAAACCGAAAGCCTACATCCTCGAGATGTTCCCCTACCCGTCGGGGCGCATCCACGTTGGGCACTCGCGTAACTACACAATGGGCGATGTGATCGCGCGCTTCCGGCGCGCGAACGGCTACAATGTGCTGCATCCGATGGGTTGGGACGCGTTCGGCCTGCCGGCGGAAAACGCCGCTATCGAGCGCAACATTCATCCGAAGGGTTGGACCTACGACAACATCGCCGCGATGCGCGATCAGCTGAAGTTGCTTGGGCTCGCGATCGATTGGTCGCGCGAATTGGCGACCTGCGATCCGGCTTATTACAAACACCAGCAAGCGATGTTCCTGGCCTTCTGGAGACAAGGTCTCGTCTATCGCAAGAAGCAGAAAGTGAACTGGGACCCCGTCGACAATACCGTGCTCGCCAACGAGCAGGTGGTGGACGGCAAGGGTTGGCGCTCGGGCGCGCCGGTCGAGACGCGCGAACTTGAGCAATGGATGTTCAAGGTCACCGCCTACGCGGACGATCTGCTGCAGGCAATCGGCGGCTTGGATAAGTGGCCAGACAAAGTGCGGCTGATGCAGTCGAACTGGATCGGCAAAAGCCAAGGCGCGAAGATCTGGTGGGACATCGCGTCGGCGCCGTCGTTCCTGGCGCAGACTCCTGCGGGCGAGCCGTGTCACGCGCGCGACCCGATCGAAGTTTACACCACGCGCCCCGACACGCTGTTTGGCGCAAGTTTCTTGGCGCTGGCGCCGGATCATCCGCTAACTAAAGCCATTGCCGAGCACGACCCAAAAGTCGCGAAATTCATCGAAGAATGCGCGCATTTGGGCACATCGGAAGCCGACATCGAGAAGGCGCCGAAGTTCGGCGTCGATCTTGGCGTGCGCGTGAAACACCCGTTCGATCCGAACTGGGAATTGCCAGTGTGGGGCGCGAACTTCGTGCTCTCGACCTACGGCACTGGCGCGATTTTCGGTTCGCCCGCCGGCGATCAGCGCGACTTGGACTTCGCCAACAAATACGGCCTCCCCTTCAAGCCGGTCGTGCTGCCGGCCGGCGCCGACCCCGCGACCTATGCAGTGACGACCGAAGCGTTCACCGACGATGGCGTCGCCTACAACTCGCAATTCCTCGATGGCCTGCCGACGCGCCAGGCGCTGACGCGCGCGATCGAAGAATTGGTAAAACGCGACGCTGGTGAAGCGACGACGCAATGGCGTCTGCGCGATTGGGGCGTTTCACGGCAGCGCTATTGGGGCTGCCCGATTCCAGCAATCCACTGCGCCAAGTGCGGCGTCGTGCCGGCGCCGGTCGAGAGCTTGCCGATCGCGCTGCCGGAAGACGTGACGTTCGATAAGGACAAGCCCGGCAATCCGCTCGATCGCCATCCAACGTGGAAGCACGTGAAGTGCCCGCAGTGCAGCGGCGAGGCGCAGCGAGAAACCGACACGCTCGATACATTCGTGGATTCGAGCTGGTATTTCGCGCGTTTCACGGACCCGAACAACGAAAACGCGCCGTTCGACAAGAAGGCCGCGAGCTATTGGTTGCCTGTCGATCAATATGTCGGCGGCGTCGAGCACGCCGTGCTCCACTTGCTCTATGCGCGCTTCTTCACGCGGGCGATGCGCGATTGCGGCTTCCTCGATGGCCCCGCGAATGGCGAACCGTTCAAGAGCTTGTTCACGCAAGGCATGGTGGTTCACGAGACGTACAAGTCCGCGTCGGGCGCCTGGCTGTTGCCGGAAGACACCGAGATTCGCGACGGCGCGCGTGTTGAGCTGAAGACCGGCGCGAAGGTTGAAGTCGGCGACATCGAGAAGATGTCGAAGTCGAAGAAGAACGTCGTCGACCTCGATGCGTTCGTCACCGACTACGGCGCCGATGTCGCGCGTTGGTTCGTGCTCTCCGACTCCCCTCCTGAACGCGATGTCGAATGGACAGCGTCGGGCGTGAAGGGCGCTTGGAATTTCGTGCAGCGGGTCTGGACGCTGGCGAGCGCAGGCGACCTGCCGTCACCCACCGATGCTCCGCCGAAGACCATTATGCTGGGTGAGCCGTTGGCGCTGCGCCAGCTCGCGCACCGCGCCATTCAGAGCGTCACTGACGATATCGAGAACTTCCGTTTCAACGTCGCGGTCGCGCGTTGCTACGAACTGGTCAACGGCATCGCCAAGCTGAAGGGCGACGACGACGCCAGCCGCTGGGTGCGTGGCGAAGCGTTGCGTATTCTGGCGCAACTCATCTCCCCGTTCATGCCGCACCTGGCTGAGGAGTGCTGGGAGGCGCTTGGTGGGACGGGCTTTGTAGCCACCGCGCCATGGCCTGTGGCCGATCCGCAACTGACGGCGCGGACAACCGTCACCCTCCCGATCCAGGTGAACGGCAAGAAACGTGGGGAGATCGAGGCCCCGAAGGGCGCGCCGGAGGCGGATGTGCGCGAATTGGCGCTGCAACACCCCTTGGTGGTGCAATTCCTTGAGGGACAGACTGTCGTCAAGGTGATTGTGGTCCCCGACCGGATCGTCAATATCGTCGCGAACTGAGGATCGACCGATGCGCGTACTGCTCGCCAGCCTGACCCTGCTGCTCGCCGCCTGCGGCTTCCAGCCGATGTATGCGCAACCCGGCGGGCAAAACGCCATCGGGCCGGTCAATGTCGTTCAGATCGACGGCATGGCCGGGCACGTGCTCCGGGCCGAGCTCGATCGTATGTTGGCGGTGGAGAATGACGGCTCTCCGCCTGCCCTGCTGGAAATCACGCTGACCGAACAGGTGACACCGCTCGGCATCCGCGTCGACGAATCCGCGACGCGCTCCGAGTTGCGCTTGATCGCCAATTACGTGCTGACGCCAGCCGGCGGCGGCCGCGTGATGCGCGGTTCGGTGCTGACGGTGGTGAACTACGACATCCCGACCGCAGCCTTCGGCGAAATCGCTGCGCAGGACGACGCGCGCGAGCGCGCCGCCGAGACGATGGCGCAACGCTTCCGCGCCGAACTCGCGCTGCGCATGGCGCAAGCGCGCGCCAGCTAAGCGATGAAAATCGGTCAATGAAAATTCAGGGCGCCTCGATCCGGCGCTTTCTCGACAAGCCGGACAAAGCCGTCCGCGCTGTCCTTCTCTACGGACCGAACGAGAGCTTCGTACACGAAGCCGCACAGACGCTAGCGGCGTGGGCTGTCGGCAAGTCGGACGATCCCTACGCGGTGACGAAACTCGGCGAGGACGAGATCAAGAAAGATGCAGCACGCCTGGGCGATGCGCTCGCGGCGCAATCGCTGCTCGGCGGGCCAACGGTGGTGTGGGCGCGCATATCGGGCAAGGGCGCGGATGGCGCGATCGAACACGAGTTGGCCGCGATCGAGCGCAATGAGCCGGGCGGTTATTTGATTGTCGAAGCCGGCGATCTCGGCTCCACCGCGCCGCTCGTGAAGCAATTTACCGCCGCGAAAAACGGTGCTGTCATTGCGTTTTACGAAGAGACGGAAGCCGAGCGTGCGCAGTATGCGCGCTCGCTGGCGAAGGATTTGGGGCTCAAGTTCGAGCATGGGGCCGAGGATACGTTCCTCGCGGCCCTCCCCGCCGATCGCGGCATGGCGCGCCAGGAGATCGAGAAGCTCGCGCTCTATGCGCACAAGCTTGAACGGCCGATCTCGGCCGATGACATCGAAGCCTTGATGGCCGGCGAAGCGGAGAGCGCGCTCGATGCGGCGAGCTTGGCGGCGGCGCAGGGCAAGGCAGCACTTGCGGTCGAGGCACTGGCGCGGATCGATGGCCTCTCCGGCGTCTCGGCGTTACGCGCCCTGCTCCGGCGCATGCACCAGCTCCGCGATGTGCGCGCGATGATCGATGGCGGCGCAAGCCCAAGCGATGCAGTGGCGCGACTGCGGCCGCCGGTGTTTTGGAAAGAGCGCGACGCGGTTGCAGCACAAGCGCGGCTCTGGACGGCGAAGAAGCTCAACGCCGCATATGACGTGCTCTGGTCAGCGGAGCTACGCAGCAAGACGGCAGGTGCGCCGCAGGAACTCATTGCTGCGGATGCGTATCGCGGTGTGGCGAAGCTCGTGGGCGGCTAGCGCTCCTCCGCTTTCTGTTGCTCTCTCCCCCGCCGACCGTTAGCGAACGGGGCAGAGAGGTTCCTGAATGGACACGACCAAGAGCGGCGGCTTTCCCCTTTGGCTCCTGATGCTGATCGGCTTTGCCATCGGCTTGAGCATCGGGATCTACGTCAATCAGACGATTATCGCCCCGCACTTGGCCAATCCCGATGTGATGGTCGGCCAAGCCGCGCAGGTCGAGTGGGTGATCGACAACATCACGGGGCCGATCGGGCAGATCTTCCTCGGCCTGCTCTTCATGCTGATGCTGCCTCTGCTCTTCAGCGCCATTGTCGTTGGCGTCTCCGAAATGGGCGATCTGACGGCGCTCGGCCGCGTCGGCTGGAAGACGCTGCTGATGACGGTGATCGTGTCATCGATCGCGGTTGTGATCGGCCTGGCGGCGGTGAACATCCTCCAGCCTGGCGCCGGCATTGATCAGGCACTCGCGCAACGCCTGCTCGAACAGAACGCGTCGGCAGCGCAGGGCATTGTCGAGAACGCGCCGGAGAACGTGAACTTCGGCCAGTTCTTCCTCGAGCTTGTGCCGCGCAACGTCGTGAAGGCAGCCGCCGACATGCAAGTGCTGCCGCTGATGGTGTTTGCCGTCTTCTTCGGCATCGGCCTCGTCATGGTGAAATCCAAGGCCAGCGATCAGCTGCAGCTTGTCATCACCGGCCTGTTCGAAGTGATGATGAAGTTGCTCAACCTCGTCATTAAAACCGCGCCGATCGCCATCGCCTGCTTGATGTTCAATCTGGCTGCGATGTTCGGTTGGGAATTGCTGCTGGCGCTTGGGCGTTTCACGGGGGTCGCCATTGGCGCCATGGCCGTCCACATGTTCGTGGTCTACCCGCTGTTCGTCATGATCCTCGGCGGCAAGAACCCGCTCACCTTCTTCAGCCAGGTCCGCGACCCGATGGTGGTGGCGTTCTCGACGGCCTCGTCCAACGCCACCCTCCCCGTCTCGCTTCGCGCCGCTGAGACTGAGCTGAAGCTGCCGAGCAAGATTTCGCGCTTCGTACTCACTGTCGGCGCCACCGCCAACCAGAACGGCACGGCGCTGTTCGAGGGCGTGACGGTGCTCTTTCTCGCGCAGTTCTTCGGCATTGCGCTTTCGATCGATCAGCAGCTCATCGTGATGCTGGTCTGCATCTTGGGCGGCGTCGGCACAGCCGGCGTGCCAGGCGGCTCGCTACCGGTGATCGCGATGATCCTGGCGATGGTTGGCATCCCACCGGAAGGCATCGGCCTCATCCTCGGCGTCGACCGCATCCTCGACATGTGCCGCACCACGCTCAACGTCACGGGCGACCTAGTCGTGGCGCAGATCGTTTCACGCGGGGAGCGGGATCCGGCGGAGACGCCGCGCCTGGCGCCTGAAGCGCCGCCGGCGGGCTAACCAGAATAGGGGCTTATCGGGCTCTATACGATTGTTAGGTCTTTTTCGCCTAACAAGTATATAGGAAGCTATGGTCCATCGCGCTTGTTGAATGCCCTTAAGCCGGTCCAGAGCGCGGCAATGAGAGCAGCCCATCCGAATGGCCAGTTGTTCGACTGAGCCAAGACGACCGCTCCTAGCAACGCAAACCCGAGTGCAATGAAGAGCAAGAATACGGGGTGCGGATTCAGCGGATTCATGACCGCGGGAGGGTAGCTCACATCGTCCCGTGACGCTCGTCACATCGCCCTGCCCCTCCCCGTCTTAGGTTCTCTTCATCGAAGCGATGACGCCTCTGGGAGCAACCGAGATGAACAAGTTGATGAGCCTTCTCCTCGCCGCCGCGCTGTTCGCGCCCGCCGCGTACGCCGTGCTGAACCAAGCCGCGCAAATCGTCGCCTGAGGAGAGACCGCCATGATGAAGTTTTTCTGTCTGATCGCCGCCTGCGCCGTGTTCGCACCGATGGCGATGAGCGTGATGAACCAAGCTGCCCAAATCGTCGCCTAATCGCCTCGCAAGCAACGACGACTAAGCAGTCCAAAGTGAAGGGCGTCGCGGGAAGCTCCCCCCGCGGCGCCTTTCATCTATTCAGAGCGCCCGCTTGGCGCGGATGAGCGCTTCGGCGCCGCGGTCGAGCGTTTCGTCACGCTTGGCGAAGCAGAGACGCACGAGCGCGGGCGCGCCGGGATTTGCGTAGAAGGCCGAGACGGGAATGGTGGCGACGCCATGCTCGATGGCGTGTTTGGCGAAGGCTTCGTCGCTCATGGCGATGCCCGAGGCGGGGAGATCGATGCTGACGAAGTAGGCGCCTTTCGCTGGCAACAACGCAAACCCCTCCCCTTCGAGCGCGCTGACCAGCCGGTCCCGCGAACGCTGAAAGCCCGTGCGCATGGCATCGAAATAGCTCCGCTCTTTGCTGAGTGCGTAAGCGACGGCGCGTTGCAGATTGGGCGGCGTGGTGAAGGTGAGGAATTGATGCGCCTTGGCGAAGACATCCATCAGCGCCGGTGCACCGCACGCGAACCCGACCTTCCAGCCGGTGAGCGAAAACATCTTGCCGGCCGAACCGATCTTCAAAGTGCGGTCGCGCAATAGCTCAAGCATCGAGACATGCCGCTCATCATCGAACAGCACATGCTCCCAGACCTCGTCACTGACGACGATAGCGTTATGCGCACGGCAAAGCTCGGCTAGCATGGCGAGCTCTTCCCTGCTCATCACCGAGGCGCTCGGATTGAGTGGCGTGTTGATGACGACGAGGCGGGTCTTCTCGTTAAACGCAGCCGTCAGTGTTTCACGTTGCAAGCGCCAATGCGGCGGCGTCAGACGCACGATGCTCGGTACGCCGCCGGCGCGGCGCACCATCGGCAGATAGGCGTCATACATCGGCTCGAACAGAATGACTTCGTCACCGGGTTCGATGAAGGCAAGCAACGCGGCGGCGATGGCTTCAGTGGCGCCGGAGGTGATTGTGATTTCGCTCTGCCAATCGAGGTCGATGTTTTGATGCTCGCGATAGTGTGCAGCCACCGCTTGGCGAAGGGCGGGCAGGCCGCGCGACGGCGGATATTGGTTCGGGCCCTCGAGTGTGGCCTTCGCGGCAGCTTCGAGAATGTCGAGCGGTCCGTCCTCTTCAGGAAACCCCTGCCCCAGATTTACAGCGCCCTTTTCCGCCGCGAGGCGCGACATGGTTTCGAAGATCGTGGTGCCGAGGGATGCGTAGACCGAGTTCATGAGCAAGCCTTAGCGCAACCACGCACGCGCATACATCACCGCGCTTCTCAGAAGCCGGAGGGCGAGACGCTGAGCTGACGCGCTAAGGCGCCGAAGGATAGAGAGATACTGCGCGTTTCGCTCAGCGTCCCCGCGATGCTGACATCAGCGCAAGAGATGAGGAGCTATTCACTCCGGGCCCTGTGCGCCAACGGCGAGCGGGTCGATCCATCATCGATCCCCGGACCGCGACGGTTTCAATCCCCGCCGCCTAACCTCACTCATCGCGTCCCGTTCACATTGGGCTGGATCCAACGCCCCTCCGATGAACGGACAAGCGAAGTATACGCGTGGTTTGACGGTGTAGGATAAGTTTGGAGCTATCCACGCCTGAGGATCGTCACAACGCGGGAAACGCTGCGCGCGGGCAGAATCTATCCTCTGGATTTGCCGTCAGTCGTTGAGTGTTCTAACGAACGTTAGAACCCACCACGCAGGCGGCGGATGACGTCGTCGAGTTGTTCGAGCGTCTTGTAGGTGATTTTCACCTCGCCGGCGCTCCCCTTCTCGGCAATCGTCACATCGAGGCCGAGCGCGTTGGAGAGCGATGCTTCCAGCGCGCGCGTGTCGGCGGACTTGGCTTCAGCGGCGACAACTGACGCACGGGGCCCGTGCTTTTCGTCCTTCGCAAGTTGCGCAATGCGCTCGACTTCGCGGACGTTCAGACCTTCGCTGATCACGCGTTGCGCCAAGGCGTGCTGATCGGGTGCGGTCAGGATCGCGCGAGCGTGGCCTGATGAGAGCCTGCCATCGCGCACCATCTCTTGCAGATCGTCAGGCAGCTTCAACAAGCGCAGCATGTTGGCGATGTGCGGACGCGACTTGCCGACAGCTTCGGCGATGTCTTCTTGCGTGCGGCCGAAGCGATCGATCAAAGCTTGGAAGCCTTGCGCTTCTTCGATCGGGTTGAGATCCGTGCGTTGCACGTTTTCGACGATCGCGATCTCGAGCACTTCAACTTCGTTGAACTCACGGATCACGGCCGGGATCGTGTGCAGGCCAGCGCGTTGCGCTGCGCGCCAACGGCGTTCACCGGCGACGATCTCATATTTGCCGTCCGCGATCGGGCGCACGAGAATCGGCTGCAGCACGCCGTGCGTGCGGATCGAGTTCGACAGCTCGTTCAGCTCGCCTTCGTCGAACGTGCGGCGCGGCTGCTGCGGATTGCGTTGCACGAGATCGATCGGCAGACCGCGCGGACCGTCGGCGCCTGCAGCGGCTTGTGGCGGCGCAGCAGCAACGGGCGCCGCGACAGGCGCCGGAGTCGGCGCGGGCGCTTGGGGGGGCGGCTGTTGCGTCTGCGCGACCGGCAGCTCAAACACGTTGCGCGGCGGCTCGACCGGCGCGGGACGCGTCTCATTGGTGGCAGGCCAAGCCGGCGCGTTCGCGGGTGTTGGCGTATCGGTGCGCACAGGTTCGCCGAGCAACGCTGACAGTCCGCGCCCCAGGCCCCGTGGTCTCAAATCGCTCATCGCCCTCGTCTCCGTCCCGACCCGATTCGGTTTCGCTTAACAGATTGGTGGGCAATCCTTGCCCGTAGGTAAAAATTTCCGGTTCAAAACTCACGCAGCAGCGCGCATGCGCTCGCGATCGATCAGCTCTTTGGCAAGAGCGATGTACGCTTTGCTACCCGCTGCGTTCTGATCGTAGATGATCGCGGGCAGGCCGTGCGACGGTGCCTCGCTGATCCGCACATTGCGCGGGATCACCGTCTCATAGACTTTGTCCGGGAAGTGCGCCCTCACCTCTTGCGCGACCTGCTCGCTGAGCGCTGTGCGCTTGTCGTACATGGTGAGCACGACGCCTTGGATATCGAGCGTCGGATTCAAATTGATCTTCACAGCATTGATGGTCGCAACCAATTGCGCGAGGCCTTCAAGCGCGAAGTATTCCGTCTGCAGCGGCACGAGCACGCCATCCGATGCAGTGAGCGCATTCACCGTCAACACGTTCAAAGACGGCGGGCAATCGATCAAAATGTAATCGACACCGAGCTGCGATTCCGAACGAAACTGGTCGATCGCGCGACGCAGAAAATGCTGTGGTTGCGCCTCTCCGAGCAATTCGCCTTCAACACCGGAGAGACGCGCATCGCCCGGCGTGATGTACAAATTGGGCACCTTCGTCGGCAGGATCGCTTTCGCCAGCGGCAGCTGTCCGATGAGCACGTCATAGCTCGTGACGGTGCGGTCGTGCGGATGGATGTCGAGGCCGGTCGAGGCGTTGCCTTGCGGGTCGGTGTCGAAGATGAGCACGCCCTTCCCGGCCGCCGCCAAGGCGGTGCCGAGATTGATCGCGGTCGTCGTCTTGCCCACGCCGCCCTTCTGGTTGGCGATCGCCAAAACACGCATGTCCCCGTCTCCTGTTCGGAGCCCAGCGGTCAGGCGGCCTTTGTTATGCGAACAATGCGGCCGCGCGGATCGCTGATGCTCTCCAGCACGTCTGCCCGGAACGCCCCACCATTTAGGACGTCTTTCGCGGCGGCCAGCTCGGCTTCCAGGTCTGCGCCTTTGTGGAAGAGCCCAATCGCGCCGCGATCGAGAATCGGCTTCGCATAGGGGATGAGTCGCGGCAAGGGAGCCAAAGCACGGGCGGTAACGACGTCATACCGGCCCTTCCCGGCGCCAAAGTCCTCGATCCGGAGATTGAAGACGGTAGCGGGGAGCCCCGCTTCGGCGGCTACCGCCATCAGGAACTTGGCCTTTTTGCCAATGGATTCCACGAGGTGGACTTGCGCACCTGGCTGGCCCGCCAGAAAGCTCGCGATCACCAGGGCTGGGAACCCCGCCCCCGAACCCAGATCCACCCAGGATTTCGCCTCAGGGGCGAATTTCAAAAGCTGTGCACTATCGAGTGCGTGACGGGACCAGAAGAGCTCCAGCTCCTTCGGCCCGACCAGATTCATGCGCTCGGACCACTCCACCAGCAGCCGGCGATAGGTTTCCAGGCGGTCGATTGTTTCCTGTGAAACGGGCAGGCCAAGGTCTCGGGCGAATTCCTGAGGTCCGTAGCTCACGGGTGGGGCTCCAAGCCCTGCTGGCGCCTAAAGCTGCCCTCGTCCCAATAACCGCGCTGGAAAACGATCTGGCCGCCAACGACCTGAAAGAACCCGCAGCCGCGAAGGCCCTTCGGGTCGCGCCACTCAAGGATTGCCCAGTCTCCGTCCTCAAAAAGGTTCTCGCGGATACAGACCATCGTGGCCTGGCCAAACTCGCGCTCGAACATGGCGCGAATGGCGGCCTTGCCCACCAACGGCTCCCACATGACCTGGTGGTTCACAGCGTCTTCGGCATAAAACGCCGAAAGCGCAGCCGCGTCCGCTCGGTTGAACGCTTCGATCCAGGCTTCAACGGTCTGGCGCGGACTCACGGATGCGGCCCTGCCCCGCCATAGGTCGCCGCCAGATAGCGCGTGATCGGCTTGGGATCGTCCAGGAAGAAAACGCCCTCGAACTCCTTGGCGTCAGCCGGCGGCGTCGAGCCTGCCGCGAGCACCAGGACGGGCATGGATTGGTTGCCCTCACCGATCATCGCGATGATCTCACTGCGCGGCCGCGGGAACGCGCTGCGGCGGACATCGATGCGCTTCTCCCACTCGGGGTTAGCGAGCAGCGCACCCTCCATCGTCGCGCACGATGTGCAGAACCATGCGCCATCGAGCGCCGCGTCTTCGAACGGCGCCGCGATGATGAAGAGCGTGTCGCGGGAGGGCTTCATGCACGTTTCCTTTGTTCGCGTTTGACGTGCGCCAGCAACGCCGTGAGCGCGCCTGGCGTGACGCCTTCGATGCGCGACGCTTGGCCGAGCGTGACAGGCCGCGCATTGATCAGCTTCTCGCGCACTTCGTTCGAGAGCCCACCAACGCTGGCGTAATCGAGATCGGGTGAGAGACGCAGATCTTCGTCGCGCTTGAACGCTTCAACATCGAGCGCCTGGCGTTCGAGGTAGCCGGAATAGAGCGCATCGATCTCCAGCTGCTCGCGCGTTTGCTTCGAGAGTGAGGCAAGCTCGGGCCAGATCGCTGTAAGTTGTTCGAAGTCGATCGTTGGATACGCGAGCAGCGCCAGCGCATCGCGGCGCACGCCGTCCTGATTGACTTTCAGCCCGCGCGCTTCCGCTTGCTGTGGCGTCAGCTGCAGCGTTTTCGCCAGCGCCCGCGCCGCTTCGATTTCCCGCATTTTATCGGCATATTTGCGCGATCGCTCCGAACCGACGCAGCCAAGCTCAATGCCCTTTTGCGTGAGCCGTTGGTCGGCGTTGTCGGCGCGCAGCGAGAGGCGATACTCGGCGCGCGAGGTGAACATGCGATAGGGCTCGGTGACGCCGCGCGTGACGAGGTCATCGATCATCACGCCGATATAGCCTTCAGCGCGCGTGATCTCGAACGGCGCTCCCCCGCCCGCGGCGCGCGCTGCGTTGAGGCCCGCGATCAAGCCTTGCGCGGCGGCTTCTTCGTAGCCGGTCGTGCCGTTGATCTGGCCGGCGAGATAGAGACCTTTGATGCGCTTCGTCTCCAGCGTCGGCATCAGTTCGCGCGGATCGACGTAGTCGTACTCGATCGCGTAAGCGTGGCGTTTGATGACGACATTCTCGAGCCCAGGAATCGTGCGGATGAAGCGCTCCTGCACGTCTTCCGGCAGCGACGTGCTGATGCCGTTTGGATAGACCGTGTCGTCGTCCAGGCCTTCCGGTTCGAGGAAGATTTGGTGCGCGGTCTTGTCGGCGAAGCGCACGACCTTGTCTTCGATCGACGGGCAATAGCGCGGCCCCCGCCCGCTGATCGCGCCGGAATAGACTGCCGACTTCGAAAGCGACTCCTCGATGATCTTGTGCGTTTCGGAATTGGTGTAGGTGACGCCGCAAGCGACCTGCTCGTTGGTGATCCGCTCGGTCAGGAACGAGAATGGCGAGGGTTCGTCGTCGCCGTGCTGCAGCTCCAGCGAAGCCCAATCGATCGAGCTGGATTGCAGCCGCGCCGGGGTGCCGGTCTTCAGCCGCCCCATCGCGAAACCCGCGCCGTACAAGCGATCTGAGAGCCCGATGGCGGGCGCCTCGTCGTGACGGCCGGCGGGGATGCGCTTGTCGCCGATATGGATGACGCCCTTCAGGAACGTGCCGGTGGTGAGCACGATGCGAGAGGCGCTGTAGGTGCGGCCGTCTGCAGTGGTGACGCCGACTGCGGCGCCGTCTGCGAGGACCAGATCCTCAACGGCGCCGGCCTCGATCGTCAGCCCCTCCTGCGCAGCCAACGCAGCCTGCATGGCTTCGCGATAGAACTTGCGATCGGACTGCGCCCGGGGCCCGCGGACAGCCGGGCCTTTGGAGCGGTTGAGCAGCCGGAATTGGATGCCGCCGGCGTCGGCGACGCGGCCCATGACGCCGTCCAGCGCATCGATCTCGCGGACGAGGTGGCCCTTGCCCAAGCCGCCAATGGCCGGGTTGCAGCTCATCTCCCCGATCGTCTCGAGCTTGTGCGTCAGCAGCAGCGTACGCGCGCCGAGGCGCGCCGCAGCGGCGGCCGCCTCGCAGCCAGCGTGGCCACCGCCGATGACGATCACGTCGTAGGAGTGCTCAGAACTCATGTGTTGGGGTTCATATAGGAGGCCCGAGCGCGCGTCACTTGCGCACTACCGCCAGTGCGCCGCGCCGCCCTTCGACAGGCTCAGGGTGACCCGACTTTGGCAGCGCTTGAGGTGGCGGAAATGGCGTCATGCTGAGCTTGTCGAAGCACGACGCCACGCACCGTGCTTCACGCGAAACTCGCTAACGCGCCTTCACCAGTTTCGCGTGAAACGCCGCATAAAATGCGGGTTTTCGTGCGGACTCACTTGCCGATGCAAAAGCTCGAAAAGATCTCGTCGAGCAAATCTTCGACATCAATGCGGCCCGTCAAACGCCCGATCTGATCGGCCGAAACGCGTACGTCTTCCGCTGCCAATTCGGGGCCGGCATCGAGCGCAGGGATCGCGCGCAGCAGCGCTGCTTGCGCCTCTTCCACCAGGCGCCGATGGCGCGCGCGGGTAAGCACTGGCGCCTCTTCGCGGCCGAGGACATCGGTGACGCGCTGAGTGATCGCCTGCTCCAATTCAGGCAGCCCGACTCCTGTCACTGCAGACACCCAACGCTCCCCGGACGACGGCGAAGCCGACGAGCCGGGGTCCATTGGTGGGGCTAGCTGCGCACCGCCGGAGGCCGTCGCAGAAATGGGTCCCGGGTCTCGCGCTGCGCGCTCGCCCGGGAAGCGGTGGAGGTCGGATTTCGAACGAACGAGCAGGTCGTGCGGTTGAAGCGCGGCGATGAGTGAGGCGGGCGTGTCCGCCCCCGCTTCCACCACAGCAATTCGAAGATCAGCCTCCTCAGCCCGCGCCAGCGCTCTCCGCACCCCCTCGGCCTCGATCGCGTCGGCCGCCTCGCGCAGCCCCGCCGTGTCGGCGATCCAGACTGGGAAGCCGCCCAGGACCAGGCGCACCTCGACCACGTCGCGGGTCGTGCCTGGGATGTCGCTGACGATCGCGGCTTCGCGCTGGGCCAAGGCGTTCAGCAGGCTCGATTTGCCAGCATTGGGCGGGCCGATAATGGCGATGCGGAAGCCGTCGCGGATGCGCTCGCCGCGGTGCGCGTCGTTTAGGTGTGAGCCCATGTCGGCGGCCAGGGCGCCCAGGATCGGGCCGGCGCGCTGGGCCAGGGCGCCGGGCAGGTCTTCGTCCGGGAAATCGATCTCGGCTTCGATCAAAGCCGCCGCCTCGATCAGACGCGCCCGCCAGCCCTCATAGACGCTGCTCAGAGCGCCGCGGCGTTGGCGGAGAGCCTGGCGACGCTGACCCTCGGTTTCGGCGTCCACGAGGTCGGCAAGGCCTTCGGCTTCGGCGAGGTCGAGCTTGCCGTTTTCGAAGGCGCGGCGGGTGAACTCGCCCGGCTCCGCTGGGCGCACGCCGGGTTGGCTGAGCGCTGCGTCTATGACAGCCGCGATGACGGCAGGGCCGCCATGGATGTGGAGTTCGGCGACGTCTTCGCCGGTGAAGCTCGCTGGGCCTGGAAACCAGAGCGCCAAGCCGTCATCGAGCGAAAGACCGGTGCGCGGATCGCAAAAGGCTTCGCGCGTCGCCATGCGTGGCGCGGGCAAAGCGCGCGCTGTGAGTGCGCTGAGTGCTGCGCCCGCTTCCGGTCCGGACAAGCGGATCACGGCGACGCCGGCGCGGCCAGCGCCGGTCGCGAGCGCTGCGATCGTGTCCGGTTTCATGTGAAAAACTCTAAGCGCTTTTAGGGCTTTTCACGTGGAGCAGCGGCAGACGTCGCTGCGGTGACGCCCGAGGTCATCAGCTTCACGAAGGCGTCTTGCGCCTGCGTGCCGACGCTCATCCAGGAGTTCATCATGGCTTCGCCGCTCATCATCTGGAGGTTCTTCTCCATGCGCTTGCCCATCTCGGACACCAGCGCTTCGTTGATCGGCGTGACATCCGGCAGGCCCATGAAGCGGCGGGCTTCCTCCGGCGAGCACTCGACATTGACCGTGAACTTCATGGCTCCAAATCCCTTCGCTTAAGTCCGCTTGGCCCGTCTATAACGCGGCCAGGCCAGTTGAGACAGGCATTGGAGATCGCGATGGGTGAATGGGTTGAAGTCGCCGGGCCGGATGGCGCGTTCAAGGCGTACGTGGCGCGGCCCGATGGAACGCCCAAAGGCGCGGTCGTGGTCGTGCAGGAGATTTTCGGCGTCAACGCGGTGATGCGCGGCAAAGCCGATTGGCTGGCGCGCGAAGGCTTCCTGGCGGTTGCGCCGGATCTCTTCTGGCGCATCAAGCCAGGCATCGATCTGACCGACCAAAGCGACGCCGAATGGCAGGAAGCATTCGGCTACATGAATGCGCTCGACAAGAACGCCAGCGTCACGGACGTTCAGGCGACGCTTCAGTGGGCGCGCAGCCAGGGCGTCAGCAAGGCCGGCGTGATGGGCTATTGCATGGGCGGCTACATCGCGTTCCTGGCGGCGTGCCGGACCGATAGCGACGCGACGGTCGCGTATCATGGCGGCGGCATCCACACGGCGCTCGGCGAAGCGGGCGGCATCAAGAAGCCGCTCATGCTGCACAACCCGATGAAGGACGGCTTCATCCCGGTCGAAGCATTGAACACGATCCGTGAGACGCTGAAGAGCAATCCGCTCGTCACCGTGCACGAATACGCCGAGCAGGATCACGCCTTCACGCGCGAAGGCGGCAAGCACTACGATGCCGACGCGACGAAGATCGCTGATGCGCGCACGGTGGCGTTCTTCGAAGCGAGCCTGGCATGAAGCGCCTGCTCCTCACCGCCGCGTTTGCGCTCGCTGCTTGCGATCCTGCGACGACGATTGGCGCTGATAGCGATGCGCCAGCGGCTTCGGTCACGGCGCCGCCCGGCAGCCTCGCGGGCTTCTTCGATTGCTTGCGCGAGAACAGCGCTACAGCGATCTCTGCGCATCGCGGCGGGCCTGGGCCTGGTTTTGCCGAGAACGCGATCCCGACGTTCGAGAACACGCTCAGCGTCGCGCCGATGACGTTCCTCGAAGTCGATATCGCGCGCACGGCAGATGGCGTTCTGGTGCTGATGCACGACGATCGCGTCGAGCGGACGACGACAGGGCGCGGCGCCGTGGCTGAGCTGGACATGGCGCAGCTGCTGGCTTTCATGCTGGAGGACGACAATGGCCGCGCCGTCGATGCGCGCGTTCCGACTTTGCGCGAGGCGCTGGATTGGGCCGATGGGCGCGCGGTGCTGGAGCTCGATATCAAGCGCGGCGTCGAGTTTGAGGATGTGATCGACGAAGTCCAGGCGGCGAACGCGATGAGCCGCGTCGTGTTCATCACCTACAGCGTCAACGCCGCGGCCGTACTGGCGCGCCTCGCGCCACAAGCGATGATCTACACGACGATCTCGGACGCCCGCGAACTTGAGACGCTGGAGCGGCGCAATGTCGACCTCACGCGCATCGTCGCGTGGGTCGGCACGGATACGCCGGACCCGGCTTTGGTGCGGGCGCTGGCGGAGCGGGGCGTTGAGACGCGATCGGGCATGTTCGGCGAAGGGCGCGAATATTCGAACGCGCTTCGGCAGGGCGTGCAAATCGTGGCCGTTGATGACGCGCGCGAGGCGTTGCGAGACGTCGATGCGGCGGATGGCGAGCAGGGCTTGGCCGCAGCGCAATGCGTCACCCCCTGACGCTAGCGCGTGGCGTACCTATGTCCGGTCGATAGCGAAGGGATCGGCGATGAAAGCGATACGCATCGAGAGCAATGGTGGGCCGGAGGTTTTGGCGTTGGTGGATGTGCCGGAGCCAACGCCCGGCCCCGGTCAGATTCGTGTGCGTCATCACGCGCTCGGCGTGAACTTCATCGACATCTATCACCGCACCGGCCTCTACAAAAACCCGCTGCCGAGCGGATTGGGTTTGGAAGCGGCGGGCGTTGTCGATGCTGTCGGCGCGGACGTGACGCGCTTCAAGGCGGGCGATCGCGTTGCGTATAGCGCGGGGCCGATCGGCGCGTATGCCGAGGCTAATGTCGTACAACAAACGCAAGCGGTGAAATTGCCGGATGCAATTGGGTTCGACATCGCAGCGGCATCCCTGCTCAAGGGCATGACCGCGCGTTTCCTTTTGCGTAAGACGTTTCGCGTGGAACGCGGCCATGACGTCGTCATCCACGCAGCCGCCGGTGGCGTTGGTCAGATCGCGGTGCAATGGGCAAAGCATATTGGCGCGCGCGTGATTGCGGTTGTCGGCAGCGATGCGAAAGCTGAGCTCGCGCGATCGCTGGGCGCAGAGCACACGATCATTCAAGGCCGCGAAGACATCGCTGCACGCGTGAAGGAAATCACCGGCGTTGGCGCGCATGTCGTGTACGACAGCGTCGGCAAAGATACATTCATGGCGTCGCTCGATAGCGTGCGGCCGCTTGGGATGTTGGTGTCGTTCGGCAACGCGTCCGGCCCGCCGCCGGATATCAATCCGCTCGAGCTGTCACGACGCGGCTCGCTCTATCTCACGCGGCCAACGCTGTTTCACTACACGGCAACGCCGGAGCAATTGGACGAAACGGCGGCGGACTTGTTCGATGTCATCGCCAGCGGCGCAGTGAAGATCGCAGCGCCGGCGCGCTACGCGCTAGCTGATGCAGCGCAAGCGCATCGCGATCTGGAAGGGCGCAAGACGACGGGCAGCCTGGTGCTCGTGCCTTAAAGGAGCGCGGGTCTTCAGACCCGCACTTCACCAACCGCTGGAGTTGATGCGGGTCTGAAGACCCGCGCTCCTTTGGAAGTCTACTTCACAGCAGCAGCGCGCTGAAACGCTGGCCGCTGCCAGAGGTTCTCGATGTAGCTCTTCACGCTCGCCGGTATCTCATCGTCGATGCCGGCGAACTTTGCGCCTGTCGCGATATAGGCGATCGAGATGTCGGCGGCGGTGAAGCGGTTGGCGGCCACGTAGGGTTTGCCGTCGAGGCGTTGGCCGACGAACTCTAGGCGCTTTAGGATCGCGTTCTTGAGATAGCCGGCGGTGAAGTTTTGCTTCTGGTCGTCGGGCGCCATGAAGCGGGTGGCGACGAGGGGATTGCCGTAGGCGGCGAGCCCCGCTTCGCCGAACATCAAGTATTGCAGGTAGTCCGCATAGCCCGGTTCGCTCGGCTTCACTTCGAGATCAGTCGGGCCGTGCTTCGACATGATGTAGATCATCATCGCGACGGACTCGATCATGCTGACATCGCCGTCTTGCATTGCCGGCACGGTGCGCAGCGGGTTCACGGTTTTGAACTCGTCGCTGGGTTTGAAGAAGGACGCTTCCGCCGTCTCGTACGGCACGCCCATTTCCTCGCACAGCCACACCACGCGTAATGAGCGCGCGCCTTGTGAGTGATAGATTTTGAGCATGGGCGTTCCTCCTGGTCGGTGGTAACACGGGTCATGCTCAGTACCAACGCTCCCCGGCCGGAGCAGAGCGGAGAGCCGGGGTCCATCGGAGACGGCGTGCAGCTACAACGACGCGACTAAGCGGAGGAATGGATCGCGGCTCAGCGCGTGCTGCGCACGCTTGGCCGGGAAGCATGTAACGAAAGAGGCGCGAGCCCCTTAGACCCGCGCCTCTTCAAATCACCGATTGTGGTGAGCTTACGTATTCATGCTCTGGAAGAAGTCGTCGTTGTTCTTCGAGCCCTTGAGCTTGTCGAGCAGGAACTCGATCGCGTCTTGGGTGCCCATTGGCGAGAGGATGCGGCGCAGAACGTACATCTTCTGCAGGTGCTCCTTCGGCGTGATGAGTTCGTCCTTACGCGTGCCGGATTTGAGCACGTCGATGGCCGGGAAGATGCGGCGGTCGGCCACCTTGCGGTCGAGCTGAAGCTCGCTGTTACCCGTGCCCTTGAACTCTTCGAAGATGACTTCGTCCATGCGCGAGCCGGTATCGATGAGCGCGGTGGCGATGATGGTGAGTGAGCCGCCTTCTTCGAGGTTGCGCGCGGCGCCAAAGAAGCGCTTCGGACGCTGCAGCGCGTTGGCGTCGACACCGCCGGTCAGCACCTTGCCCGAAGAGGGCACGACGGTGTTGTAGGCGCGGCCCAGACGCGTGACGGAGTCGAGCAGGATGACAACGTCCTTGCCATGTTCGGCGAGGCGCTTGGCTTTCTCGATCACCATTTCCGCGACCGCGACGTGGCGTGTGGCCGGTTCGTCGAACGTGGAGGCGACGACCTCGCCCTTCACGGTGCGCTGCATATCGGTGACTTCTTCCGGACGTTCGTCGATCAAGAGAACGATCAGGAACACTTCCGGGTGGTTGGCTTCGATGGCCTTCGCGATGTTTTGCAGGATGACGGTTTTACCCGTCCGCGGCTGCGCCACGATCAGTGAGCGCTGGCCTTTGCCGATCGGCGCGACGATGTCGATGATGCGGCCGGTTTTGTCCTTCAGCGTCGGGTCGTCCAACTCCATCTTCAAACGCTCGGTCGGGTAGAGCGGCGTCAGATTATCGAAGTGGACTTTGTGACGGACTTTCTCAGGGTCTTCGAAATTGACCGAGTTGACCTTGGTCAGAGCGAAATAGCGTTCGCCATCTTTCGGCGCTTTGATCTGGCCTTCAACCGTATCGCCGGTGCGCAGGCCGAACTTACGGATCTGCTGTGGGCTGACGTAGATGTCGTCCGGGCCGGGCAGGTAGTTCGATTGCGGCGAGCGTAGAAAGCCGAAGCCGTCAGAGAGGATTTCGCAGACACCGGCGCCGCCGATCTCGACGCCGCGCTCGGCGACGTTGCGCAGGATCGAGGCCTGCATGTCTTGGATGCGGAGCGTGTTGGCGCCCTCGATCTCGAGCGATTCCGCAAGCGCCAGCAATTCAGCGGCCGGCTTGCGCTTGAGCTCCTGCAGCGTGAGCGAGGTGAGCCCTTCGAGTGCTTGTTCTTCAGTCATGATTGTATCTCGGGAGACGGACCTCGCGCGTTGAGCCGCGCGGGCAGGGCCGTCGTTTGGGAAAGAGGTTCCGGCGGATAAGGAGAATTGAGCAGCGCCGCCGTCGCGCGCATGCCGAAGCACGCCAGCTCTGAACACCACACTGGCCCCAAAGCGTCAAGACGCGGTTAGCGGCCAGAACGGGGATTAAGGCTCAAGTGTCGCCAGCAACACGGCGGCAATGGCCACGATGAACGGGATTTCGCTCATCAACCGCCAGAACTTCTCGGTGCGCCGACGCTCCCCCTTGGCGATGCGCCGACCCTCAGAAGTTAGGTAGCCGTGGTAGCCGCTCAAGCCCAGGACCAGCAAAAGTTTGCCCCAGAACCAGTGGGGAACTTGCCCCAGGACTTCGTTCAGGGGGCGGGTCCAGTCGCCGGCGAGGTAAGTGGCAAACAGAAAGAGGCCGAAGGTCCAGGCCAGCACGAGGCTCGGGCCCAGGATGATGAGACGGAGATTTTTGGCCGCTTTCAGCATCGCGGTTTCAAGCTCGCCGCCGGCCTGGCTGGAGGTGACGTAGGCGTAGAAACGCGGCAGCATCAGCAAACCGGATATCCAGGCGATCACGGCGATAATGTGCAGGCCTCGGGCGAGGTCGTAGCCGATCACGTGATCCATTTAGCGCCCGCTCCCTTGCGCACAGTACCCGAACTGAGCGGGGCAAATGCGCGCCCCGTTTTCAGCCTGCACCTTACCCGGCGCTGACAATGCGCGCTCGGCTTGTTCGGCCAGCGCGTCAATGAAGCGCGGGGCGGCGCCTGGTGCGGCAGCGCGCAAATAGAAGGGCACATCGAGGCGGCGCGCAAGTTGAGCGTACTCAATATCCAGCTCAACGAGGGTTTCCACATGCTCGGTGACGAATGCGATTGGAGAAACAATTACGCCGGTCTTGTCGTGGCCGGCGCGCTCAATTTCTTCCTCGGTTGATGGCCCGATCCACTTCAACGGGCCGACGCGCGATTGGTAGCACGTTCGAATGTCCCACTCGGCGGGCAGGAATTTACGCACCGCGGCGACGCTCTGCTCCACCTGCCACTGGTAGGGATCGCCGCGATCGACAACGCGCTGCGGCAAACCGTGGGCCGAGAAAAGAACACGTGGGTTGGGAGGGGAGCCGCCTTCACGCCACGCCTGAAGGATCGCGTCGGCATGCGTTTCGGCGAAGGCCTTGCCCGCCGGGTAACAGCAGATCGTCGAGCAGGGGATGCGGCTCTGCCGTTTCCATTCGCGAAGCGACGAGGCGGTCGTTGTGGTTGAGAATTGTGGATAGAGCGGCAGCAGGATCGCGTCCGTTGCGCCCCAGGCTTCTGCCGCTTTAGCCGCATCTTTTGTGAACGGCTTCCAATAGCGCATGGCCGGGAAGCACTTGAACGTCACGTTGGCGACGCGCTTGCTCATTTCCTGTTCAAGCGCTTCAGCTTGTTTCAGGGTTTCCGGCAAGATCGGTGAACCGCCGCCCATCAGTGCGTAATTTGCCTTCGCCAATTCCTCGCGCGAGCCAGAGATGAGCTTCGCGAGAAGAAAACGGAGCGGCTGCGGCAGGCTGATGATGGCTTTGTCGTTGAACAGATTGAACAGGAACGGCCGTACGGCGTCCTGATTATCTGGGCCGCCGAGATTGAATAGGATGATCGCCACCCGGCGTGAGGTCATCACGCGCAGGTTCGGACGCTCTTCTTTCGGTTCGTCTTGAGGGATCGCGCTCACACGCCGCCTTTAACCAAATTCACGAGTTTCGCGACATTTTCAGGCGTTGCTTGCGGCGTGATGCCATGACCGAGATTGAAGATGTGAGGCCCGTGGCGGAACGCGATCAGCACATCTTGCGCTGCGTCTTCTAGGGCTTTTCCGCCGACAACGAGTGTCAGCGGATCGAGATTGCCCTGTATCGGCATGCCGATCGGCGCTGCTTCACGCGCCTGGTCAGCGGTCGTTTGGGTATCGACGCCGAGTGCCGTCACTTGGGTTTCATGAGCGTATGCGCCGATCTGGGCGCCGGCGCCGCGCGGAAAGCCAATGATCGGAACTGTAACGCCAAGCTCGCGCACGCGTGCGACGAGCTTTCGCGTCGGCGCAATAACGACGCGCTGGAACATCTGCGGCGGTAGGCCCTCAGCCCAGCTTTCGAAAATCTGTAGGCAATCGGCGCCTGCCTTCACTTGCGCGGCAAGGTGCTGCGCTGTCGTCTCGATGAGGACCTCGAGCAGCGCATCGACGTCCTCAGGACGACGATAAACTTCCATGCGAGCGTCGTCCTTATCGCCGCCGCGGCCTTGCAGCATGTAGGTCGCGACCGTCCAAGGCGCCCCTGCGAAACCGATGAGCGCGGTATCCTTCGGGATCGCGGCTTTGATACGCTCGACAGCCTCATAGACGGGGGCGAGCCTTTGGATGGCTTTTTCCGTTTCACCGAAACGCCAGTCTTGCTGACCGATCAACGGCTCGAGCCGGGGCCCTTCACCCTCGACGAACCAGACTTTCTGGCCCAGCGCATCCGGGACCACCAGGATGTCCGAGAACAGGATCGCCGCATCCAGCGGAAAGCGACGCAAAGGCTGCATCACCGCTTCGGTCGCCAAAGCGGGCGAGTAGCAGAAATCGAGGAAGTTCTTCGCCCGGGTGCGGAGTTCTCGGTACTCCGGCAGATAGCGACCCGCTTGGCGCATGATCCAAATCGGAGGGCGTTCCAGCCTTTCTCCGTTCAAGACGCGCAAGAGGGCAGGGATGTTCTCCTGATCGGCCATTCGGTCCTCTAAACCTAATTCTAGAAATTGATTAATGGGGACTCGTTGTTGTGGCGACCAAGTTTGCGGGAGAACTCCGCTCCCCACAGCTTGTCCCCATACTTGCCGTTCTCGGCCCCATGCCAAAACAGCTTACGACAGAATGGGTTGGATAGGTCAGCAGAGAGTGCCGATTCGGTTGTGCACAAATTGCCGCGTTGTGGACAGGGACTGGAGGAATCGGGCGCCAGGTAAGGCAACTTTGACCCAACCGCCAATTTGAGCCGATGTTAGAGGGTCTCCTCATTCCTCCTCAACAGCTTGTCCACATCGGGCGAAGGCCTGATATGTCAGAACAATGCGCGACCGTCTGGCGATCTATTTCAACGTCCACCTTGTCTCGGACTCCACCGGCGAGACCCTGGCTGGGGTGATGCGCGCCACGTGCGCCCAGTTCGATAACATCTTGCCTGTGGAGCACTCCTACTTCCTGGTTCGCTCGGTCCGCCAGCTGGAACGGGTGATCAAGGAGATCGAGGATGCTCCGGGCATCGTCATGTTCACGTTGTCGAACCTCGAGCACCGGGCCGTGCTCGAGCAGGCATGCGCCGACATGGACATGCCTTGCGTCGCCGTTCTGGATCCGGTGCTTGACGCAACGTCTCGCTATCTTGGCGTGGAGCTGAACCACCGGGTAGGGGCGGCGCGCAAGCTCAATGCCGAATACTTCAAGCGCATAGACGCGCTGGATTTCGCCATGGATCACGATGACGGCCAGTCGGCGATCGAGCTCTCCGATGCTGATGTGATTCTGGTCGGCGTCAGCCGCACGTCAAAAACCCCGACGAGTGTCTATCTCGCTCATCGTGGTGTGAAGGCGGCGAACGTACCGATGGTGCCGGGCGTACCCTTGCCGCCGGAATTGTTCGCGGAGAAGCGGCCGCTGGTTGTCGGCCTACTCATTACCGCCGACCGCCTCATCCACATTCGCCGCAACCGTCTTGTTGCGATGAAGGAGACGCGCTCCGGCTCTTATACAGACGAAGACGCCGTGCGCCGCGAAGTGATGGATGCGCAAAAATTGTTCGAGCGGGAAGGGTGGCCGACGATCGATGTCTCGCGTCGTTCGATCGAAGAAACAGCTGCCGCCGTCATGAATTTGCTGGCGGAGCACCGCGGACAGTGAGCTTGGTCCTGGCATCGGGAAGCGCTGCGCGGCGGCGCATGCTGGAGGACGCGGGGCTCGTGTTCACCGCGCAATCGCCGCGCGTGGATGAGGAAGCGGCGAAGGCCAGCCTGCGTGCGCAGGGGCTTAAGCCGCGTGATCAAGCCGATGCGCTTGCCGAGCTAAAGGCGCTTAGTGTTTCACGCGGATCGCCGGATTTCGTCATCGGCGCCGATCAGATGCTGGCGATCGAAGGCGAGGTGCTGGACAAGCCAAGGGACATCGCCGAGGCGCGCGCGCACTTGCTGAAGCTGCGCGGCCGCACGCATGAGCTGATCACAGCCGCGGTGGTCGCGCGCGAAGGCGCCATCATCTGGCGTCATATTGATACGCCAAAGCTGAAGATGCGCGCGTTCAGCGATGCGTTTCTCGACGATTATATCGCCCGGGCAGGGGACAACACGTTGCGCTCCGTTGGCGCCTATCAGCTTGAAGGTTTGGGGGCGCAGCTCTTCGACCGTGTCGAGGGCGATTACTTCTCCGTGCTCGGCCTACCGCTGCTTCCGCTCATGGCATTCCTACGTGAGCACAGGATCATCGGCGCATGAAGATCACCGCCGCAACGAAAGTGCTTGGCGTGATCGGCGATCCGGTTGGCCACTCGCTCTCGCCGATTATGCACAATGGCTGGATCGCCGATGCTGGGCTTGATGCGGTTTATGTGGCTCTGCCCCTGAAAACCGCCGATGCCGCGAGCGCCATCAAGGCGATGCGAGGGCTAGGGTTCACGGGTCTAAACGTCACGGTCCCACATAAGGAGGCGGCCGCCTCCGCGGCTGACCGCAGAGAAGGTGCGGTGGCGAATGTGCTGCGGTGGGAGGAGGATGGTTGGCTTTCTGCGTTCAACACAGATGGCGCAGGCTTCCTAGATTCTCTCGATGAGTCCGCGCCGGATTGGCGTGGTCGCGTGAAGCGCGCGCTGATCGTCGGCGCGGGTGGAGCGGCGCAAGCGATCGGCCAGGCGCTCTCGCCACACGTGGAGACAGTGCATTTCATCAATCGCACGCAAGAGCGGGCCAACACAGTTGCGCGTTCGATCCGTAATGGCCGCATGTTGCGCTGGGATGACATGGAACGCGGCTTCGGCGCTGTTGAACTGGTGGTGCAAACGACGACGCTCGGCATGAACGGAACGGAAGCGCCAGCTTGGCCTGTTGAGTTTTGTAGGCCGAACGCGATCGTTGCTGACATTGTCTATCGGCCGATCGAAACCGAATTACTTGCAGCCGCGCGTGCGCGTGGGCTGCCTGCAATCGATGGTCTCGGCATGCTTATTCACCAAGGCGCGCGCTCATTTGAGTTGTGGTTTGGCGTGAAACCTGACGTAGCGAAGGCGCGTGAGCGCTTGCTGGCGGCGCTCGCATGATCGTCATCGGGCTCACCGGCTCTATCGGTATGGGCAAGTCCACCGTCGCTGCGATGTTCGCGGAGGAGGGTGCGCCCTCATTTGATTCAGACGCGGCCGTGCATGCGCTTTATGCACCTGGCGGCGCGGCCGTGGCGCCAGTAGAGGCGGCGTTTCCGGGCGTGACGCGTGATGGCGGCATCGATCGTACGGCTTTGTCGGCGCGGGTTGTCGGCAATGCAGAGGCGATCAAGCAGCTTGAAGCAATCGTCCACCCTTTGGTGCGCCAGGCGCAGGCAGACTTTCTACAAAGCAACCGGGATGCTGGAACCGAAGTCGTCGTGCTCGACATTCCGTTGCTGTTTGAATCAGACAAGTCGGACCTGTTCGACAAGATCGTCGTCGTCTCCGCCCCAGCTGAGGTGCAGCGCACACGGGTTCTCTCCCGGCCTGGCATGACGGAAGAGAAGTTCGAAGCGCTTTTGGCGCGGCAGACGCCGGATGCCGAAAAACGGGCGCGGGCGGATTTCGTGATCGATACCAGCGGCAGCTTCGATAACACGCGCGCGCAGGTTCGTGCAGTTCTGGACGCTTTGCGCGAAGCAGTTTAGCTCCCGAAACATGCGCGAAATCGTCTTCGACACCGAAACCACGGGCGTCTTTCCGGATCACCTGGAAGTCGAGCTGCGCGACCGCATCGTCGAGATCGGCTGCGTCGAGCTCTTCAATCTTGAGCGCACCGGGCGTGAGTTTCACGTTTATCTAAATCCAGAGCGCAGCGTGCCGGATGAGGTCGTTCGGGTGCACGGCCTGACGCGCGAGTTTCTTTCGAACCACAAGAAGTTCGGTGAGATCGTGGACGAGTTTCTTGAGTTCGTCGGCGATGCGCCCCTGGTCGCCCACAATGCCGGGTTCGACCAAGGCTTCATCAATGCCGAACTGCGCCGGCTAAAGCGGGAAGAGCAAGGCAACGAGCGTTTCATTGATACGCTGCAGATCGCGCGCAAGCGTTTTCCGGGCGCATCTTGTTCATTGGACGCGCTCGCTAAGCGCTTTCAGCTCGATCGCCACGGCTTCGATTTGACGGCCCGTAAAGGCGCAGGCGGCCACGGCGCCATCATCGACGCGCGCATTCTTGCTGAAGTCTATCTGCAGCTAAAGGGCGGGCGCGAGCAGCGCTTGGTGTTCGAGCCGGAAACGGCTGCCTCTGAGGCCAACGCCGTTGCTCGCACGGTGCAGTTTGCGCGCCGGCAACCGCGCGAAACGCCGCTAGCGCCGCGTATCAGCGCGGACGAAGAGGCGGCACACGCCGCTTTCATCGAAAAGCTTGGTCCGAGCGCGCTCTGGCTAAAGACCGGCAGCTGACGCTCAGTAATTGCTTGCTTGCGCTGGTGCAGTTGCGAACGGCTGATCATTTGGCGGCGCTTGTTCGCCGCGGTTTTGACGATCGCGCAGTTCGGCCCAATAGAGCGGCGTGAAATCGATCGGGTTGATCAAGAGCGGCGGATAGCCGCCTTCACGCGTGATCTCCGCCAGGATCTGGCGGCTGAACGGAAAGAGCAGGCGCGGACACTCGACCCAGATCAGCGGCTCGACATCGTCAGCGCGGACATTCACGAACTGAAAGACGCCCGCATAGATGAGATTGGCCGAGAACATCATCTCGTCATTACGGCGCGCATTGACGTTGATGCAGAGGTCGACCTCGAAGGCGTCGCCGCGATCGCCCATGGCGCGCGACTTCACCTCGACGCCCATATCGATGGCGGGCTGGATATCGTACGCCTGGGCGGCTGCTGCCGCAGCGTTACGGAATGACAGCTCCTTCACATATTGCGCGAGCACGCGCAGGTGAGGGGAATCGGCTGGAACTTGTGCGCCGTCGGGCGCGGACTGCATGGTCATACGCCAGCTTTGCTCCAAAAAGTGATCGTCCGGGGGAGGGCCAGCATGGGGCGCTGGCCGGATCAAGGCAACCGTGCTGGCGGAACGTACCTGTTGGCACTATCTTGAAAGCTTCGTGACCGGGCCGCCGGTGCGTTGGGAGTCGTCCGTTGGACCAGAATATGATCGAAATGCTCGTGCTGGCGTTCATTGCCGGTTTCGTGCTGTTCCGCCTTTACGTCACGCTTGGGCGCCGGACGGGCGCGGAGCGTGAGGTGCGCCCGGCCCCCGCTCAGGGCCCCCTGGCGCCGGACGTGCCGATAGCCAAACCAGCCCCCGCGGGATTAGCGGGCGTCGCGGGCGAGGGTATCGCAGCCGTGATACGCGCCGATCCAAGCTTTGATCCGGATTTCTTCGCGGCCGGCGCCAAGTCGGCCTACGAGATGATCATCGGCGCCTTTGCGAAGGGTGATCGCGACACCCTGCAGGGTTTGCTCACGCCGCGGGTTTTTGACTCTTACGCCGCCGCCATAACGGCCCGCGAGGCCACAGGCGATGCGGGCCCTGAACTTGTGCGCCTAAAGAGCGCTGAGATCGCCGATGCGGCGATGCAAGGCGATATCGCCCGCGTGACAGTGAAGTTCGAGGCCGAGTTGGCTGAAGGCGCCATTGGTGTGCGTGATGCGCGTGAAAAATGGACATTTGAGCGCGATGTGCGTTCACCTGATCCGAACTGGCGTCTGGCGCGCGTCACTGCTGCGTGAGCAAGCGCAAGCGTGATCTCTCTGAGGAAGAGAGTTCTTTGTGGAAGCGCGTTACCGAGCGCGTAAAGCCACGGCGCGCGCCTCCCAAAATAAGCGAGAACAAGGAAGCCTCGCCGAAGCCCGCGCGGCCTGTGGCGCCGGTCGCATCGCCCGCGCTGGAACGGCCAGCGCCGCTTTCTCGTGCGAGTACAGCGCCTCCAGCCGATCGCGGCGGCGAGAAGCGGGTTCGGCGCGGCAAGCTCGACGTCGCGGCCAGTCTTGATCTTCATGGACACACGCAAGAAAGCGCCCGCGCGGCGCTGATCCGCTTTCTGCAGAGTGCGCAAAGGCGTGGCGACCGCACCGTCATTGTCATCACTGGTGTCGGCAGAGCAGGGGGCGGTGTCCTTAGGCAACGTCTGCCTGAATGGCTGGGCGATCGTGAGCTTCGTGGCGTCACATCAGGCTTCGCCCAAGCGCATCGCAGTCATGGCGGCGCCGGCGCGTACTACGTTTTCCTGAAAAACCGGGCCGAATAGCCGCGTTCGTCAACCGGCGCTTAAGCATGCTTGCCGCCGTGTGAACGAAAATCTTCAAATAAACCAACCGCTTTCAGACGCCTCTAACCAAATCGCAGACAGAGTTCTCACGCGCGTCCGCGAGCGGAGAGAGACTTTTGAGCGAAACCAGCGTCATCGGCTTGCGCCGCCCGAAAGGGCTGGCCGCGCGCGCGGCGCTGTTCACCTGCGTCTTGCTCATCGTCACGGCGGTGCTATCGGCGGCGACGGTCATGTTCGGCGCACTGCGCGAAAGCGCCCATCACCAGCTGAACGTCACGCGTGGCCTCGCGGTGCACCTCTCCAACATTTCCGGTGACATGCTCGCCGCCGGCGACATGCAAAGCCTCGCCGTCATGGCGCAGCAAACGGCCGCGCGCACCGAAGTGCTTCGCCTGGCGATCTATGATGGCGATGGTGCGGTCATCGTTCAAAGCGAGGGCAATGCAGCGGAAAGCGCGGTCACGCTGCGTGTTGCGCGCCGTGTCCTGCGAGAGAGCGCGCTGAGCCACGAACGCGCCGCCGGTGGTCTCGCGATCGGCGCGCCGATTGTCCGTGAGGGGCGCGTGGTTGGCGTCGCCCTCATCATGTGGGACGACATGGCGTATCGGTTCGAGGCGCTGCCCGCGCTTGCGCCGTTCCTGCTCATTCTCGCGTGCTTGGTGCTCGGCGGCGTACCGATCACGGCGCATTTTGTCCGCCGCGCCGTCGCACCGCTCGACACGCTCTCAGCCTTCGCAGAACGCATTGCCGAGAACGGCGAAGCCGAACCGATCGACCTGCGCACCGGTGACGAGTTCGAAACGCTGGCGACGGCGTTCAACAAGATGATCGGACGCTTGAATGCGTCGATGAAGCAGATCCAGGAAATCGCATTCGTCGATCCGGTAACACGCCTGCCCAATCACGACCGGTTCGTGCGCGAAGTCGACTACGCCATCATGCAGCGTGGCGAGCAGGGGGCCGGCGCAGTCGCGGTGTTTGAGCTTCAGCGCTTGCCGAAGCTGCTGCAAACGCTCGATCAGGATGCCGCGCGTGACTTCCTGCGTGTTGTCGCGGAGCGGTTCGTCGCATCGACGCGCACGGTTGATCGCGTTGTCCGCTTGCGCAGCAAAGAACAACAACAAGCAATGCCGGCGCGCCTCAGCGCCGCGGAATTCGCAGTTTTCGTGCCGGAAGGTGTTTCGCAGAGCGATGCCGCCCGGTTCGGCCAGCATCTCAACGCGGCGCTCAACCAGACCTTCGAGTGGCGTGGCCATAAGCTGACGCTCGGCGCCTGCTGTGGCGTTGCGCTTGCGCCGCGCGATGGGCGGGAGGCGGAGACAGTGATCCGTCACGCGCGCATGGCGATCAGCGCCGCGCAAAGCTCGCCGGCGCGCATCAAGGTGTTCACACAATCGCTCGATCGCGAGGCTGTGGCGCGCGTGACGCTGGAACGCGAAATGCGCGGCGCCTTGGAACGCAACGAATTTCGCGCCTACTTCCAGCCGAAGATCAATGTCGCGACCGGGAAGGTTGAGGGCTGCGAGGCGCTGGCGCGATGGATCAGGCCAGACCGTACCATCATCAGCCCCGGACGCTTCATTCCCGTTGCCGAAGAGAGCGGTCTCATTGGCGCGCTCTCCGATGCGATTATGCGTGAAGCATGCTGGAAGGCGGCGGCATGGTCGCGCAGTGGGCATCCGGCCAAGGTCGCTGTGAACGTGTCGGCGCTGCAGTTCCGCAGCGATCGCTTTGCCGATCAGGTATTGCGTGTTGTGCAGCACGCGGGCCTTGCGCCATCGCAGCTCGAATTGGAAATCACCGAATCCGTGGTCATGCAGGATCCCGACCGCGCGTTGCGTGTGATCCATCCGCTGAAGGAAGCCGGCATCCGCTTGGCCATCGACGACTTCGGTTGCGGCCACTCCAGCTTGGCGACGCTGTCGAAATTGCCGTTCGACGTGATCAAGATCGACCAGCAATTCATTCGCGCACTCGAAAAGGACGCAAACGCCGCTGCCATTGTCGAGATGATCCTAGCGCTCTCCCGCACCCTGAATATGGAAGTTGTCGCCGAGGGCGTGGAGCGCCGCGAAGACATGGAATTCGTCGCCTCGCGCGGCTGCCACTGGGTGCAGGGGTTCCTGTTCGGCGCCGCGATGCCCGCGGCGGAATTCGCGCAAATGCTGCGCCGCCAAGCCGGCGATGACATCGATGCCGAGGATGCCGAAGACGCGGCTTGATTGAGCGCGTCCGCTCCGCCACATGAGCGGCATGAGCGAACAGCAAAACTGGCACGGCACTACAATCGTGTGCGTGCGCAAGAACGGCAAGGTCGTCATCGCAGGCGACGGCCAAGTTTCGGCGGGGCCGACAATCCTCAAGGGCAATGCGCGCAAGGTGCGCCAGCTGGCGAACGGCGAAGTCATCGTCGGGTTTGCCGGCGCGACCGCGGACGCGTTTTCGCTGTTCGAGCGGCTTGAACAAAAGCTTGAGCGGTTTCCAAAGCAGCTTGCGCGCGCGTGTGTCGAACTCGCCAAAGATTGGCGCACGGATCGCGCGCTGCGCCGCCTCGACGCCATGCTCATCGTCGCCGACGCGAATGAAACGTTCTTGATCACCGGGGCAGGCGATGTGCTCGACCCGGAACACAAAGTGATCGCTGTCGGCTCCGGTGGCAATTACGCGCTGGCCGCGGCACGGGCGCTCTACGATCACATGGATGACGCCGAAGCTATTGCTCGCAAAGCAATGGCGATCGCCGCCGATATATGCGTCTATACCAACGGCAAGCTCACTGTGGAGACGCTCGATGGCGGACCGGTCTGATCTCGAAGCAGCAGCGGCGGCGGGTGTCATAAACGCTGAACAAGTCGCGCCTCTGCACGAGTTTCTCGCGACGCGCGCCGTAAGCACGCCGGTAGCGGCGACCATTCCCGCTCTGCCGGGAGAGGAGAACCTCCGCTTCATTCGGAATTTTCACGACGTGTTTTTGGCGATCGGCATTCTACTGCTCGCCGGTGGCATGGCGACTTCAATCGGCACCATAGTTGCGGGCTCCGCTTCGCCAGAGCAGGGCACGATGATGACCGGCGCGCTATGTGCGGTCGCCGTGGTTGTGATGTGGCTGCTCGGCGAATTCTTCGCACGCCGCCGGCGCCTGTTCTTGCCGGCGATCGCCATCGTGCTGATGATGACGTTGTTTGCCATCGTCGCCGGAGCGACGCTCTATGCCGGGGCTGTGTTGGGCGAGAACTTCGAGACCAGCCCGACCAATCTGGAAGCCATGCCGCCAGAGTTGCGTGTTGGCATTTTGTTGGCGATGGCCTTGGCGGTCATTACGCCGCTCGCATTCTATCTGCGTTTCCGATTGCCGTTCTCGCTCGGTCTGGCTGGCGCTGGCGCCGCGACGTTCGTGGTCGTGGCGTGCCTGATTGCGAACTACGAGGTGACTATCGGCGCATTGCCGGCGCTTTACTTGATTCTCGGAACGCTGCTCTTTCTGGCAGGCGTCGCTTTCGACGCGCGCGATCCCGAGCGTGCGACTCGGCTTTCTGACAATGGCTTTTGGCTCCATTTTGCTGCGGCGCCGCTCATTCTGAACGGCGCCTTCGGCCTGATCGGCCAGGTCTTGAATGGCGGGCAAACGAGCACGGCAGGAATGATCGAAGCTGCTGGCAGCAATGAGGGCGCGGCGGCCGCGGTCCAAGCCAGCGCGACACTCGTCGTCATCCTGGTGCTCGGCGCGATTTCGCTGTTGATCAACCGGCGCGCGCTGATCGTATCAGCGCTGTTGACCGCAGGTATCGCCATTGGCGCATTGCTAAACGCTGCCGGCTTGGGCGCGGGCGCATTGGCGGCGGCGACGTTGATCACGCTTGGCGCCTTCGTCCTCATCCTCGGCGCTGGCTGGCACAGTGTGCGCCGCGCTCTGCTTGGCTGGGTCAAGCCCGATGGCGTGTGGGCGCGGATATTCCCACCGGAGCAGCCCTCAACCGCATAATGCGGCTCAGCGACGCCCTTCACGTACGCAAGTCGCGCGCTTAAGTCAGGGTCCATGACCACATACTCGCCGCGCGAAATCGTCTCGGAGCTTGATCGTTACATCGTTGGGCAGGGCGACGCCAAACGCGCCGTGGCCATTGCGCTGCGCAATCGCTGGCGTCGCAAGCAATTGCCGGAAAATCTTCGCGAAGAAGTCACGCCGAAAAACATCCTCATGATCGGGCCGACGGGCGTCGGCAAAACCGAGATCGCGCGGCGCCTAGCAAAGCTCGCAAATGCGCCGTTTCTCAAAGTGGAAGCGACGAAGTTCACCGAAGTGGGCTATGTCGGCCGCGACGTCGAACAGATCGTGCGCGATCTGGTGGAAGTCGCGCTCAACATGGTGCGCGAGCAGCGGCGCAAAGAAGTGCGCGCGCGTGCGGAGGCGGCAGCCGAAGAGCGCGTACTCGATGCGCTCGTAGGGCAGGGTTCATCTGCGGCGACGCGCGACAGCTTCCGCAAGAAACTGCGCAACAACGAACTCAGCCAGAGCCAGATCGAGATCGATCTGGAGGATAATGCTTCGCCAATTGGCCAGCTCGATATTCCCGGACAGCCCGGCGCCGGCATGGTCAACATTGGCGACCTTTTCGGCAAGGCGTTCGGCAAGCGCACCAAGCGTGTGCGGACAACGGTGGATGAGGCGTATGAGCCGCTGCTGCGCGAGGAGAGCGATAAGCTGCTCGATCAGGATGCGCTGCTGAAAGAAGCGCTGCGCATCACTGCCGAGGACGGCATCGTGTTCCTTGACGAGATTGACAAGATCGCTTCGCGCTCAGATCGGGTCGGCGGCGGCGATGTCAGCCGCGAAGGCGTGCAGCGAGATTTGCTGCCGTTGATCGAAGGTACGATCGTCAACACCAAGCACGGCCCGGTGAAGACGGATCATATTCTGTTCATCGCGTCCGGCGCGTTTCACGTCGCCAAGCCTTCGGATTTGCTGCCTGAATTGCAGGGCCGTTTGCCGATCCGCGTCGAACTGCGCGCGCTCACACGCGAGGACTTCCGGCGCATTCTGACAGAGCCGGAAGTTAGCCTGGTCACGCAATATAAGGCGCTGATGCTGACCGAGGGGGTCACGCTCGACATAGGCGAAGATGCGGTTGAGGCGATTGCAGCGCTTGCTGCCGACGTGAATGCCAGCGTCGAGAATATCGGCGCCCGCCGTTTGCAGACAGTGATGGAACGCCTGCTCGACGAGATCAGTTTCTCCGCGCCGGATCGTAACGGCGAAACGGTGAAGATCGACGCGGCTTACGTCAAAACCGCTGTCGGCGATCTGGCCAAGAACACCGATCTCTCGCGCTTTATTCTCTAGACGCGAAAACCGCTCGTGAGCGCAAGCGCCCGAAGGTTCTGCTCCGGTCGGGGCCCGATGTGCGAAATGACCTCGGCAGCCGCAAGCGATGCGAGGGCGCCGCATTCCGCAAGCGAACGGCCCTTGGCGTAGCCGAACAGGAAGCCGGCCGCGTACTGGTCGCCAGCGCCGGTTGAGTCGACGATCCTCGACGTCGGCATCGCCTCTACCTCAACCGTCTCGTCACCGGCGGCGATGAGCGATCCATATTCGCCACGCGTAACGATGACGAGCGGACATTCCTTGCGAGCAAGCTCCAATGCGCCGCCGAGATCGTCATTCTCGTAAAGTCCGGTGATCTCGCTCTCATTCGAAAACAGGATGTCGATATGGCCCTTCACGAGGTGGCGGAAGCTGTCGCGGTGGCGATCGACGCAGAAGCGATCCGAAAGCGTGATCGAGACTTTCCGCCCGGCTGCGCGGGCAATTTCCGATGCGCGCACAAACGCAGCTTTCGCTTCGTCGCGATCGAAGAGGTAGCCTTCCAGAAAAAGCGTGGCGCCTGATTGGATCAGCGGCGCATTGATGTCCTTCTCGGAGAGGAGGGTGGAGGCGCCGAGATATGTGTTCATTGAACGCTGGCCGTCGGGCGTCACCGCGATCAGCGAACGCGCTGTGCTGGGATGTCCCGGACGTGGGGGCGTATCGAACGCAACACCGGCTGCTCGAAACTCCTGCGTGAAACGCGCGCCGAGCTCATCCTGCGCGACCTTGCCGATATAGGCGGCTTTTCCGCCGAAGCTTGCGACGCCTGTCATGGTGTTGGCGGCTGAACCGCCTGCCGCGACTGTTGCGTTGGTCATCCGCGCGGTCAGGTGCTCAGCGCGGTCCTCGTCGATCAGCGTCATCGCGCCCTTGGCGATGTTCTCCTCGGCGAGAAACGCATCCGGAACGGCGGCGATAACGTCGATGATGGCATTGCCGACGGCGACGACGTCGTAGGTCGATTGGGTCATCCCGCCTTAAAGCGCGGGGGCGCCCGTCGCGCAAGCATTGCGGGCGCGGCAATTGGGCGGCATGGTCCGATCTATGCGATTCATGGCTTCTCTCGCGGCTCTGCTGCTGATCTCCGCGTGCGCAACCGCTGCGCCGAGCACCCCAGCGTCGCCCTCTACGCCGTCAGTGCGGCCAGCGGATACGTCGCGCGCGAGCCAATTGCTGGCGGCTGCGGGGCGCGCGAACGCTCCGGCGCGTGCCGAGATCGAGCGTGAGTTCGGCGCGCCGGATATCGCACGTCAGGATGGCGCGGGCACGGCTTTGACGTATCGGTTGCAGAGCTGCGCGTTGCTGCTGGTGTTTACGGCCGATGACCGCAACGTGATGCGTCTGGCACAAGCGCACCCGAGCGCGCGACGCGGGGGAGAAGCGGCGCCGAGCTTGGAGCAGTGCGCAGCGGAAGCCGCGGCGCGCCGGTAATGGCGCGCGTAGCCTATCTTTCGTGCCGAACCTATCGCGGCAAGGCCATCGCGCCAGGCGCCGTTCCTCCGTTGGAAGAGAAGAGCAGGGAGCTGATCCTTGCGGCGGGCGCTGAACGCGGCATTGCGTTCGATGTTGTTGCTTGGGACGAGCCTGGACTCGAGACACGCGGCTACGATGCCGCCGTGATCCGCACGACGTGGGATTATCACGAGCGCCCCGATCAATTCGTCTCGACACTTGAATCGTTCGCGCGCTCCGGCTTGCCGGTGTTCAATTCTCCGGACGTCGTGCGCTGGAACATGCGCAAGACATATCTGAAGGAGCTCGGCCCATCCGCGATCGAGACGATCTGGGCCGATAAGGCCGATGCGGTCACGATTGCGCAGGCGTTCGATACGTTGGGTGCAGCCGAGATCGTGGTGAAGCCACAAGTCGGCGCGGGATCGATCCGCACTGTGCGCCTGAAGAAGAACGCGTGGAGCGATGCGGACTTGATCGATGCGCCGCTCGGCGCGGCGATGATACAGCCCTATCTGCAGTCCATCGAAACAGAAGGGGAGCGCTCGCTGTTTTGGTTCGGCGGCAAATACTCGCACGCGATCCGCAAAGTGCCGCACAACGGCTCGTGGCTCGCAAACATTCCGGGCCAAACGAAATTCGTCGCCGAAACACCGCCGCCTGCGACGATCGAGGCTGCGGAAGCGGCGCGCGCGCATGCGCCGAAGGATCTGCTCTATGTGCGCATCGATCTTGTGCTGGGCGATGACGGCAAGTGGCGCGTAATCGAGATCGAAGCGATCGAGCCCTATCTCTTCTTCGATTTCGCGCCCGAGGGCGCGCGCTTCTTCGTTGACGCGATCGCTGGCGTCTTGGCGCGATAGAGACAGATGTCGGCGATGACGCAGCGCGGGCATTCGGGCTTGCGCGCGATGCAAGTGTAGCGACCGTGCAGGATCAACCAATGATGTGCGCCGTGCAGATATTTCTGCGGCGTGATGCGCATGAGCTGCTCTTCGACGGCCTCGGGCGTTTTGCCATCGGCTAGCCCAGTTCTGTTGGCGACGCGGAAGACGTGTGTGTCCACAGCGATCGTGCCTTCGCCAAAGATTTCCATCAGCACGACATTCGCGGTCTTGCGGCCAACGCCAGGCAACGCCTCAAGCGCGTCGCGCTCGCGCGGGACCTCGCTGTTGTGTTCGGCGATCAAAGCCTGCGAGAGCGCGATGGTGTTCTTGGCTTTGTTGCGCCAGAGGCCGATGGTTTGGATATACTTGCCGACCTTTTCTTCGCCGAGCGCGACCATCTTCTCCGGCGTGTCGGCGATTTTGAAGAGCTCCGCAGTCGCCTTATTGACGCCCTTGTCCGTCGCTTGCGCGGAGAGCACGACGGCGACGAGGAGGGTGTACGGGTTGATGTATTCGAGTTCGGTCTTCGGATCGGGCCGGACATGCGCGAGGCGCGCATAGAGCTCTTCGGCTTTGGCTTTGGTCAGGCGTTTCGGCATCGGACTCTTGGGCGTGTGGCGGCTCTGCGCTAGTCTTAAGCGCATGAACCCGACCTGGGAACGCACGCCAAGCGCGCCCGATATGGATGGCGCGCTTTACATGGACGCCGTGCTGCGCCCGCACCGCAGCCTGAGCGGCGCTGCGTTTAAGGCGATGCTGATAGTGATGATCGTGTTCAATGCGGCCGTCGGCATTTTGTTCTGGTTGCAAGGCGCGTTTCCGGTGGCGGCTTTCTTGGGACTCGATGTGCTGGCGCTTTATCTGGCGTTTCGCTGGAATTATCGCGCGGCGCGGGCGGCGGAGCGGGTGCGGATTGGGCCCGGGCAGGTGCATGTTGCGAGCATTGATGCGGGCGGACGCGAGAAACACTGGGTGCTCAATCCGGTTTGGGCCCGCGTCGTGCGCGAAGGCGCCGGTGTGTTGATCCGCGCGGGCAAGATTCAGATCAGGCTGGGCGCCTTTCTCTCGCCGGATGAGTGCGCCGACTTTGCACAAGCGCTCGATGCGGCGCTCTATCGTGCAAAACGTGGCGGCTAGAGGCCGAGCACGTCTCTCATGCTGTAGAGGCCCGGCGGCTTGTCGCTGACCCAGAGCGCTGCTTCGAGCGCGCCATCGGCGAAGACGGCGCGATCGAGCGCACGGTGCCCGAGCGTGACGACCTCTCGTTCGGAGATAAACGCTACATCGTGATCGCCAACGATGCCGCCGCCGCGCGTCGATGAAAAACCGATGCTGCCCTCGGCGCGCTCGCCGGTGATGCCGTCATAGGGTTTAGCGCGAATTTCGCTGAGTGGCTTGCCGCGGCCCGCTGCGGCTGCTTCTCCGAGGAGGAGGGCGGTGCCGGAGGGGGCGTCTACTTTGCGGCGATGATGCGCTTCCGCGATCTCGATGTCCCAACCCTTGCCGAGCTTCGACGCCGCTTGCTCGACGAGCGCTGCAAGCAGGTTGACGCCCAAGCTGAAATTGCCTGAGCGCACGATGGCGAGACGCTTGGCGGCGTCGGCGATGCGCGCGTCTTGCGCGGCGCTGAACCCGGTCGTGCCGATGACGGTGGCGCGGACTTGCGTCGCGGAGAGTGCATCCAGAGCGTCGAGCGTGGCTTCCGGCGTCGTGAAATCGATCCAGACATCAGCGCTGGTCGCGGCGGTGTGGACGCTATCGGCCGCATCGATGCCAAAGCCGCCAGCGCCCGCAAGCGCGCCAAGATCCATGCCGAGCGCGCGCGAGCCTGTGCGTTCGGTGCCGCCGGCGATGCGAAAGCGTGAATCGGCGGAAGCAGCGCGGATTAACGCGCCGCCCATGCGGCCGCCTGCGCCGGCGATTGCGATTGCGATGGTCATGGCACTGTCATGGCCCGAGGTAAGTGAGGCGGCAAGTGGGTTGGTCGAGGCGTGACCGCCGTCATGTCGGTGTTTTCCGACGCGCGTATAGATCGCGCTGCCGCACCAGCGCGGCTCAATCGGGGAAGACCATGAAACGTCAAATCTCGCTCGCTCTCGCTTCCGTTATCGCTCTCGCCTTCGTGACCGCTTCGCCCGCCGCCGCCGATACGCCGCGCCGCGCGTCGCTCAGCTATGCCGAACTCAACCTCAACAGTGACGCCGGCGCTCAAGTCCTGGAACGCCGCATCCGCTACGCCGCGCGCCAAGCCTGCGGTTTCCGCCGTGGCCCGATGGATCTCTACGAGCGCGCGGAGATCCGCCGCTGCATGCGTGACGCGCTCGCGCAAGGCGCGAGCGAAGTTGCAGCGTTACGCGATAGCCGCACCGTGGCGCTCGCCTCCGCAAGCTAAGTGACTGCGCCGGCGGCGGTTGCGCACCGCCGCTGGCGCTGCTTCGCCGCTACCGGCTCGGGCCTTCAGCGCCTTCGAAGAACTTTTTCACGCTGTCGAAGAAGCCTTGTGTTTGCGGATGGGCTTCTTCGCCGCAATCTTTGGCGAACTCTTCGAGAAGTTTGCGTTGCTTGGCGCTCAAATTCACCGGCGTTTCCACCAAGAGCTCGATGTGCAGGTCGCCGCGGTCTTTGCCGCGCAGGTGCGACATGCCTTTGCCTTTGATGCGGAAGCGGCGGCCGGTTTGTGCGCCGGCGGGGATCGTGACCTTGGCGCGATCGCCGTCGATGGTCGGCACTTCGATCTCGCCGCCGAGCGCTGCTTTGCACATCGGCGTCGGCGCGCGGCAATAGAGATCGGGGCCGTCGCGTTCGAACAGATTGTGCGGCTTCACCGAGAGGAAGAGATAGAGATCGCCGGGCGGGCCGTTGCGCGCGCCGCTATCGCCTTCGCCGGCTAGGCGGATGCGCGTGCCATCTTCGACGCCCGGCGGAATCTTCACGGAGAGCGTACGCTCTTTCTGCACTTGTCCGCGTCCGCCGCAGCTTTTGCACGGCGACTTGATCGATTGGCCTCGGCCGTGACAGGCAGGGCAGGTGCGCACGATGCGGAACATGCCTTGGCTGGCGCGCACTTGGCCGACGCCATTGCAAGTTCGGCATTGCTCGAGCGGGGCGTTGCCTTCCGAGCCTGAGCCGCTGCACGGCTCGCACGCTTGCGCGCGCGGCACGACGATTTCGCGCTCCATGCCGCGGAAGGCTTGTTCGAGCGTAATCTCAACGTCGTAGCGCAGATCGGCGCCGCGTTGCGGGCCGTTGCGGGCGCGGCCGCCGCCACGCGCGAACATGTCCTCGAAGCCGCCGCCGAAAATCTCGTTGAAGATATCGGAGAAGTCTGCCGCGCCTGCGCCGCCGAACGGGCCTTGGCCGCCGCCTTGGAAGGCGGCTTTGCCGAAGCGATCATACTGAGCGCGTTTCTCGGGATCGGAGAGCACCGAATAGGCTTCGCCGATTTCCTTGAATTTCTCTTCGGAAACCTTGCAGCCCGGATTTTGATCCGGGTGCAGCTTCATCGCGAGTTTGCGAAAAGCGGACTTGATCGTCGCCTGATCGGCGTCGCGGGCGACGCCCAGAATCTCGTAATAGTCGCGACCGGCGCTCATGATTGCACCGACATGAGAAAGAGGCGGGCGACCCGCAAGGAGTAGCACCGCCTCAGCTCAGTTTGAAAGGCACGCTGACGCATCGTTCAAACCCCGACGCGGCGTTAGGCGCTGCGTTTGTTGTTGCCGTCGACTTCTTCGAAGTCGGCGTCGACAACACCTTCTTGGTCGGGGCCGCCACCTGGGCCTTCACCACCCGGCGCGCCAGCGCCGCCGTAGAGGGCCTCGCCGATCTTCATCGACGCTTGCACGAGCGCTTGTGTCTTGGTGGCGATTTCGCCCGTGTTTTCGGTTTCGAGCGCCGGACGGAGCGCTGCGATCGCGGCTTCGATAGCGGACTTGTCAGCGGCCGGAATCTTGTCGCCGTTTTCCTGCAGCTGCTTTTCCGTCGCGTGGATCAGCGCTTCGCCCTGGTTCTTGGCTTCCGCCAGTTCACGACGCGACTTGTCTTCGCCGGCGTGCTCTTCGGCTTCCTTGACCATGCGCTTGATGTCGTCTTCCGACAGACCGCCCGAGGGCTGAATGCGCATGTTCTGCTCTTTGTTCGTCGCCTTATCCTTGGCGCCGACCGAGACGATGCCGTTGGCGTCGATGTCGAAGGTGACTTCGATCTGTGGCATGCCACGCGGGGAGGGCGGAATACCGACGAGATCGAACTGGCCGAGCGGGCGGTTGTCCGCCGCCATTTCGCGCTCGCCTTGGAAGACGCGGATGGTCACGGCCTGCTGATTGTCTTCAGCGGTCGAGAAGATCTGGCTCTTCTTGGTCGGGATCGTGGTGTTGCGTTCGATCAGGCGCGTGAACACGCCGCCCAGCGTTTCGATGCCGAGCGAGAGCGGGGTAACGTCGAGAAGCACGACGTCTTTGACGTCGCCTTGCAGAACGCCGGCTTGGATCGCAGCGCCCACGGCGACGACTTCATCCGGGTTCACGCCCTTGTGGGGTTCACGGCCAAAGAATTCTTTCACGACCTGCTGGATCTTCGGCATGCGCGTCATGCCGCCGACGAGCACCACTTCCTTGATGTCGGAAGCAGAGAGGCCGGCATCCTTCAGCGCGGCCTTGCAGGGCGCGATCGTCTTTTGGACGAGATCGTCGACCAGCGCCTCAAATTTCGCGCGGGTCAGCTTCATGTTGAGGTGGAGCGGGCCGCTAGAGGTCGCTGTGATAAACGGAATGCTCAGGTCGAACTCAGTTCGCGAAGAGAGTTCCTTCTTCGCCTGCTCAGCGGCTTCTTTCAGTCGCTGCAGCGCAAGCTTATCTTGGCGCAAATCCACGCCGTTCTGTTTTTTGAACTCGTCGGCGATGTAGTTGAGTATGCGGTTGTCGAAGTCTTCGCCGCCGAGGAACGTGTCGCCGTTTGTGGAGCGGACTTCGAACACGCCGTCGCCGATCTCAAGGATCGAGACGTCGAACGTGCCGCCGCCGAGGTCATAGACGGCGATCGTCTTGGTGCCGCCGTCCTTCGATTTGTCGAGGCCGTAGGCGAGGGCGGCTGCCGTCGGTTCGTTGATGATGCGCAGCACTTCCAGGCCGGCGATCTTGCCGGCGTCTTTGGTGGCTTGGCGCTGGGCGTCGTTGAAATAGGCCGGAACAGTGATGACGGCCTGCGTCACCGGCTCGCCGAGATAATCCTCGGCCGTCTGCTTCATCTTCTGCAGCACAAACGCTGACAGCTCGGACGGCGCGTACTTCTTGTCGCGACCGTCAATCCACGCATCGCCGTTCGGACCTTTGACGATCTTGTACGGGACAAGGTCGACGTCCTTCTTGGTGATCGGGTCGTCATAGGTGCGGCCGATGAGGCGCTTCACGGCGTAATAGGTGTGCGTCGGATTGGTGACGGCTTGGCGGACGGCTTGAATGCCGATCAGACGCTCGCCGCCTTCGGTAAAGGCGACCACGGATGGCGTGGTGTTCGAGCCTTCGGCGTTGACGATGACCTTGGGGCTGCCGCCTTCCATTACAGCGACGCACGAATTGGTCGTGCCGAGGTCGATGCCAATCACTTTACCCATATCTCAGTCCTCATTCATTCCAGCGACGTGGTTTCGGCTCTCGGACCCCTTGTGAGGCATCCCCGTAGCCGCGTCCTGTTCCAATCAAAAGCCAATGATCAGCCCGTCGCCCCCTCAAGCTTCGGACCGTGATCGTTACGCCGTCATGTGGTGTATCGACTTCGTGGTGCAAGGCTTTTGGGGCGTGCTATCCGCATTCGTTTTGAGGAAATAGCCCCCTGCGGCTGGTCCATTGATTTGCCTCAACCATTCAGCGGAACAAAAAAGAAACCGAATAGGCAAAGAACACACTGCCATGACCCGTCCGGCCTCCGATCTCGATGGCTTCAAGCTGTGGCCTGGTCTGCTCGACCGGGCCGCACAGGAGGCCCTGCGCGACGAGGTGTTCGCGCGGATGCGCCAGGCGCCGCTCTACATTCCGCGCATGCCGAAAAGCGGCGTGCCGATGCGGGTGCGGATGACGAATTTCGGCGCGCTCGGTTGGGTGACGGATAAGGAGCAGGGGTACCGCTATCAGGCGGGCCATCCGGAGAACGGCAAGCCGTGGCCGGATATTCCAGAGAGCGTGCTGGCGCTCTGGCGCAAGTACTCGGGCTATCCGGCTGATCCAGAGGCGTGCCTCGTCAATTACTACGAAGGCGATGCGCGCATGGGGCTGCACGTCGATAGTGACGAGGACGATTGGGATGCGCCGGTGCTCTCGATCTCGCTCGGCGATACGGCGATCTTTCGCGTCGGTGGCGTCGTGCGCTCCGATCCGACGCGCAGCGTGCGGCTCGCATCAGGCGATGTGTGCATGCTCGCCGGCCCAAGCCGGCGAGCATTTCACGGTGTCGACCGCATCTTGCCCGGCACCTCGCGGCTGTTGCCGAAAGGCGGCCGGATCAATCTCACGGTGCGGCGGGTGACGGTGCCGCGCTAGCGGCAGGCGCCGGCGCTTCCGCGGGCGCCGCAGCTGGCGCCGGCGCTGGTGCTTGGCGATCGCGCACGAAATCCGGAACCCAACCCGGAGGAGGGCCGCCGGGCGTGTTGGGATGGCGGCCAGCCGCGATCTCATTGGCCTTCCACACCATCGAATTGTGCACGCGATTCCAGCCCGACGGGTGGGTGTAGAAGATGATCTCTTCGAGCAGACCGGGCTCCATCTTACGATATTCGCTGAGCATCAGCGCCGCTTCGGCGAAGCCATCTGGCTCGCGCGCGGCGTTCAAGCCGAACATGTCCGCTTGTTGCTCGTTGAAGCGCGTGAGGTTGCGCTGCATCGGGCCGGTGACGATGCCGATGGCGGCGATAATCGCCATGATCAACGGCAATCCGGCGGGATCTGCGATGTCGCGTATGCCCCACCGTTCGTTCTTCGCGACCGCTCTAAAGATGAAATGCACTGCGGCGAACGTGAACAGGATAACGATCGAGCCTAGCAGCAAGCCCGAGACGTTATGCCGGAGCGTGTAGTGGCCGATCTCGTGACCCATAACGGCGCGCACGGCTTCAGGGCTGCCGCGTTCAAGCAATGTGTCTGCGAGTGAGATGCGCGTTGTCGGGCCGAAGCCGGAGACGTTGGCGCTGATCGAATTGGTTTGCCGCGAACGGTCATACACCATGACGTCTGTCGCCGGCACGCCATTGGCTTGCGCCATCGCGAGAATAGAGTCGCGCAGCTCGCCTTGCTCCATCGGCGTGTAGGTGTTGAACATCGGCGCGATGAACACGGGATAGAGCGTGCTCATCGCGGCGCCGAAGGCGATCGTCACCACCGAGCCCCAGATCCACCATGTGTTTCGCGCCGCGCGCACGATTAGGTAGAGCACGGTGAGGAAGAGCGAGCCGACGATTAGCGCAATCGCGAAGCCTTGCGCCTGTTCACCAAGCCATTGCGGCAGCGTTTGAGTGGAGAGGTCGTAGCGATGCTCGCGCACGAAGCCGACATAGTAAGCGACCGGGAACGTGAGCAGGGTTGATACGAAGATGTAGAAGAACGACGTGCCGAGAGCGACGAGTGGAAACCACTTCACCGTCCGCTCAAGCCAGCTACGCACGCCGCGCGCCCAGCCGAGCACCAAGAACAAGCCCGCGACGATGATCGAGATTGCGATTTCGGCGTAGCCGATAATGTAGCCGCCTTCGAAGTACGCGTTCGAGCGGTCGGTCGCCTCACCCGCCATCGTGTCGAGCCAAGCGCGTGTGGCTTGCTCGGGATCGAAGGGCAGGGGCTGTGCGGCGAACGCCGGTCCCGCAGCTGCGAACACCGCGGCGAACGCGGCTAGGCTCAACAAGCGCATTTTGATCTTCCCCCGAAGACTTAAATCCGAAGATTTGACTGGTCGCGACCCTGCGCCCGCTCCAAATGACACGCAAGGGGACGCGCGTGAGGCGCGATCCATGAGGGAGCGCGCATGAGACTGGACACGCCTGAGGGCAATTTTCCGCCGACCCGCCGCAACGTCGCGGCTTCGCTGTTCTTCGCCGGTTACGCAACCGCGGCGGTGTCTTCGTGCGCCAGCCCTGTGACCACACCTGGCGATGCGCTGATCGAAGAAGACGTGCACGTCAACGGCGCCGGCGGCTATCGCTTGCCCGCTTACGTTGCGCGGCCGAGCGCGCGCGGGCGCCGCGGCGCAGTGATCGTCGTCAATGAGATTTTCGGCATCCACAATTACATCAAGGATGTCTGCCGCCGCCTTGCACGCGAAGGTTATGTCGCTATCGCGCCGGACTATTTCGATCGCGCCGGCGATCCCGCGCCCATGACTGACTTCGCGCAAATCCGCGAGATCGTTGCCACGGCCAACCACGCACAAGTCATGGGCGACACCGGCGGAGCGATTGATTGGCTTCGTGCACAAAGCTTCGTCGCCGGCGATCGCATCGGCATCACCGGCTTTTGCTGGGGCGGCACGGTTGTCTGGATGGCGGCGGCGCAGGCGCCAAACATCAAGGCGGGCGTCGCGTGGTACGGGCGCGTTGTGCGGCCTGCACCAGGTTCATGGGGCTCAGACGAAGATCGGCCCTGGCCGCTCGATGTTGCCGCTAGCATCAACGCGCCAGTGCTTGGTCTCTACGCGGAGAACGACAACGGCATTCCACTCGAAGGCGTGGAGCGTTTTCGCGCGGCGTTGATCGCCGCGAACCGGCCGTCGGAAATCATCGTTTATCCTGGCGTTCAGCATGGTTTTCACGCTGATTATCGCCAAAGCTACAACGCGGAAGCGGCGGCTGATGGCTGGTCGCGCGCGCTAGCGTGGTTCCGTCAGCACGGCGTTTCGTAACGCTCACGTTGCCAAAATCGGAAACTTGTGCTACACAATTGAAGCCGCGCCGGGAAACCGCGCGGCTTTTTCCGATCTGCGTCTCGCATATTTCTCATTTCAGACACGCGCATCGCGCGCGCTGCCGCGTGGACCGGACTTGTTTTGAATTGACCACTTCATAGCGGGCGTCACGCCCAAAGGATTGCTCATGCGTTATCGCAAACTTGGCCGTACCGGTCTTGCCGTATCCGAAATCTGCCTCGGCACCATGACGTTTGGCGGCGATGGATTCTGGAAAGTCATCGGCGCGCTCGAACAGGAAACGGTGACGAAGCTCACCAAGACTGCGTTCGATCAGGGTGTCACTTTCATTGACACCGCCAACATCTATTCAAACGGCATGTCGGAGCAGGTTCTCGCCGGCGCGATCAAGGATCTCCCGCGCGATGAATTGGTGATCGCGACGAAGCTCTTCGGCCGCATGGGTGCTTATGGCGCGGCCGATACGCCGGACGAGAAGCGCCGCGCCAAGAACACCAATCTCTGGGGCCTGTCGCGCAAGCATGTGTTCGATGCCATCGATGCGAGCCTCGAGCGCTTGGATCTCGATTATGTCGATCTCTACCAAGTCCACGCCTTCGATCCGCTGACGCCGCTCGAAGAGACGCTTGAGGCGCTTGATGAAGTCGTGCGGTCGGGGAGAGTGCGCTATATCGGGCTCTGCAACTACGCGGCATGGCAGATCGCAAAGGCGCTGGGCGTATCGGAGCGCAGCGGCTTGGCGCGGTTTGAATCGGCGCAGATGTATTACTCGATCGCCGGCCGCGATCTCGAACGCGAAGTCGTGCCGCTCGCCGTCGATCAGCAACTCGCCATCTTGCCGTGGAGCCCGCTTGCGGGCGGCTTCCTCTCGGGCAAATATACACGCGATGGGGCGCCAACCGATGGCTCGCGCCGCATCGCCTTCGACTTCCCGCCGGTCGATAAGGAGAAGGCCTACGACATTATCGATGTCATGAAGGCGATCGGCGATGCAAAGAATGCGAGCGTCGCCCAAGTCGCGCTCGCGTGGCTCTTGCACAAGAAGCACGTCACCAGCGTCATCATCGGCGCGAAGACGGAAAAGCAGCTGATCGACAATATCGCCGCGACGAACGTCGAACTGACAAGCGAGGATATGGCCAAGCTCGATGACGTCTCGAAGCTGAAGCCTGAGTATCCAGGCTGGATGCTGGAGCGCCAAGGTGGCGATCGCACGAGCGGTATCTCGTAAACGCGCACGAAAAAGCGGCGGCGCTCTTGTCCAGCGCCGCCGCTCCCACGTGCGTCCCCCGGCGTTCTGCCTACTGACGCGCGATCGTTACTTGATACCAGCCGATGGTGCCGCCAAGGCCGCTCGCCTGGATGAGGTATGAGCCCGATTGTTCTGGCGTGAAGCGCAAGCGCGCATCGCGACCCGGGCCGCTGTCGTCGTCACTGCCGAGAACTGAGTTGTCCTCAAGCACAACGGCGACGAACGGATCCGCGAGCGGCCGCTCGCCATGACCGCTCACCGTAATCGTGTAGGTGACGCCGCCTTCGAGATCGACACGGAAGCTGTCGAGATCGCCTTCGATGTCGATCCGGCTGACCCGTTCATCGCCCGCTTGGTCGAGTATTTCGTCGGTGTAGGCGTGGCCAGGCACATCCGTATCGACGGCGCGAAGGCTGTACCGGCCGGTGCTCTGGCCGTCATAAGACGACACGGCGAGGAAGTACGGCCCGCCCGTCACAGGAACGTGCGTGAGGTAAGAGTTCAGGCCCACGCCGCCGTCATCGTCTCGTGCGATCTCCTGGCCTTGTTGATCGTAGAGAACGAGCAGGGGATCGGCCAAGGTGTTGCCCGTGCCGTCATCCCAACCATCGACATAATAGCGGTACGTGCGGCCTTCGATGGCTTCGAGCACAAACCAGTCGACATCGCCGGCTGCGCCGATCGTGCTGACGCGGCCTTCGAAGCCAGCCTGCACATACTCCGCACCTTCAGCTGAGTCGCCGACTTCGCCGGCGACAAGCATGAGGCTGTAGCGGCCAGCCGCATCTTCGCCGAAGCCGCGTGCTTCAATGTAATAGGCGCCAGCCGTCGGTGCGACGAATTCAGCCCAGGCGTTGAGGCCTTCACCGCCATCGTCGTCGCGCAGCAGCTCCGTACCGTTGGCATCATAGAAGACCAGGTAGGGGTCGCCCAACGCGTCGGCCGCGCCTTCGGCCGAGTTCAAGCCAACGCGCACGCCTTCGCCTTGCGCAAGCTCGATGCGATACCAATCGCGGTCGCCGGCCGGAGAGAGATTGCCTTCACGATAATCGCCCGCGCTGCTGAGGCTTGCATCGGTGCTCGTGTCGCCGGGGATGTCGCCGGCGCGTGCGCTGAGCGTGTAGTTGCCGGTGTAGGCGTCAGCGAAGGCTTGAGCGGCAATGAAGTACGTGCCGGTGCTCGGCGCGCTGAACTCGAGATACGAATTCAAATTGCCGCCGCCATCGTCATCGACAGCGATATCTTCGCCTTGCGCATTGTGCACGCGGAGCAGGGGATCACCGACGGGGGTGTCGCCCTCGCCGCGCAGCGCGAAGCGATAAGTCTGGCCTGCTTCGAGGCGCAGACGATACCAATCCTGATCGCCTTCGGTCTCAAGTGATCCGTTGACGTCCTGGCCGAGCGTGATGCGGCCGCGCGTATTGCGGTTCGCCGCCAAGCCGTCGTCCGGAACGCGTTCTGAAGTGACGTTCAACGCATAGCCGCCAGTGTAGGCATTGGCGTAAGCGCTGGCCTCGATGAACACTTCCGTGTTTTCGCGAACGGTGAACTGAAGCGCGGAGTTCAAACCCTCTGCGTCGTCATTTGCGGCGATCTCATTGCCGTCGCTATCGACGACGCGGAGATAGGTATCGCCGACGGCCGGGTCGCCACTGCCGTTTAGCGTCACGGAATAGCGAGTGCCAGTGCGGGCGCTCAGGCGGTACCAATCGACATCGCCTTCATATTCAAGCTGCCCATTAACGGCGCGGCCGATGTTCAAGCGGCTGCGCGTGCCGGCGTCATTGCCGGCGTCATCGGCCGGGAGTTCGGTCGAAGCGACCGCCAAGCGATACTGGCCGGTCTCACCTTCGGAATAGGCACGCGCTTCGACGAACACGTCGCCGCTTTGCGACGCGACGTAAGTGAGCGCGGAGTTGAGGCCATTGGCGTCGTCATTGAAGGCAAGCTGGTTGCCGGCGGCGTCGTAGACGGAAAGCACCGGATCGACCGCCAAGCCTTCGGCATTCGGCACGCCCTCGAGAGTAAGGCTATAGCGCCGGCCTTGCTCGACGCGCAGACGATACCAATCGCCATCGCCCGCTGGATTGATCTCACCATCAACGGTCGCGCCATCGCGGACGCTCGACGTTGTGTTGGCGTCAGCTGACGGATCGGTTTGCGCCAGCGCCGGCGCGCCCATGAGCAACGCGACCGCAGCCGCGCCAAAAAATAGTTTCCCCCGCATTGGGCTTCTCCCTCCAAAATCCCGAAACACGCAGGCGCTTGAAGCACGGCGAGCGCTGTTCGTCGCTATGGTTAACAATCATTCATGTTCGAGGCAAAGCCGCATTCAGGCGGAACGGCGCCCTGTTACCCGCGCCGACGCATAGCGCCGCCAGTTTTGTGGATAGCTCAGACTTTGATGTCGACCGTGGACGGGCTCGCGCCGGCATTGGCTTGGCCGGATGAGACCAGCACCATTGCGGCGCGCACTGTGCGGTCACCCAGAACATAGCCTGGCTGCATCACCTCAGCGACGACGCCAGCCGGGTGGGCGGACGGCGCTTGTGCGACGGCTTGGTGGAGCTTCGGATCGAACGTCTCGCCGATGGCGCCGACGCGCTTCAAGCCGTGGCGCGAGAAGGCATCGACCAACGCGCGCTCGGTGAGTTCGAGCCCAGTGAGCAGGTTTTTCACCGCTTCATCGCTGCTGTCACGCGGCGCGGCTTGAAGCGCGCGGCTTAGTGTGTCGGCGATGGGCAACAGGTCGGACGCGAAGCGGTCAATCGCGTAGGTGCGCGCATCTTGCGCTTCACGTTGGGCGCGGCGGCGCGTGTTCTCAGCATCGGCCATCGCGCGCAGAACATCTTCGCGCGCCTTGGCGAGTTCGGTTTGAAGGCCGTCAATGACGTCACGGACATCGATGCCTGCGTCGGCGGCGTTTTCCGGCGTAAGATTCGGCTGGGCGTTTGTTTCGTCCGACATTCTCATCCTCGTTCGCGGTCTTGCCCGCGTCCGTCGAGCACTCTGCCGACGACGCGTGCGGTGTAATCAACAACCGGGATAACCCGGGCGTAGTTCAAGCGGGTAGGGCCGATCACGCCGAGCGCGCCAACCACCTTCCGTTCGGCATTCATATAGGGCGATACGATCAAACTCGACCCCGACAATGAAAACAGTGCGTTTTCAGAGCCAATAAACACACGAACCGCCTCGCCAGCCTTGGCGAGATCGAGCACCTGGATGAGTTCCCGGGTCTTTTCCAGGTCGTCAAACAGACGCCGCGCCCGTTCAAGGTCCGCGACGGCTTGCGAATCCTGCAGGAGATTGCCGCGCCCGCGCACGATCAACGAACGGCCTGAAGTCGGATCCTCGCCGGACCACTCCACCAAGCCGTTCTGCACCAGCTTCGCCGCGGCTGCATCGAGCTCTGCGCGGTCGCGCGCCAAAGCGTCGGTCGCGGCGTTGCGGGCTTCGGCCAGGGTTTTGCCCTTGAAGCGCGCATTCAAATAGTTCGCCGCTTCCGCCAACGCGCCGGGCGGCAGATCGGCGGGCGTCGCCAGAATGCGGTTCTCGATCTGATTGTCTTCGAAGACCAGCACGAGCAGCGCTTGGCCTGGGCCGATCGCGACAATCTCGGCGTGGCGCACCGGCGCTTCGCGTTCAGGCGTCACAACAAGGCCCGCGCCGCCGGCGAGGCCTGAGAGCAATTCGGACGCAGCGCCCAGCACTTCTTGCGGATTGGCGCCGGCATTGCCGATGCGCGCGTCGATCTCGCGCTTCTCATCCTCCGGCAGATCGCCGAGTTGCAGCAGGCTATCAACGAAGAAGCGCAAGCCTGCCTGTGTCGGGCGCCGGCCGGCCATGGCGTGCGGCGCTTCGAGCAGGCCGAGACCAACCAGATCGGCCATCGTGTTGCGGATGGAAGCGGGCGAAAGGGTTACGCCGCCGAGGCGCGAAAGCGTGCGCGAGCCCACCGGCTCGCCAGTGGTGAGGTACGATTCGACGATCTCGCGGAAGATGTCGCGCGCCCGGGCGTCGAGCGTCGAAAGGTCGGAGGAGGGTGGCAGAACCATGCGGGCCTTTAGGTAGCGACCGGGGCGAAGGGTGCAAGCGCGGCTAGCTCTTCGTGGGACGCTTGGATTTGCCGGACGGTTGGCGGCGCAGATACTCGTCGAACTTCGGCACAGTAAAGCCAATAAGGCCGCGCTCCGGCGAATAGGCCATGCCTTTCTTGATGAGTTCGTCGCGGATTGGCGCTGCCTGGCTCAGGCTCAGGTTCATCGCATTGGCGACATCGGACGAATTCACCGGTTCCGGGCCGAACTCCGCCATCGCGCGGGCATATGCTTTTTGGCGCTCCGTCAGGCGGGCGAGCCGCACTTTGAAGATGCCTTCGTCGAGCGCCTCGACCGCAGCGATGCTGGCCTGCTTCGCGTCCGTCAGGGTGATCGGAGACTTCGCCGCCGTCTCCCAACAATGCGCGCCCCAGACTTGCAAGAAGAACGGATACCCGCCGGTCTGATCGATGATGTAGTCGATGGCCTCCTTGGAGTATTTCACGCCTTCGCGCGCCGCCGGCTCCGCCAGCGCTTGGCGCGCGCCCTCGGCGGAGAGCGGGCCGATCGGCGGATAGTCGAAGAGCCGCTCTGCATACGACTTCGCATCGCCCGCGAGCTTTGCGAGCTGCGGCAGGCCGGCGCCAAAGAGCAATAACGGCAACTGGCGTTGCGAGATTTTGTGCAGCGCCATGATCAGTGCGGAGAGATCGCCTTTCTGCACGTACTGAATTTCATCGATCAGCAGCACGATGGCGGTGTCGCGCTTCTTGGCCGCTTCTGCGATGGCGACGAAGAGGTCGGTGAGATCGATGGCGAGATCGCCGGTCGCTGCCGGTGCGACAAAACCGAAATCGACATCGCCAACCGTCGCCTTGAACATCGCGGCGAAGGCGCGCAGTGAGCCAAACGCCTTCTGCATGTCGGCGCCGGCTTTCTTTATCCGGTCGAGGCGATGGAGAATGTGCTGAAGCTGCGGCGCAAGTTGTTGGGCGAGCGGCTTGTCGGGATCGATTTCGAGCAGCGCTGTCTGGCAACCTTCCGTTTCGGCGATGGCTTCGAAGTGATTGAGCAGCACCGTCTTGCCAACGCCGCGCAACCCCAGCATCAGCGCGCTCTTTGCCGGCCGCCCGGTCTTGGCGCGCACGACAGCCACGCGCGCAGACTCGATCAAATCATCGCGCCCTGCGAGCTCGGGGGGAGGGACCCCGGCGCCGGGATTGTAGGGGTTGAGGGTGGCCTTCATCGGATTGTTTGCTCAAGTTAGGCCATATCGGCATAATACTGGTATTGTGTCCTATCGGCTTCTTTTAGGGCGAGTCGTCCAAACAGCCGCGAACTTTCGTATGAGGCTGTTCGACCTGTTAGGTAAGGCGGCACTAACTTTTCCTAACAAGCAGATAAGCGCGTATGCCGCTCTTTCGCCTTTATCGTATATCGATATGCGCCGAACTTAAGGGGGTGATATGCGGCGGCTGTTTTTCATTCTGAGCGCTTTGGTCGCGAGTTTCGCGGGCCCCGCTTGGGCGCAGGACTCGATCACGCTTCAAGCCGCCGGACCGATCATCGACGCGGAGATCAACCGGCGGCCGGTCCGGCTTGAGGTCGATTTACGCTTTTTTCGCGCGCTGGCGCTGAGCACCGAAGCTGCGGAACGGCTGCGTGTGCGCCGCATCCCCTTCGCTGGCGCCAGGATAGGTATCGAAGGCAGCGATGACACGCTGTCGGGGCGCATTGCGCGGCCTCGCGTCGTGTTCGAAGGCGAGGAAGACGAGCGCGCCTTCGCGGCCATCTTCGGCGTTCCGGTGACACGACGCGCCGACGGCGTCGTTGGCCCCGGCGTGCTGCCCTACAACACGATCATTGTGCGCCTCGGGCCGGATCAGCCTGGTGCGCGCGACATCGTCTTTCCGATGGAAGACGCCGATGTGTGGCGCGTGAACGCGGAGGTCGGCGGCGAAACGCTGCAAGTGATGTTCGACGTGAGCGCCGGCCCGACGATCTTCAACCGTACGGCGTCGCGGCTGTTCGATCGCCCTGGCGGGCTCGTGCCCGTTGGTGACGTTGTGCGTCTGCCGCTCATTCTCGGCTTGGAGACGATGATGCAGCCGGTCGACACCGAACTCACCGTGGCGGGACTCGATCTCGGCGCCACGTATGCGCGCACCAACGCCGCGCTCCTCGGCGCGACGGAGCCGGATGCGATTGTCTCCGAAACGCAAGCCCGCAATCCGCCGCCGCCCATCATCACGCTGGGCCGCGATGCGCTTTCCACGTGCTCGTCCATTACTGTCGATCGACGTGCGCGGCGGCTCACCCTGCGCTGCGCCAGCTGAGCGCTAGACGCGCGCGCCGCGATCGGTCATGGCTCTGCGCTTCAAATCTGGAGACGATGATGCGCCCTTCTGGCCGCGCCGCTGATGCGCTGCGCGAGATTTCACTTGAGACGACAGTCTCGCGGTACGCTGAAGGCTCGTGCCTGGCGAAGTTCGGGCAAACGCATGTGCTGTGCACCGCCAGCGTAGAGCAGGGCGTGCCCGGTTGGCTGAAGGGCCAAGGCCGCGGCTGGGTGACGGGCGAGTACGGCATGCTGCCGCGCGCCACCCATACGCGTGGGCGCCGCGAGGCTGCGCAAGGCAAGCAATCGGGCCGCACGCAAGAGATACAGCGTTTGATCGGCCGAAGCTTGCGCTCTGTCGTTGATACAAAACTGCTCGGCGATCGCACCATCACGCTCGATTGCGACGTGATCCAAGCCGATGGCGGCACGCGCACGGCGGCGATCACCGGCGCCTGGGTCGCGCTAGCCAAAGCGTGCGCGTATCTGGTCGAAGAGAAAGTGATCAAGGAAAACCCGATCACTGGCCAAGTGGCGGCGATTTCGTGCGGCGTGTTCGAAGGCGCGTCGGTGCTCGACATCGATTATGCTGAAGATTCAAACGCCGAAGTCGATTGCAACTTCATCATGTCGGGCGATGGCCGCATCATCGAAATCCAAGCGACGGGGGAGAAGCGCCCGTTCGCCGAAGATGAATTCGCCGAGATGATGCGCTTGGCGAAGCTTGGCTGCGGGCAATTGTTCCATCTGCAGCGCGCGGCTGTCGGGTGACGCTCGCAGCTTTGATCGCCGCGGGACCGATCGCGCGTCTTGCGCGCGTCGGCCATGCGCCGTTTGAGGGCGACGATCCGATCGAGATCACATTCGCGAACGGCCGCATATTTCACATCGATATCGGCGTCCAAGCGGCGACCGACATTCAGATCGGCGAGGGGCCGTTGCTCGAAGCGGCGTACGGCCACTTGCGCACTGAAGAGCCGCAAACGTTTGCGGCGATCGCGCGCGATTGGTCCAGCGAAGACATGGACTTGCCGTGGCTCATGGGCGCTACGCTCGCAAACCCACGCCGCTTGGCGATGACCAACCCTTATAGTGTCGATGTGGGTTATGTGTTTGACGCGGGCGGACGTCAGTTCGCGCTGTTCGGTGAGGCCGATTACATCTGGGCTGCTGATTTGGCGGACGAAGAGCTGGAGCAGTTTCGTTTGCAGATCGGCGCGCCGCCGACCTGACTACTCGGCGGCCTTATCAGCCGCTTCTTCAATCGCATCATGTTCGCTTGGCTCGAAGCTGAGCAACTCGCCGGGCTGGCATTCCAGCACACGGCACAAGGCGTTGAGCGTCGAGAAGCGGATCGCTTTGGCTTTGCCGGTTTTCAGGATCGAGAGGTTGGCCAGCGTCACGCCGACCTTTTCGCTGAGGTCAGTCAGCGACATGCGTCGTTCGAGCAGGATGCGGTCGAGGGTGACGCGGATCGCCATCAGATCGTGAGCTCCTGCTCTTCCTTGAGGCGCGCGCCTTCACGGAAGACTTCCGACAGCACGATCAGAATGAGAATCGATCCCCACGTCGAGATGCGTTCGCCATCGAGCGATAGAGAAACACCGCCCAGCGAAGGATCGCGCGCCTGATAGAGCAGAACCGCCGTCAGCCCCATCAGCACGTAGCGCGAGAGTTCGATCGCGATCATCGTGATCCAGATCACGCGCAGATGGTTGGCGTTCTCGCGCCGGAACGGTTCGCCGGAGCGGAAGCTGTCGAACATCAAACGAAGCTGCGTCACGATGATGAGCGAACCGCCGATCCCGACGCCCGCGATCAGCAAGGCAGGCACGATGAAGTGCCAGTCCGTCCAGCTGACGTCCTCGACTGCGTTGCCGTCGAGGCCGATGATGCGGATGTGGAGGTTCTGGCTGTCGCCGACATTGGCCAGCGAAGGATCCAGTATCCCTGCGCCCATCAAGCCAATGAAGGCCAGATAGGCGACAAAAGCCGCCGCCCAGAGCCCGACCAGGGCCCAGAGCACGATCCGGGCAATGCCGAGGCCGGCTTCGACGATCGAAGCGATGGAGCCTTTGCCGAGCGCTTTCATCTAAGTTGGACTACCTCTACCGGACCAGCCTATCCGGTGTTTATTGATAAACGATATAGACCGGCCGGGGCTTAGTCAAACAAGTGTCGCGTATCATGCTCCGTCTCTCCGGCCGCCTCGTCGTGGCCAGCCACAATGCCGGAAAAGTCCGAGAGATCGGGTCGCTGCTGGCCCCGCTTGGGGTCGAGGCAATTTCGGCCGGGTCGCTCGGTCTGCCGGAGCCGGACGAGACCGAGACCACCTTCGCCGGCAATGCGCGCCTCAAGGCGGAAGCCGCGGCGAGTGCTTCGGGGCTGCCGGCGCTTTCCGACGATTCAGGGCTGGAAGTGTTCGCGCTCGGCGGCGACCCCGGCGTTTATTCGGCGCGTTGGGCGGGGCCTGGCAAAGATTTCGGCGTGGCGATGGAGCGGATCTGGCGCGAACTGACAGAGAAGGGCGCAACCGATCTGTCAGCGCGTTTCGTCTGCGCGCTGGCGTTGGCGCGGCCCGGTGAAGCGACTCAGGTGTTCGAGGGCGAGGCGCGGGGGGTGATCGTGTGGCCGCCGCGCGGCGAGAAGGGCTTCGGCTACGATCCCATCTTTCTCGCCGATGGCCAGACCCGCACGTTCGGCGAGATGACGCACGAAGAGAAGCTGCCGATGACGCATCGCGCGCGCGCGTTTGAGCTTTTGCTTGCCGCGCTCAAATGAGCGGCTTTGGCATTTACGTTCACTGGCCGTATTGCGCGGCGATCTGTCCGTACTGCGATTTCAACGTCTACCGCGCGCGCGGCGCCAGCAACGAGCCGCTACTCGCGGCCATCGAAGCAGATCTCGCCGGGCACGCAGCGCGCTTCGGACAGCGCAATGCAGAGAGCTTGTTTCTCGGCGGCGGCACGCCGTCCTTGTTGCGCGGCGAGGAAGTCGCCCGCTTGATTGAAGCTGCGCGTCGAAGTTTCGGCCTGACTGCAGACTGCGAGATCACGATCGAAGCAAATCCGGAGGATGCGGCGCTCTTTGCGGAGCAAGCCGCAGCGGGCGTTAATCGCTTCTCCGTTGGCGCCCAGGCGTTTGATAACGCGGCGCTGAAAGCGCTCGGTCGCCATCATGATGCTGCCTCGGGTTTGCGTGCGGTGGAGGCGGCGGTCGCCACTGGTCAGCGCGTGTCGCTCGATTTGATCTATGCGCGAGAAGGGCAGAGCGCCGAAGCGTGGCGGGCTGAGCTTGAAGCGGCGTTCAAACTGCCGATCGAGCATGTCTCGCTCTATCAGCTCACGATCGAGCCGCAGACCGCGTTCGCGCGCCGCGTTTCGCGCGGCCAGCTTACGCCGCCCGATCAAGAAGAAGCGGCGACCCTCTATGAGCTGACGCAGGATGTTTGCGCCGCTGCTGGTTTCAACGCGTACGAAATCTCCAATCACGCCCGCAGCGATGCGGCGCGCGCGCAGCACAATCTGATTTATTGGCGGAGCGGCGATTGGATTGGCGTTGGCCCCGGCGCGCACGGGCGTGTCAGCCACGATGGCGTGCGTGTCGCCATTGAGGCGCAACGCCGCCCCAGCGATTACATCGATGCGGTCAACGCGCACGGTGTTGGCTGGGTCAGCGAAGCGAGGCTAACCGGCGAAGAGGCCGCTGACGAACTGCTCATCATGGGGTTGCGCACGCATGAGGGCGTTCAGCGCGAGCGCTTTGAACAAGCGCGGGGCCGCGCCATCAGTGATCAGGCGATCGCCTGGTTGTTGGAGGAGGGCTTCATCACATACGCCTCCGGCCGCCTGCGTCTCACGCAACGCGGGCGCATCGTCGCGAACACGATCGCGGCGGAGCTTGCAGCTTAGCTTGAGCGCGGGAAACGTCGCGGCGCCGCCTCGAGGATCGTCACTTCGTTCGGCCGCACTTCGATAATCGCCAGGCCGCGCTCGATCGCGCCTGTTGAGCGGAACCGGAAGAGACCGTCCGAGCCTGCAAAGCCTTCGCCGTTTTCGATCGCCGAGCGTGAGAACCCGCGCGGGCCGGCGTCGCGCGAGAGCAGGGCGGCGAGTGCGACCGCATCATAGCCCAAGCTCGAAAGCCGCGTCGGCGCCTGGCCGAACGTGGCTTGATAGCGCGCTTCGAAATCGGTGCGCGCGCCCGGATCTGGCGCGACATACCAGCCGCCCGCCAGAGAAGGCTCACGCTGCGCATCGCCGGCCCAGACGCTGGTGCCCATGAAGCGCGTGCTGGATTGATTGACGCCGCGCTGCACCAGCGCCGTGCCGATGGCGCGCAGCGGCCCGCCATTGTCAGCGATGATGATGCCTTGCGCGGGCGAAGGCTGCAGCGTCGCGGCGAGCGCGTTTGCTGCAGCTGTCGCGTCGGCGTCAGTGCGATTGTAGAGCTGTGACGTGACGATGGTGACGCCGCTAGATGCCGCTTCGGCGCGCAATGCGCTTTCGATCCGCCGTCCATACTCGTTAGACGGCGCCAGCAGCGCGATGGTGCGAATATTCTGGCTGGCCGCATAGGAGACAATGCGCGCGACTTCGTCCTCAAGTTGGAAGCTCAAAAGATAGACGCCATTGCCCGCGACGTCGCGATCCGACGAAAACCCGATTACCGGCACGTTCTGTCCGCGCGCGACGTTGCCCGCGCCGGCGACGCCTTCGCGCAGCACTGGTCCAATAATGATGTCGGCCCCATCCTCATTGACGAGCGCGCGTGCGGCGGCGCTTGCCGACGCTTCGTCAGAGCCGGCGTCGCGCGGAATGAGCAGGGTGTTTTGGTTGCCGTGATCAAAGAGGGCCAGCTCGGCCGCGTTGTAGAGCGCCGCGGCATCCTGCGGGCGTAGCGAGAACGGGAGCAGCAGGCCGACGCGCACGATCGGGCGGCTAGCCATGAAGGGCGGGGTGATGCCTTCCGCCGTCGATGTGGGCGGGGCAGGCGGCGGCAGGACGGGCGACGGTTCAGCCGTGGGCCCACCGGGGCCTGGCGCGGCAGGGCCGGGGGCCGGTGCAGTGGCGCACGCGGCCATGAAAGCAGCAAAGCCGATCGCTGCGCCCGTCTTCAGGCTTGGCGCGGCGAGCTTCCGGCCCGATGATTTAACGGCGCCCATGACCAATTCCTCATCCGATCCTGAAACGAACGCGCGCGACCGTATCGGCGCCCGTTCCCCCAGTCCACCGCCCGAACCGGGCCTTTATGTGGTGGCGACGCCGATTGGGAACCTGCGCGACATCACATTGCGAGCGCTCGATATATTGAGCGGAGTTAATCGTGTGTTTGCGGAAGACACGCGTGTCGCGCGCAAGCTGCTCGATGCTTACGGGCTGAAACCGAAGCTCGCCGCCTATCACGATCACAGCGGCGAAGGCGCGCGTGACGAAATTCTGGCGGCGCTGGAAGCAGGCGAGAGTGTTGCACTGATCTCCGATGCGGGCACGCCGCTGGTTTCCGATCCCGGCTTTAAGCTTGCGCGCGCTGTGATCGAGGCAGGGCATCGCGTGTTTCCAATTCCTGGCGCATCCGCGTTGCTCGCGGGCCTCGTTGTCTCGGGCCTGCCAAGCGACCGCTTTCTGTTCGCGGGTTTCTTGCCGAACAAGCAGCACGCAAGACGTGAGACACTCACCGAGCTGAGCGACGTCACCGCGACGCTGGTGTTCTACGAGACAGGCCCGCGCTTGGCGGAATCGCTTGCTGACATGGCGGATGTCCTTGGCGCCCGGCCGGCTGCTGTTGCGCGCGAGCTGACGAAGATGTTCGAGGAAACGCGGCGCGATACGCTTGATGCGCTTGCCGCGCACTATGCTGAAGTGGGTGGTCCGAAAGGGGAGATTGTCGTGGTCATCGGCCCGCCCTTGGCGCAAGCGGAGGTCAGCGATGAAGCGCTCGACGCGTTTCTGCTCAAAGCGCTGCCGCGCGGCGTGAAAGATGCGGCGAGCGAAGCCGCACGCGATCTCGGCGTGCCGCGCAAGCGTGCTTATGCACGTGCGCTTGAATTGAAGGACCGCGCGTGAGCCGGGCCCGCGCCGAACGGCGCGGCCGCGTCGCCGAATGGGCGGCGATGATTTTCCTGATGTGCAAAGGCTATCGCATCCTCGGCCATCGTTTGCGCACCCCTTACGGCGAAGTCGATGTAGCAGCCTGGAAGAGCGGGGTTCTCGTCATCGTCGAAGTGAAGGCGCGCAATACATATGACGCCGGCGCTTATGCAGTCACGCCCATGGCGCAACAACGCATCACGCGCGCCGCACAAGCGCTTGCCGGCCGCTGGCGGCTCACCAGCGCGCCGATCCGTTTCGATCTGGTAGTGGTTGGTTCATCTCTGTTGCCAAGACATCAACGCGCCGCCTGGTACGATGAGGCGCGGCTTTAAGCGTCCCGAAATGATCCAGCGCGCACACTCGCGCGCATGCGTAGAATAATCCCCGCCCTCATGGTCCTCGTCGCCAGCACCGCCGTCAGCGGATGCGTCACCGCCGCGATCGGCACCGCTGCCAGCGTCGGCGTGTACGCCGCGCAAGACCGCACCATCGGCGAAGGCATCGACGATGCGACGGCTTCGAACCAAGTAAAGCTGCGCCTGCTCGCCGCCGATCGCGCGGCCTTTCAGGAAGTCGACGTCGAAGTCGCCAACGGCAATCTTTTGCTCTCGGGCGCCGTGCCGACGGCTGAGCATCGCCAGGCCGCCGAAACGATCGCGCGCGGCATCGGCAATATCGACAACGTGTTCAACGAGATTTTCATCGGCCCGCGCTCGGGTTTCGTGCGCAGCGCGCAAGACGAACTCATCACCGCGCAGATCCGCACGCGCCTCACCGCAAGCCCTGCCGTGCGCGCGATCAACGTCAACATCGAGACGTTCCACGGCAACGTCTATCTGATGGGCACGGCGCGTTCGGAGCAGGAGTTGCAGCGCGCGGCCGAGATCGCCAGCGTCGTCGGCGGCGTGCGCCGGGTCGTGTCGTTCATGCAGGTGCGCCAGCCGCCCGTGCCGTACTATGCGCAGAGCGCGAGCCCGCCACAGCCCGAGTATCGCGCCCCGGAATCGAGCGATCAGACGCTCGCGGGCGCGCCTTACTAAAATTCGCTTCATGCCCGCCTGGCCCGTAGCCGCGGCGCGGTCGTGGGGGTAACTTTGCACATATTCACATCGACCGCGCACGCGTGTTCGATTTTTGTTGCGCATTTGTTCTAACTCTGTATTGAATTTTGCTCGGCCTGTGGATAAAGGCGGGGCTCATGCAGACGTGCGCCAACGTACTCACCGTAGCTTTTGCTGGCCTCGAAGCGCGCCGCATCGAGGTCCAGGTGCAGATGACCGGCGGCACGAACGGCATCGTCATTGTCGGCCTGGGCGACAAGGCAGTCTCTGAATCCCGCGAACGCGTCCGTGCTGCCTTTGCCTCGATCGGATTGGCGATCCCGGCAGGCCGCTTGGTGGTGAACCTTGCGCCTGCCGATCTGCCGAAAGAGGGGACGCATTACGATCTGCCGATCGCGCTCGCGATGATGGCGGCCATTGGCGCGCTGCCGGTCGATGCGCTCGATGGCATTGTCTGCTTCGGCGAACTTGGTCTCGACGGTTCGCTCGCGCCTGCGCCGGGCGCGTTGCCCGCGGCGATGGCCGCGCACAGCATGGATGCTGGGTTCGTTTGCCCTGAAGCGTGTGGCGCTGAGGCGGCGTGGGCAGGTGGCGAGGTGATTGCAGCGCCGACTTTGCTGTCGCTGGTCAATCATTTCCGTGGTGGCGCAGCGATCAAGCCGCCCGAACGGGGCGATCTCATTTCCGCGGAGGCTGCGCCAGATCTGCGCGACGTGCGCGGACAAGAACAAGCCAAGCGCGCTTTGGAAATCGCAGCAGCCGGATCGCACAACATTCTTCAGTTATGGCCAAATAAAAACTGCGTAATATCAGCTATCTAGCCTGTATGGTGAGCGTGACTCGCATCGTTGCTTGGAACTGTGCGGGCAAGTTCTCGCGAAACGCGGCGGCTCTCGCGGCGCTTGATGCGGACATCTGCATCGTGCCGGAAGCGCTCGAAGGCCATGCGGATGCGTTAGGCGCGAACTACTCGGTTCATTGGCACGGCGACGAAGGTCAGCGTGGACTCCTGATCGCGGCAAAACGCGACTGGCGCATCGAGGTGGTGCAGGCCGCTCCGCAGAGACACATGGCTTTGACGACGCTCCAAGGGCCAACGACATCTCTGTCGGTGATCGGTGTCTGGGCGATGCGCGGCCCCAAAGGCTGCACGGGCGCAGTGATCGATGGGCTAGACACATTGCTTCCGCTCGCCGCCGCATCACCGAACGTGTTCGTCGCCGGTGACTTCAACGCCTCGCCCGTGTTCGACTCTTCAAGTCCACCGGCACTTCGCTTCGCGGAAATATCTGGCCGCCTACAAGACGCGGGCCTTGTGAGCCTTTGGCACGACAGGGCAGGCGAGGCATTCGGCGCGGAGTCTTGCGCGACCTACCATCATCAATGGAAGCAAGAGCAACCGTTTCACATCGACTTCGCATTTGCTTCCAAGGCACTCGCGGCTCGGTGTCGCCACTTCGAGATCGGTAAGTTCGATCCGTGGTGCCAATCGAGTGACCACGTGCCGCTTGTTGCGGATTTCGATTAGCGCTTGCGGATTCAAGAAGGGACGGGACGTGTGCAACCGATACGCAGCGGACATCCGCAAAGCCGGTCTTGAGAAAGAGTTTTACGGCTTCGAGGAATGGAGCGAGACGCGGATTACGCCCGTGCTCGGAAACGCACTGCTCGAAGTGTTTCCGAAAAGCTTCGGTCCTGTGATTGTGCGTGCGGAAAGCGGTGCGCTTGAGTGGATACGAATGCGTTGGGGCTTGCCCGGACCAGCGACGATGGGTGGTGCACCTGTCACGAACATTCGGAACGTCGCAAGCGGTCACTGGCGGCCCGTGTTCGGCGTCGAGCATCGCTGCTTGGTGCCGTTCACGGCCTTCAGCGAGTATGAGGATTCATCGCCAAAGGGTGCGAAAGTCATTCGCTGGTTCGCACCGCGAGATCGCGGGATGTTGTTCTTCGCGGGCGTTTGGCGTGTGTGGTCAGGCGACTACGGCTCAAAAAAGGAGCCGAACGTCGGTGAGCATCACCTGTTCAGCTTCTTGACGACTGAAGCGAACGATCTTGTGAGGCCAGTCCACGCCAAGGCGATGCCAGTGGTGCTTGCGACGCCAGAAGCGCGGGAAGAGTGGCTCACGGCCCCGGCATCTTCAGTGGCCGATATTCAATCGCGAGTCTTGCCCGCAGACGTGCTTGAGATCGTGCCCGATGATGAAGCCGCACAGTTTGTTGGCGGGTATTTGAAGTGATCTCAAGGTGTCCCACCATGAGCCGTGGTCAGAGTGTTGGTAGATGTCCGGTCAGTGAAAAGACAGGCCACGTCTCGGAGTAGCCGGGGTGATATCTCATCAGTAAGAAAGACGACCCAATATTGTGCGGGACACGGAAGCTAAAGGTGGGAAGCCACTTTTCCACGTCAAACGGCGAAAGCCACGTCTCGGCTGTATGAATGATCAGGACATCCACGCAGATGCGTCCGTCATAGCGTGCATTTTTGTCGGTGATCCGATCTTGGATGCCGGACTGCAAAAGGTCAGGCGTCCACTGTGCAGCATCGAACAGTTCATCTGACGCTGTAATACGTTGGCCGTTCTTTCGGGCGGCATCGATGGCGCGAAGAATCTTCGGGTTCACAAGCTCGGTAAGCTCAATCGAAATCTCATTGCCTGCCAACAACCCGATGCAGTCTGGTGGATCATGGTCGCTACTGCGGATGTTTGTTACGGATAGGCCGAATTTGGATCGGCTGGACGTGGCCCATTCTACCGCAGTCAGTCGTTCCATGGCCTTGCGATCAAGCGCCGTCTCGACCGCAAACTCATGGGAGTGGCCGCGCCGGTTCATCATGTCGATGACGCGGCGAAGTTCGTGGTTTTCTTGCGTCACGGGCCAACTTGTCCTCTGGCGCGACGTTCGGTGGCGAATATCACCATTCGAGCAAAGACACTGACACGAGTCGGTCGTTTATGGCTCGCGCCAGTTCAGCCGCTTCGTCCATGCTTGTGCCCGCTCGCATTCCAAGCGCCACGAAGCTCTGGGTGCTGCCCGGTTCCTTGAGGTGCGACAGGCCGATAAGCAGCGACAGCGCACCATTGCCGTCATTGCGTATGTAAGCCTTGTCAATTGGGTGCTTCGGGGTTTTGGGCACGAACGTCTCCGAATCAAGGCTTAGTCGCTCATACCGATTTGGGGTGGCTTCGACTTCCATCAAGATTCCTGGCCGCAATCGCGCCACGATGCCGGTTGAGGGCTGCGCCGGGCTAATCGCGTTTCGCCCGAACTCCGAAGACGGGCACCTTCAATCCGAAATGCAGGATCGCGCCAGCGAGCATTACGGCGGGAATGCCGACGAACATCGATAGCTGAAGTGCGTCGATCAACTGCTTGTCCGCAAGGCTCACGTAGACCGTATGTCCGTGGTTGGTGAGTGGCTCTGTGTGTGTGGCGGTTGGTGAGGATGAGCCGTCGCGCATTCCGACGCCGAAGAAGTAAAACGACGCGACGCCAGCAATCCAGACAAGCATGAAGACGACGCCGTATGCCGTGCGAAGGGTGCGCTTCCACCCATCTTCGGACGGCTTGGTTTCCAAGGGTGACGCAGGCGCGGGCGGTTCGCCGCATTGCGTGAGAAACTCTTCCTCTGAAAGCGTTACAAGTTTGAGGGCGTTCGCGGTGTTAAAGACACCGATGCCTGCAATCGCCAAGAACCATGGCAGCATGTCGGGTGACGTGGGTGAAGCCAAAGGCGTCAGGGCGAAGGCGAACAGTGCCGTCGCTGCCGCCATGAAGCTCGCGTTGGCTATTTCTTTGATGCCAATGCCGGGCCATCGCCAATGCGCGGCACGTTTGCGTAGCGCTGAAATGACGATGGCGATGCTCATGAGAGCGCCAGCGATTACAAGTTCAGCCGCTACGCCCAAACCTCCGCCGATGATCATGAGGATCATCATGCCACCGTGGAAGCCCATCATGAGCTTGAAGTCGGTAGACATCTCCGACCAATTGCGTGGATGAGGGTGTTTGTTGCTGAACACGTTCTAGGTTTCTGATGGCGTGGAGACCAAGGCAAGTTCGATAGTCTTAAGCAATGCTTCGCACACAAGCCCTTCCGCCTGTTTAGATCAGATGCGTGATGATTCAAAGCTGTGGCTATCGACCCGACCACCACAAGGTCATGATCTAGGTGAGCGAGACGTTATCCAGGTCGATGTGATCGAAGAAGTGTCCGGTGGGCTTCTTCTTGAGCGAATACGAAAGAGCGCCGTCGCTCCATGCCGGTTTAACGTCAGCGTTATCAGCAAACGCCAATCTCTCCCACGCCGCTTTGACAATCTCGCAAAAGTCACCGCGTTCTTGCTCCGGTATCTCGATCCAGCCGTGATAGTGAAGGCCAACCAGAGCACCGGCTTCGCAAGCGAATGCATGTCTTAGTTTTTTACCGCGCCGAACTTCGCGTCCCTTAAAGTAGCGGCGGCTCAATCGCTCCATGAAGACCGTTACAGTGCGAGATAGTTCAGCCGCCGAGAGTTTGTAGAACCTTCCTTTGATGCGAGCTTTGTCCGTGGCGCGGAGCGTGACGAAGACCTTTGGCACGTCAGGAATCCAGAGCCACTCCATGACTTCACGGCGCATCTGCGCCAGAAGTTCTTTCCTGGGCAGATCAATGTGTGCACTGTTGAATATGGATGGCTCCAACGTTTGGAGCGGCGACGGGCAGGGTCTCAAGTTTTCTCGATCATCTGGTTTTATTGATCCGTAGCCATGCGTTGAGCCGATCAAGTCGATAGCGCACGCTACGTCCTACCTTCATAAAGGGCGGGCCGATGCCAGTTGAGCGCCAGTTGCTCAAGGTGCCCACGGCCAGCTTCAACAGGGATGCCGTTTCGTTGGGAGTGAGAAGTATTAGGCCAGGCAAGGTTGTTCGTGATCTCCAATGTGATGCGTGCACCAGCTATTTAGGTGCGTGACGACTTTGGTTCGGTGGGATCAAAGGCTCACGACCTTAGTCGGAGCTTGCGGGGCGAACGATGTTCAACAGCCGCCATTACAATGAGCTACATACTACACCGGATCGATGCGCGGTGCGAGGCGATTTTCGCGATCTCGCGGTTCTCGCGCAGTGAGTTTGTGTGACTCAAGAACGAGTTAGTTCTTGGATGATTCAGGAATGTTCGAGGTTTTGGAGCACTTGCACGCGAACGGCCTTGGTAGGAATGTTCGCTCTGGATCACATCGCGCATGAAATGGGAGTGGGCAGAGTTGGGGGCGGTGTTCATTTCATACCGACGTGGAGATTCGTCGGGTGTCGCAGGACGCTTGTTTGATCGCTTAGAGCAAGCCCTGGGGCATAACAGCGTCTTCATGGACGTTGATTCAATCGAACCCGGCCTGGACTTCCTCGACGTGTTGAATCGTCATCTAGGGCAGTGTGACGTGATGCTCGCGGTTATCGGCCCTAGTTGGCTGACGACCAAAGACAGTCATGGTCGTCGCAGGCTGGATGACGACGCTGATTTTGTTCGCATGGAAGTCGCAACCGCACTGGCACGCGGTATTCGTGTTATTCCGATCCTAGTGGATGGTGCTGCGGCCATGGCCGCATCTGATCTCCCAGATGACCTAAAGGCGCTGGCTCGCAGGCAGGCGATTGAGATTCGACATGATCGATTTGGCTCGGACGCGGAGCAACTCGCAGCGACGTTGAGAGGGATAGTGGCCAACGTCACCCAAGCGTCGCTCCCGCAGAGTGGCGTGATTGGCACTTGGCGCGGGGAATTGCGCTATGCGGCGGACAACGTTGTGGCTCGAACATGGGTGCTACACCCGAACGGACAACTGGTTTCCCCGCACAATGAGTTTGGCTTTTCCGAAGAGGGCGCTTGGAGGCTTGAGAACGGCGAACTGATCGTGACGTTCCCGTGGGGGACGATTTTTCGAGGAAGGGTCGTGGGCCAAGCGTGTCGGGGAACGTCTCGTTTTCCTGAGACGGGGGTTGAGGGGACCTTTGAGATGCATAAGGTCGAATCGCCTTAGCGCTGGGCGTTCGCTCGCGACAAAAAATTAGAAGCCGAGCAATCTCTTCACCGCGAAGATGATCAGCGCGATCACCAGCCCGCCAGCCAAAGCTTCCATCGCCACGGAGAACGTCGATTGCCGATGCCGATTGCGGCGGGGAGGCGGTCGCCAGCCATCGTTGGGATCGTAGTTCCTGAGCACGACGTTAGCGTGGATCAAAGCGAACCGGCGGCGGCGCCTTGGCGACATATATGGTCCCCGCGCGATGGCCGAGTTGCTCCAATAAATCTAGGTTGCCTTGGCCCACGCTCGACATGTCCGCAATCGAGCGAAGTTCGCGGTCGCTGAGTCTTCGCTGAAGAAGCGAGCTTGCCTTAAACTCGCTACCCTCATCGGAAAACTCATGAGCGTTCTCAAGTCGAACGTCGCAGCGTTGATAGTGCAGTAGAGGTGCTGGACAGTAGGGTGCCGCGAATTGGTCTTTCTTCTCGCTGTTGATCCACCACTTCAGAGGACATTCCGACAACGCTTGCAGGTATGCGACTTGCTGAAGCCCAACGTCGTTTATCACTCCGCGAAGGGAATCGATTGTCAGCCCGGCGTAGATGGCCGCCTTCGAGCGTTGTCGTATGAGACCAGTGCCCACCGACATGAGGTAGATGTTTTCCGCACTAAGTCGCCAACCAAATCCGTAAGCTGGGTCAGACGCGATCATCACAAGCTCAAGTGCAGGGTTGTTCAAACCAGCTACCGCGCCATCAACGAGAACGGCTTTGTGTTTCCCGATTTTGCTGACCGGATCGAAGTAGTGGGGAGCCGCAGCGCTGGCCTGCACCAATTTGCGGAGGCGTAAGTCGGCGTTAGACAGGTATGTGGGGTCAGGTGTGATAGACTGGAAGTAATACCAGCCGGGATTATTCGTCAGCGCCCAAGGCATGCCGGTGTCGAGGCGTTTCGCGAAAAGCGCTAATCCAGTGCGAAGCTTCTCTGACTTCAAAGTTTCGTCGGCGAACGCTTCGTTGAGAGCGTCGCGAAGAGGCCGATTGTCGAAGCGAGACCCAAAGATTCCAAGTGATCGGGCTCTACGAAATAGGCGCGGCAGCACCAGTTTGTAGAACGCCGAAATTTCCGCGACTGACATCCCCATCGCAAGTCCGGTAGCAATAATCGCTCCGGTTGCGAACGGTGAGCGAGTTTCTCAACGTCTCCCTAGTTCTCCAACCTCACTGGAAACAGCTATTCGTGCTCGGCATGATTTTCGTGGCGAGTTACGCACGCACGGCTTGGCGCGGCGGGCAGCGTTTGGCTGCGGTGCGGGAAATCGCTTCAGGCGACAATCCCCGATTCGCGGTTGCGTTTTGGGGACGTGGAGCGCCAGAAGCTCTCGGTTTGAAAGATGGCCGCTACAAGATCATCTGCAACTTAGAAATGGGCGGCACCAACCCGCACGTCATACGAGCGCTAGACGCGGCAGAAATTGAACGAACTGGCTTCACCAAGCGCATTCGCCAACGCGATGATCTGCACGCCAAAGTCTTTATCTGCGACCATCTTGCGCTGGTTGGTTCGGCCAATGCTTCCGCGAACGGTCTAGGTTTTGAAGGAGCGGAAGCCAAAGGATGGCTCGAAGCAGGCATTCGGATAGACGATCCAACCACGCTGAAGACAATAGCCGATTGGTTCGCGAATACGTGGAAGAGTGCGGACCGGATTAGCGGTGACGACATCGAGCGGGCGGTGTTGGCTTGGAAACAAAGGCGTCGCGCCAAGCCCACTTTGCTCGGCCTGAACAAGCTCGACCCCGATGCCGATGATGTCCCGCTGATAAACTGGTGGGGCGATGGCGACTATGAGGTTGCGGAAAGCGTGAACGACGACGACAGGCTGCTTATCGACGATAGCGTGGAGATCGAGCACGACGACGACAGGGCAGTCCTGTTTCCGGGGCGGTGGGTGCTTTATTGGAAACGCAACTTGCGAAGCTCTCTTCCAAACAAATCTGCCAAACTGGAATTAGTGCAGTTGGGACGTGTCGCTGCGAGCGCCGTCCGAATGGAAGGGGGGACCAAGTTTCTTGACGTTGCCCTTCGTGCGGATGAACCAGGACCGCCCCCGTTCGAGATCACGGATGAGTTCACTCGGACATTCAAGCGCCTGATCGCTCAACCCAAATACGCTTTCCTACGGCGCGATGAGTATGACGCTTTCTTTGCCCCAGCAATTCCTCAAATGCGTGAGTTGTGGCGCGAACTGAAATCTTCATTGAACCAAACCGAGGGATAGCGATGTGGTCCAAAATTGCCCGCGACATGCTGCTTTCGTTGGCGATCTGGATGCTCGCCGCGCCGACACAATCGGCATTCGCTTGGAGCGGCGACGCTCACCAGCTTGTTGCAGACCTTGCCTATGAGCGCCTGACCCCCGCTGCGCGGTCCGAAGCTGACCGCCTGATCGCAACGCAGAGCGCAAACGTGGAGGGCTGCATGATCGAGAACTTCGCTCGCGCTTCGACGTGGCCAGACTGTGTGCGACGCCGTTCGGGATACACTCAGACCGCGCCGTATCACTACATCAATGTCCCGATCACTGGTTCGACGACCGTTCAGGACGATTGCCAAGAAGTCGGATGCATCAGGGAAGCGATAGGCCGCTACGAACGCACGCTCGCTAACCGCCGTGCATCAGATCGGGAGCGCCTAGAGGCACTGGCGTTTCTCGCGCACCTCATCGCGGACCTTCATCAACCGCTACACGTCTCCAACAACTGTGATCGTGGCGGCAATGCCATTGACTTGATCTTGCCGAGCGGTGCGACGCCTGACTTGCATGAAGCGTGGGACGACCACTTGGCGCGGAACGCCATGCGTGGGCGGGGACGCCGTGCAATTGCAACGTTGGTGACGCAGAACGCCACTCGCTGGTCTGGCGGCGATGTCGAAGCATGGTCGCTCGAAGGCAATGAGATTGCGCGGAGCTTCGCCTACGGTGCGCTGCCGGTGCGACTGGCGTGTGGAGAGACGCCAGATGCGCCGTTGATGATCTCGAACGCCTACGTGCAGCAATCCGTGCCGATTATTCGCCAACAGTTGGCGAGTGCAGCCGTTAGGCTATCGGAACTGCTGAACACTACTCTTTCGCGTTGAACTAAGGCTTGTTCAAGCACGGCGACTTCAGCGGGTAAGGAGCCTTTGCACCTCTTTCGAGCGCGGCGTTGACTTTATCGATGACACGACTTTCAAGGTCGGCCCATACGATGATTGCATCAGTCTCCGTTTTGAATTCGAGAGTGACGCAACCACATCGAAATTCTCGATGAATGAGCAATTCCACCCCATGGTCCGCGATGACGCTCGATAGCTCGCACAACCAACTATCCGGGAAACGAACCTTCCAGGTTCCGGCCTGCTGGTCTACGGCGGGCGGGCGTCCGTCGTTTGTCATCACACCTCGAATTGCTTTGGCAACTGCCGCAGCACCCTTCCGAGAAGGTCACGCGGCTCGATCTTCAGTGCTCTCGCGATCATGACGAACTCTAGCACGTCCACTCGACGTTCGCCGCTTTCGATCCGCGACACGAACTGTTGGCTCTTGTTCAGGCGTTCCGCCAACTCGGTTTGAGATACGTCGGCGGCCTTGCGAGCCTTCACCAAGACCGCAACTAGGGCCTTGTTCTCATCGGAGTGAAGGGAAGACTTGGACATTGCCGGGCCAGAACCGGCACCCCACCTATACCGGCTTTTCCGTTACACAGTTTCCCGGTAACGTTGCGGTTGGGTGGGGGTGACAAATGCGTCTACTGGTCGTGTTGGGCCTATGGGTGGCCGTGTTCATTGGTGTCGGTGTGGTCGCCAGCGAATGGCGTGAAGACCCGACATTTGCCTACATCGTTGCCGGTGCGGGCTTCATCTATTTCCTTCCCACCAGCATCGGCTTCATTCGCAAGCATCGCTATCGCTGGATGATCCTTCTCGCGAACCTGTTCGTCGGCTGGACGGGTCTTGGTTTGCTCGCGCTCTTTGCGTGGTCCGTTTGGCCTAAGAACACGCCGCTCAACCCGCCTCTTGAGCGCTCGCTGATGGCCCCGCTCGGTGACGGTTCAGACGAAGCGCCCCTGGCCACACAAAAGGGGAGTCCGTGGCCTGCCGTGATCGGCGTTGCGGGCGTCGTGATGGTGTTGGCGGCGCTTGGTTGGGGGTGGACGCAGTTCCAGGCCGGGCAGGCAGTGCAGCAAGAGGCTACGGTGCCCGTGCAGGCCGTAGAGACATCTCCAACCCCCGAAGCACCCGCGCCCGTCAGCGAGCCTGCCACGACGCTTACTTTGGGTGTTGTGCGAGACGACGTGCTTGACGCCGGTGCGGGGTGCGTCGCGACCAATCTCGCGGGTGAGAGCGTGTTCGTGACGGACTTCCAAGCGGCGGCGGTCGCCTTCAACGGCGGCACGACGATGCTTGCGAAGGCGGGTGAGCAACAGGGCGTCGAGACTTATGCAGATGCCGCCAACGAAGTTCGCGTCTCTCTAACACGAACGGGTGAGCCGGTTGAGGCAGGCGTGGAATCCTCTGCGTGGCCCGCCATCCTCACGCTGTCAGCCTTGGGGCGCGAAACGACCCTGGCTGTCACGCTGACTTGCGGATCGTAGGTGCCGCGCATCTACCATCCCGAAGGGGAGAGGCCGCCGCGCCTTCCTGCTTTGGTGTTTGTCTTCGGGTCTAACCTTGAAGGTCATCACGGCAGCGGTGCGGCACGCATCGCACGGGAAGAGTTTCAGGCCGAGCGGGGCGTTGGTAAGGGCCGAACGAACATGGCCTACGGCATACCCGTGAAGTCCCAGCACCAAACGCTTCCGCTAGATGCCATCGCGCAAAGTGTGAGGGAGTTTGTGGCCTACGCCGACGCCAACCCGTCGCTCACGTTTTACGTGGTTCGCGTTGGGTGCGGGCAGGCCGGATACGCGGACGCTCAAATCGCACCGCTGTTTGCCGGTGCTGGCGCGAACTGCATTTTCTCCGAGAAGTGGAAGCCTTGGTTAGACTGATACGGAGCCTTCGATGACACCAGACGAAATCTCGAAGCTTTCACGCGATGAGCTTCTCGACACGATGCGTCGTGAGGGCATTCCCGTGGTGATGTCACTTTTTGCCACGGTGCACCACAAGTCCGCTGAAAGGCCGGGGGGATTTGATGCGTCTGACCTGGACCAGATCAGCGACGACTTGGAAGACGGCGATGTGCGTCGTTGGCGTGCCGAGCTTGTGGCGCACTTTGCCAAACGGTGAACGATCAGTGTTCGTGTGGCGACCAGTAGATGTATTCCGCTTCTGGTTCGAGGAAGACAGGTTCACCGTCTCTTCCGCGCACCGCTCGCCTGTAAGCGCTCTTGTCGAAGTCGGCGTGGTTGGCCGGTCGAGTGGGGCACAAGAAGCGATAGACTGCGAGGTTCGATGGGTTGGGCTGAACTACTTTGCCTCCCATCCAGTCTCGAAACTCGATGCTGAATGCAGGCGCATCGATCATCGAGTCGCTCGGATCAAACAGGCCGTATTCTTCAGCCTCTTCAGTTGAGCCATCGAGGCGGTCACGCCAAGGATCAGCAAAGAAACAAGCAAGTCCGTCCGTGCTGATGTCGATGCGCCTAACAACGACCCGGATTTGCTGGGCCGCCAGCGCCCGTTTGTTCTCCACGTCGGTTTCGCTCGCGTGGTCATACATTTCCTGGAAGTTGGTGGGCATGAGTTCTTGGGAGCGCAGCGCCCGCACGTCGGAGCGCTCCACTTCCAGCGCTTTCAAAGTCTCTTCCGCTTCCTTTAGTTCGTCGTCCAACTCGGCGCGGCGATTCAGTGTGGTTTCGGAAGGGCCATCCTTCATTCGGCGGAAGGACTCATCCATGATCTTCGCTTGGTTCTTCAAGCCATCGAGCCGCTCTTGGGCCACAGCAATCTTGCCTTCCAAAGTCGGAAGCAAACGCTCGCTGGCTTCGAGTGCATCGCGAATGCCGAGATGGAGTTCGGCATGGTGAAAGAACGCACGCTCGAAATGGTCGTAACGCCAAACCTTCTTGACGCAGGACATGCCACGATTTCCCGCCTCGCAAACCAAATAGCGAGCGCCTTTGGGTGGTGCGCCTTTGTTCAGTAGCCGCATCGTTGCGCCGCAATGAGCGCAAAACAAAAGGCCCTTGAAGAGATTCGCGTGGTTTTCGCCAGTTCTGCCTCCCCCGCCGTTCTTTGGCTGGCGTGACCTAATCGCGGCGTTTGCGGCAGCAAATACTTCTTCGGAGATGATGGCGGGATAGTAACGGGGGAGGGGATCACCCAGCGGCTTTCGCTTCCCACCTACAAAGTGGTGAGGTTGATACTCGCCAAGAACCGATCTGCTTCCGAGAATCTTTTTGATGTAGGATGGTTGCCAGCCTTTCGAGCGCCCAAACGTCGGCACCGCATCAGCGTTTAGTCGGCGGGCGATTGTGAACGCTCCAAGTCCGCTCCCGCTCTCGCGGAAGATACGCCGGACGATTTGCACCCGCCCATCGATCTCCCTGAATGAAGCGATCTTTTTGTCCTTCGCTCGCACCGGCTCAAGCCATTTGGGTGCCACTGATGTGACTGGTTTCTCATCGGCCTTGGCACGACGGTTCTTCCATGAAGCTTGCAGTCGCTCTTGTTTCGTTTTCGATTCTTCGTGCGCTCGCTGAAAGGTTAAGACGGACAACAACAACTGCATGTGGTTGTTGTTCAGGTCCGTATATTTCTGACCGTCGATCAAAGTGACGACCGTGATGCCGTGCCGACAAATCGACTGAAGAAGTGTCACCGCAGGGAGAGGTTGATCTCTTGAAAGACGGTCCAGGTTCTCAACCAGCAAGTAGGACCCTGCCGGGATGTCGCCGTTCTCGATGCGCTGCAAAAACACGCCGAGCACGCCTTCGGACAGATGCTTCCCTTTGAAGGCGCTCTTTCCGATGTCCTTCAGTTCATCGCCTTCGACCAAATCAAGGTCGTGGCGCTTCGCGTAGTCGCGTGATTTTTCTAGCTGGCGTCGCAGACTGTCGCCCCGCAACTGATGCTGGGTGCTCATCCGAAGGTAGGAATAAGCACGGGGGCGGGGTGTATCAGGCTTCATCTGTCTGATTTTACACGAAAAAGATTTGGCTACAACAGGCTGTTTGTTGGGCCTCCAGGCGCCGGCAAGTCGATGCTTGCGCAGCGTTTGCCTGGTTTGTTGCCGCCGTTATCGAGCGAAGAATTGCTCGAAGTTTCGATGCTGCATTCCGTCGCCGGATTGCTGCAGCGCGGTCAACTCACGCGCACGCGCCCGTTCCGCGCTCCGCATCATTCCGCATCAATGGCCGCACTTGTCGGCGGCGGTTTGCGCGCAAGACCGGGCGAAATCTCGCTGGCGCATCAGGGCGTGCTCTTTTTGGATGAGCTTCCAGAGTTCTCGCAGCAGGCGCTTGATGCGCTGCGTCAGCCGCTTGAGACCGGAAACGTGCTGATCGCGCGCGCAAATCATCACGTCACCTATCCCGCGCGTATTCTGCTCGCGGCGGCGATGAATCCGTGCCGGTGCGGCGGCGGCGTTGGTGCGGGCAAATGCCGGCGCGGACCGCGTTGCGCGATAGACTACCAAGCACGTCTCTCGGGGCCGCTGCTCGATCGCATCGATATTCAACTGGACGTCCCGCCGGTCACCGCGGCCGATCTCGCTTTGCCGCCGCCTGTGGAAGGCACCGCGGAGGCCTCAGCGCGCGTGATGCGGGCGCGTGGCGCGCAACATGAGCGGGCGCAAGGGCTTAACAGCGTGCTGGCGCTCGATGCGCTTGAACGGGTTGCCGCGCCAGATGCGCCGGGGGCGGCGCTGTTGGCGAAAGCCGCCGAGACGCTTTCGCTCTCAGCTCGCGCCTATCACCGCACTTTGAAAGTCGCGCGCACGATCGCCGATCTCGACGGTTCCGATGCGGTCCGCCGCATTCACATTGCCGAAGCGCTTAGCCTCAAGCGGCAATGGGCGGGGACAGAGCAAGGCGGTTTCGCCAACGTCGGCTGAACCGGCTCAATCGCTAAGCTTTTTTAACCCGCGCAGCGCTTGATGCGGGCATGGGTCAGCCGGCCGCCGCGCCAATCTTTGATGCGTTCGACGCACTGCCCGATCCGGCGGCGATCTTGGCCGCGGATGGCTCATTGCTGCGCGCCAATCCACCTTTTCGCGCAACCTTCCGTCACTGGATCGGGCCCAACCGCCCGCCGTGGGGCAGGGCGCAGACGCCCGAGTTTCAGAACGGCGAACGCCGCTTCGATGCCTCAGCGCCCGATGGCCGCCGCTTCGAATGGGTCGAGCGTATTCTGCCCGACGGCGTCCGCTTCTGTGTTGCGCGCGACATCACACGTCACACCGACGCGGCAGAGGTGGCGCTACGCTCGAAGACGACGCTTTTTGCGACACTGACGCACGAACTGCGGACGCCGCTCAACGGCATTCTCGGCATGGCGGGTCTGCTCGATCTCGGCAATCTCGAACCGAATGCGCGCACTTACGTTGCCGCAATCCGGCAATCGGGCGAACACTTGCTCGATCTCATCACAGAAATTCTTGATTACGCACGTCTCGAGGCTGGCCGTGTCGAGCTTGAGACGGCGCCGTTCGATCCCGAAGCGACAATGCAAGATGTCGCCGAGCTGCTTTCGCCGAAAGCGCACGACAAGGGTTTGGAAATCGCAGTGGCCGTGCGCGGTGCAACGCCTGCGCGCGTCGCCGGCGATGAGGGGCGTCTGCGTCAGATCCTGTTCAATCTTGCCGGCAATGCCGTGAAGTTCACCGAGGCGGGCGGCGTCGTGCTTGAGCTCGCCGCGCGTCCTGGCGGGCGTTTGCGATTCAATGTGCGTGATACCGGCCCCGGCGTTGCGTCGGATAAGCAGGCGCAGATTTTCGAGGAGTTTACGCAAGCCGATGCCGGCGTCGCGCGCCGTCATGGCGGCGCCGGACTTGGGCTTGCGATCGTGAAAAAGCTTGCGCTGGCGATGGGCGGGGATGTCGGTGTCGTCAGCCGCCCAGGCTACGGCGCAAGCTTTTGGGTTGAGCTGCCGTTTGCGGAGGTGGGCGAAGCGGTATCGGCGCCCTCGTATCCGTTGCGCGGCGTGCGCGTGTGCGTGCTGAGTGATTCACCCATTCTCACGCAAGGCTTGCGCGGCGCGGCTTCGTCACTCGGCGCCGACATCGTTGAGCGCGATGGCGCGCCGGATGTGATCTTCTTCGACTGGCGCGAAGGTGTCGATGCGGAGACGATCGCGACACTCAAGCGCGAGGCGCGGGCGCTCATCCTTGTGATCCCGCAAGAGCGCCGCGACGTGGTTGCCGAGTGCAGCGACGTTGGCGTTGATCATTACATCCTGAAACCTGTGCGGCGTCACCGGCTGGCAGAGCGCGTGCGTGCAGCGCTCACGGGCGCGATAGAAACCAAGCGCGCGGTGGCGGGGCAAGAAGCGCCGCAAGTGCTTGCCGGCGCAAAAGTGCTTTTGGCCGAAGACAATCCCATTAATGCGCTGCTTGCCCGTACGCTGCTCAATCGGATGGGCGGTGTCGTGACCCTGGCGCAGGACGGGGCGGAAGCGGTTGCGGCTGCTGCAGCGGCGCCGTTTGATCTCATCTTCCTAGACATTCGCATGCCGCGGCTCGATGGGCTTGAGGCCGCAGCGCGTATCCGTGCCGGAGGAGGGCCATCCGCCGCCGCGCCGATCGTGGCGCTGACCGCCGATGCGGGCGAGCACGAGCGTACGCTGGCGTTCCAGGCCGGGATGGACGATTTCATCACCAAACCGATCGACGCGACGCGTCTGCTGGCCGTCGCCGAACGCTTGTCCGACCGCCCGAACCCCGCCACGTTCGACGGCGATTAAGGCGCGAAGACGCCTGGAGTTTCCCATGACCGACGCCGCCGAAACGCCCAAACGTTCGACCTGGGCCGCGCTTGCCGTGTTCTTGGAGCGCCGCTCACTGGTGATGCTGGCGCTCGGCTTCGCAGCGGGCCTGCCGAACCTCTTGGTCTATGACACGCTCTCGGTGTGGATGCGGCAAGCCAAAGTGCCGCTCGATGTCATCACGCTGATGAGCCTGGTGACGATCACATACGCCATCAAATTCCTTTGGGCGCCGGTTGTCGATCGCGTGAAGGTGCCGGTGTTGCACCAACTGTTCGGCAAACGCCGCGCGTGGATGCTGTTGGCGCAAGCCGGCGTCGTGCTCGGAATCTGGCTGATCGCCGCCAACGCGCCGGTGGTCAGCGCCGCAGTGGCCGGCGGCGACGCTGCCGCCCAGCCCGATCCCAATCTCGACATCATCGTGATCGTCGCGATCTGTGCTGCATTCACCGCGCTGTTCGGCGCCACGCAAGACATCGCCATTGACGCCTGGCGGATCGAAGCCGCGGCGGTTGAAAAGCAAGGTGCGATGGCGGCGGCTTATCAATGGGGCTATCGCATCTCCATTATCGTCTCCGGCGCCTTGCCGCTTTGGATGGCGTCGCGCATCGGCTGGACCGGTTCGTACATGCTGATGGCGTTCGTGATGGCCATCGGCATTATTGGCGTTCTCGTTGCGCCGCGCGAGAAGAGCGTCGAGACGCCGCTTGAGAAAACCGAAAAAGGTTCGCCGCTGCTTGAAGCGGGAGAATGGATCGGGCGTATCGCGCTCATGGTTCTGGGCGCTGCATTCATCGGCGCTGGCATCGCCGGCCGCGCCGAGCCGCTCACTTTTCTCTTCAGCGTGGCGGGCTTTGACACCTTTGCAGCGTCTGTCGGCGAGATATGGACGACGCGGCCGTGGGGCATGATCCTGCAAGTTGCCGGCGTCGCCGTCGGTCTCGTGATCGTCGCCTTTGCGACCTATCCATTGCCGGGCAAGCGCACGCGGCCGAGCGCCTATTTTGCCAAAACACTGAAGGAGCCGCTGGAGGATTTCTTCAAGCGCTATCGCGGCACAGGCGCGCTCATCCTGGCAATGATCTGCGTCTATCGCATCGCCGACTTCGTGCTCAATCTGATGGGCGCGTTCTATGTCGATGTCGGCTTTACGCTCGATGAAGTAGCGAATGCGCGCAAGATTTTTGGCGTCGTGATGTCGATGCTTGGCGTTGGGCTCGGTGGTTGGACCGTGGCGCGTTTTGGCTTGATGAAGGCTCTCATTGCCGGCGCCGTTCTGCAGCCGCTTTCAAATGTCGCGTTCGGCCTTCTGACGTTCACTGGGCCATCGCTGCCCGGCCTTTATCTGTGCATCGGCGTCGACAACATTTCCGCCGGCATCGCCGGCACGGCGCTTATCGCCTATATGTCGAGCCTCACCAGCCTTGGCTTCACCGCGACACAGTATGCGCTGTTCTCGTCGCTTTACGCGCTTCCGGGGAAGATTCTCGCGGCGGTCTCTGGCCGGATCGTGGAGGGGGCAATCGCCGCCGCTTCAGCGGGTGAAAGCGAGTGGTTGCGCGGCTGGTTTAGCGGCATGTCGCCAACCGCGTTCGCGTCCCTCTCCGCTGATCGCGGCATCGACGCCGAAGCATTCGCCGCCGGCTACATGACCTTCTTCATATATTCCGGCGTGATCGGCATCGCCGCGTTGGTGCTGGCCATTGTGATCATGCGCAAAGCGCCACCGCCCAGCGCGGAAAAGCCGGCGGAAGCGCCCGCTTAAGCCTTCGCTTCCGCCGCCTGGAACGCAGCAACCGTCGCGTACGTCACGATGTCCGACACTGCGCCGCCCAGCGGTGCGATTTGGATCGGGCGCGAAAGCCCGGTCAGAATAGGGCCGATAACGGTTGCGCCGCCCGCGGAGCTGAGCAGGCTGGTGGCGATCGAGGCCGAGTGCAGCGCTGGCATCACGAGCACATTCGCCGGCTCGCTCAGACGTGAGAACGGATAAAGCTCCCGCATATTGGCGTTGAGCGCGACGTCGACGTTCATCTCGCCTTCGTACTCGAAATCAATGTCTTCGCGGCGATCGAGAATGGAGACGGCGGCGCGGATCTTCTCCGAGCGCTCCATCGTCGGATTGCCGAACGTCGAGTGCGAGAGAAGGGCGACGCGTGGCACGGCGCCAAGCTGGCGCGCCATCGCGGCGGATTGGATGACGATCTGCGCCAGCTCATCCGGCTCTGGAAACTCGGCGACGGCCGTATCTGAGATGAAAAGCGTGCGGCCCTTCATCAGCACAATCGACATGCCGAGCACGCGTTCGCGCGGCGCCGGGTCAATCGCTTTGAGCACATCGTCAAGCGCGGTCGCGTAGTTGCGCGTCACGCCCGTCACCATGCCGTCAGCGTGACCGCAGGCGACCATGCATGCGCCAAACACGTTGCGGTCTTGGTTGACCATGCGCTGCACATCGCGGTGCAGGAAGCCGAAGCGCTGTTGGCGCTTGTAGAGATAGTCAGCGTAGTGCTCGTTGTTGGCAGAGACGCGCGCGTTGACGATTTCAAGAGTCGCGCTTTCCGGCACGCCCACCATGCTCATGTTCTCATGCACGCGCTCTTCGCGGCCAACCAGAATGGCGCGGCCGAGGCCGAGTTCTTGGAACGCATAAGCAGCGCGGATCACTGAGGGCTCTTCGCCTTCCGCGAACACGATCGTTTGCGGCGCGCGTCGCACGACTGTTTGCACGCGCTGCATCATCGCCGCCGTCGGATCGAGGCGTTGTGCGAGCGAGTGCCTATACGCCTGCATGTCCGGGATCGGCTTGCGTGCGACGCCTGTGTCCATCGCCGCTTGCGCGACAAAAGGCGGGATTTCAGAGATGAGACGCGGATCGAACGGTGAGGGGATGATGTAATCAGGCCCGAACTTCAGGCGCTTACCTTGATACGCCGCAGCCACTTCATCCGGCACGTCTTGCTTCGCCAATTCGGCCAAGGCGCGCGCGGCGGCGACCTTCATCTCTTCATTGATCGTGCGCGCGCGAACGTCGAGCGCGCCGCGGAAGATGTAGGGAAAACCCAGCACGTTGTTGACCTGGTTCGGATAGTCCGAACGGCCCGTGGCGACGATCGCGTCCTTGCGCACTTCGTGCACGTCTTCCGGGGTGATCTCCGGATCGGGATTGGCCATCGCAAAGATGATCGGCTTCTTCGCCATCGCCTTGACCATCTCTTTGGTCATCGCGCCAGCAACGGAGAGCCCCATGAACACATCTGCGCCCTTGATCGCGTCTTCGAGCGTGCGGTGCTTGGTGTCGATAGCGTGTACCGATTTGAACTGGTCCATGCCCTTTTCGCGGCCGCGATAGATCACGCCCTCGCGATCGAGCGCGATCACATTCTCATGCGGCACGCCGAGTTGCTTGATAAGCGCGATGCAAGAGAGACCCGCGGCGCCGGCGCCGTTGACGACCACCTTCACGTCGGAGAGCTTGCGCCCCGTCAGCTCGCACGCATTGAGCAGACCGGCTGCCGCGATGATCGCGGTGCCGTGCTGGTCATCGTGGAACACCGGAATGTCGAGCTCGTCGCGCAGACGGCTCTCGATGATGAAACATTCGGGGCTCTTGATGTCTTCGAGATTGATGCCGCCGAAGGTTGGTCCGATATTGCGGACTGTGGTGATAAATTCTTCGGTATCTTGCGTCGTGACTTCGATATCGATCGAGTCGACATCGGCGAAGCGCTTGAACAGAACGCTCTTGCCTTCCATCACCGGCTTCGACGCCATCGCGCCAAGATTGCCGAGCCCCAGAATCGCGGTGCCGTTCGAGATGACGGCGACGAGATTGCCTTTCGACGTATAATCGTAGGCCTTGTCCGGATCCTCGGCGATCGCCTTCACCGGAACGGCAACGCCTGGGGAATAGGCGAGCGAGAGATCGCGCTGCGTCGCCATCGGCTTGGTCGGTGTGATCGAGATTTTCCCCGGTGTCGGAGAGCGGTGGAACTCCAGCGCTTCAGCGTCGGTGAAAGACTTCTTCGTGGTATCGGGCATGGAGTGTGGTGCTCGCCAACTTTTCGCCGCACCCTAGCTTTCGGCCATGCCTCGTCAATGGAAGTCCGGCGAACAAGCGGCTAAAGCTGCCGCGTGGCCGACTCGACGCAGACACCGCAGCCGAAGCTGACGCCGTTCATGGCGCAATATCTCGCCGCCAAGGCGGATCATCCAGATTCGCTGCTGTTCTTTCGCATGGGCGATTTCTATGAGCTGTTCTTCGAAGACGCGGAGAAAGCATCGGCTGCTATCGGCATTACGCTGACAAAGCGCGGCTCGCATAGCGGCGAGCCGATCCCGATGGCTGGCGTGCCGTGGCATCAGGCTGAGAACTATCTCTCGCGGCTCATTCGTGCGGGCTTCAAAGTCGCCGTCTGCGAGCAATTGGAAGATCCAGCCGAAGCCAAGAAACGGGGCTCCAAGTCGATTGTGCAACGTGGCGTCGTGCGCGTCGTCACGCCCGGCACGCTGACGGAAGAGGGGCTGCTTGATGCGCGCAGCGCCAATCGCTTGGCGGCATGCGCGTTCGGCGATGAGGGCGCCGCGATTGTGTGGGCGGATGTATCGACCGGCGCGTTCGAAACGCGCGCCATCAATCCGAACGAAGTAGAAGAAGAACTTGCCGCTCTGTCGCCTGCGGAGCTGCTGATCGTTGAGGGCGACGTTGCGCGCGTGTCCGAGGCAGCGCGCATCTCCGGCGCGACACTCACAATGCGGCCGGCCGTGAAGGCTGACGCAAAGAGCGCGGAGCGGCGGCTGAAGTCAGCCTTCGAAGTCGCGGCGCTTGATGCGTTCGGTGAGTTCGGCGCGGCGGAGCTGGCGGCGATGGGGCTGCTGCTCGACTATATCGAGCTCACCCAAGCGGGCGCCGCGCCACGGCTACAGCCGCCGCGCCGTATAGCGGCACGCGCCTTCATGGCCATCGATGCGGCCACGCGCGCGGCATTGGAAATTGAGCGCTCCGCGCGCCATGAACGCGCCGGCTCACTGCTTGCGACGATCGATCGAACCGTGACTGCGCCCGGCGGGCGGCTCTTGGCGGAGCGCCTCGGGCGGCCGCTGACGGATGTAGCTGCGATCAATGATCGGCTGGATTCGGTCGAGTTTTTCATCGAAGAGCGCCAGCGCCGCGACGGCGTGCGCGAAGAGCTTCGCGCGGCCGGCGATCTCGCGCGCGCTTTAACGCGGCTTTCGCTTGGTCGGGGAGGGCCGCGTGATTTGGCGCATCTGCGCGACGGGCTGAACGCTGGCGACCGCGCCAGCGCGCGCTGTGCGGGTTTCGGCGGGGCCTTACCGAAAGAGGTGTCGCGAGCCTGCGAGGCGCTATCGCTCGCGGCGCACGCAAATAGCGGCAGTCTTGCGCAAACGCTTGAGCGAGCACTCGCGCCGGATTTGCCGCTGCTCGCGCGCGACGGCGGTTTCATCGCCGCGGGTTATGATGCGGTGCTCGATGAGACCCGCGCTCTGCGTGATGATAGCCGCAAGGTGATCGCCGCATTGCAGGCGAGTTACGCGGAAGAAACCGGGATCGCCGGCCTGAAGCTCAAGCACAATGGCGTGCTCGGCTATCATATCGACGCGACGACGAAGCAGGCCGAAGCGCTCATGTCGCCGCCGCTCAACGCGCGCTTCATCCATCGACAAACGAACGCCGGCTCGATCCGCTTCACCACAACCGAACTCGCTGAACTTGACGCCAAGATCGCTCGCGCCGGTGAAGCGGCGCTGGCGCGTGAGATGGCGTTGTTCAAGGAATTCGCCGCCCGCGCCGCGGCCTGCGAGGCCGATATTCGCGCCGCGGCAGAATCGCTGGCGTCCCTGGATGTCGCCGCCGCGCTCGCGCAATGGGCCGAGGAGACGAGCGCCGTGCGCCCTGAGATCGACGAGAGCGTGGCGCTGCTGGCGGAAGGCGGACGCCACCCCGTCGTTGAAGACGGCGTCCGCCGGGAGGGGCAGGGCTTCACGCCTAACGATGCGCGCCTCGACGGCGAGGGCAAAAGTGGCCCGCGCCTCTTGTTCGTCACTGGCCCGAACATGGCGGGCAAGAGCACCTATCTGCGCCAAATCGCGCTGCTTGCGGTATTGGCGCAAGCGGGCTCATTCGTGCCGACGCGCAAGTTGCGTCTCGGCGTGGTCGATCGCGTGTTCGCGCGTGTCGGCGCATCTGACGATCTCGCGCGCGGCCGTTCGACGTTCATGACCGAGATGGTCGAGACCGCAGCGATCCTGCACCAAGCAGGCCCGCGTGCGCTTGTTGTGCTCGATGAAATCGGCCGCGGCACGGCGACGTTTGATGGTCTGGCCATCGCTTGGGCGGTCGCGGAGCATTTGCACGAGGCGAACAGAAGCCGCGCGGTCTTCGCCACACACTATCATGAGCTGACACGTCTGGCGGAAAAGCTGGAAGCCGGCGCCAACGCGCATCTGCGCGCCAAGGAATGGAAAGGCGATCTCGTCTTCCTGCATGAAGTCGCGCCGGGGCCAGCTGATCGGTCCTACGGCATTCAGGTCGCTAAACTAGCCGGCCTGCCGAAGACCGCCGTCGAGCGGGCGCGCTCTGTGTTGCAGCGTCTGGAAGCCAGCGGCGGATCGGCGCGGGTAGAGATCGTCGATGATCTGCCGCTCTTCGCGACTGTCATGGAAGAGCACAAAGCCTCGCCGCTCGAAGCGGCGATCGACGAGATCAACCCAGACGCAATGAGCCCGAAGCAGGCGCTGGACGCGCTCTACCGGCTCAAGGCTCTCAAATCAGAAGAATAACCCGCTTACGGGTTTTGCGGCTGCGCGCTCTCTTCGCCCGGCAGAAGCGAAGGGCGGCTGTTGACCGTGTCGCGCGCTTCGCCGATCGCCGCACCCGCCACCATGTTATCGCGGATGAGTGGCATCGAGCCCGTCTGCACCAAGATGGTCAGGAAGACGCCGAGCGTGGCGCCAAGTGCTAGGCCGGAAACACCCCAGAGCGAGGCAGCGAACCAATACGCTGCCGAGCGCTCGCTTTTGATGCGCTGGTGAAACAGCTTCTGGTCCATAATCGCTTCCAGCCCAGCGCGAGCCGGGTGGTCGGTGACCTGATGGTCCTCATCGACCGGCTTAATGGTCCTGGTGCCTTTGCTGCGCATACGAGGTGGTCTCCGGAGCGGCGTTCCCGCATCTTTGTGGCTATGCCCGCGAAATGAGGCAAGGTTGAGTTCTGTCTTTTACCAAGAAGTCATATCTTACGGCTGTGGACACTGGCGCCCCTGTGCGATTGGGGACACGAATTGGTGAAATGACGAGCATATGCCAGCCCGGCTGAAGCCCGCACGTATTGAACACGTCGTCGACGGCCTCCGTTTGCGCGCACAATTGAGCGCAATCGCTGCCGCCGAGGGTGAGAACGCGCGCGCGTCGGTCAAGAACCTTCTCCACGGAGCATTGTTTCGGGGCCGGATGATCGCCAAAGAGCGGCTGGAGGCAGGGGAGCACGGTTTGGCCGTTGCCCGCTTGCTGGCGAAGGTTGCCGACGAAGTCGTCAGCGCGCTCTACGACTACACCACCGTCCACCTCTTCCGCGCCCGCAACCCTACGCAAGGGGAGCGTTTCACGGTCATGGCGGTCGGCGGATACGGCCGCGGCGAACTCGCGCCTTCTTCGGATCTCGATCTGCTCTTCCTGCGCGCCTACAAGCCGACGCCGTTCAGCGAGAGCGTGACCGAGTACATGCTCTATATGCTCTGGGACATGGGGCTGAAGGTCGGCCATTCGTCCCGGAACGTCGAAGAGTCGCTGAAGCTCGCGCGGGAAGATCACACGATCCAGACCGCGCTCCTTGAGGCGCGCCGCATCGCTGGCGATGAATCGCTGGCGCAGGAATTGGAAGTTCGTTTCCGTAAGGAGGTCGCGCAAAAGGGCCACGCGGCCTTTATCGCGGCAAAGCTCAAAGAGCGCGACGAACGCCACCAGCGCATCGGCGCCTCGCGCTACATGGTTGAGCCCAACATTAAAGAGGGAAAGGGCGGGCTGCGGGATCTGCACACGCTCTTCTGGCTCGCGCGCCATCGCTACGGCTTCATCCGTCCGCAAGACTATGTTGATGCGGGCGTCTTCACAGAAGAGGAGCGCCTAGCCTTCCGCCGCGCGCTTCACTTTTTGTGGACGGCACGCTGCCATCTGCACTTCCTCACCGCGCGTAGCGAGGAGCGGCTGACATTCGACGTGCAGCCGGAAATGGCCAAGCGCATGGGCTACCATTCGCGCGGCAATCAGACGGACGTCGAGCGTTTCATGAAGCGCTACTTTCTGGTGGCGAAGGAAGTGGGCGTGCTCACGCGAGTGCTCTGCGCCAAATTGGAAGCCGATAACGCCAAGCGCGCGCCCAAGGGCCTGCAGCGTCTGGCCGAGAGCTTCGGCCGCAAGTCCGCGCCGGAGACGCCTGGATTCATTATCGACGGTGGCCGCCTCAATATCGAGGCGCCGAAGGTGCTCAAGAATCCAAGCAACGTGCTGCGCCTGTTTGAGATCGCCGAAAATCGCGATCTCGACATTCATCCAGAAGCGCTCGGCGAGGCGACACGGCGGGTGCGCAGCATCATGCCGGATTGGCGCAAGGACGACGCCTCACGCGTTGCGTTTTTGAATGTTGTCACATCGAAGCGCCACCCGGATGCGGCGCTTCGGCTAATGAACGAAGCTGGCGTGCTCGGGAAGTTCGTGCCTGAGTTCGGCCGCATCGTCGCGCAAATGCAGTTCAATATGTACCACCATTACACGGTGGATGAGCATACGCTGCAGGCCATCGGCGCGATGTCGGAGATCGAGCGCGGTGTCCACAAGGATCGCCACCCGCTGGCGACGGAGATTTTTCCGAAGATCATCAACCGCCGCGCGCTCTACCTCGCCATGCTTTTGCATGACACGGGAAAGGGCGAGGGCGATCAGCAGATCGAGGGCGAGAAGTCTGCGCGTACTGCGTGCACGCGGCTCGGGCTGCCGCAAGAAGAGGTCGAACTCGTTGGCTGGCTCGTGGGCCATCATCTGGTGATGAGTGACTTCGCGCAAAAGCGCGATATCGGCGATCCGCGTACGGTCGAGCAATTCGCCAAGATCGTCGGCAGCGTCGAGCGCTTGCGCTTGCTCTTAGTGCTTACAGTTTCAGACATTCGCGCCGTTGGCCCCACGGTTTGGAACGATTGGAAGGGGCAATTGCTCCGCGATCTCTATCGCTTGACGGAAGCAGCCCTTCACGGTGGCCGATCGGACGAAAAAGGCGTGCGCGAGCATCTCTCCGAACTTGCCGCCGGCGCCAAAGCTGAGTTGCTGCGCCATGTTCGCGTCGATGATGCGCTCGCCGCGTGGCTTGACGCTTTGGAAGACGGCTACTGGCTCAATCACGATGCCGAAGCGCTGGCTTGGCACGCGACGGAAGTGATGCACGCCCGCCGCGGCCGCTCGATTCCGCATGTCGCCACGCGGTTTCGCGAAAAGCAGGGCGTCACCGAAATCCTCGTCTACGCTGGCGATCGGCCGGGTTTGTTCGCGAGCCTCGCCGCGGCGATCTCGGCTAGCGGCGCCGATATCGCGGACGCGCGCGTCCACACGACCAAGGATGGCGCCGCGTTCGACGTGTTCTCGATCCAAACGACTGATAACCAGCCGTTTGGCCTGCGCGATCCCGATCTGCTTGTTCACCTGGTCGAGCGGTTGAATCGCGCCGCGCTCACAGACCACGCATTGCCCGCGCCAAAGCCAGCATCGCGCCGCAACGCCGCGTTCGCGATCGAACCTTGGGTGCGTATCGATAACGATCTGACCCCGCACGCCACTGTCGTTGAAGCGTCAGGCCGCGACCGGCTCGGCTTACTCGCCGAGCTCGCGCATGTCTGCGCCGAAGCGAAAGTATCGATCGCCAGCGCCCACATCGACACGTTGGGCGAACGCGCCTCCGACGTGTTCTATGTCCAGGAAGAGGGCGGCGGACAAATCAAGGAGCCGCGCCGGATTGCGTCGTTGCGCAGCAAACTCGAAGCCGTGTTGCGCGCGGCTGAGCCGGCCGCACCCGCCGATCCCGCCAAGAAGGCCTTGGCTGTGGCGCGCGCATCGACGGCGCGCTAAGGCATGGATACCCATCATTTGAGTCGCCCGACCGCATGAGCCTCGCCCGCAATACCGCCGTTATCGGCGGGCTGACTTTGATCTCGCGTCTGCTCGGCTTTGCCCGTGACGTTCTTTTGGCCGCAGCGCTTGGCGCCGGGCCGATCGCTGACGCCTTCAATGCCGCGCTGCGCTTTCCCAATCTGTTTCGCCGCTTGTTTGCGGAAGGGGCGTTCAGTCAGGCGTTCGTTCCTGTCTATTCGAAGACATTGGCCGAGCAGGGCGAGAAAAGCGCTGACACGCTTGCGGCGGAGGCGCTCTCGGTTCTGGTGCTGGCCACGACTCTGCTCAGCGCCGTCGCAATTCTGGCTATGCCCTGGATCAACCTCGTCCTGTTCGGCGGCTACGTCGATGATCCTGAGACGTTCAGGTTAGCAACGCTGCTGACCCAGATCACGATGCCCTACCTCGTGGCCATGAGTGTCGCCACGCTTTTTGCGGGTGCGCTGAATGCACGTGGGCGGTTCTTCACGGCGGCCGCTGCGCCATCGCTGTTGAACATATCGCTTCTGATCGGCGTCTGGCTCTACCGGGACGATCCAACCCAGGCCTCTATCGCTGCCGCAGTCTCGGTGACGATCGCCGGCGTCTTGCAGGCAGCCTGGGTAGCACTCGGCGCCCGTCGCGCCGGCGTGCGGACAAGGCCGATGGCGCCGCGACTGAGCGATAATGTGAAGCGGCTGCTCGTGCTCGCAGCGCCCGCGGCAATCGCCGGCGGCGCACTGCAGATCAACGTCATGGTCAGCACAGGCATCGCCTCGTTCGAGGAAGGCGCCATCTCTCTGTTGGCGTACGCGGATCGTTTGTATCAGCTGCCGCTTGGACTCATTGGCGTGGCCGTAGGCGTCGCAATGCTGCCGCGTCTGTCGCGGCTTGTGCAGGCGAACGATACGGTCGCCGCGCGCAGCGCGCTCGATGAGGCTGTGAACCTCGCCATGGTGTTCACGCTGCCGTCGGCCGCCGCGATCTTGGCGATGCCGTCATTTCTGCTTGAAGGCTTGTTCGCGCGCGGCGAATTCACCGTTCAGAATGCGCGCGATGGAGCGCTTGCGCTATTTCACTATGGCTGGGGCGTTCCGGCCTTCGTGCTAGCCAAGATCTACGCGCCGGCTTTCTTTGCCCGCGAAGACACGCGCGCGCCCATGCGCTTTGCGCTGATCTCGATGGCGATCAATGTCGCGCTAGGCGCAGCCCTGTTCTTTGCGCTGCGTTCTTTGGGCTATGCGGGCTTCCCGGGGCTCGCGATCGCGACCAGCGTCGCGGCGTGGGTCAATGTCGCACTTATGGTGACGACATTGGCTCGAAACGGCTCTTACGCGCCGTCGGCCAAAGCGATATGGCGCTTCACGCGCATTGCCCTAGTCTCCGCCGCTTTGGGTGTGGCGATGTGGATGGGCGTCGCCAATCGCGAGGCGCTCGAAGCCGCTCTTGGCTCCAAGGAAATTGCGATCCTGACGTTGATCGTCGGCGGCGGTCTCAGCTACTTCGCCGTCTTGTTCCTCAGCGGATCGGTGAGCATTGGCGAAGTGCGCGGCGCGTTCCGGCGCGAGCGCGGACCTGACGGCGGGGGAGGCGGCTTGCCGCCGGGCTTGGACGGCTGATAGAAGCCAACTTCATGAGCACGAGAACGAAATTCTGGCGATGGCGGGCCTGAACTGACGCCGCTTTTAGCGCGCCACAGCGACGCGCCCGTTCTCATGTTCCGGAGTTTCCAATGACCGACGTCCAGCCGCCCCAATACAAGGGCCCGCAGCGCGTGTTCTCAGGCATGCAGCCGACGAATGGCCTGCATCTCGGCAATTATCTTGGCGCGTTGCAAAAGTTCGTGCGCCTGCAAGAGAGCTACGAGTGCATTTATTGCATCGTCGATCTGCACGCGATCACCACCGGCCCTGATCCGAAAGAACTCGCCAACCGCTCGCGCGAAGTCGCGGCGGCTTATGTCGCGGCCGGCGTTGATCCCAAGCGTTCGACCATCTTTATCCAATCTGCAGTGCGCGAGCACTCGGAGCTTGCGTGGGTGTTCAACTGCATCGCCCGCATGGGCTGGTTGGAGCGGATGACGCAGTTCAAGGATAAAGCCGGCAAGGACGCGCAGCGTTCGTCAGTTGGCTTGTTCGACTATCCCGTCCTGCAAGCGGCGGATATTCTGCTCTACAAGGCGACGCACGTTCCGGTCGGCGAAGATCAGAAGCAGCACTTGGAGCTTTCGCGCGACATCGCCGCGAAGTTCAACAACGATTACGACGCGCCGAATTTCTTCCCGCTGCCCGAGCCGCTGATCCAGGGCCCAGGCGCGCGGATCATGAGTTTGCGCGAGGGCACGAAGAAGATGTCGAAGTCCGATCCTTCGGACATGACGCGCATCAACATGACCGATGACGCCGACGCGATCCTGCAAAAGATCAAGAAGGCGACGACGGATTCCGCCCCAGTGCCGGAGTCCAAGGAAGGCCTCGCGGGCCGCGCCGAGGTTGAAAACCTCGTCGGCATCTTCGCGGCAGTCACCGAGCGTAGCGTTGAAGACATCCTCACCGAATATGGCGGCAAGGGCTTCGGCGTGTTTAAGCCGGCGCTCGCCGAGGCGCTCTCAACCAAGCTCGCGCCGATCGCCGCCGAGATGCGCCGTCTCAACGCCGATCCCGGCGCGCTCGATGCGATCCTGAGGGACGGCGCAGAGAAGGCGCGGGCGGTGGCGCAGCCGATCATGGCCGAGGTTCGCGATGTCGTCGGCTTCTGGCGCGCCTAACGGGGAGTCGCTAGGGTCATCCGATGAGTGACGAGCGTTTCGCCTGTCTGGTTATCGCCGACGAGAGCGAGGAATTTCCCGACGCGCTGATCTATGCGGGGCTTATCTGCCGCAACACCGGCTGGCGGCTCGTAATCTTGCGCGTCATCGAACCGTCCGATCCAGCGCCCTGGGCGTCGATCACCGATGAAATGCGCCGCCAAGCGCACGATGCGGCGGAGTCGCTGACACAGCGCTTCGCGGCTGAGGTCTGGGCCGAATGCGGGGTTTCGGCTGAGCCGGTGCTGCGCGGGGGCGATCTGAAGCCGGAACTGCGCAAGCTGATCGAGGAAGATCACTCGATCAAACTGGTAGTGCTCGCCGCGGCGCACGGGCCTGGCGGTCCGGGCCCGTTGGTCGCTCAGCTCGGCCGCGCCCAAGGCATCGGACTGCGCCCGGTGCCGGTGCTGGTCGTGCCGGGCGCGCTGACGCGCGACGAAATTCGCAGATTGGCGCTGCCGGTGGCGATTGTCGCCAGCAAGGAAGACACGCCGCCCGCTTGACCGGTTACGGCCAAAGGACCACCTGAGCCCCATGTTCATTCAAACGGAATCGACGCCCAATCCACGCACGCTGAAGTTTCTGCCTGGCCGCGATGTGCTGGGGCAGGGCAGCCGTGAATACGCCGACGCCGATGCGGCGCTCGGCGCGCCGCTGGCGACGGCATTGTTCGAGATCGACGGCGTCGAGCGCGTCTATCTCGGCAGTGACTTCATCACCATCACCAAAGCCGAGGGTCTGGAGTGGCCACATCTGAAGCCGCACGTGCTGGCGGCGATCATGGATCACTTCACCGCCGGGCGCCCCGTGCTCGCCGATGGCGCGGCGGTCACGGATGAAACCGATGAAGCCGATATCGTCTATGAAGGCGAAGCCGCCGACATCGTCAAAGAGCTGAAAGAGATTATCGACGCACGCGTCCGCCCCGCCGTGGCGCGCGATGGCGGCGATATCACCTTCCACTCGTGGGACCATGAACAAGGCATTGTCCGCCTCAACATGCGCGGCGCCTGCGCGGGCTGCCCGTCCTCGACGCTGACGCTGAAGCAAGGCATCGAAAACATGCTCCGCCACTACGTGCCTGAAGTGAACGCGGTGGAGCAGGTGGTGTGATCCAGCCGGCGAGCGCCGAACAAGCGGCGCTACTGGCCGATTTGCACGCGCGTAGCTTCGATAAAGGGTGGAGCGCCAACGACGTTTCCGAGCTGATGGAAAACCCGGCCGTCTTTGCGGTTGTCTCGCAAGAGCATGACACGCTGCATGGCTTCGCGTTGGCGTGGGTCGCCGCCGGGGATTCAGAGCTTCTGACCGTCGCGATCGTGCCGGAGGCGCGACGCCGTGGCCTCGCGGTCGAACTCGTCGAGGCGACTGCGGCCCGAGCCGTCGCGCGTGGCGCGGCGTCGATGCATTTGGAGGTCGCGGAGAATAATGCAGCGGCGCGCGCGCTCTACGAAAAGCTGGGCTTTGCCCAAACCGGGCGCAGGCCTGGCTACTACGCCACCGCGAACGGCTTCGTAGACGCCATCACGATGCGTCTGGCGCTGGTGTAACGCTCCGCAGGTGGACAGCGCGCCTTGCCAAGTTGTATTGCTCCGCCATGGATCGCATCGAAAAACTCTGTGTCGATAAGGGCATGCGCATGACCGAGCAGCGCCGCGTGATCGCGCGCATCGTCTCGGGCAGCCAGGATCACCCCGACGTCGAAGAACTGCACCGCCGCGCTGTTGCCGTCGACCCGGGTATCTCGATCGCCACGGTGTACCGCACTGTGCGCCTTTTTGAGGAAGCCGGCATTCTTGAGCGCCACGATTTCCGCGATGGCCGCTCGCGCTACGAAGAAGTTCCCGAGACGCACCACGATCACCTGATCGACATGAAGACCGGCCAGGTGATCGAGTTCGTCGAGCCCGAGATTGAGCGCTTGCAACAAGAGATCGCGCGCCGGCTTGGCTACAAACTCGTCGATCACCGCCTCGAACTCTACGGCGTCCCGCTCGACGATAAGGCCAAAGCGACCAAGAAATGAGTGAGCCGCGCGCGGCGAAGCGTCTCTTCATCGAGACGTACGGCTGCCAGATGAATGTCTATGACAGCGAGCGCATGCGCGATGTGCTCGGGCCCTTGGGCTACGCGGTGACCGACAAGCCGGACGACGCAGACCTCGTTATCTTGAACACCTGCCACATTCGCGAGAAGGCGACCGAGAAGGTTTATTCCGAGATCGGCCGCTTGCGCGCGCACAAAGAACGCCGCGCCATCGAAGGCAAGACCACGACCATCGCCATCGCCGGCTGTGTTGCGCAAGCGGAAGGTGAGGAGATCATTCGCCGCGCGCCGGAAGTTGATCTCGTCGTCGGCCCGCAAGCTTATCACAAGCTGCCGGAACTGATCGCGCGTGCGGCCCGCAAGACTGGCGAGCGGCTCGCCGCTGACTTCACCGCGCAAGAAAAGTTCGATGGCTTGCCCGCGCGTGCGCCGGATGGCGTCACCGCCTTTCTTTCGGTGCAAGAAGGCTGCGATAAGTTCTGCACGTTCTGCGTTGTGCCATACACGCGCGGCGCCGAGTTCTCGCGGCCGATCAAGGATGTGCTCGCAGAGGCGCGTTCGCTGACCGATCGTGGCGTGCGCGAGATCACGCTGCTTGGCCAGAACGTCAACGCCTATCACGGCGATGCAAGTTTCACGGATCTGCTGGAACAACTCGCGCGCCTCGATGGCCTCGAGCGCATCCGCTACATGACCTCACATCCGATCGAGATGACGGATGAGCTGATCGCGTTGCACGGCGCTGAGCCGAAGCTGATGCCGTTTCTGCACCTGCCGGTGCAGTCAGGATCAGACCGCATCCTCAAGGCCATGAACCGCAAGCATGATGGCGCATTCTATCGCGACATCATCGCTCGCATGCGCCAAGTCCGCCCGGATATTGCGGTTTCGACCGATTTCATCGTCGGGTTCCCGGGCGAGCGGGAACAAGATTTTGAAGACACAATGCAACTGGCGCGCGACATTGATTTCGCGCTGGCTTTCTCCTTCAAATACTCCTCACGCCCCGGCACACCGGCGGCGGCTATGATGGGCCAGGTGGATGAGGGCGTGAAAGGCGAGCGCTTGCAGGCGTTGCAAAAGCTGCTGTTCGAGCAACAGACCGCCTTTAACAAAAGCCAAGTTGGCCGCGTGCTTCCAGTGCTTGTGACTGGCGATGGCCGTATGGCTGGGCAGAAGCACGGCCGCTCCCCATATCTCCAATCCGTGCACTTCGACGACACCACCGCCCGCAACGGAGACATCGTCTCTGTCCGCATTCTTTCTGGGTCCCAGAACTCACTGGCCGGCGCGCGCGTCGCGCTGGCAGCGGAGGTCGCGTGAGCGAACAAACCCGCACGATCGCGCTTTCCGAAGCGGGCGTTGCGCAAGCCGTGTTTGGCCCGCTGCATCGCCACCTCGCTTTGATCCAAGAAGCCTTTCGCGATCCAAACGCGCCGCGCGGCACGCCGTCTTACAGTGTCACGCTCGACGCACAGGGCGATAAGCTCATCGTCCGCGCCCATACCGTGGCCGATCTTGAGCGTGTTCAGCGCATCGTCGATGCGCTGGCTGACCAAGCGCGCCGCAAAGGCAAAGTGCGTGAAGGCGAGGTGCAGGCTGCGATCGCGTTCTCCGAGGGCGACAGCGAGAGCGCCGTGCCCTTGCGTTTGCCGCAGCTCGGCGGGCTCACGCTGCGCACGCCGCGGCAAGTGCATTACGTCGAAGCGCTGCGCGACGAGAACATTGATCTCATCTTCGGCGTCGGCCCGGCCGGCACAGGCAAGACGTTTCTCGCCGTCGCTGCGGCGGTCGAAGCGCTGAAGCAAGAGCGCGTCGATCGCATTATTGTCACGCGTCCGGCCGTCGAAGCTGGCGAGAAGCTCGGCTATCTGCCTGGCGATCTCTCGGAGAAAGTCGATCCATATCTGCAGCCGATTTGGGACGCGTTTCGTGGCCAGATGGGTGAGTCTGACTTGAAAGCGCGCCGCGAGCGCCGCCAAATCGAAGTGGCGCCGCTTGCTTTCATGCGCGGACGCACGCTGTCGAACGCGTTCGTGATTGTCGACGAAGCGCAGAACGCAACCCAGCTGCAAATGAAAATGGTGCTGACCCGCTTGGGCGAAGGCTCGCGCATGGTCGTCACCGGGGATCCGAGCCAAGTTGATCTGCCGCGCACCGATCAATCTGGGCTCGCGCACGCCGTGTCCATTCTGGAAGAGGTACGCGGCGTCGAAGTCATCCGCTTTGCGACGCAAGACGTCGTTCGTCACAGGCTCGTCGCGCAGATCGTTGAAGCCTATCACCGTGACGAGGGAGCGCGCGGTGGCGGCTGAGCAATCTTTGGAAGTTGATCTTATCGCCAACAGCGAGTTGTGGCGCGGTCATGAAAATGTGTTGAGCAGCGCACTTGCGGCGGCTGCGGCGGAAGAGGGCGCGTCAGGCACTGTATCGTTGCTGTTGGGCGACGATGCCTCGATCGCTGCGCTCAATAAGCAGTTCCGCAACAAAGACGGCCCGACCAATGTGTTGTCGTTTCCGCCAGCGCCCGGATCGGCCGAACCGGGTTTCCTAGGCGACATTGCGATGGCGGCGGAAACCATTGTCGAGCAAGCGAATTTTCAGGGTAAACGGTTTGATCACCACGCTGCCCATTTGGCGGTGCACGGCTTTTTGCATCTTTTGGGGTATGATCACGAAAATCCGGCCGACGCAGAGAAGATGGAAGCGCGTGAACGCGCTATCCTGCACTCTCTCGGGATAGAAGATCCCTACGCTTGATGGCCGCTTTAGGAGCGCTACGCGCACATTATGGTTGACGTAAAAGAAGAAGCAGAACCCTCGCGAAGGCGCGCGGGCCTTGTTCAGAGATTGTCGCGCATGTTTGCGCGCGGGAAACTAGGGTCCGCTGACGCCGTCGAAGAAGCCCTGCGCGAGGGCAATGGCGAAGACATCGAGCTTGCGCACAAGGACATGATCCTGCGCGCGGCGCGCTTCGATCGCTTGAAGGTCGCCGATGTCATGCGCGCGCGCGCCGAGATCGTCGCTGTCGAGGCGGGCGCATCACTCGGTGAGGCGGCGCGAATCTTCTCTGAGAGCCAGCACTCCCGTTTGCCAGTTTACGGAGAGACGCTCGACGATCCGCAGGGCTTCATTCACGTGCGCGATGTGCTCGCGCTGTTGGCGCCGAATGACGAGGGCGAAGCGCAAGCGAAGCTGAGCGATCGCATGCTGCCGCGCATACGCCGCGAAATCCTCTACGTGCCTCAATCCATGACGTTGGCGACTCTCTTCCTCAAGATGCAGTCCAGCCGCATTCACTTGGCGCTTGTCGTCGATGAGTATGGCGGCACTGACGGGCTAGTTTCGATGGAAGATCTCGTCGAGCAAATCGTTGGCGCGATTGAAGACGAGCATGACGAAGATTCCGCGTTGATCGTGGAGCGCCTCGGCGGTGTTTATGAAGTCGATGGGCGCGCGCCGATCGATGAGTTGCAGGCCAAGTTCGAAGTCAGCCTTGAACTGCCCGATCACGAGGACGAGTTCGACACCGCTGGCGGCCTTGCCGTGGCTCTGGCCGGCCGGCTGCCGCAGCGGGGCGAAATTCTTCACCATCCCGCCGGCTTCGACATGGAAGTCATGGACGCCGACCCCCGCCGCGTGAAGCGGATACGGATCAAGCGGGCAGGAGACGCTGCAAAGACGGCGGCGAACGTTGTTCCTGGTCCGAAGGCCTCGATAGGTGGTTGACGCGCTGGCCTGAGCGCGCTCCAAACGCGCTTCCCGAACACACTTGGAGCGCCTGTGAAAGAGTCTGCGTCAGACGCCCATCCTTCGCGCATCCATGCATGGTTTTCGGCGCTGAGGCCCTGGCCGCGGCGCGGCGTGGCGCTTGGCGCCGGTGCGCTCGCCACGCTGGGGCACGCGCCGTTTCAACTGACGGCGTTTTACGCGGTCGCTCTGATCGTTCTGGTGTGGTTGCTCGACGCCGCGTGGCGGCGCGAACGAAAGCTCTGGGCGGCGTTCGGCATCGGTTGGTGGTTTGGTCTCGGCCACCTCGCCACGGGCCTCTACTGGGTTTCCTCCGCGTTCATGGTGGACTCTGCGTCGTGGGGCCCGCTCTGGGGGATCCCGGCGACGCTGGCGCTCGCAGGCGGTTTGGCGATTTTCTTCGGCGTCGGCTGCGTGCTGGCGATGCTGATGTGGACCAACGATCTTCGCCGTATCGCGGCGTTCGCACTCGGCTTGTTTGCCTCGGAGTGGATGCGCGGCAATCTCTTCACCGGCTTTCCGTGGCTTTTGCCGGGTTACGTCTGGACACCAGGAGAGCCGATTTCGCAATTGGCGTCGCTGTTCGGCATCTACGGCCTTTCGGCGCTGACGCTGCTCATCTGCGCGTCGCCTGCCGCGGTCGCTGATCGCGCGGCGACAGCGGGCAAGCGCTTTGCACCCTTGATCGCAGCGGGCCTGGTATTGGGCCTAGCGTTTGGCTGGGGCGCTCAGCGCATGGCGAGCGGCGCGGTGGATCCGCCTGGCGCGCAACCGATCGTGCGTGTCGCCGATTCCGGTCTGAGCCAAGCTGAGAAGTGGCGTTACCGACCGGATCAAGAATGGCGCGTGCTTCAGCGTTATCTGGACGTGAGCGGTGATGGCGAAGAGAGCCGCGCTTCCATTCTGATCTGGCCCGAAGGCGCTATTCCGACGCTCAATTTCTTCCAGCTGCAAAACCAGCAATTCCTCGACACGCTGGCGGCTGGTCTCGGTGATCGCGCGCTGGTGATGGGTTTGACGCGCTGCGAACCGGGCGCTGATTGCGACGCGTTCATGCGTGGCGAAGCCACGGCGACAAACATCCGCCTCTACAACTCAGCCGCTGTCATCGATGGCGTCAGCGGCGCGCCGCGCGTGGCGCAAGTGTACGACAAGAATCATCTGGTGCCGTTCGGCGAGTACATCCCGTTCTGGTCGCTCATAAGCCGCTTCAACATCGCGCCGCTGCAGCGCATTGGGGCGGGCTTCACGCCGGGGCCTGAGCCAACGCGGCTTGTCATTCCCGAAGCGCCGCCGGCCGTCGTGCTGATTTGCTACGAGGCGATCTTTCCAGGCATGACGCCGCGTGGCGCTGATCGCCCGGGCTGGATCATCAGCGTGACCAACGATGCGTGGTTCGGTGACGGCACTGGCCCGCACCAACACTTCGCGATGGCGCGTTATCGGTCGATTGAAGAGGGCTTGCCGCTCGCACGTGCGGCTAGCGGCGGCTTCTCCGCGATCGTCGATGGTTACGGCCGTGTCGTGCGTTCAACAGCAAGCAATCCGGCTGGCGCCGCAGTAGAAGCACAACTTCCGCCTGCACTCGATGAGACTCTCTATGCCAAACTGGATATTGTATTGCTGTTTGGCCTAGTATTGGCTCTAGCCGTACTAAGATTTGCGCCGACTTTGACTGCGGCGCGGGGGCCGAAGTCATGAACGACGAGCGCGCAGCCAACGCGATCGATAAGAAAATTGGCCAGCGCGTGCGCACGCGACGTCTAGAAATCGGTATGAGCCAGGAGCGTTTGGCTGAGCTTCTTGGCGTGACCTTCCAGCAGGTTCAGAAATACGAGAAGGGCGTCAATCGCATCGCCGCGAGCAGGCTGCATGACATCGCATTGTCGATGGATATGCCAATCGCCAAATTCTTCGAGGGCCTGGGCGGGCGGGCGTCTGCGGGCGTAGCCGAATCTTCCAAAGACTATATCGACGACGCCCTCGCCACGCCGGAGGGGGCCCAGCTCATGTCGCTTTTCGCCTCGATCAAGAGCAAGAAGGTCCGCCGCCAAGTCCTTGAATTGGTTAAGGCCCTCACCGAAGAGGCGTCCGAGGGCAAGCGCGGCTAACCAACGCCACGGCGCCGCATTTGCGAAAATGAGCCCATGCCCTAAGAGGGGCCGCTTCATTTTCGAGGGGCCGGAGAAACCGCGTGGCGAGAAGCTCTTACGTATTCACCAGCGAGAGCGTGTCCGAAGGGCACCCTGATAAGGTCGCTGACCGCATCTCCGACACCGTCGTGGACGCCTTCCTGACCGCCGATCCCGAAGCCCGCGTCGCCTGCGAGACGATGGTGACGACGAACCGCATCATCCTGGCTGGCGAAGTCCGCGCCGGTAAGGCGGGCAACGACAAGGCCGCCAACAAGGCCTTCACTAAAGAGATCATCGCTGGCTTGCAGCCGAAGGTGCGCGCCGCGGTGAAGGACATTGGCTACGCGCAGAAAGGCTTCCACTGGGAGAAGGCGAAGTACGCTTGCTATCTGCACGGCCAGTCCGCGCACATCGCTCAAGGCGTCGATGCGAAAGGTTCAAAGGACGAAGGCGCCGGCGACCAGGGCATCATGTTCGGCTACGCCTGCCAAGAGACGCCGGAGCTGATGCCGGCGACGCTGCAATACTCGCACAATGTTTTGAAGCGTCTCGCCGAAGTGCGCCATTCGGGTGAGCGTCCTGAGCTTGAGCCCGATGCGAAGAGCCAAGTCACGCTGCGCTATGAAAACGGCAAGCCGGTTGAAGTTGTCGCCATCGTCGTCAGCCACCAGCACACGAAGAAGCTGGGCGACGCCACGTACTCGCAGAAGCGCTTCGCCGATCTCGTGCGCCCGTATGCGGAATCAGTTTTCCCGGCAGGCCTCATCACCAAGAAAACCAAGTGGCACATCAACCCGACCGGCAAGTTCGAGATCGGCGGCCCCGACGGCGATAGCGGCCTGACCGGACGCAAGATCATCGTCGACACGTATGGCGGCGCCAGCCCGCACGGCGGTGGCGCCTTCTCGGGCAAGGACCCGACGAAGGTTGACCGCTCTGCCGCGTATGCGTGCCGCTATCTGGCGAAAAACGTGGTGGCCGCCGGCCTCGCTGAGCGCTGCACGATCCAGATCAGCTACGCGATCGGCGTTGCCGCGCCGACGAGCTTCTATGTCGATCTCCACGGCGCCGACACCATCGATCCGGCGATCCTCGAAAAGGCTCTGCCGGAAATGATCGGTGGCGCGACGCCGCGGGCGATCCGCACGCACCTGAAGCTGAACAACCCGATCTACAGCCGCACGGCCGCCTACGGCCATTTCGGCCGTACGCCGGACAATCAGGGCGGCTTCACCTGGGAACGCACCGATCTCGTCGATCAACTGAAGCGCCTCGGCTAAGTTGTTGCCCATGCCTGCGACCGCACTAGGTTGCAGGCATGTCTTCATCTTTTGGCCTGACGCCTGAACTCGTCCGCTACCTCGCGGACGCCAATCCGCCTGAGCATCCCGCACTCGTTCGTTGTCGCGAAGAGACGGCGGCGCTGACGCAAGCGCGTATGCAGATCAGCCCGGAGCAGGGCGCCTACATGGCTGCGACCGCGCGTATGATCCGCGCCAGACGCACGTTCGAGGTGGGCGTCTTCACCGGCTATTCCGCACTCGCCACAGCGCTCACTTTGAAAGACATGCACCCGATCGGCGCGCATCTGCTTGCCTGCGACATCTCTGAAGAATGGACCACGAAGGCGCGTGATTATTGGCGCCAAGCTGAAGTCGACGACATCATCGAACTCAAAGTCGCGCCGGCGACGGAGACGCTCGATCAGCGCATCCAAGCCGGCCAAGGCGGCAGCTACGATCTCGGTTTCATCGACGCCGATAAGACTGGCTATGACGCGTACTACGAACGTGGGCTGATCCTGCTGCGCCCAGGCGGCGTCATGCTGTTCGACAATATGCTCTGGTCCGGCAAGGTCGCCGATCCGGCGGATACGACGCCCGATACAACAGCACTCCGCGCGCTCGCGCAGAAGGCCAAAGCCGACACCCGCGTCCATGCCGTTCTGACGGCCATCGGCGACGGCGTGTTGATCTGCGTGAAGCGCTGACGCATCCATAGGGCCGCGCGGAGGCATCTGCGCGAGGGTGGAGGTCCTATGCTCAAGCTTCGTCATGCGCTCGCGGCGCTCAGCCTTGTGTGCCTTGCCGGTCCCGCGCTTGCCCAGGATGCGCCGCCGCGGCCAACCACGCCGGACGGCTGGCGGGAACTGACGCTCAGCGATCTGGCTGTCGCGCGCGAAGTGCTCAACACCCAAACACCGATCCCGTTCGATACGGAAAACCCGTCTTATCCGGCTTGGCTGCAGCAAGGCTACGAACAAGCAACAGCCCGCGCCGCAGCGGTGACCGATCAGTCCGGCCATTACTACACGCTGGCTTTCTATCTCAGCGGCTTCGGCGACCCCCACATCAACGTAAATTCATCCGTCGACTTGCCGCCGCCAACTTGGCCAGGCTTTCTCGCTGCCTCGCGCAATGGTGGGGCGGTCGTCGTCATGCGCGATGAGAACGATGCCGAAGCGCCCGCGATCGGCGCGCAAATCCTCTCATGTGAAGGCCGCACGCTCGAAGACCTCGCGACGGAGCGGCTCTATCCATTCGTGCTCAACGAGCAACTCGCACTCGATCGTCGCCGTGCGGCGACGCGTCTGTTCATGAACAGGCCGATCCCCGGCGCGCCGGCGCCAGCCAATTGCCGCGTCTCCGAGAATGGCGCCGAGCGCGACATCACTTTGCGTTGGCGTGATCTGCCGGATCCCGCGGATGCGTATTGGGCCGCGTACCAAACCGCATCCGTCGGCGCGCGCGCGGAATGGGGCGTCAGTGAGCCTGCGCCAGGGGTGTTCTGGATTGGCATTCCAACGTTTTCATCGGGCGGTGAAACCGGCGCACAACTCGATCAGCTCGTCCGCGATATCAACGCGCGCGGCGCCGAAATGCGCGGCGCCCGCGCGATCATTATTGACGTGCGCGGCAATGGCGGCGGCAATTCCGCGTGGGCTGATCGTATAGCGCGGGGTATCTTCGGCGACGGCGTGGCCGCGCGTGCAGCGAATGCATCGTCGCGCGCGAGCGCTGTCGATTGGCGCGCCTCCGCCGAAAACGTCGCGTACTGGCGCGAATGGCTCACTGAAACCATCATTCCAGAGTTCGGCGCAAACTCCGATAGCGCGCGTTTCGGCCGCGCCGCGATCGATGGGATGGAAGGCGCGTTGGACGATGATCCGCCGATTTGGCGGCAAGGCTCAAGCAATGTCGCGCGCAGCGGCGGCCTAACGCAGCAACGTCCGCGCGGCGGGCGCAGTCCATTCGCCGCGCGCGTTTATATGCTCTCAAACGGAACCTGCGGCTCGTCGTGCCTCAACTTTGCTGACACCGTGCTCTTCGTGCCGGGCGTTCAGCTTATTGGCTCGGCAACGTCGGGGGATGGCCCCTACATGGAAGTCCGCAACGTGACGCTGCCGTCGGGCCTCGCGACTCTCACTATCCCGCAGAAAGTCTGGCGCGGCATGGGGCGTGGGCCGCTTGAGGCCTATCAGCCTGATATTGCTTATGACGGCGCCTGGGATGACGCATCCGTGCGCGCCTGGGTGATGGAGTTGGTCGCGGCGCGATAAAGCCGCGTTGCGCGGAGGCGCGGGCGGGTCTAAACCCCGCGCCTTCAATTCCCCGAGATCGGAGCGTCTCCTCATGGCCCGCGCAAAAATCGCCCTTATCGGTTCTGGCATGATCGGCGGCACGCTCGCCCACATCGCCGCGCGCGAGGAACTGGGCGATGTGATCCTATTCGACGTCGTCGAAGGCGTCCCGCAGGGCAAGGCGCTCGACATCGCTGAAGCGTCGCCGGTGTTTGGCAAGGATAGCGCGCTCAAGGGCGCCAACGATTATGCCGGCATCGCCGGCGCCGATGTTTGCATCGTCACCGCAGGCGTGCCGCGCAAGCCCGGCATGAGCCGCGACGATCTTCTCGGAATCAATCTCAAGGTCATGAAGGCGGTGGGCGAGGGCATCAAGGCGCACGCGCCGAATGCGTTCGTCATCGTCGTCACCAATCCTTTGGATGCCATGGTGTGGGCGCTGCGCCAATTCTCTGGCCTGCCGCACAACAAGGTCGTCGGCATGGCCGGCGTCCTCGATAGCGCGCGCTTCCGCTATTTCCTCGCCGAAGAGTTCAAGGTTTCGGTTGAAGATGTTTCGGCTTTCGTGCTCGGCGGTCACGGCGACACCATGGTGCCGCTCGTGCGTTACTCCACCGTCGCCGGCATCCCACTGCCTGACCTCGTGAAGATGGGCTGGACCAGCCAAGAAAAGCTCGACCAAATCGTGCAGCGCACGCGCGATGGCGGCGCTGAAATCGTCGGCCTGTTGAAGACGGGCTCAGCCTTCTACGCACCGGCCGAAAGCGCCATCCAGATGGCGAAGTCCTATCTGCGCGATAAGAAGCGCGTCCTGCCGTGCGCCGCGAATTTGAACGGTCAATATGGCCTCAATGACATCTATGTCGGCGTGCCGTGCATCATCGGCGCGGGCGGCGTCGAGAAGGTGATCGAGATCGAACTCACGCCTAATGAGCGCGCCATGTTCGATCACTCGGTTGGCGCCGTGAAGGGCTTGGTCGATGCATGCAAGGGCATCGACCCCAGCGTGGGCTAGCCCACCTTAATCGCATCATCCCGATACCAGCCCGCGATCGAAACACGCGGCCGCATCGCGAACTGCGAGATCGCAGTCACGGTGTGGAGCTTCAACCCATCGAAGATCGTCAGCACGTTCCAGCGGGGCAGGTGGCCGGAGATCACGTCCTGCTTTTGATCTAGGAACAACAGCAGGCCGCCCCAATCGGGCTGCCAATCGCGCGAGAAGCCGAGCGTGTACGCAGCGCGGCGGTGGCCGCCATCGTCGATGTGGCGCGTGAGATAGTGGCCACGCATGTAGCGCGTCGCGTGCGCATCGACTTTGGTGAGCTTGTCTTCGCCGATGATCTCGCGCCCGAGCGATAGAAACTCGGGCCCGTTCAGAAAGTGGGTCAGCGCGTGGATCGGATGGCCCGGGTCCCAGCCGAGGCGCGCCGCTTCGATCATCGGATAGGCGTGATAGGTGTAGCCGATATTGCGCGCGGCGCGCTCCAGGATGCCGCGCTCAAGCTGCGCGCGCTCTTGCGGCGGCATTGAGCGATAGTCTTCCTCGGTCAGGAAGAGCAGCTCTTCCTTGTCATTCTGGCAGAGCAGCCGCCAAGGCGACGCGAGAATGGCTTCCTCCACCGCATTCGCGACTTCAGGCTCAAACAGGTTTGGGATCTGCACGAACTTGTCGCGCTGATACGCCGCCGCGGCGGCTTTGATGTCGATTGCGGGATTGAGGCGGAGCGCGACCATAACCGGATCGTAGGTCGCGGGCACGGCCCGCGCAATTATCCGTACTGTCGCTGGCGCGCGCGATGGGCTATTCACGCGGCCCGCACGAAAGGATGCGCCTGCCATGAGCATCGGCCCCACACTCATCACCGAACGCCTCATCCTGCGCCCGCCCGCGCATGAGGATTTCGACGGCTTCGCGCAGATGGCGACGGAAGAGGAAACCATGCGCTTCATCGGCGGCACTGCGCCCCGCGATGCAGCATGGCGCGGCATGGCTTCGCTCGCCGGATCGTGGGCGCTTCTGGGCTACGGCATGTTCTCGGTGCTGCGGCGCGATACTGGCGAGTGGATCGGCCGGCTCGGTCCGTGGCGTCCGGGCGGCAAGGAAGGCTCGTGGCCGGGCGATGAAGTCGGCTGGGGCTTGAAGGCCAGCGCGATGGGGCAGGGCTTCGCTAAGGAAGGCGCCATCGCTGCGATCGATTGGGCGTTCGATCACCTCGGCTGGGAGCACGTCATCCATTGCATCGATAAGAACAACGCGCCGTCGATCAAACTCGCGCTGGCGCTGGGATCGCAGCTTGAGCGCGAAGATCATCAACTCGCGCCGCCATTCGAGATGCACTGGGTCGATCTCTACGGCCAATCGAAAACGGCCTGGAAAGCCCGCCAACGCTGAGCGGATCGTCGCTTGCCGCTTGCATCCCGGCTGCACGCCGTCACTTTGTGATGGAGCAATTTCGGGGGACTTGATGCGCGGTTTCATTCTGGCGCTTGCGACGATTGCATTCGCCTCATCGGCGAGTGCGCAGAACGCCATCCTCGCGCCGCCAGCGCCGCCGCCCGTCGCGCCGATCACCGCGGAGCAACAGCGCACGATTGATCGCCTGCAGGCCGCTGCACTTGAGAGCGATCTCGCGTGGCAGATCGTCGAAGATCTCGTCACCGAAGTCGGCCCGCGCATGGCGGGGTCGGAGCAGGAAGCGCGCGCTCGCGATTGGGCCGTCTCGATGCTGCGTGAGCAGCGTTTCACCAATATCCGGGTTGAGCCGTTTACGCTGCCCTATTGGGATGCAACGCGCGAGGAGGCCTCGATAGTCTCGCCCTCTCAGCAATCAATGGTGATCGCAGCACTCGGTGGTTCGCCAGCGACACCGGAGGGCGGGCTTGAAGCAGAAGTCATTCGCTTTGCCAATCTTCTGGAACTCGAAGCCGCAACACCAGCGCAGGTGCGTGGGCGTATCGTCTTCATCGATGAGCGTATGCAGCGCATGCAGGATGGATCGGGCTATGGCGCCGCTGTCGCCAAGCGCAGCCGTTGCGCGCCACTGGCGCAGGAACGCGGCGCCGTTGCATGCCTCATCCGCTCTGTCGGCACCGATCCGCATCGCTTCGCCCACCAAGGCGGCGCCTCGCGCCAAGCCGCCGGCGTCTCTCTGCCAGCTGCTGCGCTCTCACCGGCCGACGCTGATTTGCTCGCGCGATCGGTCACACGTGGCGCGACGCGCGTGCGTCTGAACATCGAAGTCGATATGCGCGAGAACGCGGAGTCCGGTAATGTCATCGCGGAGATCCGTGGGCGTACGAATCCGGAAGAGATCGTGCTGATTGCCGCGCATTTGGATTCCTGGGATTCAGGGCAGGGCGCGATCGATGATGGCGCAGGCGTTGCGATCATTACCGCCGCCGCGCGTCTCATCCGCGATCTGCCGCGCCGCCCGCGCCGCACGATCCGTATCTTGCTTGCCGGCGCTGAAGAGAACGGCGTTCACGGTGGTGCGGCTTACGCGCGTGACCATGCGAACGAGGCTCACATCGTGGCTGCCGAGAGCGATTTCGGCGCCGGGCGCATCTATAGCTTCCGCTCGCGCTTCTCGGAACCAGCGTTGCCTTATGCGCGCGCATTCTCCCGTGCACTTGCGCCGCTTGGCGTTCTGGCGGGCGACAACACGGCAGGCGGCGGCGCCGATATCAGCGCGATCCGCCAAGCCTCAGGCGTCCCGCTCGTCGATCTCCGCCAAGATGGCACCGACTATTTCGACTATCACCACACGCCCGACGACACGCTGGACAAGATCGACCCCGAAGCGCTCCGTCAGAACGTCGCCGCTTGGGTGACCTTCCTCTATCTGGCGGCGGACACCGATTGGGATTTCCGCGCGACGGAGTGATGTCGAAATCGGTGATCTTCGTGCGTCATAGGCAGAGGAGGGCATCGCATGCTGAGATTTGCCAAGACCTTCGTCATTGCCTTGGCGCTTTCGAGCGCAGGTTGCGCCGCGCAAGCGCAGACCGCGCCGCAAGCTGAGGTCACAATCGAAGACGCCGCATGGCTAGCTGGCCGTTGGGTCGGCGAAGGCTTTGGCGGCGATATGGAAGAGGCCTGGTCGCCACCCGTTGGCGGCCAGATGATCGGCCACTTCCGCTATTGGCGCGAAGACCAACCGCAATTCTACGAGTTCATGATCATGGACGTCGCCGAGGGCGGCTTGCGCATGCGCCTGAAGCACTTCAACCCCGACTTCACGACCTGGGAAGACCGCGACCAATGGACGACATTCGAGCCGGTCTCCGTCGGGGCCGACCGCATCGTCTTCAACGGCCTGACGATTGTGCGCGAGAGCGAGGACCGGATGGTTATGACCATCCGCATCCGCAACGGCGATAACGTTGCCGAACACGTGCTGCGCTTTCAGCGGGCGCCGCTATAAAGGCGCGCGTGAGCCTCTTCGATCTTTCCGCCGTTCCGCGTATCGAAACCGAGCGCCTCGTTCTGCGTGGCTGGAGCGAAAGCGATCTCGACAACGGCTTTGCCGCCATGATGGCCGATGAAGAGGTGGCGCGTTTTCTCTCCGCCGACATGCGCGCCAAGGCGCGTTCGGACGCTTGGCGCGACATGGCGCTCTTCGTTGGCCATTGGGCGTTGCGCGGCTATGGCTTGTTTGCGGTCGAAGAGAAGGCGACAGGCGCGTTCGTCGGCCGGGTCGGCGCGTGGCAACCGGAATGCTGGGTCGGCTTCGAACTCGGCTGGGCGCTGGCGCGACCGCACTGGGGCAAGGGTTATGCGGTTGAAGCTGCGCACGCTGCCGGCGATTGGATCTTCGCGCAGTTTCCGCTCGATGAGATTGTGAGCCTCATCCACGCCGAGAATGTCAGGTCTCAGCATCTCGCCCATCGACTCGGCATGCGCGTGCGCGGCGATACGATTCACGCGGGCATGCGTCACGAGATATGGCAAATCTCTCGCAGCGTCTGGCAGGCGAGGGGCAGAGGGGGCGTCGATGTTTGAGCGGGTCTTTGCGGGGGTGATGATCGTCAGCGGGTTGCTGACCCTTACAATGCTCTATCCGGTTTTCGCGCCCGAAGCGGCGATGCAATCTATGTTCGGCGCAGCGCCGAGCGGCGCAGCGCTCGCTGTCGTCGTGCCGAACTGGGGCTTCTTGATCGGCCTAATGGGCGCGCTACTGATTTATGGCGCGCTGCATCCGCCATCCCGAAAACTCGCGCTGGTCGTCGCTGGCGCCAGCAAGGTGGCCTTTATCACGCTGATCTTGATGCAGGGCGACCGCTATCTCAGCGGCCTTGGCGCTGCTGTCGTCATCGATGGCGTGATGATCGTGTTGTTCGCGGCGTATCTGATATTCGGCCGGCCCACGAAGCCAGCTTAGTACCAGCCCGCATCGCGCAGCGGACGCACGTTCGGTCGGCTGACCGGCGCCTCGACGCCGCCCTTGACCACCAGCACCATGCGATCGCCCTCGCGCCGTGCACTTTCAACCGCGTCGCGCGCCACCCACCAAGAGCGATGCGTCTGCGCGCCTTCGAGGCCCTCAAGCTCAGCAATCGCGTCGCTCAAGCGCATCAAGATGAGGTCCGTGCCTTTTGAGGTGTGCAGCTTCAGATAATGGTCTTCGGCCGAGATCGCATAGATCACTGCGCCTTTGAGCTTCGGCGGGAGGCGTTCCATGAAGCGCACGGGCTTAGCGGCCGCGCCCGAGGCCGGCGCATGCGTCACCGCACCAGGGGGACCTGCAAACGCGCGTTCCACCAACCAGCCGATCATGGCGACAGCCGCGCTAATACCGGCGACCAACACATAAAGCCGCGGCCAGTACGACATCGGTACGGGATCGCGCACGATCACCAATTGCACGAGCAGGATGGTCAACCAGACAATGACCGCAACGAAAGCTGTCGCAATCGCGGTGTTCCATATCTCGGGGAGCTGCGGCGCCACGCGGCGCACCGCGGCGCCGAACACCGGCCCACCAAGCCAGCCAATGCCCACTAGGCCGATCCAGTACGCAAACGCGCCCCAAACCGGCAGCCCAGTGGTGGCGCCGAAAGGGTTGGTGAAGGTGAGGAAGGTGCCAATCGCCACCAGTGTCGCCACACTGCGGAGCAGGCCGCTGGGCGCAACGCGAATTGTGGATTGCTCGCTCATCGACGGCAGATGAAGCGGAGGTCGCCGCTCAAGTCAATCACGGGCGGCGCGAGTGCAAGCGCAGCGGAAATGCTTGAACGGCAGATACGCGAAAATGCACGTTTCATAAGCGCCCGAAGCGCCGTAAGCCTGCAGAAGTCCCATGACTAGCCTGCTGCGCAACGTTGCCGCGCTCATCGCCGCTGTCGCCATCATGCAATTGGCGAGCGGCTTGTTGGGCGTTCGCATTCCTCTCGCGTTTTCGGAGGAGGGCCATTCGCGCACAGCGCTTGGCTTAGTCGCCGCGTCATACTCCGCCGGCTTCATGATGGGCGCAATGATCGCGACGCAGCTGCTTTCACGCGTCGGTCACATTCGGGTTTATGCGGCGTGCGCGGCGATCTTCTCCGTCGCGACGCTGGCGCTGCATTTCACTGGCGACGTTTGGTCGTGGGGTATGGCGCGCATGGGCGCTGGGATCGCTGTCGCGCTCATGTTCGCCGCGATCGAAAGCTGGATGAGTTACTCGATCAGCCCGCGCACGCGCGGCGAAGTGATGAGCGTCTATATGGTGCTCACAAAAGGCGCGCTCGCGCTCGGGCCCTTCTTCGCGTTCACTTACGCATCGGACTCGCCAGAGCCGTGGATGATCGCAGCAGCTCTTATTGCGCTCTCGATGGTGCCGATCTGTTTCACGGGCGCCGAACAGCCCGATCCGCCGAAGGCGCAGCCGCTTGCGCTCGTCGAACAATTCGCGACCGCGCCTGCCGCCGTTATCGGGAGTTTCGGGGCAGGGCTCGTAAATGGCGGCGTGCTCGCCTTGGCGCCGCTCTACGCCGCGCAGCATTACGGACCGGAGGCGGCGGCTGAGTTTTACTCCGCCGCCTTCATCGGCTCGCTGCTGCTGCAATGGCCGGCTGGGCGCTTGTCTGATCGCGTCGATCGCCGCTTGGTGATCGCGGCACTTGCGGGCCTCGCCGCACTTGCGGCGTTCGCGCTCGCGCTGTGGAGCGGACAGCTGACGAACTGGGGCGCGGTGTTGCTGTTCTTTCTCTGGGGCGCGGGCGCGCTTTCATTTTACGGCATCGCCGTTGCGCACATGGCCGACCGCGCCGAGCCCGGAAAGCTCCCGCAATCGGCGGCGGGGTTGCTGTTCGTGTGGGCAGCGGGATCGGTGATAGGGCCGCTGATCATGGGCCCACTTGTCGATTGGTTCGATGTGCCCGGCATGTTCTGGTTCGCGGGCGCAGCGGCGCTGTTCGTTTGCGGCGCGATGTTCTGGCGACGCAATGCGCGCGAGCAAGCAATGGAGAAAGAAGAGTTCTCGCCGCAGATCGGCACATCGGTGGCCGCCGGCGAAATTGCCTATGGCGATGCTAAAGCCAAAGATGAGCCAGACGCGATTGCGACGGCCGATAATCCACGCTAGCGCGGGCGTATGACCATCGCGCTCGGCGCCCTTTTTCGTGAATCACTGAAGATCGGCTGCCTAGGCTTTGGCGGACCTGCCGGCCAGATCGCGCTGATGCATCGTGTCTTCGTCGACGAGCGCAAATGGATCGATGACACGCGCTTCCAGCGCATGCTGGCCTTCTGCATGCTGTTGCCCGGGCCTGAAGCGCAGCAGCTTGCGACTTATATCGGCTGGCGTCTGCGTGGATGGGCAGGCGCGCTGATCGCTGGCTGGTTGTTCGTGCTACCCGGCGCGTTGATCGTGCTTGGCCTAAGCTGGCTCTACGTGAATTACGGCGAGCAGCCGCTCGTCGCGGCGGCGTTCGACGGCATCAAGTGCGCGGTCGTTGCGCTTGTCGCGGAAGCGCTGGTGAAAGTCGGCAAACGCGCTCTGAAGACGCAGATCGCTCTGGTCATCGCGATTGTTGCCTTCGTCGCACTCGTTTTCGGTGCGCCGTTTCCGCTCGTGATCTTGGCCGCGGCCGTTTTCGGACTGGTCGCGCCGCATCTTGTGGGCGCGAAAGCCGGACAGGGTGCTCCGCCCAGCGAAATGCCAGATCAGCCCGCGCGCGGCGCGTTCGCGCAATCTCTCCTCTGGCTCGCTCTTTGGCTCACCCCGCCCGCGCTCGTCGCGCTGACCCTTGGCACGGATCACGTGCTCTTCCAGATCGCTCTGCTCTTTTCGATTCTCGCCTGCGTCACCTTCGGCGGCGCTTACGCGTTGCTCGCCTATCTCACCACCGAAGCCGCCACGCGCGGGTGGCTGACGCCCGAGCAGATGATCGATGGTCTCGGCTTGGCCGAAACAACGCCGGGGCCGCTCATTCTCGTCAACGAGTTCGTGGGGTTCATGGCCGGCTGGTCGAGCGGCGGTATCGCCCTCGCTCTTGCGGGCGCTGCGATAGCGCTTTGGTGTACGTTTGCGCCGAGCTTCGTTTGGATTTTCGCCGGCGCGCCGTTCGCGGAAAAGCTCCAGCGCAACCCGCGCGCGGCCGGGGCGCTTGCCGCGATCACAGCCGCCGTGCTCGGCGTCATCGCCAAGCTCGCGCTTTTCTTTGCCGCACACGCGCTGTTCGCCCGCCAAATCGCGTTCGGCCCGACCGATTTTCCGGACCTGATGTCGGCCCATTGGTGGATGGTGGCGCTTGCCGTGGCGGCGGGCGTGGCGCTGATCCGGTTCAAGGCGAATTTGCTGCTGGTTTTGGGCCTTTGCGCCCTCGCGGGCTTGGCGGCACAGGCCGCTGGCCTATAAGACGGCCCTCTGATTTGAGGGCTCCATGAACATCCACGAATACCAAGGCAAAGCTGTCCTGAAGAGCTTCGGCGTGCCGGTGCCGCGCGGCTACCCCGCCTTCACCGCGGAGGAGGCGGTCGACGCCGCCGCGAAGCTGGGCGGCACGGTCTGGGCGGTGAAGAGCCAGATCCACGCTGGCGGCCGCGGCAAGGGCAAGTTCAAGGAAGCGTCGGCAGGCGAGAAGGGCGGCGTGCGCATCGCCTTCAAGCCGGAAGACGTGGGCCTCTTTGCTTCGCAGATGCTGGGCAGCACTTTGGTGACGCTGCAAACCGGCGACGCCGGCCGCGTCGTCAAGCGCATCTACATCGAAGAAGGCATGAAGATCGCCAAGGAGTTTTATCTCTCCGCTTTGGTCGATCGTGAAACTGGCCGCGTCGCGTTCGTTGTCTCTGAAGCCGGTGGCATGAACATCGAAGAAGTCGCGCACGACACGCCGGAAAAAATCACCACCGTCGTCATCGATCCGGCGACCGGCCCGACGGCCGCTGACACCGCGAAAGTTTCCGGCGCGCTCGGCCTCTCCGGCGATCTCGCTGCGCAGTGCGCCGACATCTGCACCAAGCTCTACGACGCGTTCGTGAAGAGCGACATGTCGATGCTCGAAATCAACCCGCTGATCGTCACCGAAGACAACACGCTCTATTGCGCCGACGCGAAGGTGAGCTTCGATCCGAACGCCGGCTTCCGTCACCCGGAATGGGCCGATCTCCGCGACCTCGGCGAAGAAGACGAGAAGGAGATCGAAGCCTCGAAATACGATCTCGCCTACATCGCGCTCGACGGCGATATCGGCTGCATGGTCAATGGCGCAGGCCTTGCCATGGCGACGATGGACATCATCAAGCTCTTCGGCGCCGAGCCCGCGAACTTCCTCGATGTCGGCGGCGGCGCCAGCAAAGAGAAGGTGACGGCGGCATTCAAGATCATCACCGCCGATCCGAAGGTGAAAGGTATTTTGGTCAACATCTTCGGCGGCATCATGAAGTGCGACGTCATCGCTGAAGGCGTGATCGCTGCGGTGAAAGAAGTCGGCCTGCAAGTGCCGCTCGTCGTGCGCCTCGAAGGCACCAACGTCGAACTCGGCAAAAAGATCATCAATGAAAGCGGCCTGAACGTAATCAGCGCCGATGATTTGGAAGACGCGGCGCGGAAGATTGTGAAGGCTGTGAAAGGGTAGGATTTGGCGGAAATACCTCCACCGCCTCCCAAGGCTCGGCGAAGGAAGCCTGCGACTGGTGCGTCTGTCGCGGGCAACACGCCCGGCGTTTTGTTCTGCTCGTTCTGCGGCAAGAGCCAGCATGAGGTGCGAAAGCTGATCGCGGGCCCCTTGACCTTTATCTGCGATGAATGCGTCACCCTATGCGTAGATATTGTCGGCGATGAAACCGAGGGTCACGTCAGCCTCCCTGACGGACGAAATCAGTTCATGATTAGGGTGACGTTTGAGCCTGCATTATCGGATTTCGAGATCGAGACATTTCCAACGTTTGTGCGAAAGGTCGCTGAAGCGTTTCCTGATTGCAACGTCAGTTTGCGGGGCCTTTCCGTGCATTCGAGCAGCGCGACGCTGACCGTTCAAAGCCCCGGAGATCAAGACGTTCATGCTCTAAGACGGGAGGTCTCTGTTCTGGTCACCCGACTGAGAGTGACCCAGCAAAAGCTTTTGGTTGAGGTGGAGGCGCGCGAGGCGCTCGAAAAGCGCGTCAGGGACTACGAAACACTGATCGCTAGTAAGGCGGTGTCCGACCTTAAAGAGCGTGGCGAGTGGCCAAACAGCACTCGCAAGGCGATGCTGTTCTGTTTTATGGATGTTGTCGGCTTCTCGAACTTAGCCGATGAGGTAAAGGCGCGTACTGTTGAGCTCCTACGCAATGTAGTTGCGATGCTGGCGCGCTCACAGCGCGCCGACTTCCTCAACATGTGGGGCGATGGGATAGCCGCGGGCTTCGAGGATCCTCAGCAAGGTCTTGAGTGTGCATGCCTCTTTGTTCGCCACCTCGAGCTATACGGGCTCAACGTACGTGTAGGAGTTGCATGGGGCATTGCGAATGTTCGTTCGAACAGCGCGGTTGGTCGAGAAGATGTCGATGGTGCGTGTGTTGACTTGGCGGCTCGACTAGAGGCGCTCGCTGAGGCTGGAGAGGTGGTCTGTACCGAGGATGTCGCGCAACTCGATGAGATTGATCCAGACCACTTCCAGTTCGCATCGACCGAGCGTCTCGCAAAGAAAGCTTTCGCTGGTGTGGCGGTGGGAGATCGTCTCACGTTGCATACGGTCACTTTGAAAAAGAACGCAGCGGCACTTCTCGAAAGGAAGAGTGTCGCTGTTTCAGAACTTTCAACGGAAGAACCTAAATGATCGGCTACGTCACACTCGGCACCAACGATCTCGCTCGCGCCGCTCCGTTCTACGACAAGATCGCAGCAGCACTCGGCGTGTCGCGCATGATGGAGAATGAGAACTTCATCGCCTGGGGCACGCCTGGCGGCGGCGCAGGCATTGGCCTCACCAAGCCGTTCGATGGCAATGCAGCAAGCGTCGGCAATGGCGTCATGGTGGCGCTTGAGTGCAAAGACCCGGCGCAAGTCGATGAAATCTACAATCTCGCGATTTCGCTCGGCGCCAAGTGCGAAGGCCCGGCCGGAGAGCGCTGGCCGGGCTTCTATGCCGGTTACTTCCGTGATCTAGACGGCAACAAGCTCAACGCGTTCTGGATGGGCCAAGGGTAAGCCTGACGCCGGCCTTAAGCCGGCGTTGCGCTTGCCATAATGGCTTCGATCTCAGCGGCATAAGCGCCGAAATAGTGCTCACTCGGCGCCAAGAACAGCAGCAGGTTCAGCGTATCGCCATTGCGTGCGACGAGCCCTGAGCCCGTGATCTCCAATCCAGGCTGCGTGCGCGTCGTCAGATCGAAACGCACGCCTTGCGCGCCCGCGAGCGCTTGTGGACGCAAGTTCGTGGATTCCGGCGCCTGATAGCCCCAAGCCGCGATGCTATCGATGACGAATTCGACGACTTCGGTATCGCCCATGTCGGCGCGATAGCGCGGGCGAGGGGTGTCGCGATCCGGCAGGAAAGCGAGCGCACCGCCGGCTTCGATCGACGCCGCGTAGAGCTGGTTAAGCGCCGGCCCGTCGCGCGTCAGCAGGTGCACGCCTTCTTCTTGGCGCGCCAGCGGCGTCACGTCCGACCATGATTGCGTCACGCGGATCGTGAACGCGCGCTCGACGCGATACGGCCCCGGTTCGATGAGCCTGGCGGCGACGCAGCCGCCTAGAAGAGCGCTACCCGCGCCGGCGGCGATAAGGCCGCGTCGTGTGATGTTCATTGTCCCCCTCCCGAAAGTTGTGCAACGCGCGCTTCGATCAGCGCCCGGTCGCCGGCGTTTGGCGCGCGCTCCAGATACGTCGTGAAGAAGCCGACAGCTTCAGCATTGCGATTGTCGCGCGCGGCGTATTCGCCGAGCTCCCGCCAGGCTGCCGCCGGTGCGTCCGGCTGCGCGATGGCGTTGGTGTAGTGCTGGATGGCGCGGGCGCGATCGCCTTCGGCGCGCCGGATGCGATTAATCTCGCCGCGATAATATTCGACGATGCCAAGGTCTTCGCCGTGCGCGGCCAAGCGATCGAGAATGACGCTGGTTTGGCCATAGTCGCGGCGGCGCAAATCGGCGCGCAGCCAATCATCAAGGAACGGCCGGATCGCAGCGCGATAGCGCTCGCGATGCGTTTCTCCGCCCGCATTGGCTGCTCGCGCACGCTCTTGCAGCGCTTCGACGCGATCGGACGAAAGCGGGTGCGTCCGGAAGATGCTGGCGCGGGTTTCTGAGCGGCGCACATCAGGATTATCTGACGCGCGCGTTTCCTCGATCAGGTGCGTCCACAAGATGTGGCCGGCGTTTGGATCATAGCCAGCGCGCAGCGCGTGATCGAAGCCGATCATATCGGACTGAGTCTCGTTCTCGCGCGAGAAGCCGAATACCGAGGCGATTGTGCCGAGATAGACAATGTCGCCGACAATGCCGACGCCCGCGGCGCCCGCGACGATCGAGAAGAGCATCGCAGCATTGGCGCGGCCGCGCATCGTGCGCAGCATGTCGAGCGAATGGCTCTCGCTGTAATGGCCAATTTCGTGCCCCAGCACGAACGCGAGTTGCGCCTCGTCTTCGGCGCGCAAGAGCAGGCCCGACCATACTTCCATGTAGCCGTTGGGCGCCATCGATGCGTTGAAGTACGGGCGGTTCATCACGTAGAGGCGGATATCGCCGCAATATTCCGCGGCCACGCGGCACGAGACTTCGCGCAGATAGGCGTTGAGTTCCGGGCTGCGCTCAAGCTGGCCGGAAGCGCGCGCATCCATTTCGGCGCGATCCGACATGCCCCAAAGCCCGCCTTCGTCGCTGGCGACGTCCGGTCTGGCGCGCGATGGCGCGGGCGGCGGAGGAGGGGGCGCGGGTTGTTGCACCAGCACTGGCGGCGCGTCCGCCGGCGGCGCAAGCGCGGCATCCGTGACAGCAGGCTGTTCGCCCGCTGGCGGATCGGACACTTGCTGCGCTGCCGCGCTGGCGGCGAACACCAGCGCAAGCGCGGTTGCTGTCAGCAGACGCTTCACAGCGGCGCGTCGCGCATCAATGTGTTGATCAGCGATTGAGCGCCTTCAGGATCGCGCATGTCCTGGTTGGGCGCGGCGATCGCGACGTTGAACCAAATGACCTGGCCGGTGCGCAGATCGACCAGTGAGGCGTAGGCCACTTGATTGCCGAGCGGCACGCCGACGCCCAGCAGCGCCAAACCCACTGCCGCGGCGACACGTCCGGCGCTCGCATAGGTGCCGTTTGCGCCGACAAAAAGCGCATAATCGGCATTGTGCTCTTCGCCGAGTGAGCGGACGCCTTCACCGAGCGTCCACTCGAAGCGGTCCCGCTGTGTCGGCAGCATGCCACGCATCAGGAGTGAGCCGCCGACGGCATCGTGCAGACGGATGATCTGACCGACGCGGCCTTCCATCGCCGTATTCGGATCAAGAGCGCTTGGCGCGTGGCCTTCGCTCTGGACGTAACCGGCGATGCTCGCTGCCAGATTGTCACGGCCCGAGACGGACCATTCCTCGCGCGGCTCCGGCAAGCCAGCCGCGGTTAGCACCGCCAATTGGACGTTCGGCGTCATCACGACGACGCGCGAGCCCGCCGGCGGCGGTTGGAAGTCGCCAGTATAGGTTTGCGGCGAAGACGTCGCGCAGGCGGCGAGGCAGACGAGCGCAACGAGTGCGAAAAACTGTCTCAGCATGTTTCCCCCCAACGCCAAGGGGCAGCTGAACGCAACCTTAGCTTGGATATAATTGGCCCGACCTCTGGAGCGCGGTCAAGGGTTTGCAAGCGCCGCCTTGCAGGTATAGGACCCGAGCCGAATTTCGCACTCAGAAAGGCCAGGGGGCCCGTTTGTCCATTCTCGTCAACGCATCTACACGCGTCATTTGCCAAGGCTTCACCGGCAAGAACGGCACGTTCCATTCCGAGCAAGCCATCGCCTACGGCACCAAGATGACGGGCGGCGTGTCGCCAGGGAAGGGTGGACAGACGCATCTCGGCCTGCCGGTGTTCAACTCGGTCGCTGAAGCGAAGGAAAAGGCCGGCGCCGACGCGACAGTGATCTACGTCCCGCCGCCGGGCGCGGCCGCCGCTATCGAAGAAGCGATCGACGCTGAAATCCCGTACATCGTCTGCATCACCGAAGGCATTCCGGTGCTCGATATGGTGCGCGTGAAGGCGAAGCTCGCGAAGTCGAAGTCCAAGCTGCTCGGACCGAACTGCCCGGGCATTCTTACGCCGAACGAGTGCAAGATCGGCATCATGCCGGGCCAAATCTTCCAGAAGGGCAGCGTCGGCGTCGTCTCGCGCTCAGGCACGCTGACCTATGAAGCGGTGTTCCAGACCACCAATGAAGGACTCGGCCAGACCACCGCTGTCGGTATTGGCGGGGACCCGGTGAAGGGCACCGAGTTCATCGACGTGCTCGAACTTTTCCTCGGCGATCCCGAAACGAAGTCGATCATCATGATCGGCGAGATCGGCGGCTCAGCCGAAGAAGATGCCGCGCAATTTCTCGCCGACGAAAAGAAGAAGGGCCGCTGGAAGCCGACTGTCGGCTTCATTGCCGGCCGCACCGCGCCTCCAGGCCGCCGCATGGGCCACGCCGGCGCGATCATCGCAGGCGGCAAAGGCGATGCGGAGAGCAAGATTGCCGCAATGGAAGCCGCAGGCATCGCAGTCGCCCCGCACCCGGCAGCGCTGGGGCGCACCATGAGCGAGCTGCTGAAAGGCTAAGCGCCTCGGGGCGATTATCAGCCCTGCGCCAATGCAGCCCTTCAATCCTCGGGCGACGCACTTTAGAAGGGGCGCCGTTCCCGGTCCGCGCCTATATTTTCCATGCGGTTCCGGTGATTTCCGAGAGGTCGATAGTCCATGGCGGACGGCGCGCGTAGCTTGCCCAATGTAGCCCTGCTGGAGACCAGCTTTCTCTACGGCGCCAATGCGACGTTCGTGGAGGAGATGCACGAGCGCTATCTCGACGATCCGGCCTCGGTCGATCAGTCGTGGCGCGCCTTCTTTCAGCAACTGAAAGACGATCCCGAAGCGATCCGCCAAGCCGTGCGCGGACCGTCTTGGTATCGCCCAGAGCTGGCGCAGCCGCAGACGACCGAAACCACCAAGCTGATGGACGGCAATTGGGGCGGCCTAAACGAGCGCATCGAGCGCAAGGTTACAGCGCGTCTGCCGAATGCTTCTCCGCAAGATGTGCAACTCGCAGCGCGCGATAGCGTGCGTGCGTTGATGATGATCCGCGCCTATCGCGCGCGCGGTCACCTCGCGGCCAATCTCGATCCGCTCAGCATCGAGCCGCGGCCTCCTGCGCCGGAGCTCGATCCGGCAAACCACGGCTTCGGCCCGAATGATCTCGATCGTCCCATCTTTATCGACGGCGTGCTCGGTTTGCAGACAGCCACCGTCAACGAGATGCTGGCGATCCTGAAGCGCACGTACTGCTCAACCGTCGGCATCGAGTTCATGCACATCTCGGATCCAGCCGAGAAGAGCTGGCTGCAAGAGCGCATCGAAGGTCCGGACAAAGCGATCGCGTTCACGCCGGAAGGCAAGCGCTCGATCCTGAAGAAGCTGCTCGAGGGCGAGGGTTTCGAGAAGTTCGTGCACAAGCGCCATCCGGGCACCAAGCGCTTCGGCTTGGATGGCGGCGAAGCGATGCTTCCCGCGCTCGAACAAATCATCAAGCGCGGTGGCGCGCTCGGTGTCCGCGAGATCATTCTCGGCATGGCGCACCGCGGGCGCTTGAACGTGCTCGCCGCCGTCATGGGCAAGCCGTACCAAGCGATTTTCCACGAGTTTCAGGGCGGTTCTGCAACGCCAGACGATGTGCTTGGCTCCGGCGATGTGAAGTATCATTTGGGCGCATCATCGGATCGCAGCTTCGATGGCAACAACGTCCACCTCTCACTGACGGCGAATCCATCGCACCTCGAGATCGTCAATCCCGTCGTGCTCGGCAAGGCCCGCGCCAAGCAAGCCAAGCGCGCGACGTGGACCGAAGAAGGCGAAGCGCTGCACGAACTGCGCGCTGGTGTGATGCCGCTTCTGATCCATGGCGACGCCGCGTTCGCGGGGCAGGGTGTCGTGGCTGAGTGCTTCGCGCTCTCCGGTCTGCGCGGCTACCGCACCGGCGGCACGATGCATTTCATCATCAACAACCAGATCGGCTTCACGACAGCGCCGCACTATTCGCGCTCGTCGCCGTACCCGTCTGACGTTGCGCTGATGGTGCAAGCGCCAATCTTCCATGTGAATGGCGACGATCCGGAAGCTGTCGTGTTCGCCGCGAAGGTCGCGACCGAATATCGCCAGCTCTTCGGCAAAGACGTCGTCATCGATATGTTCTGCTATCGCCGCTACGGTCACAACGAAGGCGACGATCCGACGATGACGCAGCCGATCATGTATCGGAAAGTGCGCAGCCAACGCACGACGCTCGAAATCTATAGCGAGCGCCTGGTGAGCGAAGGCGTTGCGACGCAAGCCGAGATCGATGCGTGGCAAAACGAGTTTAGCGAATTCCTCGATCGCGAGTTCGACGCCGGCAAGAATTATCGCATCAACAAAGCCGATTGGCTCGATGGCGATTGGGCCGGCTTCCAACTGCCGGCCGATGACGACCGACGCGGCAAAACCGAAGCGCCGCTCGCGAAGCTCAAAGAGCTTGGCCGTCGCATCACAGAGATCCCGCGCGACTTCGACATGCACAAGACCGTGCAGCGCGTCGTCGAAACGCGCCGCAAAGCGATCGACGATGGCCACGGCGTCGATTGGGCGCTCGCGGAGCACCTTGCGTTCGCGACGTTGCTCGATGAAGGCTTCAACGTGCGTTTGAGCGGCCAGGATTCCTGCCGCGGCACCTTCAGCCAACGTCACTCGCATTTCGTCGATCAGACCAACGAGAACCGTTACACGCCGCTCAATCATCTGCGCGCCGGTCAAGCGCATTACGAAGTGATTGACTCGCTGCTCTCCGAAGAAGCGGTGCTCGGCTTCGAGTACGGCTACACGCTCGCCGAACCGAAGACGCTAACGCTCTGGGAAGCGCAGTTCGGTGACTTCGTGAACGGCGCGCAAGTCGTGATCGATCAGTTCATCTCGTCGGGTGAGCGCAAATGGCTGCGCATGTCCGGCCTCGTGATGCTGCTGCCGCACGGCTATGAAGGGCAGGGGCCGGAGCACAGCTCCGCTCGTCTCGAGCGCTTCCTGCAGCAATGCGCCGAAGACAACATGCAGATCGTCAACTGCACGACGCCGGCGAACTATTTCCACGCCTTGCGCCGTCAATTGCATCGCGACTTCCGCAAGCCGCTGATCGTGTTCACGCCGAAGTCGCTGCTGCGTCACAAGAAGTGCGTGTCGACGCTGGAAGAGATGGCCGAAGGCTCCTCGTTCCATCGCGTGCTCTGGGATGACGCCCAGATCAATAACGGCAACACGACGATCAAGCTGAAAGGCGACAGCGAAATCCGCCGCGTCGTCGTCTGTTCGGGCAAGGTCTATTACGATCTGCTCGATGAGCGCGAGAAGCGCGGCCTGGACGACATCTATCTGCTGCGCTTGGAGCAATTCTATCCGTGGCCGATGAAGTCGATCATGCATGAACTGGCGCGCTTCCCGAACGCGGAACTCGTCTGGTGCCAGGAAGAGCCGAAGAACATGGGCGGCTGGGCGTTCGCCGAGCCCTGGCTTGAGCTGACGCTTGAGAAGATGGAAATCAGAGCGAAGCGTCCCCGCTATGCCGGTCGCCCAGCAAGCGCATCGACGGCCGCCGGCCAAATGTCGAAGCACTTGAAGGAGCTCGAGGCGTTCCTGGAGCAGGCGCTCGGATGAGCACCGTCACCGGATCCTGCCATTGCGGCGCCGTTCGCTTCGAAGTCGAAGAACCGACTTGGGTCATGGACTGCAATTGCTCCAAGTGCCGGCTCTATGGCGGGCTCTGGGCGTACTATCCGCAGCGCGAGATCAAGTTCGCATCGAAGCCCGACACCTTCACTTATATGTGGGGTGATCGCGAACTAGAGTTTCACACTTGCCGCACCTGCGGTTGCGCAACACATATGACGCAAGTCGGAACCGACGATGCGGAGAAGATTGCCGTCAACGCGCGCTTGATCCGCGGACTCGATCCTAAACGCACGCGGCTCGTGCAAAAGAACAATGGCAATGACGGTGTGTTCTGGACCAAAACGGATCAACCGGTGTTGCCCAGCCATGACACGCCACAAAGCAGCTGAGTGAAGTAAGATGACCGATATTGTTGTGCCGACACTCGGCGAAAGCGTTTCCGAAGCGACCGTCGCCAAGTGGATGAAAAAGGCTGGCGACACCGTGAAGAAGGACGAGACGCTCGTCGAACTTGAGACGGATAAGGTGTCAGTCGAAGTCTCCGCGCCGGAAGCTGGCGTGCTTGGTGAAATCCTCGCCGCCGAAGGCGCCACTGTCACGATCGGCGCCGTGCTTGGCCGCATGGGCGGAGCAGGGGCTCAACCCGCCGCTGCCGCGCCGAAAGCTGCTGAGGCGCTGAAGCCGGCTACCGCACCCGCGCCGCAACCGGCCGCTGCAAATGGCGCAGCCAAGCAAGCGCCGCCGTCTGTGCAACGCATCGCGTCCGAAAGCGGTGTTGATGTTTCCGCCATGACCGGATCCGGCAAAGATGGCCGCGTGACGAAGGCCGATGCGCTCGCGATCCTCGAAGGCCGCGCCTCCACGTCAGCGACAGCGTCGCAAGCCGTTGCCCCGGCGACGCCGCAACCGCTCGTCGCGCGTGCTGTTGGCGAACGCGAAGAGCGCGTGCCGATGACGCGTTTGCGCAAAACCGTCGCGCGCCGTTTGAAGGAAGCGCAAAACACCGCCGCGATGCTGACGACGTTCAATGAAGCCGACATGTCGGCGATCATGGCGGCGCGCAACAAGTACAAGGATGTGTTCGAGCGCAAGCACGGCGTGAAGCTTGGCTTTATGTCCTTCTTCGTGAAGGCATGTATCGCGGCGCTGAAAGAGATTCCGAACGTCAACGCCGAGATCGATGGCGACGACATTATCTATAAGAACTTCTACGACATCGGTATCGCCGTCGGCACCGATCGCGGTTTGGTCGTTCCTGTTGTGCGCGAAGCGGACATCAAGTCCATGGCCGAGATCGAGCGTGAGATTGGCGAACTGGGCGTCAAGGCCCGCGATGGCCATCTCAAACTTGAAGACCTCCAAGGCGCTACGTTCACGATCTCAAATGGCGGCGTCTACGGCTCGCTCATGTCCACGCCGATCTTGAACGCGCCGCAATCCGGCATTCTTGGCATGCACAAAATCCAAGAGCGCCCGGTCGTGATCGACAAACAAGTCGTCGTCCGCCCGATGATGTATCTGGCGCTCTCCTACGACCACCGCATTGTCGACGGCAAAGAAGCCGTGACGTTCCTGGTGCGCGTGAAAGAGGGCCTGGAAGATCCCGAACGGATGCTGCTCGACCTCTAGATGATGAGCTGGTGGCTGATCCTTGCGGTGATCTTCTATCCGATTACCGCGCTGCCCTCACACGTTCCGTGGGTCATCGGCCTCGCCAAGTATAGCGCACTCGCCAGCGGTTTCATCGTTGCGCTTGTCCTCTGGCTCTATGCATTGCCGCGTGACTTCGCTTGGAGTTTCCCGATCGAGGTCGCGCCGCGTTTTGCGCTGCCTCTGACAGCTTACCTCTCGGATTTAGCTGTCGCAGCGATCTTGATGCACTGGGCCACAGAGAAGAGAGCCTAAGCCGCGCGCGCCGCGGATTGCTGGCGGTAGAGCATTTCAAGATCGCGATCTTCTTGGTCGAGTTCGGCTTGCAGCTTTGCTTGGCGATCGTTCGCGTCGCGCAGATCGCGCGCGAGCGCTTCGAAAAATGAACCTACAGGAACAAGGTCCGGCGTACGGCTGAGTTTCGCGACTTGCATAAGGCAACCTCCAAATTGCCCGCCCGCAAGATCAATGTGTGAAACACTGAAGCGTTCGCGTTTCGCGCGCGCATCGGTGTGGATAACTAGTAGCGTTCCCGATGCAGCACTGTCAGCGCGAGCCCGCCCAAGGAGATGATTGGCACGACGATGATCATAAGGCCCGCGATCATGTTGACTGTGGCGTACCCGTCCGATGCAGGTTCCAGCACTCCGCTCATTGGCAGGCTGATCCCCGCGGCAAAGCCCCACGCGCCGCAGAGCAGGCGCAACCCCCCGGACTTGCCGTTGAGTGTCCGGTAGGAGCCCGTCATCAGCAGCGCCGCCGCCAGCATCAATGGCCAGCTCACCACACCCCAGCTCAGCTGCACCGCCGCGAAGCCGGCAAACAGCGCGCCCATCGCGAAGGCGCTAATCCCGCTCAGCCGGCCCATCCACATCATAGGCTGCATGACGCGCCTCCATTCCCCTCACAGAAGAGTTTGTAATCAAAACGCTTTCCACTTCCCATTGGCGTCGCGCAATGAGTGCGTATAGTTTGCTCATGCGTCCGCTCGGGGGAGCGGCGGCAGGGGACGCTCATGACCTTTATTCTGCGCTGGCCATCCATTCTGGTGCTTCTGGCACTCGTGCTCATGTGCGTCGCTGGCGCATTGGCCGCCGCTGGCGTTATCGCAGATTTCCAGGCGCCGGCCTCCGGCGTTTCGCAAGTCGACGCTCAGGTCGCGGAGGCGCAAGCCGCCGCCGCCAATTCGGCCGCGGCGGGCGCCAGCTGGATCGATGTCGGCCTTTTGGCCGGTGCGGCGCTTTTCTTCCTCATCGCGGCGGTTCGTCTGATCCGCCGTACCCAGGCATTCTGGACCTGGCTGCTTGGATTTGCGCTGTTTGGCGGCCGCTGGGCGTATAGCCAGCAGGGCGACCTGATGCAGACCGTCCAGAGCATCGACGTGAACGCCTACCTGGCGCCCCAGACGCTGATCGAAGATCTCGGCTCGCCGACCTTCCAGATCGGCCTGCTCGGCGTGGTTCTCATCGTCGGCCTCTTCATCTTCATCGTCGACGCCGCCGACCGCGCTTATTGGGACAAGCAGGGCGCCTAAAGCGCCCGTTCCTTTCTGCAAGGCTGAAACGCTCAGTCCCGGGTAGAAGCCGCGGGCTTGCGTGACTATGTTCGCGCCAAATTCAATCGCGCGCCGAACGCTCGCGCCCTGATCCCTGGAGCATCTATGTCGTACGATCTCGTCATCATTGGCGGCGGCCCTGGCGGCTATAGCGCTGCGATCCGTGCGGGCCAGCTCGGGCTGAAGACGGCGATCGTCGAAAGCCGTGGCAAGCTTGGCGGCACGTGCCTGAACGTTGGCTGCATCCCGTCGAAAGCGCTGCTGCACGCGAGCGAGTATTACGAAGCGGCGGCGAAGACGTTTCCGATGATGGGCGTGAAGATCACTGGCCTAGAACTCGATCTGCCGCAAATGTTGAAGCAGAAGGAAGACGCCGTCGAAGGTTTGACCAAAGGCATCGAGTTTTTGATGCGCAAGAACAAGGTCGACTACGTCAAAGGCTTCGGCCGCATTGCCGGCGCCGGCAAAGTTGAAGTCACAGGCGCCGATGGCGCCAAGCAAACCCTCGAGACCAAGAACATCCTGATCGCCACTGGTTCCGTGCCGACGCCGCTGCCCGATATCGATATCGACGAAGAGCGCGTCGTGACCTCGACTGGCGCGCTCTCTTTGAAGCAAGTGCCGGCCAAGATGATCGTCATCGGCGCGGGCGTCATCGGCCTTGAGCTTGGCTCGGTGTGGCGCCGCCTTGGTTCGGAAGTCACCGTCGTTGAGTTCTTGGACAAGATCACGCCGACGATGGACAACGAAATCTCCACGTCGTTTCAGCGCACGCTGAAGAAGCAGGGGATGAAGTTCGAACTCGGCCACAAAGTCACCGGCGTTGAGAAGCTGCGCTCCGGCCTCGAAGTCACGATCGAACCGGCGAAAGGCGGCCAAGCGCGCACGCTGGAAGCCGACGTCGTTCTCGTTGCGATTGGCCGCAAGCCCTTCACCGATGGCCTTGGCCTCGAAACCGTTGGTGTCAAAACCGATGCGCGCGGCTTCATTCCGAACGATCACTTCAAGACCAATGTGGATGGCATTTACGTCATCGGCGATGTGACCACCGGCCCGATGCTGGCACACAAAGCGGAAGATGAAGGCATCGCCGCGGTTCAGATCATCGCGGGCCAATGGGGGCACGTGAACTACGATGTGATCCCGAACGTCATCTACACCGATCCGGAAGTCGCTTCTGTCGGCAAGACCGAGGAAGAGCTGAAGGCGGCGGGCGTGGAATATAAAGTCGGCAAGTTCCCGATGATGGCCAACTCGCGCGCCCGCACAAACCACGAGACGGAAGGTCTGGTAAAAGTGCTTGAGGATGTCGCCACCAAGCGTGTCGTTGGCGTGCACATGATCGGTTCGGGCGTTGGCGAGATGATCGGCGAAGTGTGCGTTGCGATGGAATTCGGCGCCAGCGCTGAGGACATCGCCCGCACCTGCCACGCTCACCCAACTGTGTCGGAAGCCATCAAGGAAGCCGCCAAGGGCGTCGACGGCTGGACGATGCAGGCCTAATAGCCGCGCGCGAGGATAGGCTCAGGCGCTTCCGTCAGCGCCATCGCTTCGTGTACCGGATTTGGCGAGCACTGCGCCGAGCAGCAAGCCGCCTATGATGCCGAGTGCGACTTGGTCGGCGATTATCCCGACGAACAAGCACAGCAGAAACGCCGCGCCGCCAGAGAGAGGCCTATTCATGGGCGGGAGGATAAGCCCGCCCTGTGGAGATTTCCAATCGCTAACTTTGCAGCGGCGCGCGTTCGCGTTCTCCTCAAGCTGGGGGAAAGCGAGGAGGCGGGTCTTGCTGTTCTTGAAGGGTCAACGTGTTGCGCTATTGGCGTTTGATCGCGAACTGGCGGAGCTTCAGGCGGGCAGCCGCTCCGCGTTCTTCAACGCGATTGCGGTAACGCCCGAGCCGATCTGGCCTCCGGCGCCGTTTGAAGAACCAGCACTTGAATGGGCGGCGAAGAACCTCGCGCACGATCCGGAAGGCGAGGGCTGGTATGGCTGGGCGATCCTGGCCAATGAAGGCGAACGCGCGCCGCCGCGCTTGATTGGGATCGCGGCGTTGATCGGGCGGCCGGACGATGTCGGCGATGTAGAAATGGCGTTTGGCTTGTTGCCGGATTTCCGTGGCCGTGGCTTTGCCAGCGACACGGTGCGCACATTGGCGGCTTGGGCGTTCGCAAACGGCGTACGCCGTTTGATCGTCCATCTCGACGCGGAGGATCAGAGCACCGCGCAGCTGCTCACGCGCAGCGGCTTCACCGATACTGGCGAGTTCGAATATCCCGGCGTCGCGCGCTGGGCCTTGAGCGCCGGAGCTTAGTTTCCGGCTTCGCCGACAATGCCTTGAACGGCGGCTTGCGTCGCACATTGGACGAGCGCTTCGCGTGTTGCGGGATCGACGTTCTGCGCTTCTTCCGCAGCGGTTTCCAAGCTGCCGCCTTCGACGGTGCGTTGCGCGATGCCGGTGATGGCGTCGAGATGTTCTTGCGTGATCTCGGGGCCGAGGCGCTCTTGTACGCAGCCGCAGAAGGCCTCGGATTGGCCGGCGAGCATGCAGGCCGTGCGCGTATCGACGGCGCCGCGCGCCGCTTCGATGGCCTGCCCGCCGATTTCGGTGGCTTCTTGCTGGATCTGCTCGATGTCGGGGACATCGCACGCGGCGACGAGTGTGAGGGCGGAGAGCGCGATCAGAAATCTCATGCGCAGCAAAGTGGCGGGCGATGGCGCGCGCTGCAAGCGGCGAGATGTCACTGTGCGGGGAGGGGAGGCCGCTAAAGCGGCGAAAGGATCAGCGTTTGAGGCGCGTTAGTCTGCGGCGTTCGATGCGGGAGCGAGGGCTTCTTATAACCGGAGAACGCATGCGACCCTTTCTAGAACGGCGAAGGGGGATGCTTTCGCATCCCCCCTGCCAATTTCGCGTTAGACCGCGACCGGCGCCGGAGCGGCGACAGGCTTCGCGCGACGAGCGGCCTTGCGCTTCGCCGGCTTCTTGGCGGCCTTACGGACGACCTTCTTGGTGGTCTTCTTGGCGGCCTTCTTGGCGGCCTTCTTCGCGACCTTCTTAACTTTCTTAGCCATTGTCATTTCCTCGTGTTTCTTGCGTTGGGTACTGGGTTGGATGAGAGTTCTTGAACGACCCTCGATGCTTGAGTTTTTGCAGCAATTTGGTTTGCAAGTAGTTTCTGCAAGTACTCGCGCGATTTTTTCTGCGCGTTCTACTGTGCCGCTCTGAAACACATGCGTTGTTGCTCTGCGCGCCTTGAAAAATAAGGCTCGCACGTGTGCGAGCGTGCGCAAAAATCGTCACGCGCGTGGATGTGCGCGGCGATAGAGCTGCAAAATTTTTTGCGCTTCGACGCTGGTGTAGGCCTGAGTCGTCGAAAGAGATTCGTGTCCGAGCAGCTCTTGGATGGCGCGTAGATCGCCGCCATTGGCGAGCAAATGCGTCGCGAAAGAGTGCCGCAAAGCGTGCGGCGTGGCGCTCGAAGGTAAACCCAAATGCGCCCGCAGACGCTCCATCAAAGCTTGCGCCATGCGCGGCGAGAGCGCCCCGCCGCGGACGGCGCGGAACAGCGGCGCGTCTTCGGTCAGCGCATATGGGCAGAGCTGGACGTAGTGTGAGATGGCTTCGCGGGCCGGCGCGATTAGGGGAACAATGCGCTCTTTGCCGCCTTTGCCGACGATGCGCAGCGTTTCGGAGAGCGGCAGATCGGCGCCAGTCAGCGAGAGCGCCTCGGAGATGCGCAGGCCAGCGGCATAGAGGAGGGTGAGCAACGCTGCGTCGCGTGCGCCGATCCAATCTTCGTTGGCCTGGTCCTGTGCTTCGGCGATGAGATCGCGGGCGCTGGCTTCGCTGACGGGGCGTGGCAGCGAGCGCTTCAGACGCGGACCACGCACTAGCGCAAGGCGCGCGTTGGCTACGCCGTGGCGCCGCTCGAGATAGCGATAGAAGCTGCGGATTGCCGCTAAAGCGCGTGAAATCGATCGATCCGAGAGCGCATCGTCGCCTTGGCGGCGGTGCGCGAGATAGGCACGCAGATCACGCGGTTCGAGCTCGGCGAGATCACGCGCGCTCGGTTCGCTGCCGAGGTGCTGCGTGAGAAAGCCAAGGACTGCGGCGACATCGCGCTGATAGGCGTCGAGCGAGTTATCGGCAAAACGCCGCTCATCGCGCAGATGCGCGATCCAGTGCTGCAGGAGTTCGACGGCGGCGGTCACGGCTGCGAGTGTACGCGCCAGTGGTTTATTTTGTTTACACTCTGCTCAGCGCGCGACGTGGCGGAGCCAATACTCATAGTGAAACTGCACGCGGCCATCGTCGATCGTGTAGCGCGGCGCAGGCAAGCGCGTGCCGCTGTGATCGAGAATGTCGGCAGGTATGCGCCAAGGGCTCCGGCCGGTTGCGCGAAGGGCAGCGATTTCCCGGGAGAAGGCATCATGCTGGCGCATGCTGAGATCAAGCGCGAACTCGGCGTTCGGATAGAAACCGTTCTCCAGCCGCGAGGCGAGGGCGCAGACGAACCCTTCGAGTTTGTGATCCGCGCCCGCATTATGCGCGGCAAAGCGTGACGGGCGAAGGCTGCAGAGCGCATAAAGCGCTGTCGCCCGGTCGCAATGGCGCTGAAGCGTGATCCATTCGATCTCGGCGTGCCCGTGATCCCATTTCCAGCGGCGGACAATCTCATGCCAGTCGTCCGGGTTCATCTGCTGGATGAGCGCAAGCCGCGTCTCGCCTTCGATATCGAGCGGCGTCTCGCGGCATTCGCGCCAGCGGCTGTAATGTCTGCGCCGGGCCATGTCAGCGGCTTCGCGGGGGGCTAACTCCGCCACAACGGCCCGGCGCGCCGCGACGAGTGCATCGCGGAACGGTGGATCGTGACGCCATTGTTTGAGCGTCACGCGGAAGGCTTCGTGCTTTTCAAAGCAGCTCACATAGGCCGCCCGCATGCGCTGCAGCCCCAGCCCATCGGGGCGCTGTTCGTACTCTGTTATCCAATCCACCAAGGCGCGGAACTGGACGTATTGCGGCGGCGCCGGTTCGTCGGGATAGGCGTCGTCATATTGGTGATAGAGCGCGCGTAAGGTCGCCGCCGTCGCACCCTCCGGTGCGAAGGTGGCGAACAGGCCGTCATGGGCGCGGCCGGGCGGCGTCGGCGTCAACCGGGAGATGAGTTGCTGCAGCATGGCGAGCCGAAAGCTCGCGCGGCGTGCCTAATGCTTCGCAAGGAGGCAAGGTAAAGCGCCGTTGAGTCACGGACTCGCCACAGGGTTGGCCTGTAAAGGCGCCTTCCGCCGAATCTCTCGACCCCCTAGATTCATCGTAATGTCCACAACCGCCCGCCGCCGCAATCTGGATGCGTCGCTGAAAAAGCAGCGCGCGCACGCGCCTGCCGGGCCGTTGTTCGCGGTGGAAGAAGAGGGTGCGGATTTTGTCCATGACACGCTGGACAAAGTCTCGGTGCAGTTTCCGCTGCCGCTGCCCGAGCCGTTTGACTATCGCGCGCCGACTTCGCTCCAAATCGAGCCAGGCGCACATGTGATTGCGCCGATCGGCACGCGGCTGGTGCGCGGCGTTGTCTGGGCGGTGGAGCGCGATCATCCGGGCGCTGCGAATCTGAAGGCGATCGAGGAAGTTCTGCCCGGCTCGCCGGTGCCGGAGATTTCGCGTCAGTTCGTGGACTGGGCGTCGAAATATCTGGTGCGCCCGCCGGGCGACATCCTGCGCATGGTCGCGCGCTCACCCGACGCGCTGTTCCCGGCGCCGACGCACACAGTGCTGCGGCCAACGGGCGAGACGCCGCCGAAAATCACAGAAGCGCGCGCGCGCGTTCTCGATGAGGCGGCAAAGGAGCAAGTGAGCGCGGCGGAGCTGGCGCGCCGCGCTGACGTTTCGTCTGCGGTGGTGAAAGGCCTCGTCGATTGCGGCGCGTTGGCGAAGGTCGAGATCAGCGAAGATCCGCCATTTCCGGCGCCAGATTTGGCGATGAGCGGCAAGGCCTTGTCTGATTTGCAGTCAGCGGCGGCCGAACGCGTCAGTGGTTATGTGCGGGACGGCGGCTTTCACGTCGCACTGCTCGATGGCGTCACCGGCTCAGGCAAGACGGAAGTGTATCTCGAAGCGGCGGCGGAAGCGCTGCGTTTAGCGCCGGATGCGCAGGTGCTCGTGCTGCTTCCGGAAATCGCGCTGACGCAAGCGGCGATGAGCCGATTCAAGGCGCGCTTCGGTGTTGAGCCGGTGGAATGGCATTCCGCGATTGCACAAAAGGCGCGGCGGCGTGCGTTCCGTGAAATTGCGGCAGGCCGCGCGCGTCTTATCGTTGGCGCGCGCTCGGCGTTGTTTCTGCCGTATCCGAACCTGCGCTTGATCGTCGTCGACGAAGAGCACGATCCTTCGTTCAAGCAAGAAGAGGGCGTCATCTATCAGGCGCGCGATCTCGCTGTTGCGCGCGCCAAGCTCGGCAATTGCGCCGTGATCTTAGCGAGCGCTACGCCGTCGCTGGAGACGCTGGTGAACGCCCAGGCCGGCAAGTACGCGCATGTGCAGCTGCCATCGCGGCATGGTACGGCTGAGCTGCCGGATGTCGAACTCGTCGATATGAAGCTCAATGCGCCGGATAAGGGGCGCTGGATTTCACCGTTGCTGATCAAGGGCGCGGCTGAGGCTCTGCTGCGCAATGAGCAATCGCTCTTCTATATGAACCGTCGCGGCTACGCGCCACTGACGCTCTGCCGCGCCTGCGGCCACAAGATGAAATCGCCGGAGACCGATAGCTGGCTCGTCGAGCACCGCTATTCGGGGCGGTTGGTGTGTCATTTGACAGGCTTTTCGATTCCGAAGCCGAAGAATTGCCCGGAATGCCAGACACCTGATTCGTTTACATCGATCGGGCCGGGTGTTGAGCGCATCGAGGAAGAAGTGCGCGAATTCTTCCCGAATGCGCGCATCGAAATCTTCTCATCTGACACGACGCCGAACGGCGATGCGGTGCGCGGGCTAGTGCAGCGTATGGAAGAGGGCGAGATCGATATTCTGATCGGCACGCAGATTGTCGCCAAGGGCCACAACTTCCCAAACCTGACGTTCGTTGGCGTGATTGATGCCGACCTTGGCCTCAAGGGTGGCGATCTGCGTGCAGGTGAGCGCACGTATCAGCTCGTCAGCCAGGTGACGGGCCGCGCCGGCCGTCATGAGAAGAAGGGCCGCGCGCTCATTCAAACGTACGCGCCGCAAGAGCCGGTGATGCAAGCGCTCGCCGCACAAGATCGCGACGCGTTCTTTGCGGCGGAAATCGCCGAGCGCGAAGATGCGGGCATGCCGCCTTACGGGCGCTTGGCGGCCGTGATCGTCTCCGCGCCGGATGAATTGCTCGCGAACGATGCGGCAAAGCTGATGGGGGAGAAGGCGCCGAACGTCGAAGGCTTGGACTTGTGGGGACCAGCGCCGGCGCCGCTCTCCGTGATCCGCGGCATGCACCGCCGCCGCTTCCTGATCCGCGCCAATCGCGGCGTTGATGTGAGCGCGTTCCTGGCCGCGTGGGCGAGCCGCGTGAAATTGCATAGCGCCGTGCGCGTGCAGATCGACGTTGATCCTTATTCGTTTTTGTAAAGTCCGTTTTCGCCGAGAGCGGACGCGACGACTAGCGCACGCCGGTAGACGACCAACCGCGCCCTTCCGCCCACGCTCGGTACACGCGCAACATTTCCGCGCGCTCCACGCCAATCAATTCCATGGCCTTCTGGTCAGAGATTCCAACTCCGCCAAGCAGATCGTTCAAGGCGTTGTTGATCGCCAAGCATGCGTCTGAATCATCGGGCGTATCATCAACGTTGGGCCAGCTATCGAGCAGGCCACGCATTGCATCCGGCGTGATCCCAAGACGTGTTTGAAAGTCCCAATCGAAGAACTGGAAAGTCGCTTCCATCGCGCGGCGGATCACTTCGCGGTCCTGGGCGGCAAGATCAGCTAGGGGCATGCTCCCTCCATAGTGCCGATGACCGCTTCGGGCCAGAAGCGGACGCCCTCAAGATTGCCGATATGGGCATTGCGTGTCCATACTACCTACATGACCTACACACCCTTCAATCTCACCGGTCGCGTTGCACTCGTCACTGGCGGCAATGGCGGCATTGGCTTGGGCATGGCCGACGCGCTCGCGCAAGCCGGCGCGGACGTTGAGATTTGGGGCACGAGCGCGGAGAAGAATGCGCGCGCGCTGGAGCGGCTGAAGGCGCATGGCACGCGCGTGACTGCACGGATCGTTGATGTTTCGACGGAAGCGAATGTTGTGGCGGGCTTTGATGCGACGCTTGCCGAATTCGGCCGCGTCGATGCGTGCTTTGCGAACGCTGGCGTCTCCAATCGCTGGAAGTCGTTCCTCGATATCGGCGGCGAGGATTATCGCCGTGTCATGGCGATCAACCTCGACGGCATGATCTTCACCATGCGCGAAGCATGCCGGCACATGAAGGCGCGCGCCGAAGCCGGCGATCCCGGTGGCTCGATCGCGGCGGTGGCGAGCTTGGGCGCGCTCTTCGGCGCAGCGCGCAATCAGGATTACACCGCGACGAAAGCAGCGGTGATCGCGGTTACCAATGGCATCGCGGTCGAGTTCGCGCGCTACGGCGTGCGCGCCAACTCCATCTTGCCAGGCTGGATCGCCACGGAGATGACGGGCGCAGCACAAGAGAACGACGCGTTCACGAAGGGCGTCATCAGCCGAGTGCCGTATCGGCGCTGGGGCGAGCCGGAAGAGTTTGGCGGCATCGCGGTTTATCTCGCCAGCGACGCGTCACGCTTCCATAATGGCGACTCGATCCTGATCGATGGCGGCTATTCGAAATTCTAGCCGCGCCGGAAGCGTAGACGCGCGCAGACTTGATCCGGTGAGTAGGGCACAGCTTCTGGCTGACCGTCGGGGCGCGTCTCCACCTGGATCGGCTGGCGCAGACCAACGATCAGAATTGTGCCGTCAGCAGCTTGATAGCGCCCGATCGCGGCGGGGCCCGCGGGACCGCAGAAGAACGCGCCTTCGTTACCTTCGCCGCTGACCGAGTGATAAAGCTCCGGCGATTCTTCGCCGGGCAAGCCCATGATCTGCGCCAGCGCGCCGCCAGGTTGCTGCACAAACAGATCGTCGTTCGTGTGATTGCCCTGTTGGAAAGAAAGACGACGCCCGTCCGCGTGGCGAAGCGCGAGGCTGACGACAGGGTCTGCACCTTCGACTACGGGCGATTGTGTCGAGAGTTCTTCAGAGACGCTTTCGCCCACCGCAAGCGACGTCGCAGCGTCGGCGGCGGCGAGGGAAGCGGTCGTCATCGTTCCGCCGCCGGGCGCAGTGCAGGCGGCGAGCGCGAAGCCGGCGGCGATAAAGATAAGAGTGCGCATGATCGCTCCTTAGGCCGTTGGCGCCGCTGGCGGTTGCTTGGCGGCTTTTTTCTTGGCGGAGTTTCGCGAGAGCATATTGAGCCCCTCGACCAAGGCCGAGAACGCCATCGCCGCGTAGATATAGCCCTTCGGCACGTGGACGCCGAAGCCTTCCGCGATCAGCACCATGCCGATCATCAGCAAGAAGCCGAGCGCCAGCATGACGACTGTCGGGTTCTTGTGAATGAAATTCGCGACCGGATCGGCGGCGAGCAGCATCACGGTGACCGCGACGATAACTGCAACGAACATGATCGGCACGTGGTCCGTCATGCCGACGGCGGTCAGGATCGAGTCGATCGAGAAGACGAGGTCGAGCAGGATGATCTGGAAAATTGTCGCGCCGAAATTGGTGACAACGACTTTCTTCTTGTCGAGCACATCGTCGGTCGGTGTTGGATCGACCGTGTGGTGGATTTCCTTGGTTGCCTTCCAAACGAGGAAAAGACCGCCGACGATCAAGATGATGTCGCGCCAAGAGAAGGCGGTCTCGAAGGTCGGGTTGCCATGTTCGTCCGGGCTGCCGACGATGCCGAGATCGAAGACGGGGTAGATCAGCGTCACGATGATCGCGATCGTCGAGAGCAGCACAAGCCGCATGCCAAGCGCGAGGCCAATGCCGATGCGGCGCGCTTGCTTGCGTTGATGCTCGGGCAGTTTGTTGGTCAGGATCGAAATGAAGATCAGGTTGTCGATGCCGAGCACGACTTCCATGATGATCAACGTGATCAGCGCCGCCCAAGCGGCTGGATCCGAGAGAAGCGGTCCAATTTCCCAATCCATACCAAGCAATCCCCGAACAATGGTTCGGAGTGATCTAGGGGATTGAAGCGCGCGCGGGAAGGGCGGTTAACGTCAGCCCTTCGGCTCTTGCCCGATCTCGAGCAGTGCGTCGTACATCTCGTCCGAGAAACGCACCAAGGCGACGCTGGCTTTCACCTGCGTTTTCGCCGCGCTCAAGGCGACGAGGCCTTCGGCAAGTTTGGCGTCGTCACTCGCGCCAGTGACCGCTTCGAGCACTTGCGAAGCTGCATGCTCAAAACGGTCAAGGGCGCTGGTGAGGGCCATGCCGGCGTGGGGGATCGCCGTCATGCAGGGGACTATGCACGAGCGAGTTTAAGCTCTCGTTCAGAAAGCTGGTGAATGCGTGAATAACCAGAAGTCAGAAACCAGAAATCAGAAGTGGGTGGCGTTCTGATTTCTAGCTTCTGACTTCTGATCAAGCGTGGATGTCGCGATCCTTGGTCTCCGGCCAGAAGAAGAAGGTCACGAAAGCCGCGATGGCTGTCGCAATCGCGGGAAACCAGAGGCCGTTATAGATTGAGCCGGTCGCGGTATTGATGGCGAAGACGGTGGCGGGCAGAAGCCCGCCGAACCAGCCCGTGCCGACGTGATACGGAAAGCTCATCGCCGTATAACGAATGCGCGTCGGGAAGAGCTCGACCAGCGCCGCTGCTTGCGGGCCATAAAGTGCGGTAGCGGCCACGATGAAGAGCGCCATGATGGCGATCACGCCCCATTTTTCACTGAACACGCGCGCGATTTCGCTGAAGCTCCAATTCTGCATCGGGCCCGGCGCGGCGGCGGGGTAGCCGGCTTCTGTGAGGGTGGCGCGGAGGCTCTCGTTGAACGCAGTGCGCGTGGCGCGGATCTCGGAGAGCGACTGGCCGACGGCGCTGACGCTCTCGATCTCAATGGCGTCACCGATGCGGATGCGCGCCAGTTGGCCCGGCTCGCCCGCAATTGTCTGGTAGCCGACGCCCGCGTTGGAGAGTGCGCCTTTAGCGATGTCGCACGAGGTAGCGAATTGCTGTGCGCCGCCGGTGAGATCGAGTTGGAAGGTGCAATCGGCCGGATCGGCGATCACCGTGACGGGCGTTTGCTCGGAGGCCGCTGCGAGCGCTGGGTTGCCGGCTTGGGTGATGAAGTGGAAGCCCGGGAAGTAGAGCGCCAGCATCAGCAGCATGCCGAACAGCATCACGGGCTTGCGGCCGACTGAGTCGGAGAGGCGCGCAAAGAAGATGTAGAGCGGCGCCGAGATCAGCACGACCGTGATCATGATCAAGTTCACGGTCTGGCTGTCGATGCGGAGAATGCGTTCCAGGTAAAACTGCGAATAGAAGTGCGCCGTGTACCAGACTACGCCTTGCGCCATCATCACGCCGAAGAGCGCGATGATCACGATCTTCAGATTCTTCCATTCGCCAAAGCTCTCAGCATAGGCGCGCTTGGAGACTTTGCCTTCTTCTTTGAGTTTCTGAAACGCTGGGCTTTCCTCCAGCTGCATGCGGATCCACACGGAGACGCCGAGCAGGCCGATCGAAACCAAGAACGGAATCCGCCAGCCCCATTCGCGGAAGGCGTCTTCACCGAGATAGGCGCGTGTTCCGAGTACGACCCCGAGCGCGCCGATCAGGCCTATCGAGGCGGTGCTCTGTATCCAGCCGGTGGCGGCGCCACGTCGGTTTGCGGGTGCGTGCTCGGCGACGTAGATCGCAGCGCCGCCATATTCACCGCCGAGCGCAAAACCCTGCAGCACGCGCATCGTGACCAAAAGCACCGGCGCCCAGATGCCGATGGCTTCCGCGGTCGGCAGCAAGCCGATGGCGAAGGTTGAAAAGCCCATTATCAAAATCGTGATCAAGAACGCGCCCTTGCGACCGGTGCTGTCGCCGATCTTGCCGAACACCAGCGCGCCGATCGGGCGCACGATGAAGCCCACCGCAAACGTCAGCAGCGTGAAGACGAAGGCTTGGGCGTCGGGCAGGCCGGCGAAAAAGAGCGGCGCCATGACCGAGGCAAGCGCGCCGTAGACGAAGAAATCGTACCACTCGAACACCGTGCCGGCCGCGGACGCGGCGACGACTTGGCGGAGTTTTCCAGGCGATACGTCAGGGCTGGTCTGCGTCGTTGCAGGCGTCTCGGTCATGACTTTGTTTCCCCCGCGCCTGCCTTCAAAAAGCAGGCTCTTTTGTCGCTGATCCGCCGCCCCTGGCAGCGGTTGTCAAGCCGGAACGCACCGTGTTACTTCGCGCGCGCGTCAAAGAGCCCGCGCGATGGAATCGCAGCGGTCTTTGACGTTTGGGTTTTCCCCAAGCGGCGTGGATCCCGACCTCCCGGTTCGAAGAGCCGAGGGCGGGCGAAATTAGCGAGAGAGACGTGGCAGAGACCTTCGACGGCGAAGCTTCCGAAGCGGCACAGCGTTACGCGCTGGCTGTCTTCGAATTGGCTAAGGATGCCAAGGCTTTAGACGCGGTCGAGCAGGATTTCGCCAAGTTCAGCGCCGCCTGGAAGGAAAGTGCTGACCTCCGCGACGCCGCCCGGTCTCCGCTGATCGCGCCGGAAGATAAGGCCAAGGGCCTGACCGCCGTCGCCGCCAAGCTCGGCCTGTCGGACCTGGGCCGCAAAGTCATTGGCGTCGCTGCTCTGAACCGCCGCGCCGGCGAGTTTCCCGCGATCGCCTCATCGTACCGCAAGCTGGTCGCCCGCGAGCGCGGCGCCCGCCAAGTTGAGATCATTTCGGCCCGCCCCCTAAGCGACGCCGATAGGGCCGCCATCGTCGATGCGCTCAGCAAGCAGCTGGGCGCCAAGGTGGAAGCCGAAACCAGCGTCGATGACAGCCTGATTGGCGGGTTCGTCGTGCGCGTCGGCTCCCGCCAGTTCGACGCTTCCGTAAAAGCCAAGCTGGACGCGCTGCGTCTGGCCCTGAAGACCGCCTAAAGAACAAACGACTCGAGGAAAGAGCCACATGGACGTCCGCGCCGCAGAAATTTCCGCAATCCTCAAAGAGCAGATCAAGGGCTTCGGCACAGAAGCGAAGGTCGCTGAGATCGGCCGCGTGCTTAGCGTCGGCGACGGTATCGCCCGCGTCTATGGCCTCGAGAAGGTCCAGGCCGGTGAAATGGTCGAGTTCCCGGGCGGCATCAAAGGCATGGCGCTCAACCTTGAGCGCGACAATGTCGGCGTCGTTATCTTCGGCGAAGACCGCAACCTGAAAGAAGGCGACACCGTTAAGCGCCTCGGCGAAATCGTCGACGTGCCGGTCGGCAAAGGCCTGCTCGGCCGCGTCGTCAATCCGCTGGGCGAACCGATCGACGGCAAGGGCCCGATCAAGGCAACTGAGCGCCGCACGGTGGACGTGAAGGCACCGGGCATCATTCCGCGTAAGTCGGTGCACGAGCCGATGCAGACCGGCATCAAGGCGATCGACGCTCTGATCCCGATCGGCCGTGGTCAGCGCGAATTGATCATCGGCGACCGCCAAACCGGCAAGACCGCCGTCGCGCTCGACACCATCCTCTACCAAAAGGAAGCGCACGATAAGAACGCGCCGGAGAGCGAAAAGCTCTATTGTATCTACGTCGTCATCGGCCAGAAGCGCTCGACCGTCGCCCAGCTCGTTAAGACCCTCGAAGATAAGGGCGCGCTCGGCTACTCGATCATCGTCGCCGCCACGGCTTCCGAGCCCGCGCCGCTGCAATTCTTGGCGCCGTTCGCCGGTTGCGCGATGGGTGAGTACTTCCGCGACAACGGCATGCACGCGCTCATCATCTATGATGACTTGTCGAAGCAAGCCGTCGCGTATCGCCAAATGTCGCTGCTGCTGCGCCGCCCGCCGGGCCGCGAAGCCTATCCGGGCGACGTCTTCTATCTGCACTCCCGCTTGCTCGAGCGCGCGGCGAAGCTGAACGAAGATAACGGCTCCGGTTCGCTGACGGCGCTGCCGATCATCGAAACGCAAGCTAACGACGTTTCGGCCTACATCCCGACGAACGTCATCTCGATCACGGACGGCCAGATCTTCTTGGAAACCGAACTCTTCTTCCAAGGCATCCGCCCGGCGTTGAATGTCGGTATCTCGGTGTCGCGCGTCGGCGGCAACGCTCAGATCAAGGCGATGAAGCAAGTCGCCGGTCCGCTGAAGGGCGAGCTCGCGCAATACCGCGAAATGGCGGCCTTCGCGAAGTTCGGTTCTGACCTCGACGCCGCAACGCAACGCCTGCTGAACCGCGGCGCGCGTCTGACGGAATTGCTGAAGCAACCGCAATTCTCGCCGGTGCCGGTCGAAGAGCAGATCGTGCTGATCTATGCCGGCACGCGCGGCTATCTCGACAAGATCGCAGTCGCCGATGTCGGCCGCTACGAGAGCGAGCTGATGTCGTGGTTCCGCACCAAGAAGAGCGATCTTCTGAAGTCGATCGTCGACAAGAAGGACATCGGCAAGGACGGCATTGAAGACAAACTGAAGGCTTCGCTGACTGAATTCAGTTCGACCTTCGCCTAAGGATCTGAGATGCCGAGCTTAAAAGAGTTCCGCAATCGCATCGCCAGCGTGAAATCCACGCAGAAGATCACCAAGGCGATGCAGATGGTGGCGGCCGCGAAGCTGAAGCGCGCGCAAGCGCAAGCTGAAGCGGCGCGTCCTTATTCTGACCGCATGGCGCGCGTTATTGCGAACCTGGCGTCTGCCGTTTCGGGCAGCGATAGCGCGCCTGCGCTGCTGCGCGGCACCGGCAAGGATCAAGTGCACCTGCTCGTCGTGATGACGAGCGAGCGCGGTCTGTGCGGCGGCTTCAACACGCAGATCGTACGCGCCGCGCGCGATAAGATCGATGAGTTGCTGCGCGCCGGCAAAACCGTGAAGATTCTTGCGGTCGGCAAGAAGGGCCGCGATCAGCTGCGCCGCCTGCATGGCGATAAGATCATCCGTTACGTCGATCTCTCAGCGCACCGCAATATCGGCGCGGATGCGGCGCACCTGGTGCGCGAAGCTCTGCTTGAGCTTTACGAAGCGGGCGAGTTCGATGTCGCGACGCTCTTCTTCTCGCGCTTCAAGTCGGTGATCAGCCAGATCCCGACCGCGCTCCAGCTCATCCCCGCGCGCGCGCCGGAAGGCGTCACGCCGCCGGATCTGAAGGGCGCGATCTACGAGTACGAGCCAAGCGAAGAGGAAATCCTCGAAGCGCTGCTGCCGCAATACATTAACGGGCAGATCCTGCAGGCGCTGCTTGAGAACCAAGCCGGCTTCTACGGCGCGCAAATGAGCGCCATGGACAACGCCACGCGCAATGCCGGCGACATGATCAAGAAGCTGTCGCTGCGCTACAACCGCCAGCGTCAAGCCAACATCACCAAAGAGCTGATCGAAATCATCTCCGGTGCGGAGGCGCTTTGAGATTTGTCGCCGCCTCCGTTGCTGCGTTGCTCACGCTTGGCGCCTGCACCGATCTGCCGAACCAGACCGGTGCGGTGGGCGATTGCACGCAAATCGATGCCGCAGCGTTTGAAGCGCGCGAGAACGCATCTTGGCGGCGGGTTGATTTGACCGGCGGCGGTTATCGCGCCCAGGCGGCGGGTCAAAACATGGAGCGTTGCTGGCAGCGCGTGGTCGGCATGAACTCGCCGGATCGGCGTTGCATTCAGCGCAATGACCTCGTGGTCGAGATGCGTACGGACGATGCGATCAGCTATTATCGCATTCCCGGCGGCACGACTTACATGCTCTACGGCGAAGCGGGCCAGGCTCGCTGCAAAATCGTGATTGAAGAGGGCTAACCCGATGGCAGACACGCTCTACACAACGAAAGCTGTTTCCCAAGGCGGTCGCGCCGGCGGCAAGGTCGCGCTGGCTGATGGCGGGCTCTATTTCCACATGGAGCACTCGAAAGGCTTGGGCGGCACGGGCGAAGGCTCGAACCCTGAGCAACTCTTCGCGCTGGGCTGGGCCAATTGCTTCAACTCTGCGGTCGCGTTCGTCGCTGGCCAGAAGAAGGTCGATGCGAGCAAGGCGATCGTGACCTGCGAAGTCGGCATCGGCCGCACCGAAGGCGGTTTGGGTCTGTCGTCGAAGATCACGCTGGCGATCCCGGGAATGGACCGCCCGCAAGTGCAAGAGCTGCTCGATGCGGCTCACCAAGTTTGCCCGTACTCGAAAGCGACGCGGAACAACATTCCTGTCGAGCTCGAGGTTGTTGGCTGATGAAGCGCGCTGCACGATGGGCGCTTTGGATAGCGCCCTTTGTAGCGGTGGCGGCGGGTGTGATCGCCGCAAGATTTTGGAACTAGGTTTGAATTGGGATTGGCCAACGCGGCCTGAACGGAACGGACGAGGAAGAGAAGAAATGGCACAGCAAGGCAAAGGCCGCGTGGCGCAGGTTATCGGCGCCGTTGTCGACGTTGAATTCGATGGCGAGCTGCCGAACATCTACAACGCGCTCGAAACCATGAACAATGGCAACCGCTTGGTGCTCGAAGTGGCGACGCACCTGGGTGAGAACACCGTGCGCACGATCGCCATGGACGCGACCGACGGTCTCGTGCGCGGCCAGGAAGTGACCGACATGGGCGCCCCGATCTCGGTGCCGGTCGGCGAAGAAACGCTCGGCCGCATTCTCAATGTCATTGGCGAGCCCATTGACGAAGCGGGCCCGGTGAAGACGACCGCAAGGCGCGCCATCCACCAACCGGCGCCGGAATTCGTCGATCAAAAGCCGTCGCCGGAAATTCTCGTCACCGGCATCAAGGTCGTCGACCTGCTTTGCCCGTACGCAAAGGGCGGCAAGATCGGCCTCTTCGGCGGCGCCGGCGTCGGCAAGACGGTGCTGATCCAAGAACTGATCAACAACATCGCTAAAGCGTATGGCGGCTACTCAGTGTTCGCCGGCGTCGGCGAGCGTACGCGCGAAGGCAACGACCTCTATCACGAAATGATCGAGTCGAAGGTCAACGTTGCGGGCGGCGGCCAAGGCTCGCGTTGCGCGCTCGTGTTCGGTCAGATGAACGAGCCGCCAGGTGCGCGCGCGCGTGTTGCGCTCTCCGGTCTCACCATCGCTGAGCACTTCCGCGATCAAGGCAAGGACATCCTGTTCTTCGTCGATAACGTGTTCCGCTTCACGCAAGCCGGTTCGGAAGTGTCGGCGCTCCTCGGCCGTATTCCTTCGGCGGTCGGCTATCAGCCGACGCTGGCGACCGAAATGGGCGCCATGCAAGAGCGCATCACTTCGACGACCAAAGGCTCGATTACGTCGGTGCAAGCCATCTACGTTCCGGCCGACGACTTGACCGACCCAGCACCTGCCGCGTCGTTCGCGCACTTGGACGCAACCACCGTTCTCTCGCGCGACATCGCCGCGAAGGGCATCTACCCGGCCGTCGACCCGCTCGACTCCAGCTCGCGCATTCTCGATCCGAACGTCGTCGGTGAAGAGCACTATCAAGTCGCGCGTCAGGTCCAGGAAACGCTGCAGAAGTACAAGTCGCTGCAGGACATCATCGCCATTCTCGGCATGGACGAATTGTCAGAAGACGACAAACTCGTCGTCGCCCGCGCCCGCAAGATCGAACGGTTCCTCAGCCAACCGTTCCACGTTGCCGAAGCGTTCACAGGTTCGCCGGGCGTTCTCTGCGATCTCAAGGAAACCATCCGCGGCTTTAAAGGTCTTGTGAATGGCGACTACGATCATCTCCCGGAGCCGGCTTTCTACATGGTCGGCACTATTGATGATGCGATCGCGAAGGCGCAACGTCTGGCCGCTGAAGCCGCCTAACGCGGCTTGGCCGTCCAAGCGGAGGGTGTGATGGAATTCTTTGCGAACAAGTTGGGACCTATCCCACAGGACATCACGCCTGAAGAGGCGGCGCGGATCAAAGCTGCGCGCGAAGCGAAGGACGCAGCGCAGGCAAAAGCTGCCGCCGACGCGCGTGCAGCTGCCGCTCCCAAGATCGCCGAGTCGCAAGCGCGGCTACAGCAAGCGCGTCAGCAGGCTGCCACACAGCAACCGCCGCCGCCGCCTGCACCGGCGCCTGAGCCGAAGAAGAAGAAGGGTTGGTTCTGAGTTATGGCCGATAAGCTGCACTTCGCGCTGGTCTCGCCAGAGCGCGAGATGTTCAACGGCGAAGTCGATCACGTCGTCGTGCCGGGCTCCGAAGGTGAGTTCGGCGTGATGCCGAACCACGCGCCGGTGATGAGCGTCATCAAGCCGGGCGCGCTGCGCGTCATTGATGGCGGCGTTGAGCGCCGCATTTTCGTCAATGGCGGCTTCGCCGATGTGACGCCCGAAGGGCTCACCGTGCTGGCCGAAGAGGCCATCGACATCGCCGACGTCGATGCCGCCGAGCTCGATCAGCAGCTCAAGAACGCACAAGAAGATCTGCGCGACGCCAATAGCGATGAAAAGCGCGAGGCCGCGCAACGCGCGCTGACGCGTCTGGAAATGATGAAAGCCGCGTTGGCGGCTTAACGCTCGACTTTGAGCGGGGGAACGGATGCGGGCCGCGCGAGGATAGCGCGGCCCGCATTGCGTTTGCGGTGAGGCGTCCCCAGTATCGCCGCCAATGCTTCCACACTGGCACCTTTGGCCGGCACTGATCGGCACGGCGCTTGGCCTTGCGCTGGTGATCTGGTTCGCTTTGCGTCTCGTCAAACGCTGGGACGGCATGGGCGTGCGCGGCCGCTGGATTGCAGCGATTGCGATTGGGCTGTTCGAGACGGCCTATTGGCTCAATGTTTATGCCTGGTTGGTCGAGCCGAACTTGCTCGTCGTGCGCCATGTCGAGATCGTCAGCGAAGATTGGCGTGGCGCGCCGCTCACGATCGCGGCGATTGGCGACACGCACGTTGGCGGTCCGCATGTGAACGCCGAACGCGTCGAGCGGATCGTCAGTCGTATCAATGCGCTCGAGCCGGATCTTGTCGTTCTACTGGGCGACTATGTCGGAGGCCACGCGCCGGAAGCAGAGCGCAGTGTGCGCGAGCAGAATGAGATTCTCGACGGGATCGCCGCCTTCGCCGCGCTCGATGCGCGGCTTGGAGTGGTCGGCGTCATAGGCAACCACGATGTCTGGTACCGTCGCGAGGCGATCACGCGGGCGCTTGAAGATGCAGGTGTCGCGGCGCTCTGGAATCGCAACGTCATCATCAGTCGTGAAGACAGCGACATCGTGGTCGTGGGGCTCGCCGACGACATGACCGGTGATCCGGATTTCACCGACGCCCTCGATGGCGCGCCTGCACAAACCGATACGCTTGTTATCAGCCACTCGCCCGATCCGTTTGCCGAGATGCCGCGTGGCCCGGCGCTGATGCTTGCCGCGCACGGCCATTGTGGGCAGGTGACAATCCCGTTCATCGGCCGGCCGATCCTGCCGCTGCGCAATCGCAATTATGATTGTGGTTTGATCGAAGAACGCGGTGAGCGCATGTACGTAACGGCCGGGATTGGCACGAGCATCTTGCCGGTGCGCTTTCTCAATCCGCCCGAAATCGTGCTGATCACAGTCCGCGGCAGCGCGCCTTAGACCGGCGCTTCGCGCCAGCCGAACAACGACAGCTGCTTGCGCTTCGGCTTTGCCGGCTTCGGCAAAATATCGCGCGCTTCAAACCAGCGGAGCGTCATCTGCGCGACGTCTGCTGCTTCTGGTTCGCCGACGAGCCAGTGGCTCATCTCGGGAAACTCGTGGAAGTGTGCTTGATCGCCTGGGAAGCGCGCGATGACGCGGCGCACCGTCGATGACGGGTTCACGCGATCCTTGCCGCCGGCAAGGCCGAGCACTGGTGCGTTGATGCGATAAACAGGCGCCTGGCTGGCCATCGAATGATCGAGCCACCATTGCACCGCTTCACGAATTGCGCGCCCGCTCTCCGGTACGAAGCGCGCAAATGTCTTGCGTGCGTCTTCGCGCGCGAGGCGGTCGAGTGTGGTCGCGCGGGCGACGCGGTAGTCGGGCGGCACGGCCCGGCGCCAATAGTCACCAAGCAACGACAAACCAAAGTGATTCGAGTGTTCATCGAGAGTCGTCGGCGGCACGCCCCACGGCGCGCTGGGCGCGAGCAGTACGAGTCCAGCAATCGGCGTGTGGATCGAAGCGAGTTGTGACACCAAGCCGCCAAGCGAGTGCCCAACCAATACAGGCGGCGCGCGCAGATTGCGCGCGTAGAGCGCGACCGCGTGCGCGTAATCTTTCAGGCCCGTCTGTGCGAGCTGCTCCAGATCGGCGCCGCGCTCGTGGTGGGGAAGATTCGGCGCGTGCGTTTCGAAGCCTGCAGTTTCGAACGGTTCGCGGAAAGCGTCGAACGCCCAGCCGCCGCAGAACGCGCCGTGCACGAACACGACGGGCGTCACGATCTTGCCCCGGCTCACGAGGCAAACGCCTCATCAGCGCTCATCGAGCAAACAATCATTGCGCAGCCCCCACGCTGTACTTCGAGAACCGCTGCACCACTTCTTCGTAAACGGGGCGCTTGAACGGTATAACCAGTGCCGGCGCAGAGTGTAGCGGCGCCCAGCGCCAATCTACAAACTCCGGCGTGTGGGTATCGAGTCTAATATCTGAGTCACGTCCCTTGAAGCGAAACGCGTACCATTTTTGGCGTTGCCCAAGATAACGGCCGCGCGCCTTCATCTTTGTGCGCACGTCGATGGGGAATTCGTAATGCAGCCAATCTGCCGTTTCTTCGAGCAGATCGACGTGCTCTTCCCTAACGCCAATCTCTTCTTCAAGTTCGCGTAGCGCTGCTTCAGCTGGTTTTTCACCGCGATCGACACCACCCTGCGGCATCTGCCACTGATAAGGCCCTTCCGAGCCGATACGCTTGGCAAGGAAAACCAAGCCGTTCTTGTGAAACAGCGCGAGGCCTACATTGGGTCGGTAGCGTTTTGGGTCTGGTTCCTCTGTCATCGTCGCGCGGCGCGTGCTGCGAGCACGGCCGACGCTGGCGCCAGTTGATAGCCGCGGCTTTCGACATCTCTCGCCCAGCGGCCGACCTGCTCGATCGTTACTGGATACGCGAAACCGGCGCCGATTGCGCTCTGGTTTTGCAGCGCCAGTGCTTCCAGATTCAGCAATTGGTCGTCGATCGCATCAGCCTCGCGGCGCACGTCGAGGATGCGGTCTGCGGCGGCGGTGGGCATGCCGGCGCGGGCGGCTTCGACATTGAGCGCGGTGCGCTGGCCGATGCCGGTTGAGATGAAGGCAAGACCACGGCGTCGGAGTTGTTGTACAACAGGCTGAGATGCTTGCGCTGACGTGGCGAAGCGTGCGCCTTGATAATTGGTCACGCCGAAATAGCCGCTGGCTTGGCTGAGCAGGTATTCAAGGCGCGTGATGTTTTGTTGCGATGACGCCGATGCGAGCAGGGTTTGCGGGCCGGTGTCGTCAGCGTCGGGATCGAACGGCTCCATCGGCAGCTCGAGCAACACTTCATGGCCCGCAGCGCGGGCGCGATCGACCCAGCTCTGCAGATTGTCAGCGTAGGGCACGAACGAGAGCGTGATCTCGGGCGGCAGCTCATCGATGGCCTGGGTTGTCGCGCGCGCATTGAAGCCCAAACCGCCGACAACGACGGCGAGCATTGGCCGCCCCTGTTGTGGTGTGAACGGACGCGCATAGGCCTGCGAAGGTGTGCGGCCGTTGGCGGCGACGATCGGCAGCACGCCGTTCGGCCCGGCCTCAGTCAAACCCGCAATGGGCGCGCGCGGAAGCGGTGATGCTGCGCGGCGTGCGCCGCCTGACGCGCTTGGGGCTTCAACGACCGAAACGCGCAACTGGCCGTCGGAGCCGATCTCGCCGACTTCGCCGGCGTAAGGCAATTCTTCGAGACCGAAATGCTGCATGTCGGCTGCGTCTTCGGCCGCGTCGGAGAATGAGACGGTAGGCGCCGATGCATCAGCATCGCTGGGCGCAAGCTCGATGACACCGCGCGGGCCGGCAGCACTTGGGTCGCCAAAAACTTGGATCGCGCCAAACGCCAGCACCGCGCACGCAACCGCTGCGCCGAACGCTGCAATCTTGTGATTGATCTGAGGCAGCCGGCGCGCCGGCTTTGCAGCGGCTGCTGCGAAGCGCGGCGGTGTCCGTTGCGCGGTTTTGCCAGGGCGAATCATAAGCGCAAAAGATCACGCAATTCGCCTGCGCCGTCACTATGCAGCGCCTGCAATTAAGCTTGGTTTACAAGGCGTAAACGAAAGATCAGCCAGCGCGTGAGCGGAGACGCTCGGCAACTTCACCGCGGCGCAGGAATTCCTGGGCGCGATGCAGCTGATAGTCTTCGTCCGTATCCCAGTTTTCCGGCGGCTGATCTTCCGGCACGTGCGCGGCGCGTCGTTGCGCGCCCGAGTCGTTGTTGAGCGCGTTCGGAAGATCCGCTTCCGAAATGCCGCGCGGCAGCGAGGCCGGGTCAACGCGGCGGGCGGCAACTTCCATGTCGGGCGTGATGCCCGCGCCTTGGATCGAGCGGCCAGCCGGCGTGTAGTAACGCGCCGTGGTGAGCCGCAGTGCGCCATCGCGGCCGCCTTGCAGCGGGATCAGCGTCTGCACTGAGCCTTTGCCGAATGAGTCGGTGCCGACGATGAGCGCACGGCCACGGTCCTGTAGCGCGCCTGCAACGATTTCCGAAGCTGAGGCGCTGGCGCCGTTGATCAGCACGACGATCGGCACGCCGGCCATGTCGTCGCCGCGGCGGGCGTTATAGCGCTGCACATCTTCAGGGCGGCGGCCGCGCGTGGAGACAACTTCGCCGCCATCCAGGAACGCGTCCGAAACTTCGATAGCCTGATCGAGCAGGCCGCCCGGGTTGTTGCGCAGATCGATGATCACGCCGCGCAGATTGGCGCCGGCGTCGCGGCGCACTTGGCGGATCGCGTCCTGCAGCATCGAGCCGGTGCGCTCGTTGAACGTGGAGATACGAATGACGCCGATATCGCCGCCTTCAATGCGGGCGGTGACGGCGCGTGTGGTGATGGTTTGGCGCGCGACTGTCACGTCGAACGGATCGCGGCCTTCGCGCGCGATGGTGACGGTGACTTCGGTGCCAACTTCGCCACGCATCAGCGTGACAGCATCGTTCAGCGTGCCGCCGACAATGCTCTGGCCGTTGACGGCGGTGATGTAGTCGCCGGCTTGAATGCCGGCGCGGGCGGCTGGCGTGTCGTCGATCGGCGAGACGACGCGCACGACGCCTTCTTCCATCGTCACTTCAATGCCGAGGCCTTGGTATTCGCCGCGCGCTTGCGAACGCATGTCGCGGAAATCGTCGGGCGAGAGATAGGATGAGTGCGGATCGAGCGAGGCGAGCATGCCTTGCAGCGCGGCTTCCATCGCCGCTTCCTCGTCGATCTCGGTGACATAATCTTGCTCAACGCGCGCGAGCACGTCGGCGAACAATTCAAGCTGGCGGTAAACATCGCCGCGGGCGTTGTCTTCGGGAGCGGACCAAGCGAGCGCGCCCAAGAGCGCCGCTGCACCGGCGACAGGCGCCGCAATCCAAGCTAACCGCATGCTTCCACTCCCCAAGGAGCGAAGATCGTCGCTCCGTTTTATTAACCAGCCCGTACGCTTTGGTTCGCAGCAAGCCCTCTTGCGGTGAGCCAACGCCCTGGATCGACCGGCTGGCCGTTCTGGCGCACTTCTACATACAATTCCGGCGCCGGAGTGGCCGCCGCTGTCATTTCACCGACAGGCTGTCCGGCGCGTACGCGATCACCCACGCGGGCATTGATGGTTTCGAGCCCGGTGAGGACGACAGCGTAACCACCGTCCAGGTTCAGGATCAAGACTTGGCCGTAGCTTCTGAAGCTTCCGGCGTAGGCAACTTCACCGGCGGCGGGAGAAATGACCTGGGCGCTTGCGCGCGTCGCCAGGCGGATGCCCTGTGAGGCCGGCCCGCCGGCGCTGCTGGCGCCGAAAGCGGTGGTAATCCGGCCCTCCGCAGGCGCGAGCCAAGCGGCCGGGATAGCGCCGGTTCCGCGCGGCGAACCCGGGCGCGGCGGCGTGGCTGCCGGCTGGACGCGGGCGGCAAGGTCGCGCAGCGTCCGCGCCTCGGACGCCAGCGCCCGGACCCGTTGTTCCGCGGCGCGGGCGTCGTTGGCGTATTGTGCCTGCGCTGAGCGGCGGCGGGCCAAAAGGGTAACGATTTCGGCGCGCTCGGTGTCGATTGCGAGCTGGGCGTCGGCGAGGATTTGCTGTTCTTCCGCGATCAGGGTCTCGAGGGTGCGCGCATCAGCGATTGCTTGGCGCGTGCGGCGCTCCTGGCGTGTGACGGCGGGGGCCAGCGCGCGGGCCAGCATGTTCGCGCGTGCGGCAGAAGGCTCAACGCGGCGTTCGGCGAGGGCGGCGTTGATCAGAGCGCGTTCGAGCGCATCGCGTGAGCGGGTGCGCCGCGCCTCGTCTTGCGAGACTTGCGCCCGCAGCGCGGCAAGGCGCTGCTCGGCGGCAGCGGCTTGAGCTTCGGCCTCCTGGCGGCGGCGGCCAGCTTCGGTGAGGCGGGTGTCGAGCGAGCCAACGTCACGGCGCGCCTCGGCGGCTTGAGCGCGGAGGCGCTCGGCGCGTTGTTGCTCGGCGCGGCGGTCGCGTTCGACTTGGGTGACGGTACGCGTTCTCGTTTGGGCGTCAGCGGCGCCCGTGAGAAGCATTGCGAGCGCCCCGATCGCGCACGCCCAAAAAGCACGCGGAACGAGAGCGCGGGCGCTGTCTGCGCCTCGGGCCATAACACACCACCATCACCCGAGATCTTCAGTCCCGGTGATAAGGAGTACCGCACAAAATCGTCAAAGCCCGATAAACCTGTTCGGCCAACATGACGCGAACGAGCTTGTGAGGCCAAGTTTGTCGGCCAAAAGCGAGCTTTTCGTCAGCGTTATCCTTAATGCTCTGTGACGTTCCATCGGCGCCGCCGATCCAGAATGTCGTGCAGGCTTGGCCGTCATCGCGCCAGCGGGCGAGCTTTTCGGCGAGTTGGCGAGAGGTCCATTCAGCGCCGCGTTCATCGAGAAGGATTTTGCGCGAGTCGTCCGGCGTTGCGCGGAAGAGCGAAGCGCCTTCGGTGCGCATATCGCTCGGCGGCTTGCTCTCGACTTCGACGAGTTCGACCGCCTTGAAGCCGATCTGCCGGCCGGATGCCGCGGCGCGCTGGATGTAGTCAACCGTCAGCGCCGCTTCCGGCGCATCGCGCAAGCGTCCCACGGCGGCGATGAGGATGCGCAAGCTTAGCTCGCTTGCGGATCAGCGCCGCCGGTCCAGATCTTTTCGATATTGTAGAAGGAGCGCACTTCCGGGCGGAAGAGGTGCACGACCACGTCGCCGGCATCCACAAGCACCCAGTCAGCGTGCGGCAAGCCTTCGACATTGACCTGGCTGACGCCGGCCTCTTTCAGCTTGCGCATGACGTGATCGGCCAACGCGCCGACGTGCCGCGCCGAGCGGCCCGAAGCCACGACGAGCATGTCTGCGAAAGAAGATTTGCCACGGATGTCGATGGCCACGATCTCTTCGGCCTTGTCGTCTTCGAGCGAGGCGAGCACCACGCGCGTCGCCGCATCGACATCGATGCCGCGCGGCGGCCGTTCGGAGGCTTCGCGCGGCGCTGGTCCGGCTTTGGACGCAGCCGGCGTACGTTTCATTTCAGGCGACAGGTGCAATGGTCCTTCTCTGGCCCCCAGGAGGTTCAACGCTATCACTTCCGCTTGGGTTTCGCCACCGGCCGGCGCCGAGCGGCGCGGATGGCGGTGGATGACTGGCTATGGTGACGCGCGTTCAAGAAAATCCAGTCTTTTGGCGCGGATAGCCGGTCACGGAAGCTCGTACCGGGCCGCGAGACGATGACAATCGGAACCGCCTCGGCGACTTCGCGCCAATTTCGCCAGCGGCGGAAGCTGGCGAGGTTGTCGGCGCCCAGGACGAGAAAAAAGTCCACGCCACGGTAGAGCCGCTTCAGCGCCCGCAAGGTTTGGTAGGTGTATTGGCAGCCGAGCTGGCGTTCGAGATCGCTGACTTCCATCCGCGGCCCATGCGCCATGGCGCGGGCCGAGGTGAGGCGTTCGCCGAGCGGGCTCGATTGCGGCTTCAGCGGATTTTGCGGCGATACCAGCCACCAGACCTTATCCAGGTCCAAGCGCTTCAGCGCAGTCTCGGCAACATGCGCGTGGCCTTCGTGCGCGGGATCGAAGCTGCCGCCGAACAGGCCGATCCGCATGCCTGGATACGCCGCGGGGAGGCCATGCTTCATGGCCGCACCTGCCCGTCGCCGCGCACGACATATTTGAACGTCGTCAGCTGTTCGGCGCCGACAGGCCCGCGTGCATGCAAGCGGCCGGTCGCAATGCCGATCTCGCCTCCGAAGCCGAACTCGCCCCCGTCCGCGAACTGCGTCGAGGCGTTGTGCAGAACAATGGCGCTATCAACCCGGCGCAGAAACGCCTCAGCCATGGCTGCGTCTTCTGTGACGATGCTCTCGGTGTGTTGCGAGCCGTAGCGCGCGATGTGCGCGATCGCTTCGTCGATGCCGGCAACGACGCGCACTGAGAGGATCGGCGCGAGATATTCTGTACGCCAATCCTGCTCCGTCGCTTCTTGCATCGGCGTGATCGCGCGCGCTTGGGCATCGCCGCGTAACACGCAGCCAGCTTCGCGCAGCGCATCGGCGACGCGCGGCAAGAGCGACGGCGCGATGCTCTGGTCGACCAAGAGTGTTTCAGTCGCGCCGCAGACGGAGACGCGCCGCATCTTTGCGTTCACGGTTATAACGATAGCTTTCTCAGCGTCGGCGCGTTCGTGCACGTAGGTGTGGCAAATGCCTTCGAGATGCGCGAACACCGGTACCCGCGCTTCGCGTTGCACGCGCTCAACAAGCGATTTGCCGCCGCGCGGAATGATGACGTCGATCGCGCCGCCCAACCCGTCCAGCATCATGCCGACTGCGTCGCGGTCCGCGCTGGGCGCGGTCTGGATGGCGTCTTCTGGCAAGTCCGCATCACGAAGCGCCGCGCGCAAGGGCGCGCTGAGTGCGTTGACGCTCTCCGCGCTATCTGATCCGCCACGCAGAATGATCGCGTTGCCTGAGCGGATCGCAAGCGCGCTTGCGTCAGCCGCCACGTTCGGCCGGCTTTCGAAGATCATGCCGATCACGCCTAATGGGGTGCGGACACGGGCGATGCGCAATCCGTTTGGGCGCGTCCAGTCGTCCGTCGTGACGCCGACGGGATCCGGCAGCGCGGCGATCGTCTCAACGCCAGCGGCAATTGCTTCGAGCCGCTCGGGGCTGAGCGCCAGGCGATCAATGAAAGCCGCGTCGCGGCCGATAGCCTTGGCGCGCGCGACGTCGTCAGCGTTTGCGGCAAGGATCGCGTCTCGCGCGGCGCGCAGATTGCGGGCCATTCCGTTGAGCGCTGCGGTGCGCGCGTCGCTTGGCGCTTGCGCCAAAGCGGAAGCCGCGGCGCGTGCGCGCGCGCCGGCTTGCAGCATCTGGCTTTCGAGCGACGGGGCGGCGGTCAGCATCGGCGCACCGTATCAGCTCAACACCAGATCGTCCGCATGGACGAGCACGGCGCCGGCGTCATAGCCCAGAACAGCGGCGATATCGCCGGTCTTCAATCCCTTTATGCGAGCGGCCTCCGCTGCGTCGTAGCGCGCTAAACCTCGAGCTGCTTCAGCGCCGTTCGCGGAGACAATACGCACCGCGTCGCCCTTCTCGAAAGCGCCGCTCACGGCGGTCACGCCCGCAGCCAGCAAACTCTTGCCCGAACGAAGCGCCGCCAACGCGCCGTCATCAATGGTGAGTTCGCCTTGCGGCTTCAGCGTCCCCGCGATCCAATTCTTGTAAGCCGCACGCGGCGTCGCTGTCGGCAAGAACCACGTGGCGCGGGCGCCATTGGCCAGCGCGGTCAGCGGCTGCAACGCACCGCCTTTGGTGATGGCGACAGCGCAGCCGGCGCGTGTGGCGATTTTTGCTGCTTCGATCTTGGTGCGCATGCCGCCGGAGCCCAGCGCGCCAGGATCGCCAGCCATGTTTTCGATCTCTGCCGTGATGTCGCGCACTTCCGCAATGAACGGCGCGCCCGGACTGCGGCGCGGATCGGCTTCGTAGAGGCCGTCAATGTCGGAGAAGAGAATGAGGGCGTCGGCAGAAATCATCTGCGCGGCGCGGGCTGCGAGGCGGTCATTGTCGCCGTAGCGGATCTCGGCGGTGGCGACGGTGTCGTTCTCGTTGACGATCGGCACGGCGCCCAGCTTTAGCAACGTCTCCAATGTCGCGCGGCCATTAAGCCAGCGCCGCCTGCGCTCGGTATCGTCCGGTGTAAGGAGGGCCTGCGCGACCGGGATGCGGTGGCGCGCGAACGCGGCTTCGTACGCCGCCATCAAGCGCGCTTGTCCGGCCGCTGCCGCCGCTTGCTTTTCTTCCAGCCGCTTCGACTGCGCCAGGCCAAGCACGCGCCGGCCGAGCGCGATCGCGCCGGACGAGACGATCAGCACCTGCTGACCATTCGCCCGCGCCGCTGCGACGTCGTCGGCGAGCGCATCGAGCCAGGCCCGCGCCGGTTCGCCGCTCGCTGGGTCAATGAGCAGCGCCGAGCCGATTTTCAGCACAATGCGTTTGGCGGTGGCGAGCGGGGAGGCCATCTGTCGCGCCATCTTAGCCGAGCGCAGCGTTCGCGACAGGCCGTTCTTGCGGCGGGCGTGAGCACGCTCTACCTCACCAGCATGCTTCAAGACCTGTTGCGGCGTCTCTCCGGCAAGCCTGAAGAGGGCGGCGCGCTCCCTGCCGAGGATCAACGCATAGCCGTGGCGGCCCTTCTCGTGATCGCCGCGCACGTGGATCATGATTACGCCGATGCCGAGCGGGCGCAGATTGATCGCGTGCTGGCGGAGCGCTACGGGCTTTCCGCGGACGCCGCGAGCCGGCTTCGCGCGCAGGGCGAGGCTGCGGAAGCGGCGTCAAACGACATGTACAAGTTCACGGCGCTGATCAAAGCCGGCGTGCCGCATGAAGAGCGCGATGGCGTGCTCGAAGCGCTGTGGCGCGTCGTGCTGGCCGATGCGAACCGCGAAATGCACGAAGAGGCGCTGATGCGGCGGGTCACGGATCTGTTGGGTCTGGACTCGCGCGACAGTGTCGAAGCGCGCCGCCGCGCGCAGTCGGCCTTAAACTTAGGGTAGAAAGCTTGCCGAACGGCGCTATGCTGGCGCGCGAGGGTCAGGGGATCTACGCATGTTCACGACACGCCGCGCGCTGCTCGCCGCAGCACTCGCACCCGTCGTCGCACCAGTCGCGGCGCACGCGCAAGGCATACCGGCGCCGGCCGATTGGCTGCGCGCGCATCCCGGTTTCGCGGCATGGGAGACCCCAACGCGTCCCGCCGATCGTCTGATGAACGCGCGCATCGACACAGGCGGACCGCGCATCACCACGCGCGAGTGGCTGGGTGGACGTCCGACGGTGTTGGCGGTTTGGGCGACATGGTGCGCGCCGTGTCTTGTCGAGAAACGCCCCGAGGCGATTTTGGACGCGCGGCTACAGGCGGCAGGCTCACGCACACAAGTTAAGGCGCTGCTCGCATTCGACACCGGGACGCTGGCGGAATCGCGCAGGGTGTTGGAGCGCTTAGGCGCGAGCACGTTGGGCAATGCGCAAGCGACCGATGTGGCTGAGCAAAGCCTGCTTTGGACGTTCGGGTTTGATCGCGAACGCCGCAGTCGCAGCAGCCGAGGTTCTGCTTACTCGCAACTCTCGACTGTGTTGCCGTTTACGTTACTGCTCGACGGCAATGGCGGCTTGCTGGGCCGTTCAACCGGCGTGATGCGCGATGCGCAGCGGCGCTCTTACTGGGAGACGCCTGAGACCTTCGACATGCTGCAGCGCCTTGGCCAAGCTTAAGGCGTCCAGTCGGAGCGTTCGTCGGCTTCAGCCTCGGCAGCTTCCTCGCCGCGCCGATCGCGAAGCATGAGCGCGATTTCGTTCACAAGCTCGCGCACGCCCGCGCCCGAGACGCCTGAAACCAGCCGCACTTCTTTGCCGATCGCACGTGAGAGCGCCGCGCGCTTTCTGTTGGCTTCGGCTGGCGTTAGCGCGTCGACCTTGTTGAGCGCTACGATCTCGGGCTTGTTGGCCACTTCATCGCCATAGGCTTCGAGCTCATGACGCACCGTGCGGTACGCTTCGGTCGCGCTTTCTTGTGTGGCGTCGATCAAGTGCACGAGGGCAACGCAGCGTTCGATGTGGCCAAGGAAGCGCGTGCCAAGCCCTGCGCCATCGGCTGCGCCCTCGATCAAGCCGGGCAGATCCGCCATGACGAAACGCTCGCCTTCGCCGATCGTCACGACGCCCAAGTGCGGATGCAACGTCGTGAACGGATAGTCGGCGACCTTCGGCGTTGCTGAACTCACGGAGCGTAGAAACGTCGACTTGCCGGCGTTCGGCAGACCGACAAGCCCTGCATCAGCGATCAGCTTCAAGCGCAGCCAAAGCGTTCGCTCTTCGCCTTCGAGGCCAGGGTTCGCGTGACGCGGCGCCTGGTTTACGGACGATTTGAAATAGGCATTGCCAAAGCCGCCATTGCCGCCCTTGGCGAGCAGCACACGCATGCCGGCTTTGTCGAGATCGGCGATGACGGTTTCTTTGTCTTCGTCGAGCACCTGCGTGCCGGTCGGCACGCGCAGCGTGAGGCTCTCGCCATCAGCGCCGTGACGGTTTTGGCCCATGCCGTGCCCGCCGGTTTTGCCGCTGTAGTGTTGCTGGTAGCGATAGTCGATCAGCGTGTTCAGGCCGTCTGCCGCTTCGATCCAGACATCGCCGCCCTTGCCGCCGTCGCCGCCGTCGGGGCCGCCGAACGGGATGAACTTCTCACGGCGAAAAGACACCGCGCCCGCGCCGCCATTGCCGGAGCGGATATAGATCTTCGCCTGATCGAGGAACTTCATGTCGTCTCTATATGGCGTCGTGCGGCGGCTGTGGAGCGGCCAAATGCGCAGGCGTGCGTTCCAAGTCCCTTTTCGCGCGAGAAAGAACCCCTAGTCGCTTTCGCGCCGCCAGCGCAGCGAGACCCGCTGATCGCCATTGCCGAGGAAGCTGGTGATCAGAACGAGGCGCGGGCGAATGGTGTATTCGACGCGCGTTTGCGCCTGGCCAAGCCCCGTGCGTGCGACTTCGACATAAACGTCGCGCGTCAGATAAACGCCGCCGGCGACCAGAAAGCCGCCATCTTCGTCCTGACGCACATTGAACCGGTCCAGACCCGCCGCCGCACGCGCGGCGTCCACCAGATCGACCGATGCGCGGCCCGAGAGCGCGGCCAAACTGGCCGCCAGCTGCGCTGCTTCGAAGGCGGAGAGATCCTCCACCGAGCGGCCAAAGAGCATTTGCGGCAGGATTTCGTCTTCGGGCAGCGGCGGGTCGCTGGAAAACGCGATCTCCGGATCGCGCGCGGTGCCGGTGAGGCGGATGCGGGCGGAGATATCGGCAGAGTCGCGCACGGCGCTCATGTCGATCTGGGCATCGAGCGGATCGCCGCGGAAGAAGATGCGCGCATCCTCGATTTCGAAGGGCTGGCCCGAAAGCGCCAGCGTGCCGCGGATCGAACGCGCCTCCCCGAAGACTTGCGGATTGCGCGACGATCCCTGCAGACGCAGATCGAGCGACCATTCCGCGTCGATGCCGCGCCCGCGCGTGAATACGCGCCCCGGTGCGCGCACGCGCACGTCGAGCCTCGTCGCGCCGTTGCGTTGAACGGGCGCTGCTTCTTGAATCGGCTCGTCGATGTCACCCGGGCGATTGATCTCGATGACATCAAGCGTCGGAATGCCGGCTTCCGGATTGGAGGCAATATCGATCTCGGCTTCGGCAATATTGAGCTGGCCGGTGAGCGAGGACTGCAAACCGTCCCACGCCAGTGTCAGTTCGCCGCTTGCGACAGCGCGTGCATCCGGCCGATCGGCCACGCGCATTCCATCGACGTTCACGACGATGCGGCCCTCGCGATTGTTGGCGCTTCCCCCCGTTGCGCTCAAGCGTCCGCCGCGCGGGCCTGCGGCTGTGAAGTTTTCGATCGTCACGCCGCGATCATCGATCGCCACGCGCGCGTCGAGATCGACCAAGGTGACGCCCGTGAGTTTGTCTTCGAAGCGCCCATCAACGATTTCGATGTTCCCGTCGCCGGAAAGATAACCGGCGCCGAACTGCAACTCGCCTTCACCATTGAGCTGGCCTTGCAGCGATTGATCGGGCAGGCGCGCGACCGCCCATAAGCTCTCCGCCGGCCCGCGCACCGACCACGTCGCTTCTCCGCGCCGCTCCGGCGCGAGCGCAATGCGGATCGGCGCGTTGCTGGTGACGACAGGGGCGTTGGCTTCAAAGCGCGCCACCAGACCCTCGGTCGATGTCGCGTCAATTGTCGCGGTGACGCGATCTGGAACGAGACGGCCAACAATGTGCATGTCGAGCATGCCACGCTGGCGGCCGGCGAAACGCGCATCGTCGAGCATCACATTCGCGTCGCCGGATAGCCCGCGCCCGCTGCTCGCGACCGTAAGGCTGCCGTCGATGCGCCCTGTTGCGCGCTCGCCCCAGATGGCTGCTAACGGCGCCAGCGGCGCGTCGTCTATCTGCGCTGTGCCGCTAACAGCGCGACCACGCTCCGTCCAAGTGCCGCGGACGACGCCATCGGCGACGGCGACATCGAGCGAGGCTTCCATCTGTCCGCGCCGCCACGAGGCGACGATCGGCGCGCGCGAGAAAATGTCGGCGCCGGCAAGTGTGCCGCGCCCTTCGATGCGTGCGGTAGACTCGCCGTCGAGATCGAGCAGGGCCGTGCCTTCGAATGCCAGCGCGGCTTGCCGCAAGCGCCCGCGCATGTCGAAGGTCGTCGCGATCGCATTGAACGGACCGCGCGCGCGCAAGGTCGCCGCCCGGACGCTAAGCTCGCCCGCCCGCGCATCCATAATTTGCGCTTCGAGCAACACCATATCGGGGGCGAGCGCCAGATCGCCGACAAGCCGGCCCGTCGCGCCAGGGACGATGCCGTCAATCGAGCCGTTCACATCGAGTGCTGCTGTCACGCCGCGAGAGCCAAACGACGCAGAGCCTTGCGCCGCCAGCCCGCCCCATTGCGCATCGATTGCGCTTAAGCCGAACGCGCCGCCCGCGACGCTCACATTGGCCGTGCCGGTAAGCGCTTGGCCTGAAGCGATGCCTTCGACGCTAGCTGATCCCGCATAGGCGCTGCCGTTCGGCGCCAGCGTGAAGGTGACATTTGGATTTTCAACGACAACGCCACCCGCCGCGAAGCTGGAAAGCGTTGCGTTCGCTGAAAGCGTCGGGCGCGCAATGCGTCCGGTAAGGCGGCCCGTGGCGTCGACAGCGCCGGCGATTTCGGCGCCGCCAAGCGAAAGCGGCCCGCGCGCGCTGGCTTCAATGTTGAGATTGGCCTCGCCGCGCACGATGCGTCCTGTCGCGCCGGCGCGAAGCTGAGCGCCATCGATCCGCGCGTGCGACACGGTGAGACCGCCATTTTCGTAGGTGAGGCGGGCATCAAGGCGCGGCGTGCCGCCCAACAATTGCGGGATGATGTCCGGCCGCCCGGCGATGCGCTGGCCTTCGCCATCGGCGGAGATAGTCCAGATGCGTTCATCGCGGCCGTCTTCCGTGAACGCGCGCCAGCGGCCATTGGCTTGCCCGGTGAGTTCACGCGAGAACGCTTGCAACTGGCGCACGCGCCATTCGCCGGAGAACTCGCCATCGTTGCCATTGACCCAGCCTTGCGCACTGACGGCAAGCGCGTCGCTGGTCAGTTCGGCGGTGTTGAGTGCGAAGCGCGCGCGGCGGCGGTCGTATTCAAGATCAGTGCGCAGACGCGCTTGCGCGAAGAGCGGCGCGGTTTGTGCTGGCGCGCGCAGATCGGCGTCGAGTGTGAAGCGCTCCGCCATGAGCGCCGCGTTTACCGGGCCAGCGAGCCGCGTGCGTTGGCCGAGCGCATCGACGCTTTGCGCGACAAGCGTCGCCTGGATCGCAGTGGTGCCACGCGCACGGCGAAGCTCGCCTTCCAAGCGCGCCGCGCCTAGCGCGAACGGTGACTCGGGGGCAATGTCCGAGAGGTTTGGCGTCGTCGCCACGAATTGCGCGGGACCATCGAACGCGCCCTCTTCGTTGAAGGCGCCTTCGATGTCGAGCGCGAGGAAAGGCGTCTCGGCGCGCGCTTCAAAAGCGCCGTTATGATCGCCACTGGCGGCAAGGCTTACGCGCGGGCCGATACGGCGCGCGATCGTCTGCAACATGGGCAGGCGATCAAGCTGCGCTTCGGCTTGCGAGATGTTCCAGCGTTCGGGCGTCCAGCTGACGAGGCCAGCGAGGAGCTGTTCGTCTTCGCCAATACTGGCGCGCAAAGCGGCGCTGCCGGTTTGTGCGTCGCCTTCGCCGCGCGCGGTAGCGCGTATGCCTTCATCACCAACCCCAAGCAGCCGCGCGAACACGCCGCCCGGTTCGCTCGTGGCGTCGAGTTCAAGGGCGTAATCAGCGCCGGCGCCATAGCGCGCGACGATATGATCGGCTTCGCTATCGGTGCGCTGGAGGCGCAGGTCCAGGCCGCGCAACGCTTCGTCTTCGAGCTGCAGCGAAAGATCGAGGCTGAACTCCGAAGCAACACCGGCCACCGGCTCGGCAACGATGATGCGCTCGACACGTAGACCGCTAATGTCGACATCAAAGGAGGCGCCGCTTGACGGACGCGGCGCGGCCAATGTCGGCTGGCGGTGAACAACGATGCTCGCCGCGTCAACTGCGCGCAGCGTTACAGCGCCGCCGAAAATATCTTGCGGGCTCCAGCGCAGCGCGACGTCGGACGCTTCGATCCAAATGCCGTCAGCATCGGCGATTGCAATGCGCCCTGCGCGCAGATCGCCGAGCCACGAACCACTGACGTCATCAATCTCAAGGTTGCCCAGCCGCCATATGCGCGCGCCGTCAGCGACACTATCGATCACCCAAGGCGCGGCCGGGCCAACGCCGATCGCGGCGCCGCCAAGCATGAGCGCGGCGCCCGCGGCGCTGAAGATCAGGCTGCGGCGGCGCGGGCGCTTGGTTGGCGGGGGAAGCTCGGGCTCGCTCAAAAGGCTTGGCCCAAGCTGATATAGACGGCGAAATCATCGCCGCTTTCGCTGTCGTCGAGCGGCACTGCGAAATCGATGCGCAGCGGCGCAAAGCCAAGATCGTAACGCACGCCAACGCCCGCGCCGAACGAGAGATCGCCCGCTTCGCTCCAATCATCGAACGCGGTGCCGCCATCGATGAAGACGGCTGCGCCCCAGCCATTGTCGAAGCGATAGCGCGCCTCGATAGAGGCTTCGAGCAAGCCTTGCCCGCCCGGCGTCAGCCCAAGCAAATCGCGTTCGGCGGGATAGATCGAATTGTACTCATAGCCGCGCACTGAGCCACCGCCGCCTGCATAGAAGCGGCGATCCGGCGGTACGTCGTCGGCGCTGCCGGAGACTGGCTCAAGCCAGCCCGTCAACACGCGCGCGGCGAGCGTCAGGCGATCATTATCGAGGAACGATTCATAGACTCTGCCTTCGCCGATCAAGCGCACGAAACCGAGTGTAGCATCGCCGGCGGAAACAGAGGGCTCGACGCGCAAATCCACGATCGAACCATCGCGCGGATCGAGCGTGAAACCGGTCGAGTCGTTGCGGACGTTGTAAAAACCCGAGAGCACGACGGCATCGCGGACGTCGCTGACGAGGTCGTCGTATTGGTCAACGGCGAGGCGCACGCCGTAGCTTTGGCCGAGGCGTAAGCGATTTGACGCCGTCACAGTGCCATAGATCGCAGCGCCGGTGCGCGTGTAGGCGTCGATCTCCTCGCGCCCCAGTTCTGAGCCGAGCGTGAGAGCGTGGCCACGTCCGGCCCAGTGAGGGCGTAGCCACTCTACCGTGACGCCTTGTTGCATTTCCGCGAGTGTCGCTTCGATGCTCAGCGCATCGGCGCGCCGGGTGAAGTTTCGGCGTGTCCATTCGCCGACGACGCCGAAACCTTCAGTGGTTGAATAGCTCACACCCAGTTCGTAGGCGTTGCGCCGCGCCGCTTCGACATCGACGACAACATTGCTCAAACCATCCGGTCCCGGTGGTTCGAGCCGGGTGGTGGCCAGTGAGACAGCGCCGGTTGATGTCAGGTCACGCCGCAATTGCTGCAGCGCCTGCGGCGAGTACCGCTCGCCGTTCTCCCAATTTTGCAATTGTTCAACGAAGCTTGGACGGAAGAGATCGTTGGGCTCTGCGCGAACGCTGCCGAGCCGCGTGATCGCGCCGATGTCGAAGCGATACTGCGCCGTCACGCGTGCTGTTGCGTGATCAACGATGACCCGCCGCTCACCCGCTGAGGCGTTGGCGTAGCCGGCCGCTTGAAGCGCTTGCAGGGCGTTGGCTTGCGCACTCAGCACTGGCGCCGCGCGCGCGGGTGCGCCGTACTCCACTTCGTTGAGAGCGCGGACGACGCCGTAATCGGCGTGCGGCTCAGGCGTCTCGCCCGTCCAGATCACTTCCGGCGCCTCAAACCTGAAGCGGGGGCCGAGTTCGATCACCAGACGCGCCGCGGGCGGATCCTCCGATGCTTCCGGTGTGACGGTTGCTGCGTAATAGCCCTCGGAGCGGAGCCACGCCAAAGCACGCGCCGCTGCTTCCTCGCCGATGCGCTCAGCTTCGAACAATGTCGTTGGTTCATCGCGATCCGGCAACAGATCCAAAATCGCGCGACGTGAATCCTCGTCAGCGCCATCGAGAATGACGGGGCTATCGGCCCACGCTGGGGCCGTCATGGCAGGCATGCCGATAGCCACGCAGAGCGCGGCCGGGAGGACGGGAACGAGGCGCATTACGAACCGCGCCAAGGCTCGCAGTGCGACGGTTAAGGCTTTATCAACCATAAAGTCCGGTCTCAGCCCCGCCGCAACCGGAAATGCTCACAAAATCAAATGTATGCAAAGCGCCAATGGCGCCTTGCTGCTGTTTAACCCGTGATTAGCCCCAGGCTTAGCCCCAAGGGCCTTTGCGCCGGCCCCACGGACCGCCGTCTTGCGCTGGCGCCGGTTGTGGCGTTGCGCGGCCGAAACGCTGGGCCATCTGCATCAGCTGGGCGATGCGGTTCTTGGTGTTCGGGTGCGTCGAGAAGAGATTGTCCGCGCCGCGGCCCGAGAGCGGGTTGATGATGAAGAGGTGCGCCATGGCCGGATTGCGCTCGGCGTCCATGTTTACGCGCTGGCGTGCGTAGGACTCGATCTTCGAGAGCGCGCTCGCGAGCGCTTCCGGTTCGCCGCCGATTTCTGCGCCGATGCGATCGGCTTCGTACTCGCGCGAGCGGCTGATCGCCATTTGCACCAAAGCTGCGGCCATCGGCGCCAAGATCATGATGGCGATGCCGACGATCGGGTTTGGGCGCTCGCCGTTGCTGCCGCCAAAGAAGAGCGCGAAATTCGCCAACATGCCGATGGCGCCGGCGATCGTGGCCGTAACCGTCATCGTCAGCGTGTCGCGGTTTTTCACGTGCGCCAGTTCGTGCGCCATGACGCCGCGAATTTCCTCGCGCGAAAGCAGGCCAAGCAGGCCGCTAGTGGCGGCGACAGCGGCGTTTTCAGGATTGCGGCCGGTGGCGAAGGCGTTCGGCTGCGGGTTGTCGATAATGTAAATCTTCGGTGCGGGCAGACCGGCGCGCGCGGCCAGGGCGAGCGTATCCTGTGCGTAAGCGCGCACGCGCGGATCGGGGTGGTTTGGATCGACTGGCTGGGCGCGGAAGTGGCGCAGCACCATTTTGTCGGAGTTCCAATAGGCAAACAAATTCATGCCCGCCGCAACCACAAGCGCAATCAGCATGCCGCCCGTGCCGCCAACGAAGTAACCGATCGCGCCGAACAGCGCGGTCATGGCGGCGAGAAGGATGTATGTCTTCAGATGGTTCATGGCCCATGATATTGAGAGCAGATGACCGAGGTTCAATATGGGTGATGGTGAAGAAGCGCCGAAGCGCAAGCTGACGCCCGAAGCCGAACGCGCGCTTGCGGAAGCGGAGGCGCGGCGCAAAGCGGAACAGGAAAAGCTGCCAAAGGAAGTTGGCGGCCGCGACGGCCCGGAACCCACGCGTTACGGCGATTGGGAAAAGAAGGGCATCGTCAGCGACTTCTAGTTAATCCGCGCGCCGATGGGCGAAGTTGGCGCGCCAGGGGCGAAGCGGCTTTGCGGCGAGCCGGTCGCGCGCGAGAGTGCGACGCTTAATCTGGAGAGAGTTTCATGCGCGCGCTTGCGATGTTCGCCGCTATCGCCCTGATCGCCGCACCGTTGGCCGCAGTCCCCAGCGTCGCGTACGCTGACGGCATCGAGCGTCCGCGTACGCCGCGCCCGCGTCCGCGCCCTGAACCGGCGCCCGTTCCCGCGCCCGCGCCGGTTGTGGTGCAGGAAGGGCCGGAAACCGTCACGCTCTCTAACTCCTTCTTCGCCGGGTCCTATGGCGGCGTCGGCGCAGACGTTGGCGGTGGCTATTATTCGAGCACGACAGTCGTCATTCGTGGCAGTTCGGCCTCGGCTTCGGCCTTCGCTTATTCTTCAGCCAGCGCACGCGCCGGCGCGCGCGGTTTCGGCCGCGGCGGACATGGCGGACGGGGCGGCGGCTGCGGCTGCCGATAAGGTAACCATCCGGCAAGACCCTCAGGCGCAAGCATTTGCTCCTCTAGGTGAAAGAGCGTAAAGGCGCGCGCTCGAAACGGGCGCGCGTCTCCCAGGCGCTCGGAGGGGAACATCTCATGGCGCAGGCCCCGGCCGAAGCGCCCCAGCCCGATAAGTCGTCGAACGGCACCCACGGCGGCGCCGCGAGAGTTGCCGCGCATGGGGGTTTTTGGGCGCTTGTGATTGGTTCGATCGGCGTCGTTTACGGCGACATCGGCACCAGCCCGCTCTACGCCTTCAAGGAATCATTCGCGCACCTGCTTCATGAGGGCAGCGGCGTCGTTGCGCCGAGCGAAGTGCTTGGCATCGTCTCGCTCATCTTCTGGGCGCTGATGATCGTGGTGACGCTGAAATACATCGTCATCGTGATGCAGATGGACAACAAGGGCGAAGGCGGGACGCTTTCGCTGATGGCGCTGGCGCAGCGCGCGCTCGGCAAACGCACGCCGCTTCTCTTTCTGGTCGGCGTCGCTGGCGCCTCGATGTTCTACGGCGACGCGCTGATCACGCCGGCGATCTCGGTGCTGTCCGCCGTTGAAGGCTTGCGCGCTGTGCCGTCGCTGGAGAACCGCATCGATCCGTTCATCCTGCCGATCGCGGTCGGCATTCTTGTCGGTTTGTTCGCTATCCAGTCGCGCGGCACCGGCGTGATGGGGAAATTCTTTGGGCCGATCACGGCGGTATGGTTTGTCACCATGGCCGCGCTCGGCGTGTCACAGATTATCGCGAACCCCAGCGTGTTCGCGGCGCTTTCGCCGCTCTATGCGCTGAACTTCATGCTCGATCACGGCTTTCTGACCTTTGTCGTGCTCGGCTCGGTATTTCTGGCGGTTACGGGCGCGGAAGCGCTTTACGCGGATATGGGCCATTTCGGCCGCCGCCCGATCCGTGTGGCGTGGGTCGGCCTAGTCTTGCCCGCGCTGACGTTGAACTATCTTGGCCAGGGCGCATTCATGCTCGGCCAATTGGACGCCCTCAACGCCGAGTATGCGCTGGCCCGCGAAGCGGCGCTGGCCGTGGGCGCCGAGACGGTGAGTTTCGAGTTTAGCCCGTTCTTCGAAATGGCGCCCGAAATGCTGCGCTTGCCGCTCGTTGTGCTCGCAACGGCTGCGACGGTGATCGCCAGCCAAGCCGTGATCTCGGGCGCCTTCTCGCTGACCCAGCAGGCAATCCAGTTGGGCTTGCTGCCGCGCATGGAAATCCGGCGTACGTCTGAAACGCAGGCGGGCCAAATCTACATGCCGCAGATCAATTGGATCCTTCTCGCTGGCGTGCTCTTGCTTACCCTCGCGTTCGGTTCATCCACGCGTCTGGCCGCGGCTTATGGCATCTCGATCACTGGCGAGATGCTGATGAGCACGATCATGGTGTTCATCGTCATCTGGAAGATGTGGAAGCGTCCGCTCTGGTTGGCGGCGCTGATCGTGGCGCCGTTCGCCGTCATCGAACTTGTGTTTCTTGCGTCCAACCTACAGCGCGTTTGGTCCGGCGGCTTTGTGCCGCTTTTGCTTGCGGTCGGATTGATCATCGTGATCTGGACCTGGGTGCGCGGCACGCGGCTTCTGGCCGAAACGGTGCGCCGCGACGAGCCGCTGGCGAAGCTTTTCGAAACGCTCTCACACCATCCGCCGCATCGCGTGCGCGGCGCCGCGATATTTTTGACCGGCGATCCCGACGTGGCGCCGGCTGCGCTGATGCACAATCTCAAACACAATCAAGTGCTGCACGAGCAGATCATTATCTTGACGGTAAAGACGGTGAACGCCCCGCGTGCGCCGGAGAGCGAGCGCGTCAAGGTCGAAGATTACATGCCCGACGTGAAGCGCGTGACGCTGACGTTCGGCTTCATGGAAACGCCCAACGTCGTCAAAGCGCTCACCGAAGCGCGCAAACACGGGCTGAAGTTCGACATCATGAAGACGAGCTTCTTCCTCTCGCGGCGAACGATCGTGCCAAGCGAAAAGAGCGGCATGCCGTTGTGGCAGGATCACCTCTTCATCTTCCTGGCGCGTAACGCGACGAATGCGACGGACTTTTTCCACATCCCGTCGGGGCGCGCGGTGGAGCTGGGTAATCAGGTGATGGTCTAGGCCGCTGCGCGCCTGCGATGAATGGGTGTGACGGGCTGGCCCGGGGCATGTAGTATTCGAGCTGCGATGTCCGCCACGATTGATCTCGCTGCATTGTCCGCCGGCGCCGCTGCCGGCGATGCGAAGTCACAGCTCATGCTCGCCTATTGCGCCCTTACCCAGAAGGAGGGCGCGCCGCCCATCGAGGAGGGCGAGCGTCTGCTCGCCGCCGCGTGCGCTCAGAACTTGCCCGAGGCATTTTTGATGTCGGCGGCGTTCACGATGCGTCGCGGCGGCGCTGACGCCACGAGCGCGGCATACGATCTTGTAAAACGCGCGGCGGCGCATGGCAGCCTGATGGCGCAAAAACAGCTCGCTGTGCTGGGTGCCGAGACGTTCGATGAAGCGCCGTGGGCAAAGCCGCTGCAGCTCGATCGCATGGCGGAGTCTCCACGCATCTTTGTCGTGCGTGAGTTCATCAACCCGTCAGCGTGCGATTGGCTGATCGAGAGAGCGTCGCGCAAAGGATTGCAGGCGGCGGTGGTGAACACGCCCGACGGGCGCCTGACCGTCCATCCCGATCGCAACAATTCGATGAGCGGCTTCACGCAGAGCGAGGGCGATCTAGTGGTGCAATTGGTGCAGCAGCGCCTCGCGCGCGCAACCGGCACTGATCTCGCCTTGCACGAGCCGACGACCGTATTCCGCTACACGCCAGGCCAGGAATACAAGCCGCATTTCGATTTCGTCGCGCCGGGTACGCCGGAGGCGGCGCAATACGAGGATGAGATCGCCGCCGTCGGCATGCGCATGGCGACGGCGCTCGTCTATTTGAACGAGGACTATGAGGGCGGTGAGACAGCGTTTCCGCGCATCAAGCAGCAATTCAAGGGCCGCAAAGGCGACGCGCTGATTTTCTGGAGCCTCTCCGAAGATGGCGTCCCGGACCGAAACTCGCTGCATGCGGGAACGCCGGTTAGACGCGGTGAAAAATGGCTGCTTTCACAATGGATACGTCAGAAGCCTTATCCGTTCAGCTGAGCGTGCTGGCGCGCCGGCGGACGGGATGTAACAGTGCGCGCTGGGCATGATCACCATCGCCACTCTCCGCGACAGCGCCCGCGCAGGCGACGCGCAGGCTCAACTGACGCTCGCGCAGGCGGCGATCCTGCGCTTGCGCGACGCGCCTTCCGTGGATGAGGCTGAGGCGCTTCTCGAAGCCTCCTGTGCACAGAACTTTGCGCCCGCGCTGCTGTTCAAGTCTGTACTCACGGCGCGCGGACTGGGGCGGGCCAAGAGCGTAAGCGGCGCGTACGCGCTGGTGAAGCGGGCAGCCGCTCTGGGCCATAGTGAAGCACAAGACATGCTGCGCATCCTCGGTGCCGATGCGCTCGATATGACGCCGTGGCGCAAGACCATCGAACTTGAACCTCTCGCCGACGCGCCGCGCATGTTCTCTATCAAGGGCTTCTTGCCCGAGACGGTTTGCGAGTGGCTGATCGCTGCGGCGAAGACGAGGCTGACGCGCGCTGTCGTAAATCTTCCCGATAGCGCGACGACAATCTCGAAGGGTCGCACCAACTCATCGGCCGGCTTCGCGCACCTCGAGGGCGATCTGGTGATGCAGCTGGTCAGTCGGCGCATCGCGCGCGCCACCGGAACCGACCTCAGTCAGCACGAGCCGATGAATGTTCTGCACTACGCCCCAGGCGAGGAATACCGGCCACATTACGATGTCATCACGCCCTGGGGCCCGGACGGGCATGCTTTCGCGAGTGAGGCGCAGGCGCACGGGCTGCGGATGGCGACGGTGCTCGTCTATCTCAACGCGGGTTACGAGGGCGGCGAGACCGCCTTTCCGCGCCTGAATCTGCACTACAAGGGCGAGCGCGGCGACGCGCTGATTTTCTGGAGCGTCTCCGAGCGCGGCGCTCCGGAACGTGACTCGCTGCATGCCGGGACGCCGGTGTTGAGCGGTGAGAAATGGCTGCTCTCACAATGGATCCGGCAAAGGCCCGTGCCGCTGACCTGAGCGCGCTGGCACAAGCGAATTGCGTTGGCTGCGCGCTTGTGGAAGGAACCCCGCGCGCGCCGCTTGCGCGCTCGAAGGACGTGAAGCGCCGATGGCCCAGAACACCGCGAAACAGAACACCGTGAAAAAAGTCGTGCTCGCCTATTCTGGCGGGCTCGATACCTCGATCATCCTCAAGTGGCTGCAGGAGACGTATGGCTGCGAGGTCGTGACGTTCACGGCGGACCTCGGCCAAGGCGAGGAGCTGGCGCCGGCGCGTGAGAAGGCGCTGGCGATGGGGGTCGCGCCCGACAACATCTTCATCGACGATCTGCGCGAAGAGTTCGTGCGCGATTTCGTCTTCCCGATGTTCCGCGCCAATACATTGTACGAGGGCCATTATCTGCTCGGCACGTCGATCGCGCGCCCGCTGATCGCCAAGCGCCAAATTGAGATTGCCAACATGGTCGGCGCCGACGCGGTGTGTCACGGCGCCACTGGCAAGGGCAACGACCAGGTTCGCTTCGAAGTTTCGTACTATGCGCTGAAGCCGGACGTGAAAGTTATCGCGCCGTGGCGTGAGTGGGAATTCGAGGGCCGCCCCGATCTCATCGCCTACGCTAAGAAGCACGGCATCAATATCGCGCAAGGCAAAGAGCAAGCCGCACCGTTCTCGATCGATGCAAACTTGTTGCATACGTCGAGCGAAGGTTTGGCGCTGGAGGATCCCGACGTCGAAGTGCCGGATATCGTCACCAAGCGCGGCGATCGCCGCACCATCACGCCGGAGGAAGCGCCCGATCAGGCCGAGACGATCACGCTTTCCTTCGAGCGCGGCGATCTCGTCGCCATCGATGGCAAAGCGATGAAGGCGCACGAACTGCTGAAGTCGCTCAATGATCTCGGCAAAAAGCACGGCATTGGCGGGCTCGATCTGGTCGAGAACCGCTATGTCGGGATGAAGTCACGCGGCTTTTACGAAACACCGGGCGGCACGATCCTCTGGTACGGCCACCGCGCGATCGAAAGCATCACGCTCGATCGCGGCGCCATGCATCTCAAAGATGAGCTGATGCCGCGGTATGCCAGCATCATCTATAACGGCTTCTGGTGGACGCCCGAGCGCCTCATGCTGCAAGCCGCGATCGACGCGAGCCAAGGCAGCGTCTCGGGTGACGTGAAGCTGAAGCTCTATAAGGGCGGCGTGCGCACCGTCGGTCGCTCCTCGCCGTACTCGCTCTATTCCAAGAAGCTCGTCGGCTTCGACGAAGCGGGCGGTTACAATCAGGCCGACGCTGAAGGCTTCATCAAGCTCAACGCATTGCGTCTGCGCATCCTGGCTGAGCGCGATAAGAAGCGCGGGAAGAATGAGTAGCTTCGATCCGGCGCGTTTCGATGCGGCGTGGAAGCGCTACGTCGACGCAGCGACCCGCGCGCATGCCGCGTTTCCGACGTACCTGGCGCCCGGCGCTTCCGAGGAAGAGGTCGCCGCTGCCGAGACAGCCGTGAAGTCCGCGTTTCCGGCGGACCTCCGCCATTTGCTCAAACTCCATAACGGCAGCAATGAACATCAAGTCCTGCCAGGCTGGGAGCTCTTCACAACGGAGCGCATCGCTGACGAATGGACGGTTTGGGCCGATATCTACCACAGCGAGTTCAAGCCGGACGGCTTCGATTGCGAACCAAACGGCCCGATCCGTGGTGACGAGTGGTGGCGGCTGGAATGGATTCCATTTTGCGGCGACGGCGGCGGCAATCATCTCTGCGTTGATATGGAGCCGCCGGCGAAAGGCACGCTCGGCCAAGTGATCACGATGTGGCACGACGATGCGAGCCGCGAAGTGGCCGCGCCCTCGCTCACAGAACTGATCGAGTTGCTTGCCGACGATTTCGAGGCAGGGCTGCTCACCTGGGACGATGAGATGGGCGGCGTCTACGCGTCGCAGCAGCCATAACAAAAACGCCCGCCATCGCTGGCGGGCGTTTCACTGCGTTCGGCTGAGACGCTTAGGTCCAGTATTGGTCGACCTTGTAGAACGCGAAGCTTTGGTCGCGATAGGCAATGCCGTCGTTCTTGGTGAGCTCAGAGATCGAATCGTGCGGCGCGGACTTCAGTTCGTCCTTCGTGTACGGCACGACGTAGGCGTCTTCGTCTTCGTCATAATTGAGCACCGTCCACGGGAGCGGGTGAAACTTTTCACCGATGCCGAGCACGCCGCCGAAGCCGACGACGGCGAACAGAATTGAGTTGGATTGCTTATCGAGCACGAGATCTTCGACCGTGCCGATCTTCTCGCCGCTCGTATCCTTTACCGACGTGCCAATGACTTTCTTGGCGCGGATCGCGGTCGTGTGACCTGCTGGGGTAGGCATGGGGGCTCGCTCCTCGATTGGGTTGGGAGCTTGATGAACAACACGAACGCCGTTTCGTTCCGTTGATCACACCCAATCGCGGATAAGCGCACGTCTAATCCGAGGATAGATACTTGAGCACGCGTGTCTATGGGCCCCGGACTCACGGGGCTTTGCCCGGCGCCTGGGTTGCGAGAGCGAGGATAGGTCCAAACTTATCCGACAGGCAGAGATCACGCGTATACTTCGCTTGTCCGTTCATCGGAGGGGCGTTGGATCCAGCCCAATGTGAACGGGACGCGATGAGTGAGGTTAGGCGGCGGGGATTGAAACCGTCGCGGTCCGGGGATCGATGGTGGATCGACCCGCTCGCCGTTGGCGCACAGGGCCCGGAGTGAACAGCTCCTCATCTCTTGCGCTGATGTCAGCATCGCGGGGACGCTGAGCGAAACGCGCAGTTCCTACTCTATCTCTCGGCGCCTTAGCGCGTCAGCTCAGCGTCCCGCCCTCCGGCTTCATGAAGAAGCGTGGGCCCGTACGCATGCGGCGGTACTAAAGCACCAAACCGACCAGCACCGCGCCGTAATGCCCAGCAGCGCCGATGATCACGCAGGCGTGCCAGAGCGCGCGGCGGAAGGGGATCGCATGGTTGAGATAGAGCAGCACGCCGCCGGAATAGGTCAGGCCCGCGACGATCAGCATGCCGATCGCCAGCGGCGGCAGAGTCGGCACGACGGGGCCGAGCACCAAAACAGCGAGCCAACCAAACGCCAGATAGATAAAGCACCAGGCGCGGTCGGAGAGATGCGTCCAGAACACCTTTCCCGCAGCGCCTGCGAGTGCTGCGATCCAGATCGCGACCGTGATCCCAATTGCAAAGTCCGGCGGCAGCAATTGTACGGTAAACGGCGTGTACGAGCCCGCGATCATCACGAAGATCGCTGCTTCATCGATGCGGCGCAGAACGCGGCGATAGCGTGAGGGGCGGGTCAGATTATAGACGGCGGAAGCCGCAAGCATCGCCATCATGCAAAGCGCGTAGATGGCGCCGGCGGTGGCGAGCGGAACGCCGCGTGTGGTTAGCGCGAAAGCAACCAAGAGGCCGCCGCCGATCAGGGCAGCCAGGATGCCGACCGCGTGGACCACTCCGTCGGCGATGTGCTCGACGCGGTTAGGGTAGTGCTCTGCGAGCTCTTCCTCGTCTGCAGTCAGGAGTTCAGCGAATGCCATACCGTGCGTCTTCTTTTGCTGTGAGCTTCTGCTAACGGGACGCGTCTGCCCAGAGATAGTTCCTCCGCCTTAACGTCAGATGATGGAGACTGATGTTTCCGGGACACACACGTGCGTGAGCGCGATGCGTGAGCATCACAGAAACCATCCGCCTAGCGCGCGTTCGCGAGTGGCGCGATTTTCGCTCCTGTCAGGCTCATGCGTTCAACTCGTCCCACTCCGGCCACGCTGCGCGCGGAAGCGCGGTTCTTGACCTTCGCAGGTCTGATCCTGCTGGGGATCGGCTTTCCGCTAACCATAGTGTTGGCGGCGCAAGCGCTGGCGCCGGGCGGCTTATCTCCCGTGTTGCCGATCGCGGCGGGCCTGCCGCCGATTGTTCTCGGCTATCTGGCCTGTCACTTCGCCTCGCAGCGCATGCTGAAGGCCAAGGCGCTTGAAGGCGCGAGCGGCCAGCGTTAAGCACGCCGCCAATGACGACGTTCGCACACCGACAGGAAGGCTGAGCCCTTAACCGGCCCGCGCTGCCGCGCGCGCTCTTCTCAGCCTTCAGCGAACGAGTTTCTCCATGCTTCCCGTCGATCCAGCGCTTTACGCGCTCTTTCTCGGCACGATGACGATCTTCGCCATCACGCCGGGCCCCGCCAATCTCTTCTCGATCGCCACCGGCGTCCGTGCCGGCCCGCGCGCTGCGTTGCTTGGTATGGCGGGCATGAATGCCGCCACGCTGGTTTGGATCGGCGCCGCCGCGCTCGGGCTGGGTGCGCTGGTCAACGCCTACCCAGCCGCCTTCCGCGTCGTTGCCATCTTGGGCGCGCTCTATGTGGCGTGGCTTGGCGTCAAATCGCTCTGGTCCGCCTGGAAGGGGACGGCGCAACTGAAAACCGCGCGCGGCTCTGCTGCAGAGACGGCCTTCCGCGATGGCTTCGCCGTGCAGTTCGCCAACCCGAAGATCATCGTCTTCTTCACCGCCGTGCTGCCGCCCTTTGTTGATCCGGCGCGCCCGATTGTGCCGCAGCTCATGCTTCTCGGCGCCGCGGTGATCGTGTGCGACGTGATCGCGATGGCAGGATATGGCCTGGCGGGCGGCGCGCTCGCCAAGACGCTAACCGAGCCGCGTGCGCAGCGCTTGTTCGCTGCAATCGTTGGCGTGCTCTTGCTCATCGCAGCGGCGATGATCGCGCTGCGTGACTGATCTATTTGCACGCGTGCGGCGCGAATACTTGGCGCAAGCTTCGTGCGCGGCCAACGCAAGCGCATGAGCTGTCTGGAATTTCTGCGCTAACGCTGCGCGACTGGCAGCGCGTGCGCGCGAGTGCTAGCGGCGCGACAATATTGACTTGGTAATTTCTCAGCCTCAGCCTCCGTTAAGCTGAGAAACAGCACGCTATGCACCGCGTTCTACTTTGCCGGAGGTGAAGCAGCACATGAGTTCGAACGATCTGTCTTTGCAGTTGCAGGGTTGGCGCTTGGCCACGGCCGAGGTGCTCTATTACATGCCCGATCACCCGACGCTGTTGCAGAGCTTCGTCTGGCAAACGCTCGATCTCGCGCCGCGCTACCCGCGCATCCACCAGTTCCTGAACTTCTGGCGCGAAGAGATCGACGCGGTGATCCACTCTGTCACCCTTGCGAGCGGCGAAACCATCGCCCCGGCCCGGGTCAACACGGCCAGCGTCATTCTGCATCACTAGTTTGCGATTGGCGTCGACGACCGGCGGCCTACATTATCGTCCGTGGGGCGATGGATGGAGAACGTCACCGTGCGCACACTTTTGCTTGCCGTCGCCGCCGGGCTGCTAACTGCCTGCGCTACCGCGACCCCGTATCAACCCGCCGACACCACCACGTATGGCTTCCATGAACAGCGCATCGAGAACAATCGCCTGCGCATCAGCTTCCGCGGAAACACGCTGACCGACCGCGAGACGGTGGAGACGTATCTGCTCTACCGCGCTGCCGAACTCACCACCGAGGCGGGCTTCGACTATTTCATCGTCGCCAACCGTGACACCGAAGAGCGCACGCGCCTGCAAGGCAGCGGCTATCGTCCGCGCTTCGCGTCGGACTTCTGGTACTATTCGCCGCGCCGCGGCTGGCGTCCGCACTATGATCCGTTCTGGGATGAGCCGACCAGCTACCGCGAAGTGACGCGCTACGAAGCCGTTGCTGAGATCGCGATGTTCAACGGCCAAAAGCCGGCGAACGATCCTGATGCGTTCGATGCGCGCGAAGTGCAGGCAAACCTGCAAGGCCGCGTCGTACGCCCGCCGGAAGGCTAGGGGCCTTCGACCGTAATTCCGCGTTCGCGCAGCAACTGGACGACATTCTCGTCGCCCACCAAATGCGCGGCGCCTACGGTGATGAAGGCGCTACCCGAACCTTCGAGCCGCTCCGCGATCGCGTCGGCCCAGGCGCGATTGCGCTCAATGATGAGCGCGTTATGGATCGCGGGGCCGGCTTCGGCCCATTGACGATCTAATTCGCGCGACAGCGTCTCCAGATCGCCTTGAGCCCACGGCCCGTCGAGATCGCTGAGCGCGCGGCCGCCTTCATGGATTTGGCGCAGGGTGACGGAAAGGAAGTGGGCTTCGTCCGCCGGCGCGAGGTCGGCGAGTACGCGGATTTGCTGCTCCGGTGTTTCGAGATAGCCGAACCGAATGTTGCGCGCCCGCGCCCGCGCGCCGAGCACGCTCTCAACCCCGGCTTCGGTCGAATGACCTTGCCGCGCAGCGTAAGCATAAGTGATCTGCAACGCCGCGAACCACGGCCGCAGCCGATCGAGCGCTACAGGATCAAGGCCGGTCTCCTGGGCCGCGCGCGCCAGCCGCTCACGATCGTCAGCCGAGAGACGTTCCGTCAAGGTCTCGCCTGCGGGTAGCGTGCCGTATCGTTGAGCGAGCTCGGAAAAATCCGCGGCCTCTACGTCCGTCTCGGTGACAAACTCGTCGGAGCTCTCGAGCGCGGCGAGGATGCGCGGGTTGAGCCACTGCACGCCGCGCGGCAGCACGTGCACAGATCCGAAAAGGTAAATCTCGCTGTCGGCGTCGGCGATGCGCCAGAGCGCAGGCTCGCCCATTTGCACCGGCGCACATGCGGCTAAAGCCGAGGCTGCGGCCGCCAAGAGGGCGAAAAACCATGTGCGCATTGGGCTTCCCACTCTCGCCTTTGCCGCCAAGCTCGGCTAGACGTGTCGCCCGCCGCGCGGCCGGTCAAGCCGTTGGCGCTGAAGAGCACCCGTAGCTCAGCTGGATAGAGCGCTGCCCTCCGAAGGCTGAAGTCAAGGGCTGCTGGTTTGTGAGAGACGTAGAAAAGGAGTTTGTTTACAAAGGTTTGCGGGAGTTACCGTTGAGG
>JAIELJ010000003.1 GCA_019753105.1 Hyphomonadaceae bacterium
ATGCGCCTGATCGCGCCGTTTACGGCCTCAACCAACCGCTTCGCTCGCGCGCCGCACAGCGACAACACCGCGATATACCTGGTAAAGGGCTGGTCTGGGACTTTTCAAACAGTCACTTAGAGCGAGAGCTCTATCTCATCGCTTTGAACGAATGCGCGGATCGCGCTTTGGTGCGCGAGAAAAAGTTGCGGCCAATCGCGCTCTAGCACGCTCAAAACATCGAAGAGGTCGAACGGACCGAGCGAGGATTTGTAATCGCCATAGCGCGCTTGCAGATCCCGCCACGCTCCTTCGCCGCCTTCGTGCTTCACCAGCGCGAACGCAGCGCCATCGCGGATGACGAGGTGCAGATTATTCGTGCCCGGTTCATCGATGCGCCAAGGCGGATAGCGGCGGTTGTCCGCAGCGTTGTAAATGCAGATGCGGTTGCCGGCGGGATCGCGCAGCCAAGCTTCATGCCAAAGCCAGCTCTGCGCCTTCGGCGCCGCCTCGATCGCGTAGCCGGCGAGACGCATGCGGCTCACTTCGAAATCGACGTCGAGCACTTCGAAATAGAGATGCGGAGCGTTGTCGCGGGGGATCGCGCCGTCGGTGACGTGCATCGAAAACGTGGCTTCGCCCTCCGGCAGTTCAAAGCGCGCGTAGTGTGGGCTCTTGACGATCAGGCGGAGCCCAAGCGCTTTATAAAACGCGATCGACGCATCGAGGTCGGTGGCGGCGACAGTGATCTGGTTGAGGCGCATAAGCGCAACTTAGCACGCCCACGCGCTGTGGGATAAGCGTCTTTAGTGCGGCAGCATTGTCGCCGCGAGCGCCTTGATGGCGCGGCAAGCATTCTTGTGGGGCGCGTCGCTGCGCTGCGCTTTCGATATGACGAACGCGCCTTCCATCGCTGTCAGCATTGCGGATGCGAAGATGGCCGCGTGAGGTTTGCTCATGCCGCGCGCTTCAACGGCAATCCGAATCTCGGCTTCCCACGAATTGAACGCGCCGCGCACGGCGTCGGCCAGGATCACGTCATTGCTGCCGAAGCCTGTGGCGATCGCGGCCATCGGGCAGGAGGCGCAATATTCGCGCTCTTTGCTTTCCTTGGCGGTGGCCTTGAACACTTGATCGATAAAGCCATCGAGATTGACGCCGCTTTCATGCAGCACACGAAAACGTGAAGCCACCTCAGCGCCAACGCGGGCGACGACTTCGGCGCCGATTTGCTGCTTCCCACCGGGGAAATGGAAATAGAGAGACCCGCGCGGAGAGCCTGATTTCTCCAACAATTCGGCGATGCCGACGCCCTCATAACCGCGCGCGCGAAAAAGGTCGGTTGCGACCGCCAGCATGTCTTCGCGGGCCGATGAAACTTTTGCCATAGCGTCAATTTAGCACTTGTATGACGACCGGTCTAGTGATAACCGCATAATAGACCGGTCATCATAGTCCGGCGTCTCTTCTCCCCGGAGGGTTAATCCTTATGAAAAAGCTTATTGTTGCAGCACTCGCGCTCACCGCTTTCGGCCTCCCTGGCGTCGCCTCGGCCGATACCGCCGCTGACCGCCAAGCCGCCATCTCGCTCTGCCGCGCCGACATCGCCGCTCAGGCCAATGTCGATCCGGCCTCGATCGAACTCGACAACATCCGCGTTCGCGCCGGCCTGATCCGTGTCGATTTCGACCTCTGGCACAATGGCAGCCTGCAAAACATCCGCTGCGAAGTTTCGCGCGGCGCAGAACTCACCGTCGCGTCGATCACGCCGACGCTGACTGCCTCGGCCCGCTAACGGCCATTGCCCGCGCATCCGTCGCCTCCCGCGCGGATGTGTTGATCGCCTTGAAGCGCTCCCGTTCGCGGGAGCGCTTTTTTGCGTGGGGAATGGAGTTGAAGCAAAGCGGCCCGCGCGCTCTAAGCTCGGCGCATGGCTGACATCGCTTCGCTCTTCGTGACGAAACTCTACCGCGCCGCACTCGACGGCGTGGACGTGCGCGACCTCTCGAAATCCTGCCGCGCGATTGCCGCTGACGATGTTGCGGGGCAGGCGTGGAGCAAGGAAAAGAACTATCGCGGCTACACCTCCTATGCCTCGCTCGACGATTTGCCGAAGCGCGATCCCAGTATGGCCGCACTGGTGAAGGTGTTGGATAAGCACGCCGCAGCCTTTGCGCGTGAGCTTCATCTTGAGTTCGGCGGGCGCAAGCTGAAGCTCGATTCCATCTGGATCAATGTGCTGGAGCCCGGCGGCGTTCACAGCGGCCACATTCATCCGCACTCCGTGCTGAGCGGCACGTTCTATGTCGAGACGCCGCCTGGCTCGTCCGCGCTGAAGCTCGAAGATCCGCGCCATCCGATGATGATGGCCGCACCCATGCGCAGCGAAGATGCGCCGGAGAGTGAGCGAACGTTCGTTTACGTGACTCCGAAAGCTGGCGAGGTTCTCATGTGGGAGAGCTTCGTGCGCCACGAAGTGCCGGCGAACGCGGCGAAGAAGCCGCGCATTTCGATCAGCTTCAACTACGCCTGAAGCATCAGCGGACGCCTGCGCCAACGACGGGGCGTGCCGTGATGCGGCCGCTCGGCGCGTTCAAGCACTCGCCGCGCGCGATGGTGATGCGCGAAGGAAACGTGGCGCGTTGAAAGCTGATCGTCGCAATGCCCCAGCGACGCCACGTATTGCCTTCGGCATCCGTTAGAGCGGCGGGGCACGCGGCGCCCGCATCGTCATTCTCGACCCAGTAGGCTTGATAGGCGCCGCGGCCTTCGTATTGGCCGGCGAGACCGACGACGAAGATTTGGCCGCGGCCGTCACCTTGTTCGGGCACGTAGGTGAGCACGGCGGTGTCGCCGACATCGCGATCGTACACCAATTGGTTGCCACTCGGCAGTGACCAGACTTCGTCGGCGCTCGCCGGCGCGGCGATCAGGGTGAGCGCGAGTGCGGCGAGCATGGTGCGGAGCTTCATGAGTGGCGTATCCTTCCGATGATCAAGTTCCATTGTGCCGCGGGCGCGCGCCAACGCAAGCGAACGCTTTGCGAAAGCGGCTTTGGCTTTGACGAAATTGGTACGGGCGGTGCGCGTCAGCTTGAGTCACGTCTTTGCGGCCAGGCCTGTTTGGCTTGGGTTGTGAACTCATCCGCATGATCGACGCGGTGCTCGTACTCCGCGGAGCAGGCGAGCACCGCGGCGAGCGTGTGCGGGCGCGCGTGGAGGCGAGCGGAGAGGCGGCGCGCAGCGGGGAGCGGATGTTTGCTGGCTTTCGCGCGCCCAGTGGCTCGCCCGCGCGCATGCCTGAACCTTCCGCGCCCCACCCTCACCCAACCCTCTCCCTCCCATTGGAGGGAGAGGGCGATGCGTCGGATTGGCGGCGCGCCTGTTCTTTAAAGAAGGATCGCGCGCAAAGCGCGCGTCCGGAATAACGGATCAGCTATTGATCGCTTTGAGCCTCCAGTCGGCGAACATCTGCGCCGAACTCCGGCACTAGAGCGAGAAGGCGAGCGATGTTAACGGCGTCGTCTAGGCCGGAGTGATGGCGCCCGATCATTTCTTGTTTGAGGAGCTTGGAAGCTGAGGCGAGACCGCAGCTGCGGACGTCGAGCGTCTTGGCGAACGCAGTCTTCAAGTTGAGATGGCGGAGCGCCTCATGAGGGTCGGCGCAGCCTGTACGCGGCAGTCGCGCTCGAACTGGCCCTTGTCGTAGTTCCCCCAGCTCGCCCAGGCCGTGAGGCCACGTGCCTCAGCGAGCCAAGCGCTGTACTGAGCGCACGCTTGGGAAACCAAGGCGCTGCGTCGACTTGTGTCTGCGTGATGCCCGTCAGTTCGGTGCAAAACGCGGTCAGCCTCGGTGTGATCGTAGGACGTACAAACGATGGAAGCGATTGACGATTTCCATGGTACTGAGATCGACGCGCGCCGCGCCGATCTCAATGACTTCCATTGCGGTTCGCGCGATGCGTTGATCCGTATCGCACGTCGCTTCGAGATCGACGATGACAAGTTCGGGCATCGCGGCCCCTGCGTCCTAGTTGTCCAAGAAGCTCCGCAGCTTCCGTGAGCGCGACGGATGCTTCAGCTTGCGCAGCGCTTTCGCTTCGATCTGGCGGATACGTTCGCGTGTAACCGAGAACTGCTGACCCACTTCTTCCAGCGTATGATCCGTGTTCATCCCAATCCCGAAGCGCATGCGCAGCACGCGTTCTTCGCGCGGGGTGAGCGAGGCCAACACGCGGGTGGTGGTTTCGCGCAGATTGCTTTGGATCGCGGCGTCTACCGGCAGGATGGCGTTTTTGTCTTCGATGAAGTCCCCGAGGTGTGAATCTTCTTCGTCGCCGATCGGCGTTTCCAAGGAGATCGGCTCTTTGGCGATCTTCATCACCTTGCGGACTTTTTCGAGCGGGAGGCCCAGCTTTTCGGCAAGCTCTTCCGGCGTCGGCTCGCGGCCGATTTCGTGGAGCATCTGACGGCTGGTGCGCACGAGCTTGTTGATCGTCTCGATCATGTGGACCGGGATACGGATCGTGCGCGCTTGGTCGGCAATGCTGCGCGTGATCGCTTGGCGGATCCACCACGTGGCGTACGTGGAGAACTTGTAGCCGCGGCGATACTCGAACTTATCGACGGCTTTCATCAGGCCGATGTTTCCTTCTTGGATCAGATCCAGGAATTGCAGGCCGCGGTTGGTGTACTTTTTCGCGATGGAGATGACGAGGCGGAGGTTCGCTTCGACCATTTCCTTCTTGGCTTGGCGCGCTTCGCGTTCGCCTTTTTGCACGGCGTGAACGATGCGGCGGTATTCGTCGATCGGCACGCCGGTCTCTTGGGCGAGTACGCCGATTTCGCCGCGAATGTCGGCGATGTCGTCAACTTCCGCGGCGACGAACTTGGCCCAGTTCTTCGACCGAGCGGCGACCTTCTCGGTCCACTTCGGATCGAGTTCGCTGCCTTGATAAGCTTCGAGGAATTGGCTGCGCGGCACGCCATTTGAATCGGCCAGACGCATCAGCTTGCCTTCAAGCTGAATGAGTTTGCGATTGATGGCGTAGAGCTGCTCGACCAGGCTCTCGATACGCGCATTGTTGAGCTTCAGCTTCTTCAGCTCTTCGATGATCGTGTTCTGCGCGGTCTCGTAGGCTTCGTTCTTGGCGCCGGGCAGCGCCTTGCCTTGCAGGCGAAGTTCGATGCGCTTTTCCTGCAGCTTGCGGAACTGGCCGAAGGCTTCGGCGATGGCGTCGAGCGTCGACATCACGCCTTCTTTAAGTTCGGCTTCCATCGCCGACATCGAGATCGCCTGTTCGTCGTCGAACTCGCTGTCGCTATCGGCTTCAGCGGCGGCTTCGCCCGGATCTTTCGGTTCGCCGTCCTCGTCGGTGGCGGGAGCGGGCTTCGGCGCAGAGCGCGCAGCGACCGCTTCGGCCTTCTTGCGCTCCATCTCGGCGATTTCGATCTTGGCTTGCTCAGGATCGACGAGGCCGTCAGCGTTCACGCCGGGCGCCGATTGCGGGACGATGCCCATCTCGGCGCCGTAGGTGGCTTCAAGATCGATGATGTCGCGCAGCAGGATCTTCTGCTCACGGAGTTCGTCGCGCCACACCATGATGGCTTCGAACGTGAGCGGGCTTTCGCACAAGCCGCGGATCATCGCGTCGCGGCCGGCTTCGATGCGTTTGGCGATGGCGATTTCGCCTTCGCGGCTGAGCAGCTCGACGCTGCCCATTTCGCGCAGATACATGCGCACCGGATCGTCGGTGCGGTCAGCGTCTTCGCGGGTGTTGGTGACGGCGACCTTCGTGGTCGCTTCGTCGCGGGTGGCGACGGCCTTGGAGCCTTCTTCCTCGGCGGCTTCGCCTTCTTCTTCATTGTCGACGACATTGATGCCCATCTCATTGAGCTGGCTCATCACGTCTTCGATCTGCTCGGACGAGAACTCTTCCGACGGCAGCACTTTGTTGAGCTCTTCGTGGGTGACGAAGCCGCGCGCTTTCGCGGCTTTGATCATCTTCTTCACGGCGGCGTCCGAGAGGTCGAGGATCGGGCCTTCCGGCGCGTCCTTCTCCTCAGCAGCGGACTCTTCGCTCTTGCTCATCGAAACTTTGCTCTTTGCCATCGAGATAGGTGTCTTTCTTTAGCCGGCGAGGTCTTCGCCAGCCTCTCCGGGAATGCTGATCTCAGTCAGGTAGGCTCCGGCCTCAATGGCCTTTGCCTCTTTCAGAAGCGCCTGATGCCGTCTCTGTGCGTCGAGAGCTTCGGCGCCGTCTCCAGCTGCCACCGCCATCAACTCCGCCATCTCCTCCTTGATCGCGGGAAGAACGATGTCTCGAGCGGCACGCGCACGCCACTCCGCAGGATGGGAGACAGCTACCTGCCGGTCGCGGTCCTTTCCCAACGCTTCGCGGTCGTTCTTCCAGCGCAGGACGCGCGCCGCAGCGCGTTCCCGACCCAATCGGGTCAAATGGAGGCTCAATGCCTCCCGGTCAATGGCCCCAACCGCCTCAGGGGTATCGGCAAGCTCAACCAAGGCGATCCGGATTTCTGAAAGCTCTGGGTCGGCAATATCCAGGCGATCCAGCCATTCAACATACTGAGCCAGGACGCCCGGATAATCGACGGCCGCTCGCAGGAATGCCTCGGCTGCTGGCCGCGGCCTTATGGGCGCCTGGAGCTTCAGCTCCTGGGTCGGCGGCAGGATCTGGGGACCGCGCTTCCAGCCGCCTTTGCCTTGCGGTTGGCCTTGATTTTGGCCCGGATACTGGCCTTGCGGGCGGGGCTCGAACGCCGGGCGCTGGGCCCGCATGGCGGCGTTGGCGCGGCCGAGCATGTCGTAGAAATAGGCTTTCGACGTGTCCTTATCCGCGATCGAGTTGGACGCGGTTTTGAGTGCGGCTTGCAGCGCAGCGCGCGCTTCCGGGGTGGCGAGGCCGTGGCGGGCGAGTTCGCGGTCGAAAAGCGCGGTCGAGAACGGGACGGCGGCTTCGAGCAGGGCGGTGAGCGCTTCGGCGCCGCCGGCGCGGTAGATGTCGTCTGGGTCCTGGCCTTGCGGGGCGTAGGCGATCTTGAGCGTGAGGCCGGGCGCCAGATGCGGCAGCGCCAGGTCCATCGCGCGGTCGGCAGCGCGGCGGCCGGCATCGTCGCCATCAAAGCAAAGCGTGGGCTCGCCGCCTGAACGCCAGAGCAATTGCAGCTGATCTTCCGTCAGCGCCGTGCCGCAGGGCGCCACAGCGGCGATGCCTGCGCGCTCGAAGGCGATGACATCGAGATAGCCTTCGCCGACGACGAAGCCCGGCGCTTTCGTCCGCGCCAGCAGCTCGCGCGCTTGCTTGATGCGATAGAGCACGCGGCCTTTGGAATAGAGCGCGCTCTCGGGCGAGTTGATGTATTTGGCCTTGGCGTCTTTCGCGAGCGCGCGGCCGCCGAAGCCGATGATCTTGCCGCTGGTGTCGGTGATCTCGAAGGTGACGCGGCCACGGAAAGTATCGATGGCGCGCTTGCCCTCGTCGCCTTCGCGCACAACGCCAGCGGCGACCATTTCCTCGACCGTGTAGCCTTCGGCTTTCAGCTTATCGAGCGCCCAGGTCCATTTGTCGGGCGCGAGGCCAATACCGAAGCGCTCCCAATCGTCGGGCGTCAGCCCACGGCCTTGCAGATATTTGCGTGCATCAGCGCCGCCGGAAGAGCGCAGCGCATCGGCGTAGAGCTTGCCGACATGCGCCGTGATCGCAAAGAGGCGCTTCCTGCGGTCGTCCTGGCCGCGATCTTCATATTCGTCCTTCGGCAGCGGCACGCCTGCATATTCGGCGATCTTCTCGACCGCTTCCGGAAAGTTCAGGCCCTCTAGCTTCATGGCGAGCGTGAACACGTCGCCCTTCTCGCCGCAGCCGAAGCAGTTGAAGATGCCCTTCTGATCGAGGACGTGGAAAGACGAGCTCTTTTCCTGGTGGAACGGGCAGCACGCCCAGTAATCTCCGGCCGACGGACGAGTCTTGCGCTTATCCCAGTTCAACCTCTTGCCGGCATAATCGGCAATCGAGACCCGGTCGCGCACCTGTCGCAGCAAGGTGTCGGAGAAACGCATCAGAACCTGGGGGTGGGTGAAGTCCCTATTATACAGCGATTCGCCGAAACGATTCTCGGATGACCCCGTTTTCGGCAGTCAAATGCCTCTGTCCGGCCTAAAGTGCGGCGGGGAGAACATCATGATCCAACGTCGATTGATGGCCGCTTGCGCGGCCTTGGCTGTCAGCGCTTGCGCCAGCACGAGCGCTGCGCCGGACGCGCAGACGGCGGCGTGGTGGGCGACGACTGCGGCTCTTTCCGGCGATGACATGGAGGTGCGCGATACCGGCTCGCTCGGCTATGAGCGCGCTGCGGCTTATGTGGCCGATCGCTTCCAGCGCGCGGGCCTTCAGCCAGCGGGCGAGGGCGGGACGTATTTTCAGCGCATCACGTTCGACGACATCGAGGTCGTCAGTGAAGGCACGGCTATCAGCGTCGGCGCGCGCAGCTTGCGCTTCCTGCATGAAGTCTCGGTGACGCCGACTTGGGGCATGGCCCAAAGCATCGACGCGCCGCTGGTCTTCCGTGGTTATTGCAGTGCGCAAGACATGACGGGCGTGCGCGGCGCCGTCGTTCTCTGTTTTGGCACGCGCCGTACTGGGCAAACGCTGATCGCGGCGCAGGGTGAGGCAGCAACCGCCGCAGGCGCGGTCGCCTTAGTGCGTGTCGACGACATGGGCTTCACCATTGAGCCGCCGCGCTGGCCGCTTGCCTACGCTCGAACGGTTGCGCCCGCCGACGGCTCGCCGCGTGCGCGAACGATCCCATCGATACGTCTCAGCGCGCCCGCCTTCATCGAGATCGCCAACACAGCGGGTCAGGACGGCGCTGCCATTCTTTCGCGCGGCGCGGGTGGCGAGCCGATGGCGGCGTTCGATTTCGGCGTCCGCTTCACGGCGCGCTTTGCAACGCGCGAGCGGAGCTACACGTCCGCCAATGTGCTCGCCATGCTGCCTGGGACCGACCCAGCGCTCGCCGATGAGCCCGTGCTGCTGATCGCGCACCTCGACGGCTACGGCTATGGCACGCCGGTCAACGGCGATAATCTCTATAATGGCGCGCTCGATGACGCGGCTTATGTCGCCACGCTCATCACCCTCGCCGATGCGCGCAACGGGCGCGGTTCTCGCCGTCCGATCATTTTCGCGGCGGTGACTGCGGAGGAGAAGGGCTTGTGGGGCTCGCGCTGGCTTGCCGCGCACCCGACGCCCGCGGCGCCGACGCCGATTGCGGTGCTCAATCTCGATCAGTTGCGCCCGCTCTATCCGTTGCGTGTGTTGACGACGCTCGGTCTCGACGATTCAACGCTCGGCCAAACCGTGCGTGATGTTGCGGGACCAATGGGCATTGAGGTGCGCGGCGATCTTGAGCCGGAGCGCAATCTGTTGCGCCGCACCGATCACTGGCCGTTCATGCAGCGCGGCGTGCCGGCGGTGAGTTTTCTCTTTGGCTTCGATGAAAGCGATGCCGAAGCGAGGGCGCGCTACCGCGAGTGGTACGAAAACCGCTACCACGCGCCGCAAGACGATATCACCACGCCGATCGACTTCCAGGCGCAGGCGGAGTTCCACCGCTTCTATTTTGCGCTGACCGAAGCGGTCGCCAACGCGGATGCGCCGCCGGAATGGCTGCCGGACAGTCCGCACCGCCCGCGCCAATAAGCGCGCTTCCGTCGCGCGATGCTAGCGGCGTTGGCGATGCCGGTGCATAAACGCCCGCATGACCAAATCCGCGCTCCTGATCCATCCGCCGCTCGGCCTCTTTGAGATGCGTCTTGCCGATTATGAGATTGTGCACTGGCCGACGGATCGCACAGACATCCGCGCTGCCGTAACCATCGGGCATGTCGGCATTTCCAACGCTATGATCGACGCGTTGCCGGAGCTGCGCTGTATCGTGTGCTTTGGTGTCGGCGTGGATGGCATCGATCTCGATTACGCCGCTAAGCGCGGCATTGCCGTAACACACGGCCGCGAGATCAATCACGAAGATGTCGCCGACGTAGCGCTCGGGCTTATCATTTGCGTCGCGCGCGATTTCACGCGTGGGGAGCGCGTGCTGCGCGAGGGCACATGGACGCCGCCGCTGGCCGTGCCGCCGCAACGGCGCTTCCGCGGACGTAAGCTTGGCATTGTCGGCATGGGCGCCATCGGCCAAGCCATTGCGCATCGCGCGCAGGCGTTTGGTATGGAGATTCAGTGGAACGGGCCGCGCGCGAAGGCCGACGTAGCGTATCCCTATCAGCCGAACCTGAAAGCGCTGGCCGAATGGACCGACATTCTCGCCGTGGCCGCGCGCGGCGATCAGGCCGGCATCATCAGCGCCGATATCATCAAGGCGCTCGGCAATGATGGCATCCTCATCAACATCTCGCGCGGCACGCTTATCGACGAAGACGCGCTAATCGCGGCGCTCAAATCCGGCGAGCTCGCCGGCGCCGGGCTCGATGTGTTCACCGAAGAACCGACGCCCCGCGAGCGCTGGGCCGATGTGCCGAACTGCACCCTGACACCGCACTTGGGCGGCGGCACGCGCGAGGCGCTTTATGCCGGCTCGCAGAACGTGCTCGAAAACTTGCGCCGCTTCTATGCCGGCGAAGCGCTGCTGACTCCTGTCCAAACCTAGTCGCGGGGAACCGCTGCAACTTGGTGCAGTTCTCCGCAGGCAGGAGAACAATCATGGCAGAACATGCGAGCCGCAGTGGCGGATGGATAGGCATCATTGCGGCGGTCGCGCTGGTAGCTGTCATCGTCGCCGGCATTTACGGCTTCACCGCCGGCCAAAGCCGCGATGCCGCGAGCATGGAGATCAACGTCCCTGACATCGATCTGCCTGACTCGCCAACAATCGTCCCGCCTAGCGCGGAACCGACGCTTGCGCCCGCGCCATAGCCAAAAAAGAGGCGACGGATCGCTCCGCCGCCTCTTCGTTTTTCTGAAGCTAACGCGCTCAGCGCAGTTCGAACGTCACGCTCACCTGCACCTGGGTTTCGATTTCGCCCGGCGCGATTGGCGTTGACGCATCGGCCGCTGCCATGCGCTCCATCGCCATCGGCACCATGGGCGGACGGAAGCCGCCGCCTTCGCTCACAGCTACAACGCGATGCACGCGCATGCCGAGCGCATTGGCGTAGAGTTCGGCGCGCTCACGCGCATTCGAGATCGCGTCGCGCCGCGCTGCATTCAGCTGCGCATCCGGATCTTGATACGAGAACGACACGCCATTGACGTTGTTGCCGCCGGCGCCGACAGCCGCATCAATGACGCGGCCGGTGTTGCCGATATTGCGCACCTTCGCTGTCACCGTGTTGTTGGCTTGATAGCCGGTGATGCGCGGCGCTTGGCCTTCGCCGTAAACTTGCTGCGGATAGACCGAGACGTTCGCCGTCTGAATATCACGCTCGGCAACACCGGCGCGGCGGAGCGCCTGGATCAAGGCTTGCGAGCGGCGCGCGTTTTCGGCGAGCGCTGCGGCGGCGGTTTGGCCTTCGGTGGTGACGCCAACGCTGATCGTCGCCATGTCGGGGCGGCCCTCGACAGAGCCTTCCGCGTTCACGGTGAGCAGCGTTCCTTCGACAGCGGCTGTGGTCAATTGTGGCTCCTGCGCGACCGCAATCGGCGGCGCGACGAACGTCGCCATCACGGCGAACGCCGCTGCGGCTTTCAACAAACGCATTTCATTTAGCTCCTCAGACCCTTGCACCCCCAAGCCTCACGGGCAGGGCGCCCAAATTACGGCGGCGAAAGGCTTTTCCGCCCCACTCGCGGAAATGTTAGCGCGCGCAACTTTGTTCCGCGACGGGCGTTGAATTCGGGACACAGGAGCAAACGCCATGACCAAACCCACCCATGACACGCCGAGCGACGACGAACCTAACGCCAAGCCCAAAAAAGTCCGCGACGCCGGCCCCGACGCCATGGAAAGCCCGCCAGAAGAGTGGAACGACGTCGACCAAGCGAGCGATGAGAGCTTCCCCGCAAGCGATCCACCGTCGAAGTACTAATCCGCACGCGTAGAAACGCCCCGACCGTTTCCGATCGGGGCGTTTCACGTCACGCGGTCACGTCAGTCACCAAGCCGGCGCCGACGGTTTTGCCGCCTTCGCGGATGGCGAAGCGCATGCCCTTTTCGATGCCGACCGGCTTCCGGAGATCGAAGCTGACCTCCGCTTGGTCGCCGGGCGACACGATGGCTTCGTCAGCGACGTTGATCACGCCGGTGACGTCGGTGACGCCGAAGAAGAATTGCGGTTGGTAGCCGCTGGCGAACGGCGTGTGCCGGCCGCCTTCTTCCTTGGTCAGGACAAAGATTTGCGCTTTGCCCTGGGTGCGCGCCTTGATCGCGCCGGGCGCGGACAGAACTTGCCCGCGCTCGACATCGTCACGCTTCAGACCGCGGAGCAGGAGCCCCACGTTCATGCCCGCGCGCGCTTGCGGAATGTCCTTCCGGAACGCTTGCGTGCCGGTGACGACGACTTCAGCGCCTTCGTTGTCGAGGCCGACGATTTCGACTTTGTCACCAACCTTCAGCACGCCACGCTCGACACGGCCCGACACGACAGTGCCGCGGCCTTCAATCGTGTGCACGCCTTCGATCGGCATCAGGAACGGGGCGTCGAAGTCCCGCACCGGGTCGGGGATGTGCGTGTCCAAAGCCGAGACGAGGTCGGCGATGTTGCTCACATCCGCGTCAGCCAGATCGCCGCGCGCCACGGCTTCGAGCGCTTTCAGAGCGCTGCCGAACACGAACGGCGTGTTCTCGTAACCTTGCGCTTCGAGCAGCGCGTTGGTTTCGAGCTGGATCAACGCTTTCATGTCGTCGCGCTCATCTGCTGCCAACGCGTCCATCTTGTTGACGAACACGACCATGTGGCGAACGCCCACCTGACGCGCGAGCAGGATGTGCTCGATCGTTTGCTTGGCGGCGCCCTTGGTGGCGTCGACGAGCAGGATCGCGCCGTCCATTTGCGACGCGCCGGTGATCATGTTCTTCACGTAGTCGGCGTGGCCGGGGCAGTCGATGTGCGCGTAGTGGCGCGCATCGGACTCGTACTCGACGTGCGTCGTGTTGATGGTGATGCCACGCGCCTTTTCTTCGGGCGCGCGGTCGATCTCATCGAACGCAAGGCCTTTGCCGCCAAGACGCTTGGCCTGAACCTGCGTGATCGCAGCGGTCAGGGTCGTCTTGCCGTGGTCGACGTGGCCGATTGTGCCGACGTTTACATGCACTTTGCTCATTTCATCACGCTTACTTCCTTCATGTGCGCCGCTGTGTTGGAGTGATCAGGTCCAACCCAGCGGCCATTGGCATTGGCGCGCCAATTCAGTGCGAACGCGCGTTTTCACGCGGGTTCAAAACGAAAAATCCCCCAGACAAAGTCTGGGGGACGGACCGGCGGGATGATGGAGAGATCAAACCCGAAGTCCGTCGAACGGCTCCGGGCGAATGCGCGGAGCTTCTAGGTTGCGTTTGCCCATGCGGCCTCAGCCGCGCGCAGCATCGCTGTGCGCACGTCGGCTGGGGTTTTGAGGCTCGATAGCCCTGGCATTCGCTCAATCCTTCCGATGCGCGGCGGTGGCCGCGCAGAAAAACGCAACAAAAAACCCTGGGAGGCGGGGCCAACCAGGGTTCGAACGAACACGAGGAGAGGCCGCGCCTCTCAAACGAGAGACGTTATGCGTTGCTGCTATACGATTCTGGTGTGCGTAGGTCTTTCATCGAGGGGCGCAGATAACACTGCACGCGATGAGTTTCAAGGCGCTTAGCTTCTGCAGGCGAAGCCTTCGGGTGAGTGCGTGCATGTGAACGACATCGCCATGCCCGGGATGGCGGCTCCGTCTGAGCGATGAATGAAGCTCAGGCGCGCCGCGGATGCCTCGAATCGCACCATCAGATCGTAACGATCGAGCACGTCGCATCGCCGCGTGGTTTGGCTGGTGCAGAAGGCATCGTATGCGGCTTGCACCGCAGCGCCGGAGAGCGTGAACACAACGCCGCCATCGCGCGCGCCGTAGTCTCGTTGCTGCGCATCAGCGCAACCGATGTTCGCGAGCGCGAGAGCGCCAAGCGCCGCGAGCCATTGAATATCAGTCATGGCGGCCTCCTGGGTCGGGCGGTCCTCAATCGGGCGCCGCGCCCCTTCAAAACCTGACGTGCGTTGTTTCACGCCGTGGTTATTTTTGGCAAGCGGAGGTTGAGGCGAATTGGGGGCGAGCGTTGGGCGCTAGTGATACGCACTCTGCCCGCGTGGGCTAAGCTTGCCAGCGCCTAAGCCGCGCTCTTGGCCTTCTTCGCCATCAGCTTCGCAAACCGCTCGAACAGGTAGTGACTATCTTGCGGGCCTGGTGACGCTTCCGGGTGGTACTGCACCGAGAACACCGGTTTGCCTTCCACTTCGATGCCGCAATTGGAGCCGTCGAAGAGCGAGACGTGGGTTTCTTTGACGCCTTTCGGCAGCGTCGCCGTATCGATGGCGAAGCCGTGGTTCATCGAGACGATCTCGACCTTGCCGGTCGATTGATCTTTCACCGGATGGTTCGCGCCGTGATGGCCTTGCGGCATTTTCAACGTCTTCGCACCGAGCGCTAAGCCCAGCATTTGGTGGCCGAGGCACACGCCCATCGTGGGCAGGCCGCTATCGACAAGCTTCTTGATTTCAGGCGCGGCGTAAACGCCAGTGGCCGCCGGATCGCCGGGGCCGTTGGAGAGCAGCACGCCGTCAGGCTTGTGTGCGAGCACCTCTTCGGCGGTGGCGGTCGCGGGCAGCACGATGGTGCGCGCGCCGATGTCGCCGAGCGCGCGCAGGATGTTGCGCTTCACGCCGTAGTCGATGACGACGACGGTGAATTTCGGTTTTGCGATTTCTTGTACGCCAAGCGGCCACTGCCAGCGCCCTTCATTGACGACGTAGCTTTGCGCCGTCGTGACTTCTTTCGCGAGATCGAGACCAAGGAGGCCTGGCCAAGCCGCGGCGCGCTTCTTTAGTTTTTCTAGATCGAACTTGCCGTTTTGCGCGTGCGCGATGACGGCGTTCGGCATGCCTTGTTCGCGAATGCGGCGGGTGAGGGCGCGCGTATCGAGGCCTGCGAGGCCGATGACGTTGCGCTTCTTCATCCAGGTCGAGAGATCGTCTTCGCTGCGCCAGTTCGACGGCATCGTCGGCGCCGTGCGGAAGATCGCGCCGCGCGCGGCTGCGGCGGCAGCGGGCGATGAAGTTTCGATGTCTTCGTTGTTCGTGCCGACATTGCCGATGTGCGGGAATGTGAAGGCGACGATTTGGGCGGCGTAGGAGGGATCCGTCAGGATCTCCTGATAGCCGGTCATCGAGGTGTTGAAGCAGACCTCGCCATCAGCTTCGCCGACAGCCCCTAGGCCCTCGCCCAAAAAGACGGTTCCATCGGCGAGAACAAGCGCGCCGGTGGCGGCGGGAGGGGTGCGAGTCGATTTGGCCAAAGCGCAGGGGAGATAAGGCGCGCCGGGCGGGGTGTCAAAACGGGTGTGTCAGCCAATCCGCCGCCCCACCCTTGCCGTAAAGGTGAACACCCTGTCAGCCATACGAGTTGGCCGGGGGATGACGGCCCGGTAAGGTTCACCCCGTGGGGACGAGAACGAGGACATTCTGGGCCGGAGCGGCCATCGCTCTGGGGCTCCTGACCGCCGTTGCCGGGTGCGGCCCGCGGCCGGACGCGACTGCGCCAGCGGCTGCGCCCGTTCTGATCGCGCGCGCGGACCTGTTCGGCGAGGCGGTGCGCTTTGGGGCGCAGCTTTCGCCCCGCGGCGACCGGGTGGCTTTCCTGGCGGCGCGAGACGGGGTGACGAACCTTTGGGTGCTGTCCGTCGGCGCGATGGATGAGGCGCGGCCACTGACCGACGATCGCGGGCGCGGCGTGCGCTCGTTCGCCTGGGGGCCGGATAGCGCCACTTTGATCTACGCGCTCGATCCTGCAGGTGATGGGAACACGCAACTCCGCGCCGTCAGCGCCGATGGCGGCGAAGCGCGCGATCTCACGCCCGCCGGCGCGCGCGCCGAAATCGCTGGCGTCAGCCTCTCCGATCCGGATGGCGTGATGATCACGCTTAACCAGCGCGATGCGGCGTGGCCGGATTTGATGCGCGTCGATCTGGCGACGGGTTCGCGCACTTTGGTTCAGCGCAATGGCGCGAGCGCTGCGACGCGCTTTACCCGCTTTGTTTTGGACCGCGAGAACCGGTTGCGGCTGGCGCTGCGCACACAGGCCAATGGCAGCGTCGATGTGCAATCGCGCTCCGCCGAGGGCGCGTGGTCGACATTGTTCACGATCCCGTTCGAAGACGTGCCGCTCTCGTCGCCGATCGCGTTTGTGGCGGGGGGCGAGTCATTCGTGATGTACGATTCCGCCGGCCGCGATCGGGCGGTGTTGATGCGTGTCGATGCGCGCACGGGCGTGAAGACGGTGCTCGGCGAGAGCGCACGCGCGGATGTAGCGGATGTTTGGCTCGATCCGGCGACGAACGAGCCCGAAGCGTTCGCGGCGAATTATTTGCGCGCCGAATGGCGCGCGCTTGAGATCGACGCGCAGGCCGATCTTGAGTTTCTCGATGCGCAGCTCACCGGTGATTTCCGCGTCACCTCGCGCAGCGCCGATGATAGCCGCTGGATCGTTGTCGAAGAAGGTCCAGCGGTTGCCACACGCACCCACGTCTATGATCGCGCTGATCGCGCAAACCGGCGTATTTCGCTGCTTTTCCGCCATCGGCCTGGCCTGGACGCAGCACCCTTGCAACCGATGACGCCGATCGAGATTGAAGCGCGCGATGGCTTAACGCTTGTCTCCTATCTGACGCTCCCGATTGGCGCCGACACAAACGGCGACGCGCGCCCTGAAACGCCGGTGCCGCTTGTGTTGCTGCCGCATGACGGGCCGTGGGCGCGTGATGCCTTCGGCTTCAACACGATGCACCAATGGCTCGCCAATCGTGGCTATGCGGTGCTGAGCGTAAACTTCCGCGGCTCGACCGGTTTTGGCGAAGCGTTCGTCACAGCGGGCAATCGCGAATGGGGCGGGCGCATTCAGGAAGATCTGCAGGACGCGCTGCAATGGGCGATCGATAACGGTGTTGCGCAATCGGATCGCGTCGCGATCGTGGGCTCAGGCTTTGGCGGCTATGCAGCGGTTGCGGGGCTGACGTTCACGCCCGAACAATTCCGTTGTGCTGTTGCATTCGGTGCGCCGACCAATCTGAGCCGCCTCGTCGAAGCAGCGACCGTCTCGCAGCGCGATACTTGGTACCTTCGCGTCGGCGATACGCGTACGGCGGAGGGGCGCCAGGCGTTGCGCGGACGATCCCCTGCGCAACGTGTCGGGCAAATTCGCCGGCCGTTGCTGATTGGCGTCGGCGCTTTGGATCGCGTCGGTTCGCGCGCGGAGTTCGATCAGGTCGCGCTATCGCTGCGCCTCCGCGCAGTGCCATTGGTTTCATTGGTGTTTCCGGATGAGGGCGGCGATTTCACGCGGCCGCAAAACCGGCTCGCGTACGCTGCAATCGTTGAGCAGTTTCTCGGCGAATGTCTGGGCGGGCGTATCGAACCGGTTGGCGCCGCGTTCGATGGTGCGAACATGATTGTGTTTGACGGCGCGGCGAGCGTTCCTGGCTTGCAAGCCTTCCAGCGCCGCCCCGCCGCAGCGCCTGCGCAGCCGCGCACGCCGGTCTCCGCTGATGGAGTCGCTGTCGCGCCGGAGATGAACGATAGCCTCGATGATGAGCCGCGTCCGCTGGCTGCGCCGCCGCCGCAGAACTAAGCCAGCGTCAGCAAATCCGCGCAGATCGCTTCAAGGCACGCCTGATCGGTTTCATCGAACGCATTGAACTGGGTTGAATCGACATCGAGCACGGCTGCGAGTGCGCCTTGCGCGTCAAACACCGGCGTCACGATCTCCGAATTCGAGCGGCTGTCGCAGGCGATGTGACCGGGAAAAGCGTGCACGTCCGGCACGATGATCGTCTCGCGTTGCGCAGCGGCGGCGCCGCAGACGCCCTTGCCGAACGGAATGCGCAAGCAGCCAAGCGTGCCTTGATAGGGACCGACGACAAGTTCGTTAGGCTTGAGCGGATCGACGACGTAGAATCCGGTCCAGAAGAAGCGCTCTGGAAACGCTTGCGCGAGCAGCGAGGCGGCCGTTGCGTAGCGTGCGGTGACGTTGGGTTCGCCAGCGATCACGGCGCCGATTTCGGCGCGCAGTGCTGCGTACCGCTCTGTCTTGTCAGCCGGTAGTTCGGCGCGTTGCGCTTCGGCCATGTCTATTCGCGGTTCGACTTGCGGTGCTTAAGCGCGCCGGAGGCTTTGAGCCCCGTCATCTTCTCTTCCCGCGTCATCGGTTGGCGCGTTGGCCGAGAGAGGATGCGGCCCACAAGCACGGATGCGCCGATGACGATCAGAATCGTGATCGTGATGCCAATCCAAAAACCTGTCATTCCGGCCTCCGGCTCTGAATCTAGGGGGCGGGAGCGGGCTTGGCTAGGCCGCGACGCTGGCTGCGGCGTTGAACTCCGCCCGCCAGCCTTCGACCAGGGTCCGGTTATCGTGATCCCACGGATGGAAACCCGGGCGGTACCAAGCGAAGTAGGTTTTCCAGCCACGGCTGAAGAGGCCGGGCTTCGACCAGACAAAGCCGCGCACAGCCTTCTGCGCCTGCTTGTAGGTATAGCCATCCGCCTCCAGCAGGCGGGCGGCATAGTGGATGATGTTGCGCGTAAAGAAGAAGCTGACGAGCGCCATCACAATACATCGGCGCAGATAACGCCGGATCGGCGGCCAGTCGCGCGTCACGTGCAGGAAGACATCGTAAGCGACCGCCTTGTGCTCGGTCTCCTCCATGGCGTGCCAGCGCCACATGCGCTCGACGCCGGGCGGGGTGTTGTCGAACAAATCCTGATGGCGCGCATGCGCGTCGGCCATCATGGCGGTGAAGTGCTCGAGCGCGATGGTTGCGAGCAACATCCGCATCGGGCCGCGCGAGCGCGCGAAAGCGACGCGCTCACGCACTGCCGCTTCGATTTCCTCAACCGGATAGCGGCTGCGATCGATGAGTTGGTTGAGCTGATGATGCTCGCGGGAATGAATGGCCTCTTGCGCGATGAAGCCGCGCACATCTTCCGCGAGCTTGCCGCTGACTTCGCCGCGATAATGGCGCACCGCGTCCATGAACATGCGCTCGCCGTCCGGAAAGGTGAGCGAGAGAGCGTTAAACACGGCCGTGCCCACAGGATCGCCGCCGAGCCAGTGGCTGTCCGCGCCGGTCACATCGAAGCGGATGTCGCGGGGCGGGATGGTGACGTCGGCGGGTGTGGCTTTGGCGGTCATTGCGTGTCTGAGCCCTTTGTCCGTTCCTGTGGGAGGTGAGAAAAGACTTGCGCTTGAGCTTAGGATTTGGCGTTATCGACAAAAATGTCAATAAGAAAAACTGGTAAGGTTCGCGTGCGCCGCCAGCCAGAGGCGGCGCGGGAACACATCCTAGCGGCGGCGGAAAAGCTGCTGATTGAGGATGGCCCGCTGGCTCTCAAGCTGGCGGACGTGGCGGCTGCGTCTGACGTCGCCAACGGCACGGTGCTGCATCATTTCGAGTCGATCGATGGGCTCCATGCTGCGCTGATGGAGCGGATGACGGAACAACTCGTCGCCAACGTCTTTGCCGCCGCAATGCGCGAGCACGATCCGGACGCGCAGCATGAAGCCGTGATGGAAGCATTGTTTGATACGTTCGAGACGCGCGGCGCCGCGCGCCTGGCGGCATGGCTCGAACTCACCGGAGAATGGCGCAGGCTGACAAACGTGCGCGAGGCGGTGCGGGTTGTCGCCGCCAAGCGCGCGGAGCGTGGTGATACGAAAGCCGCCGACGTTGAGGACTTGGTGCTGGTGGCGGTGGTGATGGCGATGGGCGCAGGGCTGTTCGGCCGCTCGCTCGGCCAACTGATCGGCAAACCAGCGGGGCGGGCGCGTAAACTGGCTGTGGATATGTTGCGCGCGCAAGCAGCAAAGCTCGGGTCCTAAAGCAACCACCTGATCGTGGGGTGCCGGCGTGCTTGCGCCTCTAGGTGGTGCTCGCCAGAGTGTCGGGCCTGGAGGATAGCGCGTGCCGGTTGAGGCGATTGTCATCAATCTTGAACGCGACGCCGCACGCATGGTCCACATGCGCGGCGAGCTTGAGCGCTGCGGGATCAACTATTCGCGCTTCTCCGCCATTGATGGCGCGCAGCTTCCTGCCAACTACGCGCGCTACTTTCCAGACAGCGCTCAAAGCGTGCTCTCGCGCGGTGAAGTCGGCTGTTATGCGAGCCACCTCGCCGTATGCGGGATGATTGCGCGTGGAGAGGTCGCGTCGCCAACGTTGGTGCTGGAAGATGATGTAGCGCTGACGGATGCGCTCCCGGATATTCTGAACAACTTGATTGAGACGCTCCCGGCCGGCTGGGACCTCGTGCGGCTCTCCAACAACGCCAAGCATGCCTGCATCGAGGAAAGCGATCTCGGCGAAGGCCGCCATCTTGTGCGCTATTCGAACGTGCCGTCGAGCGCGGGCGCAATTCTGTGGAGCAAATCGGGCGCCGAGAAGTTTCTGGCAGCGCGTGTGCGCACGCTGCCGGTGGATCAGGATTTACGGCTGGTGTGGGCGTGGGATCTCGACACGTATGGTGTCTTGCCGGCGCCCGTTCTGCGCGATCGCTGCGGCGCGTCACGCATAGATGCGATGGCGCCAAAAGGCTGGCGTGAAGAGGCGCGGCACTTACGTTTCATCCGCGGCGCGCGCAGGCGTGACGTGTTGCATCGCCACGCACACGGCGTGCGCGCGTTCGGCGCGCGGCGTTGGTTCGCTGCGGAGGCGTTCAATTTGCTGAAGCGTTTGGGTGGCGGCGCACCGCCGCTTATCCGCTGACCGCTTCGAGCGGCCGGCCGCTCAACCGATTGGGCGGCGCAGCGCCCAAGAGTTGCAGCACGCTCGGCACAACATCGAACGCGCTGCCGACACCATGATGTCCTGCCGCGATGCCGGGGCCATGAAAGTAGGCAAAGCCGTGATCGCCAGTGTGGCCGCCGGTGCGGCGATACGGGAGCGGGCCGATGAGCCCGGCTTGCGGATGCGAGAGACCGAGCGGCGGCGCCATCGTCCAGGTGACGATGATGTCTGCGCCGGATTCGCCAAGCGTCAGCGGATCGCCCGCGAAGATGTCGACGCCATCGACAGCAGGCTGGCCGGTGATCGGATCGGTGCTTTGTCTGAGATAATCCGCGATCTCGGCGCAGAAGCGGCGATAGTCGCTGGCCTCAACGAGGCCGCTGGCTTCGCGCCCCTTCAGATTGATGCGGATGCGGCCATCATAGAACGAAGGCAGCGCGAACGCGGGCATGTCACGCCAGTAGGGCGCATAGCGCGTCGCCGGCATCCAGGAGAGCGACGGCTCGCCCGCTTTCTTGGCTTTCTTAGGCGTCATCGCGCGCCGCCATGCTTCACGCACCGCGCCGATCGCGCCATCGTCTTCTTCGTAGAGCCGCGCGAGTTCGCGTTGCCAGCGCTGATCTTCGCCGAGCAGCGGCACGCCGGTCTCCGTGGTGCGCCACTTGCCTTGGCGCATCAGCGGTTTGCCGAAGGCTTTGCGGTACATGAGCTCCGGCAGCAACGCCATGCTGGCGTTGTCGCTGTTGTTTGGCCCCATGCCGTGGAGATTGAAGACGACGAACGCGGCGTCCGGAAACCGCGCCATCAGATCGGCGATCAAGCGATCGCTGGCTTCGTACACGCCCTCAATGCCGCGCTTGGCCGCCGGCGCCGACGGCAACTTGTGCAGCGGATGCGTTGGATCAACACCGTGCCACATGGCTTCGATCGCCGAGTGATACTCGCTGATGACAACGAGCCCCAAGCGCCAGTCCGGAAACCGCTCGGCCAGCATCCATTGGCTGAGCGCGCTGCGTTGTTCGACTGCGCGCACGATCTCATCGGCCATGCGCTCGGATTTTTCGGCGGACGGCCAAACGAAGCCATAGATCCAAGGCTTGGCGGCGTAGGCGCCAAAACGCGTGCTGACTTCCTCGAGCAATTCGGGCGGATGCGAACTTGCGGGCACGCCTGGATCGTGCGCGCCCCAGGCAACGAGGCCGTGCGCGTTGGTTTTGCTGAGATCGAAATAGGGTGGATCGACGACGACTGTTGGCACATCGACGAAGGCGCTGAACGGCGTAAGATTTGTGGCGCGTTGCGTCGCCGCATACGTGGCGGCGTTGAAGTCCACTGCGGCCCATCGTTCGGCGGCGTCAGGATCAAGGCCACTCGCGACGTGCTCCCAAGCGAGGCCGGTGCGCTTCGCGTCGCCATGCTCAAGCAAAAAGCACACGCCTTCGCTGAGCAGGCGTTGCATTGCCGGCAGCTTGCCTTCGTCCATCATCGCGCGCGCGACGCTGGGTTCACAGCCATCGAGGCCGATCATCACGACACGCTGATAGGTGGCCTTCGTGCTCAGCATGCCCCCGCGCCCCACCATTTGACGTCGCGGCGAAAGCCTAGTTCAAAGCCGCGCAGCGCGGCAACGGTTTGGCGCCGGAGAGTGGGGCGATGAGACCGGTTCTGTGGATCAATCTTGACGCCCGCACTGACCGTCGCGCTTTCATGGAACAACAATTCGCCGACTTGGGGCTCAGAGCCGATCGCGTTGCTGCGGTAACGCCTGCAGACTTGGGCGCGCGCGTCGCCGCATTGAGCGCCAGCGAGCAGTGCGTGACGGAAAGCCATCGCGCTGCGTGGCGCGCCATCGCGGAAGGCGGGCGTGATTACGCGCTCATCCTTGAAGATGACGCCTTGCTCTCACCGGCGCTGCCGGGCTTTTTCGACGATATCGCGCCTGCGATGGCGCACTTGGACATCGTGCGAATCGAAACAGGCCCGCGGCGGGTGAAGCTCTCTCCGGCTCTGATGCGCGCAGGCGCTGTTGCGTTGCATAGAGCGTACTCCGATCAATGGGGCACGGCGGGTTACATCATAAGCAGAGCGTGCGCCGCGCGCTTGCTCGATGAGCCGCTTGTTTATGAGCGCGCGCTTGATCGCTGCTTGTTCGATCCGCGCGGCGCGTTGTTTGCGAAGACTGAGTGGCGCCAATGCGCACCCGGCTTGTGCATTCAGGGCGATCAGCTCGACGCGGTCGAAACGCTGTGGCGGAGCGATGTGTCGGCGGAGCGCGATGAGGCGCGCGTGCGTGGGCGGGTAAAGCGGAGCGTGGCGCAGAAGATAGGACGTGAGCTGGGGCGCGTGGGCGCGCAGGTGCTTGATGCGGTTCGCGATGGCGCAGATGCAGTTCGTGGCGTCAGCTGGCGGCGGATTGCGTTCGCGCGCGATGGCGTGAGTCATCCGTAGTTCGCGGGCGGAGAGTGCAGCCCTCCTTCGCCAAGGCTTCGGAGGGCATCCTTCGCTCCGCTCCGCGAGCGTAGGATGGTGGGCCCGGAGCCACGCACTTTCGCTTACGACGAGATGAGGCGACTTATCGAGCGCAAGCCGGAGTTCGAAAAGCTGTTTGTCGCTCGCGGCTTACGCCATCCGCACCCGGAAGTCCGTTGGCGGAAGAAGCGCTGAGGCGTCAGAAGACTTGCTCGTTGCGGCTTTGCGAGAGGCGATTTGAGGCGACGCGAGCGTGAGGCAGGCTGAGGCGACGAACTGGCCGCGTTCGATGTGGCGCGGATTGAGGCGTCGCATCCATCGAAGATTTTCTCAGCGAGCGAACAACCTCGGCTTTGAGGAACTCGGCGTCCGCCGGTATGTGCGTGGTGCATTCACGACATACGGAGAAACGGATGCCACGGTTTACGAGGCAGGCGCTTTACGATTTGGTTTGGGCCAATCCCGTGCGCACCGTCGCCGGCGAACTCGGCTTGTCTGACGTCGGCCTGAAGAAGATTTGCGCGCGCTTCGACATCCCTGTGCCGCACCGCGGCTATTGGGCGCGACTCACAGCCGGCCAGCGCGTGCATCAAACTCCGCTGCCACCTCGTGGTCCGGGCATGCCTGAATTTGCGTTCGGCGAGGCGCGCAGCTCCTACCGGTGGCCGCCGGACCCCGCCGCGGAGCTCGCCGAACCGGAGCCCATTGAGCCGCTTTTCGAGGAGACCCTGGACGCCGTTGAGGCGCGCATCCGCAAGACGGTCGGCAAGGTGGCCGGCGCGCACGCTCTCACCGATCCGCACCCCCAGCTGCGCAGACTGATCGTCAAGGATGATGATCGTCGGCGAAAGCATGCCGCCAGTGGATATTCTTGGGATGCGCCTGTCTTTGATGCTCCTTTCGAGCAGCGTCGGCTTCGGATCATCAACACCTTGTTCTGGGGGCTGACGCGCGTGGGCGCGAAACCATCTCTCAGCGGTCAAGCCGCGCGTGGACTGAGCATCGGCATCGGCGGGCAGCATATCCACGTCCAACTTGATCACCCCAGCGCCAAGCGGAGCCGATGGAATGAGGAGCAAGTGCATGGCGGCAAGGTGGATACGCTTCGACTCGAAATCCCCTCGCTCGCGGATGAAGGCCGCGCAGCCGTTTGGTCCGATGTGGAAGGGCGAAAGCTCGAGAGTCAGCTGACAGAGATTATCGTGATGTTGCATCTCGCCGCCGAGGCCCAGTATCGGCGCTCCGCGCTACACTCCTACAAGTACACGCTCGAGAGCCGAGAGAAGGCGCGTGTGGAACTCATTCGCTTGCGCGAAGAAGCAGAGCGCAAAGAGCGAGAGAGGCTGGCGGAGTTGGAGCGGCAGCGGCGCGAACGGTTGCTCGGCTATGCCCGCGATCACCGGGCCGCCGAAGACATGCGCGCGTTCATGGCGATCGTCGAAAGCAAGGCAGAGGCGCGGGTGGGCGTCAGGGAATGGCTGAATTGGGCGCGCTCTGTCGCGGACCGTCTCGACCCGCTGACCACGATGGCTTTTCTCGCCGGTGAGTTGGCCGATTCCACTGGCAGGGCCGGCGGCAACGACCAACCGAGCGAGACTTGACGAGCGGGACCGGCTCAAAGCAGATGCCCGCCGAGCGACTACGGGGGCCCGTAGCTCAATGGTTAGAGCCGGCCGCTCATAACGGTCTGGTTCCTGGTTCGAGTCCAGGCGGGCCCACCACCGCTTCCAGCCGCGCGAACCGATCGAGCAGGGTTGTTTTGTTTGAGCCAAGATGGCGACTCCGAAGACCGCGTTGCTGCCGCAGCCTGGTTTACCGCCCGTTGGCAACCGGGGCGTTGGCTGGCGATTGCGCCGGGCGAAGACATCCCGGTTTTCTTGGCCGCGCACGAGCGAACCTTCGCCCACATGTCTCAGCTCGCGTTCACGCCCGAGATCGAACGGCGGATTGCGGCGGGCACATTGCCAGATGGCTTCATGATCGATTTCGCGCAGCAACTGCAGCCGCCTGATCGCAAGCCGCTCGTTCGCTTCAACGATGAGGTGCGGGGCATCGTCAAACTCAGCCGGGACGCACCGGCGCACGAAGAAGGTCATTTGACCGGTCAGCACTTAGAACACATTGAGGCCTTCGACCTAGTCGACGACGAACTCGATTGCGGTCACTTCACCGCGTATTTTACGGGCCGCGCATGGGCGATGACCTTCGACTTCCGGTCAGGGCGCGCCAAGGCGCTGCACTACATCGAGCGCGCTAGCCAGTTTGCGGCAACGGCCCGTTTCTCCATTGAGAAGGGATTTGGAAGCGTCGCTACCGACAATCTCTTCAGCGCCTGCGAACTGTTGTCGAAGGTGCAGCTCATGCTGCATCAAAGCCCAGCCGCGCGCGCCAAGACGCACGGGCCGATCGGTTCTGCGATCAATGCCTGGGGCCGCCTTGGCAATGTCGCGCCTGATTTTCTTCAGCTCTTCAACCGGCTATCTAACGACCGCGCACCAGCCCGTTACGATGTGAGCGGCGATTTCGAGCCGTCGACCCTAAGTGATGTGGAAATTGTCGAACGCATCGCCGAAGACTTGCGCCTGCGTGTAAGCCCGCGCGTTTAGCGCGGGCACAACAGCAGGGTGACGTGCGGGTCGAGCAGTAGCCCAAGCGGCGCGTGAATGATTGTATAGAAGCCCGCCGCATACCCTGCGAGCGCGATGGCGAGCACGACGTACAAGAGGATTGAGAAGCCTAGCAGTGCACAGCCCGCTTTCTGCGCTTCTTCACCGATGAGGTCTCGATTGCCGGCGCGCATGGCCTCAATGCCGCCGCGCCAGGAATAGGTGAATACGGTCAGAACCTGCGCCACAAGAATGGCCACCGCACCAAAGCCAAATTCCATGGCGACCGGCCGAAAGGCGAGCCAGTTGCAAATTTTGTGGTCGAGCGCGGCGTTGAAACAAAGCAGAAGTCCGCTGGCGTTGCCGGCCAAGAGCCAGATGCTCAGCCGGTCGGTGAGGCGGGCCATGGTGTTTTCGCCAAGCTCTTGATTCCAGGCGAGACTAGGAAGTTTGAGCTTTTGAGCTGGCGGAGGCGGAGGCGGCGCGGGCGTTTCTGACATGCAGTATATTTCGTCCGAGTCGCCCGCGCGCTCGATACGCATCATACGGATGGTCAGGTCATGAGTGCAGGATTGGACGCGCCGCCGCCTGGCCGCAGCGCTATTCTAAAGCTCTTTCCAGACGCCGATCTTGCCTTGGTCGATGCGCTCGCGCGGGTGTGGGACGAGGTGGTGGGCCGCATCGTTCGCGCACTGATGGAGATGAGCACGGCCGACGAGCCTGAGCTGCACATCAATGTCCGCGAGGACATGGTGCTGGAAATTGCGCAGTTGCATTTGTTCTTAATCGAAGCCGTTATCAAGAAGCGCACCGCCGGACGCGAGCTAGCTGCCGTAGATCCTGAACAGGAGCGCCTGGAAACGCTGGGGCCTGACGGCGCGGCGACCATCACCAACACCGCGAAACTCTTTTACGAGCAAAGTTGGCGCGAACTCATACTGAAACGCTGGGGGCCGCGTTCGAAACGTGCGCTGGAGCGTGAGGCCAATCCGCCCAAGACGACGCTGCCGATCAAGCCGGTCAACAAGAACCACTTCATTCCGAAATGGTTCATTCGCGACCACTGGGCGCGCGATGGTGAAGTGACGATCTGGCGGCGTGAAAACGAACGCTGGTCTTCAAGGCGGCGCGCATTCGGCAAATGGGGACATCGGCCCAACCTCTACAGCGATCGCCTGGAAGCCTATTTGAGTTTGTTGGAAGGTGATGCGCGCGAGCCGTTGCAGATGCTGTTGGACACACGCCCACTCAATCAGCCGCAACGCGCATCGTGGATCGGCTTCCTGGTTGTGCAGGTCATCCGCAATCCGTTCTTCATCGAGATGATGCATGCGGGACATTCGGACTTGGTCGCAGAACTCGCCGAAGAGAAGCGGCCGACGGCGCGACAGCTCTACGAGACACTCTACGACAATAACGAGTTCTACGATCAGATGGCGCGGCCGCTGATGTGGAGCCGTTGGGCCATCGTTAAAAGCGAGGCGCCGCTCTTCGTATTGCCGGATACGTTCTGCGCGCAAACAGGACTGAAACAGGATTTTCGCATCATCGCGCCGCTGACGCCGCACTATTGCTTCGTCACGCTGCAGAGCCGCGAACAGGAAAAACGCATTGTCCCGTTGCGCCTCACCGCAACCGCGGCGCTGGCGGCGCGGATAGCAGGCGTGCTGATGCGCCGCGCCAAGCAGGAATTTCTTGCCGATCCAGCATTTGACCCGAGGCAGGCGACGGACGCGCGCTTCGACGATGTGCTGCGTGATATCGAAACCGCGATCGACGCAACTGTCCAAAGTCCGCGCATGGAATGAGCAGGTGGCCGACGCAGACTGTCGCTACGGCCAGGTCTCATAAGACTCGCGGGCGCGCAGGAGGCGGTTCAGGACGACGATTGCGAGGGCGCCGAGACCAAGCGCTTCCAGACCGTCGAACCCATGCCGGTGCGCAAGCCAGACCACAAGCAGGCCCAGCGCGAGTTTTGGCGTCCAGCGTACGAGCGACAGTGTGATCGCGTAACCTGCTTCCAGCAGCACCATGAGGATGAGCGCGGCGACGGCGACAATCAGCGCTTCCATGGCGGCGCTCCGAAGGTTTGATGCTGTTTCTCGAACGGGCGGCCGCGTAATTTTGGGCCATACTTGCGACGGCGGTGGTATTGGCCTAGCGCGTCCTCGCCGCGCAGCCGCTTCACTTTCCAGATGGCTTTAATGTCGCGCAGCGTTTTGACTTTGTGACACGAAGCGCACATCAGCTGATCGGGCTTTGCGTGTGCCCATGCATTCGGCGTTGAGTGCTCGCCGATTAAATCTTCGGTCTCGTCGCAATCATCGACGCAGCACATGCCGTCCTGCTTCAAGAGCAAGGCTTCGTACTCGCGTGCAGTCAAATAGAGCCGGCGCATATGCGTCCTCCATCGCGAAAGCGATGGGGCGCGGCGTCGTCACAGGATGGCTCTCGTGCGAGCCAAACGGTCCCCAGAAATCGTGAGAACAAAAGAAGCACAAACGTGCTTCGTGTGTCAACACTTCAGGTGATGGCCTATTGGACGCCGCCTTTGCCGAAGCGTTTCGGACAAGTGCCTTTCGGGCACGGGCTCGTTTTCACCTGTGTGCATTGCGGACGCCACCAAGCGGTGTCGCGAGATGGCGCGCTCGAAGCATGGGGGCGATTGGGAATTATCGAAGAGGTCGCTAAGCGCACGCGGTGCAGATACGACCGTTGCGAGAAGCGCAAGCGTCGTGGCCATACGGTCGTGATCGCGCCTTACAAAGCAAAACTTGGATCAGTGCAGGAGCTCGACGCGCTCGTGCGAAGGATCCAAGCGCTCAAACCAAATCGGAAAGTGGGGTGAGATCTAGACGGGCGAACCCGCGTTCGCGCGGGACGCGCTCTCGTGAACCGAGCCGCGCCGACCTGAAGAAGAGGCGCGTCTCGGCCCTACGGGCTTCGATCGCTTTCGCACTGCCGTATCGTCAGGTATGAGATACGCTTGCGTGATGGATGCCAATGAAACTCTTTGAATCAGACGATCCGCGCCCGTTCTACGATCTGGTGCGCGAAGATCCTCATGCGTTGCGCGCCTCGTTCGAAGCGTTGCTGGACGAGGACTTGCCGGAGCAAGCCTATCAACGACACCTTGAGCAACACACTGAACTGGTGCCGCGCGAATTTGTGCAAAACCACGGCGTTCATTTCGATCTCGTGTTTCGCAAACTGCCGTTTGGCACGAACTACAAGAGTGACTTCTTCTATCTCTCCAAGAGTTCGGATGATTGGAATTGCGTATTCATCGAGCTGGAGCGGCCGCAAGCAAAATTTTTCAAGCCGAAGTCCAACGACCTCACCGCTGAATTTCTTGCGGGGCTCAATCAGATCGACACTTGGCGCGGTTGGTTTCTAAATCCAGCGAACCGCCAGTTCTTTCTCGATTCGACGCTTGCCGATGTCCGCAAACCACTCGGCAGCAATCCTGCCTATATGAAGTACGTACTCGTTATCGGCCGGCGATCCGAGTACGCGGGCAATGACACGCGGCGCCAGCTGGTGAAGGCGAAGGAGGCCGACGACTTCAAGATCATTACTTACGACAGCCTCATGGAGGATTTGAAGCGTAAGTACCCGCTCTACATAGCCGCCCGCCGGAACGACTACGTCGACATCCTCTCAGATGAACTTGTCGGAGAGAGCATGTTTGCGTGGATGCAGCCTGAGCAAATTCGAGTGGGTGCGGCGTTGCTGGACAAAATCAAGACCCATCGCACCAACCACTTTCGCACCGATGGAGGTAAGCGGTCCGAGGTTTTTAGATTCGTGGAGGATCGTTTACGCGTTCGGAATTCGCCTCCAGAGGAGGACTGAGCTCAATCAGTGCGCTCGTCGTTACTCCGACGTTGAGCGGCGCGCGTTGATCCAGCGGTCGAGGTCGACGGGATCATAACGGATCGCTCTATCCGTAGACTTCACAAACCGCGGTCCTCTTCCCGCGCCGCGCATCTTGTCGAGAGTTGATTTTGAAAGGCCGAGCCGGGCGGCGGCTTGACGAACATTGAGCAGCGCGTCCGGCGTGGGTTGGCTGCTTTGATTGGCACGCAATGCCGGACCGGCCGCGCGCGCTGCTTTCGCTGCGCGCGATTTTTTGGACGCCAGCGGCGGGGCGCCGCCGAACAGATCAGCCTGCTTTTCCTCATCCTTTGCTCTGGCGCCCGAGCGTTTCGTCATCGGCGATAAGGTCTCAGCACAATATCCTGGCTGACTAGGACGCGGACGGGAGCGCCGGCGCGAATGCGAAGCGTTGGACGCACGCTGAGTTCGCGATCGACAATACGTCCGCCCACGCGGGCCGCTTCTTGCGCGGCGGCGTTGCCGACGCTTTCAGTCAAACGATCGGCGTCGTCGCCTTCGGCTTCATTGGCGGCGACAGATAAGGCGCCTGACAGAAGCGATGCGACGGCGATACGGCCAAGGTGGGCATCGACGCTGTCGCTCACGCCCGATGCGCCTGCCGCGTCCGTGCCCGGCATGCCGCGGAGCGCGATCGACCAGCCGTTCGGCATCACCAGGCGATTCCAAACGATGAGGAGGCGTTGATCGCCGTGAATGGTGGCGGCGTCGTATGAACCCAGGAGGCGCGCGCCTTGCGGCACCAAGAGATGCTCACCGGTCACGCTGTCGTACACATCCTCCGTCACCTGCGCGACAACGCGGCCTGGCTGATCGGAATTGAGTGCGGTGACGAGCGCCGCCGAGATCGTTGATCCGGCTTGCACCGTGTAACGCGAGCGTGGCGGCCGATATGCGGCGTCGAGCACGCCGTCGTCGCGGCCGCGTTGGCTTGCAAGGAACGCGGCGCCCGGTCCCGGCGCCAAAGCAGCGTTGTCGCCGATCGGTGGCGATGCGCCAGGACGCTGTGCTTCGGCGCCAAAGCGAATGGCGGAAATTCTAGCGGCGTCTGCTTCCAATGCGAGCGGCGAGGGTGCAGCCGGTTCGCTTGGCGCGGAGGCTTCCATCGCTTCTGCTTGTCCCTCCGGGCGCTGGTCCCCCCACAGGAAGTCGTGTCCTTCTTCGAGCGGCGGCCGCAAATCTTCGTCGCTATATTCGGCTTCCGCCAGACGGACGCTTTCTGGCGGAGACGCCGGCTGCACAGGTTGCGAACTCTCGGCCGCAGCTCTGGTGCGGTCGCGATCCGACAAACCATTCACGAGGGCGAAGGCGACGACGGCGCTCAAGACCAGCGACGCCGCCATCAATGTCTTGCGCGAGAGCCGCTTTGGTTTGGGCGGCGCTGCGCGAATGGCCGTCACCGGCGGCACATGCGACTTTGGTTGCAGGGGTTGGGCGGGATCATCATCGACCGCCGCCGCTTCTCCATCAGCGCTCATCGTCTGCCTCCCACGCTGCGAGGGCGTTCGCGGCTGATGCGGACGATGGTCTGTTGCTGGGCGCCAAGGCGGAGCTCAGCGACGTCGAACAGACGGTCGATCACGTAGCGATTGCCCGAGACGCGGTAGTTGACGAGAGCGACTTGCGCGCCGTCCCGGAGGAAGAGCGGTGGTGCTTCACTCGTCGAGATGTCGAGTGGAAACTCGATATAGGTTCTGCGCCCGTCGTCGAACACGCGCACCGGGCGCCAGGACGGGAACCTTCCACGTGTCACATCGATGCGATAGCGAAAGTTCAGGTCGTCGAGCGCGACGCCGCTTATGCCGCCGGAATTGTGCTCAGCTTCACGATTGGGATAGCGCCAGGCCGTCTGCGCTGAATAGGCTGAGCCTTGCACGGCGATGGCTTCGATCAAATAGGTGCGCCGGTCGGTCGCCAGCACGATGTTGGTGCGGATGCCCGCGCGCGTTGGTTTGATCAGCAACAGAGTGCGCGGGTCGGCGAGGTCGCCTGACGTCGTCTCTTCGACCATCCAGCGTGTCGTATCCCCAGCGGCCACGGTGACGATGGCTTCGCCCGATTCAAGCAGAATGGTCGAGAGATAGCCTGGCGCGGCGTAAACTTCGTAGAGCGCGCCCGGCGTGTAGTCATACATCTGCGTCGCATCGACAAACGCATCGGGATCGGGACGCCTACGCGCTTCTGCATTTGCACTCGTCAACGCGCTGATCGGCGCGACGGCGCGCGCTCTGCGCGGCGGCGATGGCGGCTGAGCTTGTGGGGGGAGGAGGTCTTCAGCGGCGGCCGGGACGCTCGGGGCGGGCAGATCGGCGGTTGGTTGACCCAAATCGAGCGCGGCGGGTGAATCTTCCATGCTGGTTGTTGCGCATGCCGACAGCATCAAGAGAGCGCCTAGTGTGTTGCGAAGCGCGCTTTTCATTGCTGACCTCCACGCAGCGTGGCGGCGGGCGCCTCGGGCGAGAACGAAAACTCAGTGATGAAAAGACCAAGCGGGTTGCGGGCGAGCGCATCGGAACTGCGTGGACGTTCAAACCGGATGGTGAAGAGGCCGGTATAGGCGCTTCGCGCGCCGCCATTGGCGCCGTGCGTGGCTTCGATCCAGGACACCTGCCAGGTCTCGTCCGACCGTTGCACGATCGAGGTGATAATGGCGGTGCGCGCGGTCGTGCCGAGAAGCGAGAACGGATCTTCTTCGCGGGCGACTTCGTTCAGATGCTGCGCCGCTTGCGGGGTCAGGAAGCGATAGGCTTGCAGCCAATTTTCTCTGAGCACTACGCCATCGGTCGGCACGCCGCGCACAAGCTTGACGAAATGACCAAGGAAGTAGCTGACCTGCGCGTCCGTTGGGGTGTACTCGCCGCCGGCGGGACGCACGGACAGAACCGCGCCTTGCGGGCTCACTTCGACGACATGCACGAAGGTGCGCTTCTGGAGCGCGACCAGAGTCATTCCAATAGCGAGCGTGACTGCGAGCGCTCCTAAACTCATCGCCACCCAACGCCACGTCACTGCGGCCTGCACGGCGCTGCCCATGCGCCGGTCCCAGGCTTGCTGGGCGCGCATGTGCGGCGTGTCGGCAGGCTCCGGCGCGTAGCTTTTGGGCGGTTGTCGAAAGGCAAGCATGAGGGCTCCGTCAAGATTTGCGTTGGGGTTTCGGTTGCATCGCTGCGTAGTTTGGCGCACTGCGCGCGCCGCCTTGGCCGCCGCGCACGGTCGGAGGACGCCCGCCGCCACGGGCGCCGCGCACGGCGCGGCCTGCGCCAGATGCGAGGACCTTGGTGGTGACGGCTGCGCCCACGCCCATGCCGACCGCGGCAATGCCGCCTTGGATCGGTTGCGCGGCTGAAAGGCTTGGGTTGCCTTGCATCACTTCGCTCGCGAGCGAAGGCGCAAGGAATGAGAGCGCGAGGATGGTAAGACCGAACAAGAGCACGTCGAGCGCGCCGCCATTCTCCAGTGTCATCGTTTGCGGCAGCGTGGCGACGAAGGTGATGGCGACACTGGCGACGAAGGCCAGGAGAAAGAGCCGAACCGCCGAACTCGCGACCCACCCAAGCGGTCGCTCCGCAACCCATGCCGTGCCGGAGAAAACACCCCAGGGCAGCGCAATGAACGCGGCGAGCGAGCCGAGCTTAAAGGCGATGAGCTGCACGAAGATTTGCAGCGCCAGCACGAAGAAGGCGACGAGGATGATGACGCCTGCGAGAAGTATGGTCGCGAGCGTCAGGAAGTCGGTGAAGATATTCATGCCGTCGCCCATTTCCATGGTGCGGCCGAAGAGTTCTTTGCCTTGTGCTGCGACGCTTGCGGGATCGTGCAATTGAGCCAAGCTCATGCCTGAACCGCCGGCCTTCAATCCAAGCAGCGCGCCCGATTGATTGATGGCGCCGGCGATCGCGTTCCAATTATTGACCAGGAAAGCAAAGAGACCGACGAACAGCACCTTCCGAAAGAAGGGTGCAATCGGCGCTTCGCCCTTTAAGGCCCACATCGCGCCCGCAAGCGTCACCGAGATGACGATGAGCGTGTTCAGGACGAACGCGACATCGCCTTGAATGAGGCCAAAGCCCGCGTCCGCGAGACCTAAGAACCGCTCCAGAAATCCGTTGACGTTGTCGCCTTGCATGGGTGTGCGCTCCGATCAAAAGCGCGGCGTGACAGGTTGAGCGGGCCGATCGACCTCGGTCGGAAAGGCGCGCCGGCGGATTTCGCGCGAGCGTTCTTCCTGGGCGATGCGTTCGAGCCGTTCGGTCGCCAGGGCGCGCGCTTGAGCGGCCTGCAGGGCTTGCAATTGCGCGATCTGGGAGGAGAGAACACCGATTGCTTGGGTCGTGGCCTGTTCGGCCGAGGTTTGACCTTGCGCGTTCGAGCTTGCTTGAAGAGCGCGAGACATCGCGCCTTCCGCGTCGTCCAGCCCATCGCTGCTGGCCGAAGCGCTGATCGTCATCAGCGCTTCGACGCTGTTGCGGCTCTCCTCAAGCCAGCGATCCGATTGTCCTAGTAGGCCATCCAAGTCGAAGTTGGAGACATCCTCGGGATAGAGGTCGCGCATGTCGCCGGCGATGGTCTCGGCATTCTGCTGCAAACCCTCAGCTTCACGGAGCAGGTCGCGAACGCTTCCGATCGAGGCTGACAGCTCCGGCGACATTTCGAGACCCAGGCTCTCAAGCATCTGCGCTTGCTGGCGGATCTGTTCGATCTGGTTGTTGATCTGCGAGATCATGTGCGTGACCTGGGTAATGCTCTGCGCCAGATTGGCGGGATCGAGCACAACCCATTGTGCGCGCGCGGGCGCAGTCGCGAGCGTCAGCGCGACCGCGCAAGCGGCGATGAAGAGACGTGCCTTGCCTTTCATGTGAGCCTCCCATTGTGGGCTTCTGTGAATTCGAGTTCGGCCTGCGCGGGCGGTGACGGCTGGCGCGATGCGGCGTCGAAGCGCGAGATCGCCTCAGCGGCGCGTGAAAGCCCGCGGCGCTGGAGCCAGGCTTCTGAGAACGGGCACGAATGGCCCTCGGCGATCACAGCATCGATGGCGGCCTGATCTTGTGGTGTTGAAGCGCCGAGAAAGGCGAGGGCCGCAGGTCCAAGCGCAAGATCGAGAAGGCGCGCGCCGGCGCGCGTCTGTACGTAATAGTCCCGCTTGGGCGCAGCTTCCGTGATGATGGCGATCTGGCGCTGATTAAGCCCCAGGCCTTCATAGAAGGCGCGCGTCCTGGGTTCGCGCGCGCGATCGTTCGGAAGGTAGATGCGGGTTGGGCACGCTTCAAAGATGGTCGCCGCGATCGCGCTTTGCTCGACGTCAGCAAGCTCTTGCGTTGCGAACACGACCGCGACGTTCTTCTTGCGCAAGGTCTTCAGCCAGGCCTGAATTTGGCCAGCGAACGCCTCATCGCGGAGATAGGCCCACGCTTCGTCGAGCACGAGCAATGTCGGGCGCCCATTAAAGCGCGCCTCCAATGCGTGAACGAGACAGGGGAGCACGGCCGCGAGCGCATCCGGGCGCGAAAGCAGTTCGCCCATCTCGAACGCCTGTACGTCATGATCCGAGAGCTTGGCGGCGTCGGCGTCGATGAGCCGCCCCCATGGCCCCGCATGCGTGAACGGCTCCAGTGCGAGCCGAATTTCGGCGTCTTGCACGAGGCCTGAGAAGACCGAGAGCGTGCGTTCAGCCGGTGGACGCGCGGCGAGAACGCCGAGTGCGCGCCAGACTTCATCCTTGCGCGCAGGATCAAGCGCGACATGCGTCCGTGTCAGAAGTGCAATGAGCCAATCGCGCGCCCAGGCGCGTTCGCTTTCTTCGGAGATGTCCGCGAGCGGTTGCAGCGCAAGAGAACTATCCTGCGCGTCTTCGCCGAGCAGATCGACGAATGCCCCGCCCAGTCCCAGCGTCAGCGCGCGGCTCGATCGCCCAGCATCGAAGATGAAGACCTGTGCGTTCGGATAGCGGCGCCATTGCGCTGCGAGGAGACCAAGCAGCACAGACTTACCGGCGCCCGTGGGGCCCACGATCAAAGTGTGGCCAACATCGCCGTGGTGGAGGTTGAGCCTGAAAGGTGTCGCGCCATCGGTCGCCGCAACAAGAAGCGGGGGACCGTTGAGATGGCGGTTGGCGGTTTCGCCCGCCCAGACCGCCGAGAGCGGCAAGAGATGCGCAAGGTTTGGCGTCAGCAGGATCGGCCGGCGCAGATCTGCGTAGGGTTGACCAGGCAGGGAGCCCAGCCAAGCTTCCACGGCGTTGATCGTCTCAAGGATGGTGACGAAGCCCAGCCCATCGGCGACCTGGCGAAGCTGGCGGATGCGTTCGAGCGCCACCGCTTCGCTTTGGTCGGCCACAATGATGGTGAGCGTAACGAACGCCGCGCCGGCCGCTTCGCCGTTCACTTCCTGAAGCGCCGCGTCCGCGTCTTCGGCCTGAGCGGTCGCGTCATTGTCCAGAAGCGTTGCTTCCTCGCGGTAGAGCGCTTCGCGCAATAGTGTGAGTATGCCTTTGCGCTTGGAAAACCAACGCTTGCGGATCTTCTCAATTTCCTTTCTGGCGTCCTCGCGATCCATCGGAATGACGCGCGTCGTCCACCGATACGGAATGCCCAGGCGGTTCAGCGCATCTAACAGGCCAGGCTCGGTCTCGCTGACATAAGCGCGAACGGAGAGCACTTTAACGAAGTGATCGCCCAGTTTCGGCGCAATGCCGCCCAGAAGCGGCGCGTCTGCGATGAGTTCGTCGATATGAAAGGGCGTCGAAGGAACGGCGACGCGGTGCGCCCGATCGGACACGCACGAATGAAGATAGGTGAGCGTCTCGCTATCATCGAGGAAGCGCGCTTCGACCATGACGAGATCGAGGAGCGCCTTGAAGCTTTGCGTCTCCTCGATGAAGCTTTGCAAGCAAGCGCGGTAGTCGATACGCGCCGCGCTCGCGCCATTGGCGCCTTCAAACAATGCGGCTTCGAACTTGCCGCTGGCTTCGCTCGGCGGGAGCCAAGACAGTGTGAGATAGTAGGCGCTTTCAAAGCGTCCGCCCGCGGCTGCGAAATCCTGGCGCCGTTCTTCATCGATGAGCCATGAGAGCGCCTCCGGCCAGTCGCTGTTTGGATAGGCCGTGGTCCCCGTTCGCCGCGCTTCAACATGGAGGCACCAGGCCGAGCCGAAGCGCTTCAAGGCGTTGTCGAGCCGTCGTGAGGCGCCGATCAGTTCCGATGGCGTGGAGGAATCCAGATCGGGTCCGCGGAATCGAAGCGTGCGCTGAAAGGCGCCGTCCTTGTTGAGCACAACACCAGCCGCGACGAAGCCTGCCCATGGCAGCCAATCGGCGAGGCGGGCTTCATTTTGCTTGAAGGGGCGCAGGTCCATCATGGCATTGGTGCTCACACGTTGAAGAAGGCGGGCTTGGCCATGGCGCGAGGCCAGGTTTCGAGGAACCAAGCGTCGCGCGCGCTCGCATAGGCGCCGGCGCTCTGGATCACGAGCCAAAGCGGCAAGCCGATCAAAGGCTGCTGCAAACCGAAGGCGATCGCGGCGGCGACCGTTGCGTTGAGGATGGCGAATGTGCGGGGCACACCGCCCAGCAGCAGCGGGCGTGTCAGCGAGGTGCGGAGCGGAATGCAATAGCCTTCGAGTTCGTCGCGCATCTCAAAGCACCGCACCGCCGGCAAAGCCGAAGAAATCGAGGAAGAATGAGACCGCGGCGAACATGATGGCGACGCCCAAGCCCACGAAGGCGAGCTTCCGGATGCCGCCGCCGCCTTCGCCGAAGATGATGCCGATGCCGGAGATGATGATGGCGATAACGGCGGCTGCGCGCGCGACAGGTCCGGTGATGGAGTCGACGACTTGTTCGAGCGGACCTTCCCAGGGCATGCCTGAGCCGCCCGCATAGGCGGGTGTCGCGGTGACCACGACGAGCGCGACGATCGCGAGCGTCGTTTCGACACGAAACGCGTTCTTCCTCATATCACTCTCTCCCCATGTGCTTTGGAGGCCTCTCGCAGCACGACAAACTCTTCGATGCGCCGCCCGCTTGGCGTGCGGGCCATGAACACGATGGCGTCGACCGCCGATTGGATGAGGCGTTGCGGTGCGCTCAAGCCCGCTTCGATGCAGAGGTCTTCAAGTCGGAGCAGCGAGTCCGCGGCGGAATTGGCGTGAATGGTGAGGAGCCCGCCGGGATGGCCTGTGTTCCAGGCCTTCAATACTTCGAGCGCTGCCGCATCACGTACTTCGCCCACGACGATGCGGTCGGGCCGAAGGCGGAGCGTCATCTGCACCAGATCGCGCATTGAGACCTGTGGTGCGGCGCGCTTGGTCAGGAGTTGGACGACGTCGGCGCCGGCACACTGAAGCTCGGCGGTGTCTTCAAGAATGAGTACGCGGGCCTTTGCGAACTCGGCTTCGGCGAGCAGTGCGTTGAGCAAAGTGGTTTTGCCCGAACCCGTGCCGCCGGCGACCACGATGTTGCGCCGCGCAACGATTGCCGCGCGCATCTGTGCGACCTGCGCCAAGGTCGCCGCGCCAGTGTGCACATAATCATCCAGGGTGAAGATGACCGAGGGGCGTTTGCGGATGGCGAATGTTGGCGCCGTAACGATGGGCGGGATCATGGCCTGCACACGCGCACCTGATCCTGGCAACGTCGCTGCGAGGTAGGGCTGATGTTCGGTCACGGTGACGTGGGCTTCCGCCGCGAGCAGCCGCACCGCCGTTTCGCGCTCTGCCGTTGAGAGCCAGATGTTCGTCGCTTCAATGCCGCTGCCGACGCGGTCTATCCGCAATCGTCCGTCTGCGTTTATAAGGATTTCGACGACGGCTTCGTCGGCCAGTGCTTCGGCGAGGGCGGGGCCAAGAGCGCGCGCGAGCGAAGCAAGCCGCCGTTGGGCGACACGATCGTTCGGGGCTGGAGCGAGGGACGCGCTCATGCTCGCGCCTCCGTGTCGGCGCTCGCGCCATTCAGATGGCCGTGCGGCGCCGCGGCGAAGAGCGTGCGGCCTGGCTGCAAACTCTCGGCAAGCAGCTCAAGAAAGGATTGGAAACGGCGCTCGGCGATCGCGTGCGTCGCAGGCAATGTCGCTTCGTCGGGCGCCGGATTGTGCTCGAGCCAGACACGAATGAAGAGAAGCAGTGTCTCCTTGATGATGGCGATCTCGCGGGCGCGCACGACTTCGCGTTTCTCGAGACGGTCGAGCCGCATCTTCACGGTGTCGGCGACCGCTTCGTCCTTCTCGTCGAGATAGATGCGGCGCATGGCGTCGGCCGCAGCGCGCGTAGTGGCAAGACCTCGAAGACGCGCATCGACATCGAGCGCACGCGCCAAATCGTCTTCAAGGTAGATCGTGATCTTCTTTCTTGGGCGCGCGCTCATGATGGCGTCTCCGAACCACCACCGCCGCCGGCTTCGCGGGGTCGCAAGTCGAAGCCGACAGGCGTATGCGGCGGCGATGGTGGCGGGGGAGGAGAGGGAGGCGACGTCGACTCGACGGACTCCGGCGGCGGCGCATCCGCAGGACGATCAATCAAGGTCAGGAGATCGGCTTGCTGTTCGCTTGCACGCGGGCGTGATCGCAACGGCCCTTGGCGCACGACGGCGCGAGCAACTGCGCCGTCCCGGCCAGGCGCCTTCTCCGCTTGGGTCGGCGGCGCTGCGTCGCGGAGGCCGAGCGAACGCATCGCCGCCCACGGCGAGGGAAGGGCAGGGCGCGCTTGCGGAGATGGCAAGGCGAAGAGCCGAGATGCGAAGAGAGGCTCTTCATCGTAGCGCAGCTTCTTTGCGCGGAGAGGCTTCGCACCGGTCACGAAGATAAGTTCATCGCGCTCTGGCAACTGGCGAACTTCCGCCGGCATCAGCAGCGGACGGCGTTCCTCGGGATAGGTTATGGCGCGATGATCGAGGCCGAAGAGCTGACGCTTGCCCGACCAGGTCTCTTGCGGGCGCATCTCATAAAGATCGCCGGCAAGCTTCGAGACGGTCTCCGCGGTCTCGACATCGGTCGCGGCAAAACTGGTGACGATCTGACAATTGTCGAGGATGGTGTGATAGCGCCCGTAGGCTTGGGTCACCTGGTGCAGGCTTTGCGTGACGATAAAGGCGCGCACCCCATAGCCCGCCATTGCACCCATCGATTGCTCGAACAGATCGAGCTTACCAAGTTGCGGGAATTCATCGAGCAACAGCAGGAGCGGACGCTTCTTCGCGCGCCCGTCGGCTGCGCGCTCCTGATGCTCCATCAGATCGCGGAGCACCGCGCCGAAGACGAGCCGCATCAACGGCTTCACACGCTTGGAATCGTTTGGCGGCCAGCAGAGATAGAGCGTGACGGGTTTGTCGGCGCACATGAGGTCCGAAATGCGGAAGCTCGACGCCGCCGTGTTCTGCTGCACCAGCGGATCGGCAAAGATGCCGAGATAGCTCTCAGCGGTCGCTTTGATTCCGGCGCGGAGCTTCTCGTGATAGGCGGCGTAAGATTGTGCCGCGCGGCGCACCTCAGGGTGCGTTTCAGGATTTCCGTCGGCGCCCAAGCGATGAAGCGTCGCTTCCATCAGCTTTACGGTGTCATCGAAGCGCGCGAGCAGTTCGAACACGCGATAGAGCGTCTTGCGATCTTCGGGTTCGGCATAGGCGACGTGAAGGATAACGCCGGCGATCACCTGTTTGGCGGCGCGGTCCCAGAATTCCTGGAAGCGCTGATCGCCATAAGGATCGGCGATGAGCTCGGTCAGGTTCTGAACGTCGCGAACTTCCTGCGGACCTGGCCTTATAGTGTCTAAGAGATTGAAGCGGTCGGACGTAGGCGAGGTCGGATCGAAGCGCAGGACTGGGCCGAGCTTGGCGCGCCAGCCGGCCGTCCCCGGAAAGCCGACGCGCGCATCGCCCGAGTGCAGTTCGCCCTTAAGGTCGAGCGACACGACAGAGTGCGGCGTCGCCAGCAGGGTTGGGATAACGGCGCCGCGCGTCTTGCCCGAGCGCGTGCCGCCTGTGAGCAACAGATGATGCGGGCCGTCATAGGCGAGAATCTCAGCGCCCATCTTACCGATGACAATGCCGCCCTCGGCGAAGAGCCCGGCAGCTGCCGCGTCATCAGCGCCACCCCATGCGTCTTTGCCGAATATACCAGACGTGGGCCGGTGTGAGCGCAGGCCAAACAGCAAGACGCCGGCGGCGGCCAGGAAGCCCAGAAAGACAATAAGCTTCGGCACGAAGAAGGCGCGGGGGTAAACCGGCGACCAGCGCTTCGACCAATCGAGGATCGAGAACGGCGCATAGACCGGCGTCGACCCAATCGACAACAATGGGCGTCCGAGTGCGGGTTGATAGTCGAACGTTCGCGCACACGATTGCGTCGCCGCAAAGCCAGCGACGATGCTGATCGCAAACGCTGCGACACAGCTCCAAATCGATCGCGCAGTAAGCTTGCCCACCAACATATCGAAAGCGTCGCTGCGATCGGCGGAGCGGGCCACAGCTTGCAACTATGTGAGGCGCCGCAGCAGTGCGTGCTCGACGCGCGTGCGATTTTCGTCACCGGCATTGGTGTTAAGTGATCAATTTGGGCAGACGCGAAGTGGTGAAGTGGCGCGAGAAAGATGCTATACTTCGGGTTGCATGAGCTTTGGTGTCGTTACCGGCGAGTTAGTGACGTTCGCTTCGCGATGCGATGCGGCGCAGTCCCTTGTCGAACTCGAAACGATCTGGCGTCAGCGCATGAGTGAACTCGGCTTCACTTTCGCGGCGATAGGCGCGCATGTTGATCCGCTGAAGCCCGAGCGCGCTAGTTACGTCTTTCAAAATTATCCGGGCGACTGGATCGCGCACTTTTCAGAGCAGCGCTATCATCTCATCGATCCTGTCTTCCGTGCAGCCGATGCGGGCGTCGCGGACTTCGCTTGGACCGACCCTGAATTCGTGGCGCCGCTGTCGTGGCGACAGCGGCGCATCTTGAACGAGGCCAGCGAATTGGGGCTGCACTTTGGGCGGACGCACGCATTGGCGTCGATGCTTCGCCTCAAGGCCTCGGGGCATTTGGTGGCGGGCGAGCCCGACATGCCGGAAGATGTCTACACCGCCGGCAAGATCGCAAATGTTCTCGTGCATCACCGCGCCGCGCAGCTTTGCGCCGAGGTCGCGCCAAGTTTTGAGCCGTTGCGACGGCGAGAACGTCAGTGTCTCGAACTTTGCGCAAGCGGCCTGACCGATGCAGAAGCCGCGGCGAAGCTTCAGATCGGGGTAGCCACCGTGCGGCGTCACATCGAGCGCGCGCGCGTTCGGCTGGGCGCTGGCACGCGCATTCAGGCCGCCGCGCGCGCTATCAGTTCAGGCCAGATCAAGCCTATTATTTGATCGCCGCCTCGACCGCATTCGAAAATTTTGGGGAAGATTTCTCACAATATTTCCAGGCTGCTCGCACGTCCAACAACACGTCATGAATTTGTCACGCGCGGCCTTGTCACCGAGGGCCCTTCGCCATCTAAAGTTGCGTGGGCAAGGAGACAATCATGCAAGCGCGCGTGAACTGGGCGTTCGCGGAAATCTGCGACGGCGCCGCAAGTGTTGCAGACCTGCAGGCAGCTTTCATGCGCGAGATGCGCGCCCTGGGTTTCAGTTATGCGGCGTGCGCCTCGCATGTCGATCCGCTCAAGCCACCGGCGGAGGCTGTGATGATGGTCGACTATCCGCAGACGTGGCTTGAGCGCTTCAGCGCAAAGAACTACGCGACGCGCGATCCGGTGTTCAGAGCCGCGCGTCAGCAGACGCTGCCGTTTCAGTGGAGCGACGTGCGCTTCCGGCGAGGTCTTGCCGCCGATCAGTTGCGCATTCTGCACGAAGCGGCAGAGGCAGGTCTTGGCGACGGCATCACCATTCCCATTCACGCGCCCGATGCGTTGCCGGCGTCCTGTTCGCTTGTGATCGGTCCGGACGGGATTGACCCGCTCAATGCACAGAGGGCGACATGGTTTGGGGTGTACGCGCACGAATGCGCGCGCCGCCTGCAGATGGCGCAGTTGCCGGCGAAACCTCAATTGAGCCCTCGCGAACGCCAGTGCGTGCAACTACTGGGGCAGGGCAAGGATGACGGCGCGATGGCGGTCATCTTGGGCCTCAGCGAACACACGGTGCACAACATCGTTCGCCGCGCCATGAACAAATACGGCGTTGCCAGCCGTGTACAGGCTTTCGTGCGTGCGTTGAAGGACGGACAAATTCGTCTGGAGGACGTCGCCACCTGATCATTTTTACGAGCGTGTCAATAGGCACGTTCGTGCCCGTTTTCGCCAGCGCGTTCCCTGCGCAAACTCTGGGCTCTGACCGAGCCCGGAGGCCCTATGATCCACATCATCACCGCCGATAACCGGCGCCACTACCATCACGCGCTGATGGAGATGCACCGCCAGCGCAAGGAGGTGTTTATCGACCAGATGAAATGGCGCCTCGATGAAAGCGCTGGCATTGAGATCGACGCCTACGACTGCCCGGAGGCGATCTATTTGATCGAAGCGGCCGCGCCACGCGCGCCAGTGATGGGCTCGGCCCGCTTGCTGCCGACCGATCGGCCGCATCTGCTCGGCGATCATTTTGGCTTCCTGTGCGATGGCGACCTGCCGGCCGGCCCAGATGTTTGGGAAGCGACGCGGTTTTGTCCAGCGCCCGATACGGCGCCGGGCCAGCCCAGACACGATCTCCTCGCGCGCATGATCGCCGCCATCATGGAGACCGCGCTTATCTTCGGCATCGAGCAAGTCACGTTTGTTTCGAGCGCTGCGCTCACGCCATTGGCGGCGAAGGCTGGCTGGGACGCCCAGCCGCTGGGCGCGGCCCGCCGGGTGGGACGCGACCGACTGACGGTCTTTGTCGCCGCCATCGACCAGCGCGGGCTTCGGCGCGTGCGCGAACGCAACAACATCAAGACACCAGTGACCCGCTTTTTTGGCGGCGAACTCATCCAAGCGGCGTGAAGGAGAGACATCATGATGAAGGCCTCGAACGTCGTTTCGTTTGCTCCAGCACATCAGGATCATTTTTCCACGCTCGAACGCGACGGCTTTGTCGTTCTCGACAGCGTGCTCGATGAGCGCCAATGCCAAACGTTGGACCGCGAGTTGGAGCCGCTGTTTGAAGCAACGCCGCGCTGCCAGGGCGACTTCTATGGCTGGAACACGACGCGTGTCGGCGGGCTCCTATCGAAGGCGCCCAGCGTACGCAATCTTGTGCTCGATCCTTACATCCTCGCGATCGCGGAGGCGTTGCTGGCGCCGAATTGCGATTGCATTCAGTTGAACCTAACGCAAGCTGTGCGCGTGCACGGACAGGAGCGGCCGCAAGCGCCCCATCGCGATGAAGAGATGTGGCCATGGCCGACGAATGGGCGCCATTGGCTCCTCAACGTGATGTGGGCGGTCAGCGATTTTACCGACGAGAACGGCGCGACGCGACTCTGGAAGGGGAGTCACCGTGGCGACCTCGATCGTAACGCCGATCCCTCGCAAAGCATCCCTGGCGCGATGAAGCGCGGTTCGGCGCTCCTCTTTCTGGGATCGCTCACGCACGGCGCAGGGCAAAACCTGACGGCGTTGCCGCGCACCGGCATCATCGTTAGCTATTGCTTGGGCTGGTTGAAGACGTACGAAAATCAGTTTCTCGCTTATCCGCGCGAAGTCGCAGCGAGCTTCCCCGAAGATCTACAGCGTCTCATCGGCTATCGCATGCACCGGCCCAATCTCGGCGGTTGGGAAGGACAAGATCCAATCGCCTATCTTCGCGATCGGCGCGGGCCCATGCCGCATGTCGACGCGTTGACGCCGGAGATCGAGGCGCAGCTTCGCAATCATTACGGCGAGTACCAGAAGCGAGGCGGGGATGGCGCTTGATCCGCGTCCCGGCGAGCGCGTCTATCAGGAGATCAAGCAGGCAATTTTGTCGGGGGAGCTTGTCATTCTGCAACGCCTGGACATCGACAAGCTCGCTTCTCAGTTTGGCGTGAGCGCCACCCCGGTTCGATATGCTTTGGCGATTCTGGCTGCAGAGCGCCTCGTTAGATTGAATACGTCGCGGATCTATCAAGTCGCGTTTTGGTCGGAGCGCGAGTTGCGCGAACTCTATCAATGGCGCCAACAGCTGACGAAGTGGGCGCTCCAATCGTATTCGCCAGCCTCCGCACCGGTCGCGCTAAACGGCAATGATTATGCGGGGGCGTACCTAACATTGATGGGCCATATTGACCGCAACGCCAACACCGAGGCGCGGCGCGCCGGCCGTTCTGCGGACGAAAGGCTTCAGCAGGCGCTTCGCGCAGAAGCGGAGGTCCTTCCAGGTGCGTCTGATGATATCAGGAAAATCGTCGCTTCTCTCAACCGCGGCGGCGCGTCCCCGGGAAATACGCTGCGAAGATATTTTGAACGACGCATCAGTCATTGCGCGCTCATACGAAGCGCCGCGCACGCCAAGGCGATGCCGAACAATGGCGCCTAATCGTACTTCGAAAAACTTCCAACGAAATCTTTAGTCAGATAGTCCGCCAAATCTTGCCTCGCAGCGGCAAGCTGTCACTCGCCGCAAAGTCATGCGGTGGATGGAGAGTGCAATGCGTGAAGATACGGAACGCCAAGAAGACATCGTGGACCTCGGCGCTGCGACGGAAGTGACGCAAGGGATCTATGATCCCGTGAAGAAGGAAAACCTCGTCACGCCGCAAGCGCGCGATTTCTGATCCGCCCTCTGCGGCGCGGGCGTTGTCGTTTGCGCCGCAGATCAGCTTCTGAAGGAGCTTTGTGATGGAAAACCGCGAAGACCTGGATCACGATGAGATCGTGACCGACCTGGGCGCCGCGAGCGAGGTCACGCTCGGGGTTTGGGACCCGATTTTCAAAGAAAACTTCGTGTCGCCGCACATGCGCGACATGTGACCTCGTGAGGAACGCCGGGCGCGATCAGGCGCCCGGCGTCGCAGCCATGACACTCTACCAACTAAGCCCGTACGTCCGCGCATGCAGGGACGGCGGCTACATTGTCTTTCTTGATTTGCGTCTCGATCGCTACTGGAGCGTCCCAGCGCAAACTGCTCCCGTCATCCCCGGACTCGTGGAGGGTGAATGTGCGCATGGCCGGGGCGCCCGGCTCATTGAGATGGGGCTGATCGAGCCTGCCAGTGCCGGTTCGGACCTTGTTGAGCCGCGCGCGGCAGCGCCAGAGCAGAAACTTTTGCCCACGAACCAATCTGGGGCGTCGCCGTTCGAGTATGGTCTGTGCGCGTCTGCATGCTGGTGGGCGGCCAGAACGCTCGCGCGCCGCAGATTGGATCTGACGCTTGCTAGCTTGGCCGAGCTCAAGTCGCGCGCTGCGAAGCCCAAGGCAGATGCGCAACATTTGATTGGCGTGTTCGAGGAAGTTCGACCTTGGTTTCCGCGTCAGCGCGTGTGTCTCTTCGACGCCCTGGCGCTTTTCCGCTTCATGGTGATGCGTGGGCTGAAACCGGACATCGTCTTTGGCGTGCGCACCGCGCCTTTCGCCGCTCATTGCTGGGTCGAGTGGCAAGGCAGGCTCGCCGGCGACAGTTCTGATCATTGCGCGTCCTTCACTCCGATAGCCTGGGTGTGACCCATGGCGTTCGTTGGTTTGCGCTGGACGCCAGGAGAGCGCGAGCAGACACGCGCTGCGCGCGCGTTTGCCGAACGTCTAACCGAGGGCGCCACGAATCTCATCGACTGGCGTGGCCTTGTGCTGCTTCATCGCGGAGCAGGGCCCATCGAGAGTCTACCTCATGGCATGGGCTTCGTTTTCGGCGAACGCTTCGGGCGCGAGCCTGATCCCTCGCCGCCATGCGAGTCGTGCATCGATCCCACGCCAACATGGATCGCCGACCGATGGGGCGCTTACATCGCCGTGCTGATCGATCGCGGCTTTGACATTGTTCGCGTGCTTCGCGAGCCAAGCGGCGCGCGTTCTTGCTTCCTCTCCGAGATCAATGGCGTGCGCATCTTCTTCTCCGATGCTGAAGACTTCCTTCGCTTAGCACCTGATACCCGCGCCGACCTTGGGTTCATTCGCGCATTCTTGCGATACCCACCGCATGTTGGCCGGCGAACCGGCCTTGAAGGCGTTGAGGAACTCGCGCCTGGAGAGTGCGCGATCTATCCGCGGCAAGGTTGGTCGATTGAGGCGGCCTGGACGCCACGGGATTTCGCGCGCGCCAAAAAGCCGCTTGATTGGTGCGAAGGCAAAGAGGCGTTGCGCAGCGCGGCGGACGCGACCGTAAAGGCGTGGGGCGGACCGCACGGGCGGATCGCGCTTCGGCTGTCAGGCGGTTTGGATTCATCAGTCATGCTGGGACTGCTCCGCCGCAACACCGAGGCGGAGGTCATCTGCGTCACGGAATACTGGGAAGGCGCGCCCGAGGGCGACGAGCGCTGCTACGCGCACGCTGTGGCAGGCGCAAATGGAGCGGAACTCAAGGAGCTGCGCTTCGATCCCGCGCGGGTAACCTATGCGCTGTGCTTGAACGCGGGGCTTACGGCCAAACCCACACTTTCGTTGCTCAGTCTGGGCAATCGCGATCTCACGGCGTTCTACGACGGCCTTGGCGCTAGCCTTGTTACATCCGGTCAAGGCGGAGACCATCTCTTCCAGCGCAGCCGCACGCCTTGGATCGCAGCCGATGCGCTTTGCGACGGCGTGCGTCCCGGTAGGCTCATGGAGATCGCGCTCGACACGGCGCGGCTCACCGGACAATCGGTCTGGGATGTGTTAGCCGCCATGATAGTCGGCGCGGCGCGGCTGAAGTCGCCGGTTCGGCCTCACTCCAGTGTCATGGGCGCCCTCACACCGGCAGGGGACGATGCTGAGGCGCCGCCAGACCATGCGTGGCTGGCCAAGCTGCGATGGGCGGCGCCTGCGCGCGTGCTCAGAATTCATCAGCTGCTGCAAGCGCTCAGCTATTTTGATGAAGGCGCGCTACCCGGCGGCGGCCGAACGCACCCGTTGCTGTTATCGCAGCCGATCGTCGAAACCTGTCTACGCGTCCCGCCTTATGTGATGACGGCAGGCGGCAAGGAGCGTGCTCTGGCACGCGCGGCGTTCGCGGATCTCGTTTCTCTCGATGTCGCGCGCCGCGTCACCAAGGGCGAAACTACGCGCTATTTTGCGGCCGTCCTTGCGTCCAACGAAGCTTGGATTCGTGACCTCCTGCGCAGAGGCAGGCTCGTTGAAAGCGGCGTCGTCAATTCCGAGGCGCTTGAACGGGCGCTCGCCGGCGGCTGGCTGCAAGATGGAATGGCGGCTGACGGTCTCTATGCACTGATCGCCGCCGAATGTTGGCTCAGGAACTTGGAGACGGCGCGCGAGCGGGCCATCTCGGCGCTAGCGGCGGCCAGTGCGGTCCCGCAGGGCACGCCAACGGTCTAGGCGGCCCGGGTCCTCGGGCTCCTCGCGTTCGATGCCGCGTAACCAGAAATCGAGCCAGTCCATTGCCCGTGTCTGTGCGGCCAAGAGCTGAGCCGGCCGCCATTTGATGTGATAAGCGCCCGGATAGACGTAAGCGTCGACGGGACGATTGAGTTCTTCGAGCCGCGTCGCCAATGGAAATCCCATGATGGCTTCGCTTTCAGCGAGGTTCATGAGTAGAGGCGCGCGTATCCGCTCCGCATGCAGCGCTGTCGTGTTGCGCGCCCACCAGGCCGCCCACGGATCGTCGCCTACGGCGTAGGGCCCGCGCATACCCTCGCTCAAGAGGCTCTGGCGGAACGCGCGTGAGCCGAGCGTCCATGCCGTCGTGTCCGTGGGCTGCGTGCTGGCGACGGCCGCTGCGAACAGCTCCGAATTGGTGATCGCCCAATAGAGGGTCTCCGCGCCGTCGCTGAGCCCAGTGATGCCGATGCGGCGTGGATTGCTGAGGCCGCGCCGGTCAAGCTCAGCGAGCATGGCCTCAAGCGCGGACTGCTTCATTAGATTCTCGGAGTTATCCAACGCTGTTCGCTGATCGAGCTCCGCTTGGGGAAGGGATGCCTCGGCGCCGCGCCATTCGGGACGATCGACACTCAGCACGAAGTAACCGCGGCCGGCCAGCGGCAGAATGGGATACTCGCCGCCGACGCCGCCGCGCAGAAACCCGCGCGAGCGGTACTGGACCACAACGACGGGATAACGACGCCCGGGTCGATAGTTTGCGGGGAAGACGAGATGGGCGAAGGAGTCGTTACCGTAAGCGTCGTTGACTTCGATGGTCTCAATGCGGGGCTGATCGAACGCACGCCAATCAGGATTTGGATCGTAAAGTTGGGCGAGATCGCCCGTATCGACGTCGATGGAGACAATGCGGCGCGGCTGGAGCGGGCCCTCCTGCAGGCAGATCAGCCGCGCGGCCGCGCGGCCACAAGCAAACAATTCTTCGTCTTCTCTTCGGATGCGGCGAACCGTGTTTGCGCGCCAGTCCCATGCATAAAGCGCGGTCAGACCGCCCCCGTGTCCTTCCATCCGGCGAAACACAATCCGATCGGCGAAGATCCATGCGCCAAGCATGCGTCCGCTGCAGGCGGGATCATCGCACGTCATGACGTCGCGACCTTCGTCGGCGGCGTAGTAGAGGCCGAGCGCGGGGGTCGAGGCTTGATCGCCGGCGATGCGCGGCGCAATCCAGGCAACCGCGTCGCTGGTTCGATCATTTGCAATAGCATTGAGCGGCGCAGGACGGCGTGGCTGGACGTTGAGTTGCGCGCTCTCGTCGGGCGACGCTGCCCGCTCTGCGCGCGTTGCAGCATTGACGACAAGCTGCACGCGCGCGTGATCGATCGTCGCGCGCGGTGTGAGGCTCGCGTAAGGCGTGAAGAAGTCGTCGGGATGGAAGCCGTACGTCGCTGCATGTGATGAGGCAGCGCTCAAGGCGTCGCGTGGAGCGGCTGTTTCCACGACGAGATTGGTCTCGTCGAGCCACACAAAGCGAAGCACTTCACCGGGTCCATCGACGAGCAACTGAGCGGCCGCGCCGTCCGGCGAGACGCGCCAGAGTTCGGCGCGCCCATCGCGTTCAGCGATGTAAGCAAGATAGCGTCCATCGGGCGACCAAACCGGCGCCCGGTCCGCTGCGGCGCCGGTCGGGCCATAGGGAGTATCGCGCAAAATGATGTCGCCTGCGTCGGCGATCTCGCGTGGCGAACCTCCCGCGCTCGGCATCACGAGAAGCCGATAGCGGTAGTCATTCTCCCGCACGCGCGTTTCGCGGGCGAACACCGCCAGCGTTTGGCCATCGGGCGAGATAGACAGGCCGCCGCGATAGTCGCCCAATTCGAGGAGCGCGAGCAGATCTTCCGCAGTTGGGGGGCGCGCCGCTGCTTGGCCTGAAAAGAGGAGGGTGAGCCCCGCCAATGCAGCGGCGCGCGTGAAGCGCGCTACCAACGCTGCCTCACTTCGACCATGACAACGCGTCCCACCGGCGAGGCGTTCAACGTATCGAAACCCATGCCAATCGGATTGTTGGCGAATGGAGGATCCTCGTCAGTGAGATTGCGAACGTCGAGCGTAATCTCTGTCCCTGCGCCGTCATCGCCGACCTGGAAGTGGCGTGAGAGGCGCGCGTCGAACGTCGACCACGATGAGATGTCACGGGCCGGCGTGCTGAACGTGTCGCGGTAGTCGTCCGTGTATTGCATCGAGAGCGCGCCGCGCCACGCGCCGGTGTCGAGCGCGACGCCCGCACGGGCGCGCCAGTCCACCGGGTTGAGCATGGTATCGAGCACGTCGGCGCTCGCGAGCGACGGATTGTTCTGTCGCGAGAACTGCAACAGGCCGCTTGCGGTGGCGAACAGTGAGAGTTCGCCGAAGCGTGTGTCGAAGGCATAGGACGCGTTGAGGTCGACGCCGCGCACGCGCAGCGAGGCCAGGTTGGTCAGCCGCTCGTCCCAGATGACTTCAATCCCATCCGGCGGAATAACGCCGGATACATCGTCAGTCAGTCCTAAATAGAAGGCGATCTGATCCGGCGTTGGGTTGCGAATGAAATAGCCTTCGTATTGTTCGGGGTTCTGGAAGGCGTCGAGAATAAAGCCGGGGATTGCGATCCGGTTCGAGAAGGTGATGTCGAAATACGTGGCCGAGAGCCGGAATCCGTTGAGCCAACCCGGCGCAAGTTCAAAGCCCGCGGTCCAGGTCTCGGCTTCCTCTGGCTCAAGCTCACGATTGGCCCCGAGAATTTGCAGTAGTCCGGTGGATCCGTTGGTGGCGTCAGGATCTAGAAAAGCCGGAAGCGAACCGATCGTGGCGCCGGTCCCTCCCAGCATCTGGGCAAACTGCGGCGCCTTGAAGGACTCACCCCAAGTCGCTCGCAGAGTGAGATCAGTGAACGGCGTCCATTGCAGGCCGATCTTCGGCGTAGTTGCGTCGCCGAAGTCAGAAGAGTCTTCGCGGCGCACCGAGAGCGACAAGGATACGGTGTCGAACACGGGCAAGAACGCCTCGGCATAAATCGCATCGGTGGTGCGCTCGCCCGGCTCTTGCGTGAATGGATTGGTGATAAGGCCCGAACCAGAGGTCTCGGTTCGGTCGATGCTGAAGGTCTCGTCGCGCCGTTCGATCCCCAATGCGACACGCGCGCGACCGCCGGGTAGATCGAACACACCGCCATCAGCGCGCAGCGCGTAACCCGTCAGCTCTGAATCGGTCTCAATATGCTGGCGCATTGTAAGTGCGGCCAGCGCCGCGGCGGGCGTATCACCGCCGTCGCCAAACGGATTGAACGCAATTGAAGGATCCGAACTGGCAAGCGCCGCGCCGATCGCCCCGGAATCGGCGATGTTGGTGTTATCCACCTCGTCGGCGTGAAAGCCGTAAGAGATGCTCGCCTCGACGCGCCAATCCGAGCGCAGCGCGAATTCCAGACCTGCCGCCGTCGCGATGGTGTCGGACTGTGTATCCGTCATCAGCGGACCGAGATCGTCGCCGAAGAAATAAGCGAGGTAGATGTCGCCATCTCCGGCAAACAAGCCGTTCTGTTGGCGATAGTAGTTCGTCTCCGGAACGGCGACGACACCGCCGAGCTGCGCCTTCTCGGCGTGAGCCTCACGTTGCGACGCCAACACATCGACGAAGAGGCGGACGTTCGCGTTGAAATCGTGGCTGAGCGATCCAAACAGCGAGTGGCTCTGCTGCTCCGGCAACAAGAACGAGCCCTCATTGCCGTTTTGCAGATTGACCACGCCGTTGAGCAGATCGCCTTCGCTAAGCGTAAGACCGTCCTGACCGTCTGGGATTGCGAGTGTGACGGGCGCGCCGCCCACCAGAATGATGTTCCCTGGTGAAGCCGTGAAGCGGGAAAAGTTCGTGCCGCCGAACGGCGTGAGATCTGTGTTTGCCGCGTAATCGCGGTCGGACGCAGCGAGCGCATCGCGCTGGCGATACTCATAGCCGGCGATCAACGAGCCGCCGGACCAGTCCGTACCCAGTACATGAGAAAATCCAATCTCATTCATGCCGTCGGCGACGCTGAACCGGGCGCTTGTTTCAGGATGGTCCAGCGTGCGCCGAAGCAGGACGTTCACCACGCCGCCCACTGCGTCGCTGCCATACGTGGCCGATGCGCCGTCAGCGAGCACTTCGACGCGCTCGATCGCGGCCAGAGGGATGGCGGAGATATCAACGAAGTTGCCAAGGCCCGCCGGCGCGAGGCGGCGCCCGTTGAGCAGGGTAAGTGTTGCGTCGGAGCCCAAACCGCGAAGGTCGACCGTCGAGCCCAATGCGATGTTGTTGCCGGGCGCCGTTGAGTTGAGCTGAGTGAGTTCGCCTTGGCTGCCTGGAAAGACCTGCGGAAGTGTTTGCAGTAGGTCTTGGACGGTCGTGCGGCCGCTCTCTTCTATATCGCCGCGATCAAGCGTGAGGAGATTGGCGCCGGCGGGCACGGCGCCGCGGATGCGCGTGCCGGTGATTACGATCTCTTCGTCCGGCGGGGCGGCGGCCTCTGACGCATCTGCGGTTGCTTGATTGGAATCAACGGCGCCGTTCGCGGCGCTCTCCCGCTGGGGGCGGGAGGATTGCTCCTGCGCCAGCACGAGATTGCCGCCATTGATGCGGCCACTATAGCCAGAGCGCGCCAACAGCCGCGTCAGCGCCTCTTCGGGCGTGAACGAACCGCGCAGCGCCGGGGAGGAGAGGCCGCGCAGGTCGTCTGAGAAATAGAGCGCGTTGACGCGAGCCTGGCGCGCGAACTCGCTCAAGGCGCTGCTCAAGGGCTGAGCGGCGATATCGAACTCGACGCGCTCGTCGGCGCTGACGCGCTGTAATTCTTGCGCGAGCGCGGGTTCTGCGCTGATTGCGCTCATCGCGCCGATCATCAACGCGGCGGCCAGCTTTCGCTGGCGCTCTTCGCGCTTCGTGGTCTTGCCCTTCATTGTCTTCCCCCTTGCCGCTCTTTTGACGAGCGTTGTCAGGGTGGAGACACTTCAGTTGGCCAAGTGCGTCACGAGTCGGCGAAAAAGTAATCTGACCCGCGGCTAGTTGGAGCACGAACGGCTAACCCGCCGTTCGCCGCCGTGTTGTCGAAGCAGCCGGACTAAGTGTTCGCGCGCTGTCTGATAAAACGCAAAACGAGACTGACGCCGAATGCGACGACGAGGCCCGCGCCAATGAAGGGTAGGGCGTGTTGGAATTGTGCGCCGACGAGGTCGCCGAGTGTTGCAAAGAGCGCAAAGGTCGCTCCCAGGTATAGAGCGCCCGTCAGCGTGATGAGTAACAAAAACCGGTGGAACGGCGCGCGAAAGACGCCGCAGGCGAGATAGAGCGGTATCCGTGTTCCGGGAATGAAGCGCGCGCTGAGGAGCGCCATGGCGAGGCGCCCCAACACCGCCTCCCGCAGCGCGGCGACCTTCGGCGTGCGCGCCCAACGCGCCGCGGGCGGCCATGCTTGGGCGTAATAGCCGGCCCAATACTTCCAGGCGTCGCTCAGAACGAGGCCCAGCAACGAGACGAAGAAAATTCCCGCAGCGTCAGCTGGATGTATCGAAGCGGCTGAGGCCGAACCCACCACCGCTGCATCCTCTTGCAGGAATGGCGCAATGAACAGCGCGAGGTAGATCGCCGAGATTTCGGGCATGAAAAACTCGCCGCTCATGGGCGCGCTTGCGCATATCGCGTCCCATTGCGGTGAGCGTCGAGGAAGGCGATGGCCGCGGTCCAATCGAGATCGCGGATGCCGTGGCGGCCTGGGCGCATGAAGAAGGCGATGTCGGCGGAATAGTCTGGCGTTTCGATCGATGATTGCGTCAGGCCATGACCGCCGAACAATCGATAGACGTCATTGGTAGCGGCCGCGCCTTCGTATGACCCGACGGGATCCGACCAACGATCAAGACTGGCGCCGCCCAACAAAATCGCGCGTGGTGCGATCAGTGCGAGCAGCGCCTCCTGATCCAGGTTTGGCGCGTTTTCGCGCGCCGATTGCGCAACAATTGGAAACCAGTGTGGGAAACGCCGGCTGAGCTCGTTGAGCGACTCGCCGACGTTGCGCGCGCTGGGCGCCGCGCCGAGGCGGCCCGACTGATTGGCGATGACAGCCGTGATCCGCTCATCGAGCGCGGCGGCAAGCAGTGCGGCCTTGCCAAATCTAGAATGGCCGAAGACCGCTACGTGGGAGTGATCAAACCTTGCGTCGGCGGCGACGATGTCGACTGCACGGGAGATCGACCAGGCCCATGCCCCTACCGCGCCCATTGTGGGTCCGCGGTCCTGACCGGGAAGGCGGGCTATCGCTTCAGCCGCCAGCATGGGTTCGTCGGGCACGATTTCGCCGGGATAGAAGGTGACCACGGCGTAGCCGGCGCGCAGCAAGCGCTCGAACGGTGGGCGGATGATGTTTTGGCCATGAATGAAACGCGTGATCGTCCTATTGGCGAGCGTGCGGCAACGGCTGGGCAACCAGGCGCCGTGATCGAGCGCGCTATCGCTAAAGCCAAGAGCCGCCTCGTTGCCGCAGAAGTTCGGGGCGATGATCACGGGCGCATTCGTCGCCGTGTTGGATTGAGGCAAAAAGATCACTGCTCGAAACAAGACTGGCGCACCGGCGCCATCCAATCGCACAGTCACCTCTTCGATGCTGCGCGCATCGGGATAGGCGCCGGTCGCGATTTGACGCCGTGTCGTGACGCGCGCGCCATCGTCCGCCGGCAACCAGCCATAGATGCGATTCTGAAATGCGGCGCGCAGCAGGGGCGCGCGTCGCGCGTTCCATTCGGCGGCGTTTGTAACCGCCGGATCGTCATCCAACCGCGAAAGCAAGGAAGGGATTTGAATAGGCTGTCTATCTTGGGTGTCGACGTGGAGGCCTGCCTGCACGCAGCCGGCGGCAGCCAAGGCGAGCGCGGCGAGGCCAAGAGCTGCGCTTCTCCACTGCGTCTTTCGGTTGGCCGGAGCTGGGGAAGGCGCAAACGTTGCGCGTGTCTGCGGCATTCCTCCCCCAAGAGCTTTACGTCTAACAGACGATACGGGGGACCGACGGTCGGAGTTTCGGCTAACGCGGAATTATTAGACTCGGATGTCCACCAGCCCGCCGACCGCGCTCACTTCTTGGCCGACGTTCTTGTGATCGACCTGGTCGAGGCGGACGCCGAACGCGAGAGCGTCGCGGCGGCGGGTCGGGTCGCTCGCGGCATTCACATTGTAAGGCCCGCTTTGCGGGTGAGCGGGATCGATGTGCTTTTTGGCGTAAGCGACATCGGTGCAGTTGTTGCAGCTATAGCCGTTCACCTGAACCGGCGTGCGGTAGTTGTTGGACAATGGCGACATCGGGCGTTCCTTTAGAGCGTAGCCGCCGTCGCCGCTGAGGGCGCGTGGCGCGATTGCGGGAGCGATACGAGGACGTCAGGCTCAGCCAAACTTCGCGCCACCGCACTTTCGCGGAGCCAATATGACATCGCCACCGCGTTGGCCGTCACGCTCACGCGGGTGATGCTCTTGGTGTGAGAGAGAGGCCGCTGCATCATTGGCGTCCACATCTCGGATCCACTTTCGCTGTAGCAATGGAAGGCGGCGATTTTGTCGGCAATTGATTGGGGCCCAGCGAGAATTGCAGAGAAGAGATTTCTGCGCTTGGCGCGCACTTCATCTTCCTGCCATGACGATGAGGTGAGCATTTCGAGCGGCTGAAGATCGAGGATTTGCCGCGTCATCTGCGCACCGTTCCAATCCATATGTACGCTGTGGTCGCGATCAAGCAGGAGGCAAGTGAACGGAGAATACTCGCCTGGCGCTGGAGAGAAGGCCAAAGCAGCGTCGCGCGCTGTGGCCGCATCCATCGCCCGCAGCACGATCTCGCCGCGGCTGGAGCGCCCTTGCGGCGCCGGATCGTACCGATTGAGCAGGCATGAGATGAGCCCGTATTCGTTTCCGGCGATCCAAGAACCGCCGGCTTGCTCGTCGCGTGGCGCGATCACGGCGTGGGGCGTACCGGCTCGCATTTCGGGCGGAGATTCTCGCCGCGCCTGTGCGTCGTCGCGATTCATCGTGACGGTGAGATGATGCTCTTCGCGCCAAATCGTCAGTGTGCACATGCGCTGAACTTTGCCTTGCTTCGGGACTGGATTTAGCGGCGCGCCGCGCCGACGAGACACTCAACTTGTTGAAACGTCCAACCGCGCTGCAGCGACAACAAGATCCCATCGACCACAACATGCGGCGTTCCGATAAACCCTAACCTCCGCGCCAATCGCAAATTGCCGTCGGCTCGCGCGATGACGTCCGCCGTCTCCGAGCGCCGCTGGGCAGAGGGAAGATCCAGTCCGGAACGTTGCGCTGCGAGACGGATGGAGCTGTCTTCAACGCGTCCCGAGATCCCCATCAGGGCGTCATGGAACGCGAGCTGTTTGCCCTGAGCGCCGGCGGCGATGGCGATCCGCGATGCGTTGAGCGTCCTGTTGCCGGTCGCGCGCGACACCATGGTCCGCCCATAGATGGGATACTCAACGACCGAGATGCGGACATCGGAATTTTCGCGCGCAAACGCGACCCACCGCGGATGGAGCGCGCGGCAAGCGGGGCAGGAATAGTCGGCAAACTCGATGATGCGAATGGGACCCGCGCCACGGTCGGCATACGCTGCGTCGCGTTCGAACGTCGCCAAGATGGGGGCGGCCGCATGTGAAGCCGCGAGCGTCTGTTGTGTCACCCCGCAAGCGCGCGCCGCCTGATCTGGAATCGACGCGCTCGCCGTCGCCGCGAACGTTGAAAAGATCGCGACCAGCAGAGTTCTGAACATGCATGCCCCCATATCTCTGTTTACGCGTGGGGATGGTTGCAGGTTACTCGGTGTTGCGCGGCCGTTCACATACTCACATCGCGTTGCCCTGTGGTCGCGCCGGGAGGCGCAAGGGCCTACTTGAGATAGCCGCCGACATATTGGGCGGCTTCATCATCCGAGACGATCTCCAGCGCATCGGTGGGCAAGACGCGCGCCTGGATGCTTTCGATCTGGTTGGGCGCGGCGGTCAGCCAACGCTTGCAGTCGAGTTCGCTCGTCAACACGACCGGCATCGCTTTGGCGTGAATGGGGCGCACGAGATCGTTGGCGTCGGTGGTGAGGAAGCTGAACAGCTGATGCGTGCCGACGTTGGGTTCTTTCTTCGAGCCGTAATCGCCGTACCATTCCCCGCAAATGCCGGCGAAGAACGCCATGGTGCGGTCCGGCGGCGCAAACCAGCGGATCACTTTCTGGCCCTTGGGCGACGCGTCCTCGTATTCGCTGAACGCGGTGAAGGGCACGAGACAGCGATGCTGGGTCTTGAGGAGTGCGCGCCAATGCGGGCTCTTCACATTGCGGATGTTGGTCACCGGCGCCGAACCGAATTGCGGAGGACCAGGCAAGCCCCAGCGCATCTTGGTCCATTCGAGTTTGCCGTTTTCGCCGAGCTTCAAGGCAGGGCCGAAGCTCTTGGGAAAGACTTCTAGAACAGCGTTGCCGAGCAAGGGCGTGATGCGCGTCTCGCTCCATTCCTCGAAGCCGTAGAATTCCTTCTCTAAGCCGGCTTTGCGGATGTCGGAGGCATAGCGGTTGCACATAATGGCAAATGTAGAGGCTTGGGCGTCGCCGCGCTACGCGCGGCCGGGCTCTCGTGAACCGAGCCGCACGAGGTGAGGGACGCGCGCGTCTCGGCCCTTCGGGCTTCGATCCCTAACGCGGCTGCGGGAGATGGCGGCAGCGGCTGGAAGACGATCCTGAGTCGCGGATTGCGGAGCTTCGGTGGGCCGCATAGGACAGAGTACGCTTTCGGTTCGGGGCTAGGTTCGCAAGGAGGCCTCGATTGGCTGATGTTTTCATTTCGTATCGACGCGCGCACCGCCAAAAAGTGGAGGCGCTGCAGGAGCGACTGAGTAAGCTTGGCGTCACGTGCTGGTTTGACCGTTCCATCGAAACCGGGGACCAGTACCGCAAGGAGATCAAGGCGCAACTCGCGGCGGCGCGGTCTGTGATTGTTTGCTGGACTGTTGATTGCTTCGCCGATGACGACAGTGGATGGGTTCGATGGGAGGCGGAAGAGGCGCGCAACAACAAGAAGCTCGTACCCGTCAAGCTTGAGACCGTAGCGACCGAGCCTCCGTTCAACCTTGATCAAATCGAGGACCTGCAAACTTGGTTCGCGCTCGTCGAGCATGAACGGGCCGCATTTCAAGCGTGGCAGAGGACCCTTGAGCGGCTCGGGAAACTACTTGGCCGTCCCGGGCTCGCGGATTTGGAAACTGCCCTTGCCAAGGGCGACCCCAACTCCATGCGCACGTGGTCGGACCGCTATCCCGCCGATCCATCCGCGCGACGATTTGCGGTGCAAGAGCGTCAGCAAGATGGCGCCGGCCAACCGCGCCAGCTGAAGTCCAGCAACGTGGAAACCGTATTGCCACGACTTGTTCACCGCTTCCCTTATGAGCGGAATCGGATGGTGTTTTTCACGGCCGAGAAGACCACGCGCACGGCGCCAGCGCCGGTTCAGTCCATCGTGTTCAGCGGGGATGGCGAACGCATTCTTTTGACCGGCGGCGACGGCGTTATCCGCCATCACTGGTGTGCGACCGGGGCTCAGATCTTCGCGCACGAACACTCATTGCCACCGCAAACGTTTCAGGTCACCGACTTCGGCGGCGATATGATGCCTCAATCCGTAAAGTTCCTAACCTCGCGTGTGAGTTTTCTAAACGACGACAAGATGGTGGGCTACGTGGTGCGTCCGAATGCGACGTGGGGCACTGAATGGGGCGTGCTCGACGCGTTCACGGGAGAATGCGTGCTCAAGGGTGAGCAGGGCGAAACGCCGGTGTTCTCCGAAGTCGGCAATCAGATCCTGGTCTACCGACACGATACGTTCGCCATCTCTCTTGTCCGCTTGGAGGGTTCGTCGTTTGTCAGACGCAGCCTTCCAAGCCCGATGCCGACCTATGAGGGGAGCTTTGCGATCGGGCGTTTGTTTTTTTCTGGCGGCGCGCCGAGGCTCGGCTATCGGGTCGGCTTTAATCATTCCGTGCTCGTCGATCCCGCGGCCAACGCGTCGATTATCGAGTTCCCAAACGAATGCGGAGACTTGTTCGATGACGAGTTTCCAAGTGATACGCCCATAATTGTTTCGCCACGGACCGGGCAGGTCTATTCAGCTGCCGACGGACGCCTGTTGTTGGATGGCGTTGAGCTTCCAGACCTAAGGCGAATGCGGCTCGTTCGCAGTGACGGCGCCGTCGCGGCGTTGGTCGGTCAGAACGGCTTTGCGCTGATCGACGTCGCCACCGGCGCGACGATCCGGACGACAATCGTACCAAGCGACCTTGGCGTCGTGTCGCGATGGACCGTTGTGCCTGACTTCTTGGCCGCGGCCGCGGTGGCCGAGCACGGCATGGCCGGCATTCTCAATCTCGGCGTTGAACAATCGCCTTACTCGCTTCCCGACCACGGATCAGAATGTTCGGCCATCGGATTATCGCCGCAACTTGACCGCGTTGCAGTTGGCCGCGAGGGCGGTTCGAGTACGATCTACCGGTTGCATTGGGAATAGGCCGCCCGGCGAGCGTTGTAAGCACGGCTCGCGGCTCAACCTGCCATGACAATTGTCGCGAGAGCAGGTCCGCATGGACGTAGGCTCCGACGCGCATTTCTCCCAAGGCGGGGTCTTCAAGTTCGAGACGCCAGCCTGTCTGTTGTGAGACCCGCGCGATCGCCTCGTTTAGCGTCTCGCTGTCGAAAGTCGGTATGTTGTCGCGCCAGGCGAGCGAGAGAGCAGGGCGTCGCGCGCTGACGCGCGCCGGGCTTTCGTGATGCGCACCGAGCCGCTCTTACGAGCGTCTCGGCCCTTCGGGCTTCGATCCCTGACGCATGCGGAGCACGCTGGCCGGGGCAAACGCTGGATCTGACAGCGTCGTCTCGGCGGGCGTGCGAGGCTCCGTTCAAGCGGACTCATCAGCGGGCGAATTCGATCCCAAAACCGCAAAGATTCGAGTGATCACGGAGCGTTTCTGGCCGAGAACCTTGTAGAGGGACCGACGCCGAACCGCTCTTACGGGAAGCGACCGCGCACGAGCGGCTCGTGAGCCTCTGGCCCGTGATGAAAGATCTGCTCCTGGTCGTGCGTGTCATAAAGCTGGCCGCATGTCGGGCAGCTTTTTTCATCCAACGCGTTTCGTCGATGGGGAAACGGCGGCAGCGGGGGGAGCTTATGCGAATCCATACGTCGGTACCGTACACGACTCGCGCCGTCGGTCTGCATTATGTCGCATATGGTGCTGTGCTAGCGCCGGGTTCTCGCGCTTCGCGCCGCGCCGCTGTCGCATCTCGGCCCTTCGGGCTTCGATCCCTGACCCAGAGGAGGAGCCGGGTATTCGCCGGAAGCGCGGCTACTCGGTCGTTATGCCGTTGCAGAGAGACGGGTTTTCGGATTGCTCAATCTTGTCGTGAATCAGGGGCTGAGCATGAGCAACGAGTTGATGCTGCTGGTGGCCGCCAGTGTTTGGGGCTTCGTCCAACTTGTCGCCGCTGCGCAGTCGGCCAACGTACAATACGGCCTCAAATGGGCTGCGAGTGCGCGTGACGCGGAAATGCCTCCGCTGAAGCCCATCCCCGGACGCATCAACCGCAACTTCCGAAATTACATGGAGACGTTTCCGTTCTTCGTGGCGGCGGTTCTCGTTGCCCACGCGGCGGACGTGCACAACGAGCTGACCCTTTGGGGATCTGTTGCCTATGTCGCCGGACGCGTCGTCTACACCGTGCTTTACGTGTCTGGGATTCCGCTCGTCCGCTCGCTGTTTTGGAATGTCGCGGCCTTTGGCATGCTCGCGGTTTTCGCGGCGCCATTCGTCTCAAACTGATCTGCGCGTCGGCGAGCCGCGTCAGCACTGAGGAAAAGCGCGCCTCGGCGCTTCGGGCTTCGATTCCCGACGCTGGTCGTCCGCTTCGTTGAGGCGAATCCTATAGGACGTTGCGCCAGCCCTGGGTGCGAACCTCCTGCTCGGTGGCCTCGTACGGCGCCTTGCCCCAGCCCCACGGGCAGCTCTGAGTGACGCCGCCCCTTAAGCACGGCGTCGATCTTTGCATCGCAGTCGCAACGCTGCCTACGTTGAAGCCCCAGTGAAGATGGCTGTTCGAACCCCAGTTCGCGACTGTTCCGACAGGATCGCCTCGATTCACCGTGGCGCCAACCCTTAGGGTGCTCGTGACGTGTCCGAGAACGTGTTCTTCCCTCGTCGCAGAATCTCTGATCACCAAATAGGAAAGCTCTGCCGCAGTTGAGGCGGATGCATTGACGAGGACGATCTGACCGCTAACCGGCGCGACAACCCGCGTTCCGGCGGACGCGCGAAAGTCTGCGCCCAGATGTTGGCGCCATGAATCGCGCGCGTCTTGAGTGCCGTTGGATCTGCATGGTGTGCGGATGTAGTTTGGATCGAGAAACCCGCACGTCAAAGTCATGCCTGCGACGGGATCCGTCCAGTCCGTGCGTCCATGCGCGGGGGTTGCCACGGCGACTGCGAGGACGCAAGCAGCCAGAAATTGGCGCAAAACGAAGTGTCTTTGATTCATCGCATGGCTCCGCTACTCGGAAAACGGTTCCATCTAGCACCGTGTTCCAGTGAAGCGATGATTACGGAGCAGTGCGGCGCGAAAGGATGACCCGACGCTCGCCTTCGCGTTCGGCCTGCAGATTGAGACTGGTCGACATCAGCTCTATGAACGCTTCGGGATCGGCGTGGACGTAACCGCCGACGCGTTCAGCGCCGAGCGAGGGATCAGAAAGTTCAAATTGCCAGCCCGTCTGTTGTGAGACTTCAGCGATCGCCTGGTTTAGTGTCTCCCCATCAAACGCCAACATGTTGTCACGCCATGCAAGGCGGCGGGGGATTGCTTCGGCGTTGATCTCCACCAGTTCGGCATTGCCTTGTGAAAGCACGATCTCTTCGTTCACCTGCGCGGTGACTGTTGCGCTTTGACCTCCGAGCAGACCTCCGCGGTCGGCGGCGCCGGAGACTGACCCTCGGAGGACAGTGGTGCGGACTGTATCGCCGGCGATGCGCACCACGAACTCCGTGCCGAGCACGCGAATGTCGCCCTGCGGCGTCTCGACGATGAAGGGCCGGCGCTCGTCGTGCACGACATCAAAGAGGGCGGAGCCCGCCGTGAGATGAACGCGGCGTTCGTTCTCTTCGATCGCCACCGATGCTTCGCCGGCGCCGGAGAGCGTGATGGTGGAGCCGTCGTTCAAGGTGATGGTGCGAATTTCGGCGGGTGCGGTGACATAGTGTTGGCCCGGCACCGGCGTAGGGGAGCGCGTGAACCAGTAGAGGCCGCCGATCGCCATCAGTGCGGACGCGGCGATCGCGATGACGGGCCGCGCCCAGCTGTTGTGCCGTGGCGCGATGTCATTCGCGCCGGCTTGACCTTTGAGCGCTGGATTGCCGGCGATCTTCGACCAGGTGCGCTGGAGCGCTTCAAAGGCGGCCGCGTTGGCGGGATCGGCGCTGCGCCAAGCTTCGAACTCAGCGCGTTCCGCCGCCGACGGCTCGCCGTTCATGCGGACGATCCAATCGCTCGCTTGGCGCTCGGCTTCAGTGAGGGTGCGCCGCCCTGGCATTGATCGCAGTCTTAAAGTTCTGGATCGGCAAGCGCGAGGTGCAATTGCGCCAATGCCTCGGTGATGTAGCGCTGGATGGTGCGGCGGGAGACGCCCATGCGCTGGGCGACTTCCGGTTGGGTCAGGCCTTCGACCAGATGCAAGAGCAGCGCTTGCTTGAGATGCGGCGCGAGCGCGCTCATGGCCGCGTCAGCGGCGGCCGCTTCTTCGGCGGCGATCAGCTGAGCTTCGGGATCGGCCGTGTAGGCCGGCGCTATGGTTTCGATATCGGCGTGTGCTTCGGTCTTGGCGTTGGTCTGACGGCGGATGTCGTTCAGCGCCAGATTGCGCGCGGTGGCGGCGAGGTATGCGCGCGGAGAGGCGATCTCCTCGACGTTCGCGCCCACGAGCTTGGTGAAGGCGTCCTGGGTGATGTCTTCGGGAGAGACACGAGGGCCAAAGCGGCGGAGGAAGCGCAACAGGCGAGGGGCTTCCTCTTCGAAGAGGTTGGCCCAGTCGAGGGTGGAGCTCATGTGGCGCTCTCCCCGGCGAGGAGAGCGGCAAGCTCGTCAATGCGGGAGAGGGGGTAAGCTTCGATCTCGCCGGTGAGATGAGGCTGGTCTTCAGCAGTGTAGACGATGGCGGCGCGGGTGAAGTCGCCTTGGGCGATCATGTTTGCGAGGTCGCAATAATCGCCTCGGCCGGCAAATTCGATGCAGCGAACAACTGCCGTTCGGTTCGCTGGCCCCAGCAACACGAAGTCGATTGCGCGTGGTGACGCCCATACCTTGGCAATCAGCCTCAAGCCGCTCGCATTGAATGCGCTTTGAATTCGATCCGTTGGTTCTGAGAGCGACACAGTAGAGCTCACCGACGATACCTGCGTCCGCACAATAGGGACTATAGTCCCTGGTGACTATAAGCCCGCTTGCGTTTGTTCTGGTCAATGAATTGGCCGCGCATTGTCGGTGCGAACATACGCCGCCTCCGAAAGGATCGAGGCGCGACTCTTGAGGATATCGGTGACGCCGCCGAATTGGATGCCGGGTATCTGGGCAAGATCGAGCGAGGTCTAGAGAACCCTTCCCTGAATAAGCTCGTAGCAATAGCTTCTGCGCTGGGCGTGGATCTTGGCGTCTTCTTCGAGAGGCCAAGTAAATAGGGACTATAGTCCCTGGTGACTATAGTCATTGTCCCGTCCATTCTCACGATGGACTGGCAGGCCATCGTTGGCGCGAATATCTTGAAGCTAAGAAAGCGTCGCGGCCTGAGCCAAGAAGAGCTCGCAGTCGACGCCGAGATCGACGTGACCTACCTCCGGGGCATCGAACGCGGTCGTCGAAATCCGAGCTTGATGGTCATGGTTCGCCTTGCGGACCAGCTGGGCGTTCACCCAACCAAGCTATTGCAGGATTGAATCGAATGCGAACCGCGCGATGCGCGGACGCGCTCTTGTGAACCGAGCCGCGCAGTGCGCGTCTCGGCCCTTCGGGCTTCGATCGCTTTCGCGCTTGTGTGACGGCGAGTTGCGCACGGACGAACTAAAAAATGTGGGATGAAGGGCTGACGACGTGATCAAGCGGGAGGAAGGTCGAGCTTCACCCCGAAGTATCCGCAATTATCGTGACCGCGATCCCACCCGCCAACGATCTTCGCTTGGCATCTTGCCGTGATCTCTGGATGTCCAGCCGCCGCCAACTCCCGCCTGTAGTTGCGTGCGTTCTCGCGGCTCAGGTATCCGACAACACGTCCGTCTATTCTCACTTGAACCGCTTGGTTGTCGCGCGGGTTCGAGTCTTCGAGAATTAGAATGGCATCGACGATCTCGTTGCAGCCATCTTCGGTGCGACCGCCAGCGGCGATTTCAATCGCATTCTGATACTGCAACTCGCCCACGACATCGATGGCGAAAAGCCCCGGGCCGGGTAGGTTGGCTTCAACGAGAATCTGGCGGCTCCCGAACAGCCAGCCAAGCAGCGAATTGTGAGCGCGTGTGATCATCGGCCATACCCCGCCGATTGCTTCCAATGTGGAAGCTCTTCCCAAAACATCTTGCCGAACTTATCGAAGCCCGCGCTCTGGAAGATGTCGCTCATTCTCCACGTCGCAAGCTGACCGTGACGAGCATAGTAGATTCCAACGTGGCTGAAAGGCTTTTGATATGGGGGATCAATGGCGATCCCGCCGCGACCGTGCAACACCGCGTAACCCGCGAGTTGAAGCACATAATCAAAAGCGGCTTCCATGTTCTTCACGACCTTGAAGTCGATCAAGGTGGTGTCCAAAATCAAATCGGCATCGGCGCCGCCGACTTCGCGGGATGCGGCGAACACGGGATTGAGGAAGCAGATTTCGCGCGCGTCGAATCCCTTCGCGACTTCAAACACTCTCAGCAACGCCGTAAGTTCCGTGGTGACTTCGGGGGAGGGTTTGAAATCGGGGTCAAATCCATCAGGATAGCGAAGCAGATAATCTGTGTGCGCTAGGAATTGAACGAGTTCGATGGCGCGGGGCGCGTCCGAGCGCAGCGCGGCGCCGATCTCTTCTCTGGCGCCGAGAATGAGTTTCTTCCACTTGCGAGCCTGGGTCTTCGTGCATCGCCATTCGAGCGCGTTCACGCAGGTTTCGGCCACCCATGGCCGCGAGTGGATTGTCACACCTTCGGGCAAACGCGAAGCCAAACTGATCCGCGCCAGATAGTCGAATGCCGTTCCGACGAAACTCGGATTCTTGGTCAGCGACGGCGCCAGCATGGCCCACGGTCTGATCTTCCTCGCCTCCGCATTGTGCAGAGCCTTAAAGGCATCGCGTATCGGTGTGTGCTTTTCGAGATAGCGCGTTAGACTCATGCGGGGCTCCGGCGAAACTCCAGCATGACACGCGGGGATTGAAATCCCGTTTCGCCCAGCTTCCTGGTTTAAGAAGCGTGAATGTCGCCGCCGGGGGTTCCGGTTTATTTATCGTTTTCGAGTATGGATGCCCCATTACTCGGAGGCCGCCGCCCATGTTTGGTTTCAAGGCAAGAGCGCGCGTCCGCGCTCAAAAGGGGGCCGCAGAGTTGGCGGCTTTCGACCGCGAGATTCACAAGCATCTGAGCAACTTCGTTGCCGCGGTGCTCGCCGAATATGGTGGGCAAGAGCCGTTTGCGACATGCGCCTATGATCTTCAGCTTGGCATTGACGCCGTGCTTTTGAAGGGCGCGGCCCCGTTCAGCGAGGAATTGAATGCTGCCGGTGAAGATGTTTCTTCTGGCGGCATGATCGCGGGAGCCGCGCGCGGCACAGCCTACGTGACTGGCAGAGTCGAGGCCAAGTATCTCGACGATATGCGGTTCAGGATGAACAAGCACACAGCCGGCGCGTGATCATAGAGGGGGCATCGTAGCGGTAGCCTCTGCGCTGGGCGTAAGTCTTGACGTCCTCTTTGATAGGGCCTGAGCATCTGCGCGGCGAAGCTGACGCCTCACGGTTCGAGTTCCCAACCTTTGCCCCAATGTTTGACGCTCTTGCCTGACCGGCTCTTTCCCTTCGGCCAGTATATCCGCCTATACTTGTGTCCCTCAAACTCAACGATCACGCCTGAATTGGCGTTGGGCGCGATCGCATCGAGCTTCGCGAAGAGTTCTTCCTGGGGAGTTCTCTCGATGTCGCCTTGCGCCTTTAACGCTTCAGCCAGTTCATCGACGCGCTTTCGGGCATTCACGCGCTGCGTGTGAAATTTGTTGGGATTGTTGCTGCTGTCGTTGGCCCATGCGTTGTCCCAACGCTCAACTTCGGCCTTTGCGCATTCCAGGTTTTGAAGCGTGACACGGGGGTTGTCGCTCATGCCTGCCTCAACCGGATGATGTCTTCATCGCGAGGCTTGCGGTTGCCGCCACCCCAGGTGTTTTCAATGCGGCCGCTTTTTGCGAGCGTGACGCAAATATCTTTTACGTTGGTCTCGCGCAGCATGTAGGCCTGCAGGAGGCCGACAACGACGCTAGAGAAGGCGAACGGGCCATAGAGCGGTAGTGTCTCCAATAGATCGTTGGTGGCTAACACCATTTGCTCTTCGACGATCTGGTCGATCGAACCTTCGACGATCTGCGCCTCGTGCGAAGAAAATAGATCGAGAAGGCCAGTTTTGTTTTCGCGCTTTCGTTCCTTTGCGGCGACGCGGTTCTTCGCGTGCTCACGTAACGCGTCGTATTCGGTCTGGCGAAAGGTAATCAGGCCCTTTTTGTCCTTTGTGGCGTAGGCGATAAAGAAATGTGGGCGTTCGTCGGTCGCCTTGTCGATCTTCGTGGAGACGACAAAGTCAAAATTGCCGGCGCTCTGCAGTGTCGTGCGGAAGAGCTTCTCAACGGCTAGGCCGCGCGGCAGGTTCGGATCAAGCCGATCACGCCAGCCGGGGCCGCCCAGGATCGGGTCGAGGGAGGCAATCGTCGCCTCGTCTTCGCTATGGGCGAAGCGGTTGACGAATTCATACATGAAATTGATCAGCACCTCGCATTTGGGGCGCGTGAACAGCGTTTTGATTTTCTCGAACGGATAGCCGGTCCAGCCAGTTGGATCGATGAAGATCAGCGGGAACGACGTGCCGATGAAAGCTTGGATCTCGTCAACTGCGTCCTCGAACTTGCCCGAGTGCGTTCTGATCTCAAAGTCGGCCTCCGGTCGGTTGAATGGCGCGACCGCATCGTGCAACTGCGCGAATGCTTCGGCATTGGCTTCGGAGAAGAAGCAGCGGATTTTGGGCCGGCGCTGATTAGGACGCTCAGAGATCTTCGCCTGAGCATCCTGCAGGACAGAGATTGCGATCATGAACGAAGAATCTGCGAAGTCCTCTGTCCGGGTTTCCCATGGGCCAGAGAAGCCATCGACGTATGTTACGTCAAAATAAGGCAGGACCTTAAACGCGAGCGCCTGCAAATAGCGTTTCAGAATGAAGTGCTTGGCTTGAGTTTGCTCGCGCCCGACATAGGCGTCGCTCACGTGTCGGCCTTTCTACTCCGCTGCGATTTGGGCGGCGCGCTTGTTCGCGCTCGACTTAGGATATTGGTTCCATTCCCGGCCCTTGAGCAAGCGTCCGCCAGATTTCGGGCGCACGCCGCCCCATTGCTTAAAGAAGAACGCGACCTTCTGTGCTCGGCATTGCTTCAGGATTTCAAGCGCCCAGGCCTCTTCCATTGGCCGGCTGCGCGGTCCGCTCTCGCCGCCGACGATCGCCCAATTGATGCTGGTGAGATCAACCGCGCCGACCGGACCTAGCAGCGGTTCGAACGAGATGAACTTGGTAGACGCTTGCGCGGCACGTAGGTGTTTGATCCTCACAGTGTTCTTCGCGTCTTCGACCGACACGCCAAGCCAAATATGCGGCGGAGCCAAACCGTCGCCGTAGCGATGCTTTAAGTAGCGCGTCAGCAACGAGCTGCGTTTCGTCAGCACTTGGAATGTATGCCAGTCGGCATGCTCCATCGTGTCAAAGACTTTGTCGATGAACGCGCGCGGCACTTCCTTATGGAAAAGGTCGGACATCGAGTTGACGAAGATCCGCTTTGGCTTTTTCCACGAAAGCGGCTGGGTCACCCGCTCCGGTCTGAGCGTGAGATCGAAGCCCGTTTCAAATGGATGGTTAGGCACGCCTCGGAATCGCTCCGAGAAGCGTTCAGCGTAACAGAAGTCGCAGCCGGCCGTCAGCTTTGTGCACCCTGTCACAGGGTTCCACGTCGCATCGGTCCATTCGATTTCGGTCACCGTCGACATGCGGATCATTCTAGAACATAATACGAACAAATACTAGCGGTTCGTGTGCGCCAAGCCGAATAAGCAGGCGGCGCGCGCATCGTCCAGGATTGGTTTTGCGAGCGAAAAATTCGAGCGAGCAAGTCACAGCGTGACGAAAGCGACCGAAGCATTTCATTAACTATACGCGCGCAGCGTTTGAGACTTTTTAACAAGGGCGACTGATCGGAGGAGAGGGCGTGGTCGCCAAACCATACGAATGGGAGCACGGCGCGGTCCTCGAGGACCACACCGCACGCAAACACAAAATTCTCCGCGAGTATTCGCGGCAATACACAATTGTGCGCTGTCAGCTGCCGCAGCAAACCAAATTCAGGCTCGCAATCATCGACGGCTTCGCGGGAGCTGGCCGCTACGCGTGCGGCAGCCCCGGCTCGCCCATCATCTTGATCGAAGAGCTGCGTTCTGCGCTTGAGGTCATCAACGTTGGCCGCGCCGTGCAGAACCTTCCGCTTGTCGATATCGAGTGCCTCTTCATCTTCAACGACGCCGATCCCGCCGCTATCGAGCTCTTGAAAGAGCGGTGCGCGCCGCTACTGGCCGAAATCAAGGAAGAGGCGGCCCGGCTTCACGTCGCCTGCCACTACATGACTGGTCCGTTCGAGTCGTCGTACCCAGCCATGAAGAACCTGATCGCCCAGGGCCGCTATCGCAACGTGCTCTTCAATCTCGATCAATGCGGCTACTCAAAGGTTGAGATCGAGACCCTGGCAGACATCATGACGGCGACGCATTCGGCCGAGATTTTCTTCACGTTCTCGATCGAGCCCTTGCTCGCATTCCTGCACAAGCGTGACCCTTTGAAGCTCGCGCGCCAGTTGCGGTGCGTGGGCGTCACCAACTCGGATCTGAAAGACATTGACGTTCTCATGAGCCATCAAGGATGGCTCGGTGCGGCCGAGAAACTGGTCTTCGACCAATTTGCGACCTGCGCGCGGTACGTCAGTCCGTTCTCGATTCATAACCCAGGCGGTTGGCGCTATTGGCTGATCCACTTCGCCAACAGCGCCCGCGCACGGCAGGTCTACAACGACATTCTCCACGACAATTCGACTAGCCAAGCACATTTCGGCCGCTCTGGACTTAACATGCTATCATACGATCCGAGCGAAGAGGGCGCGCTCTATCTATTCGACATGTCGGGCCGTGAGGCCGCGCGCGCGCAACTCGTTGAAGATATTCCGCGCCTCATCACCGATTGCGGCGACGCGCTGGGCGTGCGCGAATTCTACGAGACCATCTACAACGCGACGGCCGCCCACACAGACGACATTCACACTGCGATCATGGTGTGTGAAGACCTTGAAGTGCAGACCGAAGCCGGGGGCGTGCGTCAGAAAGCCAACACGATCGATGTGCGCGACACGATTCGCTTGAAGGCGCAGCGCACTTTCTTTCCCATGTTTCTACAGCCAAAGTGACTTGATGTTCTGAGGTCGATTGTCTGGAGATGCCAAAGTCGAGAAACATGCTGGATGTGCTCTCCGGCGTCGTCTCCGATGCTTTGCTCGGCGTTGGCTTCCCGCAAGGCCTTCGGGGGCGTCAGCTGTACTCGGTAGCGGATTTCAGCGGGGCGCACTCTAACGTGGGTTACGACACCTATGCCTTCTTGGTTTTTGATCTCGATCGAAACGAGTGGTGGTTGACCGCCCAGCGCGCCTTTCGTTCGGAGGCACTCAAGAGCCGGCGGAGGATGTCGTTCAAGAACCTGGGCGATCGAGCACGACGACGTGCCCTCAAACCATTTTTGATGGCTGCGGAGGAGATTGAAGGTGCGCTCATCGTGTTCGCAATCAAGAAAGATCACGGCTCCATGTTCATTACGTCGCCGAGCGCACGAGAGGATGATGCGCTCAAAATGTGGAAGCCCACGGTACGCGAACATTTGATGCGCGTTTTGCACTTGGGTGCGTTGGTGATCGCTAGAGTTTCCGCCCCTGGCCAAGATTTGATGTGGATCACCGACCAGGACGAGATTGCCTCGAATGATGCTCAGCTCACAGAGATGACGACACTTTTTGCGAACATATGGGGGAATATTACCGACCATTCCTTGGGTCATTTGCGCTGCGGGACCACCAGATCGGATGACGGTAGCCTCGTGCTGGAAGATCTCTGTGCGATACCGGATCTCGCCGCGGGCGCATCCTGCGAGTTGTTGTCGGTGATGGCACGAGAGCAACTCTTCCCGGTGAAGGGGCTGGTTACGCCGCTTCGACCGTCCGGGTTTTCGCCGAAGACCATTGTCATAAGTAACTGGTTGGCCGATCGGACAAGACCGCTTAAGCGGATCATTGTTGTTCTTGATGCGGACGGGACGAACGACGCGGGCCGCGTAACTCACCTTAGGCTTGAACCAATCCCGTCTCTATAATTTTGAGCGCTTCTGCGTGACGACGCGTTGGCAGCTGGCGCAATATTGCCTGTTCGAGTGTCCATCCAAAAGTCGGCGCCTCGGCTATATCCCGAAGGCTCCTGCGCGCGCATTACTTCCCTCATGCCGGACTTCCCTCATGCCGGATCCGCGCGCGCTTTTTCCCACATCGCCCGCGCGTCCGCCGCTGTCGAGGGACGCTTCGCTCTAAAGCCCTCGACAGCGCCGGCCTGAACGCGGGCGAACGGGAAGGGGTCGCGCACGCGGCCCCGGCGAGCAATAACGCAGCCGGGAAGCCAGTGAGGCTTTCCATGACACAAGCAATCGCCACAGCTGACGAACACGCCGTTCAGACCGGCGTCGTTCTCATTCCGCTCAACAAATTGAAGAAGTCGCCGAAGAATGCGCGCAAGACCCCGCATGCGAAGGCCGAGATCGAGGCGCTCGCGGCGTCCATCCATGCCAAGGGCATGCTGCAGAACCTGGTGGTCGAGCCAGAGCTGGATGATGGAGGCGGCCGCACCAGCTTCTATCTGGTGCAGATCGGCGAGGGCCGGCGCTTGGCGCAAGTGTTGCGCGTCAAGCGCAAGCAGATCCAAGACAGCGAGCCGATCCGTTGCGTGATCGACACTGCGAACGATCCTCTGGAGATTAGCCTCGACGAGAACGTGACGCGCTCGCCCATGTCGGTGATGGACGAAGTCGAAGCCTTCGCAAGCTTGGTCGATGGCGGCATGAATGCCGGCGATATCGCGCGCCGCTTCGGCTGCACGGTGCGGCTCGTTGAGCAGCGTCTGGCGCTAGCTCGGCTGTCGCCAAAGATTCGCGCGGCCTACCGGAAGGGCGATATCAACCTCGATGTCGCGCGCGCCTTTGCGATCAATGACGATCACGCCGCCCAAGAGCGCGTGTTTCGGCAATTCGCCAAGCCGATCACCCACGCGGCAAGCGTCCGCAATGCGCTGACGGCCGGGCGAATTCCTGCGCATGACCGCCTCGCACGCTTTGTCGGCGCCGAAGCGTATGAAGCGGCGGGCGGCGTCCTCGTTCGCGATCTCTTCGAGCCCGACATCGTCTTCTTTGACAACGGCGACCTGCTGCAGCGTCTCGCCAGCGAGAAGACTGACGCCATGCGCGCGTGTCTGGCCGAGGAAGGCTGGGGCTGGGTCGAGGTGCAGCTCGGGCACGGCCAGGTCGAAGGCTGCGCCGGCGAGCGCCTGCATCCGATATCGCGCAAGCTGAAGCCAGCGGAGCGCAAGAACGTGGAGGCGCTGGAGGCGCGCATCGCCGAACTCGACGAGAAGCTGCAAGAGGCCGACGACGATAATCCGCTCTGGGCCGAGCGCGACGAGGTCGAAGCGAAGCTGGACGCCGTGCAGGAGGCGACGCGGAGCTACGACAAGAAGCTGGTGCCGCACGCCGGCGCCGTCGTCTCAGTTGATCGCGATGGACGGCCCGTTATCACGCGCGGGTTGATCAAGCGCAGCGATCTGAAGGCGATCACGAAGCTGCAACAGGCCGAGGCCAAGCCAGTCGCGGAGGACGATGGCGTCGAGAGCAATTCCGACGAGCCTCAGACGGTCGAGTCCGCAGGCCCTCGGTTGACCAAGGCGCTGGTCGAGCGATTGACCGAAGCGCGTACGCGCGGGCTGCGCGCAGCACTTGCGCAGAACACGCACGTGGCGTTGGGCCTCATGGTCTATGTGCTGATGCGCCAGAGCGCAGATCGGGCCGCCGTTCCTGGCGTCGCCATCACGTCGCGTCCGATCGGTTTCGATGACGATGATGCATTCGAGCAGGCCCGCTCTGCGTTTGCCGAGCGCGCGCCCGAGGAGGAAGCCACGCTGCTTGCCTCGTGCCTTGAGCAATCCGTGGAGCAATCGCTTGAAGCACTCGCTGTATTCATGTCGGAGACGATCGACCTGACCCACGGCGGTCTTTTGCGCGAGGATAAGCGGCTGCAGCGCATGGGCGATTGTCTCGCTGCGGCGCTCGACCTCGACATGCGCCGCCATTGGGAAGCCGGTGAAGACTTCTTTGAAGCGGCGCCGAAATCGTTGGCGATTGCAGCGCTTGAAGCCGCCCCGTCGGTTACAAGCCTTGGCAAGGAGGAACGTCGCGGCATGATCGCGGCGTTCGGCAAGATGAAAAAGGCCGACCTTGCGCGCACTGCCGCGCAGGCGCTCAAGGATACCGGCTGGTTGCCGGACCTTCTTGTCACGCCGACGCGTGAGGGCGCCTTCGCCGTCACTGCTCGTGGCGAGCGGGCCTTGGCCGAGAGCGACGCTGCGGCCGCTTAACGTCTCTCACAATCCAACTTCAGCGCCGCCGGTCCTGCCGGCGGCGTCATTCTTTTCCGGAGCAAATTCCATGAACACGCAATCCGTGCGCGATGGCGCACGCCGTGATGTTGCAGCCGAGATCACGGCAAAAATTCTGCGCGAACTCGAGTCAGGCGTTCTGCCGTGGCGCAAGCCTTGGGATGGTGCGCGCACCGGCCTTGTGCTGCCGCGCCGCGCCACCGGCGAAAGCTATCGCGGTGTCAACGTCATCATCCTCTGGAGCGCCGCGATGGAGCGGGGCTACGCTTCGCCCTATTGGTTGACCTTCAACCAGGCTGTGAAGCTCGGCGCTCATGTGCGCAAGGGCGAACGCGGCGAGGTCGCCGTCTATTACGGGCAGGGGAAGCGCAAGCGGCTGGACGAAGGGGGCGCCGAGGTCGAGGACGCATTCCGCTTCCTGAAATGGTACGTCGTCTTCTCCGCCGATCAGATCGACAATCTTCCCGCGCGCTTTCATCCCGCCCCGGTCGCGGCGGACGTATTGCGGATTGTTGAGCACGAAGCCTGGTTCGAGAAGCTTGAGATCGCGCGGATCGCCACGCGCGACATCGCTTGCTACATCCCGAGCCGTGACGTCATCGGGATGCCGTCGGTCGCGGCCTTCGACACGGCCGAGGATTATGCGGCAACGCTCAACCATGAGAGCGTGCATGCGACCCTCGCGCCACATCGCGTCGGGCGCGACATGGGAAAGAAGTTCAGCCAGCACGCGCTGGCGGCCGAAGAGCTGGTGGCTGAAATTGGCGCGAGCCTCTTAGGGGCGCATTTGCGGCTGCCCCCGCATCACATTCACGACCACGCTTCCTATATCGGTCATTGGATGAAGCTGTTGGCCGACGATAAGCGCGCGTTTCTCACCGCCGCCGCACAGGCGCAGGTCGCGGTGGATTGGCTGCTGGCGAAGAGTCCTTCGCCCTTCGCCGAGGAGAGGTGATTTCCGATGTCGCGGCTTGAGCGCATCGTTGCGGCATGCGGCGGCATTCTGTTGGATGGCGGCGCACGCGCGCTCATTCCGGGCCCCAATCACAGTCACAAGGACCGCTCCGTCTCGCTTGCCGAGACCGACGAGGGGCGCATCCTCATTCATTGCTTCAGTCCGAAAGACGATTGGCGCGACGTGCGCCGCGCATTAGCCGATCTAGGCTTGCTCGATGATGAACCGCGCGGCGATCAACGCGGCGCGCGCTGGTCGGCTTCGAAGATTGCGGCGCAGCCTGCCAGTGAAGAACGGATCGCGCGGGCGCAGCGGATTTGGGACCAGAGCCGGCCCATCAATCGGACCGTGGCGACGGCCTATCTGCGGCGGCGGGCAATTCCTGAATCCGCGTGGGATACGCCCGCTTTGCGATTTCATCCCAACATGACGAGCCTCGATGATCGTATCAGGCGCCCGGCCCTCGTCGCTGCCATTTCCGATTCTTCCGGCGCGCTGCAGGGCGTGCAGGTGACTTTGCTCACCGCGCATGGGACTGCGAAGGCCACCGTGGCGACGCCGCGGCGCGTGATCGGCAAGCTCATGGGCGGCGTCGTGCGCCTGCATGAAGCCCGTGACGAACTCGCTATCGGTGAAGGTGTCGAGACGATGCTATCTGCGTCGGGTGATCTCGCCGCGCCTGCTTGGGCCGCGCTCACGGCCGATAATCTCAGTCGCTTCACCCTGGTTGTGCGGGCCAAACGGCTCGTCATCGTCGCCGACAACGATGCGGCAGGGATGCGCGCGGCGGAATTGCTGCGGGAGCGCTTGCCTGCTCACGTGCGTCCCGAAATCGCGTCCGCGCCCGACGAATTCAACGATTGGAATGACTGGGCGCGCGCGAAACAAGGAAGCTAGCGCAGTATGTCGGCGATCTCTTCCTCCGACGTGACGGCCCTGGCGTAGGTCAGAAACAAATCCAAGGCGCGCTTTGGATCGGGCTTTTCGAAAAAGCGCACGTTGTCGCCATAGCCGACGGGCGCCTCATCGAGGCCGTGCTCGAACACGGCCATTTCGCCCCACTTCGACACCACGCGGGGGCCGTCGACGTCGTCGATCATGCCCACGTGGCGCCATGTATCGCCCTCGAAATACATGACCAAAGCGCCCATCGATGGCGCGTCCTGTTCCTCGATATGATCAGCTAGCCAGTCTGCGAATTCTTTTCCGGCAAACACAGGCGGTTCGAACGCGAGCGCCACTCTTCGATAGGTATCCTGGGTATCGAGCCCCAGCGCATAGGTCATGCACGACCCGTCGAAGCGGGATTCTCGAAAGCGAATCGTGTGCTGGCTGCCTTCGCGCAAACGTTCGATAGCGTCGCGATGTTCGAGCGAAGTCAGTTCGCTGTCACGCCCTGGCAGCGCGCGCCTTAAATCTGCGTCTGCCAGTGCGCGCATCAGTGCATCTCCCGCTCACTAGCGACGTGGAATCGCGACGGCGATCCACTTGCGCCTCGCGCTTCACCTTACCGCGCCGCCGCAAGCGTCGCCCACGCCGTCGCCCATGTCCGCCCGGCCGTCGCCGCCGGCAAGGAGAAAATCGTTTCCCCGCCCGCGTTCCGCGGCTTCGGCCCGCGTGCGTTCCGCACACGGGCGCGGGCCCCACCATTTTCACCTTGCCCGCGCCGCCTCATGGCCGGGCGCAAAGAGCGCCGTCGCGGGCGACGCCCGCGGCCCCGGGATCAGCCGGGAACGCTTTCGAGGACAAGCTCATGACCAACCGCGTCACCATCATCGGCAAACTTGTGGATGCGCCGAAAGTCCGCAGCTTCGAGCAAAAGGGCGGCACGATCGAGATCGTCTCGCTCTGGCTTGAAGTGAAGGACGAGAACCGCACCGACCGCTTCACCGTCGAGATCAACGATCCGAAAGCCGCAGCTACGGCCAAAGCGATGCGCAAAGACGTGATCGCCGAAGTGTCGGGCAAGCTCCGTCACGACCGTTGGAAGGACAAAGGCACGGGCCGCTGGACCGGTAAGGTCTTCATCGCCATCGATCCGGGCGAGGGGACGCTTCGCTCTAAAGGCATTGCAGCCGAGACCGCGCAATCGGAAGCGGCGTGAGCCCGACTAGCTGCTGCGCCCTGGCGCAGCAGCGCTCTCTTTTGAGTGAGTCTTCACATGACCCAAGAATTGATCCTGCGCCACGAGCGCGCGATGATGCTCGCCCATGGCGCCCGCAGCGCCGCCGGCGAGGACTTTGATCCCAAGCCCGTCGTCAAGCTGTTCACGCCGGACGGCGCCTGCACTTGGCTGTTGAGCGAACTCGATCCCGAAGATCCTGACATTGCCTTCGGGCTCTGCGATCTCGGCATGGGCTTTCCCGAACTGGGTTCGGTTCGCATCTCGGAACTGGAAAGCGTGCGCGGCGGACTTGGGCTTCCGATTGAGCGTGATTTCTCTTTCGCGCCCAACAAGACGCTCAGCCAATACGCGGATGCCGCAAGGAAGGTGGGCGCCATTCGCGCCTAGAAGTCTCGTCGCAAGATGGAGGCCGCCTAAGTGATTCGAACACTTGACCTCCGCATTACAAATGCGGCGCTCTTACCAACTGAGCTAAGGCGGCCCTGCTGACGCTTCTCAATTGTTCGCGGCTTCGACCTCCGCCCGAACGAGATCGTACAATTGCTGCGGTCCAAAACTCGGCAGAGGCTCGCCGTTGACGAAGAACGTCGGCGTTCCCCTGACGCCGAGCGTGGTGGCATCGGCAATGTCCTGATTGAGCGCTGCGGTGATACGCGGCGATTGCATCGCCGCTCTCGCCCGCGCCTGATCAAGTCCCGCCGCCTCGGCCGCCGCCCAAGCTCTTTCGAGCTGCGGGCCGCCATGTGTCGCCCATTGCGGCTGTTCGACGAACAACGCTTCAAGCACTGGCTCGAACACATTCTGCCGCCGCGCCGTTTCGAGAATTCGCACCGCCTCTTCGGAGCCTTCGTGGAGCGGTGTGTAGCGCAGGACCAGGCGCACATCGTTTGGATATTGCGCCATGATTTGTTTCACGATCGGGTAGAAGGCGCGGCACGCCTCGCAGGAGGGGTCGAAGAACTCGACGATCGTGACCGGCGCGTTGCGCGGGCCGATGACGGGCGAGTGTTCGCGCACATAGACGTCCCACCTCGGCGCGGCGGGAGCAGGCGCCTCGGCGTCGGCGAGGACCTCAGCAGCCGGCGTTTCCGCATCAGCGGTTATGGCTGGCGCATCAGGTTGAACGGAGGGCGCCGAAATGATTGGCGCCGGCGGCGGCGCGTTCTCTTGGCGGCTTGTGTAGAAAGACGCAGCGATGGCGAACGCGGCGATGGCCAAACCGGCTATGGCCAGCACGATGGTGCGTCTGTTCATTGGGACCTCCGGCGAACCAGCACGAGCAGCACGATGATCGCGGAAAACGCGATCACTGAAAGAACCGGAATGGGCGCCCACCCGAAGAGGGTCATGTTCACGCCGGTGCAGGAGGGCCCCGCGACGCATTGCACGATCGGCTCTGGGATAATGCCGACATGGAGGAGCGCGTGGTACAGCGCGATAAGTCCACCGATTGCGGCCAGCGGCAGCGCATAGCGCCACACGCGTGTATCTGAAGTAACGCACGCTATCAGCAGAATGACGGCAAGGGGAAACATGAAGGCGCGCTGAAACCAGCAGAGATGGCATGGCGCTTGGCCCATGATCTCGCCGATGAAGAGCGCGCCGAGTGTGGCGGCGAGTGCGACCAGCCAAGCCGCGAGCAGCAACCACCAAACGCGCCGATCGCCATCGCCCTTCGCTACGGCGGGGTTCGTCTCACTCATGGACGTTTCTTCCCCAACGCCATCAAGGTCCAACCAAAACCGGCGCGGGCCAACGCGTTTTCAACGGTTCGGCCGAGCACTGCCCGCAAGGCGCGCTTACTTTGCCGGCCGGCGATGAGCCGCATCGGGCCTTTGCTCGCGACGGGCGTCAGCGCGGTGATCTCGCGCACCTCGAAATGCGGCGCCAGCAATGCGGCGAGTTCGTCGCGATCGAACCAGTGTCGCAAATTTCCAGGACGCGGTTGCTCGACCGTGTTGAACCGCTCCAGAATCGGCCGGTTTTGCGTCGCCAGCATCAACACTCCGCCCGGGCGCAGCAGAGCGTTGAGCTTTGCAACGAAGGCGGCGTGATCGGCGACGTGGGACAACACTTCGACGCTGACCACGACATCGAAGGCAGCGCGACCGAAATCGAGCGCCATGAAGTCGCCGGCGATGAAGCGGACATCCGGGACGCGCTGTCTGGCGCGCTCCAGCACATGCTCCGACAAATCGGTGGCGGTGACACGGCCAAAAGGCTTGAGCGAAGGGCAGAGCCAGCCCGCGCCGCACCCGACTTCGATGATATCGAGATCGGTGCAATTGAGCTCCGCGAGCCAGCCCACAATCATTCTGCGTTGATCGAGCGATACATCGCCCAATCTTTGTTCGCGATGGGAAGCGTTCCACGCGTCCCAGAAATCGCGTTGTAACTCGATGGACTGGTTCACGGCTCGATGCTTCCTCGTGGCGAGCGGGTGCGAGGAACCAGCGGCGCCGAGGTCACTCCGGCGCCGCGGCCCTCAGGCTCCGTTATTGGATTGTGAAGTGCAGCGTGCCTTCCATGGCGTGACCGTCGCCCGTTCCGCTCCAATGCACCTCGTAGGCGCCAGATGAGAGGGCGGGCAGCGGGATGGAATATGTCGCCGCAGCATTGGCCGAGGCGGTGAATGCGAGGGGAATGACGGTGTGACCCGGCCCGTGCACTTGTACTTCGGTGAGCACAATAGCGTGCTCGAACGTGAGTGAAAGCGCACCCGGTGCGGCGGCGAGCACTGCATCGTCGGCAGGCACGGACACCACTTCGCTAGAATCGCCGTGCGTTTGTTGCGCCAATGCCGGGGTGGCGCAAAGCGCCAGCGCTGCCGCCAGAACAAGATGTTTCATGGTGTCCTCCTTGGTTGACCCAGCCGTGCTGTTGAAAAATTCGCTGTCGCGTGGCTCACGCCTCGATCTCCGCATGCTCTCGCGCGGCTACCGGCAGCAGGTCGGCCGGATCGGTCAGCGCGCCGCTCTGACGCAGTTCGACGTGGACATGGTTGGTGATGCCGCGCGGATAACGCGCGCTTAGATCCTGCGCACGCCCGATTGGGGCGCCGGCTTCGACGACCGCGCCCAGTTGCACGATTGGGCCGACATAGAGCACGCGCACATCGCGTCCGGTGACCGCGTCGGCCAGTTCGACATAGCGATAGCGTTCATCGCCGCGATAGGCGAAGCCGATGCGTTCAACCACGCCGGAAATTGGCGCGCGTACGATCTCACCGGGCTCTGCCACATAATCGGCGCCGCGATGCCGGCGCGCGCCAGCGGCGCGCGAGGCGCCGAAGAAGCCCGCGCCATAAGCGTCCTCGCCGCGTAGATCGTGACCAGTCGGATTGGCCAGTGTCGGACGCGCAGGTATTGTCTTGTGAGCCGATGAAGGCGCTTTCGATGCGTCGAGCGCTGTCGGCGTAAGCGCTACATCGGCGGCAAACGCCCCGCCGACGCAGCCTGCCAAGGCAAAGGTGGTGAACAAAGTTGCGGCCGCGCCCCGGGGGGCGGGGAAAGCAACGCGGCCGCGCCGCCGGTCATGAGAGGATGCGCTCATGTGGCGGACTCCCGATAGGCCAAAAGACGCAGCGCATTCGCCACCACCAGAAGGGTCGAGCCTTCGTGGAAGATGATCGCCGCACCGATCTGCAGGCCGAAAATGGTGGAGGGGATAAGAAGGGCTACAACGCCGAGGCTCGCCCACAAATTCTGCTGGATGATGCGCGTCGTTTGGCGGCTGAGCCCCACCGCGAATGGCAAGTGCGCGAGATCGTCGGCCATCAAGGCGACATCGGCGGTTTCGAGCGCAACATCGGAGCCGGCCGCACCCATGGCGACGCCGACATTGGCGTTCGCCAGCGCCGGAGCGTCATTGACCCCGTCGCCGATCATGGCGACGCCGCCGGCTTCGGCCTTAAGCGTGTTGATAGCCGCTACTTTCTCATCCGGCATCAGCGCGCCGAACGCCTGATCGAGGCCAATGCTCGCGGCGACCGCGTCGGCGACGCGCTGGTTGTCGCCGCTCAACATGACCACGCGCCTGATGCCGAGACGGCGCAAACGCTGAACCGTCTCTTTCGCCGAGGCGCGTTCGGTGTCCATGACGCCGAGCACGCCCAAATAACGCGCGCCGCGGCGCGCGACCATCACGGTGCGCCCGGAGGCTTCGAGATTGCTGACGATGAGCCGCAGCTCGTTTGGCATCGGGGCAGCGCCTGATTCGAACAGACCCGGCTTGCCGATCTGGACGACCGCGCCGTCAATGCGCCCTTGGATGCCCTTGCCGGTGATGCTCTCCACCGCTTCCGCTTGCGGGATCGCAACTTCGCCGAGGCGCGTTGCGCCGTCGCGCACGATCGCACTGGCGAGGGGATGATCGCTGCTGCGTTCGATCGCGACCGCGATGCTCAGCAATTCCTGTTCGGTGACGCCCGTGAGGGGCTTCACGTCGGTGAGGTAGGGCTTGCCCTCTGTCAGGGTGCCAGTCTTGTCGAAGGCGATGGCGCTGACGCGCCCAAGCGCTTCGAGTGCGGCGCCGCCTTTAACGAGCACACCGCCGCGCGCCGCGCGCGCGACACCGCTCAACACCGCGCTGGGCACTGAGATGGCGAGCGCACAGGGGCTGGCCGCGACCAGCACCGCCATCGCACGATAGAAACTATCGGCGAATGGCTCGTCGATGACGACCCAAGCAAAAAGAAGTGCGCCAACCAGAACCAGGACGCACGGCACGAAGATGCGTTCGAACTTCTCGGTGAAGTTCTGCGTCGGGGATCGCTGAGATTCCGCTTCCGCCACCAAAGTGACGATGCGCGCCAACATGCTTTCGGTGGCGAGGCGGGCAACGCGCACATCGAGCGCGCCCGCGCCATTGATGGCGCCGGCGAATACCCTGTGCTGTTCGGGCGCTTTCGAGAAATCGGGATAGGCGTCGGCGCTGGCGGCGGCTTGCTTTTCCACCGGCGCGCTCTCGCCGGTGATCGGCGCTTGGTTGACCGCGCTTGCGCCGGCGACGACGACGCCATCGGCCGGAATACGCTCGTTGGGCCAGACCAAGATGATGTCGCCGACCTTGAGATCGGCGACCGCGACGTCTTCGACAGCGTCGCCGCGCCGCAACTGCGCGCGATCGGGCGCCAATTCCCCGAGCGCTTCGATCGCGCGCTTGGCGCGCCCCATGGCCCAATTCTCGAGCGCATGGCCGAGACTGAAGAGGAAGAGGAGTAGCGCGCCTTCGACCCAAGCGCCAAGCGCCGCTGCGCCCAGGGCCGCCACCAGCATCAGCGAGTCGATGCGGAACTGGCGATGGCGCAGATTGTCGAACGCTTCCCGGGTCGTGAAGTAACCGCCCAGCAGATAGGCGATGATGAAGCCCGCAAGCGGCAACATCTCCACGCCCGCGCGCTCTAGGAGCCAGCCGGCGGCTAACGCCGCACCCGAGCCCAGCGCAAATATCAGCTCGGTGCGCTCGCCGAACAGCCCGCCATGTTGGTGCTCGTGGGCTTTACCGCTCTGGTTTTGGCCGGACGCGCCTGGCGAGGCAACTTTGCTTTCAAGCAGCGCGAGCACGCGGGCTTCGTCGATGAGTTTGGGATCGAATTCGACCAAGACTTCGCCGCTGTCGAACTGGTCGACATTGAGGACGCCCTTGGCGTCCCGCAACTGCGTCAATTTCTTCTTAGACGCATCCTGCGGCGCCGCCACGACGGCGTGGCTCCGTTGCCGGCCCACCTGGATCCCCATTTGCGCGGCGGTGGCGCGCACCTTTGCGGGCGTGGTGCGGGCGGGATCATAGTGGACGCAGATCTTCAACGGCCCGCGATTGGGATCGTTGATTACGTGCGCTTGGCTGACCGCTGCGATCGTCTGCACGCGTTTGGTCAAATCGAGCGCGCACCGTTTGCAGCGCCCGGCCGATGGCGACCGCAACAAACCGGCGACATCCATTCGTTGTTTCTTGGCGTTCGCCATGGTTGTGCTCGCGCCTAAAGCCGCGCCGGGTGCGCATTGAGAAGACGCGCCATGCCGTGCGGGGACCACAATGGACGCGCCGCGCCAACGACATCGTCGAACAGGGACAAACGAGATTGGTTGACGCGACGGCGATGAAGACGGATTTTCATGGCGCAGCGCCCTCGATCGCAATGGCGGTTGCAACCGCACTCATGACCGCAGCGATACGCAACGCTGCTTGCACGCGCTCAAGCGGCACATTGCGCTTGTGCAATTCCGCTTCGTGGACGTTCAGGCACACATCACACTTGCGCACTGCTGAGACCGCAATCGCCCACAATTCGAAATCGATCTTGTCGACGTCGCTTTGTGAAAGCGCGCTCATGGCAAGAGCCGGCGGCCGGCTCCTGTAGTCGTGGTTGTTGAGCTGATTGATCGCCGCGTAATAGACCGTGTTCATCGCCATGATCGTCGCCGCCGATTTCGCGGCGGTTCGCGCTGCCGGCGACAGACGGGTCGAAGTATCCTCTTCGATGGCGCGGATGAGGGGCGCTGATCCCGTCGCACAAGCGCAGGCGAGCAGACATCCCCACTTCTGCTGCTCGGTTAAGACCTGCTCTTCGACCAACGTGATGAGATTGTGTTTTTGGTCGGCGGCGTAGGCGGGCAGTGCGTCGCGGATCGAGGTGAGCGTCATTTAGGACCTACCTTTCATCGTCGTGTGGGGAGCCTTGAGCGTCATTCGGCTTGCGCCGGTGCGCCGTCGCTCGAATAGGCCGTCGGCATTTCGCCGGCGCGTGCGCGGTGGCCGCTCTTCAGCATGAGCCGGCAGATTGCGGGCAAGACAAAGAGCGTGAGCAAGGTCGCCGTGATGAGGCCCCCGATCACCACCGTGGCCAAAGGCTTTTGCACCTCGGCGCCAGTGCCGTGCGCAATCGCCATCGGCACAAAACCGATCGCGGGCACGATGCCGGTCATCAGCACGGCGCGGAATTTTTCGATCATGCCTTCGCGAATGGCCTGGTCGAGCGGCATGCCGAGATCGAGACGCTTATTGATGCCGGTCATGACGACAAGGCCGTTGAGGACGGCAACGCCCGCAAGACAGATAAAGCCGACTGCGGCCGAGATCGAAAACGGCATGCCGGTCAGGAAGAGGGTGTAGACCCCGCCCGCCAGCGCCAGCGGCACCGCGGTGAACACAGCGCCTGCGGCGCGGAAGGTGCCGAGCGCCATATAGAGAATGCCGAAGATCAGCACGAAACATGCCGGCACGATGAGCGACATGCGTTGCGAGGCCGATTGCAGATTCTGGAATTGGCCGCCCCACTCAAGATAGGCGCCAGTCGGCAAGTCGACTTCACTGACACGGCGCTGTGCTTCAGCGACGAATGAGCCGAGGTCGCGGCCGCGAACGTTCGCCTGCACGACAACGCGGCGGCTGCCGTTCTCACGGCTGACCTGGTTTAAGCCTTCAGAGAACGTGAAGGTCGCAACCTCGCGCAGCGGGATCGATTGGCGTGGTCCTTCGCTCGTTTCCGGCAACATCACCGGCAGCGCGCCGACAGCGTCGAGGTCGTCGCGCACTGCGTCTGGCAAGCGAACCACTACGTCGAAGCGCCGGTCGCCTTCAAACACCAGACCGGCTTCGCGCCCGCCCATGGCGGTTGCGACCGTGTCAGTGACCTCCTGCAGTGAGAGACCATATCGGGCGATGGCGTCGCGGTCGAAGGCGACGTCAAGCGTGGGGAAGCCGCCCGTCTGTTCGACTTTGACGTCAGCGGCGCCGTCGATCGATTGCAGCACGGTGGCAATGCGCCCCGCGGCTGCGCTCATCTCGGTCAGATCCTCGCCATAGAGCTTGATCGCCACATCGCCGCGCACGCCGGCGATGAGTTCGTTGAAGCGCATCTGGATCGGCTGCGTGAACTCATAGGAATTGCCGATGAGCTGCGTGAGGCGAGCCTCCATCCGCGCGATCAGTTCGGCCTTCGGTTCGTTGGGATTGGGCCATTCCGAACGGGGCCTGAGGATCACGAACGAGTCCGAAATGTTGACCGGCATCGGGTCGGAGGCGACCTCCGCCGTGCCGGTCTTCGAGAACACAAAGGCGACCTCTGGAAACTCGGAGATCGTTTGCTCGACGCGCGCCTGCATTGCGGTCGATTGCTGCAGCGAGGTTGACGGTATGCGCACCGCCTGGATGGCGATGTCCTGCTCATCGAGCTGGGGAATGAATTCCTGGCCCAATGTGAAGAAGAGGAGGACCGCCGCCAAGAACACGCCAACGCCTCCTGCAATCACCGTCTTCGGCTTGCGAAGCGCAAAATCGAGACCAGGCAGATAGCGGTTGTGCGCGATCTCGATCGCTTTCACTTCCTTCTCGGCCACCTTGCCGCGGATGAGGAGCGCCACCATCGCCGGCACAAACGTCAGCGAAAGAACGAAGGCCGCGGCAAGGGCGAGCATCAACGTGATCGCCATCGGCGAGAACATCTTGCCTTCGACGCCCGAGAAGGTGAGGAGCGGCGCAAACACCAGGAAGATGATCATCTGACCGAAAATGGTCGGCTTGATCATCTCCCGGCTTGCTTCCATCGTCTCGTAGAGACGCTCTTGCAGCGTGAGCAACCTGCCTTCGTGATGCTGGCGCTCGGCCAATCGCCGCAAGCAATTCTCGATGATGATGACCGAGCCATCGACGATAAGGCCGAAATCGAGCGCGCCCAGGCTCATGAGATTGCCGGAGACGCCAAAGACATTCATGCCGATCGAGGTCATCAGCATCGAGAGTGGGATGATGAGCGTTGCGATCACCGCCGCGCGCACATTGCCCAAGAGCAGGAAGAGCACGACGGCAACCAGAAGCGCGCCTTCGGCCAAGTTGCGCTCAACCGTGGCGATGGTGGCGTTCACGAGCTTTGAGCGGTCATAGACCACTTCGGCGACAATGCCGGGCGGCAGCGTGCGCGAGATCTCAGCAAGGCGTTCGGCAGATGCCGCAGCGACCGTGCGGCTATTGCCGCCGGTCAGCATCAGCACCGTGCCGACGACGACTTCCTGGCCGCCCGAGGTGGCCGCACCCGTGCGCAGATCGCCGCCAACGGCAACGTTGGCGACATCACGCACCGTGATGGGCACGCCGTCGCGCGTCGCCACCACCGCTTCGGAGATTTCCTCAAGCGTGCGGATGCGCGCATCGGCGCGGATCAGGAAGGATTCGCCGCCTTGCTGGATGAAATTCGCGCCGACCGAGAGATTGGCCCGCTCCAACGCGTCGGCGAGTTCGGAGAACGAGATGCCGTAGGCGGATAAGGCGCCCGCATCAGGCTCGACGACATATTGTTTTTCATAGCCGCCGATGGAATCGACGCCAGCGATGCCCGCCACCGAACGCATTTGCGGGCGGATAATCCAATCTTGGATCGTGCGCAGATAAGCGGCTTGCGCCACCGTGTCAGTGAGGCGCTCGCCTTCGACGGTCAGATAAGAGCCGTCGGCCTGCCAGCCCGGCTCGCCGGGCGCTGCACGCGCGCCTTCGGCGTTGGGGTCCGCATAATGGACCGTCCACATCAGCACTTCGCCGAGGCCGGTTGAGATCGGCCCCATTTGCGGCTCGACGCCTTCGGGCAAACTTTCGCGCGCTTGCGTCAGCCGCTCGGCCACTTGCTGGCGGGCGAAATAGATATCGACGCTGTCGTTAAAGACGACGGTGACCTGGCTGAAGCCGTTCCTGGAGATTGAGCGCGTATTCTGAAGTCCGACAATGCCGGACATCGCGGTTTCGACCGGATAGGTGACGAGGCGCTCAACGTCGAGCGGGCCAAATGCGGGCGCGACCGTGTTGATCTGCACTTGCCGGTTGGTGATGTCGGGCACCGCATCAATCGGCAGGCGCACAATGTTGAAGACGCCGATGCCGGCGATGATGAGGACAATCGCCATGACAGCCCAGCGGGCTTTGACGGCGAGTTCGATGAGACGGCTAATCATGAAAGCGAAATCCGGTCAGGATGAATAAGGAGTGGTGCTCAGTGATCGTGCGAGGCTGAGCCCTTGCCGATTTCGGCTTTCACGAGGAACGCGTTTTCGGAGACGTAGATTTCGCCGGGCGCCAAGCCCGCCGTGATCTCGACCGTGTCGCGGCCAGCGCGGCCAAGCGTGACGGCGCGCGCTTCGTAGGTGTCTTCTGATACGCGCACGAACACGACAGTGCGCCCTTCAAGCGTCTGCACCGCGTCGCGCGCCACCGCGATCGGCACTTGCTGTTCGGTCAGCACCACAGAGGCGCGCACGGCCATGCCCGGGCGAAGCGGCGAGCCTTGCGGAATGGTGAGTGGGGCGCGTGCAAGCAGGGTCTGGCTATGCGCGTCAGCGGTCGGCAGCACGCTGGCGATCCGCGCCTCGATGCGCGTTGCGCCATCAAGACCGGTAATCAGCACGCTCTGTCCGGGGGCGACGCGGCCGATGTCGCGCGTGACGACGTTCAATTCCGCTTGCAGACGTGAGAGATCGCCGACCACGAAGAGTGGATCTTCACTGGTGACATCGCCAATGTTGGTCTGCCGCTCCAGCACCACACCCGAAATTGGCGTGACAATGGAATAGGTCTGCAAGCTCTCCGCACTTTCGACCCGCGCGAGCGTCTGGCCGCGCTGCACCATATCGCCGATGTTGTGGGTGACGGCGCGCACAGGTCCAGGGTAGGGCGCATGCACTTCGGCGCGCGCCGCCGGTTGCAGCATGATGCGTCCGGTCAGGTTGAGCGTTTCCTGAATTGCACCAGGTCCTGCGGTTGAAACGACGATGCCCGAGGCTTCAGCAGATGCTGCCGGAATGGTGACCCGTTCTGCGCCGCCTTCCTCGCCCTCGGCGTGTTCTTCGCCTTCTGCGTGCTCTTCACCTTCCGCGTGGCCGGCTTCGGCCGCGACACGCTCGGGCTCGGCTTCGCTGTTCCCACATGCCGAGAGGCCAAGCGCCAGGATGAGCGCGAGGGGAGCGGCGGCTAACTTCATTCTGAAGGTTGTCATTGGTGTTGCTCCTCGATGGGCAACGCTTCGCCGAAGCGCGCCGTGAGGCGGTCAAGCGCCGCCTCGTTGGAATGATAAGAACGAAGGGAATCGACGCGGTTCTGGCGCGCGTCGGACAAAGCGCGCTGGGCTTCCAGCACGTCGAGATAAGAAAACGCCCCGCGATTATAGCCGTCCTGCGCCAGCGCAAGCGCCCGCTCGGCTTGCGGGATCACGTCTTCTTCGGTGGACTGAACGGCTGCGGCATCGGAAGCGATCGCACGCTCAAGCGCGGCGTATTCGCGTGCGAGCGTTCGGCGCGCCGCGTCGAGTTCGAATTCGGCCCGCCGCTGCTCGGCGCGCGCGCGTGCGACCGCGCCCTGATTGCGGTCGAATACGCCAAGCGGGATCGAGACGCCCGCAACCAGCGCGCCATCGCCGTCACGATCCTCAAAGCGGCGATAGCCAAGACTCAAGGTTGGGTTCTGCCAGGCCAGCGAACGCTCGACGCTGACCGCCGCGCCGAAGCGATCGCGCTCGGCGGTCAAACGCGCAATGTCTGGCGCTGAATCGTCTATCGGACTGTGCTCGTGGTCGCTGGCGCGTGGTAGGGTGAAATCGGCGGCGATGAGCGTGAAGCCCTCGTCGCCGCCGATGAAGGATGCGAGCCCGGCGCGCGCCGTTGCGGCTTCCGCTTGCGCGCGCGTCAAGGCGATGCGCGCTTCCGCCAAACCCGCATCGGCGCGCGCGCCCGCCATCAATGGATCGCGTGCGGCAGCGACCCGGCGCGCGACCGAGCTGCTTAGAGCCTCGGCCGTCGCCAACCGCTCGCGCGCGATGACGACCAATTCTTCGGCCGCAAGCGCATCATAATAAGCAGATTGCACGTCACGGATGAGGTCGAGGCCACGCAGGATGTGGTCGAGTTCGGCGCCGTGGAGTTCGCGGTCGGCGAGACGAACCCGGGCGCTACGGCGGCCCCCCAGTTCCACTTCTTGCGAGAGGCTAAAAGTTGTCTCCGCGCCATCGAAACCGCGCAGATCGTCCCGGCCATTGAAGTTCTCGACTTCGGCGTCGAGTGTCGGATTGGGGCGCACGCGCGCTTGGCGCAGGCTCCCTTGCGCCGCCTCGACACCCGCATTGGCCGCGCGCAGACCAGGATCTGCATCAACCGCGCGCGCGATAGCATCTTGCAACGTGAGCGGCGCTGCCTCCTGAGCGAGGGCCGCCGGTGTGATGACCGGCGCCAACGCAAAGAGCGGCGCGACCAGGGAAGCCGACGCGAGATGGCGCAGAATGCGCGCCGAGCGCCGTAAAGAACGGTGGTTTTCGGGCATGAAAGATCCGCGATGCGTGAATGATCACGCGCCGCGGAACTGCCCACGGCGCGTCAGATGATCGCGGGAGCCTTTGGTGGCCGGTCGAGACCTTCGGGCGCGCTCAAGGGCGCTGCGTCGACACTAAGCGGCACGCGCACGCGCAATGACGCCTGCTCTACGAAGGCCGTGTTGTGCATCGCCGGGGCGACGCTGGCCGTGTGCGCCGCACAGCAATGATGCGCCGGCTGGTACGGGGCGTCTGGATATTGGTCTTGGTCAGACGATGTCTGCGTGAGATCGACGCCGTTCAAAGCATCATACGTGATTGATGCTTGCGCCAAGTCCGCAGCAGCATGAGCGGGTGACGATTCTTCGAACATGACGAAAGCCAAGAGCGCGATGCAGAGCATCGCGACCCAGCGCCTCCAGTTCATGTCACCCGAAGCTTGCACGTACTTCATCCCACAGGAATCGCCGCAGATTCGCGGCGCGCCTGCCTATATACGGCCCACGAACCGCTGACGAACAGTAAACACATGATGGCGCCCACAGCGAAATCAGGCCAGGGCGATCGTGTCGCAGCCGTCGCCGCAGCTGCGAGTATGACCAAAATGTTGCCGAGGGCGTCGTTTCGCGAGCAGAGCCAAACCGAGCGAAGGTTTGCGTCCCCGTCACGCATTGGAAGCAACATTATAACAGCGCCCAGATTCACCGCTAAGGCGAGCGCGCCGATAAATCCCATTGGCGTGGCTTCCGGCGGCGTGGGAGACAACAGCTTTGCAACAGCCATTGCGATGATGATGGCGCCCATCGCGAGCATAGCGGCGCTCTTCACCATCGCCGCGCGCGTGCGCACGTGCACTGAACGACCGATGGCCCAGAGCGTCACGCCGTAGGTCGCCGCATCCGCCGCGAAATCGAGCGCGTCGGCCTGCAACGCCAGCGACCCAACAGCGTGTCCGCCAATCGTTTCCACGAAAAACATCGCCGCGTTAGCTACGAGCACGATCCAAAGGATACGGCGCGCGCGCGTATCGACAGGATCTGGTCCAACCTTTCCGCAACAATCCTCGCTCATGACCGGGCTCCGTTCGCGCGGTAAAGAGAGATCGATCCCGTAGGCGTTGCGATCACCTCTGCTTCTGACACATCAGCGAAGCCCGCCTCAGCCATGAGGCGCGGCAAAATTCCTTCGGCGTTCGGCGTTGTGTTGGTCTTGCCGTCGAGCATCTGAACTTGCCCGAAGAGAATCCGCATCAATGGCGTGCGCTGCAAGCCATAATCGGCGATGTGCGCTTCTCCATCCGGCTGCAGCAGCGCGCGCATCGCTGCGAGCGCGGCGCGCTTTTCATCCATCGGCACTTGGTGGAAGACGAGACTTGACACGACTTTGGTGACGCCCCGATCGGCGAAGCGGTCAGTCTCTCGCGCAAAGCCTTGCTGAAACTCAATCGCCAACCCCGCGCGTTGCGCTCTTTTGGCAGCGCGCGCTAGAACCCCTGCGTCGGGGTCCAAACCAATCACCGTCGCATCCGGCGCTGTTTGCTTGATCATCAATGCAAGCGCGCCCGTGCCGCAGCCGACATCCACGATGACATCGCGCGCCCTCGGCGATATCTGTCTGAGCAATGCGCCGCGCCAGCGCTGCTCGCGCGTGAGCAGCGCGATCGTGCTATCGTAGAGCGGGGTCAGCGCCGCGTGTCCAAGCGCGGGAGTAAAGGAGTTTGCGCCACTGCTCATGAGGCGCTCACGTGGCGCCGGCCAAACCAACGGCCGACTTCAGCGGCGTAACGCTCATAAGCGTCGCCATGTTTTTCGCGCATCGCTTCTTCTTCGATCCGCACTTGCACGAGCGCCAGCGTCCAGGTCGCGGCGAGGCCTGCGGCGGTCAGAAGGTGGGGCGACCACAAGAACAGCGCAAACATCGCGCCGATCATGCCAACAAAAATCGGATTGCGGGACCAGCCGAAAAGACCGTGGGCGACAAGGGCTCCTGGTCCCTCGGCTGGAACGCCAATGCGCCATGAGGCGCCCATCTGCAGCTGCGCGGTGGCGATGATGAGAACCGAACCGGCAAACACGAGGGCCGAAACCCATTTTAGCGCCGCCACGTCCGCCCACGCAGGGCGGCCGAGCGCCGCCTCCCAATCGGGCGTTAGCCACGCGGCGAGCGCCGAGGCCAGGGCGAGGGCGGTCGCCAGCTTCCAGTTGCGTTCAGCGACGCCCTGGATCGCGGCGTGGCGGCCAAAACTGAACGCCTTTACGCCGTGCTTGCGCTCGACGCTGAAAAGGCGAAGCGCCGAGATGGCGATAATGGCCAAAAGCGCGACCAGGGGGAGCCAGGAAGGGGGCATCAGGACACTCTCGAAATCCAACGCCACACCCTCTACATCCTCTAGTCACTAGAGGATCAAGGGCGAAAATGCTGACTATAGGCGCGGTCTCCAAGCGAACCGGAATCAAGATACCGACCATTCGCTTCTACGAAGCCGAAGGCCTCATCGACCCGCCACACCGCAGCGACAGCGGACGGCGGCTTTACACTGAGGCCGACGCGCAGCGGCTTTCTTTCATTCGTCATGCACGCGCGCTCGGGTTTGAGTTAAGCGACATCCGGTCATTGCTTGACCTGTCGGACCATCCAGACCGGCCATGCGGTGAAGCCGACGCGATTGCCCAGCGCCACCTTGAAGACGTGGAGGCGCGCATTGCTCAGCTACTGGCGCTGAGACACGAACTTGCGCGCATCGCCACGCCTTGCGACGCCGGCTCGGCCTCCCGATGCCGCGTGATCGAAACCTTGGCCGATCATGGCGCTTGCGCTGGAGATCACGCTCCGGCGCGGGGCGGTTCGATCAAGAGAAATGCGCGCCGGCCCCGCGCCGCGTCCAAGGGATAGCGCAACTCGGCGCGTATTGAGGTTGATCGGAACTCCGCCTTGGCGGCGCGAAAATGTTGTGCCGTGGTTAATTCGCTGCAACCAGGTGCGCTGCGTTGACGAATTAAAGACCGCTGACCAGTATTATGGACCTGATGCGTCGGATTTGGCTTTCCTTGCTGACTGCTTTCGCCCTCGCGGCGAGCGGCGTTTCCGCGTCGGCTGCTGAAGCGTGCCCCATGCAGCAGGCAATGGAAGTCCAAGCCCAGCATGATTGCTGCCCTGATCAAGGCGGCGACAAGAACCAACCCCAGCAGCAGCACGACATGGACGGCTGCATGATGGGGATGTCGTGCCGCACGGCGCCGGCTGTTGCGCCGACCTTTGCACCCATCGCGCTGCCGAATGCGACCATTCGTTTGTCGCAGCCGATCTCAAGTGAGCCTGCCAATCTGAGCGGGCCGCTCCAGCAACTCTTCCGCCCACCACGAACCATCTGACACCGGAATAAGAGCGCTCGCGCGCGTGCGCGCCTGCGCTTGGGCATGTCCCATTTTCCTTGGAGTCAGACATGCACAAAGCATGGCTATTGGCCTGCGCCGTTGGCTTGGCGCCGGCTGCACACGCACAAGATTTGAGTTTCACCGACGCGCTTGAGCGCGCCGCAACCGATGGGCCGACGATCGTGGCGCGAAGCGCTGCATTGGAAGCAGCGACGCGCGGCATCGGCCCCGCCGGCGCATTGCCCGATCCCGAACTGGTGCTGGCGCTCGACAACGTCCCGGTTACCAGAGCTGACCGCTATCGCCTGAACCGCGATGAGATGACGATGCAGCGCGTCGGCATCATGCAGGAGATGCCGAGCTTCGCCGAACTGGGGGCCCGGCGCGCCATGGCGCGCGCCGAAGCCGAGCGCGCGGGCGCAGGCCTTGAACTGGGGCGCCTCGAAGCGCGCTTGGGCGCAGCCCAAGCCTGGATCGGGCTCTATTACGCCGAGCGGCGCGTTGCCGTGCTGGAGCGTTTGACGCAAGACGCCCACGCCTCAGCTGAAGCGGCGCGCGCCCGGCTTGGCGCGGGCGCAGGCAGCGTCGATGAAGCGATTGCCGCTGAAGTGGAGGCGGCGCGCATTGAAGATCGCGGCGCACAAGCCGCCGCTGAAGTAGCGGCGATGCGCGCCGAATTGAGACGCTGGATCGGGGATGCAGCAGATGAACCGCTGAGTGATGCGGCGCCTGTATTCCACATCGACGCCGAGATGTTGCGCCATCACCTCCGCCGCCATCCGGCGCTTGCCGCTTACGACGCCGAAGGTGAGGTGGCGCAAGCTGGCCTGCGCGCGGCGCGCGCCGAACGCTGGCCCGACTGGTCGTGGGAAGTTTCCTACGGGCGGCGTGATCCGGCGCTTGAGGACATGGCGTCCGTGGAAGTGCGGGTAGGGCTGCCGCTCTTTCAAGCCTGGCGCCAAGGTCCGCTGATCGATGCGCGGCGCGCCGATGTCGCGCGCGTCGGCGCCGAGCGCGACGCCTCAGTGCGAGAGCACGAAGCCATGCTCGAAGCGGGTCTTGCGCAACACGCGGCGCTCACGGCAAGCGTAATGCGGGCGCGCGATGTTCGTCTGCCCCTATCGCGTCAGCGCGCCGAAGCCGCATCTGGCTCGTTTGCAGCTGGAAGTTCAAACGCAAGCGCGCTGATCGCGGCGCGCCGCGATGCGCTGGAAGCGGAGTTGGACTTAATCGCGCTTGAAGAGCGGCTCGCGCTCACCGGCGCTGCACTCACGCTCCAATACGCGGAGGCCGCGCCATGAGCGACACTCAGCCTATTCGCTTGCGAGGCCTTGCGCCCTTCATCATTGGCGGCGCACTCGTGCTCGCTCTCGTGGGCGCCGGCGGCTATTGGCTGGGCGCGCGCCGCGATGCGCCGTCCGCTATCAGTGGCGAACGTCAAGTGCTCTATTGGTACGATCCGATGCGGCCGGACGTGCACTTCACCGAGCCGGGCCGCTCGCCATTCATGGCAATGGATCTGGTCCCGCGTTACGCCGACGAAGGCGAAGCGGCAGCGGGCGTGCGCATCGATCCGGGTGTTGCGCAAAATCTTGGCGTGCGTCTTGCGGCGGTTGAGCGCTCGAACGTGGCGCGCTCGGTCGTCGCTGCGGGGATCATAAGTTTCAGCGAACGCTCTCTTGCCGTGGTGCAGGCGCGCGCGGGCGGCTTCGTCGAACGCGCTTATGGGCGCGCTGTCGGCGACGTCGTGCAGGCAGGTGCGCCGATCGTCGATATTCGCGTGCCGGAATGGATGGCGGCGCAGGCGGAGTACCTCGCACTGCGCAATGCGGGCGGCGATCTGGCTTCTGCCGCGCGCCGGCGCCTCGCCATGCTCGGCATGCCGGCCTCGCTGCTTGAGCGGGTTGAGCGCGACGGCGCGCCGCGCCCGGTATTCACTGTGACAGCGCCGGTGACTGGCGCGATCACCGCGCTCGATATCCGCCAAGGCATGAATGTGATGCCGGGCGCGTCGCTCGCAACCATCAACGGCCTTTCGCCGGTGTGGCTGATTGCGTCGCTGCCGCAATCTGATGCTGGCCTTGCGCGGCCAGGTGCGCGCGTCAGCGCGACATTGCCTGCTTATCCTGGCGAGACGTTTTCGGGCCGCATTGAAAGCGTGCTGCCTTCGGCGAACCCGGCCACGCGCTCGATCGAAGTGCGCATCGCGCTTGCCAATCCTCAAGGGCGCTTGCGCCCCGGCATGACCGCCGAGGCGCGGCTAGAGGAGAGAGGTGAGTCCGCGCTCGTCATTCCAGCCGAAGCGGTCATTCGCACGGGTGCGCGTTCGATCGTCATCGTTGTGCAGGAGGATGGCAGCTACGCGCCGGTCGAAGTCGCGCTCGGCCGGAGCCAGGGCGATTCCATCGCTATCGCGTCGGGTCTGAGCGAAGGCCAACGCGTTGTCGCTTCAGGCCAGTTCCTGATCGATTCAGAGGCGAACCTCTCCGGCGCTGTGGCGCGGCTCAACGCCTCGCGCGCTGCGCCAGAGCCTGCCGCCAACGCCGTGCACGAGGCGTTGGGACGCATCACCGCAATCGCAGGCGCCCAGGTGACGATCGCGCATGGACCGGTCGCCAGTTTGAATTGGCCGGCCATGACCATGCAGTTTCGTTTGGGGCGTGCAGAGATGGCGCGCGGTTTGGCCGTTGGCGATTCCGTTGCGTTCCGCTTCCACGAAAGCGATGGCGCGCACGTCATCGATGACATGCGCGAGACGGGACGCACGCCATGATCGGCGCCGTCATCCGCTGGTCCGTCGCCAATCGCCTAATCGTGGTGTTGGCCGCGCTCGTGCTCGCAATTGCGGGCGCGATCGCGGTGCGCACCACGCCGGTCGATGCACTGCCTGATCTCTCGGACGTGCAGGTGGTCATTCGCACCACCTATCCAGGCCAGGCGCCGCAGATCGTCGAAGATCAGGTCACGTACCCGCTGACGACGACAATGCTGTCGGTGCCGGGCGCACGCACGGTGCGAGGGTATTCCTTCTTCGGGGACAGCTTCGTCTATGTGATCTTCGAGGACGGGACCGATCTCTATTGGGCGCGCTCGCGCGTGCTCGAATATTTGAGCCAGGTGCAAACGCGTTTGCCGCCGACGGCGCGCGCTTCGCTGGGGCCCGATGCGACGGGCGTGGGCTGGGTTTATCAATACGCGCTCATCGATCGCACCGGCCAACACGATTTGAGCCAGTTGCGCAGCTTGCAGGATTGGCTGCTTCGGTTCGAATTGAAGAGCGTGCCGGGCGTCGCCGAAGTCGCTTCGATCGGCGGCATGGTGCGCCAATATCAGATCGTCCTCGATCCCGAGCGCATGGCCGCCTACGGCATCTCGCAACAGCGCATCGCCGACGCCGTGCGCGCCGCCAATGGCGAGACCGGCGGCGGCGTCGTTGAGATGGGCGAAGCCGAGCACATGGTGCGCGCCTCCGGCTATCTGCGCACGCTCGAAGACTTCAATTCCATTCCTCTGGGCGTCGGGGCGACGGGGGCGCCAGTTCGTCTGAGCGATGTCGCCTGGGTGCAACTCGGTCCAGAAATGCGCCGCGGCATCGCTGAATTGAACGGGGAGGGCGAAGTCGCGGGCGGGGTTGTGGTGATCCGCGCCGGCGAGAATGCGCGCTCGGTGATCGAAGCGGTGCGCACGCGGCTGACCGAGCTTGAGCGCAGTCTGCCAGCGGGCGTGGAAGTTGTGACGACCTATGACCGCTCATCGCTGATCGACCGCGCCATCGAGAATCTGACCGGCAAGCTCCTAGAGGAATTCATCGTCGTTGCGCTCGTGTGCGCGCTTTTCCTGTTTCACATCCGCTCCGCCATGGTGGCGATCGTCACGCTGCCGCTGGGCGTCGCCACAGCTTTTCTGGTCATGCGTCTCCAAGGCGTCGACGCCAACATCATGTCGCTCTCCGGCATCGCCATCGCTGTCGGCGCCATGGTCGATGCGGCCATCGTCATGGTCGAGAACGCCCACAAGAAACTTGAACGATGGCGCGACGACCATGACGGCGAGATGCCGCAAGGCGCCGATCATTGGCGCGTCATCACCGACGCGGCAGTCGAAGTGGGCCCAGCACTTTTCTTCAGCTTGCTCATCATCACGCTCTCCTTCCTGCCGGTCTTCACCTTGCAGGCGCAGGAAGGGCGGCTCTTTGCGCCGCTCGCCTTCACCAAGACTTATGCGATGGCGGCCTCGGCCGCTTTGGCGGTGACGCTGACGCCGGTGCTGATGGGCTATTGGATCAGAGGTCGCATTCCGCACGAAGATGCGAACCCGGTGAACCGTTTCTTGGCCGCTCTCTATCGGCCGGCGATCGAGTTCACTTTGATCAATCCGAGGGTCATTCTCCTCGTTGCGCTTGTTGCCTTCGCGACCACCGCCTGGCCGCTCTCGCGCCTCGGCGGCGAGTTCATGCCGATGATGGATGAGGGCGATCTCCTCTACATGCCGACGGCGCTGCCTGGGCTCTCCGCATCGGAGGCCTCTGAACTTTTGCAGCAGACCGACCGTCTCATCCGCACCGTGCCCGAAGTGGAAAGCGTGTTCGGCAAAGCGGGGAGAGCCGAGACCGCGACTGACCCCGCGCCTTTGGAAATGTTCGAAACGACGATCCAGTTGCGGCCGCGGTCGCAGTGGCGTCCCGGCATGACGCCCGAGCGCCTGATCGAGGAACTCGACCGTGTGGTGCAAGTGCCTGGGTTGACCAACGTTTGGGTGCCGCCAATCCGCAACCGTATCGATATGCTTGCGACCGGCGTGAAGAGCCCGATCGGCGTCAAGGTCAGCGGGCCTGATTTGGCTTCCATCGATGCCGCCGCGCGCGCGATCGAGACTGCGGCGCGCGGCGTGCCTGGCGTATCGTCGGCGGTGGCCGAGCGCATCACCGGCGGGCGCTATGTCAATGTCGACATCGATCGCTTCGCGGCGTCGCGCTACGGGCTGAACGTCGAAGACGTGCAGATGGTCGTCTCCGGCGCCATTGGCGGGGAGAATATCGGTGAAGTGGTCGATGGCCGTGCACGTTATCCGATCAATCTCCGATATCCGCGCGAAGTGCGCGACACCCTTGAGCGCCTGATCGCGCTGCCGATCGTCACCAATGAAGGCTTGCGCCTGACGCTTGGCGAAGTCGCGCGGATCGAAATTGCGGATGGTCCATCGATGATCCGCAGCGAGAATGGCCGACTCTCGGCCTTCGTCTATGTCGACGTGCGCGGGCGCGATCTGGCGTCGGTGGTGGGTGATTTGCAGCGCGCGGTCGCGCAACAACAATTGCCGGCCGGCGTCAGCGTCGCTTATTCGGGACAGTTCGAATATCTGACGCGTGCGGCGGAGCGGCTTACGATTGTTGGACCGGCGACGCTGTTGATCATCTTCCTGCTGCTCTACGCGACGTTCCGGCGTTTCGATGAAGCGGCGATCGTGATGGCGAGCCTGCCGTTCGCGCTGACTGGCGGGATCTGGCTCGTCTATCTCCTAGGCTACGACTTCTCCGTCGCCGTTGCCGTCGGCTTCATCGCGCTAGCGGGGCTTGCCGCCGAGTTCGGCGTCGTCATGCTGATCTATCTGAAGAACGCGCTCCAAGAGCGGATCGACCGCGGCGAAGAGATCACGCCCGCGCTCGTCGCCGAAGCGGTTCGCGAAGGCGCGCTGCTGCGCTTGCGCCCCAAGGCCATGACGGTCGCCGTCATTCTCGCCGGCTTGTTCCCAATCTTGTGGACAGGCGGCGCAGGCGCGGAAGTCATGCGCCGGATTGCGGCGCCCCTGGTCGGGGGCATGCTCTCTGCGCCGCTCTTATCCTTGTTCGTTATTCCCGCGGCCTATCTTATGATCCGGCGCCGCGAGATCGAGCGCGCTGCGCTCGCTCCATCACCAGACCGGATCGCCACCCAGAGGGGAAGTTGACCATGCTGAGAGCCATCATCATTCCGATCGCCTTGCTGGCCGCGGCGTGTTCGCCGCCGGCGTCAGAACCGGCGGCGAAATCCGACATGGACGGGATGAACATGAACGAGCCTGCGGCCGCGGCGGCGGGACCGGTCAGCGGCACGGGCGTCGTCACGCAAGTGGACGCCGCCGCTGGCACCATTACATTCAATCACGAGGCGATGGCGGCGATAAACTGGCCGGCCATGACGATGCAATTCACCGCCGAAGATCCATCCATCCTGCAAGGCATTGCCGTCGGCGACCGGGTCAATTTCGAGCTCAAGAGCGCGTCAGAAACCGGCATCGTCACGATGGTTCAAAAGCAATAAGCCAAGCGCCGCCGCTCGCGTGTGTGAGCGGCGGCGGCTGTGCGCAGGCCTCAGTCCGTTTCCGCACACCCACCCGCGCCGGCGCGCGGCAGCTCGACGTAGTTTCTTCTCGCTGGTTACACGCATTGTGATGGGCGACCCGCCGGCTACCCGCCGGCGGCCGGGCTCTCGTGCTCGCGCACCGAGCCCGCTTTGCGGTCTCGGCCCTCCGGGCTTCCATCCCTGTCGCAAGGCCCCGCCCACCCGCCCTTAAAGTTCAATGTCGCCTGTCCTCAGAGAGCGCGGCCTTAATCTTCAGTGCGGCGCACCACCAGGCCAGGTACGCGTTTTGCGAGTTCTGCCATTGCGCTTTGCTTAGCGGCGTCGAGCAGCTTCTGCGGAATATAGCCGTAAAGCGCATCGCCCGGATTGCTCCCGGGCACGGGCCGAAGATCGGGACCAGGCCAAACGAATCGATTGAGCGTGGCGATGCTGATCCAGGATTGGTCGGCGTCGAGACCCAAGTGTGCGCGAACGCGCGCGGGCACCTCTATTGCGGGCGCGCCTTGTTCGGGTGGGAGCGTCGTTATGGGGGCGACGACGACTTCTTCGCCCTCCGCCAAAAGAACGAGCACCACGACGGGACGATCCTTCACGCCTTCGTCCTGGCCGCGCTCGGCCTCATGTTTCCAGAGGAAGCTATAATGCAAGACCATGCCGGCTTGCGGCGCTGTCGGAATCATGGCGCAGGATCGTCACGCGCCCGGTCGGGCGTTGTCATCCATCAAGTGATCGAGCGCGACGGCCTCCGGCGTGGGCGGGCCGTTGGCGAGCGCTTGAAAGAGTTGGGCAGCCTCGTCAGAGGTGGTCTCGTTTAGCACCACGACCCGCCGGAACGAGGCCCGCATGCGCTCATATTCCGTCGCCGAAAGCACGACCAACTCGTCGCGGCCATATCTGGTAACCACGACCGGCGCCCGCTTGGCGGCGTCCGTGTAACGGCCGAAATTGTTCTGGAATTCCGCCGCGGAGATCTTGGTTGTCGCGCTCATGTCAGCTAAGTTAGCTAACATCCCCAACTTAGTCAAGATGTAGGGGAGAAAAGTAGGGGACTCACGGCCCTCTCCCCTATCAACGACGCCTCAGAGGCGCGGCGCGAGCGCGTTGTCTGCTGGACTTCTTTGAGGTTGGCCGACCAGAGCGCTGAGCCGCGGTCCGGAACCTGCTTGGATAGGCGTCATGCCGAGGCGCCTGCAATCCATCCTGCTGCTAGCCGGCGGCGTGGCCGGCGCGCTGGCGACGGCGGCGCTCGCGGCGCCGCGCGACCTCGTGCTCTACAATCACAGCCCATCCGTGCCAGAGGGGTTCTACGTCCGCACCAACGCGCCTGCTGCCGTCGGCGCCTTCGTCACCGTCCGGGCGCGCGACGTGGCGCCCGAGCAGGCGGCCAGTCGCGGCTTCGATGACGCCTCCGATCGCTTCATCAAACGTGTCGCCGCCGCCGCTGGCGCCCGCGTCTGCGGCGACGGCCAGCGCGTCGTCGTCAGCGGCGACAACATCATCGTCATCGGCGCCGACGATGAGCAGCAGCAGCAGCACGCCGCCGGCGACGGCCATCACGACGGTGGTGGTGGTGATGATGATGATGATGATGATGAGGGTCATCGTCGTGCTGCCGCTGTTCGTGTTCTTCATGCTGTTGATGATGCCGACGTCGTCGGCTGGCGCGGATGCCGCGTTTTGGCTGAAGGTGAAGTTCTCCTCTTAGGCGACACCGCTGACAGCTTCGACGGACGCTATTGGGGTCCAGTGCGTGTCGAATTGATCGAAGGCGTATGGCGCAGATTCTGATCGTCTCACCTACGTGAGATGACGGCATGCAACGCGCGGCAACATCCGCCAACGACGCTTTTCTGCATGACGAACGATGTGCTGGTAGAAGACGAAATTTGGATGCGGCGATGATGTGGTGGAGAGCAAGATAAAGTGTGCGGCAGGTTTTCGTCTGACGCTTGCAGCGCCTGGATTTTTCATGCGGCAACGCGGAGTCTGGAGCGGCGAAACGCGCTGCATCGGCGCAATTTCAACGACGAACGCCGCCGCATATGCCAAAGGCATCGATCTCAGAGCTATTAGCCGCTTCGCCACTCATGCGGCCGAATGAACGCGACCATGGTCTCAATGCGGCGCGTGATGTTCAAGTCTTCCGCAACGACGATGGTCTCAAGGGCAAGGTGCAGAAGGGTGCGCGGTCGCCGAACGCGCGGAGCGGCGGCCTCGGTGCGAAGCTCTCAAAGCTTATGTCCGAGCGCAAAGGCAGCGGTCGGCGCGCTCGCCTCACTGGCGGGAAAACCGCATTCGTCTCCGATGTCCGTCAGCGTGTTGTCGCCACGGTCTTCTATAAGGGGCATGGTGGCGGCGCCGCTGGCAGATTGATCGCCCACGGCAAGTATCTGGAACGCGATGGCGCCGGCGCTGAGGGCGAGAGGGGGCAGTTCTACGACCGTGAGCATGACGAGGTCGATGCGCATCCGCGCTTGGAGGAATGGGCGGAGGCGGACAAGCGACACTTCAGGCTGATGCTGGCGCCCGAGAGCGGCGCGCGCATCGAAGACCTTAAAGACTTTACCCGCGCCACCATGGCGCGGATGGAGCGCGATCTGGGCTTCGAACTCGATTGGGTCGCGGTCGACCATCACAACACCGACAATCCGCACGTCCACATCATCCTTCGTGGCCGCCGGCGCGACGGGCCCGAACTCGTCATTCCGCGCGACTATGTCGGCAGGGGCTTGCGCCACGCGGCGCGCGACGTTGCGACTGAAATGTTGGGCGCCCGCGGACCCGACGATGAGCGGCTCGCCCTGGAGCGAGAGACGCGGGCGGCGCGGCACACGCGTCTCGATCAATTGCTGGAAGCCGAGATCAAGGCGAACCGCTCGGTTCGTATCCAGGCCATCGGCCGGAAGTTGGAACCGGTGCTGCGCGCAGCATTGCGCAATCGCGTGCGCGAGCTGGCGCACATGGGTCTGGCGCGAGAGGAGAAGCGCGACCGCTTCCGGTTTCAACCGGATTGGAGCGGACGCCTGAATGAGATCGGCCGAGGTCTGGACATTCGCCGCAGGCTTGGCCGGGAATTGGCGCCGGGCGAGGGCAAGCTCAGTCTCTATTCGCCAAGGATGGGCAGTTTTACCGGCGACGTGATCGAGACCGGGCGGTGCGGCGACGGGCCCGGCAAGGCCTACGCGATCGTCCGCAGCCCAGCGCACGGCCCCGTGTTCGTCAACGTCCGCGCCCGCGCGGTCGCCGGCATCGAACCTGGGGGTCTGGTCGCCATCGAGCCGCACAAGCACAAAGGACGCGGCAATCGGGTCAAGGTGCAGACGTTGTCGGCGATGCCGCTCAACACCCAAGTGGACGCGCGTGCGGAGACCGAACTCGACCGCGAACTCGTGCGGGCGATGGCAGGTGAGGTTGGCAAGCTCCCGTCTACGCCGGAGGTGAAAGACGCGTTGGCTCAGCGGATCGCATGGCACGAACGCGAACGGAGCGGCGTGCGCGATTTGGCGGGACGGTTCGAGTTTGCGCCTGAAGCCCTAAAACGGCTTCGCGAAGGAGAACTCGCGCACGAGACGCAAGTCTTCGCCAAGCAGCTTGGCAAGCGCGCGCTTGCCATCAATGACGGACTGGAGCGCGATTGGTCGGTGCGCGGTTTCAAAACGCTGCATCAGGGCCGTGTCGCGCTCCTTGAGCGCAATGATGGCGTGGCATTGGCGCCGCTGGCGGCAGGCCAACAGCTTGCCGTCGGCAAGAACTACTCGATCTCAATTTCGCTCGGAAAGGCCAAGGTCACGCCTTCACTCGGTCTTGAACGCTAAATCGTATTTCGTGTTGCTGGCGAAAGAAGGCAATCGCGTCGATGCCACACGGCGCCACAAGGTACAACGCGGATCACTGCCGGTCGGATACGCGGCGCCATGTGGTGATGAACGCGCTTACAAATGCGTAGCGCGACCGAGGTCCGCGGACGTTGAACAAGCGCCGCAGCTTCGATCAACTCAGCGGATAAACACGTTGTTTGACGCGCAGTCTCGGAAAAACTGGCCGCGTTATGTCCAGTTCTCTCCAACTTGGTCTCTTCGACGATGTGGTGATCGCAACACCGGCGACGCCGCCGAAGGCAAGCGTCCCGCCGATCACGCTCAACGCGCAACCCGTCGTTCGCCTAAGCCTTGGTCCGAAGCTCGGCGCTCGCCCACGGCGGCGATCGCCGCCGTCGCGACGGCTCACCGAACGCGACATGCCCGGATATTCCAACGAAGAGATCGCTGCGGTCGATCGCATTCTCGCGGAAATGAAATCGGATCGCTTGTTCCTTGGCTACAAGGACATTCAGGATCTCTTTGGCGTTTCCAAAGCCACCGTGAATCGGCGAATGAAAGAGGGGCTGGTTCCTGGTGTGACAATCCAAGACGGTGTCGTGCGCAGGGATGGCGGCGTTCGCCGGTTCAGCCGCGAACAAGTCAAATGGTTGCTGCTCGCCGTGCGCTCCAATTCGGGTGCACGTGTCGGGTAGAGCGGTAGGGGCGATGGCCTCCTAGTTAAGCGGAGCCGAGCATGAAAGATTTCGAGACTTCCACGACCGCGAACGATGGCGCCGTGGCCGCCGCCGATCTCGAAAGCGGGCCTTATGCTGCTATTCTTCCACTGGTTCGTTTGCTGGCCCGCCAAGCCGCCAGAGATGATTATGCGCGCGCTCTTGAAGCCGCGCGCGCGAAATCCTACCCAACTTTAGAGCCTCCAGACGCACACGAGACCATCGAGGAAAGCTAGACATGCGTGCAGCGATCTACGCTCGATATTCTAGCGATTTGCAAAGTCGCGCCTCGATCGAAGATCAAATCCGGCTGGCGCGCGAACACGCGGATCGGCAAGGCTGGGCGATCGCGGAAGTCTATACCGACTACGGCATCTCGGGGGCCTCGATGATGCGCCCGGGGCTGCAAGCGCTGTTGGCGGACGCGCAGCAGCGCAAGTTCGACGTCGTGCTGTCGGAAGCGCTCGATCGCATCAGTCGCGACCAAGGCGACACCGCTAATATTCACAAACGCATGCGCTTCCACGGCATCCAAATCTACACGCTCTCCGAAGGCTGGGTCGACATGATCCAGGTCGGATTCAAGGGCATGATGAACCAGATGTTCCTGACGGAGTTGGCCGCCAAGGTTCGGCGCGGCCAACGCGGCCGCGTGGAGATCGGAAAAGTCACCGCCGGACTAGGATATGGCTACGAGGTGGTTCGCGAGTTTGACGCCAGGGGCGAGCCCGTTCGTGGCGAGCGGCGCATCAAACCGGATGAAGCCGCGATCGTCCTTCGCATCTTCAAAGAATTCGCTGCGGGCCGCACCGCCAAGTCGATCGCCAAGAGCTTGAATGAGGCCGGCGTCCGCTCACCCTCTGGAAGCGGTTGGTCGTATAGTTCGATACTCGGCAACCGCAAGCGCGGCACCGGCATCATCAACAATGAGATGTATGTCGGCAGAATCGTTTGGAACCGCTGCCGCGAAGACCGTGATCCAGATACTCATCAGCGCATCGTGCGGGTGAACCCACAGGAGAGCTGGATCATCCACGAAGCCGAGCATCTGCGCATCATTGATCAATCGCTCTGGGATCGGGTCAAGGCGCAGCAGGATCGCCGCGTCGCCGTTGATGGGGCTTACTGGAAGCACCGCCCCGTCAAATATCTCATCTCCGGCATCGTCGAGTGCGGTGTCTGCGGCGGCGCCTATACCAAGTACGCGAGAGAGCATTTCCGCTGCTCGACGTATCAGAACAAACGACTCTGCTCCAATCGGCTGGCTATGTCGAAGACCCGCCTAGAGGAGGTGATCTTTCTCGGGCTCCGGAATTACCTTCTTGATCCCGAACTCCTCGACGCCTTCAGCACTGAATATCGCCGAGCACTCGCCGCAGCGCAGAAGGCGGTGAGGTCAAATCGCAGCGTGCTGGAACAAGAGCTCAACAAGGTTGTGGCCAAACGGGACAAGCTCATCGAAGCGATTGGCGCGGGCGCAGTGGATGCGCGTGAGGTGAAGGCCGACCTCGATGCGGCTGTCAAACGGCGCGACGCCATCAAAGCCCAGCTGGCCGCCGCAGACATAGAGCCCACGCTGATCGAGCAGGGCATGGGAGAGCGCTATCGCACCGCCGTCGCGCAACTCATCGAAGGCTTTGCGGACGAAGAAACGCAAGAGGAGGCGATGCGCTGCATTCGCTCGCTCATCGAAAGGATCGTTGTCAGACCCAACACCACCGGCGACGATCTAGATGTCGATCTGCACGGCGCCCTCGCGTCAATACTGATGTTGGCAGTCGAAGATGAGTCCGCGTTCTTGGGCAAAAATGTCACGGATTTGGGCGTGAAACGCGTTGAGGCGACACCGGCAATTGGCAAATCAAATCAGCGAAATGGAGCAAGGGGTCGGACAGCCAAAGTCCCGGTCAAACGTGTGTCCCAGGCAGGACTCGAACCTGCAACCAGACCGTTATGAGCGGCCGGCTCTAACCATTGAGCTACAGGCCCGTAGCTTCCGAGGCGCCGAAGCGCCGAGCCGCTTAGCATCGGGCGGCGGCGCCCGAAAGGGCGGTTTGGCGTTATGCTGCGCGCATGAGTGAAGTCTTCGACGTGGTGGTTATCGGCGCGGGCGCTGCGGGCGTCGGCGCAGGACGGCGGCTGGCCAAGGCTGGCGCGTCGTTTCTGCTGCTGGAGGCGCGGGATCGGATTGGCGGGCGCGCGTGGACAATTGGCGGCGCGTGGCCGGTCGATCTCGGTTGCGGCTGGCTGCACTCTGGCGACGTCAACGTGATGACGGCGATTGCGGAGGCGCTGGGTCTACACGTTAACCGCACGCCCGCGCCGTGGCAGCGCCAAAGCGAGGAGCACGAGATCAAGGCGGCGGAGCAGGCGCGTTTTCGGGAGTCGTTCAGCGCGTTCGAGGCGCGGATCGAGGCGTTGGCGGAGAAAAATCCGCCGGTCGCCGCGAGCGCTTATCTGGAGCCAGGCAATCCCTCGAACGCTTTGATTGATGCGGTGTTTGGCTTCATCAGCGGCGCATCGTTGGATCAGATCGATGCGCGCGATTATGCGCGCTACCAGGATACGGGCGTGAATTGGCGCGTCAGCGAAGGCTATGGCGCGCTCTTCGCCAAGATTGCCGCGCCCCTACCGGTTCGGATGGCGACGCGCGTGCGGTCGGTGCGCGCGGGTGTGGGCGGCGTCGTGCGTGTTGAGAGCGATCGCGGCGTTATCGAAGCGCGCAGCGTGATCGTGACGGCGCCGACATCGACACTGGCGCGGATAGATTTTGAGCCAAGGCTCGGTGACAAGATCGAAGCCGCGGCGGCGCTGCCTATGGGCGCGGCGGAGAAGCTCTATTTTGCGTTGGCGCAGCCGGAGGAGTTCTTGGTCGATAGCCATCTCTTCCCGCGCGCCGATAATCCGGTGATGGGCTCGTACCATATGCGGCCCATGGGGCGCCCATTGATCGAGGCGTTCTTCGGCGGCGATCTCGCGCGCGGTCTCGCGGAAGCGGGCACGGATGCGATGACCGACTACGCGCGCGAAGAACTCGCCGGGCTGCTCGGCTCGAATTTTCCTTCGCGGCTCACCTTTATCGCGGCGTCCGGCTGGGCGCGCGATGCGGATGCTTTGGGCTCGTACTCGTACGCCAAGCCGGGCTTTGCCGACATGCGCGCTGTTCTGGCGGAGCCGCGTCCGCCGCTCTTCTTCTCAGGCGAAGCGTGCTCACGCGCGCGCTACTCGACGGCGCATGGCGCGTTTGAGACGGGCCAAGATGCAGCCGAGCAAGCGCTCGCGTTTCTCGGCTATTCCGAGCCGTCGCCGCGTGCGTAGCCGACGATTGCCGCGCGAACGAAATCGTCGAAATTTATCGAGTCAAGTTCTGGCGGGTGCTTCGCCCAAGGCGGGCCGTCGAGCATTTGCACCGTTATGTCTGGCTTGCCGCTATTGCGGCGCCGGCGGGTAATGGCGTGCTCGGTTTCCTTTTTTACCCACTCGGATTCAGCAGCGTTCTTCGACCAGCAGACGTGGAAGAGATCGGCGCGGTCAATCTCGCGGCGCAGGCGCGGATGCCATTCTTCGCCGGACTTGAGCGAGGCGCGATCCCAGAAATGCTCGACGCCGGCGGAGGCGTAAGCGGTCGCGATGGCGGCGACGGTTTCGCGGTCTTTGCTTGAATAAGAGAGGAAAACGCGCTTGTGGCGCTTCAAGCGCACGCGATCGCCGTCGTGGGGCTTCTTGTTCGGTCCGGTGACGTTTCGGGTGAAGGCGAGCACGCCGATTTGCGCGTCATTGATGAAGACGCGGGCGAGGAACACGACCTGCTTTACGCCTTCATCGGCCTCAGCCGAGAAGTTGAAATCAATCGGCTCGCCTTGCCATGACCGGCGTTGCACGGCGCCATCGCAAGCTGCGCCACGGACTTCCAGCGATACGCCGATGCTTGCGCCGAGCGCTACATCGCCCAGTGGCATGCCTTGCGGCGCAGCATCGGTGCGCGGGTCGAGCTTCTTCGCGGCTTTGATGACGGCGTTCAGATCTTTCGGCTGGTGCACGACGATGCGCACGAGTTCGGGCGTGCCGCGGCGAAGTTTTTTCGGTGCGAACGCGGTCGCATCTGCCGGCGCGCTCGATGCGCTGGCGCCGACTGGCGCAGATCCTGGCGTTGAACGCTTGCGTGGAGGTGAAGCGCGCTCATCGTCCAGCGTTTGCGGCGCTGGCGCGGGCGGTGCTTCGGGTGGCGCTGCCGGCGCGGGCGCTTCGGGTTCGGTGACCTGACGCGGCGGTTCCGGCGCCGGCGGCGGCTCTGCAGCTTGCGGCGGCGGCGCGGGCGGTTCTGCGGCGGGCGCTTCGGGCGCTGCGTCGGCAGGTGATTGTTCGCCGCCGGCGCCAAAGCTCTCCTCGCGTTCGAACTCCGGCTCTGGCAGGGGCTCGATGGTGATCGCACGCTCGTCGATCGGCGGCGCTTCTTCGGTTGGCGCGTCTTCATTGAGACCGCCGAGCAATTCGCCTTCGTCCGCGGCTTTAGGGTCTGCGGCTTCAGGGTCTACGGCTTCAGGCGCGCCATCCTCCTCGACGGGCGGCGCAGCTGTTACAGGGTCTTCGGCGTGCGTCTCCGGCTCGACCGGTGGCGGCTCCGGTGTTGGCGCGGGTGGCGGCGTTTGGGTCTCAGGCTGACGCTGTTGCGCGAGTGCGGCGGCGCGGGCGCGGGCGTCTGCGAGCGGCATGACCGGCCAAGATTCCGGGAGGAACGCGAACGCCGCGCGCGCCTCGGCATCGACTATGATGAGTTGTGCGCGCTGCAAATGCGTCGCTAGGGTTTGCAGGAACGCGACGAAGCGCTCGTCCGCTGCGGCGGCGTTGCTTAGCAGCAGCCCAACATTTGCCGCGCTCGCAAGCGCGGCGGAGGTTGCGTCTGGATCGCCGATCGTATCGGTTTCGATCACCTCAAGGCTGAAGCCGTAGCCGATCTCGCGCGCGGCGGCCGCATCGGCAGGCGCTGCAACCAGATAGCCGTTCGACATCGCCGTTCCCCCAAAACAACAGGCGGCGCTTTTAGGGCGCGCCGTGCACGCCGGGCAAGCGAAAGCGCCCCGCGCCTGTTTCAACTGGCTCCAAAATGAGCCAAAAAGAAGCCACTTGAGGAGAATCCCATGCGCGTTGCCGCCGCCTTGATCGCTACCGCTGCTCTCGCGGCCTGCCAGACGCCTTGCCCGTCGCCGCCCACCGAGACGACCAACGCAACTTATGAATGCGAAGACGGCTCAGAGCTGCGCGTCGCCTACACGTTCAATAGCGCCACCGTCGTCCAGGAAGGTTACACGACTGTCGCATTGCCTTCACGCATCACGGGCGCGGCGTTCCGCTATGCCGAGGGCGGCGCGACGCTGCGCGGGCGGATGAACGAAATCGAGTGGACGCGCCCGGGGGCCGAAGAAACCGTCTGTGAGCAGACGAGCTAAAGCTTCCCGCATCGCGTGCGAGTGCTACATTAGCTGAGAGCCGGGGATGATATTGCGCGCGCGAGGGCGGTGTGCGCATGAACGGAGTGTTATTTATGAAAGCCAAACTTCTTTGCGTCGTGTTCGCGGGCGCGCTCGCGCTCAGCGCATGCGAGACCACCGGCGGATATGGCGGCGGATATAGCGGCGGGCGCACGCAGCTCTCGCAGTGCACGCGTAACGCGCTGATTGGGGCCGGCATCGGCGCTGTCGCCGGCGCGGTCGTTGGCGACGAGGATAATCGTGGTGAGAACGCCGCGATCGGCGCCGTCGTCGGCGGCGCGGCGACATATGGCGTTTGCCGCTGGCTTTCGGCGCGCGAACAGCAACGTGTCGAGAACGCCTATTATCAATCGCTCAATTCGGGCGGACCGGTGCGCGATACATGGCAAAGCGATAGCGGTTCGACGCGTTCGCTCTCGGTTGGTTCGCCAGTTGAGACGAGCCCGACGTGCCGGCGTGTCAGCGCTACGATCGATGATCCGCAGTACGGCCGTCAGCAATTGCCGCCGGAAACCTTCTGCCGCAATTCGAGCGGCCAGTGGGTGCCAGCATAAAAACGGGCGCGATCTGAACAATGAAAAGGGCGGCTTGTAAGAGCCGCCCTTTTTGTTGGTGGCGCCTAGTTGCTGCGCTTGGCCGCTTTCATCAGTTCGTCTTTGCGCATCTGCATCTCCTCGCCGAGCGCATCGAGATCGAGATCAGCTTTCTTCGCCTTCGCGAACATGCCGTCGCGTTGCTCTTCTTCTTTGACGTGATGCTTGATCATCTCTGAGAGGACTTTGACTTTCGCGTCCCAATGATCGTCGCCAGGCTTGCCGGCTTCAATCTCCTCAATCAGCTTCTTGGCGCCGTCATGCTCGACATCGGCTTCGTCCATAATGTCGAGTTCCAGGCCTGCGTCACGGCAGGCCGGGTAGAAAATCTCTTCTTCGATCTGGGTGTGGACGGTCAGCGCCAAGCAGATCTGGTTCGCGAGCTTTTGCTTCTTCGCAGCGCTATTGGTGTTCTCGAAACCCTCGAACCAGCCTTCGACTTCGCGGTGGTCCTCTTTCAACAGCTTGATCGCGTCCGGCGCGGCTTTGCCTTTTGCAGATTTGCGCTTGGTCTCGGATTGGGTTGTGGGCATGAAATCCTCCTGTTCTCACAAGAACGGAGGCGGTGTGGCTTTGTTCCGGTTAGCTATGCGCCAACCAAAAAACGCCGCGGCTTTTGAGGGCCGCGGCGTCTAGTCATTCCACGAGGGGTAATGAGATTGCGCGCTTACATCGCAAAGCGAAGCATGCGGCGCAGTTCGTCTGGCTGGCCTTGTGCGCGACGCTTCTTGGCCTGTGAGGGCTGGTAAGCGAGGCGCGCGTGATCGGCGCAGTACGGGCCGCCGCTCGAGCCGCGGCCGCAGAAGGCGAAGCTCGGGTCGGTCGGATCGCCGATCGGGTACTTGCACATGGAATCCGAGAGCGTGAGCACTGAGGCGGCCTTGCCGTCCTCAAACTTCACCGGCTCCAGATCCGGAATGACGACCAGCGGCCGCTCCGAGATCGCCCGCATCGGGCGCGGCGCGCTCGGGCCCATAATCCGCGGACGAGCCGTGCGGACCGGGCGCTTGGCCGGACGTGACGGTGTCGCTCTACCGGCAAGCCCAAGTCTGTGGACTTTTCCGATTACGGCGTTGCGGGTGACCCCGCCAAGTTGTTTAGCAATCTGACTGGCGGACAAACCTTCCGCCCATAGCTTACGCAGCAGCGTCACACGCTCTTCAGTCCAACCCATAGCAAGCCCCTTGCCCTTGGCCCCGCCCATTTCTGACGGGGTTATGACGATCATAACTCTCCCGAAAGGTGAGGAAGTCAACTAATAGGTATGTCAGATTTGTGGATACACCATATGCAGTGGTTTTATCCCCAAAACGATCCCGAATCATGAACATCTTCTCCACCGGATGCCCTGGGCCTTGCGGCGCATTATCTGTATGCGCGACAGGGGCTTGAGGCCGTTGCTCATGGTTAACGGGCGCTCACAACCGTTAAGAATTTATGAAGAGACCTGATTCTCGATGGACACCTCAGTCACTACGACACCGCTGACATCGCGCCGCTACGGGGCGGTGAACTGGCTTGGCCTGCAGACGCTGATCCAGCGCGAGGTGCAGCGTTTTTTGAAGGTCGGGGCGCAGACCGTGTTCGCGCCGCTGATCCAGACTTTGCTGTTCATGATGGTGTTTGGCCTGGTGCTTCGGGACGGCAATTGGCCGGGTACGGAGCGCGCTTACGCTGACGGCTTGGCGGCGGGTCTCGTCATGATGTCGATCATCTCGAACGCTTTTCAAAACTCATCGTCGTCGATCGTGATCGCCAAGGTTCAGGGCAATTCGGTCGACTTCCTTATGCCGCCTCTGAGCGCGCTTGAGTTGACGATCGCATTCATCGTCGGCGCTGCGGCGCGCGGGATTTTGGTGGGCGCTGCGTCCTTGATTGCGGTCGCGTGGCTGGCGAACATCGTGCCGGCGGAGCCGTTGTGGGCGATCTATTTTGCGATCGTCGCATCAATAATCTTCGGCGCGATCGGTTTGCTCGGCGGCGTGTGGGCCGACAAGTTCGATCACCTCGCAGCGGTGACGAACTTCATCATCGTGCCGCTGACGTTTCTCTCCGGCACGTTCTACTCGACCGATGCGCTGCCCGAACCCTTCCGCACCTTCTCGCACTACAATCCGGTGTTCTTCCTGATCGATGGTTTCCGGCACGGCTTCATCGGCTCGCACGATGCGCCGTTGGTTGTGAGCGCACTTGCGTCGCTCGGCTTGGCGCTTGTGCTGTGCTGGGCGTGCTGGGCAATGCTGAAGAGCGGGTATCGGTTGCGGAGTTAGTGCGACTATCGCTGAAAGTGCCGCAATATATACTGTATGTTTTCGCGCAGTCCGAACTCGTCACCTTGAGCGTATTGTGCATGGCCGTCGATCCCACGGTGAAGAATTGTATTCATCGTGGGATGGGCGCCTGGTCGTGATGCTTCGATGCAATGCTGAACGCCTTCCTGCGCCGCCGATGGCGTATAGTGCAACACATCCTCGAACACGGCGACGGCAGTGAGGTGCGCTTCATCCGCCCCTTGCCCTTTGGACATTGCGTAAGCAGTGAGCATTCCGAACAGGAACGTGCCTACGAGTGCCTGAGTCAGCTGGTCGCTCTCGTCGAAATCGACTTCCGACGCAGCGAGCAAGTCAGCGGCCATTTGATGCGCTGTGAAATCGTTCATGACGCGCGCGATCCTAGCTCAACACCTGCGCCAGCTTCGGCAAGAAAATATCCATCCGATAATCCACTTCAGTGTGATCGTCGTCGAATTCTTCGTACGTATAGGCGATGCCTGCCGCGTCGAGCTTCTTCGCAAATCTGCGCATGCCGAAATGGATGCGGAATTGGTCGGACCAGCCGCAATCCATGTAGATGAGCTTTAGCTTGCGCAGGTTTTCGCCCAAGCTGTCGAACATCACGACGGGGTCGTGCTTCATCCAATTGTTCCAGCGCTCGGGAATGAGTTCGCCGGTGCGCGGATCGAGCGGCAGGCGCATGTTGCGGAATTGCGTGGGATCGGGGTCGTAGAAGGCGCCCATCGCGAGATCCATGAGGATCATGCGGTCTTTGTCCTTCATCTTCGGCTTGGCTTCGACGTGTTTGACCCATTTCTCGATCGAGTAATCGAAGGGCCTGAGCGCATCGACATCGTCGTAGAGCGTTGGGATGAAGAGCGCGTCGAAGCCCATGTCGCCGGAATTGATGGCGATGGCGCTCCAGAAATCGCTGCGGTTCATGCCATGCCACGCCGCCCCATAGCCGCCTGAGCTTTTGCCGAAGACGCCGCGCTTGCCTGCGCCGCCGCATGAGAATTGCGCTTCCACCGTCGGCACGATTTCATCGCAGACATAATCGGCGTAACGGCCGGAGCCGGCGCTGTTCAGATATTGGTTGCCGTAGAGCTTGGTGAAGCAGTCGGGGAAGGCGACGATGGCGCGCGCCATGCCTTCGGCTACGAGCCGATCGAGCCGCTCGGGCACGTTCTCGCCGCCTGGCTTCCAATTGGTGTGGTTCATGCCGCTGCCCCAATAGCCGGTGAGGTCGACGAGCAGCGGCAGCCGCTCGGTGGCGCTCCAGCCGGGCGGGGTCCAGACGTGCAGCTCGCGCTCAGTTGGATCGCCGAGCGGGTTGCCTTCCAGAACGACGGATTTGTGGACGATGCGGTGCAGCACGCCGCGCGGCAGGGTGTGGTTTTTTCTCATGAATGAGGTGATGATGCCCGCCGCTTGACCTGACAAGCGGCGCGGCTCAGAACCGCGCCTTTCTTTTTCCAGAGAGCGCCAAAATGCCCGCCGCAGAAAGCCACATCCTCCCGGTCTATGGTCCGCCGGAGCAGAACTTTGTGCGCGGCGAGGGCTGCTGGATCTGGGACGATAAGGGCGACAAATATCTCGACTGCATCGCCGGTATCGCGGTGAACGCGCTGGGCCACGCAGCGCCGGTTCTGGTGAAGGCGCTGACCGATCAAGCCGGCAAGCTCTGGCACACGTCGAACATGTTCAAGATTGCGGGCCAAGAAGAGCTCGCGGCGAAGTATGTGCGCGATAGCTTTGCTGACGTCGTCTTCTTCACCAACTCAGGCACTGAAGCGATTGAAGGCGCGTTGAAGACGGCGCGCAAATATCACACCGCCAACGGCAATCCCGAGCGCGTTGACATTATCGGCTTTCAAGGCTCGTTCCACGGTCGCTCGTATGCGGCGATCAACGCGTCGGGCAATCCGAGCTATCTCGACGGCTTCGGCCCGCGTTTGCCGGGCTTCATCCAAGTGCCGTTCGGCGATCATGATGCGCTGAAGGCAGCGGTCGGGCCGACGACGGCAGCGGTGATCATCGAGCCGGTGCAAGGCGAAGGCGGCGTGCGCGCCGTGCCGGAGCAATGCTTGCAAGGATTGCGTAAGCTCGCCGATGAGCAGGGCTTTCTGATCATCTTCGACGAAGTGCAATCGGGCGCCGGCCGCACCGGCAAGATGTGGGCGCACCAATGGAGCGGCATCACGCCGGACATCATGGCTGTCGCCAAGGGCGTCGGCGGTGGTTTCCCGATGGGCGCATTCTTGGCGACGCGCGAAGCCGCGAAAGGCATGGTCAAAGGCGTGCATGGCACGACGTTCGGGGGCAATCCGCTGGCCATGGCCGTCGGCAATGCTTGCTATGACGAATTGTCGAAGCCGGAATTTCTGGAGCGCGTGAACGCTGTTGCGAACCAGCTCGGCCAAGCGCTCGAAGGCCTGAAGGATCGCCATCCGCATCTGGTGGTCGATGTGCGCGGCAAGGGTCTGCTGCGTGGCTTGAAGCTCAACGTCGATCCGAAGCTCATCCAAGAGAAGCTGCGCGATCGCAAAGTGCTGGTTGGCGTCGCCGGTGACAACGTGCTGCGCTTGGCGCCGCCTTTGGTGATCAACGAAGCTGAGATCAGCGAAGCTGTGAACGCGATCGACGCAGTGCTTGCGGCGCAGATGGCTGAGGCCGGCGCTTGAGCAGCGCGCCGCGTCACTTCCTTGATCTGAGCGCGCTTTCGAAAGCCGACGTGCGCGCGATCTTGGACGAAGGCCATCGCCGCAAAGCAGCGCGCGCGGGTTGGCCGAAGGCGAAGCGCGATGAAGATGCGCCGCTCGATGGCTATGCGCTGGCGATGATCTTTCAGAAGAACTCGACGCGCACGCGCGTCTCGTTCGAGATCGGCTTTCAGCAGCTTGGCGGCGTGCCGATTGTGCTGAATGCGGCCGATACACAGCTCGGGCGCGGCGAAACGGTTGAGGATACTGCGCGCGTGCTGTCGCGCATGGTCGATGCGGTGATGATTCGCGCCAACAATCACCAGGATGTCGTGAACTACGCTGCAGCGTCCGACATTCCGGTGGTGAACGGCCTCACCGATCTTTCGCACCCGTGCCAGATCCTTGCTGACATCATGACGATCGAAGAGCGGCTCGGGAACGTGAGCGGCAAGACGATCGCTTGGCTGGGCGACGGCAACAATGTCTGCGCGTCGTTTGTGCACGCGGCGGAAAAGCTCGATTTTTCGCTGCGGATCGCGACGCCGAAAGAGTATGCGCTGCGCTCGCAAGAGGTTGCGGCGGCAAAGGCGGCTGGCGCGAAGGTTGATGTGTCGAACGATCCGGAGCGCGCGATTGCGGGCGCGGATGTGGTTGTCACCGATACGTGGGTGTCGATGGGCGATACCGATAAAGCCGAGCGCATGGCCGCGTTCCCGCCGTTTGCGGTGAACGAAGAACGGATGGCGCGCGCGGCGAAGGATGCGCTCTTCCTGCATTGCTTGCCGGCGCATCGCGGCGAGGAAGTCACAGACGCGGTGATGGATGGTCCGCAATCGGGCGTGTGGGACGAAGCGGAAAACCGCATTCATGCGCAGAAGGCCGTGCTGCTCTGGTGTTTGGGCAAATTGCCCTGAATCCAGGGTAAACACGCAAGCGACCGCCGTGGATTCCAGATCATGCTGCGCATGTCTGGAATGACTCAAAGAAGGTTGCCGAATGAGCGCGTTGGCCCCATCTGTCGCGCTTCCATGACCACCACCGACGACATCATCGCGCCGTTTAGCCTCGACAATTCGCCCGTACGCGGACGCATCGTGCGTTTGGGCGCGGGGGCGCTCGATCCGATCTTGCGGCGGCACGATTATCCGTGGCCGGTGGCGCTGTTGCTGGGCGAGGCGTTGGCGCTGGCGGCGCTTGTTGGCTCGTTGTTGAAGGCGGACGGGCGCTTGGTGGTGCAGGCGCAGGGCGAGGGGCCGGTGACGCTGCTCGTTGCAGAGCATGGCGCGGGCGGTTTGCGCGGCTATGCGCGCCTAGCCGAGGGTGCAGCGGAGCAACTCTCGCACGCGAGCGGACGCATGACGCCCGCGGCGTTGCTGGGCGCGGGGCACATGGTGCTGACGCTTGATCTCGGCGCCGGGCACGAGCCCTATCAGGGCATCGTCGCGCTCGAAGGTGAAACGCTGGCGCAGTGTGCGGAGAATTTCTTTCGCGTGAGCGAGCAGACCGATACCGCGATCCGTTTGGCTGTCGGTGAAGTCGTCACGCGCGATGCGCCGCCGACATGGCGCGCAGGCGGTGTGCTGTTGCAGCGTGTGGCTGGAGACGCTGCGCGCGGTGATACCGAGGAAGACTGGCGCCGCGCGACGATCCTGTTTGCGAGCGTGCGCGATGAGGAGCTGCTTGATCCTGCGCTGTCGTGCGACCGTTTGCTTTACATGCTCTTCCACGAAGAGGGCGCGCGCATGGGCGAGGCCACGGTGCTCGATGATCGCTGCTCGTGCAACGCCGATCGGCTGACGTCCCTGATGAAGCAATTTCCGCGCGATCAGCTTGAAGATTTGGTGGAGCCGGATGGCGCGCTGCACGCGCGTTGCCAGTTCTGCTCGCGCGAATACGCAATCGCGCCGGAAGCCGTGGGGCTTTAGCGCCGATCGATCAGCACAGCCAATAACAACGCCGGCCCGCCATGGGCGGTCCAGCCGTGGCTCGTACCGCGCTGGATGACGATTTGGCCCGGTTTGATGCGGGTTTCGGTGTTGTCGAGCACGAGTGAGGCATCGCCTGAGATCAGGCAGATGATGTCGAGCGTCGGTGTTTGGTGCATCGCCGGATGGCGATCCTGATCGCGCAGTTCGTGCTCGGCGCCGAAATCGGCGAAGCGTTGACGCGCAGCGGCGCGGATCATTTCCGGCGGCGCACCTTCTGGCGTTGGCTGGATCATGAACCAACGCACTTTCACTTTGCCGCTGTCGGGCGAGAGAACGGACGTCGCTTCGCCGCGTTCGGCGTGATCTTTCTGATCGATCGCACCGCTGACGGCTTCGTGCCAAATCTCCGCGAGACCGCCCAAGTTCGGATCGCCGATGCCGCCGGAGGGCGGGCCGTCGATGATGATGGTGGAGCTGCCGTCTTTATCGTCGCCGGTGATGATGCGGCGCATCTGGTCTTCGAAGCCGGCAAAGATCATCAGTTGGCCAATCTAGAAACGTGTGGGCTGTCGAGCGCAAAGAGCGGCACGGCGATGTCGAACGCTTCGCCGTTCGCGCGCTGCATGGAATAGGCGCCGGACATGACGCCCGATGGCGCTGCGAGTGGGGCTGCACTCGTGTAGCGGAAGCTCTCGCCGGGCGGGATCGTGGGCTGTTGGCCGATGACGCCGGCCCCGCGCACTTCCTGCGTCAGGCCGTTTTCGTCGGTGATTTTCCAGAAGCGGGAGAGCAGCTGGACACTGTCAGCCGAGCGGTTCTCGATTTCGATCGTATAGGCCCAAACGAAGCGGCCCTCGCCCGGAGAACTTTCCTCCGGCAGGAATTGCGGCTCGACCCGCACCACTAAGCCTGACGTTTCCTGCTCGTACATGACGCCATTCTATCCGGGCGGCGGGGTCAAACGCCAGCCGGGTAATGCTACAAGCGAATCATGACGAGCCACGGCGTCCTCCCCGATACTGAACTGAAGCGCGCGATCGCCCAAAACTGGATCGTGGCGGACGACGCGTTTCTGCCCGATCAGCTACAGCCCGCGAGCCTCGATCTGCGGCTGGGCGAGACCGCGTACCGCTTGCGCGCGAGCTTTCTGCCGGGCGCAGGCGCGAAGGTGCTCGATCGGTTGGACGATGAACTCGTCATGCACAAAATCGATTTGCGCGGTGGCGCAGTGCTGGAGACGGGCTGTGTCTATCTCGTGCAAGTGCAGGAGCAACTAGCACTTCCGAAGCACATTCACGGCGCCGCCAATCCGAAAAGTTCAACTGGCCGCGTTGATGTGTTCACGCGCCTCATACTCGACGGCGCAACGTCGTTTGACTACGTTCCAGCGGGTTATCACGGCCCGATGTGGGCGGAAATTTCTCCGTGCACGTTCTCTGTATTGGTGCGCACTGGCACGCGCTTAAGCCAAATGCGCCTGCGCCAAGGCGAGGCGGTGGTGAAGCGCGAAATCGATTTCACGATGGATCTCGCGATGAGCGGCCCGGTGGGCTTCCGCGCGAAGCGACACTCCGGCGTCATCGATGTCGATCGCATTGCTGCGTACGACCCACGCGATTTCTGGGAGCCGATGGAAGCGCGACGTGGCCGGGTCGTGCTTGAGCCTGGTCAGTTCTACATCTTCGCATCGAAGGAAAATGTGATCATACCAGCGGACGAGGCCGCTGAGATGGCGCCCATCCGGCCCGAGCTCGGCGAGTTCCGCGCGCATTATGCCGGCTTCTTCGATCCGGGCTTTGGCATCGCGCCGAATGAGGGGCGCGCCGTGCTCGAGGTCCGCTCGCGAGATGTGCCGTTCTTCGTTGAGGACGGCCAACCCGTCGGCAAGCTGGTGTTCGAGCCGCTAAGCGGAAGTGTCGAACGGCTCTATGGAGAGTCAGGCTCCTCCTATCAGGGCCAAAAACTCAAGCTTTCCAAGAACTTCGCTTCCTGGCGCTGACAAAGACCCAGTCCATTTGGACAAATAACAGCGTCTTTTAGGAAAAGAACATCGTCTTTATGGAAAAGGTGCTTGACATTTAGTGCCCACCTATGACAAATACCCTTGTCACTTAGACAAAGGGGTTTTCCATGAAGTTCAGGTTTGCCGGCCGGTTAGCGAGTTTGGTTCTCGCCGCCGTCCTGTTTGCGCCGATCGCCGTTTCGGTGGCCGGCCAAGCTGCTCAGATCATCGCTTAAGGGAGGGAGAGATGGCTCGTTCTCCTGCAAACGACGCATCGCCAACGGTTCAGGGCAATGGCGTCATCACGTTGGCGGTAGTCGGCGCATTGCTCGCTGCGACCGGCGCGCCGGCTGCCGAGACTCTGGCAGACCTCGTCGCTTGGGGTGTGCCGGAGCCGATCGCACGCGCTGCGCTTTATGTTGTGCCGGTCGTCGGCATCGTGGCAGCGGTGGTTGTGGGCCGGATCCTTGGCAAAGGCCGCTCGCGCGGCGTGCGCTGGATTTTGTACGCGGTGCTGGGCGCGTTCGCCGGCTTTTTGCTCGGACGCTGTCTTGATCTGTTCGCTGGTCTGCCAGGCCTGCTGGCGATGGCGGTTGGACCGCTCGCCGAGCCGGACGGGATTAGCATCATCATTTGGGCGATCGGCGGATTGTGCATTGCGCTTGGCGCGATGGTCGGCGCAATCGGCCTCGTCGGTCAGCCGGCCGTCAGCGCTCTTCAGGTTGAAGAGACTGATCCTGAATGCGTCGAGGTCCACAAGAACGAACGCGGCGTGTTTGCGCTAAGTGGGTTCGGTATGGCGACGCTCGGTATCGCATGCGCAGCTTTGGCTGTGTCGCGCCAAGCGGGTGAGACCGAGCGGCTTCTTCCTGTGCTCGTCGCTTTCCTGGCGGCCCTGTTGAGCATGGGCGCCAATTACGCACTCTGGCGCGGTTTCGATGAAATGCAGCGTCGGCACGTCGTGAATGGATACTCCACGTCAGCCATCGTGGTGACCTTGGGCGCGTTCGCTTGGGCCGGACTAGAGGCGCTTGGCTTAGCCCAACCGGCCGATGCAGCTGGCGTGTTTGCAGCGATGATCATCGTCCAATTGGTGGCGACATCTTGGGTCACGTCGTCGGTGATGGGGCAAACCGGCATGTTCGGTAAGCCCGCATGAGGAACCGCCTGAGAGTGCTCCGCGCAGAGCGCGAATGGAGCCAGGCGGATCTCGCCGAGAAACTCGGCGCATCACGCCAAACCATCAACGCCATTGAGACAGGCCGTTACGATCCTTCTTTGCCGCTCGCATTCAAGATCGCGCGTCTGTTCCAATTGCACATCGAGCAGGTCTTTTTCGACGACGCCGTGGAAGCGGCTGAGTAAAGTTCAACCAAAAAGGAGTGGGTGTAATGTTGAAACGTACTTTTCTAGCGGTGGCGGCGTTTGTTGCGTTTAGCGCACCAGCCTTTGCGCAGCAGGCTATCGATCCCGCGCTCTTCGTCGTGCGCGATGCGGACTCGACGATGTATCTCTACGGCACCGTCCACGTGCGTCCAAACGGCGCCGATTGGGGCGATGACGATGTCCGTGCAGCGCTCGCAGAGTCGCAGGAAATCTGGACCGAAGTCTTGATGACGCCTGAAACCGACGCGCAGACGCAGCAATTGGCGATGCAGTACGGCGCAGCGCCAGCCGGGCGGCCATTGTCGAGCTGGATTACGGTCGAGCAGAACGAGCGTCTCAATGCGTTGACGGGGCGCATCGGCATCCCGACTGGCGCGCTTGAGCAATTTCAGCCTTGGCTGGCCTCGCTCACGCTGACGATCGTGCCGATCATGCAAGCGGGCTATAACCCGACGTCCGGTGTCGACCGCCAGATCGATGCCTATGGCGACGCGAACGGCAAGACGATGCGCGCGCTGGAAACGGCTGAGCAGCAGCTCGGGTTCTTCGCCAGCTTCTCTGACGATCTGCAACGCCAGTTTCTGCTGGAATCGATCGATCAGAGCGAAGAAGGCGTTGCGCTGATCAATGCCATGACCGCCGCGTGGGACCGTGGTGACCTCGAGAGCCTCGAAGCGACGGTGATCACCGATACGCGCACTCAGTATCCCGAGCTCTACAATGTGATCTTCGTGCAGCGTAACAACGCCTGGATGGAAGTGCTGGTGCAGGAAATGAACGGCTCGGGCGTGGACTTCGTGGCCGTTGGCGCCGGTCACTTGCTCGGCTCCGAAGGTTTGGTCGAGCAGTTCCGGGCGCGCGGTTTCACCGTCGAACGCGTGCAATAGGGCTCTGAACCTATCGATTTGAATTGGACCGCTGGCCTATGGCCAGCGGTCTTTTCATTTGCCCGGCAGCGTAAGCTTGGCTGAGAAACCGCGCGGCGTGCGGTTGGCGAATTCCAAGCGGCCGCCATGCGCTTCGGCGATCGCTTGCGCGATGGCGAGGCCGAGGCCTGCGCCGCCGGTTTCGCTGCTGCGCGCTTCGTCCGCGCGGAAGAAGGGCGCGGCAAGGCGCTCCAACTGATCGGGCGCCACGCCCGGCCCCTCATCAGTGACGTCAACCACCGCTTCGCCGCTCGCGCCGCGATAGACGCGCATCACGCCGCCACCGCCATATTGGCATTCTCGGCGAGATTGCGCAGTGCGCGTGCGATTTCGCTAGGGCGGCATTCGGCGGTCACCGGTGTTGGCGCATCCGCTGTCGCGTCGATGCCCATGTCTTGGAGTTCGCCGCAGAGTGTGCGCGTGATTTCCGCCAGATCGACTTGCGCGCGCGCTTCGTCGCTGGCGCCGGCGCGGGCGAGTGCGAGCGCTTGTTCGGTCAGGCGTTCCATTTCTTCGACCGATGCAAGCAGGCGTTGGCGCGTCGCTTCGTCATCGACCAGTTCGGCGCGCAGGCGGATGGCTGTGATCGGCGTGCGCAGATCGTGGCTGAGCGCCCAGAGCATTTGGCGTTGGCGATTGAGCTGGCGGCCCAAGCGTTGCGCCATGGCGTTGAAGGCGGTCGATGCGCGGCGCACGTCGGCGGGACCGCTAACCGGTGCTTCGACTTGCGTTTGCCCCGAGCCCAAAGCCTGCGCGGCGCTTGTTAAATCCGCCAACGGGCGGCCGATCTGGCGCGAGACGAGCGCTGCGCCGATGCCGACGATGATCACAGTCACAAGCGCGCCTGCGAGCGCGCTCAGAGGTGCGGGACGAGGGCCGGGGAGACGCGCGCGCGCGTTAAGCCAAGAGCCGCCGCCAAGATCGACGGCGATCTGGACTTCCGTCGACTGCACGATCGGCGCGTCATCGCGCGGCCCGCGTTCGCCCGGCTCACTGTCCGGCCCGTCGAATGCGCCACGCTCGCGCCGCCAGCGCCGGGATGGGCCTTCGACGGTGCGGGCGCGGGCGAAAACATCAATGTCGTCCAGTTGAGTAGCGATGGCGCGGGCGATGCGGCCGCCTGCGCCCGGTCCGCTTTCGCTGACGATTGGCTGGGTTTCCACGTGATAGCGGATCGAGAAATCGCGAATGCCTTCAGCGAGGAACGGGCGTTGGCCGGGAGGCGTCGCGCGCAGGCGTTCGGCGGTGTAGACGACGCGCTCGATGACGCCCGTCTCGGCGGCGCGCCGAAGTGCGGCGCCGCGCTCGTTGGCGTAGATGAAGAACGCCGCCGCGTATGAGATGAACACTGCGACAACGGTGACGAGCACCAGCCGTCCGGTCAGCGTATTGAGCGGGTTCAGGTTCACCGTTTTTCGACCGGCGCAGTAAAGACGTAACCGCCACCCCAGACCGTCTTGATCAGCTTCGGCGTGCGCGCATCGACTTCGATCTTGCGGCGCAGGCGGCTGACTTGCGTATCGACAGCGCGGTCGAAGACATCGGTGCCGCGCTCGAAGGCAAGATCGAGCAATTGCTCGCGCGTCAGCACGATCTTGGGGCGCTGTAGGAAGGTGAGCAGCAGGCGATACTCGCCTGTGCTGAGTTCGTGAGCGACGCCTTCATCGTCGACGAGTTCGCGCTCAGCAAGCTTCAGCGTCCAGCGATCGAAGCGAAGCGCGTCTCCTGTCGGCGCTTCAACATCCGGCGGCAGCGCATGCGTGCGGCGGAGTACGGCATCGATACGGGCCATGAGCTCGCGCGGATTGAAGGGCTTCACGACATAATCGTCGGCGCCGACTTCGAGGCCGATAATGCGGTCCAGTTCTTCGGCGCGGGCAGAGAGCAGGATGACAGGGATGTGGTTGGTTTCACGAATGTGCCTGCAGAGCGAGAGGCCGTCTTCGCCAGGCATCATGATGTCGAGTATGACAAGATCGACGCGGTTTTCCTTGATCGCCTTGCGAGCCGCCTCAGTGCTATCGACCGCTGTCGCGCGTCGGCCGTTCTTTTTGAGGAACTGGGCCAGGGACTCACGGATCTCGCGATGATCGTCAACGACGAGAATATGGGGGTCTTCCACGGTCATTGGTCTTGATGTGCGGCGTCGTTGGGCAAAAATCTACAGAGCGCGCGTGCCGGGTTTGTGCCAAAGCTTGGCAGGACGGGGGCGGCGACACATTTTGACGAGAACGTGGCCCTGTGCCGCCACAAGACTGCCCAGGTCGGCCCGCTTGGTGGCCTGGCATTTTCAGGGGACGATTCATGCGGTTGAAGACTTTGGCGTTGGCGGGTTGCGCGGCTCTGGCTGTGACCGCGTGCGCTTCCGGCGGCGGACGCGAAGGGTCAACCCGCGATCCGATCCGGGCGCTGCTCTCGGGCGACGCGCTCATGTTCGTGAGCTTCGACGCCAACGGCGATCTGAGCGTCAGCCGCGACGAGCTTGAAGCGGGCATCACGCGTGAACTCGCGCGCATCGATACGAGCGGCGATGGCACGATCTCGCCGATTGAGTTCCAGACGTGGGCGAACGCCGTGCTCGGCGGCGGCCAAATGGGGCCGTACCGGCTCGATTTCGACCGCAATGTCGACAACACGATTACGCGCGAAGAGTTCGAAACCGAAATTCGCGCACGCTTTTCCGATTACGATGAGAACAACGATGGCGCAGTGACGCGCAGCGAAATGGTCCGCCTCGTGGGCGCGGCGCGCCCGCCGACGCAGCGCCGCGAGCCTCTTCCGCCGATGCGCTGAAAAAGGGCGCTGACAAGAATCGGCGCCAAAACGTCGCGCAGCGAGAAACCTTGGACACATCTCGCGCGTACCTATGTGTACTTGGAAGCGAGCCAACCCTCCCCCCGAGGCTCGCTGATCCGGCGGCGCCCTATCCCTCCCCCCAAAGGGCGCCGCACAAACAAGGCGGCCAGCGCACCCCTCCCTCGCGCTGGCCGCTCTTTTTTTGTCCGGCGTTCCGACAAACTTTGTCGCAACCGCGACCAACGGGCGAAACAGCCGCGTTCTATTCCGAGATCATGAGGGAATACGGCCGCGCATCCCCGGCGGCTATGAGGAGTAGGTTCATGCGCAAATTTTTGTTCGCCGCTGCTGGCTTCGCGGCGCTCGCTGGCGCGGCCGGTTTGGCGCTGGCTCAGGACGCCAGTGCGCCGCGCGAACGCGGAGCGGCGTTCTTTCAAGCTGACGCCAATAGTGACGGCGCGGTCACGCGCGCGGAATTCGATGCGTCCCGCACCGCGCGCTTTGCGCAGCTCGACGCCAACAACGATGGCCAACTGACCCGCGAAGAACGACGCGCCGAGCGTGGCGATCGCGGCCGTCATGGCCGACGCGGCGGTGGTCCGCACATGCTCGGCCGCGCCGACGCCAACAATGACGGCAATATTACTCGCGAAGAGTTCTTGGCGCGTCCGACTGAAATGTTCGCGCGTCTCGATGCAAATAGCGACGGCGTGATCTCTGCCGCCGAGCGGCCGGAACGCCCCGAGCGTGGCGAGCGCCCGAACCGGGGCGAACGCCGCGAACGCGCCAACCCCGACACGAATGGCGATAGCCAGCTCTCGCAGGCTGAATTCGTCGCTTCCGGTGCGGGCATGTTCCAGCGTCTCGATGCGAACAGTGACGGCCGTGTGACGCGGGAAGAAGCCGCCGCCGCGCATCCGCACCGCCGCGGGCGCGACTAAGCGGTGAGGCGCGGGCCGGGATGTTGGCTCACCCGGCCCGCGCTGCTCGGGCGTATATGGGGAAGGGGCTTGCCGCCGCGACCGCGCCGGCCATGTGAGGATGGATGATGTTCGCCGGACTGAAGCAGAAAGCTCAGGAACTTTGGGAAAAACGCCCAGGGCTTTTGCGCGGCCGTAGCCTGTTCATTACAGGCGGCGTGGCTTTGCTTGTGCTTGTCGTTGGCATGAATGTGCTGGGCGGCGATAGCGACGCGGAACCGTATCGGACGGCGGCGATCGATCGCGGCGCGATTACGCGTGTGGTGAGTGCTACCGGTACGCTGCAGCCCTTGGTCTCGGCCAATGTCGGCTCGACGGTTTCTGGCCCAGTCGTTGAAGTGCTCGTGGATTTCAATTCCCAGGTCCGTGCGAACCAGGTGTTGGCGCGGCTCGATCCGACGCCGTTCCAGCAGCGTATCGTGCAAGCGCAAGCTTCTCTGGCGCAGGCGCAAGCGCAGGCGGCGGTCGCGAATTCTGACTATCAGCGTTATGTGCTGCTCCAGCAGCGGGGCTTTGCCTCCGAGCAATTAATGACGCAACAGCGCGCGGCGCGTGACACTGCGCGTGCGGCCGTGGCGCAAGCGTCGGCGCAAGTGGCGTCGGCGCGCACGGATTTGGAGCGCAGCGTCATCCGCTCGCCGATCGACGGTGTTGTGGTAGACCGGCAAGTGAACGTCGGCCAATCGGTGGCGGCGAGCTTGCAGGCGCCGACGCTCTTTATCATCGCGCAGGATCTTTCGCGGCTGCAGGCGAATATCACGGTCGATGAAGCCGATATCGGCTTTGTCGATGAAGGCCAGCAAGTACGCTTTACCGTCGACGCTTTTCCGGATCGCGAGTTCGAAGGCCGCGTCAGCCAGGTGCGCCAGCAGGGCGCGTCGGAGCAGGGTGTGGTGAGCTACACGGTGGTTGTCGAGGCAGACAATCCGGGCCGCGCGCTGCTGCCCGGCATGACGGCGAATGCCGAGATCATTCTTGAGCAACGTGAAGACGTGTTGCGTCTGCCGAACACAGCGCTGCGCTTCCGTCCGGCTGATCCGGAGATCGCCGCACAAGGCCAAGCGCTGGCGTCTGAAGGGGCGCGGAGCGGAGGAGAGCGCCAGCAAGGCGCGCAGCGAGAACGCGCGCAAGGCCAAGGCGGTGGCGAAGGTCAGCGCGGTGGTGGACGAGGCGGGCGCGGCGTGGCGCAGCTTGCGGAATCGCTGGAGCTGAACGAACAGCAACAAGAACAAGCGCGCACAGCGTTTCAGAACGCGATGGCCGGCGCGCAATCCGGTGGCGGCGGCGATCGCCGGGCGGCGATGCGGCGCATGCGCGATCAAGTGATCCGCGAGCTTGAGCCGACGTTCAGCGCGCGCCAGCGCGAATTGTTGGCGCAACTGCGTCAAGGCGGTGGCGCGCAACGCGAGGTGCGCCAAGAGGCGGTGGTCTGGGTGCTGCGCAACAATCGTCCAGCGCCCGTGCAAGTGGAGATCGGCGTCGCCGACAATGGCTACACGCTCATCCACAGCGGCTTGAACGAAGGCGATGAAGTCATCATTGGCGGCGGTCCGCGTGATGAGAGCCAACAAGGCGGTCCGTTCGGCGGCAGCGGCGGGCGTGGCGGCCCCGGCGGCGCGCGCATTCGGGGCGCGTGATGATGGCAACGCTGATCGAAGCCAACAATCTCGTAAAGCTCTACCAAATGGGCGACGAGACCGTGCACGCGCTGGACGGCGTCTCGTTCAGCGTGCCGCGCGGTGATTATTGCGCCATCGTCGGCCCGTCAGGCTCCGGCAAGTCGACGATGATGAACATTCTCGGCGGCTTGGATACGCCGACGAGCGGGCGGATCGTGATTGACGGCGCCGATATCGCTGAACTGAGCGACGAACAGCTCGCTGGCTTTCGCAACAAGACGATCGGCTTCATTTTTCAGAGCTTTAATCTGCTGCCGCGTCTGAGCGCGCTAGAGAATGTCGAGCTGCCGATGATTTATGGCGGCGTGCTGCCCAAGGAGCGGCGCGAGCGGGCGGCGGAGCTGCTGCATCGCGTTGGCCTTGGCGAACGCATGGGCCACCGGCCGACACAGCTTTCGGGCGGCCAGCAACAGCGTGTCGCGATCGCGCGTGCGCTGGCGGGGCGGCCGGCGCTTGTTTTGGCTGACGAACCGACAGGCGCGCTCGATAGCAATACCGGCAAGGAAATCCTGGCGCTGTTTAGCCAGCTGAACAGCGAAGGCGCCACGATCGTGATCGTCACGCACGATCACGAAGTCGCCGCCGCTACGAGGCGCACCATCGAAATGCGCGACGGGCACATCGTTTCAGACAGGCAAAACGGGAGCCGTGCAGCATGATGCGCACAGCCGATCTCGTCTCCAGCGCGAGCCGCGCGCTGCGTTCTAATCCGCTACGCTCGGCGCTTACGGCGCTGGGTGTGATTATCGGCGTCGCCTCTGTGGTTGCGATGGTGGCGCTCGGCTCCGGGGCGCAGGCGATGGTCGAGCGCTCGATTGCGAGCTTGGGCTCGAACTTGCTCATCGTTGTGCCGGGCGCGCAGCAATCCGGCGGCGTGCGCATGGCGCAGGGCGGCGGCGGGCGTGACACACTCACACTGGATGATGCCGAAGCGATTGGGCAGCTCGAGGGCGTGCTGGCAGTGGCGCCGTCGCAACGCAGCGGCGCGCAGATCGTCGCCAATGGATTGAACTGGAACACGCGCATCGAGGGCGTGACGCCATCGTATCTCCTCGCGCGTGATTGGGACGTGGCGCAGGGGCGCTTCTTCGATGAGAGCGAAGAACGTCAGGCGCGTCGCGTGGTCGTCCTCGGGGCGACCGTCGCGCGTGAACTCTTCGCCAATGTCGATCCGATTGGCCAAACGATGCGTATCAATGGCGGCAGTTACGAAGTCATCGGCGTGCTTACCTCGAAAGGCCAGTCAGGCTTCGGCATGGACCAGGACGATATCGTTCTGGCGCCCCTCACCACGGTGAAGCGCCGTATCTCCGGCCGGCAACGCCGCGCCGATACGGTCAGCCAAATCTCCGTGAAGGCCGGCAGTGAGGGCGAACTCAACCGCCTCCAAGAGGACGTCGAAAACCTGCTGCGTGAACGTCACCGCATCCGCGCCGGCGACGATGACGATTTCACCGTCCAGAACCTCTCGTCGATCACCGAAACCGCGGCGCAGACGACACAGGTCTTCACTTATTTGCTAGGTGGCATTTCCGCCGTCTCGCTCCTGGTCGGCGGCATCGGCATCATGAACATCATGCTGGTCAGCGTAACTGAACGAACCCGCGAAATTGGGCTCCGGAAGGCCCTTGGCGCACGCCAGTCAGATATTTTGCATCAGTTCAGCCTGGAGGCTGTGACGCTTTCCCTAGCGGGGGGAATGATCGGGCTGGCGCTCGGTGTCGCAGGGGCCTGGGCGATGACGTCATTGTTTAACTTGCCCCTAGTAATATCACCGCAGAACGCCCTTATGGCGATTGCGTTCTCTGGGCTGGTCGGTGTGTTGTTTGGGGCTTATCCCGCGTGGCGGGCCGCTAAACTCGACCCGATCGAGGCCCTAAGGCGCGAATAAGGCGGCGGGAATGAGGAAGAAGTTCTCATGCGTTTCTTGATGGTTTCCTTGCTGGCCCTGTCGGTGGCGATGCCCGCCAGCGCCGACACGTTGGCCGATGCAATGGCCGATGCGATCCAGTCCAACCCGTCGCTCGCGGCTGCGCGCCAGCGCGTGAACGCGACGCGCGAGACGTTGCCGCAGGCTTGGGCTGAAGCGCTGCCACAACTGTCGGTCGGCGGCTCTGCAACGGCGAGTGACCGCGACGCCGATTTCGCGCTGCTCGACGGCGACCGCGAAGAGAATTGGTCCGCAAACGCCAGCGCCTCGCAGCTTCTGTTTGCCGGTGGCCGGGTTCTCGGCACCACGCGCGCCGCGCGTGCGCAGATCCGCGGCGCCATCGCTGACTATGCGCAAGCCGAACAAACACTGCTGCTCGATGTGACGCGCGCTTATGCCGACGTCCGCCAGACGATTGCGATCGTCGAAGCACGTCAGACCACGGTCTCTAATCTCACGCGTCTCGTGGAATACGCTCAGGCGCAATTCGACGCCGGTGTAGTCACGCGCACAGACGTGGCGCAAAGCCAGGCGCGTCTGGCGCAAGCGCGTACGCTTCTGGTGCAGGCCCAAGGCGCGCTGGCCGCCGCGACACAGGCCTATCTGCGCCTGGTCGGCAATGCGCCATCGAACCTCGAGGCGCCGGCGGCCGCAACAGGCCTGCCGAGTGAGCTTGAAGTCGCGCTCCAACAAGCCGTGCTGACAAGCCCGGTCCTCGCTGGCGCTATCGCCGATACAGAACTGGCTGACGCCAACGTCGCTGTGGCGGATTCGGCAGGCCGCCCGCGCGTGAGCTTGGAAGCGGGCTACGGCATCGGCGCCGATTTCAACGATGATCTCTCAGAGACGAGCACCGATTCAGTCGGCGTGCGCGTTTCCGTGCCGCTCTTCCAGGGCGGCTCCATCCGTTCGCGCTCGCGCCAGCAGCGCGCGCTGCGCGCAGCGTCTAATCTCGATCTCGCGGCCGTACAGCGCAGCGTGCAAGAGGGCGTGACCAACGCCTGGACTGGCCTCGCCAGCGCCCGCGCCGCCGTCGAAAGCGCGCGCGAGCAGGTGCAAGCGGCCGAGCTTGCCTATGAAGGCGTGCGCCTGGAGCAGGAGACCGGCCTGCGCTCCACCGTCGAAGTGCTCGACCAGGAGCAGGACCTGCTCAATGCCCGCATCGCGCTGGCGCAAGCCGAGCGCGAACTCGTCGTCGCCGAGCGCCAGTTGCTCGCCGTCACCGGCACACTGCGCGTGCCCGAAGGCGCAGGCACGCTGCCCGAGCCGAACGACGATCTGCGCGGACGCTAAGCGCGAAGCGCTTGGAGCGGGCGGGGGGAATCGAACCCCCGACATTCAGCTTGGGAAGCTGACGTTCTACCTCTGAACTACGCCCGCGAAGCTGACGTGCTATAGGCGAGTAATCTGAGAAACTCCACACGCTTGCGGCATTCGCGACAGCGAGTTTTCTCACTGCTTCCGCAGACGGTTTTCCAAGAGTTTTCCCGCGTGTTTTCTTCGCTGCTGAGTATTGGTCCGTGCGCGGCTGCGGCGGTGACGGAAGCGCACGAATACTTTCGCTAGTCTCGTTGAGTCCAAAAAGATTCCGAGATCGCTCTCAATCAAAATCATTTCTGATCAAGTCATCGACGCATTTTCGCCGCGTGAACATTGCGTTTACACTTGAATGAAAGGCGCGACTGTGCTTTACTTTCGGCGTCGTTGGAACGAGCAAACAGCGAAGTGGCGATAGACGCCGCAGACGCCGACGAAAGCTAACAGTCCGCTTTGCGAAGACGTGTGGTGATCGACACCTAATCGCTTCACGAATGGCTTGAAGCGCCTCGATTGGGCGCGGGTCGCTGACCCACGTCCATTGTTTGCAAGCTTAACAACAGAATCCAACGATGAACGAAACTGAGATCAAGCGCCGTAAGCGCATCAAACCCCCGTCCCCAAAGTCTATCGAAGAAGTCTGCCGCGTGTTCGAGCGGTGTGGCGTGAAGGTGAAGTCCTTCTGGGCGGAACCCGATGGTTCATGGGGCCTGGACGCTGCGTCGAGCGACCACCAAAGCATTGACGATGAAATCAAGGCTTGGGAGCAAGCCAATGCCCGGTAAATACGTCGCTGGGGGCGAAATCGTCGAGAGGCGGGTTAAAGGCAAGCTCTATACCTATTTCGTCAAGGACGATGTTTGGCACCGCCTCTCATGCTCGCGTGATGATCCCGAACTCGCGTCGGAGATCAGGCGAGTGCTGGCGTCCGCGTCATCGATCACCACGATTGATGATCTCGCGGTGGCGTTCATTCAGTGCCGTGTCTGGCAAAACTATAGGACTTCCACGCGAAAGCGCTGGCGTCCGTGGATCGACCGCATTCGTGACGGTTTGGGTTCACTCCGTCTGAAGATTTTCGAGAGCGAGGCCAGCGCAGATGTGATTGAAAAGTGGCGCGAGCGCTTTGAGTCCAGCAAGAGGAATATGGACTACGCCAAAACCGTGCTGTCTCGATTGCTCTCGTATGGTGTAGAGCGCCGGTTGATCAGCGGGCATCACTGCGGAAGGCTCGAAACGTTCTACCACGGGGATCGTTCGCATATCACCTGGACGGACAGTGAGATCGCGAAGTTTTTGGCAGAGGCACCGGCGCACGTCGGGCAAGTGGCGGCATTGGCTTTGCTCACGGGACTACGGCGTGGCGACTTGCTCGCGTTGCAATGGAGTCAAATAAGAGAGCACCACATCGAGGTTTGGACCCAAAAGAGCGGCAAGCGCACGTTGGTGGAAATCCCCCTGTATGATGAGTTGCGGACCTTTCTGTTTCGCAGCAACCGTCGCGAAGGGAATGTGCTGGTCAACAGTCGCGGCAAGCCCTGGACCGGAGATGGCTTTGGCACGGCTTGGCGGAAGGCGCGATTGGCGTCAGGCATCGAGGGTAAGACGTTTCACGATCTGCGCGGCACGGCGGCCACAAAGCTCCACGAAGCCGGTATGGCACTGGATGACATTGTTTTGCTGATGGGTTGGTCCAAGCGGCACGCGGAGAAAATCATCTCGCGCTACATCAGCCGTCGCAATCAATACGAGCATCTGAAAGCCAAGATGCAAAAGGGTATGGGCGGTCAAATTATCCCCTTCCTCGACCGTTCGTGAACACTCGCGTCACCTCCTCAAGACTCGGAGCGGTCGAACGATGGCGGCGTTCGTCGATGTCTTACCCATCGCGAACGTCGCTTGCTCGCCCACCGACGTGACTAAATAGGAGAACCCACGAACTTGCATGAGGAAGAATGAAGTTCAAATCGACTGACTTGCTAACGCCAACCGCTTGCGCGGATCGCTTGATGCTAAGCCATCGCACGTTGGCGAACTGGCGAAGTGCTGGACAGGGACCGCGCTTTCGCAAAATCGGTGGGCGGGTTCGCTATGCCCTGGAAGACCTCGAACGCTGGATGCGTTCGAGAACGTATGGCCGAGCGAGAGACTATCGACGGTGAACATAGCCCCCGATTGGCAGCGAGATCGCACGCTGGCCGCCAAGGATCGTGAATACGCGGAGTTTAGGGAACGCAGCCGCCGATTGCGGGAAGCCTACTCGACGTTTCTGGCGAAGATGCCAGCGGAATCAATCCCTGTGACTCTGGTGTTGCGGCAGCACATCGATACGGCGATCAGGCATTGGCGACCGGAAATCACATCCGAGCAAGCCACATCTTGCGTTGGCCGTTTCATTTATGGCGTCGAACGGCAAGTCTACAAGAAGCTTGCTCGCCCGGATGCCGGATTGAGACGCAAACGCCTCGCTCGCTTCTTCGTTAGAGAATGGGGAAACGATCTCGGTTTGCACTTGCACGGGGCCATCGAGCATCCCGCATCCAAGTCGCGTGACGAATATCTCTCGCTGATGACGCACCATTGGACCAAACTCAACGATGCGTTCCGACTCCACTTTGGCGACGAAGCGAGTGAGCGTTGGACGGAATACACCCTGAAGGCCAAGAGCGGCCCGTTGGCCGATAACGTGGACGTAGAGAACCTCTACTTCGTTTAGCTCTTCCTGTGATGCGGGACGACGGCCCGCCCTTTGTTATGCCATCAGTCATCCACCTTTCAGGGCCTCGAAGAAATCGCTTCGAGCGCTCATCCCGGATATTGAGCGTTGCTTCCCTCGTAGGTTGCCGAGTTCTATGACGCTGCTAACGTAGGCTGATTGTTGGGGGCCGCTATGGATAAGGCTGGTCGCGTTCTCTTCTTGTTGGTCGCCGCCGTTGTGTTGGTTCTCATCACGATTTGGCTAATCGGCTTGGGGGACGACTACCACTACGCAAATCCCAGTGCGCGAGAAGGATTGGGGGGGCGCATCCTGTTCATTGGGCAGTTCGCTCTATCAGTCTTGCCAGCGTTGATCGCGTGGCAATGCCTTCGAGCGGCTTGGCAACTCATCACGACACCGACTCCGGTTAAGGCACAAGCGTCTCCGTCCCAGACAGAGGATGATACGTCGGTGCCGATGTCTGACGATGAACGGTTTGCGTTGGAAGCAGCACAGGTGGGTGAGAGACGGCGATCCGAATCGGAAGAAGTATTCCGCAAAAATCGAACACAGCTTGCCGATGCACACGCCAAGCTATCGCGTGCGAAGCAGTTAGTTGATGAGAGCGGCGTGGGATTTGCCACTCTAAAGATTCTTCGCCTTTCATGGCGCAGCCCGGACGCTGCGGAGCTACAGGATTGGGAGCCGGATTCCACCACCGAAGGGACGGACAGTGGGTATCAAAAGTCAGGGATGGCTTGGAAGTGGGGTGGCAAGCGTTTTGGCATCAAGCTCACTCAGCATCCAAGTTACGGCCTGTCATCGAACAAAATCTATGGTGACATCGTGGTCTGGGCCGATGATGCGGAAGTGTTGAAGCTTGATGTCAGCATGGACGCAGCCAGCCGAAGCGATCATTGGGATTATATCGGTGTCAGCGGCTTGAAGCCGGGCGACTGGATGCCCGCATTGGTGGACTTCTGTGGCGAGTTGGAGTTGATCGATTCAAACGCTCATGCCGAAAGCCAGCGTCGCTATTATGAGGGCAAGGCCGTGGGGATTGAGCTTCCTACAGATAACGATCAACCATAGGCGCGACCACGGCGCAGCCAACCAGGGTGAGAGATTTGGAAGTGCTGGAAACGCTTGGCAGGGTTTGGGCGTGGCTAGGAGACACACTCGGTTGGTCGCCATTCTTGCCGGACTCCGTGAAGGCGGCATGGCGAGTTTATTTCGCGCTGCTTCTCGTAGGTCTTCTTGGGCTGACGGCGGTGTCTGTCTATTTTCGTTACGGCGATCCGCGCCGGTTCGGGGTTGAGCAAACACTTGCCGTTGCCACAGCCGTTGATCGACTTCGCCGTCAGAACTTTGCTGAAGAATGGCGCAGTGCCGACAATCTCTCCGTGCTGATGGCGCAGCCTATTCGGAGAGAGACAACGAGTCTTCTACAGCAAACGAAGGTTTTTGTTCGGCCTGACGGGCAAATCCACTTCAACGTGATGATCCCTTTCGAGGATGCGTATTGGCGGGAAAGCAGCACTTCGAGATTTCAACGTGACAACGGGAGTCCAGTCGCGCTCAATACCCTGTTTCGCCAAACCGAATACCAGAGAGCGTTTCTTGCGTCGCGCAACCTGATCTGCGTCGGCCTCGCTTCCCGTTCTCCCGGTGATGCATCGCCCGCCACTGACGAAAACAACGAACAACTGTCGGAAGTCAGGTCGAGAAACTTGTGTCGGCTTGTGGCTGGTGCGCTGGGTCGCAACGCTCCGACACGCTACCACCAGCTTGCGTTAGGTTATTACGCGGGGACGCCACCGCAGGATGGGAGTCTCGCCCACAAGAGGCAGCGTTCGGCGGTCATTATTGGTGTCACTGCGGTGCCTGACCGCGATTACTCTGACGAACTGGTTCAGGTCATTATGTCCACCGCGTTGAGCAACGTCGATTTGGCCGCTTACTCCCAGTCTTCGTCTCCGCAGATTGTTGAGTTTGAGCCGGACTGGGAGTCGCGGTCGCGTATCGAAGATGACCCACGTTTCCAGGACACGGAATAAGGGCAAACCCGCGCCCGTCGTGACTATGGTGAAAGCGCCTGACGGCCACCCGGAAGGCTTCGATACAAAGTGGAGGGCGATATGCCCAAGGTTGCGGCAACGCTCTCCACGGTGATCCCTGGCGATCCCAGCAGGGCTTTGGCTTTAGCGATGTCGTGTTCGCTCATCTTGCGAGGGCGGCCACCAAGACGACCCTGGCTACGAGCGTGCTGAAGCGCTGCGACGACCCGCTCCCTTAAGGTGGCCCTTTCAAACTCGGCCATCGCTCCGATGACGTGAAAGAACAGCTTGCCGCTCGGACTCTGCGTGTCGATTTTTTCGGTAACGCTCTGAAAGCCGATGCCGCGTTCGGCCAGCGCTTCGACCGTCTCGATGAGTTGGCGGAGCGACCTAGCGAGGCGATCCATTTTCCAAACGACCAGCACGTCTCCTTCGCGTGCGAACTGCAATGCCTTCGCGAGTTCGGGGCGATCCCGCTGTGCGCCGGAAGCGGCTTCCTCGAAAATCTTCTCGCAGCCTGCCTTCCGCAGTGCATCCATTTGAAGGCCGGTGTCCTGGCCGGTCGATTTCGAGACGCGGGCGTATCCGATGAGCATGGGCGATCTCCGACAAAGGTCGCCTGAAGTGGTTTCGACACGTCGGAGTTTCAAGGGACGGTTTTGACATGCGATCCGGGTGGCTTCGAGCCTTAAGGCCGCGCCCCGACGCGACGTGTCAAAACCAAATGTTTTTGCGGTCCGCGCATTCCGATGTGGGCTTGGCCGTTGTTTTGCGCGAAGTGGCTCGAACGACTTGTCCGCAGCGCATATTTTGCTACCGTAACGCGAGCGCTGTCGAAGAGACGGCGTGGTTGGGGGGATCGCGATGTCGAGCGAAGCGTTGAGCTTGCTAGGCAAGCTGGCACTGTATGTTGGCCTGCCAGTTGCAGCCTACTTGAGCATTTTGGTTGCTAGGAAGGCCGCCGAAGTCTCCGCAAGCGGGAAGCCACATCGATTGATTTTGACGGAACGCTTGCTGTTCGTAGCGGCGGGCATCTTTTTGATCGGTTTGGGTGTCGCGTCATTCAGAGAACAGCCGCGAGACTACTCAGCCCTCGCCATCAGTGTTGGAGCGGTGTTGCTGGTGGTGCCTTTGGTGGCGAACGTGCGCCGCCTCAAGTTAGGTTTTGGATTACAAGCGACTCTTGCTCAGGGACTCTTAGTGGGGACGGCATTTGTCGCGTTCCTGCTAATCTCGATCCAAGCCCAACGGATCACTTGGCCGACATTAGAAACACTTCGCGGCGTTTCCTCTCTGGTCACATGGCCCGTCATTGTGTTGCTCGCGGGCATAGTGTTCTTCCCCGACATAAGCCGCATTCTCGGTAGCATCGAGAGTCTTGAGGGATTCGGCGGCAAGGTGAGCTTCCGTCGCAAGGAAGAGATCGAGGAAGAAGTCGAAGAAGCGCTTTCGCAGGACATACAAATCGAAGCGGATGGGGCGGCCCAAGAAATCCATCGCTTATCCCGCACTGTTCGGACCCAAGAGAATCGATACGCCAATGTCATCACTGCGTGGGGCGTGTTAGCCAAGGTGATCACGACCATTGCGTTGCCACACGGTGGTGCAAACGATTACAGGCGTATCCGCGAGAATGTGCGGTTGCTGTCAGATAAGGGCGTCTTGCCATCTGACATCGGCGAAGAAGCAGTTCGCCTTTTTGCCGAGCGGAACGGCTATAGAAGGCGCACGTCCAGCAAGATCACCGCCGACGAACACCGACGCTTCCTTGATGCTGCCGAAGCTCTGGCGAATAGATTGCAGCCATTCTTGCCTGCGTCACCCAAATCCTAGGTGCCAGCAATGACTTTCGATGAGATCAACCGGCTTTCACGCGATGAGCTTCTCGACACGATGCGTCGTGAAGGCGTGCCCGTGGTGATGTCCCTTTTCGCCACGGTGCACCACAAGTCCGCTGATCGACCCGAAGGATTCGATGCGTCTGACCTGGATCAGATCAGCGATGACCTGGAAGACGGCGACGTGCTTCGGTGGCGGCGCGAGTTGGCGGAGCACTTTGCAAAGAACACCAAGTGACGCTGAAGTCGGGCGCAGTGAAAAGAACGTCGCTCTGCGCCCGTCCATGAATCCGCAAGATAAGCGCCAATAACGACGCTTTGCGAAAACAGAGAGCCAGTTTGTTGGCTAAGCATCTGAAATCGCGGACAAGCTTCACTGTTGGGAAGCTGACGTTCTACCTCTGAACTACGCCCGCAAGGCGGGGATCAGCAAATACGGACTTTTCGCGCCGCTGCAAGCGGCAAGGCGAGCACGATAGCGGCGCTTGACACCACCCGCGTCACGCGTTCGACAACGCTCCGTAGGGAGCATTCATGGCGGCTTGGTCGAATTGGTCCGGAAGTGTGCGGGCGACGCCGCGTGAGGTGGCGCGGCCACGGACGGAGGCTGAGCTGGCGCAGATCATCGCGCGCGCGGAAAAGGTGCGCGTTGCGGGCGCTGGGCATTCCTTCATGCCGCTGGTTGCGACCGAGGGCACGCTGCTCAGTCTTTCTGAGCTTGAAGGCGGCGTGGAGTTCAGCGCCGACAAATCGCGCGTGTGGGCGCCCGCGGGCTGGAGCTTGGCGAAGCTCACCGCTGCACTTTGGGCTGAGGGCGTTTCGCTGATCAATCAGGGTGACGTAAACCCGCAGGCGCTGGCCGGCGCGATCGCGACAGGTACGCACGGCACGGGCGCCGAACTGGGCTCGATCTCAACGTTCGCCCGCGCGTTTCGATTGATGCTCGCCGATGGATCGATCGCTACGTGTAGCGAACAAGAGAACGTGGATATCTTTCAGGCGGCGCGTTTGTCGCTCGGACTGATCGGTGTCGCGACTCGCATCGAGATCGATGTGCTGCCGGCTTACTATCTCGAAGAAAAGGTCGAGTCGCATCCTATCGATGCGGTGGAGGAGCGCTGGGACGAACTGGTTGCCAACAATCGCCATGCTGAGTTCTGGGTGTTTCCGTATGCGGATATGGCGATCGTCAAAACCCTGAATCCGGCGCCGGGTGAGGGGGCGCTCAACCGGCAGAATGACATGGACGATCGCGCTTTCCGCGTGATCTGCGATCTCTGCGCTGCGCTGCCGTTCCTCACGCCGTCTCTCCAGAAGATGATCGTCGGGCCGAACGTGAGGCAGCGGCGCGTCGGGCCGGCGTATCAGATTTTCGCATCGGATCGGACGGTGAAGTTCGAGGAGATGGAATACGAGATGCCGCGAAGCGCAGGTTGGCCGGCGCTGCGCGAGGCGATGGCATGGATCAAAAAGCGCAATCTCCCGGTGACGTTTCCGTTCGAGTTTCGCACCATCGCGCAAGACGATATCTGGCTTTCGCCGATGCATGCGGGCCCTTGCCTCTCGATCTCGGCGCACCAGTACGCGAAGATGCCTTGGCGGCCGTTTTTTGAGGGGATCGAGCCGATTTTCCGCACCGCTGGCGGGCGCCCGCATTGGGCTAAGCGCCATACATTGACGGCGGCGGATGTCGATGCGCTTTATCCGAACGCGTCGCGCTTCAAAGCTGTGCGCGCCGCGCAAGATCCGGGCGCAAAGTTCGCCAACGCGCACCTGGCGTCGCTGTTTGTGGAGGGGACGTGAGCGATATCGATCTGCACAAGCACTTGATCGGCCAGCAAGGCTCGCGACGTGCTCTTAACACGCCAGCGTTGGTGATCGATCGCGACGCGCTTCAGCGCAATGTCGATAAGATGGCCGCGTTTGCGAAGCAGAACGGCATGGCGCTGCGGCCGCATGCAAAGACGCACAAGAGCGTGGAGATTGCGCGGCTGCAGGTGGCTGCGGGCGCGGTTGGTGTTTGTTGTGCGAAGATCGGAGAGGCGGAAGCGCTGGCTGCAGGTGGCATCGGTGCGATCTTGATCACCTCGCCAGTCGTCACGCCGCAAGCGATCGCGCGCCTTCTGGCGCTGCATGAGCGCATCGGCGATTTGCGGGTTGTCGCGGATAATCCGGACAATGTGAGCGCGCTGGCCGCCGCGGCGAAGGAGGCCAGCCGATCGTTGCCCGTATTCGTCGATATTGACCCGGGCATTCGCCGCACTGGCGTCTCATCACCCGAGGCGGCAGTGGCGCTCGCGCGGCAGATCGCTCAGTCGAGTTCGCTCACGTTCGCCGGCGTGCAATTCTATTGCGGCGCGCAGCAGCACATTGAGACGTACGAGGATCGCGTCGCTGCGATCAACGAGCGCACGGCCTATCTCTCAAGCGTTATCGCCGCGTTGGATGCAGCCGGCTTGAAGCCGGCTGTGGTCACTGGCGGCGGCACCGGCACGCATCGCATTGATGCGGCGCTCGGCGTGCTTACCGAGCTTCAAACCGGCTCGTATGTATTCATGGATAAGCAATACCTCGATTGCGACTTGAACGGCGAGGGCACGCCACCGTTCGAGGCCGCGCTCTTCATCGATACGCACGTGATAAGCGCCAATGCGCCAGGGATGGGCACGCTGGATGCTGGTTTCAAAGCGCTTTCAACCGATGGCGGCAACCCGCAGATCGTCGAAGGTGCGCCGGCGAGTGCGGCGTTCTTCTTCATGGGTGACGAGCACAGCGCCTTAATTGCGATGGGTCACGAATTTTGCGTGGGTGATTCTGTGACGCTGACGGCGCCACACTGCGATCCCACCGTGAACCTCTACGACGCCTACCATGTCGTGCGCGGCGGCGATTTGATCGATATTTGGCCGGTCAGCGCGCGCGGAAGGTCGCGCTAGAAACGCGGCGCACGAAGGACTAGGTTGCCTCGAAAGAGGAAACCCATGGCCGAGATCGCCCAAGCTCAGTTGCGCAAGTTCACCGATCAGATCTGGAACGATGAGATCGTCCCGGCGCTGACGGAGTACATCCGCATTCCGAACAAGTCGCCGTCCTTCGATCCTGATTGGGAGAAGCACGGCTACATGGAAGAGGCGCTGCAGCTTCTGGTGAAATACGCCGAGACGAAGCTGGAGGCGTTGGGCGCGACGCTGAGCATCGAGCGTCTGCCGGGCCGCACGCCGCTTATCTTCATCGAGGTACCGGGTTCGAAGAGCGGCGATACGGTGATGCTCTATGGCCACCTTGATAAGCAGCCGGAGATGACCGGCTGGGCCGAAGGCAAGGGCCCTTGGGTTCCTGTGCTTGAAGGCGACAAGCTCTACGGCCGTGGCGGCGCCGATGATGGCTATGCAATGTTCGGCGCGTTGGCGGCATTGCTGGCGCTGAAGGATCAGAACGTGCCGCATGCGCGCGCGGTGATCGTTATTGAGGCGTCGGAGGAAAGCGGCTCGCCGGATTTGCCTTTCTACATGGACGCTTTGGCCGAGCGCATTGGCGATGTGTCCCTCGTCGTTTGCCTCGATAGCGGCTGTGGCGATTATGATCGCTTGTGGCTGACGACGTCGCTGCGCGGCATGGTTGGCGGGACTCTGCGCGTTGATGTGCTCGAAGAAGGCGTGCACTCGGGCGATGCGTCCGGCGTAGTGCCGTCGAGCTTCCGCGTGATGCGGCAATTGCTGGCGCGCGTGGAGGATATCGAAACGGGCGCGATCAAGGGCGAAGCCTTCAACGTTGCAATCCCGGCGGAACGCCAGAAGCAAGCGAAGGTCGCGGCCCAAGCTTTGGGCGATCAGGTCTATGCCAAGTTTCCGTTCGTTGATGGCATGAAGCCGAACGGCACGGACTTGGCTGAGCTTGTGCTCAATCGCACATGGCGGCCGGCGCTTTCGATCACCGGCTTGGCCGGCGCGCCGGAGCCGCTTAACGCAGGCAATGTGTTGCGTCCGTTCACTGAGGCAAAGATTTCGCTGCGCGTGCCGCCAACGGCGGACGCCAAGAAGGCGAGCGCGGAGCTGAAGAAGATACTCGAAACCGATCCGCCTTATGGCGCGAGGGTTTCGTATGCGGGCGAGAAGGACGGCTCCGGCTGGAACGCGCCGGCGACCGCGCCGTGGCTCGAAGCAGCGCTGGAGGATGCCTCGCATCAGGCCTGGGGCCAGCCGATGGCGATGATGGGCGAGGGCGGCTCTATCCCGTTTATGGGTATGCTCGGCGAGAAGTTTCCGAAAGCGCAGTTTGTGGTGACGGGCGTGCTTGGGCCGCACTCAAACGCGCACGGACCGAACGAGTTTCTGCACATCCCGACAGGCAAGCGCGTGACGGAAACCGTCGCGCGCGTGCTGGCCGCGCACTACGAGCGCGCTTAGCCCGCGGCCTTTTGCTGAGCCGCCGGCGAGACGGTGGCTTCCGCTCCCGGGCGCTTGCGCGCAAAGCGCATGACGGTAGCAGCGAGCATGTCGCGCTCTGCCGGCTTCACGATGTGCTCGGCGGCGCCAAGCGACAGCGCGTGCGCGCGATCTTCGTTCACCGAAAGCACGACCACGGGCACGTCTTGCGTGTTGGGGTCCTGCTTCAGGCTTTGCAGCACGCGCCAGCCGGAGCGATCCGGCAAGAAAATGTCGAGGAGCACGAGCGCCGGCTTCTTGGCGCGCACGAGCGCGAGGCCTGCTTCGCCGCCGCCAACGCCTTGCACGGCGAAACCAGCGCGCGTCAGCGCCCGCGCGGCAAGCTCGCGCGCATCCGGCTCGTCCTCGATAACGATAACGAGTGGCGCGTCTTCCGAGCCTTGAACTTCGTCAATCTTTGCGGCGGCGCCGAGCGCAGCGGAAGCGTCTCTGAAGTCCATAGGCACATGCAGCGTGAACGCAGCGCCCTGGCCGAGTTCGCTCTTCACCGTGACGTCGCCGCCAAGCAGCTGCGCGAAGCGGCGCGTGATGGTGAGGCCAAGGCCGGTGCCGCCATATTGTTGCGTGATCGACGGATCGGCCTGCACGAATGGCTGGAAGAGGCGGCCCATATGCTCTTTCGACATCCCGATGCCGTTGTCGCGCACCGTGATGAAGAGCTGATCGACGCCGTTATACACTTTACGTGACGCTTCAATCTCGATGCGGCCGTTCTTGGTGAACTTGGCGGCGTTGGAGAGCAAGTTCAGTACGCACTGACGCAGCTTCATCGCGTCCGTATTGGCCTCACCCTCGGGGACTTCCCCGATAATGGCGATGGCGTTGCCGTTCTGCTCGGCGATCGGACGGATCGTTTCGATCAACTCCTCCAGCATGGCATGCGTGTCGAACGTTGCTGCGGCGACATCCATGCGCCCGGCTTCGATCTTAGAGAGATCGAGGATCTCGTTGATCAGGCTCAAGAGGTGCTTGGCTGCTGTAAGGATGCGGTTGAGATCCTGCACAGTGGCGCTATCGCCACTATCTTCCGCGTCTTCCTGTAGCATTTCGGCGTAGCCGATAATGGCGTTGAGTGGCGTACGCAGTTCATGGCTCATATTGGCCAGGAATTGCGACTTTGCGAGGTTGGCGCCTTCCGCTTCTTGGCGCGCGTGCGCGAGATCGTCGACGCCGCGCCCGATGGCGCCGGCTTGAGCGGCCAAGATGGCGACGAGTTGTGCGAGGTTCGCCGAAGCGGGTGCGGTGATCTCGTCGTGGATTGTGGAGGCGAGTTCGTTTCGCAGCGTTTCGAGTGCTGCGCTCTGCGCGGCCACAGCAGATGCAGCGAGCGGCTCAATGCGAGCGCCTGAGGCGGCGTCAACCGCGAGATCGGCGCGGCTGGTGACGCAATTGATGCGAACCGGAGCGCCATCCGACGTGGTGCGCACGAAGCCTTGATGGCGAACGCGGATGCGTGCGCCGTCGGCGGCGACAACGTCGTGCTCGAGCGCGATGCGGCGCACGGCGCCGTGCTCAGGCGCGAATGCGCTATGAACCAAGCCGCGATCCGCCATCGGCGCGAAGAGATCGTGTTCGACAACATCGTTGAATGAGACGTTGCGGCCGAGCAGCGCCGAAAGACGCGGTGCGCCGATGAGGCGCTGGCGGGTGAAATCAATCTCCCATGCCGCCGATGAGCCGTCGCCAAAGCTCATATTGAGTTGGCGCACCCATTCGGCGTCTTGCATGCGCGCGTGCGAGGTTGCGTGTGCATGGTGCAGCGTCAAACCGAAGACGTAGCCCAGCGCGACAGCGCATGCGATTGCCGCGGCAAATCCGGTTGCTTCGGTCAGGAAAAGCAGGCCCAGCAGCGCGTATGGTGCGCTGACGATGAGGGCGTGCATGCGCCCACGTTGGGCGGTGAAAGCGCCTTGGACCAATAACGTCGCGAGAAGTGCTGCGGCGACAGCGCCGCCCATGCCAGATTGAGCATACCAAGCCAAAGCGGGTGCTGCGGCAAGACTGGCGGCGGCCGCAACGTCAAGCGCCAGGTAACCAGCGCGCGCCTGCGGGCGGGAGTAGGCGGCCAACTTCTCGGCGAAGGCTTTGCGTGCTTCGTCGATCAACAGCGCCATGCCGAGCCAGATTGCAGCAGCGGCAGCGCCTGCGGTGGTCGCAACGCCCAGCGCGAGGATAGCGAACAGGTAGAAGCGTGCATTCTTGCCGGTGAAGGCATCTGCTGCTGCGCGTTCGATCGCCGCATGGTTGATGAAGTCTTGCACCGCCCACCCCGATGGCTAATTTCACGGTAACGCTAGCGTGCGAGCGTAAAGCAAGCGTTCGCCAAATCGCATTGCGTGCTGTTTTGGTACGAAAACTTGTACAAAACGACGCGCGCCTGTGAGTGATGTCTTGCGCGCTGGTGACGAAGGATAACGGCAGATGAATTTTCGCTCTGACAACACTGCGCCAGCCGCGCCGGAAATTCTCGCGGCGTTAAGCGCTGTCAACGAAGCGCCGGCCGCGCCTTACGGCGAAGATCCTTGGTCGCGCAGATTGGATGATGCGTTCAGTGCGTTGTTCGAGCGCGAGGTGCGCGTGTTCACTGTTGCTTCAGGAACGGCGGCGAACTCGATCGCGCTTGCGAGCGCGGTGCCGCCGTGGGGCGCGATCATTTGCAATGAAGGGGCGCACATCGCGTGCGACGAATGCGGCGCGCCGGAATTCTTCAGCGGCGGCGCAAAGCTTGTTCTGCTCGAGGGCGCAGGCGCGAAGATCACGCCGGAGAGTGTGCGAGAGGGTGTGGCGCGGAATGCACGGGGCATTCACTCGGTAGCGCCGGCTGCGGTGTCGATCTCCCAGACAACAGAGCGAGGTGCGATCTACACACCGGCTGAAATCGCGGCGCTCGGTAAGGAGGCTAAGGCCAACAAACTTGCGCTCCATGTCGATGGCGCACGGTTCGCCAACGCGGTGGCGGCGCTTGGATGTGCGCCCGCCGATGTGACCTGGCGCGGTGGCGTCGATCTCCTGTCGTTCGGGGCGACCAAGAACGGCGCGCTGGCGGCGGAAGCCATCGTCTGCTTCGATCTCGATCGCGCCGAGGAGATCGCGCGTAGGCGCAAACGCGGTGGCCATTTGCTCTGCAAAGGGCGCTTCGCTGCGGCGCAGTTGCTGGCGTTTATCGAGAACGGATTGTGGTTGAAGCTCGCGAGCCGCGCCAACGAGATGGCGCGCGTGTTGGGTGAGGCGGCGGCGCCCTATCTCTCGCTGCCGGTTGAGAGCAACCAGCTCTTCATTAAGCCGGGCGCCGAAGCGCTGGCGAAGCTACGGGAGGGAGGCGCGGACTTTTACGATTGGGGGCCGCCCGGATCGGGCGAGGCGCGCCTTGTGGTCTCGTGGAGCCAACGCGCGGAAGAGGTGGAAGCGATGCGAGGGTTGCTCGCATCGCTTCGCTGAGTTCGGCTTACTGCCAGGTCGTGAATTGAACGGTCAGGTTTCGCGGAGAACTTGCCGAGATCGCAGCCATGCGGAACTGTGCGATGCGGTTGTCGCTGGTGCGAACACACACATAGCGGCCGACTGGAACGCTTGAGAGCGGAATGCGGGCGGTTGAGAAGCTTGCAGTGGAGCAAACGGCAAAGCCGCGATCGGAGCCATCGCCCAACGCAAAGCGTGCGCCGTTCTGAGGCTCAAGATAGAGTTCGGTATTGGTGACGGCGTGGAACCAGAGGTCCGCGCCCGCGGCGCGTTCGGCGCCGGTGTCGAGGTCGAACATGTAGGTCTGACGGATAACGCCCGCGCCTTGCGCGTGAACTTCAGCAACCGGAATCGGGCGCGGCATCGGGATCGTACTCAGTGTTGGCGTGCATTCAAAACCGCCTGTGCGCGCGGTGCACGTATGGTTAGCTGGCGCGTTGCGTTGGACTGAACCGGATTCGCCGTAGACGCACAGCAATGCAGGTTCGCCGCCGATATCTTGCACGCGGGTGGATGTCAGGCTGCTGACGATGGGTGTTGTCCACCAGCCGGTGGGCAGGTCGTTGCTGATCGTGCGTCGCGCCTGGCTCAGCGGACAATTGATCGTTTCGGCCGAAGCCTCTGGGGCAGTGCCGAGCGTGACGAAGAAAAATGCAAAGAGCGCGGCAACGCCGCTTAGAAGTGTGCGCATAGATACAGTCCCCGAACTGTTAGGCGCCTCGCGCCGTGAGGATGGACGCTGAAACGTGGCGTTTCGGTGGCGCGGGCACAGAATATCGACGCCGAAGCGAAACGCCATGCTCAGTTTTGGTCCAATGATGCGGCCGAAACATCAAGGCAAACAACGCTCTATAGGCGGCGATCGAGGAGAGCGGCCAGTAGAACGGCATCGTGAGCGCGGCGCGGGCGTGGCTGAGCGAGTTCGACAGCGCACACGCCGTCAGCGCCGCGAAGATCGAGACGCAATAGCCGCAGAGCGCCAGCACAAAGTCAGCCGTGGTGAGTAAATCGTAGGGCAAGATCGCCGCGGCGATCAGCGCGAGCGCGAGCGGGCCGTGAACGAACGCTGCGATAAGGCCGCTCGTCAGCATCAAATGCATCGCCGCGAACGCGGGCAGGCCCATCTCGCGCGCCGTGCGGATCGGATCGCGCATCAGCACCAGCCATGTCTGCATGTGGCCCTTGATCCAACGCGTGCGTTGATCGAGCCAGGCGCGCAGCGTGATCGGCGCCTCTTCCCAAGTTGGTGGCGCGATGACGCCGCTGCTGTAGCCGTCGCGTGCGAGGCGATAGCCAAGGTCGGCATCTTCAGTAACGTTGAACGCGTCCCAGCCGCCGGAGGCGCGCAGCACATCTGTGCGAAAATGATTGCTGGTGCCGCCAAGTGGAAGCGGGAGCTTGAGATTTGCCAAGAGCGGCAAGAGTTCGCGAAACTGAATGGCGTATTCAGCAGCGAATTGGCGCGAGATCCACGACGCCTCATAATTGTCGATGACAAGCGGCGCTTGCACGCAGGCCAGTTTTCCACCGCCGCTCTCAAACGCTGCTAGGGCTGCGCGCAATTGTTGTGGGTGCGGGCGATCCTCGGCGTCGAACACGGTGATGTAGGCGCCGCGCGCGCGGGCGAGGCCGACATTGAGCGCCTTGGGTTTGGTGCGCGGCGCCGCGGCGGGGACGATGACGACTTCGATGTGCGCCGCACCGGTGACGGCGAGCGCGGCTGCGATGGTGACGGCATCATCGCCCTCAACGAGGAGTTTTACATCGAGCTTGTCGGTTGGATAATCCGGACTTATGCCTCAAAGTGGTGTCGCAAGTGACACCTTTGCCAGGCTACGATCCGGCGCATGGAAATCTCCCGCACCGTGGTCACGCTCAAGCGCAAGCGCCGGCTGATCGAAGACACCATCGTCAACTACGAGAAGAAGATCGAAGAAGCGCGCGCAGACCTGGCGCACGTGGTCGCGGTCATCAAAGTCTTTCAGGCATCGGCGGAGCCGGGAGAGCTTCCGCGTTACGCGGACTTGCATCGTGTCTTTAAGCGCACCGAGACTGTCGATCTCTGCAAGGAAGCGCTCGCCAAGAAAGGCCCGCAGACCACCATGCAGCTAGCCGTCTATGTGATGGAAGCGCGCGGGTTAGACGCCACCGACAAGGTCATGCGCCAAGCCGTGGGCTACAAGATCGTTCAGGCGCTGAGGATGCAGCACCTTCGCGGCAAGATCGCGGACGCTGGCAAAGCCAAGGGCGGGCAGCGGATTTGGGCACTGCCATAGAAGCCCCCTTGCCACCCGCGTTCTGCGGGTGGCGCGGCGTGGCTTTAGCAGTCGCGCGGCTTGCCGCGCTTGTGCGGCTTCACCGGAACGACCTTCGGCGCCTTGTTAGGCGTCGGACATCCGCAACCCTTCTTCTGTGACATGGTAGATAGTCCCTAGCGGTGGCTAGCCCGCCGGTGCGTAATCAGTGCTAGACTACGCAGATTGGGAATCGTCGCGTCTAGCCACGCGACGACTGCAAACCAGGGACGGCGTGCCTCTTTTGATCGGGACGGCGCGCCGTTTCGTTTGCAGCGCGCCAATTATGACGCAACATCCGGCATCGAGTCTCACGAGATATTTGTCGAAGTTCAGTGGCTTGCGCGGCGTCGATTCACGAATGAGAAATGTTGTTGAGTCCGCGAATCGACTGTCCTGACCGCACCTAGGCCTTGTGCCGTTGCGTGTAGCCAGTGAAATCCACGCTCGGCTTGCTGGAGAGTGCCAGCGCCGCGACGCGCTTCACTTGATCGCCGTTGCTGACGCGGCGGTTGTCTTCACGCCACGCCGCCTCTTGCGCGAAGCGCAGCAGGTACGGGCCGGCGACGTGGTGATGATGGCCAATCTCGCCACGGCGCATGCGGCTAAAGAAGCTCTCCGCGGCGTTCGTGCAGGCTTGGCCGTCGCTGTAGGCCTCTTGGTGATTTATGCGGTGAACTTGATAGCGCTCGTGAAGCGCGTTCCAGCTTCCGGCTTCATCGGCGTGCAGGATGGTTTCGCGCTTCACGCGCTGCTTGATGAAGCCGATCGCTTGGCCTTCTGACGAAAACACGCCCGGCAGCGTCTTGCCGCCGCGCTCACGCACGATCACAACCCATTTACGCTTGCCGGATTGGTTCGCGGCAAGGCGCCGGTCGCGGCGGTTCTCGCGGAAGTTGGCGGGGCGCACGTGGCCACCGAACGCCGCGCCGTCCGTTTCGGCGATGATGCCGGGGCCACCGATCTCGCGGCCCTTCATTTCGGCCGCCATGCTCTCGCGCAGCTTGTGCGCCAAAACAAAGCTGGTCCGGTACGTCGAGCCTAGATCCCGCGACAGCGCGAGCATGCTCTTGCCTTTCACTTCATTGCAGAAGAGCGCGATGGCCAGCAGGTACTGCTTGAACGTCATCTTGCGCGAGGCAAACAACGTCCCGCTCGTGATTGAGAAATTCTTGTTGCAGCCCTTGCAGCGAAACATGAGCAAGCCGGTGGGGCGGCGCGTTTCGTAGGCGTCGAGGCAGCCGCAGCGCGGGCAAACCGGAGCGCCCTCCGTTTCCGGCCAACGCAGGTGGCGGAACGTCATCTCCGCTTGCGCGTCGCTCATCGCGCAGACTTGCGCGATGCTGAGGCTCTTGGCCTGGCGCTGGAGGAGAAAGTGTTGGGCCATTTGTAGGTGTCATATTAGACACCCCCTGGACAAAGTCAAGAGATGGTGTCATTAAAGACACCCATGGGATTCGCAAAAAATGAAGCGGAAATCGCCGAGCGCGTGCGGCTGTTCATAAAGGCCGAGCTGGAGCGGCTGGAATGGACGCATGAACGCTTGGCCAAAGAAATGAAGCGGCACGGCCACCCGAACGAGAGCGCCGAAAGCATCAAGCAGAAGTTGAAACGCGGCACGTTCTCGGCGACGTTCTTCCTAGCGGCCATAGCGGCGCTGGGGCATGAGCATGTCGCGTTGGACGAAATCTAACTGGCGTTGGTTAGGCTTCAGCCTGATCGGGTTTCTTCTCGGCGCGCTCTTGATTGCGGGCGCCTTGGAAGCGGCCTCAAAAGAAAGTCCCGCCTGCCAGCAATACACCAAACAGGTACGCTCCGAAGCCGAGCCGCTTCCGGCGACTGAAGGCCACGAGCAACCCACCCACAACAGCGAGGCCGAAGCCAACGAGTCCGAGGGCCATTTCTGTTATCGCGGACACACAGCCGAGGAATGGATAGGAATTCTCACGGCAGCCCTCGCCGGCTTCACTTGGCTCTTGGCGATGGCTACCGCCGCCCTGTGGCTTGACGCTCGTGCTAACGGGGAGAAGCAAGTTAAGGCTGCCGCCCTGAATTTGCGTATCGCGCACCGCCAGTTGCAAACCGCTCAAGCGAGCACCGCTGAGCAACTCGCTATAGCAAGAAAATCGGCTGAGGCCGCTGAGCGGGCATCCTTCCGAAACCGCGCTTGGGTATCGGTCGAGTTCATCAAATGGAAGCGGCTGCACCGCTATCTGCATTTCGATTATCGGTTCGCGGTCGATGACGTGACCATCCGACTGAGAAACGTGGGGCAGACACCAGCCACAATCATCTCTGTCGACGCTGATGTTTACTGGACTCAACGCGGAGCCCCAGCGCCCGGCGCCAATCTTGATCCATCGGTAGAAGGTGCGGATGCGGCCAAGCAAGTTTGGGCATCCCCATTCATGCTCCAGAGTGTGATGCCGCCAATCGTTTTTCCAACCAGCTCCGATCAAATCACTCGCCCCGCCGATCAGCCGGCGTTCATGGGAGAGTCGGATCGCGACCCTCTCGACGGCGCCACTGCAAACCCCATCATTCTCGAAGCTGGTCAGACGATCGAACCCTTGGTCGCGGAGACTTTCCAGTTCGACGGCGTCCAAAACGGCAAGGAGATTGGCGAAAACGCCCTCATTGCCGCAGCGACGTTCTTGCGCGTCACCGTGAGGTATAGAGACGTCTACCAGATGGACCGCGAAACCGTTTATTTCGCTCGCATCTGGGGGATATCCGCCACGCGTGTCCGCAAAGAGATTCACGACAGGGTGAACCGTCAGACTTAGCGCTAACAGCGCTCCGATAATCCCCATAACGCATGTGTTCCTTCACATGCGGACCTGTGCATCGGGTGGACAATCCACCAGTGTCACTTTTGACACTTTGAGGCATAAGTCCGGGATGATCGAGCGCGCTGATTGCCGCTACGAGGTCAGGGACGACCTTTGCTTCGCGATAGAGCGGGCAGAGAACAGTGTAGATCGGCCAATCCACCGGATCAGCGAGGCGCGTGAGGGTCGGTTGCAGTTGTGCCGCGGCAATGAACCGAAAAATGATCACAAGAGCGAAAAGCGCCAGCGCCGAGATGTGAAGCACTGCGAACGTCAGCGCAGGCGTCTCCACGAGCGCACAGACCAACCCGCTGATCAGCGCCGCGAACGTCAGCGCCTGCGTCACGAATAGGACGCGCTCGGCGGATCGTTGTGGGAATTGCTCGCGAAAGCCGAAGCGTGCGGCGTCGAGCTCTTCCGCGCTGACGGAGGCGCTCGCCTCCACCAGCCGGTCCATTCGCGGTTGCGCCCCGTCCATCGGCATCGACGGATGAAAAGGCCGACCAAGCGCCTTACTAACAAGCACGCATAGATTGAGTGCGGAACTATTTTAGGTGGTTGCTATGGGTTCCGCTGGTTGTGACGGCGGTTTCGGCCGACCGATGTTTTCCGCAACGCGGAAGAGCACGGGATTGAGCGCGATCGAGATCAGGGCGCCGGCGAGAATAAGATTGTAGGTCTCCTGGCTCAGCAGTTCGAGACGCACGCCCAGGCCCGCGAGCACGAACGAAAACTCGCCGATCTGCGCAAGCGACGCCGCGATCAGCATGCCGGTGGGCAGGGGCAGCTTGTAGAGCGAGGTGATCGCAAGTGCCGCGGCGCCCTTGCCGATCACGATGATGGCGACGACTGCGGCCACGCCCAGCGGCTTGCGCAGAAGCGTCATCGGATCGAACAGCATGCCAACCGAGACGAAGAACAGCACCGCGAACGTGTCGCGGAGCGGCAGTGAGTCCTCGGCGATCCGGTGAGTGAACTTCGACCCGTTAAGGACGACGCCCGCGAGGAAGGCGCCGAGCGCGAATGAGCTGTCGAACAATTCATAAGCAATCCAAGCGATGCCGAGCGCCAGTGTGAGCGTGCCGAGCGAGAGCAGTTCGCGAGACTTCAAATGCGCGACCTGCACGATGAGCCAGGGAAAGACGCGCGCGCCTACGAAGAGCATGAGTGCGACGAAGATCGCGATCTTTCCGATTGTCATGCCGAGCGCCAGCAATGTGGCGCTTGTGGTTGCGCCGGCGTCACCCTGCGCTGCGGCCGCCAAAGACGGCAGCAGCACGATGCCGAGCACGATGGCGATATCTTCGATCACCAGCCAGCCGACACAGATGCGTCCTTCATTGGTCTTCAGGAGTTTGCGATCCTCCATCGCGCGCAGCAGCACGACCGTACTGGCGACGGAGAGCGAAAAGCCGAGCATGAGGCTCTCGGCTGCGCCCAGCCCCATAAGCGTGCCAACGCCGTAGCCAAGCAACGTCGCGGCTGTCATCTGCACCAGCGCGCCGGGGAGGGCGACGCCCTTCACGTCCCACAAATCCTGCAGAGAAAATTTGAGGCCGACGCCGAACATCAGCAGGATGACGCCGATCTCGGCGAATTCCAGCGCGATCTCAATGTCGCCAACAAACCCTGGCGTGAACGGGCCGACTGCGACGCCGGCGAGCAGATAACCGACGAGCGGCGAGACTTTCAGCTTCTGGGCGATGAAGCCGAAGAAGAATGACAGCGCGATGGCGCCGACAAGTGTCGTGATGAGAACGTGCCCCTCCATGTGCGCTCAGTCCTCGCGCCGCTGCGCTGGGGGCGCCGGGGTCTCGGACGAGGAGGAATGTTCCTCTTCGCGCGCCTCATCTTTGGCTCGTTCGGTCTCAGGTCTTGGAAGCTTGCCGCGGAAAGCGTTCATCACGGCGAAAACAAACGGGTTCGACATCACCTCCAATGCAAAGCATCGAGGCGATGAAGTCAAATCCGCAGATCGTCACGCCTTCAGAAATTCGCCCGCAAGACCGCGGCGCAAAAGTTCCGCCGTCTGACGCACGCCGAAGATTGCAGCGAAGGCGCCGAAGCGTGGGCCGCTATCGACGCCGAAGAGCACTTCGTACAGCGCCTTGAACCAATCGCGCAGCGGCTCGAAGCCATGTTCTTTGCCGACGGCGAACACGTCAGCCTGGATCGTCTCGCTATCGGTGAGCTCGGCCGGCATGGCGTCGAGACGCTTGATCAAGTCTTCGAAGGCTGCGCGCTCCTTATCGGTGGCGGCGCGGAATTGTTTTGTCGGCTTCACGAAATCGTTGAAGTAGGCGAGCGCGTAGCCGGTGAGTGTATCGAGGAAGGGATGCGTCTGCGGCGTCGCGTCCGGCGCGTACTTGCGGATGAAGCCCCAGATTTGCTCCTTGGTTTCCGCGTTCGCGGCGGAGACGAGGTTCATCAGCAGCGCGAACGAAATCGGCGATGCGTTCACCGGCGGATTGCCGGCATGGATGTGCCACGCTGGGTTTTCCAAGCGCTCGGCTTCGTTTTGCTTCTGATAGCTATCGACGAACGACAGATACTCATCGACCGCCTTCGGGATGACGTCGAAATAAAGCTTCTTGGCCGTGCGCGGCTTTTGAAAATTGTAGAGCGCCAGACTCTCGGGCGCTGCGTACTTCAGCCAATCCTCGATCGAGATGCCGTTGCCCTTGGTCTTTGAAATCTTCTCGCCTTTTTGGTCGAGGAAGAGTTCGTAGACGTAGTTCACTGGTGGCGGGACGCCGAGGGCTTGGCAGATTTTAGCATAGACCGGCTGGTTTGGCTGGTGGTCCTTGCCGAACATTTCGAAATCGACGCCGAGGGCCGCCCAGCGCATGCCGAAGTCCGGCTTCCATTGCATCTTGGCGTGACCGCCCGTGACGGTCTGCGTGATTTCTTCGCCGTCTTCATCGTCGAATGTCACCGTGCCTTTGGCCGGATCGATCTTCTTCATCGGCACGTAGAGCACGCGGCCGCTCTTCGGTGAGATCGGCAGGAAGGGGCTGTAGGTCTGGCGGCGTTCTTCGCCGAGCGTCGGCAGCATGATCGCCATGATCGCGTCATAGCGTTCGAGTGCGCGGATCAACATCGCGTCGAAGGCGCCGGACTTGTAGAGCGCGGTTGCAGACTTGAATTCGTAGTCGAAGCCGAAGCTATCGAGGAACGCGCAGAGGCGCGCATTGTTGTGATGGGCGAAGCTCTCATGCGTGCCGAACGGATCGGGGACGCTGGTGAGCGGGCGTTGCAAGTACGGCTCGAGCGCTTCGCGGTTGGGCACGTTGTCCGGGATCTTGCGCATGCCGTCCATGTCGTCGGACACGCAAATGATCTTAGTCGGGATCGTATCGTTGGTAAGCACACGAAAAGCGTGGCGGACCATTGAGGTGCGGACGACTTCGCCGAACGTGCCGATATGCGGCAGGCCGGAGGGCCCGTAGCCGGTCTCGAAAATCACCGTCTCCTTCGGCGCACGCTTATAGTGTTCGAGCACCAAGCGGGCTTGTTCGAATGGCCAGGCCTTTGCGCCGGCGGCGAGGGTTGCGAGGTCGGTCATGTGCAGCGAATCCAGATGGGAAGCTTGCTTAGACCGCGAAAGCACGCGCCTGCAAACGATCTGGCGCTATTCTGTCGGCGTTTGGCGCCGGCCGAAGAAGCGATCGCGCAGCCGCGCAAGCGAAGCGCGGCGCTTTGCCAGGAAGCCCCAGCCGAAAACGCCCGCCGCGACCCAGAAAAAGCCTTCCAGGCTCAAGGCCGCCGCCGTGACGATGCCAATCCAGATCGGCATCGAGGGCCGGTTGAAATAGGCGACGCCCAGCGCCGTCCATGCCGCAATGACGATCGCGCCCGCGACCGCCAAAATGATCCACCGCACTTTCATGGCGCTCTCTGCTCTCTTTGGCCCTGAGCAGCCACCGGCGCCTCTATCGGATGCGGACGGTTGCGCTTTTTTTCCAGCCGGGCACGATCCCGATTCATGCGCACCCTGATCCTTCTCCGTCACGCCAAAGCCGTCCGCGCCCATGAGGCCGATAGCGACGAAGCGCGTGGGCTGACCGGTCGCGGCCGCCGCGAAGCAGCGTTTGCGGGCGCGGCAATGGAGGATGCAGGGCTGAAGCCGACTTTGGCTTTGGTCTCAACCGCGGAACGAACGCGCCAAACTGCGGAACATGGTCTGCAGAACTTCGCGCTGGCGACGGAGTTCGATAACGCGCTTTATCACGCATCGCTCGAAAGCATCTGGGATGCGTTTAACGCCAGCGATGCTGAAAGCGTCGTCATCGTCGGCCACAACCCAGGCATAGGCGAACTTGTCTCAGTGCTCGTGCATCAAGCGCATGACGGATCGAAACTCGCGCGCGAGTTCAGCGGGCATTTCCCAACGGCTGCGTTCGCAGCGTTCGAGATCAAGGGCGATCTCTTGCGCGCCGCTGGTCCGCGGTTGATCACGGCGTGGAAGCCCGATCGCGGCGATTGAGGCGGGCCTTTCAACCCGCCTCCGCACATCGCGTTTAGATCGGTTTTTCTTCTTCCGGCATCGGCTCCGCGCGTGAGGCGCGGCGGGCGAGCTGGAGGAATTCGCTGCGCCAGCCGTGCTCGTCGCGGCCGCGTGCCGATTGCGCCAGTGCAATGACGTCGTCCCACGCGAAGGCGCGATCGAGATAGGGATCGCCGCGCAGCAATTGGCCATAGCCCGCGACAGCCGCCGCCCAGCGTGTTGCTTCTGGCGCACGCGCGAGTGTGCTGACGGCGTCGGCATCGGTGATGGCGCGCTCGATCAGGCGCGAGTTGTCTTCGCCCGGAAGTTTGTAGCGAATGCGCACGAAGGCGAGTTCGCCATCAGTGCCCGACTGCGCTCGCGCGTCAGTTTGATAGCGCAGCGGTTCGGTGAATGTCGGGCCACCGACGGGGGTGATCTCGTAGATCGCGGTGACGGAATGGCCCGCGCCGATTTCGCCAGCATCGACGCGGTCATTGTTGAAATCCTCGCGCCGCAAAGCGCGGGTTTCGTAGCCGATCAAGCGATACTCGGCGACGCGCTCAGGATTGAATTCGACCTGAATTTTCACATCATCAGCGATGGGAAACATCGAGCCGCTAATGTCTTCGACCAGAACGCGCTCTGCTTCCGCTTCATTGTCGATGTAGGCGGCGATGCCGTTGCCGTTCTGCGCCAAGCGCTGCATCAGCGCGTCGTGATAATTGCCGCCGCCGAAGCCGAGGACTGAAAGGTAGATGCCTTCATCGCGCTTACGCTCGACGAAGTCCTGCAATTGCGCGGTATCGGTGATGCCGACATTGAAATCGCCGTCCGTCGCAAGGATGACGCGGTTCACAGCTCGTGGATCGAAATTGCGTTCCGCCAGTTCGTACGCACGCGCTAAGCCTTCGCCGCCAGCGGTGGAGCCGCCAGAACGTAGGCGATCGAGTGCGCGCATAATGGTGCGCCGATCATCGCCGCGCGTTGGTTCAAGCACAGTGCCTGCGTTGCCCGCGTAGGTTACGATGGCGATGTGATCGTCTTCCGTCAGCTGTTCCGTCAGCATACGGAAGCCTTCGACGGCGAGTTCAAGTTTATTCGGGTCGCTCATCGATCCGGACACATCGACTAGCAAAACGAGATTGAGCGGTGGGCGCTCGGTGCGCTCGATGTCGTAGCCTTGCAGGCCGATATGAACGAGTTGCCGACCTTCCGCCCAGGGCGAGGGCGTAACAGAAATCGTTGTCGAGAATGGCGTTTCGCGTGAATCGGGCGGGGTGTAGCCGTAATCGAAGTAGTTGATCAGCTCTTCGATCCGCACCGCGTCTTGCGGCGGCAAACGGCCTTCGCTCAAGAAGCGGCGGACGTTGGAGTACGAGGCAGTGTCTACGTCGATTGAGAAGGTAGACACGGGCTCCACGGCCGCTACGCGTATCGGACTGGGCGGCGTGGCTTCGTAACGCTCGCGCTCTTCGGGTGACATCGCTTGAACCGCGGCCTCTTCGGCCGGGCTGGCATAGTACGCAGATCCGCCTTCACCGCATGCTGCAAGAGCAAGCAGTGCGGCGGCGCAAGCCGCACGCAAGACTTTCATGATGTTTCTCTCCGCGAAGTCGGGGGGGCTCATATGACTTCGACGCAGCGACGCTCTCACGAGTTTGTGAATTCGTCTCCGCAAACCTATGCAGAGCGGCGAGTCAAAATTTCATAGCGCGTTGCGGGCGCGCCACGATGTGCGTGACGGCGTTGCTACTGGCTCGCCCAAACGATCCGCGCGATCCAATCGATTTCCGCCGTGCTCAGCTCTCGCGGCGCATGCGCGGTGTTGAGTGAGATGAGTTCGATCGTTTGATCGTTTCTGCGTCCGAGAATTTTTGCCAGCACTTCGCCGGCGCTGGTGCGGACGACGACGCGATCGCCGCGCCGTACGGCCGCACCCGGTTGCACGATGACGACGTCGCCAGCGCGATACATCGGCTCCATAGAGTCGCCCGCGATCTCGAGCGCGTAGACGCGCTCATCGCCGAGATCAGGAAAGCGCACGGTTTCATCGGCGCCGACAGGAAAGCCTTGTTCGTCGAAGAAACCATCCGCGCCCGCGCGCGCCATGCCGACGATCGGGATCGCGCGGCCAGCGCCGCCGGATTTGCCGGCGAGCAGCGCCGCGAATTCGTCCCAACTGGTCTCCGCCGCGGCGAGCGCGCGGGCGACGCTTTCGGTGGAGGGCCAGCGCGGTTTGCCGTCTGGTGCTTGGCGCTTGGATTTGTTGAAAGTGGTGGCATCGAGCCCGGCGGCGCGCGCGAGGCCGGAGGCGGTCATGCCCCGCCGCTCGGCGACTTGATCGATGGCGCGCCAGATTTGACTGTGCTGCATGGGTGGAGATTAGCGGGCGCGCGCGGACTTTCAACCTAATTATAGGACCAAAATCCAATTTGAGGCTCATAGCGCATCTTGGGGTTGAGCTTCGCGCGCGAGCGGAAAAGTCGTGCTATGCGCCCCCGTCCAGAATCGGCCACGGAACAGAGCTGTGAGTGGCTTGCACGATATTTCGACCCGCGCCCTGCGCGTCATTGATCCGGAGACGGCGCACCATGCGGCGTTGCTTGGGCTGCGTGCTGGGCTCGGGCCGCGTGCGCGCGCCGATCGCTATCCGCGTTTGAAGACGACGCTGGCGGGGCTTGAGCTTCCCAATCCACTCGGCATGGCCGCAGGCTTCGACAAGAATTGCGAAGCGCCTGATGCATTGCTCGCCGCGGGGTTCGGCTTTGTTGAATGCGGCACCGTCACGCCTCTGCCGCAGGAGGGCAATCCGCGGCCGCGCATCTTTCGCTTGAGCGAGGACCGCGCCGTGATCAATCGCCTCGGGTTCAACAATAAGGGTCTCGACGCATTCGCCGATCGCTTGGCCGCGCGTGCGGCGCGTGGCGGCGTCGTGGGCGCGAATGTTGGCGCCAACAAAGAAAGCAAGGACCGCCCCGCGGACTATGTGCTTGGCATGGGCAAGGTGTGGAAGCGCGCCGCGTACGTCACGGCCAACATCTCATCGCCGAACACGCCTGGCCTGCGAGGGCTGCAGGAGCGCGGCGCGCTGGAGGACTTGCTCGGCCGTATGCGCGAGGCGCGGGGGGCGCTAGAGGGCGCACACGGCCGGCGGCCATTGTTTCTCAAAGTGGCGCCAGATCTGGATGAGACCGCAATTGGCGACATCGTCGATCTCGCCCTCCAATACGGGCTCGATGCGCTCATTGTATCGAACACCACGATCCAGCGCCCGGAGCATCTGACGTCGGATAATCGCGAGGAGCAGGGCGGTCTATCAGGCCAGCCGCTGTTTCAGATATCGAACCACGTTTTGCGGCTGTTCGCGCAAGCGCTGGGCGGACGTTTGCCCTTGATTGGCGTAGGCGGCGTCGAAAACGGCCTGACCGCGCTCGCCAAGCTGCGCGCCGGCGCGAGCGCCGTGCAGCTCTATTCAGCGCTTGTCTATCAGGGGCCTGGTTTGGTGGCGCGGATACTCAACGAACTCGACGGCCTGTTGGCCGCCGAGGGTGTCGATCATGTTTCTGAAATTATCGGCGACGCTGCGCGTTAGCTTCGCGCTGTGATGCGCTCGCGCATCGAGGCAGTGACCGTACGCAGTTCCGTCATCAAGCTGCGGATGTTGCCGTTGTTGCGATCAAGCTGCGCGAGGAAGTCGCGTTGCTGTTGTTGCGCCAACCAGATTTGGTTGCCCTCAAGGATCAGCGACACGTCCACGACTTTCCAGGCATCGCCGGAGCGCAGCAGGCGCCATTGCACGGTCTGCGGGCGACCGCTGCGCGGCGTGAGCTGCGTGTTGACGATCACATCACGCCCCGCGACGCGCTCTGTCGAGCCGATCACGCGAATGGCGCTGCCATTGAACGTTTCGAGGCGATCTTCGTAAACCGCGATCGAATATTCCTGGAACGTGCGCGTCCATTCGGTGCGCAGCGACGCGTCTGAGCGCAGTTGCGAGCTGTAGCGACCGAGCACGAAGTTCGCGATGCGCGGCATGTCGGCGAACTCCGACATGAGGCGATTGAACGTCTGACGGCGTTGCGTCGCCGACATCGACCGATTGCCGAGCGTGCTCAGCGCCGCCGTTGCGTTCTCTTGTACGTAACGCTCAGCGTCTGTGTTGCGAGTCTGGGCGAGAGCTTCCGGCGCGCCTGCAACGAGCCCGAGCGCCACGATTCCAGCGAGGAAAGCGGAGCGGGTGATGGGGAGGGCAGGCACGTCGTTGTCTCCTTTACTTAGGCGAGGATGTGGGAACGTCCTTGGCGCTCGCCAAGGATACGGCGGGATCCAGAACCTGGATTGGCTTCGACTGTTGCGAAAATTCCCCACCGACGTTTCCCTCAGCCGTCGGTGTCTCTTCTATCTCTTCAAACTCCGGCAAATCTTGGACATCTGCGGGACCGTTTTGGATCGCACTTTCGCGCAGCAAAAAGTATGACGTGCGGATTGTGACATAGGGATCGAGTGAATCGCGGCGAATATCGTCGATTGTCTCAATGACTTGCTCGCGCGCCGATAGCGCGGTGAGCGCCGTGCGAATTGCACGCGCTTCGTCGGCTTCATCGAATTCCGCGTAAGAGAGCGGATCGAACGCGGTGTCGATGATGCGGCCGAATGTGTCGCGCACCGTGGTCGGCCCCATCAGCGGCACAAAGATATACGGGCCCTCATCGACGCCCCAAACCGCGAGTGTTTGGCCGAAATCTTCGTCATGGCGCTCAAGGCCCATCGACGTCGCGGGATCGAAGATGCCGGCGACGCCAACGGTCGAGTTGATGACGAAGCGCCCTGCCGTCGTGCCGGCGCGAGGGATTTCACCTTGCAAAACGTCGTTTGCGAAAATCACCGGGCCACGCAGGTTGCGCAGTACGTTGCGCACACCGGCGCGAAAGAAGCCTGGCGTCACAGCGCGATAGCCGCGCGCGATCGGTTCAACGACGGCTTCATCAACGCCCTCGTGAAATGCGAACATCGAACGGTTGAAGCCTTCCCAAGGATCGCCCGCATCGCCCTGGTCCGCCGGGGCGGCCGCTTCGACGACAGGCTGAGCCTCTTGCGCGGACGCAAGACCGGGCGCGGCCAGACAGGCCGCAAACGACAAAACAGCAATTCCCCGCATCACAGACACCCTAAGGTTCCCCCGAATAATCGTGGCCGATGGTTAACCAAGTTTGCTTTTACGATGCCTAAGTGGTGCTCGCTTCTGCGAAATGACCCGTGAAATCGCTCCGCAGCCGGGTTTATCCACCGCAGCGGCGCCCGCGCCACAGTTTCTACCGCCAGTTGGGGGCGTGAGATGGGGACAAGCGCGGCTTGGCCGCTTGCGCGCCCTCGAGGCGCATGCTTCATATAAAGATATGTTTATATCTCCAACTCCTCCCGTCCCGGAGCGGCGGGACGCTGGCCGGGTGGTTCTGGCGCTGAAAGCGGCGGGTGAGCAGACCCGGCTGCGAGCGCTCGCTTTGCTGACCGAGGGTGAGTTGGCCGTCGGCGAACTGGCGCAGGCGCTGGATCAGAGCCAGCCGCGCGTCAGCCGGCATTTGAAGCTGCTGACCGAAGCTGGATTGGTCGAGCGCGCGCCGGAAGGCGCGTGGGTGTTCTATCGCTTGCCGCGCGCACACACGACGGAGCGCCATCTCGCGGAAGCGGCGCTGACAATGCTTGATCCGAGCGATCCGGTGATTGCGCGTGATGCGGAGCGCTTGGGCGCGATCCGCGCGTCGCGCGATGAAGCAGCGGCGGAGTATTTCGAACGCAATGCCGCCGATTGGGAGCGCGTGCGCGCGCTGCATTTGCCGGAAGCGGATATCGATAGCGCCATCCTCGCAGCTGCGGGCGCTGGGCCGTTTGAGCTGATGGTCGATGTCGGCGTTGGGCAAGGGCGCATGATTCAGCTCTTTGCTGATCGTGTCCGTCGCGCTGAAGGTTTCGACACGTCGCGTCAGATGCTGGCGATTGCGCGTGCTTCGTTGGATGATCTGAAGACGAAAGCTGCGCTGCGCTTCGGTGATGCATACGCACCGCCGATCGAAGCGGGCAGCGCGGACTTGGTGACGATCCACCAAGTGCTGCACTTTCTTTCCGATCCGGGGCGAGCGATCAAGGAAGCGGCGCGCTTGCTGAAGAGTGGCGGGCGCTTACTGATCGTCGATTTCGCGCCGCATGGCTTGGAGTTCTTGCGAGAAGAACACGCGCATCGCCGCTTAGGCTTCGCTGATCGCGAAATCGCCGAGTGGTGCGAAGCTGCAGGCGTGCGCAAGCCGAAGATAACGACGCTTGCGCCTCAGAAGCGCGAGGCGCTGACCGTGAAAATCTGGGCCGGGGAAAAGGCATGAGTTACGCGCATAATCTCATCGCGGAAGCGGCGGAGCGTTTGGGGAGCCCGCGCGTGTCGTTCGAGTTCTTCCCTCCGAAGACGGAAGCGTTGGAAGTGCAGCTCTGGGAAAGCATCCGCAAGCTGGAGCAATTGCAGCCGAGCTTCGTCTCGGTGACATACGGCGCTGGCGGTTCAACGCGCGACCGCACGCACCGCACGGTGTCGCGCATCGTAAACGAAACATCGATGCAGCCTGCTGCGCACTTGACGGTGGTGGGCGCAAGCCGGGCTGAAGTGGATTCTGTTTTGCAGGATTATTGGAACGCGGGCGTGCGCCATATCGTGGCGTTGCGCGGTGATCCGCCGGCCGGTGTGAATGCGCCGTTTGAGCCGCATCCCGAAGGCTATGCGAATGCGGCAGCACTGGTTGAAGGCGCGCGCAAGGTTGGCGCGTTCGATATTTCTGTGGCGGTGCACCCCGAGAAGCACCCTGCTAGCGCGACTTGGGCGCACGACATCGAGAACTTCAAACAGAAGCTCGACGCCGGCGCCACGCGCGGCATTTCGCAATTCTTCTTCGATGGCGACGCGTTCTTGCGTTTCCGCGATCGCTTGGCGGCGGCTGGCGTCACCGCGCCGATCGTGCCGGGCATCATGCCGGTGACGAACGTGAAGGGCTTGCGCAAAATGGCCGAAGGTTGCGGCGCCAGCATTCCGGGCTGGATGATCCGCTTGTTCGAGGGTCTCGACGATGATCCCGACACGCGCCGTCTTGTAGCGGCGGCGACGACTGCCCAGCTTTGCGCGCAGCTTGCTGCCGAAGGCGTCGAGGATTTTCACTTCTACACATTGAACCGCGCCGATCTCACGCTCGCGATCTGCCGCATCATCGGCGTGCGCGCCAAGGAGGCGGTGCAATGACACGCGAGCAGCGACTCAAAGCGATCAACGCCGAACTGAAAAAGCGCATTCTGATCCTGGACGGATCAATGGGCGCCTATCTGCAGGGCTTTGGCCTTAACGCCAACGATTATCACGGCACGCGCTTCACCGAGCATCCGATGTCGCTGAAAGGCAATGCGGATTTGCTGGTGCTGACGCGGCCTGACGTGATCAAAAAAATCCACGAAGGCTATCTCGCCGCCGGCGCCGATATCGTCAGCACCGATACGTTTACGGCGAACCCGGTCAGCCAAGCCGAATACGCGCTCGATGAGATCACGCGCGAGCTCAACGTCGAAGGCGCGCGGCTGGCGCGTGAGGCGTGCGATGCGTTCGAGGCAAAGGATAAGAAGCCGCGCTTGGTCGCAGGCGCTATCGGGCCGACGACGAAATTGCTCTCAATGTCGCCGGAAGTTGGTGATCCGGGCCGCCGCGATGCGGATTTCGACGGGCTGGCGGCTGGCTACAAAGAACAAATCCTCGGCCTCATCGAAGGTGGCGCCGACATCCTGCTGATCGAGACGATCACCGACACGTTGAACGCCAAAGCTGCGCTTTGGGCGGCGTGGGAAGCGTTCGATGAAACCGGCGTTGAGCTGCCGCTCTGGATTTCCGGCACCATCACCGATCGCTCTGGCCGCACGCTCTCGGGGCAGACGGTGGAGGCGTTCTACAATTCGGTGCGCCACGCCAAGCCTTGGGCGGTTGGCCTGAACTGCGCGCTGGGGCCTGCTGATATGCGCGCATTCTTGGCCGATCTGTCGCGTGTCGCGGAATGCCCCGTGAGTGCTTATCCGAACGCCGGCCTGCCGAACGCGATGGGTGGCTATGATGAGACGCCGCATTCGATGGAAGAGCATTACGGCGAATGGGCGCGCGCCGGCTTGCTCAACATCGCCGGCGGCTGCTGTGGCACGACACCGGAGCACATCACGCACATGAAGCATGTGGTCGGGGGCGTGAGTCCACGGGCGATTGCGCCGCGCGATACGCGGTTGAAATTGGCTGGGCTCGAGCCGTTCACGGCTGCGGCGTAGGAGGCGACGATGGGAGCGTGGGGAAGCGGACACTTTGATAACGACGATGCCGGGGACTTCGTCGGTGAGTTGGTCGACTCCAAGAATTGGAGTGTTGTCGAGGCGGCATTCGATGCCGTGTTATCGATCGGCGATGGCGACTATCTTGAGGCGCCAGAAGCTTCGATGGCAGTGGCTGCTGCTGCCATCGTCGCGCATGCGCTTGGCACGCTAGCTGCGAATATCGCGCCCGAGGACGTGCCCGCGATCGGAGCGCTTGGTTCACCCGACACTGCACTTGTGACGAAGGCTCGGGCGGCGGTCGCTCGCCTAAAAAAGCAATCGGAGCTTGGCGATCTCTGGGAGGAGGCTGGCGAAAAGGACGAGTGGCTGGCCACTATCGATCAGCTTGAGCAAGCGCTTTGACGGATACCGCAAACCCCTTCGCAAACTTCGTCATCGTCGGCGAACGCACCAATGTTACCGGTTCGGCGAAGTTTCGTAAGCTGATCGAGGCGGACGATTATGCCGGTGCGCTGGTCGTTGCGCGTCAGCAGGTCGAGAGCGGCGCCAATGTGCTCGATGTCAACGTCGATGCGGCGATGATCGACGGGCCGGCGGCGATGCGGCGGTTCTTGAACCTGATCGCGTCCGAGCCGGATATCGCGCGCATTCCGCTGATGATCGACAGCTCCAAATGGGAGGTGATCGAGGCGGGGCTGAAGTGCGCGCAGGGCAAGTCGATCGTGAACTCGATTTCGCTGAAGGAAGGCGAAGCGCAGTTTCTCGAACACGCCAAACGCGTGCGCCGCTTCGGCGCCGCGGCCGTAGTGATGGCGTTTGACGAGCAAGGCCAAGCCGATACGGCCAAGCGCAAGATCGATATCTGCACGCGCGCCTACAACACGCTCGTCGACACCGGCTTTCCGCCCGAAGACATTATCTTCGATCCGAACATTTTCGCGGTCGCAACGGGCATCGAAGAACACGCCGACTACGCCAAGGCTTTCTTCGAAGCGACGGCGTACATTCGCAGCGAACTCAAAGGCGCGCACGTCTCGGGTGGCGTCTCCAACGTCTCGTTCTCGTTCCGCGGCAACGAGACTGTGCGCGAAGCGATGCACGCGGTTTTTCTCTATCACGCCATCCGCGCCGGCATGGACATGGGCATCGTCAATGCCGGTTCGCTGACGCTGTACGACGATGTCGAGCCGGAATTGCGCGAGCGCGTCGAAGACGTGCTGCTCAATCGCCGCGAGGACGGGACGGAGCGTTTGCTCGAACATGCTGAGCGCGTGAAAGGCGGCGGCAAGAAGCGCGATACGGCCAAGGATTTGGCGTGGCGCGATAAGCCGGTGAACGAGCGGCTTTCACATGCGCTGGTTCATGGCATCAACGAATTCATCGTCGAGGATACCGAGGAGGCGCGTCTCGCGGCGGCGCGGCCGCTGCACGTGATCGAGGGGCCGTTGATGGACGGCATGTCGGTCGTCGGCGATCTCTTTGGCGCGGGCAAAATGTTCTTGCCGCAAGTGGTGAAGTCCGCGCGCGTGATGAAGCAGGCGGTGGCGCATCTCATTCCGTACATGGAAGAGGAAAAGCAGCGCACCGGCATGGCCGGCAAGTCGAACGGCAAGATCGTCATGGCGACGGTGAAGGGCGACGTGCACGATATTGGCAAGAACATCGTCGGCGTCGTGCTGCAATGTAACGGCTACGAGATCGACGATCTTGGCGTCATGGTGCCGTGCGATAAAATCTTGGCGCGCGCCAAGGAGATCGGCGCTGACGCGATTGGCCTATCGGGTCTCATCACGCCGTCGCTCGATGAAATGGTGTTTGTCGCCAGCGAAATGCAACGCACCGGCATGACGCTGCCGCTGCTGATCGGCGGTGCGACCACGTCGCGTACGCACACTGCGGTGAAGATCGCCCCCGTTTATGCGGGGCCGACGCTTTATGTGTCGGATGCTTCGCGCGCGGTGCCTGTGGTGCAGAAGCTGCTCGGTGCTGATCGAGATGCTTTGGTGTCTGAGACAAAGGCGGATCAAGTCGCGGCGCGTGAGAGCTATCTCGCGGGGCAGGACAAGCGCCCGCGTATGCCTCTGGCGAAAGCTCGTGAACGTGCGCCGCAATTGGAGTTTGCGCCGGTTAAGCCGAGCTTTCTTGGTGTGAAGAGCTATGCGGAATATCCGCTCGAAGAGCTTGTGCCGTATATCGATTGGACGCCGTTCTTTGCGTCGTGGGATCTGATCGGGCGCTATCCTGATATTTTGCAGGACAACATCGTCGGCGAGCCGGCGCGCGCTCTCTATAAGGATGCGCGCGCGATGCTGGATCAGCTCGTCGCGGAGAAATGGGTGAGGGCATCGGGTGTCATGGGCTTTTGGTCCGCGAACCGCGATGGCGATGACATTGTGCTCTGGGAAGACGAGAAGCGCGTCAAAGAAAAAGCGCGCTTCTTCACGTTGCGCCAGCAGATGGACAAAGGGCCGTCGAGCGGCGCCAAAGGCAATTTTGCGCTTGCCGATTTCATCGCGCCCAATGGCACGCCGGATTATGTCGGCGCTTTCGCCGTGACGGCGGGGATTGGCGAGGAGGATGTCGCCATCCGCTTCAAGCGCGCCAATGACGATTACTCCGCCATCATGGCGCAGGCGCTCTGCGATCGTTTGGCGGAGGCGTTTGCCGAAGCGATGCACGCGAAGGTGCGGCGCGAATTGTGGGGCTATGCGGCGGAAGAGACGCTTGGGTATGACGAACTGCTCGCGGAAAAATATCGTGGCATTCGCCCCGCGCCCGGCTATCCGGCGCAGCCCGATCACACCGAGAAGCGCACGATCTTCGATCTGCTCGACGCCACGAAGAACACAGGCATTGATCTCACCGAAAGCATGGCGATGACGCCACCATCGTCCGTCTCCGGCCTCTATTTCGCGCATCCGCGCGCGGAGTATTTCGGTGTCGGCAAAATCGATCGCGATCAGGTCGAGGATTATGCGCGCCGCAAGGGGTGGGATTTGGCGACGGCGGAGCGGTGGTTGTCACCGATTTTGGCTTATGATCCGCTGATTGCGAAGGCGGGGTAGTTGTGGCGAGAGTTTCGATTTATCTATTCGACGATCGAGTGTTCGTTCAGGCGCAGGCGAAGACGGAGTCGGGATTTCATTTCTCTGCGGGCCCAATCACCGTGGTTCATGTAGATGCAGAGGCGATCAGTGTCGCAGTGGTGCAGGCGTTGCAATCTTACCGAGCTGAGCCCAGGACGCTCGGTGTAAGCCATGAAGAGCAATTGCATGTTGCTGCGGGGCTCGACGGGTGGGACGAATTTGAGCGCCGCGCCAAGTATGTGAGTGTCTCACAGCAAAATGAGCAGATTAAGGTTCGGCCTTGGAGAAACGCCGGCCCGCGGTGGGGACGTGTCGCCGTAGATGGGCGGGAACGCGTGGTCGCTGCAGACTCACGGCAGCTTGGCGTAACTATTCTCGCGGCGCTCGATGACGCTGAATAGCTGAGCGCAGGGTACAACCCGCCGATTGCGCGGGCAGGCTAGGGAACTCACGGCATTTCGTCCGGCCCGGAGCACTCTCCATCGCAATTTCCTGGCTCCCCGCGCGCGCGGGGCCTAGGAAGGCCCCCTAATCTCGGGGACCTTCATGAAACGTATGATCACGATGTTCGCGGCCGCTTTCGCGCTGGTTGCGTGCGCGACCGCGTCGGCGCCGCAGGGCGGTTCGGGCGCGCTCGAAGTCGCGCCGCTGAACTATTCGGTGCGCACGCTGGCGAACGGCTTGCGCGTCTATTCGATGCCGGATTCCAACACGGCCAACGTTTCGGTGCAGGTCTGGTACGATGTGGGTTCCGTTGATGACCCGGCCGGCCGCTCGGGCTTCGCGCACCTCTTTGAACACATTATGTTCAAGTCGACGCGCAACATGCCGAGCGAGACCTTTGATCGGCTGACGGAAGATGTCGGCGGCTACAACAACGCGTCGACCTATGATGACTTCACCAACTATTACGAAGTCGTCCCCGCCAACCACCTCCGCCGCGTGCTCTGGGCCGAGGCGGATCGCATGGGCACGCTCGTCGTCAATGAAGCGACGTTCGATTCAGAGCGCGACGTTGTGAAGGAAGAGCTGCGCCAGCGCGTGCTCGCCTCGCCCTATGGCCGCTTGTTCTATCTCTTCCTCAATCAAGTGAACTACACGGTCCACCCCTATGGCCGCCCCGGCATCGGCTCGATCGAAGATCTTGATGCGGCGACCGTCGATGACGTGCGCCAGTTTCACGAAATGTACTATCGTCCGGACAACGCCATTCTCGTCGTCTCCGGCAATTTCAACCAAGCCGAACTCGACGCCTGGGTGGATGAGTATTTCGGCGACATCGAGCGTCCGACGCGCGAAATCCCACGCGATTATCCGGATGAGCCGGTCCGCACGCAGCCGCGTGAGTACACGGTCTATGCGCCGAACGTGCCGCTGCCGGCTGTGATGATTTCCTATCCGCAACCGGAATCGACCCACCCCGACATTCCGGTGCTGATGGTGATCGACGCGATTCTCTCGCGCGGCGAGTCTTCACGGCTTTATCAGTCGCTGGTTTATGACGAACAGATCGCGACGAGCGTCTTCACCAACCTTGAAGCGACGCAAGATCCGGGCGCCTATTCGCTGTTTGCGATCCTCTCGGGCGGCCAAGATGCGAACGCCGGTCTGGCGAGCCTGACGGCGCAAGTTGCGCGCATGCGCGATGGATCGGTAACGCAAGCTGAACTCGACGAGGCGAAGAACGAGATCGTCACCGGCACGATCCAGGCGCGCGAAACCGCTGAAGGCCGCGCCAGCGAACTGGCGGATTCCGTCATCCGCTATGGCGATCCGGCTTATGCCGACCGCATGCTGGCCGCGATCCAGCGCACGACCGCCGCTGACATCCAGCGCGTGTCGCGCTCGATCTTCAACGAGAACCGCCGCGTCGTCGTGCGCTACCTGCCGGAGCAGGAAGGCGTCACGGGCGATACGATCGCGACGTCGCCGACGATCCAAGCCCGTGCGCTGAACATCCCGGCGTCCGAGATCACGATCTACACGCTGGCGTCTGAGGCGGAGCGCGAGCAGCCGCCGGCTGCAGGCACGCCGATCAACGCGCGTATTCCTTCTGCGTCGCAGCGCACGCTCTCGAACGGCTTGCGCGTCATCGTTGCGCCGAACCGGGCTTTGCCGCTGATCAGCGCAGATCTGCGCGTCGCCACCGGCAGCGCCACCGATCCGCAAGGCCGCGCGGGCCTCGCCGGCATGACGGCCGACCTGCTCACGCGCGGCACGACCACGCGCAGCGCAACGCAGATCGCAAGCGAGATTGAATCGCTCGGCGCCGATCTCGGTTCCGGTGCGGGCGTCGATTCCTCATCGGTCTCGATGCAGACGCGTTCGGATCGCCAAGCGGAGGCGTTCACCGTGTTCGCCGACGTTGTCCGCAATCCGGCCTTCGCTGGCGAAGAACTGGAGCGCGCACGCGCCGAAGCGCTTGACGGCTTGCAAGTTGCGCTCAGCACGCCGGGCTCGATCTCGGGCTTTGCGATGACGCGGGCGCTTTACGGTGAAACGCCGTATGGCGCGATTGCATCGCCAACGACGCTCGCCGCCATCAGCACTGACGGCATGAGCGAATTCCACCGCACGTATTGGCGTCCGGATAATGCCGTGCTCGTCATCACTGGCGATGTCTCTGCGGAAGAGGGCTTTGCGATCGCGGAGCGTCACTTCGGCAATTGGGCGCGTCCTGCCGCGGCGTTGCCGGCGCGTCCGGATGCGAGCGCTTGGGCCTCGGGTGTGCGCACCATCGTCGTCGATCTGCCTGACACCGGCCAAGCCGCTGTCGCGATGGGTCTGCGCGGGGTTGCGCGCACCGATGCGGATTACTTCCCGCTTCTGGTCGCCAACAATGTGCTCGGCGGCGGTTACTCGGCGCGTCTCAATACCGAGATCCGCATCCGCCGCGGCCTCTCATACGGCGCAGGCTCCTCGCTCTCGGCGCGCGCCGCACCTGGGCCGATCATCGCTTCGGCGCAAACGCGCAACGATGCGGCGGTTCAAGTCTATGAGCTGATGTCGGCGGAAATCTCGCGCATCGCGGCGCAGACCGTGTCCGATAGCGAGCTTACTGCGCGCAAGGCGGTGCTGATCGGCGGCTTTGGCCGCACGGTTGAGACGACGGCCGGCCTCGCCGGTCAAATCTCGACGCTGGCGCTCTATGGTCTGCCGCCGGAACGTCTCGGCACGTATGTCTCCGACATTACCGCTGTGACGCCGGAACAAGCGCGCGCCGCGGCGCAGCGTTACTTTGATCCTGCCCGGGCGGACCTCGTCATCGTCGGCGATGCTCAGCACTTCTACGATGGCATCCGCCGCGCCCGGCCCAATGCCGAGCGCATACCGGCGGATCAGCTCAACCTCGATCGCGAGTCGTTGCGCTAATCGAATATCGCGCCGCGGCGTCAGGTGACGCTGCGGCGCGACTCGGTTACAGATTCGGACGCTATGTTTGCGCGTAACGTCTTCCGAGTTGTCGCCGTTGCTGTCGGCTTGAGCACTTTGTCGTTCGCGGCGGGTGTGGCTGGCGATCTCTCGGTCTCGCAGACGCCGAACTACGGTGAGCGCGTCGTGCTTCGGCTGCCGCCGGCAATCCCAGGCGACGCGCCGCGCGCAGCGCCCTTGTTATCCACAGCCACGGCGGAAGCGATTGCGCTGCCGCAGCAGCGCGCAATTCGATTCGAACCGGTGCGGCTGCGATCGGTCGACGCCGAACTGCTCGTTAACGACTACGCGTCGCTTTCTCTCGCGCCGTTGCCGAAACTCCGCACGGTTTGGGCGGCAAAACCGGCGCTTCGCCCCACGGAAGCCTAAGTGAGTGCGGCTTTGCCGCAACACTGGCGCAAGACGTCTGCAACACCGTCAAAAAAGCGCCTGCTTCCGAGCGCTCTTCTTGAGCCCATGAGCCATTCCTTTGCGCCGAGTCTGACCGGGTGCGCGGCGCTTCTCGCCGCGCTGGTCGTCGGCGCGCCGGCTGAGGCTCAGGCGCAGGACGGCACTGCACCGGTCCCGGTGGGCAATTTCCGCGAAACCACTTCCGGCGCCACGCGCTATGCGACGCCCGACGGGCAGATCCGTTTCATCTTCGAACGCTCCGGCCGCTCGGTTGCGCTGCTGCGGCTTGAAGGCGATCCGGAAGTGCACGTCCTGCACCCACAGCCCGCGGCTGGCGGCGGCTCGATCTATCGTAGCGAGGATGGCAGCATCATGCTGCGTGTCACTGCCGCCGGCGGCATCACGCTTTACACGCGCGCGCTGCAAACAGGCGCGCCGGCTTCGGAAGAAGGCCGCGTTGGGCGCCTGACGCCGGAAGCGATCGCCGTCGCGGATATGCAGCAGCGCTTCCGCACGCTGCAAAGCCGCGCGCGCCAGCGCATCGGCCAGACGGTGACGTTCTCTGTGCCGGCGCAATTGCCGCCGGATGTGGCCGGTCTTGTTGTCGATGCCGCCGAGCGCGCCGCCGAAGGGCTCGCTGCCGCGCCAATGACCAGCGTGCGCCGTGTCATCATCTCGCTTGGCCGCCAGCCGGCGGTAGCGCTTCGTGGCGACACGCTCTTCATTCAGGTGGCGCCGCAATACGGCTATGCCGGGCGCCCGTCCTCCATGACGATCCGCAACATCGTCACCGGATCGGTCCAGGGACCAGAACAATAGGCCGCCGAAAGGCGGCGTTTTCATTTCATCGTCATTCCGGCGCATCGCGTTAGCGATGAGCCCGGAATGACGACTTATTTGAACATATCCTTCCGCGCGCGCAGGTCCGCGAAAGCTTCGACGTCGGTTGCGTCGGGCTTCATGATCGAGTGCTTCAGAAGAGGCGCGCGCAGGAACGGGTTGGTGCGCAATTCGATGTCGAGCGTCATCGGCACGGTCGGTTTGCCCTCCGCGCGCAGCTTTTTCACTTCGGCAACGCGCGCCTGGAGGTCCCTATTGACCGGATCGTAGTAGATCGCAAAGCGGGCGTTCGCTTCGGTGTATTCGTGCGCGCAATAGAGTGTTGTCTCGCGCGGCAGTGCTGCGATCTTGGAGAGGCTCGTCCACATCTGATCTGGCGTGCCTTCAAACAAACGTCCGCAGCCCATCGCAAAGATCGCATCGCCGACAAACGCCACGCGCTGATCGTCAAACACGAACGCGATATGCCCGAGCGTGTGGCCGCCCACGTTCAGCACCCGCGCCGTTTGGCCGCCCAGTGAAACTGTATCGCCGTCGTCAACGACGCGATCGGGCGCCACGCCGATGCGCTCCACTTCCGCCGGCCCCGTCACGACGGCGCCGGTCTTCGCCTTGATCTCGGCATTGCCGCCGGCGTGATCGGGGTGCCAATGCGTGTTCCAGATGTCGGTGATGCGCCAGCCCTTCGCATCGGCTTGGCGGATGATCTCGTCTGCGTCGGGCGTATCGATCGTGGCGGTGGCGCCGGTTGCTTCATCATGAATGAGGAAGCCGTAATTGTCCGAGAGGCAGGGGAATTGATGGATTTGAAGCATGTCCTAGCCTAGCTCTCTCAGACATGCGCGTCGACGTGCTCGCCCTCCAACGCTTCTACGCCTCGCCGCTTGGCGAAGCGGTGAAGCGCGCCGCCTCGCGGCGGCTCTCGGCGCTGTGGCCCAATGTGAGCGAACTGGACGTGCTCGCGCTCGGCTACCCGGTTCCGTATTTGGGCGGCGTTCGCCGCACGGCGCGCCGCGCGGTTGTGATGATGCCTGCCGCGCAAGGCGCCGAACCTTGGCCGGCAGATGGGCCGGTTCTCACCACGCTCGCCGAAGACACGCGCCTGCCGTTCATGGACGCGATTTTCGATCGCGTGCTTGTCGTGCATGCGCTGGAGGAGGCTTTGGCGCCGCACGCCATGTTGCGTGAAATCTGGCGCGTCATGGCGCCGGAGGGGCGGCTGGTGGTCATCGCCGCCAATCGCTGGAGCCTGTGGGCGCAATCGGGCGCGACCCCCTTCGGCCACGGGCGCCCATACTCCCGGACGCAGCTCGCCGCGCTGCTTACCGATTCCATGTTCGAACCAGTCGTGTCGGCACGGGCGCTTTATGCGCCACCGATCACCTGGACGCCGATCGTGCGCGCTGCGGACGCGTTCGAGCGCGTCGGTGAGATTGTCTGGCCCGCGCAAGGCGGGCTTGTGCTTATGGAAGCGGTGAAGCGGCTTTATGCCAGCACGGCGCGCTCATCCGGGCGTGTCCTTTTAGCCAAAGCGCCTGAGCGAAAACGCGAAGAAGCGCCTGGCGGCTTGCCGAAACGCGAACGCTGGCGGTAAACCAAAGAAGCGCGCGGGGGCTCGCTTTTGCCATGAAACTCATCACCGCCATCATCAAACCGAGCCGTCTCGATCCGGTGCTCGATGCGTTGAAGGACGCAGGCGTCGGCGGGCTGACCGTCTCCGAGGTGCGCGGCTTTGGCCGTCAGAAGGGCAAGACGGAAGTCTATCGCGGGGCCGAGTACGAAGTGAAACTCCTGCCCAAGGTGAAGATCGAGATCGTCGCCTCGCCGGAGACGGTGGACAAGATCGCTGACGCCATCGCCGCTGCCGCCAAAACCGGCAAAATCGGGGACGGCAAAATCTGGATTGTCGATCTGGACGCCGTCAGCCGTATTCGCACCGGCGAAACCGGGCAGGCAGCTGTCGAAGGCTAGGCGCCGTTCGTCGCAACGCTGGGCAGGGGCGTCCGGGATCGGCTAGGTTCCGTCCGATCTAAACATCCGAAGGGACCCCTCCATGCATATCACGCGTCGCCTACTCCTGGGCGCAACCGCGGCGGGCGCCGCGCTTTCCGTGACCGGCTGCGGCCAGGCGAACGGCAACGCCTCGGAACAGCTTTCGGCGTTCCTCACGCGCCTCTCGACGGAGATCCTGCGCGAAGGCCCCGAATACGCGACCATGCTCGGCGTCACCGAGGAGCAGGCCGGCGGCCGCTATATTGATCGTCTGAGTGACCGTTCGCGCGAAGGCTTCATCCGCATTCGCGGATTGACCGAGCAAGCGCTGACGGAACTGCAAGCCATCAATCGTGATGGCCTGACTGGCCAAGACGCCGTCAGCTACGACATTGCGCGCACCTCGCTGCAAAACCAGATCGATGCGTCGCGTTTCGAGTTCGGCGGCGGCGCCACGCAGCCTTATGTGGTGACCCAGCTCACGGGCTCGTATCGCGATATCCCGGATTTCCTCGACACGCGCCACCCGCTCACCACGCGTGACCAAACGGACGCTTACTTCACGCGTCTGTCGCTGTTCGCGCAGGGCCTCGATCAAGAGACGGCCGTCATCAACACCGACGCCGCCGCTGGCATGATCCCGCCGAACTTCGCCATCAATGGCGGCATTGGCGGCCTGCGCGCTTTCATGGCGTTACCGCCGGGCCAAAATCCGCTGGTCACCTCACTGGTGCGCCGTCTGCCGGAAGTGGCGGAAATTCCGGAGGCTGATCGCGCTGGTCTCGTCACCCGCGCCGAGACGATCCTGCGCGACGAAATCCTGCCGGCCTACCAGCGCCAAGTCGACGCGCTGCAAGCGCTGCTGCCGCGCGCTTCGAGCGACGCCGGCATTGGCGGACGTCCGCAAGGCGCGGAAATGTACGAAGTCGCGCTGCGCAACTACACGACAACGTCGATGACGGCCGATGAGATTCACAATCTCGGCGTCCAGCTGATTACGCAGCTCAACGCTGAGTCCGACACGATCTTGCAGGCGCAGGGTCTGACGCGCGGCACTGTTGCTGAACGTGTTGCCTCGATCGGCAGCCGCCCGGGACAACGTTACCCGAACACCGATCCGGGCCGTACGCAGCTGCTCGCCGATCTCAACGTGCAAGTGCAAACGATCCAGGCGCGCATGGGCGAGCAGTTCACGCGATTGGCGCAAGCGCCGCTCGAAATCCGCCGCGTGCCGCCGACGATCGAAGCCGGCGCGCCGGGCGGCTATTACCAGCCGGCCACGCTCGATGGTTCGCAGCCGGGCGCTTATTACATCAATCTGCGCGACACGGCCGAATGGCCGCGTTTCAAGCTGCCGACGCTCACCTATCACGAGGGCCTGCCGGGCCACCATTGGCAGATTGCGATCCAACAAGAAGCAGGCGAGCTGCCATTCTTCCGCACCGCGCTCAGCTTCTTCGGCGCCTTCATCGAAGGCTGGGGGCTCTATGCCGAACAGCTCGCCGATGAAATGGACATGTACGCCAACGATCCGTGGGGCCGCTTGGGCTATCTGCAATCGATGACGTTCCGCGCTTCGCGTCTCGTCGTAGATACCGGCATTCACTCGAAAGGCTGGACGCGCGAGCAGGCGATCGACTCGATGATGCAAGCCACGGGTGACTCGCGCACCGCGGTGACGACGGAAATCGAGCGCTATTGCGTGTGGCCGGGCCAAGCGACCAGCTACATGGTGGGCCGCCAAGCCATCAACCGCATGCGCGAGAGCGCCCGCGCCACCTTGGGCGACGCTTATGACCAACGCGGCTTCCACGACACGCTGCTGACGAACGGCGCAACGCCGCTCTCAGTGACCGAGTCGCTGGTGAATGAGTGGGTCGCGAGCGTTCAACGCCCGGCCTAACGCGCGTAAAATGTGACCACTAACGAGCGGCGGCGTGAGCGATCACGCCGCCGTATTCGTGGCACCGGCCGCATGAGCGCCGCGGCGGCCAAGAAACGGCACGCCTTTCAGCAGCATCTTGAGCGCTTCCCAGTGAATGCCGGCGATGACCATGAACGTCATCAATGGATTGCCAGCCCAGACGCGGAGGATGTTGGCGTCCGTGAGCGCGCGGCGTTCGCCCGCGAATGACGCTGTCAGCGCCACATCGTCTCCGCGCCAGACCACCATCGCAACGCCTGCGCGCTCGCCTGGCGGCGTGACGCGGAAGGTGTAGCGGAGGTTCATCTCAAGGAAGGGCGAGACGAAGAAATCCTTATCGCAGGCTTGCGCGATCTCGCCGTTTTCGCTCGCGCGCGGCGGCAAGACATAGAAATGGCTTTCGCCGAAGGTGTTTGCGACTTGGTGCACGAGGGCTGTGAGCGTCCCGTCGCGCCGTGTGCAGAAGTAGACGCTGAGCGGATTGAAGACGTAGTTGAAGAGCCGCGGCATCGTTAGCAGCACGATGCTGCCACCGTCGCAGTCAATGCCTGCGTCACGCAGCTTGGCTTCGATTTGCGGCTTCACCGGCGCATCGATGCGCAGCGCATGATCGCGGTTAAAGAACGAGAGCAGGCTGAAGCGGTTGTGCGCGAAGAGTTTGAGGCGCCGGCCGATTGCTGGAATGTCGTCCAGATCGAGCGCCAGCATGAAGACGCGATAACGCAGCCGATGCTTGCCGGGGCGATTGTGCGCCACGAGGCCAGTATAGATGGCCGAGCGGCTCACGCGGCGATGGCTTCGCGTGTGGGCGGATGCAGATAGATCCGGCCGGACTCATCTTCGACGGTCCAGGGGCGCCTTACGCCGCCGAGTTGCTCGGCAGCAGCCAGGCCAGATTGCAGCCCATCCTCGTGGAAGCCTGCGCCGAAGTGCGCGCCGCAGAACCACGTGTTGCGCGCGCCTTGCAGCGACCAGATCTGCTGCTGAGCGCGGATCGCAGCCGCGTCAAAAAGGGGGTGATCGTAGTTGGTCTCGTAATGGATCGTCTCAGGCCGGGGCATTGTGCGCGGATTGAGCGTGAGGAAGAGCTGTTGCTTCGACTGGATGCCCTGCAGCTTGTTCATCCAATACGAGACGACGCAACCGCCGTCCGGATTGTCGCCGACATAATTCCAGCTCGCCCATAAACCTTCGCGGCGCGGCATCAGCGTGGGGTCGCTGTGCAGCACGGCGCGATTTTTAGCGTAGCGGAACGCGCCCAGCAGGCGCTGCTCTTCGCTGCTGGCATCGTCAAGCATGGCCAGCGCTTCGTCGCCGTGCGTGGCGATGACGATATGATCGAACCTTTCGGTGGCTCCGCTCGCATCGCGCACCCAAGCGCCGCCCGCTTCGCGACGCACAGACACCGCACCAGCGTTCAATCGCACACGATCGGCATAAGGCGCGGTGAGCTTCTCGACATAAGCTTGGCTGCCGCCGGTCACTGTCCGCCATTTCGGACGGCCCTTCAGCTTCAGCAGGCCGTGATTCTCAAAAAACCGCACAAACGCGCAGGCAGGATACTGATGGATGTCGCCCATCGACGCCGACCAGATCGCCGCCGCTTGCGGCAGCAAGTGGTCGCGCTGAAATGCGTCGCCATAACCACTCTGGTTCAGATAATCGCCCAGCGAGATCAGCGTGTCGCGCGTCGCCAGCAATTCGAGCGGCGCGTTCTTGTAGAAGCGCAGCAGATCGTACGTCATCGACCAGAAGCGTGGGCTCAACAGATTGCGCCCGCCACACAAAAAGGCGGACGCACCGACGGAGGAGTATTCGGTGCGCCCGCCGTTCAACGAAACGCCGAAGGACATGTCCGACGCTTTCGTTGCCACGCCCAAGTGTTGGAACAGCGCGATCAGATTGGGATAAGTGGCGTCATTGAAGACGATGAAGCCGGTGTCGACGGGGGTCGGGCCGAGGTCGATATCGACATTCACTGTATTTGAGTGCCCGCCGAGGCGGCCGTTCTTCTCGAATACCGTGACATCGTGGCGCTGACTGAGTAGCCAAGCAGCGGACATGCCCGCGATGCCAGAACCAATCACCGCGATATTGAGCCGCTTGCCCGGCTCGTGGGTAGTAAACGCCATGCTCGCCTTTCGCGCCGGCGTTGGCCGCCGAACTGGTGATATCTACGGGCAAGGCGGGGTGGCGGTTCACACTGATCCAGGTTCCCAGCTGGTGCGTACACCTGACAATGCGAGCGCTGGAGCTTTCGACCGGCCCTGTTCGAACGGCGCCCCAGCGCTGGGCGAAGGAGCGCGCCGAGGTGGATAGTAACGCTGACGATACGGACGAGGCTTTGCTCGTGCGCATCGCGGCGGGTGATCGCAGCGCGTTCGGGACGCTTTTCGCCAAGTATGCACCCAAGGTGAAGGGCTACCTGATCCGTCTGGGTGCGGCGGGCGCGATTGCTGAGGATTTGGCGCAGGACGCGATGGTGTCGGTCTGGCGGCGCGCGGGGTCGTTCGATCGCGCCAAGGCCAAGGGCTCGACCTGGATTTTCGTCATCGCGCGCAATGCTTGGATTGACAGGTTGCGCCGCGAGAAGGTCGAACTTGCGTATCGCGCGGGCTTGGATGATCCGGAGGAAAGCCACGACGAGGCGCCGGATGAGGCCGCCGTCCGCCTGCAGACCGAAGGACATATAGCTGCTGCGCTGGAGATGCTCTCCGAGGAACAGCGGCAAGTTGTGCGACTCTCCTTTTTCGAGGAACGTCCGCATTCTGAAATCGCCGAGCGACTGAATCTGCCGCTCGGCACTGTGAAATCAAGGCTGCGGCTCGCGCTTACGAAGTTGCGAGCTCATTGGGAGACCGTTCAGTGAATCCGCGTCATCATCCATCGGCTGATGTTTTGGCGGCTTATGCCGCCGGGACGCACGAACCAGGCTTCGGCTTGGTGGTCGCCGCGCACCTCGAGACGTGCTCTGAATGCCGTGCGCGAGTGCGGGCGTTTGAAGCGGCCTCGGGCGCGGCGCTCGAAGATATTCCACAAACCGATGTAGGCGCTGACGCCTTAGCGAAAGTCATGGCGCGCTTGGATCAGCCGTCGGCCGAAGCGCAGCCGGACACGCGCCCGCTGCTTGAGCGCTTGCCGCTCGGCCCGCGCAAGTGGGTGGCGCCGGGCGTATGGGTTGCTGCCGTGGAAACGCCGCACGCACCAGACAATCGCGTTTACCTGCTGTCCGTCGCCCCTGGCATGCCGACGGCGCGGCACGAGCACTCCGGCGCTGAATTCTGCACCGTGCTGAAGGGCGCGTTCCGCGATGAGTCGGGGCTTTATTCGGCCGGCGATTTCGCCGCCACCGACGAAGACGTGGACCACCAGCCGGTCGTGATCGGCGACGAGGAATGCGTGTGCCTCTTCGCCACTGAAGGCCGCCTGAAAGCACGGGGCGTTCTCGGCCGCCTGGCTTTCGCCTACGCCGACGTCTGAGCCCCGTCGCTTTGCGCTAACGTCCCGCCTGTGACCTGAGGCATAGTCTTGGCCTCACGTTCCGGGCGGGATGATGCGATGACAGCAACGAATATACGCGCAGCCGCTCCGCTGCACGCCGGACAGCGCATTAGCGAAATCGATATTCTGCGTGGCCTCGTCATCGTGCTGATGGCGCTGGATCACGTCCGCGACTTCTTCATCATTGGCGGCTCGTTCGCGGTGAATCCGCTCGATCCGACGCAGACCACGCCGCTGCTCTATACAACGCGCTGGATCACGCACCTCTGCGCACCGACATTCGTGTTTCTCACCGGCGTCTCGGCTTATCTGCAGTTCGTCAAAGGCAAAGCGACGCCAAACCTCTCGCTCTTCCTGCTGACGCGCGGGCTGTGGCTGGTGTTGCTTGAGCTCACCTTGATCAGTTTCGGCTGGTCGTTCGGCTTTCCGTACGCGCTTTTCATGCAAGTGATCTGGGCGATCGGCTGGTCGATGGTGGCGTTGGCTGCTCTCGTCTGGCTGCCGCGGCTCGTGGTGCTTGCGATCGGCATCGCAATCATCGCTGGGCACAATCTGCTCGATCCGATCGACGCGCGCCAGATTGGCGGCGCACTCGGGCTGTTATGGACCTTCTTGCATGATGGCGGTGTCGTCTTTGCCGGCGAACAACCTATCGGCCTCGCGGCTTACCCTCTCTTGCCGTGGATCGGCGTTGCTGCGTTCGGTTATGGGATGGGTGCGATTTTTCTGAGCGAAAAGCGCGATCGCATCGTGCCGCTGCTCGGTCTCGCCATGCTGACGCTGTTCATCGTGCTGCGCTGGTTCAACGCCTATGGCGATCCGCAATTTGCTGCTGGGCCAGAGGCGGTCGCGCGTATGTGGAACGATCAGCCGAACTTGATGGCGCAAGTGATGGTGTTCCTCGACGTGCAGAAATATCCGCCGTCGCTGCAATTCGTGCTCGTGACTTTGGGGCTGGTCTTTGTGCTTTGGCCGCTTCTGTCGCGACTGCCCAAACTCTTGAGATCCGTGCTCAACACGTTCGGCGCGGTGCCGTTTTTCTTCTACGTGCTGCACATCTATCTCGTACATATCTTGGCGATCGCGGCCAACGCCGCCTTCGGGCGCGACACGCGCGGGCTCTTCAACTGGCTGATCAACGGCTTCACGCATCCGGAATACGCCGTGAATAGCGGCTTTGCTTTGTGGCCGTGGACCTACGTTGCGTGGAACGTCGTTCTCGCGCTGCTCTATCCGCTTTGCCGCTACTGGCAGGCCTTGAAGGCGCGGCGGCGCGATTGGTGGCTGTCCTATCTCTGAGCACAAGACAACAAAACGCCGCCCTCGGGGTAGTGAGGGCGGCGTTGCCTTTGGTCGGCTAGGGCGCGTTAGCCCGCAGCCGGCATCAGCACTGTGTCGATCACGTGGATCAAGCCGTTGGAGGCCGCGACGTCAGTCGCCGTGACGGTCGATGTTCCGCCCGCCGCGTCAGTGAGCACAACATTCGATCCCTGCAGACGCGCCGTAAGCGTGCCGCCTTGAACCGTCGTAAGCGTCGCCGTGCCGCCGCCTGATTGAATTTGCGCGACGAGATCAGCCGCAGTCACGCGACCGGCGACGACGTGGTACGTCAAAATGCCGGTTAGCGTTTCGCGCTGAGCCGGTTGGGTCAGATTTTCGACCGTGCCGGCAGGAAGCTTTGCGAAAGCCGCATTGGTCGGCGCGAAAACCGTGAACGGGCCGGCGCTGGAAAGCGTGTCGACCAAGCCTGCCGCTTGTACAGCAGCGACGAGCGTAGAGAAGTCGGGATTAGCAACCGCTGCATCGACGATTGTTCCGCTTGGTGCTGCAACTTCCGTTGTCGCGTCGGCTGGTTCAGCGGCCGGCTGTTCAGCAGCGCCGCCGCACGCGGCCAATGTGATTGAGATCGCAGCAACGGCTGCGGCCAACGTAAACTTGCGCATATTTGTCTCCTCATTGTGTGTCGACCCACACTGTGAGGCTTTACGCGCGCAGCACGCGCGTGGATCATTCGCACGCTTAACTAAGCTGCGCGCGCTTGCGCGATGGAACTTTCGATGTCGAGTTCGTAAGCCTGAAGCGGCGCCGGGCGGTAGCTTGGGTTTGCAGCCCATCGCAGCCGCGCGGTTTCATGTATGTCCGGAAATGCTTTGATCCCGCGCCGCCATCGCGCGCCGACAATGTTCATGAGCGAGGGCCGCGTGCTCGATGCAAGGGCTGCGTTGATCGGATCAATTTCCGCAAGGCAGTTTGAAATCACGGAACCCGGTTCCCGCGAGAGCGCGAGACCCGCTTGTTCCGCGCCTTCTAGAACCCAGAGCAGCGCGCAGTTCGAAAGCCCGCGGTTGGGGCCGCCGCCGACGCCGCCGTGATCTCCGGGAAACCAGGATTGCAGCACGCGTGGTTGCGCGAAGGGCGAGTTAAACGCTTCGACATTGCTCCAGAGGGTCGGCTTGAAAGGCGCGCGCCGCTCGTCAATGGCGACAGCATGGCGCGCATATTCTACCGAGCGCGAGAGCGCGGTATCGTGAAACTCATATTGCTTGTTGAGACCAAGCGAGATTGGCAGCAGGCGCGGGATGCCGAGCGCGCCGACCGTGTCCCATACGCCGAGATAGCGGATGCGAAGATCGACAGGCGGCGCGGTGAACGGCGTTGTAAGCCTCGGCCAAGCAATGGCGTGAGCCGTGCGGAAGCGTTCGGTTTGCGGGCTATCGGCGCCAATTTCTTTTGAGCGATAGAGTTCGATGCCTTCGTTGGCCTTATCGACATGCGCGCGGCGCAGAATGCCGATCTTGCGGAGCAACCCCGCCAAGCTGCGGACGGTGTAGGCGCCGCGCGAAAAGCCGAAGAGATAGAGTTCATCGCCCGGTTCGTAGTTGAGGTTGATGAAGAGCCAGGCGTCGAGCAGGTTGTCGTCGAGATCCGCGCCGGTCATGCCTTGCCAGAGACTGACGCCGCTCAGAGATGCGCCGACGCCGGCGGAATAGTAGACGATCTGTGCGTTGCCGTGGGCGTCACGGTTGGCCACGGCGCGGGCTGTCAGCGCGACATTGGTGAGCGTGCCGGCATAAAGCCGCTGCCACGTGCCGTCACAGCAAATGATCAGCCGCTTCATCGCGTCCTCACGGATTGAGCAGGAAGACGGCTTCTTCGGCGAAGTAGTTCGCCCGCCAGAGCGTTTTGGCGAACGGCGCGCCGGGGCGGCCCTGCGTAAGCGGCACGGCGGTTTCGATATTGAAGCGCATGCCGCGCGCAAGGTCGGCGAAGTCGCGTATGCTGGCGCGGCGTTCAAGCGCGCCATCGGCCCAAGCGGCGTTCTTGGCGGCGATGGTGCGGCCGGAGTTGGAGAGCGTGTAGCGGCGCCGCCAATAGGCGGCGTTGCTGACGGTGACGATGACGCGCTCGCCGATACGGCCCGCCTGCTTCAGCGCTTCGCGCGGGTTCGGCAGCTGCAGGAGCGTGTGCGAGAAGATGACGTACTCGAACGCGCCTGACGGAAACTCGGAGAGATCCGTTTCCGCGTCGCCCTGCACAACCGCCAAGCCGCGCGCCACACAAGCGCGCACCGCGACCCGGTCACGCTCCAACCCGCGCGCCCGCGCTTTGCATTCATGCATGAGCAGCGAAATCAGCGCGCCATCGCCGCAGCCGATATCGAGCACGCGCGATCCATCATTGACCATGCGCGCGATCACCGCGTGATCGCCGCGCGCTGCGCCATCGAGATTAAGCGGGGCGGCGTGTACGAGTTCGAGCTGGGTCGCCATCAGACGCCTCCGTTCAGCGAAAGCCCGCGCGCCGAGGCGTTGGCGTCGATGAAGCCGGTGAGCGCCGCCTCGAACTGCGGTTCTTCGCCGAGATAGGAATCGTGACCGTTCTCGCTCTCGATCTCAACGAACCCCGCGTCGGCGCCGGCTGCAATCAGCGCACGGGCCAAAGCGCGGCTTTCGCTGGGGGGAAAGCGCCAATCGCTGGTGAAGGCGAACACGCAATGGCGTGTTGAGCCGCCCTGAAACGCGTTTGCTAACCGCCCGCCAAAATCGCCGGCGAGGTCGAAGCCATCCATGGCGCGTGAGAGGTAGAGATAGGAGTTCGCGTCGAACCGCTCGATGAAGCTCGACGTCGCGCCAGTGCTGTAGTCGGCGTTGAAGGCAAAACGTTCGCGCTGGTGCGCGGCGCCCAGCCGGGCGCGGACGTTCGCTTCGGAGAAACTCGCGACCTGCGTCGCGACGCGCGCCACCGCCAATCCCTTTGCGGGCCGTACGCCGTGTGAGTAGTACGCGCCGCCGCGCCAATCCGGATCGGCCATGACCGCTTGGCGGCCCAACTCGGAAAGCGCGATGTTCTGGGCCGACTGGCGTGCGGCCGATGCGATCGTCACGCACGAGAACACGCGCTTCGGATAAGCGCTCGCCCAATTCAGCGCCTGCATGCCGCCCATGCCGGCGCCGATGACGAGAAAGAGGCTTTGAATGCCGAGCGCCTCCACAAGCATGGATTGCGCACGCACCATGTCGGCGATGGTTAGCGGCGGGAAACGCAAACCGTATGGCTGGCCGTCGCGCGCCGGCGTCGCTGGGCTCGTGGTGCCCATCGAGCCGCCAAGTACGTTGGCGCAAATGACGAAGAAGCGGTTGGTGTCGATCGGACGGCCGGGACCAACGATGCGTGGCCACCAGGCGGGGCGGCCGGTGACGGGGTTGGGGCCGGCGACGAATTGGTCGGTTGTAAGCGCATGGCACACCAGCACCGCGTTGGTGCGATCGGCGTTCAGGGCGCCATAGGTTTCGAATGCAATCGTTAATGGCGCGAGCATTTCGCCATTGGCCAATTGCAAAGGCGTTGATGCGTCGAAGGCAAGGGAACGCACGCCTCCCGCCGCTTGCACTCTCGCTGCTGCATGAATCATGCGGACGAGCCTAGGCCTTTGCCCGAGTCCACGCACCCCCCGTGGATGCATGCCCGGTAACGCACCTTGGCGCGCGAAACGCTGCTGTTGCTTGCGCCGCCACGCGCGCAGGCGTTGGCGGCTGTGAGGAAAGTGCCTAAGGTCGCGCCAGCATGAACGATCAGGCCCCCCCAACCGATCCCATCGACGCGATTCGCGGCGAGATTGACGCTGTCGATAAGTCGTTGCTGACGCTGTTCGCGCAACGCTTGCAGCTCGCCGAAAAGCTCGCCAGCAATAAAGGCGAAAGCGGCCTGCCTATTCGATCCGGACGCGAAGTGGCCCTTCTGCGCCGCCTGATTGCGGAGGCCCCGGCGCCGCTCGAGAAGGAGCTGGTGGTTGAGCTTTGGCGCGCTCTGATTGGCGCGAGCCTGCGCCGCCAGAAGATCATCGACGTCGTCGTCGGCGGCGGCCGCAGTGATCCGACGCGTCTCTTCGATGTGGCGCGCCGTCATTTCGGCGCCAGAACGCGCATTCAGCATGTCGGCGAGCCGCAGGTCGCGCTGCAGAAGGCTGCGGAGAACCCCCAGACGATGGTGGCGGTGACGCCCTGGCCGGCGGCGCCGGGTGTCGGCGCGTGGTGGCCGGCGCTTTCGGAGCGGCGCTTTCACGATCTCCACCTGATTGCGGGCTTGCCTCTGATCGGCGCCGGAACGGACGATCCCGAAGCGTGCGTCTTCGCGTCAGGCCAAACCGATCCGGCAGGCCGCGATTTCACGCTCATCCTCGCGTTCGATCCACATCACCGCGTGCAACGCGCGCTCAACGAGACGGGGCTCACCGGCAAGGAAGTGGCGCGTTCGGAGCCGCGCGTCCTGCTGCGCATCGAGGAATTTGTGGCGATCAATGATCCCCGCGCCGCGGCGTTGAACAGCCACGGCCTTGAGTCCGCGCGCGTGCTCGGCTCTTACGCGCGCGTTTGACCATGTATGTCGTGTTCGAACGCATCGCCGTCATCGGCATTGGCCTGATCGGCTCATCGATCGCACTTGCCGCGCGCGAAAGCGGGGCTGCGCGTGCGATCGCGCTTTACGATGCTGATCCGGCGGTGCGCCAACGCGCGCGCGAGTTGTCTCTCGGCGAAGTGTTCGATGATGCCGCTGAGGCAGTGAAGCACGCTGATCTCGTCGTGCTCTGCGTGCCGGTTGGCGCGATGGCGGCAGCCGCTGAGTCGTGCAAGCCCGGCATGAAGATCGGTGCGATCGTCACAGACGTTGGCTCAGTGAAGCAGGCGGTCGTCGATGGCGTAGGCGCGTTGTTGCCGACTTACGTCTACTTCATTCCGGGCCACCCCATCGCGGGTACGGAGCGCTCCGGGCCGGACGCTGGCTTTGCCGCGCTCTTTCACAATCGCTGGCATATTCTGACCCCGCTGCCGGGCGATGAGCGGGAAGCGTACGCCGCTGCTGTGACGCAGTTGGAAGAGTTTTGGCGCGGGCTTGGCGCGCAGGTCGAGCGCATGGCGCCGGATCGTCACGACGTGGTGCTCGCCGTCACCAGCCACTTGCCGCACTTGATCGCGTTTAACATCGTCGCGATGGCCGAGGATCTGGAGAGCGTTACCGAGAGTGAAGTGGTGAAGTACTCTGCTTCAGGCTTTCGTGACTTCACCCGCATCGCCGCGTCTGATCCTACCATGTGGCGCGACGTGTTCTTGAACAACAAGGAAGCGGTGCTCGAAGTGCTCGGCCGTTTCTCTGAAGATCTCGCAGCACTTCAGCGCGCGATCCGTTGGGGCGAGGGCGATGCGCTTTACGCGCTCTTCGATCGCGCCCGCCGCATGCGCCGCGAGGTGATCGAGGCGGGGCAAGATACGCCCGCGCCGAACTGGGGGCGGGAGAATTAGTAAACCGGCGGCAGCGTCCGCACGGGCAAGCCCTCGATCCGCAACACGCCATCATGCGCGCTGATGTCGAGCGTGATTTCATCGCCGCTGACCACGTATCCCGCTGCGAGCAACCCCAAGGCGCGCCGCGCGCTATCGTCGATGTTTGGCCCCTGCGCGATGGCGTTGATCACGGGGGCAGGTCGTTCGACCGGCAACACTAAACGGCCGGCGAGCCGGCGCTGATCATCAAGCCCGCCATCGCCTGATCCTTGCGTCTCAAGCGGCCCCCAAGTTAGCGCAAGCGCCTCGAAGCGGAGCTGGCCTCCAGCTTCGCGCCAGGCGCCGAGCGGATCGCCCGGCGCTGCACGCAGAAGCGACGCGCCTTCGCTGACCACGATTGCGGCGCGCATGACGGGAACCTCAAGCCCAAAACTCTCGAAGCCGCGCACATCGCGCGGGAGTGTCAGCCCTTGAGCATCAAACGCGAGCTGATACTCGCCCGCTTGCCTTGGATCAGGTCGCGCATTGGCAACAATCTTGGTCGCGCGGAGCACGCCTTCTTCCGCCGGATCGTCAAGCACGAGGTTATCGGCCTCGATGCCGGCGACGGCGAGGCGTCCGTTGCTCATGCGGAGGCTCGCGATCAGCGCATCCGCCGTGACGTTAGTGACTTTGCCTTCACCGTGCGCGACGGCGATCGGTGCGTTGGCTTCGAAAATGATGTGCTGGGGATTGAGCACGGAGATGTGCAGATCGGCGTTGTCGGTGCTCAAGCCCCAACCGCCATTAGCGGGGCGATATGAAACGCCCTGCAATTCGAGACGCATGAGAACGGGGAAACCGTGACGCACAATGCGTTCAACCGAGGCTGATGAGCCGGCTGCGTTTTGCGACGCGACCCACGCATTGATGCGGTTCTCAGCCGTGTTGGCGACGATGTGCCAGTACGCAATCCAGCCGAGTGCGGCGAGGATGAACAAGGTCCAGGGAACAACCAGCCAAAGCGTGCGCGACTTCATTGCGCTACGGTGCGACGCTTGTCCGGCGGCAGCAAGGCCTGACTTTCGCTTTCGAGAACGCGTTCGAGTTCCCGCATGAATTCATCGCGCGGCAGGCCTGCGGGAATCGGCGGCAGCACCTTGAACGTCACATGCCCCGGCGAACGCATGATGCCTTTGGGCTTCCAGATGAGGCCGGTGTTGAGCGCAACTGGCGTCACGGGAATGTTCAAGTCTTTGTACATCGCCGCGATGCCCGGCTTGTAGTCCGGCGGCGCATCGATCTCCTGGCGCGTGCCTTCCGGGAAGATCAGTACCTGACCGCCGCGCGCCACCGCTTCGCGCGCGCCACGCACCAAGCTCTTCAACGCCTTGGCGTGGCCGCTACGGTCGACACCAATCTGGTTCTTCTTCAGATACGCGCCCATGACTGGCGTGTTGCCGAGTTCTTGTTTGTAGACGTACGTCGCGCGCGGCAGGAACAAGGCCGGCACGATGGTGTCGAGCGCCGATTGATGCTTCATCGCGATCAGCGCGCCGCCTTGCGGCACGTTCTCGAGGCCTTCGAAGCTCACGGTGGCGCCGACGATCCAGCGCAAGCCCCAAAGCGTCGCGCGGCCCCATGAGCGCAGCGCCACCCAAACGTAGCGATCGTCCATCAGCACGAACGGCCACAGGCTCAAGCCAACCACCGCCATCGAAGCGTAGAGCCAGATGACGAAGATAATCGAACGGATCAGTCTCATACGGGGGCGGCCGCCTCGTCCTCGGATTTGCCGAGGTTCAATACAGCCTCGCGCCCGCGGATGACGAGATATTTTACGTATTCGGCGCCAATGCGCGATGCCGCGCCCAGGTCGCTGCGCCAAAGCACCGGATCAGTCCAACGCGTGCGCACCGGATAGGGCACGATCTCGACCTCCGGCAGCGCCAGCGAAAGCTCCGCGTGCGAGCGCGGCATGTGATAATCGTCGGTGACGAGGATGAGCCGGCGGTAATTGCGCTCGCGCGCCCAGGCCGCTGTTTCAGCGGCGTTGCCCAACGTATCTTCCGCGCCGCGGCCGAGGTCGATGCAGCACTCGGCCAGTTGCGGATCAACATTGAGCGCCGCGTCCAGCAGCTCCTCGTCGGTCACGATACGATTGACGCCAGAAATCAGCAGCCGCTCGCCTTTGCGTTCTTCCAACAAGCGCACGCCGGTCGATAAGCGCTCCAGCGAGCCGCCTGTGAGCGCGACGATGCCATCGGCGCGCTCCGGCTCTTCAGCCAGCACCCGCACGCGCTCCGCGAAATTCCAGAAGCCAAGCACAAAAGCGATCGCGCCAATGATGATCGCCCACGTGAGCAGCCTGCCCATCACCCGAGCCTCGCCGCCTGCGCGTGGAAATAGCCCGCTGCTGCGCGCGCGCCTGCGCCCGCGGCAATCGCTGCAACGAGCGGTGCGGCCGCAATAGGCACGAGATCGACGGGAAGAATCATGCGCTGCAGAGCATCGAAGCTAATCCCGGGAATGACCAGCAGCAGCACGATTAAGCCTGCGACACCTGCAAGCACGCCGCCGATCAAGCCGGCGTATAAGCCCATCACGGCCGCCTCATCGGCGACGCGTCCTGCGGCTTGGCTTCGCGTTGCGCCGAGATCGCACATCACCGTCACCATTTCGCGCCGGCGCGCAGCAAGACCGCGCGCAGCAAGCGAGACGATGATCGCCATGATCAGCGCGAACGCGATCGAGCCCCAAAAGGCGGCGTTGCGAACGCGCCCTGCCAGTCCGGCGCCCGCGCCTTCGTTCGGCGCTTCGATGACTTCGGCGGTCACGCCGCCTTGAGCGAGAGCGGCGACCAGGTCGCCCGCAGTATCGACGTACGGGGCTGCGGGGGCCAACTCCACTTCGATGAGCCGGATTTCGGGCAGGTCTTCGGCGCGCACCTCGCCGCCAAGCAAGGCGGCGGCGCGGCCAGCCGTCATGGGCGCCGCAGAGACGACCTGTTGAGCCTGCGAAAGCGCCAGTTCAGCGGCCGCAATGCCGGAAGCGCCCTCCGGCGCGACCACCCGCACAATCGCGTAGTTTGAGCGAGCGGCCTCGTAATCCGCCGCCACCCGGTCGACGCCGCGCGCGGCCAGACCCGCAGCCACGGCGGCGAAGGCGGCGAAAACGAGCGTCCAGAAGAGAGCGCGCTCCACGCCCGCAAAGGCGTTGATCATTCGTAGGCCTCCGTCTCTTCGGAGGCTGTTTGTTTCACCAGCGAGAGCCGGCCGCGCTCCATGCGCCAGTGCGAGAGCGGGGCGCAATCGGCCAGCGACTCGTCCTGGCTCGCCACCACGACTCCAGCGCCAACCCGGCGCATCTCAGCCAACAGCCGCACGATGCGGCGGCCATCGGCCGGCGACATGCCCGCGGTCGGGTCGTCAGCAAGAATGAGCGCGGGCTTGGAGGCGAGCGCGCGCGCTATGGCAGCCCGATGCCGTTCCGCACCCGAAAGTTTTTCGATGGTGAGATCGGCAGCGTCAGTCAGGCCGACGAATTCCACAAGTTCTCGCACATCGTCGATGTAATCCCGAGGCTTCAGGCCCGCCAAACGGAGTGGCATCGCGATGTTGTCGAAGGCCGTCCAGTTCTCGATGAACGTTGGATTTTCAGCGACATAGCCGATGCGCTTCTTCAAGTTCGCGCGGGTCCGCGCGGTCGCGCGCGCGATGTCATGGCCGAGAATTACACATCGTCCAGAACGGGGCTCGAGCGCTAGGCGTAGCAAGTGCGTGAACGTAGTCTTACCTGCAGCGGCGGGACCAGTAATAAGCGCGACCTCACCGGCGCGCGCTTCGAACTCGATCCCAAACAATACAGTCGCGGTCTTATAACCCGCGTCCACGCCAGAAAGGCGGGCGAGCACACCTCGCTCTAGGAGGTCCTGTTCGGGGGTGGTCGCACGGGCCATGACTGGACAAGCCGAATAGAATCAATGCACCGGATGGTACTGGGCTAATGGGCGTATCGTTAACATGATCCTGACCTGCACGTCTTGTTCGACAAGATACTACGCAGATGACGCAGCGGTCGGTCCGACGGGCCGTACTGTTCGCTGCGCCGCATGCGGGTTCTCCTGGTTTGCCGAACCGCAGCTTGAGCTGCGGACCCAAGCCGTTGCCGCCCCTGCGGAAACCCGCGCTGAAGCCGCTCCGGCACAAGAACCTCTGACACGTGAACGTGTCGAAAGATTGCGCCGCGCCGCCGAACAGCCGGGACCGGCGCCGTCTGCCGCGGCTAAATTCCGCGCCCAACAGGCCGAGCGCATGCGCCGTGAGCGCGCCCGCGCCGCCCTGGTCGTCTGGGGCGCCACCGGCGCTGCCCTGGCCGCCTCGGCGACTGGCATGGTCGCCTTCCGTCAGGACGTCGCCGAATTGTGGCCGCGCTCTGCCAGCGCGTTTGCCGCGCTCGGCTTGGACGTGAACGTCTATGGCCTCGAGTTCAACGACCTCGCCGTCGAGCGCGATTTCGATGGCGCGACGCCGATCCTTTTGGTCAGCGGCGAAGTCCGCAACATCGGCCGCGATGACAAGCTCGTCCCGCCGGTGCGCATCTCGCTGCGCGATACGGCCTCGGCGGAGATTTTCGAGATCGTGAACGTTGTCACCGATCAGCCGGTGGCGGCGGGCGCTTCGATCCCGTTCCAAATCCGCGTTGAGAATCCGCCGGCCGACGCTGTCGATCTCGAAGCGACGTTCGCGGCGTTCTCGGAAGCGCAATTTGCAGGCACCGCGCCGCGCGTGTCGCCGACGGCGCCTGCGCAAGAAGAGCCGCTCACACTGGACACGCCGGTTGGCGATGAGCTCATCCTCGATGAGCCGATCACTTCAAGCGAAGCCGCGCCAGTTGAAGGTCTCGCGCTGCGCTTCAGCCAGAGCTAAGGCGCGAGCGGCACAGAGCCGTTCGAAAAGTCAAAGCCCTCCGCGTCGATGAGACGTCGGAGGGCTTTTGTTTTTCGGTTAGGCCCGTCGCGCGAAGTCCAGCAGCAGCGAACCGTTGGCGCCGTCCGGGATGCGGAGTTGCAGCGCATTGCCACTGGCGGTGAAATCCGGCGCGACAGTGCCGATGCGGCCGCACGTGTAGCTCAGGCTGGGTGAGGGCGTATCCGTGAAGGTCGCAGTCCAGCGATCAACTTCGCCACTGCCCGGCGCGCCGGCCCATTGAAAGACAACGCCGCCCGCCTGTTCGCTCACCTCAAGCGCTACAGCGCGTGCGTCTTGCCAACCCGTGGCCTGGCCGACGCGCACGGCGCGCGTGAGATCGTAGATGCCTGGCGTGATCGGCCCGCCCGGGAGATCGCTCGCGACTGCGGCAACCGCTAGCGCTTCTTCAACGCGAACCATGCGCGCATTATCCGGCGTGATCGTATTGCAGGCTTGAACCTGCGGCCCGGGCGTGTCCGGCGCTTCCGCGTCTCGCTGCGCTGGCGGCGTACACGCGATCAGCAGAGCGGCGAGGGCGGCAGAGAAGAGCAAGCGGCGCATGAAAAGCCTCCGTGGTTCCCGCAGGGCTGGAGTGTGAATCGTCCGGCGCGGCTGCGCAATGATTGTCTCAGCTATCGCCGAAGCGATCCATCAAGCGGCGCAGATATTCGCGCTCAGCTTCTGGGCGGTTGGGATCCTGCGCGCGCCGGCGGATTTCATCGTAGATTTCGCGCGCGCGCACAGGATCGGTTGTCGTCGGCACGGTTCCTTCGCTGTCGGAGCCGCCATTGATCGAGCGGCCGAGCGGATCGCGGCCCGCTTCGCCAGCTTCGTTGCCCTGTTCGCCTTCGCGTTCACGATCGCGCATTTCGGCTGAGAGCGCTTCGGCGCCTTCGCGCAGATTTTCGAGCGCCGCATCCTGCGCTGCTTCGGCGGCGTCGAGATCGCCGCGGCGCAACGCATCCTCAGCGCGGCGCATGGCTTCGCCAGCGGCGTCGAGGTCTTCGCTGGGCGCTGCGCCCGCATCATCAGCCATACGCTGCGCTTCGGCTAAGCCCTGCCGGATCGCTGCTTGGCGGTCACCAAGTTGGCCGCCGCTCTGGCCGCCTTGCCCGCTTTGGCTTTGTTGTGTCTCGTCACGCAGCGCGCGCTGTTCGCCCATCGCTTCGCTGAGCTCGTCCATGCTTTGCTGGAGCGCCTGATCGCCCTCGCCACTGCCGCCTTCGCCGCCTTCAGCGAGATTGACCTGCATATTGGCGAGGATGCCGGCCAGCAGTTCGAGCAATTGCTGCGCTTCGGCATTGCGGCCTTCACGGGAGAGCCGCTCGACCTCGCGCAGCAGCTCTTCGATGTCCTGGCCGCTGATCTGCGCTTGCTCTTCGGTGTCTTCCATATTGGCGCGTTCGCCATTGCGCAGCGCTTCGTTGACGAGCGCCTCCATGTAATTCTCGGTGGCGCGGCGGAGCGCTTCTAAAAGCTGATTGATGCGCTCTTGCGGTGCGCCCGCAGCCAATGCTTCGGCCAACTGCCGCTGGGCTTCGTCGAGCGCACGACGCGCATCGGCGGCTCCGCCATATTCCGCACGCAGCGCCGTGCGCCAGAGTGTATCGGCCGCCAAGTCCGTATCGCCAAGCTCATTGGCGACATCGAGTTCAGCCCTTGCCGTGCGGAAGCCGAGATAAACCGCAAGATCGCGGAAGTAGCCGTCCTCGGGCATCATGGTCAGCGCATCGATCAGGCGCGCACCGTGGCGGATGCCTTCAGGAGCGCGCGCGAGGTTCGGGCGGCGATCGTAATTGCGCACTTCGATACGCTCGCCTTCAACAAGGAGACTTGGGTCCTCCATCGTTTCTTCGCGCATCGGCCTTGCGCGCTGATAGGCGCGCCGTTCGGCGAGGATGTGACGGCGAATTTCGATCGCCGCTTGCGCCAGCGGCTGTAGGAAAACGCGCTCCGGCAATGTCAGCCGCAGCGGATCGCTCACGCCCTCTTGGCCTAAAGCGTCGAACGCCACGACATAGGCCTCGACCTCCATCCCTGCATAAGGGTGTGCTGCAACATCGACCTCGACATCCTCCTCAGCTTCACGCGGATCGCCCGCGGGAAACTCTAGCGGAGTGTCGACAGGATCAGCTTGCAACAGACCTTCAGGCGGATTGAGCGGCCGCACGCGCAAGGCGAGGCGGCGAACGCCGAAATCGTCGCTGACGCGATAGCTCAACGCCAAGTGCTCTTCCGGCAGCACATCAATAGGCGCGGAAAAGGCTGCGGATGGGCGCACGTCACGCGCTGGCGCAATGCGCCAAAAGGCGCGGGTGTGGAAGCGCACGATCTTGAGCTGTCCGGCGCCCGGCAATTCGAGCTCTGCTTGCCAAGCGCCGTCGGCAGCGCGCGCGAAGCGCACTTCGCGGCGGCCGCTCAAGCCCTCGAACACAAGAAGCGGCGCGCCAGCCGGTCCGGTAACACGCACCATTGCCGTTACTGACGGCGGCGTCTCGACGCGTTGGCCGATGACATCGCTCAGCGAAACCGGCGCGGCGTGCGTGTACTCAGCCGGTGTAAGCCAAGCCTCTACCGCGAGCTCCTGATCGCCGAGCAGCGGGCCGGGGTCGGGAAAGAACGCACGCGCCAAGCGATCCGGCGCCTGCGCGCCCGCATAGAGCACGCCCAACAGCAACGCGATCGCCAACACAAATCGGAGCTTGAAGGGGTCGTAGTCATCGAGCCGCGCCCGCGCTGGGCCAACGCGCACACGTTGCGCGCGCTCCACGGCGCGCTCGCGCTCCCGTGCCCAGAGCGCCATCGAGAACGGATCGTACTTGGTCGGTTGATCGCGCAGCGCGTCGAAGGCGCCGGCGTCCATTTTTGAATCGGCCGCGAGCCGTGCACGCGCTTCCGCTTCTGTCGGTGCCCGCCATGCGAGGTAAGCGCGCCAACCAAGCCAGGCGAACACGCCCAGCGCGCCCAAGCTCGCCAAGCTCTGCGCCAACATGGGCAGGGTTTCCAGCGCGCCCGCCAGCGCCAGCAGCGCCCAGACGCCCACAACGACAGCCAACGCAAAGCCCGCCCGCAACGCGCGTTCGCGCGCAATGCGGCTGCGGGCGCGAGCCGTCTCGCGCGCGAGCAGATCGAGGGCGTCCTGGTGCTTCATTGACCTCCGCCGGGCCCCAGCAAAACGCGAGCCTAACCTTTTGGTTCAGGCCAAACCATGACGGTCGCCAGCGGCGGGCAGCTGTTCGTCGATAACCTTACTCGGCGCCCCAGGGCGCGGGCGGCGCCGGAACCGGGCGGGTCAGATCGAATTCGACACGGAAGTGCCGGTTCGGGCGGCGGAGCTCGTAAACATAAGTCCGCCCCGGATGGACCTCGACGGCCCAGACATTGGTCACCGATTGCGGGATGTTGTTGGCGACAAAGAGATCGCGCGAGTGCTGGTCGGCGGGAAATTCCTGGCGCTCGGCTGTGCCTGCATTGGCGGTGTCGCCGCCATATTGGGTCAGCGTGTCTTCCGATCCGTCCTCGTGGCGGTGATCGTGCTTAAGGCGCAGGCCATCGCCGGTGCGCGTGATCACCCAAGTCCGCGAGCGATCCTCGCCGACATGAAACGGCACGCGGATTTCATTGGCGCTGCACTCGCGCACTTGCATCACAAGGCGCTGGCCAGCGAATGCGGAGTCCGCTGCTTCAGTCGTCACGACACGGCCCTCGAAGCTCTGTCCGCACAGTGCGGTGAGATTGGCGAAGAACTGGTCTTGCGGCGTGCTTGGCGCCGGAGCCGAGGCGCAGGCGCTGAGCGCTAAGGCGGTTGCGGCGATTAGTGCTCTCATCAGGTTCCCCAGTCCGGAATGCTCTCCAGCTTAAGCTGATCTTCGAGCGTCCAGCGGCGGCGCACAACGTCAAATCGTTCACCGCGCACGAGAACCTCGGGCACGAGATCGCGGGCGTTGTACGTAGAGGCCATCACCGCGCCGTAAGCGCCCGCCGTCATGAAGGCGACGAGATCGCCAGGCTTCAGCGATGCAAGCTCGCGATTGCGCGTGAACGTATCGCTGGTCTCGCAGATCGGGCCGACGACATCGTACGGCACGCGCGCATTGCTTGTGTCCGAGAGCGGCTTGATCTCGTGATAGGCTTCATAGATCGCCGGCCGGATGAGATCGTTCATCGCCGCATCGAGCACGACGATTTCCTTGTCCGGCCGCTCCTGCAAACGGATCACGCGCGAGAGCAGCACGCCTGCATTTGCAGCGATCAGGCGGCCAGGCTCAAACGCGAGCGCCACGTCGAAGCCATCGAACACGCGCTTGGTCATGTCAGCGTAAGCTTGCGGCGAAGGCGGCGCCTGTTCGTTGAAATACGGCACGCCGAGGCCGCCGCCCAAATCCATGCGTTCGATCGAGAGGCCATCAGCGCGCAATTTCTCGCCCAGACCGCGCATGACTTTGAACGCGTCTTCGAGCGGCTTCAGATCCTTGATCTGGCTGCCGATGTGAACCGCGAGGCCTTTGGCCGAGAGATGTGGATCAGCGCTGGCGCGGGCGTAGAGCGCGAGCGCTTGTGCGTTCGAGACGCCGAACTTGGTGTCGCCCTTGCCGGTGGAAATTTTCTCGTGCCCGCCCGCGCCGACATCGGGGTTGACGCGAATGGCGATCGCGGGCGCTGCTTTCAGCGCAGCAGAGATACGCGAAAGCGTCTCCAGTTCAGCGATGCTCTCGACATTGATCTGGTGCACGCCCGTTTTCACAGCGAACGCCAGTTCAGCTTCAGTCTTGCCGACGCCGGAGAACACGATCCGCTCGGCCGGCACGCCTGCGCGCAAAGCACGCTCGATCTCGCCCTGGCTCACCGTATCTGCGCCGGCGCCTTTTTTTGCGAGCGTGGAGAGCACAGCGATGTTCGCGTTGGCCTTGACCGCGAACGCGACAAGCACATCGCGCGGCGTGAACGCGGCTTTGAACACGCCATAGTGACGCTCAAGCGTAGCGCTGGAATAGACGTAAGCCGGCGTGCCGACGGCTTCGGCGATGTCCGCAAGGCGCACGCATTCGCAGAACAACGCGCCGTCGCGATACTCAAAATGGTTCATTAGCCCGGACGAGCGCCCGACTGATATTGCGCGCAACGCGCATCTTGATCTTCGTTGTTCTCGGCTTGGCGCTGACATTCGCGACGGATCGCGTCGTCGCTGTTCCAGAGCGGATCGGGACGGTCGAGATCACCTTTGACGCCGCAGGCCGACAACATCGTCAGCGCCAGCAAACCCAGAATTACGCGGCTCATGCGAACATCTCCTTCCAGCGCTCGATTTGCTCGCGCACGCGCTGCGGGGCGGTCCCGCCATAGCTATCCCGGCTCTCGACCGATTTTTCAACCGTCAACAGCGCCCGCGCCGCCTCGGTAATGCGGGCGTCGACCGCCTGGTACTCGCCCAAGGGGAGCAAACCCAGTTCGGCGACGCCCATTTCCTCGGCCCGACGCACGATTTTGCCTGTGATCTCGTGCGCTTCGCGGAACGGTGTCTTGAGTTCGCGCACCAGCCAATCGGCCAGATCGGTGGCGGTGGAATAGCCGCGCGCGGCGGCGGCACGCATCGCCTCGCGGTTGAAGCGCATTGTCTCGATCATGCCGATCATGGCGGTGACGGAGAGCGAGAAGGCGTCGAACGCCGAGAACGTGAGCGCCTTATCCTCTTGCAGATCCTTCGCGTAAGCGAGCGGCAGCTTCTGCACGATGGCGTTGAGCGCCGCGAAATCGGCGCCGATGCGCGCCGCCTTCGCGCGGATCAGTTCCGCCGCGTCCGGATTGCGCTTCTGCGGCATGATCGACGAACCCGTCGACCACGCATCGGACAGCGAAGCGAACGCAAATTGCGGCGAGGTCCAAAGCACGATCTCTTCGGCGAGACGCGAAAGATGCGTCGCGGCGATTGCGAGGTTTGAAAGCGCGGCCAGCGCAAAGTCGCGCGAGCCGACGGCATCGAGCGAATTCGCAGCAGGCGCATGGAAGCCCAAAGCCTTCGCCGTCATTTCGCGATCGATGGGATAGCCCGTGCCGGCTAGCGCCGCTGAACCCAGCGGACATTCCCACGCCGCTTCCAATGCGCCACCGATGAGGCGCACGCGATCGCGTTCGAACATCGAGACGTAAGCGAGCAAATGGTGGCCCAACGTGATCGGCTGCGCTGTCTGCAAATGCGTGAAGCCGGGCATGATCCACTCGGCGCCGCCTTCGGCACGCTTCACCAAAGTCTGCTGCAGCACGCGCAGACCATCCGCCGCCTCGCGCGACGCGCGCATCGTCCAGAGCTTGAAATCGGTCGCCACCTGATCGTTGCGCGAGCGGCCGGTGTGGAGGCGCTTGCCGGCCTCGCCGATGCGTTCCGTCAGCCGCGCTTCGATGTTTAAGTGGATGTCTTCCAGGTCCGCCGAGAACGGAAACGTCCCCTCGGCGATCTCTGCGGCAATCTGGTCTAATCCCGCTTGTATCGCGGCGTTGTCTTCGCTCGTAATAATGGCTTGCGCGGCGAGCATGTCGGCGTGCGCTTTCGAGCCTTCGATGTCCTCGCGCCACAAGCGCTTGTCCACGTCGATCGAAGCGTTGATCGCCTGCATCGCGTCGGCGGGTTGGGCCGCGAAACGGCCCCCCCACATTTTCTGGCCGCCGGGAGGAGTGGAAGTGGACACTAAGACGGGCTCCGCAGGTCAGAAGAATTGGGCCATGTGGGCGGCGATGGCGCTGCTCGCAGCCGGCGCCGGTGCGCTTCTCTACGTGCTTTTCGTCGCTTCTTCAAAGCCTGAGGAGAGCGCTGATGTGAGCCGTTTCGCCACCGGTGAAATGGCGCGCCTCGTCGCTATGGACGCGCCGCCGCCGCTGCCGACGCGCAGCTTACGCGACGCCAGCAATGCCGAAACGACTCTCGCCGCCTACCAAGGCGAAGTGATCGTGCTGAACCTGTGGGCGACATGGTGCGCGCCGTGCGTGGAGGAAATGCCGACGCTGGGCGCCGTGCAGCGGCGCTTCGGTGATCGGTTACGTGTCGTAACCGTCAGCGTCGATGCGGAAGGCCAACGCGCGCGCGCTCAAGAGCAGCTCGCGGAACTGAGCGGCGGGTCGCTGCCGTTCCTGCTCGATATCACCCGCGGCATCCTTTTTGACGTTCAAGCACCCGGCATGCCGGTGACGATCATCTATGACCGGGAAGGCCAGGAACTCGCACGCCTCGCCGGCGGCGCTGACTGGGATAGTCCCGAAGCGGTCGCGATGCTCGAAGCGGCGGTGGCGGGGACGCTGTGAGCCTCGTCCCGACACTCGAAACCGAACGCCTGCGCATGCGCGCGCACACGATGGAGGATTTCGACAAAACCGCCGCGATGTGGGGCGATGAAGCGATTGGGCGCTTTATCAGCGGCAAGCCATCGACGCGTGAAGAGAGCTGGCGGCGGATGCAAAGCTTTCTCGGCCATTGGTGGTTGCTAGGTCACGGCTATTGGCTGATCGAAGAGAAAGCGACGGGCGCTTACGTCGGCGATGGCGGCTTTGGCTCGTTCAAGCGGGCCTTGGGCGACATTCCGTTCGACGCGCCTGAGCAAGGCTGGGCGCTCTCGCCCGCCGTTCAGGGCAAAGGCTACGCGACGGAGGCCGCGTCAGCGCAGATCGCCTGGGCCGAGAAGCATTTCGGCCGCACCGATTTCGTCTGCATGATCTCGCCGGAAAACACGCCCTCGCTGCGCGTCGCCGAAAAGCTCGGCTACCGCGAATTCACGCGCACGCTCTATCACGGCGCGCCGAGCATCCTGTTTCGCCGCGCTTAGAAATACGGGTAAAGCGCCAAGCGGACGCGCGATGAGCCCGCCAGCACATCGCGATACGGCGTCGGTGTTTCAGGCGCGGCTGCTTGCGGCCAGAGGCCAACATAGCGCGTCATTTCTTGCGTCGCGGCGCGATAGGCGTCGGCGTCTGCGGCGCTGAGTTCGGCTTGCCCGGCTTGCAGCACGCTTTGGGCCGCGAGTGCGGCGCCCATGCTGTGCTGATATTCGATCGTATCGACGAAATCGGCCTGGATGACGTGCTGATAAAGCCCGGTCGAAATGTCGAGCAAACGCGCAACGGTTTGCGCGTCATCAACCTCCGCCAAGGCGCCAGCGGCGCGGTCGATCTCCGCAACCGCTGCCTCGATATGTGCCGGCGCCCCATCGGCGGCGGCGCGCACGATCGCAACATTGAGCGAGCCGAACTCGGCAGCGGCGACGTCGAACACTTCGAGCAGGCCTTGCTCGACGAGCACGCCCGCCTCGGCCTGCTGACCAGCCGCAGTGACCCGAGCGGCGGCGAGCACAAAGCCCTTCAGGTGCTGCAGGCGCAGCGCCGTGCGCTGGTCGCCGGAGAGGCCCGCATAGGCGGTCGCAGCGCCGGCTTCGCCCGCTTCGCCGCCGGCCGGGGCGGCTGCCGTCGCCGGTGACGGAGCAGGCGCGCTCGCGCCGGCTTCTCCAGCTTCGCCGCCTTCACCGCCCTCGCCAGCTTCGCCGCCGCCAGCGCCGCCTTCACCACCGCAAGCAGTCACACTCAGAGCAGCGGCGACGCCTACCGCGCGCCAGTACTTGAATTTGATGCCGCTCATGGAACGCCCCTCCGGAATTTTCTGGGGCTGCTCTGCCTCAAGTGCGAATGGCTCGCAAGAAGCTTTTGCGCGCACCCAGCCCCCGGATGCATAAGGAGGCATGACCATCATTCTGCAGGGTGTGTTGGCGGCTGAGGACGTGGCGCGCGTGCGCGATGAACTGGCGCCGCTGACGTTCGTCGACGGCAAGCGCACAGCAGGCGCGGCTGCGCGCGGCGTGAAGAACAATCTGCAGGCTGACGGCGCCGATCCGAAAGTGCGGGCGCTGGAGAAGTTCGTCGTCGACGCGCTGCGCCGCCATCCTTTGTTTGAGATCGCGGCCCGGCCAGCGCGCCTGACGCGCTTGCTCTTCTCGCGCTACGAGCCGGGCATGACGTATGGCGCCCATACTGACGATGCGCTGATGGGGGCGGGCGATGACAAGCTCCGCACCGATCTCGCTTTCACGCTCTTCCTCGAAGACCCCAGCGCCTACGAAGGCGGCGCGCTGACCATCGAAAGCGCGCTGGGCGAGCAGGAGATCAAGTTGGAGGCGGGCGATGCGATCCTCTATCCGGCTGGCTCAATCCACTACGTCGCGCCAGTGACGAAAGGTGCGCGGCTAGCGGCTGTGGGCTGGCTTGAAAGCTATGTCGCAGACGCTGGTAAACGCGAGATTTTGTTCGATCTCTCCGTCGCGCGCCATCGACTAGGCGAAGGCGGCGCGCCGCGCGAGGAATTGCTGCGGCTGGATAAGAGTATTTCGAACTTGCTGCGGATGTGGGCGCGTTAGCGAAACGGCTGCACATCAAAGCGATCGTCGGCCACCAGATCGCTAGCTTCGGGATCGCCGCGCTTGAGCGCCACCCACGCAAACACGATCCCCGACAGCAGCGATACGGGCAAGGCGATGACCAACGCCAGCGGCGTCATCGCCATCGACATGGCGAAGGTGAAACCGTCGCCCGCGCCTTGGCGCTCATAATCGGCGACGAGCGCGAGCAACTCAATCAGCACGAATGGCGTGATCAGAGCCACGATCGCGCCGGCCGTCACCACATGCACCACAACAACGCGGCGCACGCGCGGCGGGCGGCCCAGCATCCAACTTGCGCCGAGCGTGACCAGCGCCAGCGCAAACACCGCAGCACCCATCACGCCGGCCAGCCGCTGCAGCGCGGGATCGGCGTAGAAAAGCGCCGCCGGCCCGCCGATGGTGAGCGCAAGCGCCAGCGGCGTCCAGATGAACGCCGGCTTGCGCCAGGTCAGCGGCGCGATGCGTTGGGGTATCGGGCCCATGGCGCGGATCGTAATGGCGTCAAACACGGCGTCACTGAGGCGCAACCAAGAAGGCGTGCGCTTTCCCCAGAAGCATGATTGAACGCGTGTCATGGACGCCCGGCAATACTCGCCCTCCACCGCACGCAACCGCGAGGCGATCCTGGCGGTGCTTCAGCGTGTGCTGCCGAAAGAGGGCCGAATCCTGGAACTGGCGGCGGGGACCGGCGAGCACGCCGTCTTCTTCGCGGCCGCTATGCCGGGGCTGCATTGGCAGCCAAGCGATCCTGATGAAGGCGCGCGTGCAAGCATTGCGGCTTGGACTGCAGCGGAGGCGTTAAGCAACGTCGCCGCGCCGCGCGATATCGATGTCTGCGCCGCTGATTGGAATGCGGGCGAAGGCTACGACGCTGTGCTCGCCATCAACATGATCCACATCTCGCCGTGGGAAGCGACGCTCGGCTTAATGGCCGGCGCAGCGCGTGTGCTGAAGCCGGGCGGCGCGCTTTTCACCTACGGCGCATACAGGCGCAACGGCGCCCACACTGCGCCGTCAAATGCAGAGTTCGAGCAATGGCTGCAATCGCGCGATCCGCGCTTTGGCGTGCGCGACATCGCTGATGTGGAAGCTGCCGCGAACGCGCGCGGTCTCACGCTCTGTGAAATCTTGGACATGCCAGCGAACAATTTCTCACTGGTTTTTCGCACGCCTGCTGCATAGCTGACGCCCGTATCGGCATGCACTGTGTTCAAGATGCACGCTCTGCGCCGCAAGCCGCGCACCTCACAGCAGTTTAAGCCAAACGCCACATTCGCGCGGCGCATCGCGCCTATATGCGCCGCGCGGACACCTCCTCGTCCGCGCAACTGATGAGACACACATGCGAACTGCAATCACCGCGCTCGAATACTTTATCGGCGCGGCGCTTCTCCTGGGGCTCTTGGCCTATTCGATGGAGGGCGTCGCAGCGATGATCGAGATGATCTTGTGATGCTGGCATGAGAAAGGGGCGCGGGAGAGTTATCTCCCGCGCCCCGATTGTGTTTGAAGATGGCAGCGTCTCTAGCGCGTCGGCGTCGGTGGATCGGTCCGGTAATCGTAGAAGCCGCGTTGCGTTTTGCGGCCAAGCCAGCCGGCTTCCACGTACTTCACCAGCAGCGGGCACGGTCGATACTTCGAATCCGCGAGGCCCTCATACAGCACCTGCATAATGGACAAGCACGTATCGAGACCGATGAAATCCGCAAGCTCGAGCGGGCCCATCGGGTGATTGGCGCCGAGCTTCATCGCCTTATCGATCGCGTCCACCGAGCCCACGCCTTCGTACAGCGTGTAGATCGCCTCGTTGATCATCGGCACCAGCACGCGATTGACGATGAAGGCCGGGAAGTCTTCGGCGTTGGCGATGGTCTTGCTGAGGCTTTCGACGAACGCGACGGAGGTGTCGTAAGTCTCTTGGCTTGTCGCTAGCCCGCGGATCAGTTCCACCAACTTCATCACCGGCGCTGGGTTCATGAAGTGAATGCCGATGAACTTGTCAGGACGATCGGTAGTCGCGGCCAAGCGCGTGATCGAAATCGATGAGGTGTTCGACGCGAGGATCGCAGTTGGTTTCAGTGTTGAGCGCAGATCGGCGAAGACTTTTTTCTTCGCATCATCCTGCTCGACGATAGATTCGATAACCAGATCGCAGGGCGCAAAGTCGCCCACTTTTGGCGCGCCTTTGATGCGCTTTACGCCCGCGTCCATGTCAGCCTGGGTGATCACCTCACGGTGCACTTGGCGCGTCATGTTCTTTTTTATGGTTTCGAGCGCTGCATCGATGCGCGCAGCGTCCGCATCGCCCAACAGCACGTCATAGCCAGCGAGCGCGCACACATGCGCGATGCCATTGCCCATTTGCCCGGCGCCGATGACGCCGACAGTCTTAATTGTAGTCATGTTGCCCGACATAGGCGCTCACGCGCCTCTGAAATGCAATAATTGTTGCATCGCAGCATAGGCGCTGCCGAACGGCGCGCAAGGGGGAGGTGCGCTCCTTTAGACGCCCGCCTTCGTCAGTTCGTCCATCAGCTCCGGCACCAGCGTCTTGTAGTCGCCCACCAAGCCGTAATCGGCGACTTGGAAGATCGGCGCTTCCTCATCCTTGTTGATGGCGACGATGACCTTGCTGTCCTTCATCCCGGCCAAGTGCTGGATGGCGCCCGAGATGCCGATGGCGACATAAAGTTCGGGCGCTACGACCTTGCCGGTCTGGCCGACTTGGTAATCGTTCGGCGCGTAGCCGGCATCGACCGCAGCGCGCGAAGCGCCGACAGCGGCGCCGAGCTTATCGGCCAGCGGATCGAGCACTTTGTGGAACTCTTCGCTCGAACCCAGCGCGCGGCCGCCCGAGACGACGCGCTTGGCTGCGGTCAGTTCAGGACGATCCGACTTCGCCATCTCTTCTGAGACGAACGCCGATTTGAACGGCCCGCCGGGTGCTGCAATCGTTTCCACCGAAGCGCTGCCGCCGCTGCCAGCGGCTTTGAACGCTGTCGGCTGCACGGTGAGCACCTTCTTCGCTTGGCCGTCCTGCACGGTGACGATCGCGTTGCCGGCATAGATGGGGCGCACGAACGTATCGGCGCTCTCAACACCGATGACGCCAGAGAGTTGGTTCACATCGAGCTTTGCAGCAACGCGCGGCGCTGCGTTCTTGCCCGTGGTGGAGGCCGGGAAGAGCACGGCGTCGTAGCCGCTCATCAGCGGCACGATCAAAGCTTCCAGCGGCTCGGCCATTTGTTTGGCGAGCGTTGCGCCATCGGCGTGCAGCACCTTGCGCACGCCTTCGATCTTCGCCGCTTCAGCGGCGGCAGCGCCGGCGTTGGAGCCCGCGACCAGCACGTCCACATCGCCGCCCATCGCCTTCGCGGCGCTGACGACCTTGTTGGTTGCGTCTTTGATCGACGCGTTATCGTGCTCGGCAATAACCAGAACAGCCATTAGAGCACTCCCGCTTCTTTGAGTTTGCCGACCAGTTCAGCGGCGGACTTCACTTTGATGCCGCCCGAGCGCTTCGCGGGCTCGGCGGTTTTCAGAACTTTGATACGTGGGCTCGTGTCGACGCCGAAATCGGCCGGCGTCTTTACATCGATCGGCTTTTTCTTCGCCTTCATGATGTTCGGCAGCGAAGCGTAGCGCGGCTCGTTCAAGCGCAGATCGGTGGTGACGATCGCCGGCAGTTCGACATCGAGCGTTTGCAGGCCGCCATCGACTTCGCGCGTCACCGTCGCCTTGCCGGCGTGGAGCACGATCTTCGAGGCGAACGTGGCTTGCGGCCAATCGAGCAGGGCTGCGAGCATTTGGCCGGTGGCGTTGCTGTCATCGTCGATGGCTTGTTTGCCGAGGATGACGAGATCGGGCTTCTCGGCCTCGATCACGGCTTTCAGGATCTTCGCGACCGCCAGCGGCTCAACGTCGCCGTCGGCCTTCACCAGGATGCCGCGGTCGGCGCCGATGGCGAGCGCGTTGCGCAACGTCTCTTGCGCTTGTTCCGGGCCGATCGAGACGGCGACGACTTCGGTCGCTGCGTCCTTGGCGTGACCGCCGCCGCCTTCCTTCATGCGCACCGCTTCTTCGATCGCGATTTCGCAGAACGGATTGATCGACATTTTCAGGTTCGAGAGGTCGACGCCGGAGCCATCGGGCTTCACCCGGACCTTCAAATTGTAATCAAGCACCCGCTTGACCGGGACGAGGACCTTCATCGTTGAATTCCTTGAGACATTCAGGAGCAGGCCGCACGTGCAGCATGCGAGCGCCTAGTAACGGTGTAAGATTTGCCCCGTCAATGCGACTATCGGGACATCGCATCTATTCAATGGCCCGGCGGCATCCTGGGAACGCGGGTCTCGGAGGAACCACATGCTCATTTCACGCCGCCCTTTGCTCTTGGGCGCCGCTGCGGCAGGCTTTGCCGCCAGCAACGCTTTCGCCCAATCAGCCGCTGACTTCATGGGCGAGTGGTTCGGCGTTCTGAATTTGGGCGCCCAGCAATTGCGCCTGCGCCTGGTGGTCGCCGAAGGGCCGACATCGACGCTCTACAGCATCGACCAAGGCAATAGCGCCATCCCGGTCGGTACGACCCGTATCGAGGGCGCCCAGCTTACGCTCGACATCCCGGTCATCCGCGCCAGCTTTCGCGGCCGGCTGAGCAGCGGGCGCATCGAGGGCACGTTCACGCAGGGCGGTGCGCTGCCGCTGGTATTCCAACGTGGCGAAGTGGCGGCGGCCGCGACCGAGGTTTTGACTCAAGCGCGCCTCGCGGCGTTGCGCGCGCAGGTAGGTTCGCCCGGCATGGGCGCAGCCGCGCTTAATCGTGACGGGCGCAGTGTCGCCTTCGCCGATGGCCTCCGCGCAATCGGCCAGCCGCAAGCGGTCACGACGTCTGATAAATGGCACCTGGGCTCGATCACCAAATCGATGACGGCGACACTCGTCGCGCGCGCGGTCGAAGCGGGCGCTGTGTCGTGGAACGACACGGTCGGCGGCGTGCTGGGTTCGGCCATTCCTGACCTGCGCGCCGAATATCGCGACGCCACGTTCCGGCATCTGCTCAGCCATCGCAGCGGCATGCAGGCGAATATCGAAATGGCCGATCTGCTGGCGTTTCCGCGCGAAAGCGCCGACTCCCGCGCTGATCGTATCCGCTACGCCCGTATCGGCTTGCTGCAGGCGCCTGTCGGCCCGCGCGAGCAGACGTTCACCTATTCCAACACCGGCTACATCGTCGCTGGCGCAATGCTCGAAGCGAAGATGGGCGCGCCATGGGAGACGTTGATCCAGCAGCATGTGTTCACGCCGCTCGGCATGACGAGCGCAGGCCAAGGCGCGCCGGGAACGCCTGGCGCTTACGATCAGCCGGTTGGTCACACGCCTGGGCCAACGACGTCCAATGGCGGCGTCGTTACGATCCCCATGATTGCGCATCCCGTTGGCGGCAGTGATGTGACGGACAATCCCGCAGCACTTGGCCCGGCGGGGCGCGTCCATGCGACGTTTGAGGACGTGTTCAAATATCTCGCCGCGCACCGGGATCGGACGCCGTTCCTCAGCGCCGAAAGCTGGCAAATGCTTCACACAGCGCCGTTCGGCGGGCCGTACGCGATGGGCTGGCAGGTCGAGGGCGATCGCCTCTGGCACAATGGCTCGAACACGTTGTGGTATGCGGAAGTCCTCGTCGATCGTGGCCGCGGGATCGTGGCGGCTGCCGCCGTAAACGACGGGCGGGCAGGCGATGTGCGCCCAGTGGTCGGCAATGCGCTGGTTGGCGCGGCGCAGGCGGTGGCCTGACGCCAAGGCAATGAGCGCTTCTAGCCCTTGTTTGCGCTTGCCCTTAAGGTGCGAGCAAGGGGGACGCTATGCTACGCCGCCGTGTCAGGTCCGCACTGCTCATCGACTTTGACAATCTTGTCTCCAAATTCGGCGCGCCGTTCTGCGATCGCGTCGAGAACTGGCTGAACTGGCTTGAGGATGGCGGGTTCGATCCCGGCGGCCCCAAGCGCGAGTTCATGCTGAAGCGCGTGTATTGGTTCACCGATAACGACGTTAATCGCCCGTTCTTCGCCAAGCACGGCATCGATGTGAGCGTGACGCGCGCGGTGAAGAACAAGGAGAAGGCGAGCTCGGCCGACTTCGACATCACCATCGACGCAGTGGAAATGTCGTACAAGATCAAGAATCTGGATGAGCTGATCATTCTCTCATTCGATAGCGACTTCTTGACCGTCCTCAATCATCTGCAAGTGAAGGATATCGATGTCGTCGGCATGGCCTATGGCCAGGATCGGCCTGCCAAGGCGTTTCGCCGTCTAGTCGATCGCGTCATCGAGAAGGAAGAGTTCGACATCGCCATGCGCTACGTCCGGCCCAAGCGCGGCCTGTTCGGCGGAGCGATTGAGCAGCCGCAAGAAGCCTTGCCGGATCGGCCGGCCCCGCGTGCGAGCGCTACGCCAAAGCCTGCGCCCGCGTCGCGTCAGCCACAGGCGCAACGCGCGCGCCCGAGCAAGCCGGTGTTCGATTTGAAGTCTGCCGCCGCTTTGGCCGCGGAGGCCGCCGCGTCGGCGCCGAGCGCTTACATCAGCAAACGTTTTGTCTCGCGCGCCTTAGCGAAGGTCGAGGGTTTTGAGGTTCGTGGTCCCAATGCCTGGCTAGGCTGTGGATCGTACGAGGCGATGATCGATCAGTTCGCCAAGATCAATCCGAAGCTCAGCGTCGGCCGCGTCGCCAGCGGCGCCCTTGCGCTTATCTACAAGGGCGCCAGCGAGGCCGCTTAGCGGCTAAGCACACTCGGCCAATTGGCGTTGGCGTTGCGAATGTGGCCGGGGATGTCTTGCTCCCAGCGGCGCTGAATCTCATCGTTGTAGTTGAGATAGAGCCGGCCATCGACGATGCGCCAATTGGTCGGGTCAGCCGAGGCGGTGTAGCCCTGGCTCACAGCCCAGGCGCAATAGCCGCCATATTGCGGCAGGTAGCGCGCTGGCGCCGCGCGGAAGGCCTCGCGGTGCGCGGCTGAGGCGAAGCGATACTCGTAGCCCCGATAGGTCGTGCTGAATTGCTGTGAGCCACGCACGGGACGACCGTCGGTAAAGTACGCCACTGGATCGTAGCCGCTGATGGCGACGCGCGAGAGGAACGAGGTGTAGACGGGCGCTTCATCGGCGTAAGCGGGCGCTGCTATGAAGAATGAACTGAAGGCGATGGCCAGGGCGGCGAGAAGTTTGCGCATGAGTTTTGGTCCTTAAGCGGCGACGCGCAGCTGCGCGGGCTTGATTTGAAATGATGTCGGCACGAATGCGCGTTGCAGATCACGCGCGAGGCCGATGAGGTCGTTGCGGCGGATGACGAAGAGCACGAGCGAGGTGACCCAGATGGTCATCGCCGCCGCGAACAGCCCGCCGCCGTCATTGTTCGGATCGATGCCGAGCGGTGTGAACAAGTGAAAGCTCACCGCGCCGGTCATCACGGCGAAGCCGATGAGGGCGCCCAGCGCATTCAAACGCGTCAGACCGGGGAGGAGACCGACGAGGAGAAGCGTGGAAGCAGCAAGCTCGGCGGAGCCAATGGCATATTGGCTGAAGAGGCCAGTGTGCGCGAACAGACCGGGCGCGCCGAGCGTCGCGGCCCATGAATCCAGGCGGCCAAAAATTTCCTGCGTGTTCGGGTGATCGGTGAACTTGTAGCGCAGCGAGTCTAGGAAGACCGCGGCCGCAAATAGAGAAATGCCGATCGGCGCGTAGCGCTTAACTTTGTCGTTCATGATTGACCTCGCTTGCCAATAAGGTCGCGCGAGGTGGGCAGCTGGTTACGTCACCAACGCAAAATCTTTGAGCCAAGTAGCGCGCCGAGCGCTGCGCAGACGCCGATGGCGACGGCGTACCAGGTGGCCACGAACGCCACTGAGTCCGTTGGGCAATACATCGCATACGCCATCGCAGCGATGCCGCCGGAGACCGCGCCGATGGCCGCACCCGTGAGCGTCAGCTGCGTTGGCGCGAAGGCGCGCATGAGCCAGGTGAACAACGCCGCGCAGGGTGCAGCCAGTATCGGGATCAGCACGACGCACCACGGAGCGGAGCCGCGCCCGCCCATCCACGCTTCCCAGCGGCGCTCGGGCATTTCGCCCATGAGCGCGATGATCGTCGCCACTGCGCAGATGCCCATGAACACCAGTATCGCGCCAATCCGCCAGCCGAGCGGCCGGCCTGGCTTCATCAGCTGCACCACCAGCGGCAGCATCACTGCCGCCGCGAATGCCGCGAACATCGCCTTCATCATCACCGGCATGCGTGCGGCGCCAATGTCGGGGCGCACGCCTAGGCCGATCGCGACGAGCAGTGCCGCAATCCCAAGCCCCGCTACGATGGTGATCGCGAGTTTGCCGCCCCAGCGTGATTTTTCCGCCGGTTCGACGTTGCGTGCGAGCGCGTCAATGAGATGATCGGTCTTCACGTCGGCTGCTCCTGGCCCATGAGCTTCATCAGCGTCTTGAGGCCGCGATGGATGGATATCTTGATGTCGGATTCCGTGTAGCCAGTCTCAAGCGTTGCTTCGCGCACGCTCTTCTCTTCAAGCTTTACCAGTTGAATCGCGCGCCGCTGTTTTTCCGGCAGTTGGTCGAGCAACGTCGCTACATCGCGGCGTGCGTCGCTGGCTTCATAATCCGGATCGGCCTCGCCGATTTCGATGCCGTCGATATCGGCATGGGCGCGATGCTTGGCGCGGCGGAGGAAGTCGATCAGGCGATAGCGCGCGATCGCGTACATCCACGCGGTCAGCGGGTAGTTCGGGTCGTAGCTGTCGCGGCGCGTATGGAGCGCCACCAGCGTTTCCTGCACCAGGTCCTCCGCGTCCTCGCGGGCGCCGCGCAGCCGGTTACGGAAATAGGCGCGCAACAGCGCCGCCGCTTCCGTGAGGAACGCGCGGTGCGCCGCCTCATCGCCGGCGAGCCCCCTGAGCACCAGGGCCTTAAGATGGGCTTCGTCGGCCATTCTCCCCTTAAAGCTGCTTACGTGCGGCAGGCGCTCACGGTTACGAGCGCCGGAACGGGTCAGCGGGATAAACACCCAATATCTTCAGCGATGTAGAGAAGAAGGCCAGCTCTTCCAGCGCCAGCCGGACCTTCGTCTCGCTCGGATGGCCTTCGATTTCGGCGAAGAACATGGCCGCCGCGAAGGCGCCGCCTTCGATGTAGCTTTCGAGCTTGGTCATGTTGACGCCGTTCGTCGCCATGCCGCCGAGCGATTTGTAGAGCGCTGCCGGCACGTTGCGGACGCGGAAGACGAAGCTTGTCATGCATGGGCCGGACTCGGGCGCTGCGTTCTGTTCTTCGCGCGAGAAGACGAGAAAGCGCGTCGTGTTATGCGGCGCGTCGGCGATATCGGCTTTCAGGACTTTGAGACCGTAGATTTCGGCGGCAAGCGTTGAGGCGAGCGCGCCGATCTTGGCGTCGCCCAGCTCTGCGATTTCGCGCGCTGCGCCGGCGGTGTCGGCGGTCTTCACGGCTTGGACGCCAAGAGTCCGGAGTTCTTTGCGGCATTGGCCGAGCGCTTGCGGGTGCGAGCGCACGTGTGTGAGGCCCTCAAGCGTTGCGTTCTTCAAGCCGAGCAGCTGGTGCTTAATCGGCACGAAGCGTTCGCCGATAATGTAAAGCCCGCTATCAGGAATGAGATAGTGCACATCGGCGACGCGGCCGGCGACCGAGTTTTCGATCGGGATCATCGCGTAGCGCGCTTGGCCCTCGCTGACAGCCGCGAACGCATCGTCGAAACTCGGGCACGGCATAGGTTCGAGCGCAGGGTAGGCCTCGCGCGCCGCGATATGCGAGTTCGCGCCGGGTTCGCCTTGAAATGAGATACGGTCGGTCATAGGTGCGGACGGTTAGCGTGTTTGACACGCGCGGGGTAGAGCCGACGCCTCATGAGTATGGTGCAAACGGTCGAGAGCGCGATTTTGGCGCAGACGCGGCGCAGTTTGCGCACTTTGCTGGCCGTGCCGGCCGCGCGCGCGAAGGGCTTGGCGCGCGTCGAAGATATTGAGATCGCGGGGCCTGCCGGGCCGTTGCGTGCGCGGTTCTACGAGGCCGAGGGCGCGGGCGAACAGCCGCTTCTGGTTTATTTTCACGGCGGCGGCTTTGTGTGCGGCGATATCGACACGCACGATTCAGTTTGCTCTTGGCTCGCGCAATCCTCGCAGGGACGCGTGCTGAGCGTTGGCTATCGGCTGGCGCCGGAAGCGCGGTTTCCGGCCCAGCTCGAAGACACGCGCGCGGCAGTCGCGTGGGCGTTCGACAATGCAGCGCGGCTTGGCGCAACGCCGGGCAAGCTTGCGCTCGGCGGTGACAGCGCCGGCGCTTATCTCGCTTCTACAATGGCGCTGGAAATCAATCGCGCGCAGCCTGGCGCGATTGTGCTGCAGGTGTTGCTCTATCCGCTCATCCACGTGCAGGACTCGCTTTGGGCTGACGAAGAATTGCGCAACTTCCGTTTCCTCGGACGCGTCGCATGCTTGTATATCGCGCGCAGCTTGGGCGCGGAGGCGCTGCCTTCTTTGCTCGACGTCGATGTAAGCGCTGCCCCGCCGACGATTGTGGCGGGCGGCGGCCCGATGGATCCGGTGCGCAATGACGTGAAGGCGTTCGTCGAGCACTTGCGCAAAGCCGGCGTGCGCGTGAGCGAGCGCAAATATCCGGTGCTGATGCATGGCGGACTGAACTTCACGGCGTACTCGAAGACCGCCACGAGCGCGCTGCAGGAGGTTGGGGCGCTGGTGCGAAGCGAGCTGGCGGGCTAGGGTCGCTCCAAGTTCGGGGAGTTGATCCATGCGTCTAGTTTTGCTCGCGGCTTTTGCCGCTCTCGCCGTTGCCTGCTCGCCGGCCGAGGAAGTGGATGTCATGTCCGAGGGTTGCGAAGCGCGCGGCGTTTCTCAGTGGACCGTGAACGATCAATTGTTCTCGATCGAGGCGACGACAGAGGGCCCAGATTGCGCGCGCGCAGTGGCTACACTCACGGTGCGCAACACGTCAGGCGAACCAATCTACACGCAGTCCCATATCACGAGCGACCTCATGACGTTGGCGCCGGCGGTCGATCCGGCGGCGATGAATACGGCACTGACCGAATGGGTGGCGCCGGAAACGACGATGAGCACGACTAGCAATTTGCCGGAACGGGCGGCGAATGCGGATAACCCGGGCGGCGAGTTTCCGTTCTATGTGGGTGAAGGCCACACGCGCGAAAGCTATGCCGCGATGCGCGCGGCGAACGATCCGATGTTCTGCTACGTTCAGGGCATGGAGAGCTTGTCGTGCATCATCTATGGCGATGGCGGCATCGAGCACATCGGGGTTCAGGCCTTCCCGGGCTGAGCGCAACACGTATCGCTGGCGATTACTTGACTTTCCCCGCGTGAAGCTCGACCAAGCGCGCCCTCTTGCGCGCATGGTGGCCCATGACCCTGTCGATCGGTCTCGATTTCGGCACGACGAACACTGTCGCGACGATGATCAACGCGCAGGGAGAAGCCGAGGCCGTGCATTTCACGCACGATGGCGCGGCGTTCGATGCCTTCCGTTCAGTGCTGTGCTTCTGGCGCGATGAAGACGTGGATCCGCCGCTCACGCACGCGGAGGCGGGGCCGTGGGCGATCGAGCGGTTCGTCGAACTGGGCGGCGATTGCCGGTTCATTCAATCGTTCAAGACGTTCGCGGCGAGCCCCTTATTCGCCGATACCTTGATCTATTCACGGCGGTTCAAATTCGAGGATTTGCTGGCGAGCTTTCTGCGCCAGGTGCGCAGCCATGCGGGCATGGAATTTCCGAAACGCGTCGTGATCGGGCGGCCGGTGAAGTTCGCTGGCGGCGCACCGGATGAAGAGCTGGCGCGCACGCGCTACGAGGCGGCGCTGCGAGCGGTTGGGTTCGAGGACATCCACTACGTCTACGAGCCTGTAGCGGCGGCGTACTTTTTTGCACAACGATTGAAAGCGGACGCAACGATCCTCGTCGCGGATTTCGGCGGCGGGACGAGCGACTTTTCGGTCGTGCGCTTTTCGGTGACGCCGGATGGCCTCGATTACAAGCCGCTCGCGCATGCGGGCGTCGGCGTCGCGGGCGATGCGTTTGACTATCGCATTATCGATAACGTCGTAGCGCGCGCGTTTGGCAAGGGCTCGGAATATACGAGCTGGGGCAAAGTGCTGCCGGTGCCGAATGGATATTTCTCGAAGTTCAGCCGCTGGAACGAACTTTCGATTATGCGGCATTCGAAAGACTATCGCGATCTGCAGCAGCTCGTGCGCGCCAGTCTGGATCCAGAGCGGATCGAGGCGTTTATCGCATTTCTCGATGCGGACGCGGGCTATGCGATGAACAAGGCTGTGTCTGCCGCCAAGGCGCAGCTTTCGGCGGCGGATGAGGGCGTGCTCTCGCTGCATGTCGCGGGCGTCGATATCGAGCGAAAAATCAAGCGCGCCGAGTTTGAGAAATGGATCGCGCCGGAACTGGAAGAGATCGGCGCCTGCGTTGATCGCGCGCTGGCCGGCGCTGGGTTGCAGGAGAAGGAGATTGATCGCGTGTTTTTGACAGGCGGCTCGTCTTTCGTGCCGGCGGTGCGCGCCCAGTTTGAAACTCGGTTCGGTGCGGAGAAAATCGAGACGGGCGATCAGCTGGTCTCGATCGCATATGGGCTGTCGCTGATCGCGCGCGAGCGGGATATTGGGCGCTGGGCGGTTTGACCGCAAACAAAAAGGGCGGCGTCTTGCGACGCCGCCCGGAGAGTTACTGCGTAGTTCTGTTTAGTGCGCGCCAGTCGGGGCCGGAACGCGGAGATCGAAGCGGTCGAGCTCCATGACTTTGGTCCACGCGGCGACGAAGTCCTTCACGAACTTCTCCTTCGCGTCGTTTGCGCCATAGACTTCAGCGAGCGCGCGCAATTGCGAGTGCGAGCCGAAGATGAGATCGGCGCGGGTGCCGGTCCACTTCACTTGGCCGCTCTTGCGGTCGCGGGCTTCGAACTCCTCTTGGGAGCCGCCGATGCCCTTCCACTGCACACTCATGTCGAGCAGGTTGACGAAGAAGTCGTTCGACAGAACGCCCGGGCGCGTGGTGAGCACGCCCTTCTTGTCGTCGCCGACTTGCAGAACGCGCAGGCCGCCGATCAGCACCGTCATTTCCGGCGCCGAGAGTTCGAGCAATTGCGCGCGATCGACCAAGTGGTCTTCGATCGGCATGATCGGCTTGCGCACGTAGTTGCGGAAACCATCGGCCTTCGGGTTGAGGAATTCGAAGGAGTGCACTTCGGTTTCTTCTTGCGTCGCGTCAGCGCGGCCGGGCGTGAAGGGGACCTTCACGTCAAAGCCGCCATCCTTCGCCGCTTTCTCGATCGCAGCAGCGCCGCCGAGCACGATCAGATCGGCCAGCGAGACTTTGCCGCCGGCTTCCTTTTGGATCGCTTCGAGCTTCGCAATCACCTTCGAAAGTTGAGCGGGCTTGTTGACCTCCCAATCCTTCATCGGCGCCAAGCGGATGCGCGCGCCATTGGCGCCGCCGCGACGATCCGAACCGCGATAGGTCGAGGCCGAAGCCCAGGCCGTTTCGATCAGTTCGCGCGTCGACAAGCCGCTCGCGAGGATCTTCGCCTTCAAGCCATCAACGTCAGCCGCGGTGATCGTCGACTTCGGACCCGAGATCGGGTCTTGCCAGATCAGCGTCTCTTTCGGGACGTACTTGCCGCGATAGAGCGCCTTCGGACCCATGTCGCGGTGCGTGAGCTTGAACCACGCACGCGCGAACGCGTCGGCAAACTCGGCCGGGTTCTTGTGGAAGCGGCGCGCGATCTTTTCGTATTCGGGATCGAAGCGCAGCGCCAAGTCAGCCGTGGTCATCATCGGCTGGTGCTTCTTGTTCGGATCGAACGCGTCTTCAACTTCGCGGCCAGCGTCGCCCTTCGGCTTCCACTGGTGCGCGCCAGCCGGCGACTTGGTCAGCTCCCATTCGAAGCCGAACAGCGTGTCGAGATAACCCATGTCCCACTTGGTCGGGTTCTTCTTCCACGCGCCTTCAATGCCCGACGTGATGGTGTGACCGGCCATGCCGCTTTCGAACGTCGAAAGCCAGCCGAGGCCTTGGTGCTCCATGTCGTTGCCTTCCGGCTCCTTGCCGACATGGCTTTCGGGGCCTGCGCCGTGAGCTTTGCCGAAGGTGTGGCCGCCAGCGACGAGGGCGACAGTCTCTTCGTCGTTCATTGCCATGCGAGCGAAGGTTTCGCGGATGTCGCGCGCGGATGCGACCGGATCGGGATTGCCGTCCGGGCCCTGCGGGTTGACGTAGATGAGGCCCATTTGCACGGCGCCGTAATCGCCATGCAATTCGCGCTCACCTGCGTAGCGCGTGCCTGGCGCTTTCGAGTCCGCGAGCCACGCTTCTTCAGCGCCCCAGTTCACATGGTTTTCCGGCTCCCATGTATCGGCACGGCCGCCGCCGAAGCCGAACACCGGGCCGCCCATCGATTCAATCGCGACGTTGCCAGTGAGGATCAACAGATCGGCCCAAGAGAGCTTCGCGCCGTACTTTTGTTTGATCGGCCAGAGCAGACGGCGCGCCTTGTCGAGGTTGCCGTTATCCGGCCACGAGTTCAGCGGTGCGAAACGTTGCTGACCACGGCCGCCGCCGCCGCGTCCATCGCCGACGCGATACGTGCCGGCCGCGTGCCAGGTCATGCGGATGAAGAACGGGCCGTAATGGCCGTAATCGGCCGGCCACCAGGCTTGGCTATCGGTCATCAGCGCGCGCAGATCGGCGACCACCGCGTCGAGATCGAGGCTTTCGAATTCCTTGGCGTAGTTGAACGCCGGACCCATCGGGTCAGACGCGGGCGGGTTTTGGTGCAGTACGCCTACATTGACCTGGTTCGGCCACCAGTCGCGGTTCGTGCGCGCACGTCCGTGCGGCACCGGGCACTTTGAGTCATTTCCGTCGGCCATCGAGATAGTCCTCCTGAGTGCGCTGATAGCGCCTCAGAGGCGAGCGGCCCAATCGGAAGTTCGCGTGTCATCTATAGAAGACGCCACTGGAACCCTGTGGATAACATTGATGAAACAATGATGACACAAGCGAAAGGCCGCAGAGGGGGAGCTACCTCTGCGGCCTTCCTTTGCAAGCCGCCCAGTTTGGGCGGGCAGTTCGGGCTTAGGGGGCTAAGCGACGATCTGGGCGGCTTAAGTCAGAACACTGAAAATCAGCGGCGAGAACACAGCGGCGGCGGCGATCAAGCCGTAAAGCGCGGTCAACAGCCGATCACGCGACAGCGCCAGAGTAGCGCCAATCAAGCGACGATTTGCGCGGCTTGGTTCAACGTGGCGAATGCCATCGGTGCGAACACAGCGCAGGCGGCGATCAGGGCGTAAAACTTGGTCATGTGCGTTGCTCCTTCGTCTCGAAGCGGCGTCGCTCCGATGAGTTGAAGGTAGCGAAGGGTTAGCCTTGTCGCTGTGACGACGGTCACGCGCCGCATCGCGCCCCTTGCCTCTATTCGCACAATCCAATAGTATCTATAGGACAGTGCAAATAGAGGCGTGTATGTCGCTCGACCATATTCTTCTCGGCGCCCTCGAAGAACCGCGTTCGGGCTATGACTTGAAACAATGGTTCGACGAGGTGTTCGCGTTCTTCTGGAACGCCGACCAGAGCCAGATCTACCGCACCATAAACAAGCTCGCCGACCAGGGCCTCGTCAGCGGCAAGGCGGTGAGTTCAACGATAGGCCCGGACAAACGCGTTTACCGCACCACCGCGAAGGGCCGTGCTGAACTCAAAAGGTGGCTACGCGAGGGACCGGTTTCGCCGTCGCAGCGCACGGCAATCTACGCACAGCTCATTTTCCTCTCCGATCTCAGCGACGCGGAAGCGGCGCAGTTTCTGCGCGCCATGAAGGCGCAGGCCGATGCGATGGTCGCTGCACTTTCGCAAGTGCCGGAGACAGAGCCGCAGAACGAAGAGGAGAGCCGCACGCGCTTCTTCAACAGCGCGTCGCTGGGCCTGGGGCTCGCGCGCGCAAAGGCGACGCAAGCCTACGTCGCCGCATTGGTCGAAGAGCACGCTGCTCTTGTTGGCAAGGAGGATCGCGATGGACATGCTGCATGAAATCCTGCGTTGGACGCACATCGGGATCGGCGTGATTGCTTTTGCGTCGCTCTGGACGGCTGGCTTTTCGCGAAAAGGCAGTCGCGTGCATCGCACGGCGGGCGCGATCTATGTCTGGACGATGGTAATTGTGCTGACGACGGCGGCGGGGCTGACACTCACCACAGCGTGGCGCGGACAATGGTTCGGCGCGGTGTTTTTGTTTTATCTTCTCGTCATTACCGGTACGGCGCTGTGGCTGGGGCGACGCGCGCTCGACTTCAAAGGCGATGCGCGCGGCTATACGCGCGGACCCTTTCTGTATCTGGGCGTGCTCAACATCGCAGCGGCCTGCGGGGCCGTCGCGATTGGCCTGATCGCAGAGCAATATTTCATCGCCGGTATATCGGTGATCGGCTTTCTCATCGGCTTCGGCGCCATCGGCCAATGGCGCAAGCCGCCCGAGCATCCGCGTTTTTGGCTGAAAGAGCACATCGGCGGCATGATCGGCGCCGGCATAGCGACGCACATCGCCTTCGCAAGCATCGGTTTGCGCCAATTGTTTCCCGAGATGGACACAAGCGTCATCTCAATCTGGCCCTGGCTCGCGCCCGTGATCATCGGCTTTGTTGCAGCAGGCTTGGCGGAGAAGCGCTACGTCGACGGCGGCGCCCCGCTGCGTTGAGATGCTAGTAGGAGCCGCTGTGTTGCGCACTGTGACGGCGAGGGCGTTAGATCAAATAGCTGGCCAACAGCGCAACGATGCTAACCCCCGTTGCAGTAAGGGCGGCGCCGACGCGGACGACGATGTTGTCCGACGGCTCCGAGAGGGCGCGCACGTGAAAGAAGGCCATCCACATGGCCAGAAAGATCGCCACGGCCGGCTCGAAGACGCCGTTCTCTCCTCCGGGGCCGACGAGGGTCGAGAGGGGTTCGCCTGCGATGACCACACAGACCACGCCAAACAGCGCATAAAGACCTGCTCGCACGGATGATTGGAGCGTGCGCCTCTGCAGTCGCCAAACGACGGCGGAGATGAAGAAAACCAAACCCAGGCAAATCGCAGCAAAGAACAATGGCGCGATGAGAGCGGCAGCTCTCCAGAGTTGACCTTCTGTTGTGGCGGCAAACACGTTCTCGCCGAGTGCGATCATCGCGCCGTCTGCTTGTGAGAACGAGGCAAAGACCAGAATCGAAAGGAATCCGAAGGCGAACAGCGGGCCTGGCGCGAGGACCACGCCACGGTGGCCCTCATCCTGGATGTCATCTATCTGCGCCGTGAGCAGGTTTGGTCTAAACAGGATCGTAACGATGGTCGGTACGAGGAGGAGCGCCGCCATAGCGACCTGGGTCAACGTCCCATCAATCACCCCAAGTGTTCGCCGGCCTTGGCCAGTTTCATCCTCAAGCAATTCCGCTTCCCCGATTTGCCCGACGATCTGAGCGCACTGAAAACAGTACGCCAGCGGTTTCACTCCGCAAGCAGCGCAATCGCGAACGCGCCCTCTGCGGCGCGCCGCTGCGGTGAGTTTTGAGCGCCGATCGTGTTGCGAACGACCGGATCGTGTAAAGCTTGGCGAGGGGACGCTGCTTACGCTGCCAGCGCATAGCGGACGTTCGAGCTGTAACGGGCATCAGGCAGGAATTCGCCGAACGTGGTCATCCGCTCAAAGATGGCTGAGACAGGAACGCGCCGGCAAGAGCTAGGCTCACAACAAATGATGGCGTTGGCACGCGCGAGCCTCTTGCCCGCCGCTCGCTCGCACTCGTTTGGATAAGATACACTGTTGCTCGACGCCGAATTAACTATGGCGTTGATCGCGTGATGTGCGAGCCGCATGGATGGATTGGTTCAGCCACTGTATGTGTTGGTTTCTATACAAAAGCACTTGAGCGCCCCCACCTGAACATCTTAGATCCCACGTTTCGATCAAAATCGATGGCGCTTTCACGACGCTGGCGCCGGGCTAGACTCCCGCTCGCGCTTTTTCTGTGTGCCCTCCTATTGCTGGTGGGCGTCAGCGTCGGGATGTTCGTAGAGCGCCTCGACCTGCCGAACCGCGCGAGCAGACACCTCCACAATCTCGCTCTCGAAGCGCGCAGCCAATTTGGCGACGACGCGCAGCACATCGAGTGGCGAATAGCCAGACTAAATCAGCTCAATATGCACTGGGCCGTCATTCGGGTTGGCGCTCGGTCCGCTGGCGGTGGCGGCATTGCCGAGGCTGACGGCCATGTGATCATCGCGTCTCAGTTAGGGAGGCTGAGTTACCTAAGTTCAGGCAACCAACTGGCGCCCATTGAAGCAACCGTGCCGATGAACTTGGAAGGTTTGCGAGAAAGCCAACTTATCCACGATCCTCTTTTTTCCGTTAGTGAGTTTCGAACCTACGACTTGCTCACCCAACGCCTCGATGGGGAGCGTTGGCGCTTGTTCGCAAGCTTTGCTCGCTTTGCCGGTGAAAATTGCCTTCAATTCGTGGTGGCGCAAACCGAACTCGAAGTATCAAGTGATACACTACGTGTGACCTCTCCATGGCAGGATGTCTTCATCGCTCGGCCTGATTGCATCCCCTACAAGGACCGCTCGCTGCGTTTTGAGGGATCGGCCGCTGGCGGAAGAATGGTGCTGACCAGCGATCGAACAATGCTCATAGCGATCGGCGACCACCAGTTTGACGGTTTCAACGATGCACGCCGCGCTTCGATCGATCCTGATTGGGATCTGGGCAAGATTGTCCAACTGGACTTAGTGACGGGCGATTCACGCATCTACGCGACCGGTTTACGCAACCCGCAGGGACTAACCCAACTCCGGGACGGGCGGATTGTAGAGACAGAACACGGTCCGCAGGGCGGCGATGAGATCAATGTCATCAGACGGGGCGCGAACTACGGTTGGCCAGACGCCACCTATGGCATGAGCTACGCCTATCCGCAGAGAAGCTGGCTAGGCGCAGCGGGGCCTCGTCCTCATGACGGCTATGATCGGCCCGCTATGGCATTCGTCCCCTCAATTGGCGTCAGCAACGTCGTGCAGCCGAGCCCTCGCGCTTTTCCGCCTTGGGACGACGACGATCTGCTCGTCGCCTCTTTACGAGCCAACACGCTTTTTCATGTTCGGCTGGAGGGTGATCGAGCCGTCTATGCGGAGCCGTTACGGTTTCCACATCGTCGCCTCCGCGACATCGTCTCAATGACCGACGGACGCATCGTCATACTCACAGACCTCGGGGAACTCATCATATTGCAGGGTGGCGGCGACGGCCTTGATCCGGCGCCGTTTATTGTGAGGGGGCTTTCTGATCTCACTGCGCCATTTGCAGAGGAAGTCCCGGCGCGGGACGAACCGCCCGTCGAACGCGGCCGACGTCTCTTTGCGGCTATGTGTGTGCGTTGCCACAGCCTTGATGGTTCGCCCAGCGAGGGACCGGCGCTCAATGGTGTACTCGGCCGACGAATTGGTTCAGCGCCCGGCTACAGTTACTCAGCCGCTTTGAGCGGATCAGAGCAGTCGTGGACCCCATCGCGGCTCGAGAGGTTCATCATCGATCCGAATGCCGAGTTTCCAGGGGCAGCGATGCCATCTGCGCTGGTGACGTGGGAAGACGCGCCGGCTTTGGTCGCTTATCTTCGAACGCAACGATCCACGGCCCATCGACGCCGACAATGAGCACCGCGATTTTAATCAGCTGACCGGCAACTAAGGGCCAATCATGGCCGCCCGGACAAATTCTTACCAACGGCAGGTTCGAGTTTCGGCGACAACCAGAACTCACGCGTCTCCATCTAAGCGCCCGTCGTCGCGGGCGGGGAGGCGGCAGCGCGATCTATCCAACAGCAAAACGCCCTCCCGCGCTTTGTTTTCAAGCCTTCGTACGAAATCTATCCGACACCCCTGCGAGCAGCCGTATCATCAACCCGTCCGCATCATCGAAGGGGCGTTGGTCCAACCCAGCGTGAAGCGGAACGCGATGAGTGAGGTTAGGCGGCGGGGATTGAAACCGTCGCGGTCCGGGGATCGGAGTTGGTCTGGCCCGCTCACCGTTGGCGCACAGGGCCCGGAGTGAATAGCTCCTCATCTCTTGCGCTGATGTCAGCATCGCGGGGACGCTGAGCGAAACGCGCAGTATCTCTCATAGAATTTCGGCGCCTTAGTGCGTCAGCTCAGCGTCTCGCCCTTCGGCTCTTTCACGGAGCGCGAACATGCACGCGCTTGCCTTATCGTTGCAGCACTTTCCGCGCTGCTTCGAGATCCGGCGGGCTGTCGACGCCTTTCGGAAAATCCTCGATCGCGTCGGCGCGGATCATCATGCCCATTTCGAGCGCGCGGAGTTGTTCGAGTTTCTCGCGCAACTCAAGCGGCGAGGGCGGCGCCGCAACGAAGCGCGCGAGCGCATCGCGTGTGTAGACATAGATGCCGACATGGCGCTCGATCGGTCCCTCGCCATGCGGGGCCGGGCTCCGTGTGAAATACAAGCAGCGCCCATCAGCGGCGCGAATGGCTTTCACGAGATTCGGATTGTTGCGTTCTTCGTCGTCGCTCGATGGCGAAACCAGGGTGGCGATGTCGGCGCCGTCGCGCAGGGCGGCGACTGCACGCGCGACATCCGCGGCGCGCATTGTCGGCATATCGCCCTGCAGATTGACGACGACATCGAAGCGGCCCCCGGGATCGAAAGCCTGGAGGGCTGCGTAAACCCGGTCGGAGCCGCTCGGGAGATCAGGATCGGTGAGGGTGACATTGGCGCCGGCCTTCAGGGCTGCCTCCGCCACCTCTTCCTCGGCGGCGGCGACGAGGACGGGCCCCGCATTGGCGGCGCGCGCGATCTCCACCATCCAGGCGATCATTGGCCGGCCGTGAATATCAGCCAGCGGTTTGTTGGGCAGGCGAGTGGAGGCCAAGCGGGCGGGGATGACGACAACCGAATTCATTGCGGACCTATCCCGTGCGGCGGTTCGACGCGCAAGCCGCCAGCGCGCGTCATGACGCATCGGGTCCGGCTTGGCGGGAGCCGCAACGCAGGCCATAAACCGCCGCGAAACTTGCTCCTTCAGGGCGGACCATGAGCGATCTCCGAAATAACTCGATCATCGGCGCAGTGCTTGGCGCTGTGTTGGGCGTGATGGGCATTGGCGTACTCGCCGAAACCGTGATCCACCCAGACTATCCCGCAACGCCAGGCTGGGTCCCGGAAGTCGATCTGACCGCCAGTGCCGGCGGCGGCCCGGCTGAGCCTGTGGGCCCGCCAGACTTCGGCCGCCTGTTCGCTGATCCCGCAGTGCTGGCCGAAGCTGTCGCGCGCGGCGAGCGTGTGTTGGCGCAGTGCCGCTCGTGCCACACCTTTGACGCCGGCGGCGCCAATGGCATCGGCCCGAACCTGCATGACGTCTTCGGCCGCGCCGTCGGCAGCCATGGCGGCTACGAATACTCAGAAGCGATGGCCGGTCACGGCGGCGCTTGGGATTATCTCGCGCTCGATGCGTTCCTGACGTCGCCAGCATCGAACATCCGCGGCACCAAGATGGCCTTTGCTGGCCTGCGCAACGCGGAAGATCGCGTCGGCATGATCGCTTATCTGCGCTCGATTTCGCCGAACAACGTTCCGCTGCCGGCGCCTTTGCCGGAAGCCGCTCCGGCTGCGGCCGAAGCCGCGGCGCCCGCTACGCCGTAAGCTGCGCGGGTCAATCGGCAAACAAAAACGGCGTCTCTCGCGAGACGCCGTTTCTATTTCGCCGATAGTCTACAGCGTTACGACACCGCGGCCAGTTGCGGGCGCGCTTGAACCGGAGCTTCGTCGCCCAGGATCGTCGTGCCCAGCAGGTCGAGGAACGCGTCGCCCTTCTCGGTCGGCTCAACGAACACGTTGCGGCCGTCCTTCGGGTCGCGGCGGCGCTGGACGAAGCCCAGGCGCGACAGGGTGTCGAGCGCGCGGGTGATCGCCGGCTTGCCGACATTGAGCGTCGCGGCCAGGCCGCGCACCGTGTGCGGCGCCGGTTGCAGGCGCACCGTCATCAGCACCGCCAATTGGCGGGCGGTTAGGTCCGGCGCGTCCGAACGTACGGTGGTGACGGTAACCCGACGCCACAAATCCAAGGCTTCCACTTGTTCCCGAACGAGCTCCATGCCGCTCCCTCCAGTTGAATCGCAAGTGAGAGGATTCGCCGATTTGGTGGTCCTTGCAAGCGCGAAACCACAAGATGTTGTGGGGAAGGCGAAATGATTAACCAAATCTTGACGGAACAACCCGAAACGATCCGGATGCGACAAGGCTTTGCGGGCGACTCAAAAATCGTCAGTCAGCGCCGAACCGAAACACCGCCGGCGGCGACTTAGAGGCTGGGAAGGGCGAGAACCGTTGCTGCGTCGCGGACTAGACCAAGCGCTCGACGATTATCTCGTCCTCCTGGCTCAGGACGGATCGCGCGACGCGTTCGCCCGGCTGGCCGCGCGTTGGACGCCGAAATTGTTGGCGTTCGCATCGCGCAGCCTGAGTTCATCGGAGGCGGCGAAAGATGTGGTGCAGGAAACATGGGAGAGCGCAGCGCGCGGGCTCAAGCGGCTCGACGATCCTGCGCGCTTCCGCGCCTGGCTCTACGCCATCGCCGCGCGCAAATGCGCTGATGCCTTGCGCGGCAAGTATCGCGGCGCGCGCTTGGCCGAGAAAGCGCAAGCGATGGCCGATGAGCCGGCGGATTCAGAGCGCATCAGCAATGAGCGCCTCGATGTCGCCGCAGCGTTGAAACGTCTGCCCGCGGACCAGCGCATCGCGATCAGCCTCTACTTCGGCGAAGAGATGAACGTCGCCGAAATCGCAGCGATCACCGGCGTTCCCGAAGGCACCGTGAAATCCCGTTTGTTCGCGGCGCGCAAAGCGCTGCGTGAAAGTCTTGGAGAAGAATGATGACTAATCTTGATGATGCGATCCGCGGTGCGCTCTCGAAAGAAGACGCAGAATTCCTGGCGCGCTTTGAGGAGCAGGGACCAGTCGATGAAGTGCTCGGGACGTTCAAAGGCTCGTGGGGTCTGATGAACATGTTCGCCGCGCTAATCACATTCGCGTCGTTCGGCTTCTTCGTTTACGCGATGCTCCAGATCATGGGCACAGACGATGTACGCATGACAGTCCTATGGACGGCTGGCGCGATCGTCAGTGCGTTGTTCGTCGCCATGCTGAAAATGTATTTCTGGATGGAGATGAACAAGAACGTCGTACTTCGCGAGGTGAAGCGGCTTGAGCTACAGGTCGCCCGTCTTGCCGCGCGCGAGCGCGCTTGACGCCGCCTACTTCGCCTTTGGCGCGGCATCCGCTGCGCCAAAGCGCGCCTTTATGACTTTCAGGCAAGCGCGCAGCGCCTGCGCTTCACCGCCCTGCGGACGCGACGGCTTCTCGCGCGGCGCCCAGGCGTAGACGTCAAAGTGCGCCCAGCTCGCAACGTTCACAAAGCGGCGCAGGAAAAGCGCGCCATAGATCGCGCCGGCGAAAGCGCCGTCGCCGGTGTTCTTCATGTCGGCGATGCTGGAATCCATATCGCCTTCGTACGCATCCCAGAGCGGCATGCGCCAAATCGGATCCGCGGTTTCGATCGAAGCTTGCGCGAGTTCAGCGGCGAGTGCGTCGTCGCCGGTGAAGAAGGGCGGCAGATCGGGCCCAAGTGCGGTGCGCGCGGCGCCGGTCAGCGTAGCGAAGTCCAACAACAGCGCCGGCTCTTCCTCGCACGCACGCGTCAGAGCGTCAGCGAGGATCAAACGGCCTTCGGCGTCGGTGTTGTCGATCTCGACAGTGGGGCCTTTGCGACTGGCGATAACATCGCCAGGGCGGAAAGCGTCAGCGGAGATCGCGTTCTCGACGACGGCCAAATACACGTCGAGCTTCACCTTCAAGCCTGATTGCATCACGGCTTGCGCCAGCGCCAGCGCGTGCGCCGCGCCGCCCATGTCCTTCTTCATCAGCCGCATGCCGGCCGATGGCTTGATGTCGAGCCCGCCCGTATCGAACGTCACGCCTTTGCCGACCAGCGCTAGGCGCGGTGCGCCTGCGTCGCCCCAGGAGAGATGGAGCAAGCGCGGCGCTTGCGCAGCGGCGCGACCAACAGCGTGAATGAGCGGATAGTTCTGTGCGATCAATTCGTCGCCGACGATGGCTTCAAACACTGCGCCGTTCTCACGCGCGACCTTCTCCGCCGCGGCGTGCAGCGCGTCGGGGCCCATGTCATTGGTAGGCGTGTTGACGAGATCGCGAACCAGCCACGCGGCGCTGACGATGCGCTGCGCCTCGGCCATGTCCGCGCCCTCGGGGGCCGCCAGACGCGGCGCGGGGCGCTTGCGCTTCTTGTAGCGTTCGAACGCATAGCTCCCGAGGCCCCAAGCGACCGCGACGAGCGTTGCCGAGAATTCGCGGGGCGCTGCGGCGATGCGGTAGTCTCCCGAGGGGAGGTTCTGCGCCAGCGAGCCCATCGCCATCGCGTTGGCTTTGTCGCCAACGCCGAACAGAACGCGCTCGATCGAGCCGTCAGTCGCCGGGACGAGCAGAATGCGGCCGGCTTGCGCCTTGAAATCATGCGCGGCGGCCAAGCGCTTCAGCGCTTCCGGCCGGCTCTCCGACCATTGGCTCCATTCCGACGTCCGCAGCGCGTGAATCGGGATCGCTTGCGGGGCGGTGTCGGTCAGAAACGGGAGGTCAGCCATACGCGTCTATCTAGTCCTTCATTAGCGCTTTGTTGAGCACTCATCGCGCACCGTTAGGGCCTTATTAGGATTCGCCCCATGTCGATGCCAGCCCGTCTGCCCTTGGCGCTGCTTGCCGTCTCGGCCCTGTCCGCGTGTGCGTTGACCGACGGCGGCGCAACGCCCGCCTCGGCGGCGCTTGACGGCAGCGTGCAGCCCGACGCGCCGGCGCGCGGCGTCGATAGACAAGCACGCGAACGGATCGCCCGCGAAGACATGCTGACGCAAATGGCCTTCTGGGCCGGCGAATATCAGACGTTCCCGAATGATCTCGAAGCCGCGCAGCGTTTCTCCGAGGCGTTGCGACGTGGCGGGCGAACCGATCGCGCCGTGCAGATCGCGGCGGAAGCGCTGAACCGCTTTCCGGACGATCGCCCGTTGCTGATCACGTACGGATACGCGCAGATCGCTGCCGGCAACCCGCATCAGGCGCTGCGGCCGCTCGCGATCGTAGCACAAGCGGAGCCGGATAACTGGCGCGTACGCTCAGGGCTTGGCGCGGCGCTCGATCAGCTCGGGCGCTATGACGAAGCACGGCGCGCCTACACTGAGGCGCTGGCGATCGAGCCCGAGAATGCGCGTGTGCTGACCAATATGGGCGTCTCGCACATCATGTCAGGCGAGGCGGCGGAGGCAGAGCGCTTCTTGCGTCAAGCGTCGGCCATAGGCGGCGCTCCGCCCGAGGCGCGGCACAATTTGGCGATCGCGCTGGCGCTGCAAGGACGCTTCGACGAAGCCGAGCAAATCGTACGTACCGATATGCCGCCGGCGATCGCTGCGCAAAACGTCGCGTATCTGCGGAGCCTGCTGCGTGACGAGCGCCGCTGGAGCGACCTGGATCGCTCGCGCTAGGCGCTAGCCTGCGCCGCACGTTGTGCGATCCGATCGCGCAGGACGAAGGTGGCGATCAGTATGCTCAGCATGATCACGGCGGAGATGGTGGGCCGAGCGTATGCCCAGCCGAGGTCGATGAAGCGCGGGAGTAGGTTGTGCGCAGCGTGAAGCGCGCCCGCCGCGACAACGCCGAGCATCCAGCCGCGCCAGCTTCCGCCAAGCGCAAGCGCGACGGCGACAGACAAACGCATAAAGCTGCGTGACTGAAGACGGCTGAAATGTTGAGTGCGGTTCCAACTGCAGGCGGTACTTGCGCCAGGAACTCTGGTGTCCAGCTCATCATCAGCAACACGCGCTCGATAAGTCCGAACGCGGCGCCCACAAATGCGGCGATCGTCCACCAAGAGAGCCGGCTTGATGTGAGGCGGGCACTCAACGCACCCAGCGCCTTGGCGATCTCTTCGCTCAAAGCGGCCCAACAGAAATAGGCGATGGAAACGATCTGGGCGGGCAAAGCAAACGTCTCCCGCGCCACGACCCAAAATCGCGGGTTGGTCGTAGACGACAGCACCGCATAAGCCAGCAAGCTCGCTGCAATACCCAGCGCCGCAAAGCCCAAGCTCGCAATCCAGCTTAGGCCTTGCTTGTTGTCAGAAGGGCGCAAACCCGTCTCCGCAGACCTATGTTTACAAGTTTAGGTTGCGGATTAAGTGCGGGGTCGCAAGTGACGAATAGTTAGGGAGGCGAGGGCCTGTACGCTTCGCCTATTGCGAGCCGAGGATCTCGTTCACTTGGATCATCGCTGGGCCGATGATGACGGCGAACAGCACCGGCAAGAAGAACACGATCATCGGCACTGTCAGCTTTGGCGGCAGTGACGCGGCTTTCTTCTCTGCTTCGGAGAGGCGCAGATCGCGATTTTCCTTGGCCATAACGCGCAGCGCTTGGCCGACGGGCGTCCCGTATTTCTCGGCTTGCGTCAGCGCCATCGCGACAGCTTTGACGCCGGGGTGAGCTGTGCGGCGCGCAAGGTTTTCATACGCCATGCGCCGCTCAGGCAAGTAGGAGAGCTCAGCCGTGGTGAGCGCGAACTCTTCGGCGAGTTCAACCGAAGCCGGCGCGATTTCTTGGCCCACGCGCTGGAGCGCCATTTCGATCGACATGCCGGATTCCACGCAGATCAGCATCATGTCGAGGCTGTCGGGGAAGGCCTGCATGATCTTGGTGCGGCGGTTGTCGGCGAGATTCTTGAGGTAGAGGTTGGGCGCGTAGAAGCCGGCGGCGATGCCGCCGACGACGGCGCCGAGCTTCATGTGTAGCTCCCAAGCGGAGCCGAACATCATCATGTAGATGAAAGCGGCAACGCCAAACGCGATCGGCAAGGCGGCGCGATAGAAATAGAACATCGTCTGCGCCGCATGGCCGCGAAGGCCGGCGCGGATGAGTTTTTCGGAGAGCGTGTCGTCAGCCAGCGCCTTTTGCAGATTGAGCCGATCAACGAGGCCCTTGGCGAAGGAATTGGCGTTCTTGTGTTGCAGTGAGCCTGTGCCCTTGGCTAGTTCGGCGCGCGAGCGCTTGCGTAGCTCTTCGCGCTTCTTAGCGACCTCCTTGAGGCGTGAGCCGAGCTTGTCTTCCGACATCGCAGGTGCGGCGAATGTCACGATGGTGGCGAAGCAGGCGAGCGCTCCAAGCGCGCCAGCGATCGTCAGCGGATCGATGAGGAAATCCACGAGGTTGTTCATCGCGCTTCCCTCAGAACTTGAAGTTGACCATCTTGTGCATCACGAAGATGCCGAGAGACATCATGATGCCGCAACCCAGCAAGATCAGGTTGCCCACCGGGTGCGTGAACAAGACCATGATGTAGGCAGGGCGCGTGAAATAGACCAAAGTGGCGACGATCACAGGCAACGAGCCGATGATCATGGCCGAGGCATTGGCTTCCGCCGAAAGCGCCTTCACCTTCTCGATCATCAGCTTGCGCGAGCGGAGCACGGCAGAAAGGTTGCCGAGCGATTCCGAGAGGTTGCCGCCGGTCTTCTGTTGAATGATGAGCACGATCGAGAAGAAGTTCACTTCCGGCAGCGGCATGTGATCGTACATGCGCTGCATGCCGATTTCGAGCGGCACGCCCATGGCTTGTGAATCGCAGAGCGCCTGGAACTCGCTCCGCAGCGGCTCGGGGCTTTCGGCGGCGATAATGCGCAAGCATTGGTTCAGCGGCAGGCCAGACTTCACGCCGCGAACGATCACGTCGATGCCGTCAGCCAATTGGCTGCCGAATTTTTTCTGCCGCCCGGAGACAAGGAAGCCCAAGAACCAGCGCGGCAGGCCAAGGAAGCCGATGAAGAAGCCCATCGCTGCGCCAATTGGGCCCTGAATGATCAGGCCCGCCAGTGCAAGCACAACGCCGACGATCGATGCGTACACCCAAAACATCGTGGGCGAGAGCTTGATGCCTGCTTGAGCGATCTGGCCTTTCACCGAGAAGCGGCGCTTGCGCGCGTTCTTCTCGTTGTTCGACATTTCCTTGAGCGCTTCTTGCGTCGTTTGTTTGCGCTTCAGCGCGGCCATATCCTGCGCTTGCTTGCGGCGATCGACTTTGGCCGCACCGGCCACAGCCTTGACGCGTTTCGTCGCTGTCGCCGGTTGCGGCGTGCCGGAGGCGAAAACAAAACCGACGCCACCAATGGCGACGAAGGCGAGGGCGGCAACCAACAGAGCGGGATCCATTACGCTTGCTCCGCTTCGTCCAGCGCTTGGGCGAGTTCTTTTTCAAGGCCGAAATAGCGCGCGCGCTCCCAGAAGCGCGGGCGGCCGACGCCAGTGCCCTTGTGACGGCCGGTGATGCGGCCGTTCTGGTCTTCGCCCTGAATTTCGTAGACGAGCAGATCTTGCGTGATGATCGTATCGCCTTCGAGGCCGAGCACTTCGGTGATTTGGGTGATGCGGCGCGAACCATCGCGCAGACGCGCGGCCTGGATCACAACGTCGACGGCGGCGACGATGATTTCGCGGATCGTCTTCGGCGGCAGCGAGAAGCCGCCCATCGTGATCATCGATTCAAGACGGGAGAGAGCCTCGCGCGGCGTGTTGGCGTGCAGCGTGCCCATCGAACCGTCGTGGCCCGTGTTCATGGCTTGCAGCAAGTCGAACGACTCGCTGCCCCGGACTTCGCCGACGATGATCCGTTCCGGACGCATCCGCAGGCAGTTCTTCACGAGGTCGCGCATCGTGACCTGGCCGGTGCCTTCAAGGTTCGGCGGACGCGTTTCGAGACGCACGACGTGCGGCTGTTGCAGTTGCAGTTCGGCCGCGTCTTCGCAAGTGATGACGCGCTCGGTCGGATCGATGAAGGCGGTCAGCGTGTTGAGCAGCGTCGTCTTGCCGGAGCCGGTACCGCCGGAGATCAGCACGTTACAGCGGCAGGCGCCGATGATTTGCAGGATTTTTGCGCCGGCAGGCGAGATCGAGCCAAACTCAACGAGATTGCTGAGCTTCAGCTTATCCTTTTTGAACTTCCGGATGGTGAGCGTCGGGCCATCGATCGCCAGCGGCGGCACGATGACGTTGACGCGCGAACCATCCGGCAAGCGCGCGTCGCAGATCGGGCTGCTTTCATCAACGCGGCGGCCGACTTGGCTGACGATGCGTTGGCAGATGTTCATCAGCTGGCCGTTGTCACGGAAGCGGATGCCAGTTTTAGAGATTTTGCCGCTGACTTCGATGAACACGGCATTGGCGCCGTTGACCATGATGTCGGCGATGTCGTCGCGTGCGAGCAGCGGCTCGAGCGGGCCATAGCCCAGAACGTCGTTACAGATATCGTCGAGCAGGGCTTCCTGCTCGGCGATCGACATGACGACGTTCTTGATCGAGATGATCTCGGCGACGATGTCGCGGATTTCATCGCGCGCGCTTTCGCTGTCCAGCTGCGCGAGTTGCGTCAGATCGATGGTTTCGATGAGCGCATTGAAGATCGTCGATTTGACGCGGTAATACGCTTCTGAGCGATATTCCGGCTGCTCGACGGGCTCCGCTGACGCTTGCATGCGCGGATTGGGAGCGTTGGCGGGGGGCGCAGCCGCGCGCGGCGGAGATGCCGCGGGAGCAGCAGGGCGAGGCGCGGGCGCAGGCGCGGGTTTTACACCGACGGCCGATTGCACGCGCGCCGCTGGTGGCGGCGCGGCATTGGGCGCAGCTGGCGCGATTGGCTGCCCATCAAGGCTGCGCTTGCCGAACATCTATGCCCCTATCGCTTCAAGAACGGAATCTTGTCGGCGAGGGACGCCTTCTTCGTCTCCACCGGCTTGCGGCCCGTCAGCGATGCGGAGAGTGCATCGAGCGCCAGCGCGGTCTTTGACTGCGCGGCCACTTCACCGATCATCTGACCATTATTCGCGGCCATACCGAACAGTTGCGGGTCGAACGGAATACAAGCGACGGGCTCAGCGCCCAGCGCTTCTGCGAAATCCTTCAGCGGAATTTCCGGCCGCTTCGGCACGCCTACCATCGAAAGTACGACAGTCGGCGGCGCATCGTAGGGGCGCATCGCTTTGAGGAGATCGATAATGTTCTTGGTGTTGCGCAAGCTCGCCAGATCGGGGCCGGCGACGATGATGGCGTCATCGGCGGCGAGCAAGGTGTGCTTCACCCATGACGTCCAGACGTGCGGCAGATCGAGCACGACGAACGGGCTCGTGCGGCGCACGCGATCAATCACGATCTCATAGGATTGCGGATCGAGCTCGAACTCGCGCTCAAGCGTCGCCGGCGCGGTCAGCATTTGGAGACGCTGGGTTTGCTTGGTGGTGACGCGCTCCAAGAAGACGTCGTCAACGCGATCGGGCGCCATCAGTGCGTCGGCGATTGATTGCGGCGGGTCCTGGTTGAAGTCCAGAGCGGCAGTGCCGAACGAAAGATCGAGATCGAGCAAGGTTGCGCTCGATTCCTGACGCTCTGCGATCGACCAAGCGATGTTGTGCGCAATCGTGGAGGCGCCGATGCCGCCGCGCGCGCCGATAACGGCGATGACACGGCCGGCGAACGGCTTGTCTGGATTGACGTAGAGCCCACAGACCGTGCGGATCATGTCCAGCGGCTGCAGCGGCGGCACGATGTATTCGCTGACGCCCCGGCTCATCAGTTCGCGGAACAACGCGATATCGTTCACCGCGCCAATGATGACGACCTTGGTGCCTTCCTCGATCACCTGCGCGAGCCGATCGAGCGCGTGCAGCATCATCGGGCCCTGCAGCATCGTATCGAGGATGAGCAGGTTAGGGCTGGCTTGGCCCGCGAAGCGCGTAATGGCGGCTTCGATGCCGCCTTGTTCAACGGAAATCTCTGCGCGCGCCAACCGGCGATCGGCGCCGATGCCGGAGACCATGTCGGCGATTTCGTGACGATCGCAGCAGGCATGGATCGTGATGCGCGGCACAGGTTGCTCGGTCGATCGCGTGTCCACCAGCGGCATCGCGGCCGCGGCGGCAGCCATCGCAACGGGGGCGGCCAAACCGAACGGATCGTCGCCCTCAAGCGACGGTGTCGATTGGTTGGCTGGTGGCGGCGGTTCGCCGTCGAAGGGCGGCAAGTCAACGCCTTCGAGATCGCCAAGACCGAAGGTTTCGTCCTCTTCGAGGACGAACTCATCTTCGTTGCCTAGGCTCCAAGCGGGATCGGGTTTGCTCATCGCGTTTTGGCCTATTGGACCGCGTTACTGATTTGGATGCGTTCGTCGTTCGTGCGTTCCGAGTGGGTCGGTTCGCCCGCGCGGTAGGCGTCCATGACCGTGGTGCGGCGGCCGCTATCGCGCGGATCTTCGGCGCGCGGATGCAGCAGGTCGGCCGGATCTTCGATCATCGCTGCGAGGTTTGCCTGCGTGGCGCAGCCGAAGCTTTCCCAGGGCTGGTTGTTGCTTTGGTGAGCGAGGTCCTGCTCCCACAACGGCGTGCATTCGGGCGCCTGCGCCTCGTAGCGCGAGAAGCTCAGAATGATCGGCGCATTCGGCGTGGAGGAGGCGTCATAGGTCGAGCCCGCAACGGCCGCGTACGAGACGCCGGCTTCAACGAGCGCGTTACGAGTTTCGTTGGCGAGCAAGGAAGCCGCGTCAGAGTCGGGTGCGCCCGATGGCGTGCTCAGCACCAGTGCGCCGTGGCCGTAGCGCAGATAGCCCGAAGCAAACGTACGCAATTGTTGGCGGGCGCCGGGCGATAGCGCGCCGGCCGTGACAGGCACTTCGAAGCGCTCTGCGGTCTGAGTGACCTCAATGCGGTGATAGTCAGCCGTTGTCGGCGTCGGCGCCATGTGGGCAGGCGGCGCTGGCACGCTGGCGCAAGCGCCAAGTGCGCTCAAACCAAAAGCAAGAATGGGCAGGCGGGCTTTCATGGTGTTGCGCCTCACTCGATCACGTGGCCGTGCGGCCCTTGCAGGCCTTGGTTGTTTGGTTCGCCCGACTCTGCATTCGAGGGGCGGTAGAGAGAGTTGAGCCGTCCGGTGAGCAGGCTCTCGCCCTCGCTCGGATTGCGGAAGCCGTCGCCTGGCGTACGCAAGCGATCCGGGCTCGTCGGCCGCACGAGGTACGGCGTGACGATGATCACCAGTTCGGTTTCGTTGTTGATGAAGTCGCGCGAGCGGAAGAGCGAGCCGATCACCGGCGTGTTCATGACGCCCGGAATGCCTTCCAGCGCGTGACGCGTGCGCTCTTGGATGAGGCCTGCCAGCACGATCGAGCTGCCCGACGACATTTCGAGCGTCGTCTCGGCGCGGCGTACCTGCAGTGCGGGGATGTTGATGCCGCGAATGACGGTGGTGGTGCCGTCGTCATTGCGGATCGGCGTATCGCCCGTAGAGATCGCGCCTTCCGACGTGAGCTCCGACACTTCGGTGGCGACTTTGAGCGAGATGCGGCCGCCCGACAGCACAACTGGTGTGAAAGCGAGGCCTACGCCGAACGGCTTGAACTCGACAGAGATCTGGCCGTCGTCGCTATTGACTGGAACCGGGAATTCGCCGCCCGCGAGAAAGCGCGCGTTTTCGCCCGAGATGGCGGTGAGGTTCGGCTCCGCCAGCACACGCAACAGGCCGGCGCGCTCGAACGCTTCGATCGTAGCATCAGTACGTTGCGATTGTTCGATGCGGGCAGGGCCCCAGGTGTCAGGATCACCGCCAGTGCCGGGCTGGAAGCCGCCGACGCCGGCGTCGCCGGGCGTGATGCTCGGATCGACGGCGTTGCCCGGATAGGCATAGCTGTTCGGACGCAGAATGTTTTCCGCAACGCCGCCAGTAGCTGCCAGACCGCCAAGAATTTGGCCATTGATCGAAAAGCCGTTGCGCGTCGCGACATCGAGGAAGTTGTCCTCGCCGACGAGCTGATTGATCATCTCGTCATAGTTGGCGTTGATGCCGAGCTGGCGCACGAGCGTGCGGCTCATTTCCACGACGCGCACACGCAGCAGAACCTGCTCGCTGCCTTGCACCTGGATCAGGTTGACGACGCGATCTTCGTTCGTGCCCGAACCACCGCCGCCGGCAGTGGCGAGAAACTGTAGCGCAAGCTGGCGCGCGCGATCGGCTTCAGCCGCGCTGCGCGACGTGCCGGAGAGAATGATCGAGCCGTTGAGCGCCTCAGCCGTGATCTGCGCATCGGGCGAATGGCGCGCAAGAATATCGTTCAGCGGCTCAACGTCCGGCTCAACGCGAATTTCGACGTTGGCGATCTGACGGCCTTGGGCGTCGAAGAAGAAGATGTTGGTCTGACCGAGCTGACGGCCGATCACGTAGGCGCGGCGCGCCGTACGCACGGTGGCGTCAGCGATTGCCGGGTTCGAAATCAGAATGTCGCGCGCGTCCGCCGGCAGATCAATGATCGCCGATTTACCGAAGGGCAGGACGAGCGACGCAGATTGTGCGCCGCCGCCATTGGTGATGCGCACGCTTGGCGCGCTCGCCGGCTCAACTTGCGCAACCGCATAAGTCGGCGCGAAGGCGATAGCGGTAGAAAGCGCTGTCGCGAGCGAAAGACGAAGAGATTTACCAGCCTTCATCGGCTGCCCCCACTAACTGTGCCGAATGCATGCACACGCACAGAACCTGAACCTTGTCCGGGGCGGCGGCCATTTCTGGTCTGCATGCCCACGGTGTCGACTTGAACGCCGCGCAGAGCGAGGCTGATCGTGCCCATCTGATCGGCTTGAGCGAGAATGCGCGCGTCTTCTTGGCTGAGCTCGAGGACGGCGACGCCGGCTTGAATGACTTGCGGCGCTTCGCCGGCGGCTTGCGTCTGCGTCGTCTCGCCGAGCGCAAGGATGCGGATGTCTTCAAGAATGACGTTGCTCAAGATCTGCTCGCCGCCCGCTTCGCGGTTCTCGACCGAATAGGTGGCGATGACATCGACGCGATCGTTCGGTTGAACGAAGCCGCCAACGGCGGTGGTGTTCTCAATTTCGATGGAGACGGCGCGGAAGCCGGGCTGCAGCTGCGCGGCCATGAAGCCGCGACCATCCGGTTGCACGACCGAGCCAATGGTGAGCGGCTCACCCTGGGCGAACGCGCGACGCGTTACGGCGCCGACAAAATCCGCCTGCGCCGATGGTTGATTCGAGAGCCGAATGAAACTTGGCGCAATTGAATCGTCGGGGAAGAGGACAACAGCAAGGTCGCTCGGCTGTAGCGCAGCACCCTGCGGCACGTCACGCGCGAGCACGAGCACTTGCTCGCCAGCAATGGCGGCAGCGTCCGCTTCGGCGGGCGCATCATTGCGCGCGCCGAGGCCACGAATAAGAAAAAGCGCGCCGATCGCCGCAATCGCAGCGATGACAAGAACGATCAGCTGACGCGCTGACATGCGATTACTCCCCGCGCGTTTAAGTCTCAAACCCCAGCCGTGAACAGACCACGGTGCGGCTAAGGCATGGTTAACGAGATTGACAGGTGTGGAATCGACGGCAGAGCCATCAATCCGCCGAACATGATCGCGACGCCGTAAGGAATGCCGCTCTTGCCGGTGAGCAGGCGATTTACGAATGCCGGATTGGTCTCAGTTTGTGGAACCCATTGGCGCGCGGCCAACAGAACGAGCGCCATGACGCCACCCGCTGCTGCGGTCCAGAAGATAAACGGTGCGAACGCGGCAAAGCCGGTCCAGATCGAAGCCGCAGCCAAGAGCTTCGCGTCGCCGCCGCCGATGATATTGGCGGCGAAGAGAAAGAAGCCGATCGCAAGGACGCCGGCGCCAAAGAGAACGTGCAGGCCGAGCTCCTGCGCCGTCGCTCCGGTTAGGATCGCAGTGGGCAGGAAAAGCGCCGCCAAGGCGATCGAAACCCAATTGGGAATGATCAAGCGCGCGACGTCAGAGGTTGCTGCGTAGATCAGCAGGCCCGCAAACGCACTCGCCGCCAAGAGTTCAATCATGCTCTTAAGGTGTCGGTGTTCCGCGCTAAGAAAGATTAAAGATGGCGCGCGTTGCTGGGCAGAAACAAAGAAAAACGCCGCCCCGAGGGGCGGCGTTTGGAGGAGGGGAAACCTTAAGGACGCTAAAGACGCGCGGCCGAGGGCCGCGCGTCCAAAGCTCGAACTTAGTTCGCGCCCGAGAGGTCGGTCGCGACTTGGTTGAACACCTCTTGGAGGCTGCCACCGACCGCGCCAACGGCGGCGATAATGGCGACGCCGATCAGAGCGGCGATCAGGCCGTATTCGATTGCAGTGGCGCCGTCTTCATTCTTCAGGAAACGCTTCAACATATTCAATGCTCCGTTTTGTCGAGTGCTTTTCACCGGCCCGAGGGAGCGTCGCACCCGACACCCATCCCAGACGCAGGAGTGACCATACGGGGCAATGATTAAAACGACGCCCCATAAGGAAGGTGTAGATAGTGTTAACTGCGTTGATGAAAGTTGCGCGCTGTCTGCGTTGTCATTCTTAGTGTGTGCGCGCGCATCTTAGCGAACCCGAAACCATTGCGGCGTAGCTCCTATAGTAAGAATAGAAGGATTTCGCCGATGCGCCTTTCGCGTTTCGTCGTGGCTGCTGTGGCTGCTGCTTCCATGTTTGTCGCCGCGGGCGCTGCGCACGCGCGCGATATTCGCGTTGCGCTCGATCAGGCGTTTCCGATCCGGCTGTCGGAGCCTGCCGAGGGCGTCGCTATCGGCAATCCGCAAATCGCCGGCGTCTCGGTGCAGAATGATCGCTTCCTGTTTGTCACTGGCCGCTCGTATGGCTCGACCAACCTGGTTGTGGTCGGCGAGAACGGCCGCGTGCTCTATTCCGGCCGCATCGTCGTGACGCCGGACGAGACCGACGTTGTCATGGTCACGCGCGGCAACGACACGGCGCGCCTTGAATGCACGCCGCTCTGCCGCCCGCGTCCCGATATTGGCGACGGCGAGTCTTCGCAGCAGGTGCAGCAGCAGATCGCTGGCCGCGGCGGCGTGCGTTAATCGCCGTTTACTGTCTCTTTTGACGGAATATCAGCCCTTCGGCGCCTAAGGTGGGCGTTCCGGAGAGAATATGTCTGCGCGTTTTTCATTGTTGCTGAGAAAGCTGCGCCGCTTTCCGCGCGCGCGCCGCGGGTCGGCTGCAATCGAGTTCGGCCTCGTTGCGGTGCCGTTCTTTCTGCTGATCTTCGGTCTTGCCGAGATTTCGATGATTGGTTTCGCGCAAACGACGCTTGATGGCGCCGTCAACAACACCGCGCGCACGATCCGTACGGGTCAAGCGCAGATGAGCGGTACGAGCGCGGGGCAGATTAAGGAGCAGATCTGCAATCGTATGCTGCGGATCCTGGCGGTCGATTGCGATACCAACCTCTATATCGACGTTCGAAACTTCAATTCGTTCATCGACGCCAACAACGCCGCCAACAATCCGATCAATAATGGCGAGTTCAACGATACCGGCTTTGGCTATCAGCCGGGTGCGCCGTCCAGCATTGTCGTGGTGCGCGCGTATTATCGCTGGCATGTGATGACGCCGATGTTCGAACCCTTCTTCCAGAATATCAGCAGCGGCGAACGCATCATTGTTTCGACCATGATGTTCCGCAACGAGCCCTATCAATGACCTTTCGCCAAATGCTCCGCCGCTTCGGCGCGTCCGAGAAGGGCATCGCCGCCGTCGAATTCGCGATCCTCGCGCCGATGATGATCTTTCTGCTGTTCGGCTCGGTCGAGCTGGTTGAAGTTCTGAACACAAATAAGCGCGCTCAGAATGCCGCTGCGTCTCTGGCCGACGTTGTTGCGCGCGACACGGAAGTCTCCACCGCGGAGATCAACAGCTTGTGGTCAGCGATCGATGTGCTGATGTTCCCCGACGAGGGCGCGACCATGGAGATGCGCGTCACCAGCATCCGCATCGTCGATGCAGCCACCGCGCGCGTCGTCTGGAGCGAAGGGCGCGGGATGACCCCGCGCACGGCGAACTCTGTCGTCACATTGCCGGCGCAGATGATGCAGCCAGGCACGAGCGTGATCATGGCGGAGTCGAGCTATCCGTATGCATCGCCTCTCGGCTTTGTCATCGACGGGACCATGGATTTGGAGCACGTCGCCTATCGGCGCTCACGTCTGGTCGATCCGATTCCGCGCGTCGGCTGAAGCGCCGCTCTTGACGGCGCACGCGATCGCGGGACACTCCCGCGATGGAAGATCCTAAAACACCTGTTGAAGCCGTCGACCGGCTTGAATTCCTGCACAAACGCGCCGTCGATGGGCTGATCGAATCGATCAAGCGCTTCGCCGAAACCGGCACGCCGCCGACGATCGAGGAGCGCGCGCTCTTTCGTTATCCCGAGCTGCGCGTCACATATCTGCCAAATTCGCCAGCGCCGCGGCTGGCGCGCGCGTTCGGGCAGCTGACGTGGCCGGGCGAGTACGCCGTCTCGATCACGCAGCCGCACTATTTTCGTGATTATCTGATCGAGCAGCTCACGTACCTCGTCGATGATTATGGCGCAGAGCTGAGCGTACGCGTGAGCAACGCTGAAATTCCGTACTCGTTCGTGCTCGATGCCGCTGGCGCGAAAGCGTTCGACACGGTGCCGGCTGAGGAACTGGCGCGCTACTATCCGAACCCGCGGCTCACTTCGGTTGGCGACGCGGTCGTGGATGGATTGCGCATCGAGCAACTCGATGGCTCGCGGCCGCTGGCGCTCTTCGACGCGCCCCGAACCGATTACTCGCTGAAGCGCATCGAGCACTATACCGGCGCGCCGTGGCAGGACGTGCAGCCGTGGATCCTTTTCACGAACTACCAGCGTTACGTCGAAGAATTCGTGCGTTGGGCGGCGGAGGGCGTGAAAAACGGGCCGAAAGGCTGGGCGCTTTCGTGCCCCGGCCGGTTGCGCATTGAAGCGGGCGATCAGGATGCCGAGGCAAAGGCGCTCGATGCGCCGTGGCGCAAGTACCAGATGCCCGCGTATCATCTCACAACGCCCGATCGCGACGGCGTGACGCTGGTGAACATTGGCGTCGGACCTTCGAACGCCAAGACAATCACTGACCACCTCGCGGTCTTGCGCCCGCATTGTTGGCTGATGATCGGCCATTGCGGCGGCTTGCGCCACACGCAGCGCATCGGCGATTACGTGCTCGCGCACGCTTATCTACGACGCGACCACATTCTCGATGATCGCGTGCCGCTCGAGGTGCCGATCCCGGCGATCGCGGAAGTGCAGATCGCGCTGCAGCAAGCCGCGACTGCCGTTGCAGGCGGCGACAAGGAGGATCTGCGCCGCCGTCTGCGCACCGGCACGGTCGTCTCGTACGCGGACCGCAACTGGGAGCTCAATTACAATCAGGAGCGCCAGCTCTTGTCGCAATCACGCGCGATCGCTGTCGATATGGAAAGCGCGTGCGTGGCGACGCAAGGTTTCCGCATGCGCGTGCCGTACGGCGTGTTGCTGTGCATCTCGGATAAGCCGGCGCACGGCGAGATCAAATTGCCAGGCGTCTCGGATCGCTTCTACGACAGCGCCATCGGCGCACATCTGCGCATCGGTTTGGAGACAGTGGCGCTGCTGAAGCAAAACCGCGACCGGCTACATTCGCGCAAGCTGCGCGCCTTCGATGAGCCGCCGTTCCGATGAGCAGACAGATCATTTCTTCCGGCTCGCCGTTTGAGCGTGAGATCGGATTTTCGCGCGCGGTGCGCGTCGGCGACATCATAGAAATCGCGGGCACTGCCCCGATTGGTGCGAACGCCCCGGGCGATTGCTACCGGCAGACCAAACGCTGCCTCGAGATCATGGCTGCGGCGCTGGTTGATGCTGGCGGGGGCCTGGATCACGTCGTGCGCACGCGTGTGATGCTGACCGACATGGCGATGTGGAAAGAGGCGGCCCGGGCGCATGGGGAAGTCTTCGCCGACGTGCGCCCGGCTTGCACGTTCGTAGAGGTCAGCCGCTTCATCGACCCTGAATGGCTGGTTGAGATTGAAGCGACGGCGATCATGAGCGGCTAGGTGCGCAGGAAGGATACGATCGCCTCGCCAAGCTCTGTGTTCACGGCGCTCAAATGATTGCCTCTGATGCGCAGGGCCCTCGCGTTCGGGAAAAAACTTCGCCAAACCTTCAGCACTGCCATTGTCGTGATCGTCCACGCCGCTGACGCAGAGTATGGGCGTGTCGATCGCCGCGAGCGGCGTTTGCTCGGTTTGGATCTGCGAGCGCAGCACGTTGAGCGCGACCTGCGGGTCCATTTGCGCGCGCGCGATCAGCGCTTGCACGACCTTGGCGGCTTGCGGGAACGCGCCAGCCTCGCCCTTGTTGATCGCATCCTCGAAGAACGCGACGCGCGCGGTTGAGCCGATGACGCCGCTATCGCCCATGCCGCCCAGCACGCAACGCCGCGGCCGTGAGCCACGCAGCAGCAAGCGGACGGCGGTGCGTGCGCCCAGCGAATAGCCGACGAGATCGTAATCGCTGAGGCCAAGGTTGGCGATGAAGTCTTCGGCGTCCTGCGCCAAAATATCCGGCGGATAGAGGCCTGGATCGAGTGGCGCATCCGAGCCGCCGTGGCCGCGGAAGTCGATCATGATTGCTTGGAAGCCGGCGCCGACGATCTACGCCGTGATGCCGGGCTCAATGAAATTGAAGCGCGCGTTGGCGAGAAAGCCATGCAGCATGACCACAGGCCGCCCATCGCCCTCGACGCGATAAGAGAGCTTGATGCCGTCGGCGGTGGTAAAGCTTTCGCGCATTGTGTCGCCCTTTGGCGCGACTTTGGCGCGGCAGTGCTGGTGCTGCAATCGCCGCTTTGACGCCGCGCGCCTGATCGGCCATCACGTCGCCCATGAGTTTCGACCGACTTGTTCCATTCGACCGCGTCCTCAACTTCCGCGATTTCGGCGGCTGGGAGACCGAAGACGGCGCCAAGGTGACGCGCGGGAAGCTTTTCCGCTCGGCGTCCTTCCATGACGCCTCCGATCAGGACATCGCCAAGCTTGATGCGATGAGCTTGAGCTTCCTCGTCGATCTCCGCCGTCCGGAAGAGCGCCGTCACGAGCCGACGCGCTGGGAGAGTGCGACGTGCCGTGTGATCTACAATGATGAGGGCGCGGGCGGCCACGCACTGCCGCCGCATCTGCAAGCACTCATGCAAAGCGATCTGACGCCGCAATCGACCTTCGACTACATGGTGAGCCTCTATCGCGAGATCCCGTTCGATCCGCGTTTGGTCAGCCTTTATCGCGACTGGTTCAGCGCGCTCGGCGATGGCGGCGCCGGCGTTGTTCATTGCGCAGCCGGCAAGGATCGCACTGGCATTGCCTGCGCGCTCACTTTGTTTGCGCTCGGCGTGCCGAAGGAGGCGGTGTTCGCGGATTACGAGTTCACCAACCAAGCCGTCGATCTGGAAAAGCGCATGCCGCGCATACAAGAGCGTATGGAAGCACGGCTAGGCCGGAAGCTGCAGTCAGAGGCGCTGCGGCCGATGCTTGGTGTTCACGTCGATTATTTGCGCGCATCGCTTGAGGTGATCGAAGCGAAGCACGGTACTGTGTTTGAATACATGGAGCGTGAACTGGGCGTTGGCGCGCCAGAGCGTGCAGCGCTCCGCGAAAATCTGATCGCTTAGGCGGCGCTCACGCACGCGGCGAGAGAGAGACGTTTGGTGCGCGTAAGGCGTCCAGGCGCCCCGCGAGCGTGTCGCCGATCATGATCGAAAGAGCGGGCATGCGCGTTGCGGCGATCGCAGCGGCATCGTCGCGCGATCGCCACTGGCGACGTTCGATGATTAGATCGCTCACTGGAATGAAGATCGATGGATAAGACAGCCCCGGAAGCGGCGGCATCGAGATGGCCAATCCATCGGGAAAGATTCGAGCGATCATCCAGAAGCTCTGTAACTTCGGATCGTCATCCCCCTCATAGAGTTCGATCAACTCGAACAGGTGCAACGTAAGCGGCGTCGCCAACACGCGGCCTTCCGGCATCGGATACGCCAACGCGAGCGCCCGCCAATGGCCGCCGGAAAGCTTGTACGCGTGCGACAGCAGCGCGTTCAGTACGATGTAGCCGACAGCGATCGGAAACAGACTGAGGAGCAGGTCCAGCAACCACTCCACGGCTTAGTTCGCCGCGGTCTTCCGCTTTTCCATCATCTGATCGAAGTTCGCCCACACACCTTCGCCGCCGTGCCATTCGCCCTTGGTCGCCGCCTTCGAGTATTCGGTGGCGCGCGCTTCGAAGAAGTTGGCGTGTTCGACGCCGTTCAGGATCGCGGTCAGCCACGGGATCGGGTGCTCGGTGACGCCGTAGATCTTTTCCAGGCCAAGCTGACCCAAGCGCCAATCGGCGATGTAACGGATGTATTGCTTGATATCGTCCGCCGTCATGCCCTGCACGGGGCCCATCTCGAAGGCGAGATCGATGAAGCGATCTTCGATGCCGACGACGGTGCGGCAGCACTCGACGATGTCGGCCTTCACTTCGTCGGTGAGGGCGCCGGTCTCCTTTGCGTACGCATGGAAGAGCTTGATCATGCCTTCGCAGTGCAAGCTCTCGTCGCGCACTGACCACGTCACGATTTGGCCCATGCCCTTCATCTTGTTGAAGCGCGGGAAGTTCATCAGCATCGCAAACGACGCAAAGAGCTGCAGGCCTTCAGTGAAGGCGCCGAACATCGCGACCGTGCGCAAGATGTCGGCGTCAGTCTCGACGCCGAAGCGTTGCATGTAGTCGTGCTTCTCGCGCAGCGCCTGGTAGTCCATGAACGCCGCGAACTCTGTTTCCGGCATGCCGATGGTTTCGAGCAGAAGCGCGTAGGCGGCGATGTGGACCGTCTCGATGTTCGAGAACGACGCGAGCATCATCTTGATCTCGGTCGGCTTAAACACGCGCGCGTAGCGCTCCATGTAATTGTCGTTCACCTCGACGTCGGCCTGGGTGAAGAAGCGGAAGATCTGCGTGAGCAGATTCTTCTCTTGCTCGGTGAGCTTGGAGGCCCAGTCCTTCACGTCCTCGCCGAGCGGGACTTCTTCCGGGACCCAGTGAACCTGCTGCTGGCGACGCCAGAATTCGTACGCCCACGGATAACGGAACGGCTTGTATCCAATCGAAGGAGTGCGAAGGCCCGTCAGTTTGCCTTCGTTATTGCCAGCCATCCGCATTACTCCCAATTCGAAGCCGAAACACACCCTAGATATAGGGATTGGCGGCGCACGAGGCCACCATATGTGGCGTATTGGGCGCGAGTCGTCTTTAGGAAAAGTTACCAGCGCCCAGCCGATGGAGAATGAAGCGATTCAGCCGGTACGCGAGCAGGCAAGAGGCGATGCGCTGTGGAGAAAGCGCGGCGATGGTGGAGTTATGGCTTGGCTGTGTTGACGATGATGTCGATCGCCAGATAGCCCGCGATCCCGACGCTCAGGCCCAGCAGGGCCGTCAGCACCGCCGTTTGGGCGCTACGCATCAAGCGCTTTCTGTTGAGTTGCTGGCGCAGCGTGGTCATGCGCCGGTCAATGCAAGGTTATTGCCGCCTTAACGGCGCATCGTCACCGTGACGCCAGTGAAGCTGGTGTCTTGGCTGAAGTGACGGCCGCCGACGCGGGTCGATTCTTCGCGCTCGACATAAGCCAAAGAGGCTTGGACGCCGTTGCGCTCGTAAGTGACGCCGGCCGACATATCGCCGATCTCGACCTGTTCTTGCAGCTGGAGCGAGGAGCCTTCACCGCCGAAATCGCTACGCACGCCTGGTTGCCAGGTGAGCGCTTCATCATCGGAAGCGACGAAAGCATAAACGGCGGAGCCGCCATTTTGAGTGCGGTTGTTCTCGCTATCGACGAGCCCGCGGCCGACGCGGACTTCCGAGCCAGAGCCACGGCGCGAGATATCGCCGTTGCCATCGGCGCCGAGCGAGGCGCGCTGAGAAATGGAGATATCGAGCGGTGAATCACCGCCGCCGGCGGCCACTTCCAACTCGAGACGGCGAGGGGTGTCGCCACCCGCGCCTGGCGTGGTGATCGGGGCAAAACGTGGGTTCGTGTCGCGGACAGAGACGTCCATGGCTGGCGCAGAAGCGCCAGCCAGACGCGCCGCAGGATCTTCAAAGTTAATGGGAACAGGCGGACCTTCTTGAGCGAAAGCCACCCCCGCGATGCCTGCAGCAAGCGCAACGCCCGCTGCAAGAGCTCCCCGCATTGATCTAAAGCCACCCATCACAGCCTCGTGGAGATACATTCGAAGCGGCAATGCATAATGGCTGCCACAGGTTCCTCGGGCTGTTAAGTCTTTTGAGACTGTCATAGTCCGCTTTCCCCGGATTGCGGCCTTTTCCCCTCAGTGCCTCATGGTTACCGTGAGGCCAACGAAGCGTTCGTCCTGATTGTAGGTGCGGCCGCCGTTTCGAGCGCTGATCTCACGTTCAACATAGGCGAGAGAAGTCTGCCAGCCGTTCGCCTCATAGGTGACGCCCGCCTGCATGTCGCCGATCTCAACGCGGTCTTGCAGGGCAAAGCCCGAGCTTGCCACGCCAAGTTCATTGCGAATGCCCGGGTGCCAAACCAGCGCTTCGTCTTCCGAGGCCGCGAAGAGGTACCAGCGCGAGCCAGGCGAAGGCGCGTCATCCCGCATGCTGCGCAGGCCATGGCCAAGGCGAACTTCCGAGGCGCGGGATTCGCGCTCGACATCGCCCTGTTCGTTGAACCCGACGCCGCCGCGCTGTGCGAACGACACGTCAACGCCGTTGCCGGCGTCGGCAATAACCGAAACTTCGTAGTCTCGATTGCTGTTGCGACCGCGTTCGCGGACTGGGTCCGGCGTAAAGGCCGCGAAGCGCGCCTCCCGGCCTGGACTCAAGCTGAGTTCGAAGCGATCAGTAAAGGCCTGCGTAGGATCGGCGAAATTCGCGCCGTCCACGCCGACGAAAGTAGAGCTGCTGGGCGCGCCTGCATCTTCGGCAGTAGCAATGCTCGCAGCGAGCGTAACAAACCCGACCAAACCAACGACCACGAGCTTACGTAAGAGCATCGCGATCTCCTCCCAAACACATGAAGAGTGTGTTCGGTATGGTTACTCAAGTCCTAAGATTCGCGTGGTTTTTCTGCAGTCGATCTACACTGAGCGTGTGCAGCATACGCGCGCGGCGCTTGCAGAATAAGGGTTTTCGTCACGCTTTCGGCGGCGGCAGCGTGCGCTGCATGATGACGACATCAAGCACTCGTCCGTGCTTTTCGCCGACGTTCTCCAGCTTGCCGACGACGTTGAAGCCCAGTTTTTTGTGCAAACCGATCGAGCCGGCGTTGTAGCTATCGCCGATGAACGCGAGCACTTCGCGAACGCCGTCGCTACGCAGGCTTGTTAGGAGTTCGCTCATTAGCAGCGCGCCCGCGCCTTGGCGCTGCGTCGTTGGCCCCACATAGACAGAGGATTCGAAAGTCTTGGAATAGGCGGCGCGGTCGCGATACTGGACCGCGTAAGCAAAACCCAAGACGCGGCTCAAATCACTGAGCGGGGAGGCCACCAAAAACGGCCAGCCCTTGTCGACGATTCTGCTCCAGCGCTCGGTCATTTCTTCGAGCGAAGGCGGTTCGATCTCGAACGTGCCCGCGCCCGACAAGACGTGATGGGCATAAATGAGCTGCACATATTCCAGGTCCTGCTGGAAGCAGGGGCGGATGATCATTGGGGGGCGTTCGGCGGCCATATGGCTCGGTGGCCCCGTTTTTGACCGCCGGTCAAGCCTGCGGCGGCTGGTCTCGTGGCCGATGGGCGCATTCACCGGATACCAACGGGTACGGTTTATACTGCCTCCGAAATGTCGATTCTCCGGATGAATGGGCCAGCCCAGGCCCTTGTGCTTGGGCTGATGCTGGCGGTTTTGACCGCCTGCGCCACCGCACCAGCGCCCATATCGGGCGGCCTGCGGGGCCGTGCGCCGACGGCGTCGGAGCCGCTGCCGCGCTGGAGTGGCGGCGAAGAGCCTAGAATCGTGGATGCGCGGGCGCGTCTGCAGTGCGTGCCGTTTGCCCGTCGTGAATCGGGCGTCGAGATCTTTGGCGACGCCAATACCTGGTGGGCGCAAGCCGCCGGCCGCTATCCGCGTTCGGGCCGCCCGGCGCCTGGGTCGGTTCTGGTCATGCGCGGCTACAACAATCCGGGCCGCGGCCATGTCGCTGTGGTGACGAGGGTGGATTCCAACCGTCTCATCCGCGTCGATCATGCCAACTGGCTGAACAATGGCGAGATCAGCGTCGACGTGCCGATCCTCGACGTCTCGCCGAACAATGATTGGTCGGAAATTCGGGTTTGGCATATCCCCGGCGGGCACTGGGGCGGGCGGATCTATACCGCCCATGGCTTCATTCACCCGTTCAGCCTTACAGCATCGCTGAGCTAAAGTTCCCAGCGTTAAGACTTGTGGCGTAGTCCTCGAAGACTAGCGTTAACTAGTGTTACTCGAAGACCAGCAACATCTTGTGACTTACGATTCTCTTTACCATAGAGAACCCGCACCTTTCCTGAAGTTCAGCTGGCGAATTAAGTGTTCTTTTACTCCGCTGGCGGCTTTGTGTGTCCCAGTTTGGGGCAATAAGCTCGCCTGGGCATCAGGGCATGGTCGATTCCCGCGCGCTCCTCCTCGCCGTTGCTGCGGCTGCAGGCCTTTCGGGTCTGCCGTCGGAAGCAGAGGCGCTGACGCCATTGTCGATGGATCTTGCCGTCGACCCGTCAGTCACCGAGGGGCCTTCAGAACACGCCACTATGGCGCCCGCCGATTTCGAGCGGTTGCCGGATGAGGCGTACGAGCCGACGGCTCGTGTGACGAACTGGCGTTCGCGCTTGCAGTGCGTGCCGTTTGCGCGCCGCGAGTCTGGCGTCGAAATTTATGGCAACGCCAATACGTGGTGGCAGCAGGCACGCGACCGCTACGAAACCTCCGCTGATCCTGATGAAGGCTCAGTCATGGTTCTGCGTGGCTACAACACGAACACACGCGGCCACGTTGCTGTCGTGCGCGAAGTCGTGTCCGAGCGCTTGATCATCGTCGATCACTCGAATTGGCTGAACACTGGCGAGATTACGCGCGACGTGCCGATCCGCGATGTGTCGCCGGCTGGCGACTGGAGCCAGGTTCAGGTTTGGAATGTGCCCGGTCGTCATTGGGGCGGGCGCACCTACCAAGTGCAGGGCTTCATTCAGAACATCCTGACGGAAGCTGAGCAAGCGCGCCAAGCTGAGGCCGCGGCGCGCGCGCAGGTGGCGTCGGGCGAACCGGTAGCCATCGGCTAATCAGCCGCCGCTCGGCTCATCGCCGCCGTTCGTGTGCGGCCGGTGCGCGCCATTGGTCACGCCATATTCCTTTGAAGGCTTGGCGCCATTTGTTGGCGCATAGCCTTCTGCGGCCAGGCCGCGCTTCAAGAGCTCACGCACCGCTGCGGCGCGGCTCGGCATCCGGTGGCCGAAGCGCCAATCGTCGAGTGCTGCGAGCTCTTCCTCAGTCAACATGATTTGTAGGCGTTCGCCCCGAGTAAGGTCGTTCATGTCACTTTCCGTTCGTTCAAGTTCCGAGGGAGAAAGTGAGTAAGAGGCGCATAAGTTCCACTTTATGCGGTATCCATATAATCATCATAATAATCAGAGGGCCGTGATTGGCATTCGTTCTCACAATTTGAGTTGTTGTAAGTATTTATTTGAATGCACAGCGAATCTATCGTGGAATTGTTGCGGAGATTGTCTAATGTGAGTGCGGTGAATGCTTGCCGGAGCGGCCGCGGACTGTGGTCTCACAAGCATCCCGACGCGTCGAAGGGCGCGAACTCAAAATGACCGAACAACCGATCTCAACGCGGCTCAGGTTTTCCACTTGGCTTCGGACGCTGCTTTCAGGAGCGCCTTCAAAGCCGAAGGCCACCAGCCGCCAAAGCCAAAAGCTGCCACGCATGGCCGATATGCTGGCCAATATCGGCCGCGAGTCCGGCCCGGAGCGCTGACAGGGGTTTTCCGCGCTGTGACTCTCGCGATAGGTTCGCACCGCTGGGAGCGGGGGCTCTCCGGCGAGGGGATCGACGATCATGGCGAATGGCGCGGCGGCAGCCGCGGGCGCTGGCGCGCCTGCACAGAAGAAACTGAAGCTGAAGCGTAAGCAGCAGGGCGGCATCCCTCTCTTTCGCTGGCTCACCCAGAACGTCTTCTGGGAGCTCTTCATCATCGCCTGCATCATCGCGAACGCGGTGATCCTCGGCTACGATGCTCATCATGGCGGAGAGAGCCCCTACAGCGCGCAGATCGAGCAGTGGAATATGTACTTCCTGTACATCTTCACCGCCGAGCTGATTTTGGAATTCTTGGCGCAAGGCCCGAAACGCTATTTCAGCCGTGGCTGGAACTGGTTCGACATGTTCGTCGTCGCCATCAGCTATTTCTCGGTTTCATCGCTGTCGGCGCTGCGTACGCTGCGCGTCATCCGCATTTTCCGTCTTATCAGCGCCGTGCCGCAAATGCGCCGCGTCGTCGAGGCGTTGTTCGGCGCGCTGCCTGGCATCATGGCGTCGTTCGCTATCTTGGCTGTGGTCTTCTACATCGCAGCAGTGATGGGCACGACGCTCTTCCATAACGATCCTGGCTTCCGAGACCTCGGCGCCAGCGCGCTTTCGCTCTTTCAGCTCTCGCAGTTTGACGGTTGGGGCGAGACGGTCACGCGTCTGCAAGCGCAAAATCCGTATGCGTGGGTGTTCATCCTCGGCTTCACACTCGTTGCGGTCTTTGCCGTCTTGAACCTCTTCATCGGCGTTATCGTCGAAGCGGTGCAGGCCGCGCCGCAAGAAGAAATCAAGGAAGAACTCGACGAACTCGAGCAGGACGTTGAAGGCATCGCCGAAGCACAAGAAGACGCCGCTGACGTGCAACGGCGTGTGCTTGAGGAACTACGTGCATTACGTGCTGAGGTCGCGGCGCTGCGCGGCGCTAGTCCGCCGACGCCACCATCACCGGTGGGCTGAGCACGCTGTTGATGCCTTGGATCACGCCGTTGCTGGCGTTGATGTCGGGCATGACGACGAGCTGATCGTACACGCGCAAACCGTCACGGCCGTCGATCGTGAGGGTATAGCCGTTTGAAGCTTCCTCGCGCGTGACGCCGCCGGCGGTGCTTTCGCTCGTCACGCGCTCATCGACGACGTGATAGGCGAGCAACGCCAATAGCTCGTCGCGGTTTTCCGGGGCGAAGAGCCGCGTGCGCTCGCGTTCGCTCATCGAGCGGAATGCTTCGTCAGTGGGGGCAAAGATCGTGAACGGGCCTTCGCCGCGTAGCGTTTCGGCGTAGCCGGTTTGCTCGACAGCATCGAGAAAGTAGCTGAACTGCCCGGTCGCCGCGGCAACGTCGATGACATCGCCTTGCGGATCGGGCGTGTTCGTTTCGGTGTCCGAGATCGCGACAACGAAGCGTCCGTCCGTTTGGGCGAATGCGGCGGGCGTGGCCGTGACAGCGAGCGCCAGCACCAACGCGCGTGTGAAAGAAACTCTGTTCATGCGCGGTGAACGCCGAGAATGCCGCGACGGTTTCACACGCGTGTCACTGGCGCCCGCGCTTACCATCGGCGACAATGCGCGCATGTCCGTCTGGTCCCGCATCGTTGAATTGGCCGCGCGCGCTTTCGATCCGGAGGCCGACCCGCCCGAATTTGGTGAAGAATGCGCCCCGCGGCCGAATGACGTCGGGTTCACCGCCGCCGTGATCGGGCTGGCGGCGAAAATGGCTAAAGCGGACGGCGTCACGACCGAGAGCGAACTGGCTGCCGCCGCTCAAGTCTTCCGCCCGCCGCCCGGCGAGGAGGAGCACTTCCGCCGCGCCTTCATGCTGGCGAACCAGACGGTCCTAGGATTTCAGTCCTACGCCAAGCAGATCGGCCGCAAGTATCGCGCGCGGCCCTGCTTGCTGGAGGACGTGCTCGATGGCCTTTTTCACATCGCGGTCGCCGATGGCGCGCTGACGCAAAGCGAATTGGACTATCTCGCTGACGTGGCTGCGCATTTCGGCTTCTCGGAGATGGAGTTCCGCCGCATCAAGGCCACCAATCTAGGCCCCGACGCTGACGATCCCTATGCCGTGCTGGGCCTGCTGCCGGGCGCGAGCATGGAAGAGGTGCGCCAGGCGTGGCGGCGTGTGGCGGCTGAAAACCACCCTGACCGCATGCTCCAGCGCGGCGCGCCGCCGGAATTTGTGGAAATCGCGCGGGACAAAACCGCCGCGATCAACGCCGCCTACGCGAAAATCCGCGAGGAACTGAGCGTTCCGGCGAAGTAACCAATCCACACGCGCGCCCTAAGCGCGCCGCATTGATCCCGGAGCGTAGCTCTCCATATTGAACCGCGAAGGAGTGCGCCGACGATGACCGCTAACGCCGCCGATTGGGGTTCCAACGCGCTGAGCGCATTTCTGCGCGCGGCCGGCCTTGTCGTTTTGGTGATTGGTGCAGCACTCGCGTTTATTTTCGCGTTTGCCGCGGCGATGGTGGTTGGCCTGATGATCGCCGGCGCCGCCGTTGCGATGCGCTTGCGCCCGCGCCGCAAGGCCAAGCCGAGCGCCGATGGCGTGCTCGAAGCGCGGCAGACGCCGGATGGCTGGGTCGTGGAGACCTCCGCGCACCGCAAGGCTTAACGACAGCGCTGAGAGTCGCTCTATAAGAGCCGCGTGACCGAAGCTTACATCAAACGCCCATCGCCCAATTTCGACGCGCGCACGCGGCCCATTGATCTGATCGTGCTGCATTACACTGGCATGCAGGACGCAGCCATCGCGTTAGCGCGTCTCACCGATCCGCAGCCGCTTGCGGGCAATTATCCGGGGCCTTGGCAAAGCGAAGACGTGCTGCCCGATAGCCCGCTTTCGCGCGTGTCGGCGCATTATGTCGTCGATGAAGCCGGTCAGATTTACGCGCTCGTGCCGGAGGAGCATCGCGCTTGGCACGCCGGCGTCGGCAGCTGGGAGGGCGAGGGCGATCTCAACGCGCGTGCGATCGGCGTCGAGATCGTCAATGGCGGGCATGATTTTGGCCTGCCGGATTTCACCGACGCGCAGATCGCGGCTGTTGTCCAATTGCTCAAGGACATTTTTTCGCGTTGGCCCGAATTGAACGCAAAACGCGTCGTCGGCCATTCCGATATCGCGCCGGAACGCAAAGCCGATCCTGGCGAGAAATTCCCGTGGGCCAAGCTTGCCGACGCAGGCGTTTCGGTTTGGCCGCGCGAACTGCCGTCAGAACTCGATAATGACGATGTCGCCTCCGACGTTCAGACCCAGCTCGCTTCGATCGGCTACGACGTGAAGCAAACAGGCTCGATGGATAATTCCACCCGCGCCGCATTGGTGGCGTTCCAACGCCGCTTCCGGCCAAGCGATATCAGCGGCGCGGCTGACGAGGAGACGCGCCGTCTCCTCGTCGCTGTAGCGCGCGCGCTGAGTTAGTTCATCGGCTGAAGCTCACGGCCGCCTTCGCCTCCCTGTTGGCGAGGTTGCGTTTGTTGTTGCGGTTCGCGCTGTTGTTGGCTTCGATCCTGATCCCGATCCTGTCCCGGTTGAGCGGGATAAGGATAGGGTAGCCAGCGCATATCCGCGCTTTGCCAAGCAGGATCCACCTGGCCGAGTAAACGTCGAATAGAGTTGACGTCGTCCGGCGTTAGGCTTCCCGATTGCGCGGCAATTCGCTGTGCGGCGCCGATCAGAACGCGTTGAGCATCGTCGCGCGCTCGGAGTTCAGCTTCGATCAGACGGAGGCAGTAATCTACGAATTGCCTCGGCGCTGGCTCGCGCGGGGGAACAGCCTCACCAGCTTCTCGGAGCGCGCGATCCAGGTCTATCCGCTCTTGCGCTTCGACGTCGTGGTAGCGCACGGCGTCCAAGCAGATCTCGCTTGAATAGTCGGTGCTCATGGCGGCGAGCGTGATGGCTTCGACCGTCTGCGCAATTGCTATCGCCGAAGGATCGCCGCGTTCGTGCAACGGGCGCGTGCCGTTCTCAGGTGATGCTGCGCCCTCACTGCCCTCGTCTTGAGCAGCCGCGTTGTCGTCTCCGTCCGCCTTGGGCTGCGCGCGTGGTGCTAGCGCCTTGCCCGTTTCACCTGGCGTGCTCGTCGTGGTCGTGGTGGTGGTCGTCGTGTCGTTTGCAGTGTCGCCGCCACCATTGCTCGACTGACGCTGATGGTCGGGCGCGGTCGGTGTCGTGCTCGTTATACGAGGTTGGTCGGCGGCAACCGCGCCGGTCAATTGTTCAACGGCCAGAATTGCGACCATGCGCGACTGAAAGCGCCGCATCATGATGCCGTACTCTAGCGCATCCATGCCGCCAGCTGCATACGCTTCGCACATCCTGTACATCGCATCGCGCATGAGCTGAATGCTCTGTGTTCGCAAGGCGATGCTTGCAGCGGATTCCATGGCTGCAGCGTCAATGCGGCCACTAGCGCCTTGAGGATTGTCGAGTTGAAGTCCGCCGCGCGCCGCTGCTGCGGTCAGCGCGTCAGGTGATGGCATTGCACAAACGATGTGTTCGGTGGCGCGCGTATGAACCCGTCCGTCGTTTGGCTGCGGAATCTGCAGCACGACAAATTGCTCGGCGTCGAGCACAAGTGATCGCCCGTCGCTGAGCTGAGGCGTTCGATAGACGGACGTAAAGTTTCCAAGCGTACAGCCGCTCGCGAGCAGGCACGGTGCGATCAGTAAGGTCAGCAATATGGCGCGCATGATGGGCCCCCTAGATTTTCCACCCTGTGGAGAACCTTAACCACTTCGCAGACGAAATAAACTTTAAGTTGTGAGAAATATGTAGCGGCGATTATCGCGCGCGCGCCTCAGCGGACTAGTTGTTCGTCGGCGCTCTCGTTATATCCACCATGCCAGTCGGCTGGACGGCCGCGGGCGCAAACTGGAAACGGTGCGTTCGAGGAAAGTCCGGGCTCCACGCGGATACGGCGGCGGGTAACGCCCGCCGAGAGAAGTCTTAGGGATAGCGCCACAGAGAACAAACCGCCGATGGCTCGCGCAAGTGAGCACAGGCAAGGCTGAAACGGTGGGGTAAGAGCCCACCGCGCCGACCGTAAGGAAGGTGGCACGGCAAGCCCCGCCGGGAGCAAGACCGAATAGGGATGCAACGACGCAGCAATGCGAACAGCTCGTCCGTGAGCGTGCATCCGGGTTGGTCGCGAGAACCGCGCAGCAATGCGCGGTCCAGAGGAATGGTCGTCACTGCGCAAGCAGTACAGAACCCGGCTTATAGGCCGACTGGCATTTTTTCTTCGCATGCGTTTGCAACCTCGCGCTCCCAAGAGAGCCGAAGGGCGAGACGCTGAGCTGACGCGCTAAGGCGCCGAAATTCTATGAGAGATACTGCGCGTTTCGCTCAGCGTCCCCGCGACGGTGCAATCAGCGCAAGAGATGAGGAGTTATTCGCTCCGGGCCCTGTGCGCCAACGGTGAGCGGGTCGGACCAACTCCGATCCCCGGACCGCGACGGTTTCAATCCCCGCCGCCTAACCTCACTCATCACGATCCGCTTCGCTTCAGGTTGGATCCAAAGCCCCTTCGATGATGCGGACGAGCGAAGTGTACGCGCGCTTCGAAGGTGTAGGATAAGTTTTGTGCGAAGCGTTGAAAACAAAGGCGCAGCGCGGTGTTTGCTGAGGGATAGAGTGCTAGGAGCGAGTGGCTCACCCCGCCAGCCCAAGCGCTTCGCGACCGTTAGTAATGATCTCGCCATGGGGCCGGAAATCGCCGAAAGCCGCCACTCGCACAATCGGTCGGGACATGCCCCTCAAGCGAGCGCGTTTCGCCGCTGACCGCTCATTCCAACCACCCTCGTCGCGACATGCGGAGCACGCTGACGTGAAACCCTGGCGCTCGCGCTGATTGCCCGGGCGATGTCGCTTCGCTCGTGCGAACGCTGTCGTTGCGCAGTTCCACAAAATAGCGACATGTAGCGTCGATGTGAGACGCGACTTCAAAGATCTGTGGCTCACGACCTACCAACGGAAGCGGCCCGCCGTTGAACTGCTCCACTGTCGCGAGATCATCCCCCACCCGGAGCATACCCGCGAGCCGCGCGGCGGAAGCCCGCGTCCTTGCTTCGACTGTGAACACCCTCTCAGGGTCCAGATCCAGAACGAGTTCGCGCGCCGGATCGTCGGGATAGAGTAACACCCAGATTTGGTCATAGTCGGACTCCACACGAACGTTGGCCTCACCCAAGGCGTTGCGCAGATCGTCAAGCGTCGCGCCGCGCTCGGCGAAGGCATAAAGGGGATTGTCACAAGAGAGGTCGAGAGCGTCCACAGCGGCAGAGGGCGCGGGCGCTGAGGCCGCCGTGGCGCCCGCCGCAATGTCAGACACGGCCTCGACGTGCCTTGGAGAGCACGCCAGCAAGCCCAAGCACGCAAGTATCCCTATCGCAGTGCGCATGCGGATTTCCTGACCAACTCCTTCTTGTTTGGGCCAGCGCGTGCTTGCGGGCAATGTTTTCAAGAGGACCCAGTCGCTCGAATGCAGCCGTTGGTCATGCTGCAGAACCTCAGGCGCGATGTCGCCGGAAACAGACGTTCACGGAGTGCGATGTCTCTCCGGCAGCGAGCAATGAACGTTGACCCCTTGTCTGCTCGCGGCTTCAAGGCTGCCATCGTAGATGTCGCATTCCAGGATGTTCAACGGGCGTGACCTTCGCGCGGATACGACGTTGATCAAGACATTGGCTTCGCCACCGCCAGACCGAACACGCACGCTCCGTTGAGTGACTCCCGCGAAAGCCACTCGGGCCTGACTGGGCACTTCGTGTATCTCCTCACCGATAGGATAGCCGCCAAGGACATGGCCAAACTCGTTGTCCTCGTGCGAAGGCGCGCCGGAGATCGGACGCCAGTAGTAGTACGCAATGAGCGTCACTTGCTCGCCCGATGCCCGCAATTCCGCTATCGCTGGCTCGTCGAGTGTCAGGTTCACGGCGAACGGTGATGTAACTCGTGCACCGCATGCCGAGAGGCAGATGGCCAAAACCAGAGGGATTAAAGATCGCCGGTGCACGCCAATAACTCGACCCAGAATTTGCTGGGCGTCAATGTCTGGAAAGGGCTAGTTTCTGCCGTTCTGCCACAACATTACTGGTGACGTTTCAGTTCAACACCTCAAGCTCAACCCCGCAACGAGTCCAAAGCCGCAGCGCGTCTCGTCGCGTTTGGCAAGCGCTTAGTCGCGCGCGCCTCGCGCGCCGCGCACACGCCCGGCATGACGGCCCTGGAGGCCCTTCATGTCGCTTATGCTGCGCATCGCGCTATCGTTCGTTGTGTTCGCTTGCACCATCGTTGCAGAGCGCGCGGAGGCGCAGACCTTGCCGCGTCGCTCCCAATTGGGCGCGGGCGTCGCGGCTGGGGAAGGCGGCGTGACCGTTACGGCGGTCGCACCCAACTCGCCGGCCGCACGTGCGGGTCTCTCCTCCGGCGATCTCATCCAGCGTGTCGGCGCGACGCCTGTCGCAACGCCCGCTGATTTCGTCGCGGCGGTGCGCGCGGCGAGGCCAGGGCGCGCGACGCCCTTTGCAATCGTGCGCGACGGCGCGCCAACTGCGCTTGACGTGACCTTGATTGAAGCGCCGCGCGAAAACGTGGCCGGGCTGCAGACAAGTTATGGAGCCGTGGAGGTCGCCGGCGCGCTGAGGCGCACGCTCGTCACCGCGCCGGCTGGCCGGGCCAACCTGCGCCGCCCAGCCGTCCTGATCGTGCAGGGCATCGGCTGTTATTCCATCGACGATTCCACGCCGGTTTCGATGATGTACGCGCGCCTTGCGCACGATCTCGCGCGTGCCGGCATTGTCGTCATGCGCGTCGACAAGAGCGGCATGGGCGACAGCCAAGGCCCGGCCTGCAACACGGTCGATTTCGACATGGAGCTCGCGGGCTATGCGGCAGCACTTCAGGCTCTGCGCGCCGACCGGAGAGTTGACCCGGATCAGATCTTTGTCTTTGGGCACAGCATCGGCGCGATCGGCGCGCCGCGTCTCGCTGCGGCGCAGCCCGTCGCGGGCGTCATCGCGGCGCAGGGCGCTGGCGTCACCTGGATGGAATACAGCCTCATCAATATCCGCCGCCAACTCGAACTCGGCGGCGCCTCGCCTGCCGAGGTCGATGCGGCGTTGATCGTGACCGCATCGTGCAGCAATCGCATCCTGCTAAATGGCGAGCCGGTGCAACAAGTGATCGCGCAGACGCCGGACTGCGCCAATCTCGTGCCCATGCCGATGTCGCAAGCGTATATGCGTCAGCTCACCGACATCAACATGGCCGGGATTTGGGGTGCGTTCAGAGCGCCGACGCTGTTGATATACGGCGAGTCTGATTACGTCACTAACCGTGCCGATCATGAGCGCTTGGCGGCCATCGTCAACGCTGGCAATCCGGGTGCGGCGGAAGTCGTTCTGCTGCCGGGGGTCGATCACTATCTGGCGGAAGCCGAGACGCAAGCCGCCTCCATGCAACGACTCGCATCGGGAAATCAATTCGGAACCTACGCGCCACAATTCAGCGCCGCCGTGTCGAGCTGGATTTGCGCGCGGGCAAGCTGCAGGCCGTAATCGCAGCTCAGCCGAACCGCGCTGCGGCTGAGTAGCCTGCCGCTGCCGCAATCGCTGTCGCTACCGTGCCCCAGGCCATGTCGATGATGGTGAGGCGGGTGTCCCAGACTTTGAGCACGGCTTGGCTGGTGAGATCGTAGGTGGCGTAGGCGAAGAAGCCGAAGGCGGCGCCGTATAAGGCGGCTTTGGCGAGTGAGGCTTCGTCGAGAGCAGGGCGCACGGCGAAGAAGACGATGCCGGTAACGTAGATGAGATAGAACGCGATCGCCGCGCCCATGTTCACGCGCTCCCCCAGTATTTCGCCGATCATCGGGCGATAAATGCGCGGCACGGCGTTGGTGAGCCAGATCGCGTCGATCACGGCGAAGCACAAACCAGTGGCGATCCAGGCGATAAGGTAGGTCATGGCTCTCAGATTAATCTCTGAGTCCGTTACGGGTTCCGCGCCCCTATGGATCAGGCGCGTTATGGCCGGATCGTCAGCGGCTCTCGTTCAGCGCGCTGAGGATGGTGATTTTCTGCCAGATTTTCCGCCCGAGGCTGGTGGTCAGATTCTCGATATCGTTGACCGCATCGACGACAACCCCATCCCGCATGCGCTCTGCGTAAAGTGCTGCAAGCTTGCCGATGAGCGCCAGCATTTCGGAGCAATAATCGAGATAGCGGGTGAGTTCGAACTGACTCATCGTGCGCTCGGGCGAAGCGTGCGTGCGCTGCGAGTCAAGGACGATGGTGGGATCCTTGGTCAGCTGGTGCATGTCGATGACGTGCGCCAGCGAACGCAGGCGGTGCAGCGAGTCGAGCACGTGGCGGCGCTTGGTGCGCTCTTCGAGCGTCAGCACGAACCAAACCGCGCCGCCGAACAGGATGAGCAGGTTCACCGCCGCTTCCAGACCCTGCACGACCTCGGGCGCGCTCAGCGTCGCGTTTTCCACGTGCAAAAAACGGAAAGCAAAAATCTGCGCAACCACGCCAAGCGCGATCAGCGTCAAAGAGAGAATGCGCCAACCCCAGGCAGGCCGCGCCAGGCGCGCCGCGTCGCGGGCAGTGAAACGCGCGGTCTCGATGAGATCAGCGCACACTTTGGCAAGGCCGGCCTCAGGAAAGCGTGCATTAATGCGCGCCTGCAGCTTGTCGAGCGTGGCGAGAATGCGGTCCGACCGGAGGTGCTGATACGCCTGATCGGCCATCAGTTGGCGCTCAGATTGCGCATGCGCTGGACGCTGCGCTCGTCGAAGTCGTTGCCAAAGGCTGAGCCGCGAACCGTCGTCACCGTCTCCGCCGCGTAGCGCCGGCCGTTGGGCGCGGCTTGGCAGGTGATAGCGACATTCATGTGATCGAGGCGCACAAGCGGCATCGGGCTGAAGCCCTGCGGGACGTAAAGGCGAACCCGCGTTATGTCCGGCGTGCTCTTGAGGATCGTCATCTCGCCGCGCATGCGGTCCACAAAGCGCCGCGCCTGTTCGCCGCGCACGCTTTCCGCCGTCGGCTGAAATGAGAATGTCGCGGTCGTTTCGTCTTCACGGAGGAGGCGCACGTCGCGGACGCGGGCGATGTTTTCCGACGCGCACCAGCTTACGCCCTCGCTTTGATCGGCCATGCGCTGGAAGGCGCGGCGTTCGTCATTCTCCAAATCTTCCAGTCGTGGCTGAACGAGGCGCATACGCGGGGTCCGGTTGGGCTCGTAGCGGGCGCGCCAGTTCTGCTTCGATGTTTCGAGATCGAGGTCGAACGCATAATCGGCGCGCGCCGATTGGGTCGCGGAGACGGCCTGCGTGAGCAGCGAAGAGCCGGTGGTTTGCGCGGCTGCCGACCAGGCGACAACGAGCACGGCGGCGATGGCAATGGTGCGGAGAAAGGCGAACATGGGCGTTGTTCTGCCACGCGCGCGGCGGTCTCGCCACTGTCCGGAACGCTCGCCCGCACTTACATTGCCGTCCGGATGGATACCCCTACCTCCGCGCTGCCGCCTCGGTTCGAGGCGTGGTTCGCCGGCCGCGGCTGGCGGGCGCGTCCGCATCAGTTGGAGCTGGTGAGCCGTGCGCAGGCCGGGCTCTCGACGCTGCTGATCGCGCCGACGGGGGCGGGCAAGACCCTGGCCGGCTTCATGCCGAGCCTGATCGAGCTTGCGCCGCTCGTGGACGAGGGCGGGCTAAAGCGGCCGCACAAACTGCATACGCTCTACATCTCGCCGCTGAAAGCGCTGACGACGGACGTCGCGCGCAACCTCGAAACGCCGGTGCGTGAGATGCAACTCGGCGTGCGGTTGGAAACGCGCACTGGCGATACGCCGCCGCACAAGCGCCAGCGCCAGCGCGCCTATCCGCCCGACATGTTGCTGACGACGCCAGAGCAACTCTGCCTGCTGATCGCCAGCGAGCACGCGCGTGTGTTCTTCGAAGATTTGCAGGCTGTGGTCATCGATGAAATCCACGCCATCGCACCGACGAAGCGCGGCGATCTGCTGGCGCTTGCTCTGGCGCGTCTGCGTCGTTGGGCGCCGTCGCATCGGCGCGTGGGGCTAAGCGCGACAGTGGCGGACGAAGATGCGCTGGCGCGTTGGCTGATCGGAACTGAGCGCGAAGAGCAAGACGTCATCGTGCGCGCTCCGCCAGGCGCGAAGCCCGTGATCGATGTGCTCGACTCCGATGCCCGTATCCCATGGGCAGGGCACTTGGCGCGGCATTTGATGCCGGACGTTTACGCAGCGATCAAATGCGCGAAGCTGGCGCTCGTGTTCGTGAACACGCGCGCGCAGGCAGAGCTGACGTTTCAGGAATTATGGAGCTTGAACGACGATCTCTTGCCGATCGCGCTGCATCACGGGTCGCTCGATGTGCAGCAGCGGCGCAAGGTTGAAGCCGCTATGGCGCGGGGCGACTTGCGCGCTGTCGTGTGCACCTCGACGCTCGATCTTGGCATTGACTGGGGCGATGTCGATCTGGTGATCCAGATCGGTGCGCCGAAAGGCTGTGCGCGGCTGGTGCAGCGGATCGGCCGAGCCAATCACAGGCTGGACGAGCCGTCGCAAGCGCTGCTCGCGCCGAGCAATCGGTTCGAAGTGCTGGAGTGCCGCGCGGCGCAGGAGGCGGTGCTCGAAGGCGCGCTTGATGGCGCCGATGCGCGCGTCGGCGGGCTCGATTGCTTGGCCCAGCACATAATGGGTTGCGCTTGCGGCGAGCCATTCGATGCGGGTGAGCTCTACGAAGAGGTGACATCCACGTTCCCGTACGCCGAGCTTTCGCGTGCGCAGTTCGATCGCGTCATCGATCTGGTGGCGACGGGCGGCTACGCGCTGCGCTCTTACGATCGTTACAAACGTATCGTACAGGATTTGAACACTGGCCGCTGGCGCGCGCGCAATGCTGCCGTGGCGCAAGCGCACCGGATGAATGTCGGCGCGATCATCGAAAGCGAGATGCTGGATGTGCGGCTCGCGGTGCGCGCGGGCGTGCGGGCACGACCGGGTGTGGCGAAGGGTGATGCGCCGCTGCCTTTGGTGGCGGGGCAGCGTCTGGGCCAGATCGAGCAATATTTCATCGAAGGGCTGACGCCAGGCGATACGTTCCTGTTTGCCGGCCAAATCCTGAAACTCCTCGGCGTACGCGAAACGGATGCGCTGGTCGTGCGTGCAAGCGACGATAATCCGAGCATTCCTTCCTATGCGGGCGGCAAGTTTCCGCTCTCGACGTTTCTGGCCGATCGCGTGCGCCAACTCATCCATGATCCGAAGCGGCATAAGAAGCTCCCGCAGCAAGTGCGCGATTGGATCAAGGTGCAGAAGCGACGCTCCGTCGTGCCTGCGCCGCATGAGATGCTGGTGGAGACCTTTCCGCGCGGCGCGAAGCACTACCTCGTCTGTTATCCGTTCGAAGGCCGCTTGGCGCACCAGACGCTTGGCATGTTGCTTTCGCGCCGGCTGGAGCGGACGGGCAAGAAGCCGCTTGGTTTCCTCGCCAGCGAATACGCCGTGGCCGTATGGGCGCTGGAGCCTATGGGGGATGTCGATCTCGCTGGCTTGTTCGATGAAGACATGCTGGGCGACGATCTCGAGAGCTGGCTTGCAGAATCGACGCTGATGAAAAGCATGTTCGGCAAGTGCGCGATGATCGCCGGCATGATCCAGCGCAACGCGCCGGCGGCGGCGCGGAAGACGAGCCGGCAGGTGACGTTCTCGTCCGATCTCATCTTCGATGTGCTGAAGCAATATGAACCCGATCACGTGCTCATGCAGGCGGCGTTCGCGGATGCGGGCGAGGGGTATCTCGATCTGAAGCGCCTCGGCGCGCTGCTGCGGCGGATCAAGGGCAACATCGTGCATCGCGATCTCGATCACGTCTCGCCGTTCGCAGCGCCAGTAATGCTGGAGGTCGGGCGCGTGCCGATCCAGGGGGCCGCGGAGGAGGCGATCCTGGAGGACGCTGCGTCACTCATCGCCGAGGCGATGAGCTGAGCTTGCGCGCTCGCGTGTGTCGGCGCATTTTCGCGCCAAACACGGGGGAAACGATGCGAGCTTTTCGGGCGATGCTTCTGGCTTTGGCGCTGGCGCCGAGCTTGGCTTACGCGCAGGCGAGCAACGCGACGCGCGAGATCAATGCCGCCGCCGCGGCCGATTTGCCGTTCGCCGATCGCGAGGACGAAGACTTCGCCGCGCGCGGCTTTATCGCGACTTGGCCCGAGAACGAGATTCGCGGCGCGGAAGGCAATGTCGTCTGGAATTTCCGGGCCTACGATTTCCTGCAAGGCCCTGTGCCGGAGACGGTTAACCCGAGCTTGTGGCGTCACGCTGGTTTGCTGGTGCGCTCCGGGCTCTTCCGCGTGACCGACCGCGTCTTCCAGGTGCGCGGCTTCGATGTTTCGAACATGACGATCGTCGTCGGCGACACCGGGCTGATCATCATTGACCCGCTCACCAGCGTTGAAGCGGCGCGCGCAGCGCTGACCTTGGCGCGGCAAGCGGTAGGCGATCGCCCGGTCGTGGCAGTGATCTACACGCACAGCCATGCGGATCATTTTGGCGGCGTCCGCGGCGTTATCGATCCGGCGGATGTGGCGGCAGGACGCGTGCAGGTGATCGCGCCGGACGGTTTCATGGAGCACGCGATCAGCGAGAACGTGATCGCCGGCAACGCCATGTCGCGGCGCGCGATCTATCAGTTCGGCGTCGGCACAGCGCCGGGGCCGGAGGGCGTGATGACGTCCGGCATTGGCATCGCTCTCTCTAATGGCACGCTTTCGCTCATAGCTCCGACGCAGACGATCACGCGCACCGGCGAGACGCTGACGATCGATGGCGTCCGCATCGAGTTTCAGGTGACGCCAGGCACGGAAGCGCCGGCGGAGATGAACTTCTTTTTCCCCGATCTGCGCGTGCTCTGCCTCTCGGAAAACGCCAACGCCACGATGCACAACATCCTGACGCCGCGCGGCGCGTTGGTGCGGGATGCAAAGGCGTGGGCGGATTATTTGACGGAAGCGCTGCGTCTTTACGGTGATCGCACCGACGTCATGGTCACGAGCCATGCGTGGCCGCGCTTTGGCGGCGATCGCGTGCGTGATTTCATCGGCTCGCACCGCGATGCGTACAAGTATTTGCACGATCAGACCGTGCGCATGATGAATGCGGGAATGACTGGTCGCGAGATCGCCGCTGAAGTGCGCTTGCCGGAGGCGCTGGCGAGCCGCTGGTTCAATCGTGGCTATTACGGCACGATGATGCACAACAGCCAAGCCGTCTATCAGCGCTATATGGGCTGGTACGATGGCAACCCGGCTAATCTTGATCGCCTGCCGCCTGTCGATGAAGCGACGCGCTATGTGCGCGCGATGGGTGGGCCGGGGAATGTCATGGCGCAAGCGCAGCAGGCGTTTGATGATGGCGAGTATCGCTGGGCGGCAGTGCTGCTCAATCATTTGATCTTTGCGTCGGACGAGAATGCCGAAGCGCGCACGTTGCTGGCGCGCACGCACCGCCAGATGGCGTATCAAGCCGAAAGCGCGATTTGGCGGAATATGTATCTGACGGCGGCGCGTGAGCTGGAGAGCGGCGTCACGCCGCGTGGCGGCACAACACAGGCCGCTGATCTTGTTGTGGCGACGCCAACAGCGCAGGTGCTCGATCTGCTGGCGGTGCGGCTCAATCCAGAGCGACTAGGTGATCGGCGCTTTGCCTTCAATCTGGTCTTCCCGGAGCGCAACGAGCGCTTTGCGGTCACCATCGCCAATGGCGTTTTGGTGCATGAAAGCGGCGTCACGCTGGCGGATGCGCCTACCATCACATCGCCGCGCGGCGTGTTCTTGCAGGCGTTGGGCGCAGGCACGATGCGCAGAGCTGTGATCAACCGCTCGATCCGCATCAGCGGCGACAGAGGCTCCCTTGAAGGCCTCAATGAAGTGTTCGATACCCCGGACCCCAATTTCGCTATCGTCACACCCTGACGAATCTGGTGCTTTGACGCTGATGCCCTTGCTATCGCAAAAGCCGAAGAGAGCGCCGCGCCCGCGCGGTGTTACGGCGCGCGCGCTGCCGCCGTTGGCGATTGTTGGCGCAAACGTCGAGGCGCGGCTGGGCGGCGTCACTGTAACGGCGCTGCCGCAAGGTGCGTTGTGGGTGGGTGAGGCCAAGGCGTTGATCGTCTCCGATCTCCATTTGGAGAAGGGCTCGTCCTATGCGCTGCGTGGGCAGATGTTGCCGCCCTACGATACGCACGCGACGTTGATGCGGCTCGCGTCACTGATTGATGCGCATGCGCCGGAGATCGTCGTGTCGCTCGGCGACAGTTTTCATGATGGCCAAGGTCCGGCGCGGCTCGACGCGCGCGATCGGGATTTGCTGCAAAGCTTGATCGCGCGCTGCGACTGGGTCTGGGTCGAAGGCAATCATGATGGCCGCTCACCCGAGGCGCTGGGCGGCGCGGTGCGCGATGTGCTCCACCTCGGCGCACTGGTATTGCGCCATGAGCCGACGGAGCGCGCAACCGCCGGCGAGATTGCCGGACACTTGCACCCGTGCGCGCGCGTCAGCGGGCGAGGGCGCAGCGTGCGGCGGCGTTGCTTTGCGTTTGATGGTGAACGCTTGGTGATGCCGGCGTTCGGTGCGTTCACAGGCGGGCTCAATGTGCGCGACAAGGCGTTTGCGCCACTGTTTCCCGATGGCGTGACGGCGTTGGTGCTGGGCAAAGAGCGCGTACTGCCCGCGCCATACGAGCGCTTGTTGGGCGGCGGCTAAATCCGCTGCAACACCGTCGCCAGCGGGATCAGCAAGCACACGATCATCGCGCCGCCGGTCAGCACTTTGCGCAATAGCGGATACCATTCCGGCGCGCCGGCATCGATGGCGCTGCGGTGATCCCAGAGATATTGCGCAGCGAAGAGGCCGGCAAACACTGACGCCGTGCCGACTGCCGCTGGCACGAGCACAACGAAGATGGTGACAAACCAGCCCGCTAAGCCTGGAACGGCGCTGTAAAACAGACGTGGAGGGCTTGGCGTCTGCGGCGCGCGCATGATTTCGATGCCGCAGCGCACGCCGCCGAGAAATGAGAGCAGCACGGCAGCGTAAAGCGAGAACGCGATCGCGGCGATGTAAGCAGTGTCGCGATCCTGCGAGAGCGTCACCAGCGCGCTGACGGCCAGTGGCACGAGCCCGAGAAATCCAAGGCGCAACGCCGCGCGCGGCAGGAAGGGTGGCGGTTGGGCGTTCACGTCCGGCGGAAGATTAGCGCCGCCGCCCAGCCCGCCGCCAGCGCCAGCAACACTGTAACGATGCCGTAGAGCCACGATGCGTTGGTGGCGAGATCGTGGATGCGTCGTTCTATGCCGACGCGCGAGATGGTGATCGGTATGCGTTGCGAGGAGATGAGGCGTCCGTCGCGGAAGAGGTAAGTGTCGGCGCTGTACTGCGCGATCGGCGCGTTGGCGGGCAGGCGCACGACTGCGCGGAAAAGGCCGCCTTGGTACATGGTGAGACCGCCGCGTTCGCCGGGGCGTATGCGGCCGTCATAGGATTGGTACAGTCCCTGCGCATAGCGCAGGCGCACAAGCGCGCGCCGATAAGCCGATGGATCGGCGCCGTCAGGCACCGCGCTCGCGAGCTGTGCTGAGGCGGCGGGATCGAGTTGGTGTTCCCAGATCGATTGGGCATTGGCGATCTGGCGCAGCGGCCGGTTCGAGAGAACGGCAAAGAAGGTGGGCGCCTGCGCGAACTCGACAGGATCGCCATTGATCCACAGGCCGTAAAAGTTGCGCTTGCGCATGATGACAGCGCTTTCGTTCGGCCCGCGCACGACGACGACGATGTCGCCACGGCCGCGCCGATCCGGATTGACGCCGAAGACCGTAATGTAAGAGCCGCGATAGTCGGAGCTGACAGTGATCTGCTCTTCGGCGACGGCGGCCGGCAGTTCGTTCAGCGGATCGCTCGGCTGTTGCGCGGAGGCGCCGGAGGCGACTGCGAGAAACGCGAGGGCGGCCATGAAGCGCTTCACCACAGGCCTCCGCCGAGCACGTACGGTTCTTCCGGCGGGATCACCAGGTCGAACAGGAATTTCGCGCTGGCCGCGATCAGCAGCAGGCCGAGCAAGCCGCGGATATGTTCATTCTTCAGGCCCGCGCCGATGCGTGCGCCGAATTGTGCGCCGACTACGCCGCCGAGCATGAGCAATGCCGCAAGCACGAGGTCGACCGTTTGCGTCGCCGCTGATTGCAGAATGACGACCAGTGAACTGACGATCAGCACTTGGAAGAGTGACGTGCCGACGACGACGTGGGTTGGCATGCGCAAGAGGTAGATCATGGCGGGGATGAGGATGAAGCCGCCGCCAATGCCCATGATTGCCGCGAGCGCGCCGATGGCAAAGCCAAGCACAAGCGGCGGGATGACGCTGATATAGAGCCCCGAGCGCGGGAAGGCGATGCGGAAGGGCAATGTATGCGCGACCGTGCGTGCGGGGCGGCGCAGGATCGAGACGCCGCTCGTCGTTCGTCCACGCCATAGCGAGTAGGTCTCGCTCAGCATCAGGAAGCCGACGCCGGAGAGCAGGAAGAGGTAGAGGATCGAGATAATCAGATCGAGTTGGCCAAGCCTCAGCAGGCGCTCAAACAACCACACGCCCATCGCACTGCCGGCGATGCCGCCGATGGACAGCAGAAGCCCCATCCGCCAGTCGACGTTCTTGCGGCGTGTTTGAGTCATGATGCCGGAGAATGACGTCGCTGCGATCTGGCTTGCGCCAGTGGCGACAGCGACGGGCGCGGGGACGCCAAGAAAGATCAAGGCAGGCGTCATGATGAAGCCGCCGCCGACGCCGACGAGCCCGGACACAAAGCCGACGCCGCCGCTGACCAATAGGACAAGCAGCACGTTCACCGGCATCTCGGCGATCGGCAGGTAGATCAATTTCCAGCTCGACTGAGTAACGCGTGCGCGTCTTCGCCCAGCGCCCCTTATGGGCGCCGTCGCAGGGCGTGGCAACGCCGCTCAGCGCAGAAATTACCCCCTTATTCGGAGGTGTTTAGGTGGCCGGACGCGCCGCCCAAGCGCGCGGCCCGAACTCACCGTTCGCAACCGCATTAGCGGCGCGCGGGCGGAAGGCTTGCGCACGGGCGCGGGCCTGCTCGGCTTGCGCAGCTGTGAGCTGCGCTTCGAGGGCCGTCGCGCGTGCGCCAGCATCTTGATCGCCCTGACGTGCGGCGACCAGGAACCAAAACAAGGCTTCCGATGCGCTCGCGTTTACGCCACGTCCTTGTTGATAGAGGACGCCCAGATTGTACTGGCTGTCAGCGACGCCGAGCTCGGCAGCCTGACGGAACCACCGAAATGCGGCGGACTCATCGAGCGGCGCGCCTTCGCCGCGGGCGAAGAAGACCCCGAGATCGTGCATCGCGCGGCGGTTACCTGCGGCAGCGGCGCGTTCGGTCCATTGGCGCGCGACGGTGAGATCGGCTTGAACGCCTTCGCCACGCTCATAGAGCTTGGCCAAGCGATATTGCGCCATGGCGAAGCCGCGGTCGGCGGCGCGGCGCAGAAGGGTAGCGCCTTCGGCGGCGCGGCCCGCCGCGAGGCGTTGCAGCGCGAGTTCGTATTGCGCCGTGAGATCGCCGGTTTGCGCGGCTTGCTCCAGCGAGACGTTACGCGGCGCGAGCGGGGCGGCGACGACGGGTGCTGCCGTCGCTCCACCTTCCGCTATGGGTGCGCCTTCGACAGCAGGCACGCTGCCGTCCGGCGCAAAGCCTTCGACCGGAGCTTCCGCGAACGGATCCTGTGATGGCGCCGGTAGAGACGCGCTCGGATCGGTGGCGGCAGGCGGTTCAGCCTCAGGCGATGTTGGGCCGGGTTCGTTCGCTTGGTCGGCAAAATAACGCGAGCCCGCGACAAGCGCGAGCACGACCAAGCCAGTCGCGCCCCAAAGCACGATCCGGCTCGATCCGCGCAGACTGAGTTGCGGCGCAGCGCCCGTGTCAGTCTTTTCGGCCTTCACCTTGGCGGCCTTTGGCTGCTTCGGTTCCTTGGCCTTCTTCTCTTTGGTCTTCGAGGTTTCAGCCTGCGCCTGGGCGGCTTTGCGCGCCTGGGCGAGGTAGTCGTTCTTGCCAGCCGGCGGCGCAGGCTCTGACGGCGCGACGTCAGTCAAAGTGTGTGTCGGCTCTCGCGGCTCATCGAGCGTATCGAAGGGGTCGAAGGACGAGTCGTCGTGCACGCCTGCGAGCGGCGTCGCGCCCGTCTCGGTATCGGGCGACCAGAACGTGTCTTCCACGTTCTCCGCACCGGGAGGCGGAGAGGTGGTCAGGTCAATTTCATCGAGGAAGGGCTCGTCGATCAGCAGATCGGTGTCGTGCGCCAGTTCGATCGACTTGTAGTCAGGCGCGTGCTCTTCCGCGAACGTGTCCGTTGCGGGAGTGTCTTCCGTTTCGATCGGCGGCATCTGCGCTTCATCTTCAAGCAGATCGTCAATCGGTTCCGAGAAGTAGATGTCGTCGTCCAAGCTGACGTGCTGCGGCGCGGGCGTGCGCGGCGGCAACGGCGCAGCACGCGTTGGCTGTGCTGCTTCCATCGGCGAGACGTAGGGTTCGGTTTCTTCGATGTCGCCAAAGATCGGGAAGTCTTGTTGGCGGCGCGACGGCGTCGGGATCGCGTCGGCGAGCGGCGCGAGATCGACAGCGTCATGGCTGTTCTCGTAGCGCTCGAGCTTGGAAGCTACGCTGGAGACAGCCTTTTGCACGGGCGCGATGGCTTCGGCGGAGTGCTCTTCCACTTCCGCCAAGCGCTCCATGATCGAGTTGATCGCCTCGGTGACGCGGGCGCCGGCTCGTTCTTCGCTGTCCAGCATGCGCTCGCCGAGTTCGCGCGCGAGCGTGTCCTGGCGCTGATTGAAGCGCTCGGCCATGCGCGCGACTTGCTCGCCAACATGCTCGATCGCTTGCGCGCTGCGGGTTTCCACCGCACCGACACGCTCTTCCAAGCGCTCGGAGAGACGGCCGACTTCAAGGCCCATGCGATCGAAGCCAGCCGCTTCGCGGCGCTCGATGTCATCGAAGCGCTGTTCGAGCGTGTTCGACATGCGCGCCAATTCTTCGCGCACTGCAGCACCGGCGGCGTCATCGTTGCGGCTTTCGACAGCGCGCAGGCGCTTATCGACCGTCTCCGACATGCGGCGAATTTCGAGCGAGATCGCTTCGATGGTCTGCGCTTGGCGGCGCTCAGCTGCGGCTAGGCGGCGGTTCACGTCAGCCAGCGCGCCTTCGAGACCTTCGCCGGTCGCGCCTTCGAGGGCGGCATGCAGTTGCGTTTGCAGCTGGTCGCGCGCTTCGCCGACCATCGTCGAGACTTGCTGCGCCATCGAGTCGAGGCGCTGCTCGAGCATCGCGCGCACGGCTTCTGTTTCCTGCACCGCTTGCGCTTGCTCAACGCGCGCACCGAGCGAGGAGACGGTTTCTTCCAGCGTGCGGATCGCTGTGTTGGCGGTGGACTCGGTTTCCGCCAAGCGCGCCGAGAGGCGGCTCAGCGCTTCATCGAGCGTGCGCACCGCGCCATCGACATGGTCGAGCTTCGCGCTGCTGACGCCATTGGCTTCAATGCCGGCAATGCGCGCTTCGAACGCGGCGAGCGCGTCCGAGACTGGGCTCGTATCAGTCTTGCTCTCAAGAGATGCGAGGCGTTCTGCGATATCGCTTTGCGCTTGGCGCAGATCGGTCAGATCGATGGTGCCGGAAGCGCCGGCGATGTCCTCGACTTGCTTGACGCGCGCAGAGAGCGTGAGTTGGGCGTTGCGCAGATCGGCGATCGCCGCACCCGCAGCTTGGCGCAGACCCGCCGTACTTTCGCGCGAACCAGCTTCCGCGCGTTCAATGCGCGCGATGAGGGCGGCTTGATCGGCCTTCAATGTATCGACGGCGCCGACGCGCTTGGCGATCTCGCTTTCGAGACGCACCACTTCTTCGAGCAGCGCTTCGCGCGTGCCGCGATTTTCGGTGTGAACTTCGGCGACGGCGGTTTCGATCGCGCGGCGGGTTGACGTTTCCGTCTCCGCCAGGCGCTCGCTCATTTCCTCTTGCAGACGGCGCAGTTCCTGCACCGCGTCAGCGGAGGCTTCTGCGGCTTGGCGTGCAGCTTCTTCAGCAATCGTGCGTGCTTCCGCGAGCGTGCGTGATGCAAAGCTCTCGCCGTTTTCCATCTCGCCCGTCAGGAACGTGGCGGCGGCTTCAGCGCGGCGCGCAACTTCTTCAGCGACGGTGACCTGATGTTCGAGACGCTGGCGAACGCCGTCAATGTCGCTCTTGGCGTGCTCGTATGCCTGCTTGCTTTCGGTCGCTTCTTCTTCAGCGCGCGCAAGCTTGCCGCTCAACGTGTCGCCGGCGGCGCGGAATTGTTCGAGCGCTTCGGAAATGCGGTCGGCTGCATCGGTTGCCGCTGCTTCCGCGTCTTCAATGCGCGCAGCAAGGCCAAGCACGGAGCGGTCAATGGTCGAGACGGCGCGGTCTAAACCAGTGACGGCGAGTTGGGTGCGGCGCTCGATCGATTCAATGCGCTGGGCGAGGCGCGAAGGATCATGCGGCGTGCGCGGGCTGACGCTCCAATCGTCTTCATTCTCTGCATCGAGTGCGCCGAGATAGCGTGTCGAGCGCGGACGCGGCGGCGTCACGCTGGTTGACGGCGTCGTCGCAGGCGTTTGGCCCGCGAGCGCTTGGCTCAGATACTCGCCGAGGCTCAGACCTTGGCGTGCGGCAGCTTCACGAGCGGCCTCTCGCACTTTCGGGTCGATGCCCTTCACGCTCCAGCTTTGCGCGCCACTCATACTCAGCCCTCGCCCGCGTTGATGCAGCGCGCCATCGCGCCGCCAAACGCCCAACCCCAAAGCGAAACTCGAAAGATTCGAGAATCGCTCACGAGTTTGCAGTGTCGATCAAAGGGGCTGCCATGTTAATGGCGGGTAAAATCGTAAACGAGGATTAGCCATGTCTGACACGCCGCGCCAATTCGGACCCGAAACGCAAGGCGCGATCTACATGCGCGGACTTGGCGGCGCGAAGCCGGAGGTGCCGACGAGCTTCCCGCCGCTCGAAGCGGCTGCGCAACAAAAGATGTCGACTGAAGCTTGGGCCTACACGGCAGGCGGCGCTGGGCTTGAAAGCGCGATGGAGGCCAATCGCGCCGCGTTTCTCAAGCACAAGATCGCGCCGCGCATGTTGGCGGGTGTCGGTGCGCGTGATCTCGGGTGCGAAATATTTGGCGCGCGCGCTGCGGCGCCGGTGATGACATCGCCCATCGGCGTGCTCGAGATGATGCATCCGGACGCGGACATTGCCGTGGCGCGCGCGATGGCGCGGCTCAATCTGCCCATGATCATTTCATCGCAAGCGTCGAAGCCGATGGAGGAAATCGCGGAGGCTAACGGCAACGGCCCGCGTTTCTTCCAGCTCTATTGGGGCAAATCAGATGCGATCGCTGAGAGCTTCGTGAAGCGGGCGGAGGCGGTGGGCTGCAAAGCCATCTTCATCACGCTCGACACGACAATCCTCGGCTGGCGTCCGCGCGACCTCGATCTGGGCTATTTGCCGTTCCTGCGCAGCATGGGCATCGCGCAATACACGTCTGATCCTGCCTTCCGCGCGATGCTGCCGGCGCCGCCGGAAGAAAATCCGATGGCCGCGGCTGTGCAGTTCACGCAGGTCTTCTCCGATCCGACGCTCGATTGGGCGCGCATCGCCAAGATCAGATCGTGGACGAAACTACCGGTTATCCTGAAAGGGATCATGCGCGCCGACGACGCCGCGAAGGCGGTGAGCGAGGGCTATGACGGGATCCTCGTCTCCAACCACGGTGGCCGTCAGATCGATGGCGGCATCGGCACGCTGGACGCGTTGCCGGGTGTCGTAGCGGCAACCAAGGGCAAGATCCCGGTCATGCTCGATAGCGGCATCCGGGGCGGGGCGGACATCTTTAAGGCGCTGGCGCTGGGCGCTTCGGCCGTCGGGATTGGCCGTCCTTATGTCTATGGGCTAGCGCTGGCGGGCGAGGCGGGCGTCCATGCGGTCATGGAATACCTCATCGGCGAGCTCGACATTATGATGGGGCAGAACGGGTGTCGCACGCCTGCCGATATCAAGCGAGAGCTGCTCGTCGAAAATCCGTGACGCCGCCGTCAACTTTCATTGACGCTAGCGTAAACGGAAGCTACGGATACCGGAGAGGAAACGAAAAACGAGGGCGTCCCAAATGACCAAAACCGAGCGCACCTACACAATTTCCCAGCTGGCCCGCGAGTTCGAGGTCACGCCTCGTGCGCTCCGGTTTTATGAGGATAAGGGTCTGCTGACGCCGCGCCGTGACGGTATGAATCGCGTCTATTCGCATCGCGACCGCGCCAAACTGCAGCTGATCCTGCGCGGCAAGCGCGTCGGCCTCTCGCTCATCGAGATCAAGGAAATCCTCGATCTCTACAAAGTCGATCAGCGCGCCCAGGCGCAGACGGCGCTCAAGAAGTACCAGGCCCGTATCGTAGCGCTCGAAACCCAGCGCGAAGACATCGACGCCGCCATCGAGACGCTGACGGACTCGATCGCCAAGCTTGAGCGGTTCCTTGCAAAGCCGGCCACTTCGGCGGCGATGGCGAATGCGCGCGCGTTCGAGCAAGAAGCCAAGAAGCGCCTCGAAGAAGCGCACTAACGCCTCTATAGAAGGCGCAAAGATAAAATCAGGGAGCGCGTAATGCCGTCGTACAAGGCGCCTGTTCGCGAATACAAGTTCCTTTTGAAGGACGTGCTCAAGATCGAGCGCTACTCGAACCTGCCTGGGTTCGCGGAAGCGCCGATCGATCTGATCGAGCAGGTGCTGGAAGAGGGCGCCAAGTTCTGTGAAGACGTGCTCGCCCCGCTCAACAAGGTTGGCGATGAACACGGCTGTGTCCGTCATGACGATGGCTCGGTGACGACGCCGCCTGGTTTCAAAGAAGCTTACGATCAGTTCGTCGCCGCTGGCTGGCCTGCGCTGTCGAGCGATCCTGCTTATGGCGGCCAAGGCTTGCCGCATATCGTGGCGCTGGCGTGGAACGAGATGGTCGCATCGTCGAACATGGCGTTCGGCATGTATCCGGGGCTTAGCCACGGCGCTTACGCCGCGATCCACTCGCACGGCAGCGAAGAGCAAAAGCAAATCTATTTGCCGAAGCTCGTCACCGGCGAATGGACCGGCACCATGAACCTGACGGAGCCGCATTGCGGCACTGATCTGGGCATGCTCCGCACTAAAGCGATCCCGCAAGGCGACGGCTCGTATCGCATCAGCGGCCAAAAGATTTTCATCTCGGCCGGTGAGCACGATCTTGCGAAGAACATCATCCACCTTGTCATCGCGCGCATCGAAGGCGCGCCGCAGGGCACCAAAGGCATTTCGCTCTTCGTCGTGCCGAAGTTTTTGGTGAATGCGGATGGCTCGCTCGGCGCCCGCAATGGCGTTGTCTGCGGCAAAATCGAAGAGAAGATGGGCATTCACGGCAATTCGACGTGCGTCCTGAATTACGACGATGCTGTCGGCTATCTTGTCGGGATCGAGAACAAAGGCTTGGCCGCCATGTTCACGATGATGAATGTGGCGCGTCTCGGCGTGGGCTTGCAGGGGCTCTCGCAATCGGAAGTCGCGTATCAGAACGCGGTGATTTACGCGAAGGACCGCCTCCAGATGCGGTCGCTCACCGGCCCGAAAAACCCAGGCGGTCCAGCAGATCCGATTATTGTGCATCCGGACGTGCGGCGCATGCTGATGGATGCGAAAGCCTTCAATGAAGGCGCGCGCGCGTTTGCGTTCTGGACGGCGCTTCAGGGCGATCTCTTGCACGCGTCCCCCGATGAGAAGGTGCGCGAGAGGGCTGACGATTACATGGGTCTGATGACGCCGGTGATCAAAAGCTATCTGACTGACAAAGGCTACGCCAACGCCACCAATTGCCAGCAGGTCTATGGCGGCCACGGCTACATCGAAGAATGGGGCATGTCGCAGTTCGTGCGCGATGCCCGCATTACCCAGATCTACGAAGGAACCAACGGCATCCAGGCGCTCGATCTTGTCGGCCGCAAGCTTGGCGCGAACGGAGGAAGAGCGATCTTTGCGTTCTTCAACGAGATCGACGATTTTGCGCACAATCACGAGGACGATGCAGAGCTTGCTGAGTTCGTCGAAGCGCTGAAATCAAACAAAGCGCAGCTGCAAGACGGCACGATGTGGCTGATGCAGAACGGCATGACGAATTTCGACAATGCCGGCGCAGCCAGCCACGATTATCTCAACCTCTTCGGCATCACCGCGCTCACCTATATGTGGACGCTGCAAGCCAAGGCGGCGTTGGCGGCGAAGAAGAATGGCGGTGCGGGCGATCCGTACTTCGACACCAAGCTCGCAACCGGCCGCTACTTCCTCGCGCGCATGGCGCCCGACGCGCCGGCGCATCTCGCCAAGCTGAAAAGCGGTGCGGGGCCGGTGATGGCGCTCGCCGCGGAAGCATTCTGATGGCGGCGCACACCGCCACCGTCACTTGGCAGCGCGGCGACGACGATTTCGCCGCGGGGCATTATTCGCGCGCGCATGAGATCGCGTTCGATGGCGGTATCACTGTTGCGGGCTCGGCTTCGCCGTCTGTGGTGCGGGCGCCGTATTCGCGCGAAGATGCGGTTGATCCGGAAGAGCTGTTGGTGGCGTCGCTGTCGACATGCCACATGCTTTGGTTCTTGGACCTCGCGCGCAACGCGGGTTTTGTCGTCGATGCCTACGAAGATCGCGCCTCAGGCGTGATGGGCAAGGACGATCGCGGCAAGATCTCGGTCACGCAGGTGAAGCTCAATCCTTATGTATCGTGGGGAGGTGAGAAGCAGCCGGCGCCGGAGGAAATCCGCGAGCTGCACCATCGCGCGCACGAAGCCTGTTTCATCGCCAATTCCTTCCGCGGCGACATCGCCATTGCGGGCGGGGAGGCGAACTAGTTTGCCGCGCTTGCGCCAGCCCGGCGCGAGCGGTCAGCGGAGTAGGCGCGAAGATTTTCGAATCTTGGGCGCCAGGGACGACTCCGGTCCCATGCAGGGTGAAGCGGCGATGCCGCTGATGTTGGAGTGAAGACTATGGCTGAGGCCTATATTTATGACGCGGTGCGCACGCCGCGCGGCAAAGGCAAAGCGAACGGCTCGCTGCACGAGCAAACGTCGCTGCAATTGGCGACGCAAGTGCTGCAGGCGCTGCGCGATCGCAACAATCTCGATACGTCGAAGGTCGATGACGTCGTCATGGGCGTGCTGTCGCCGATCGGTGAGCAGGGCGGCAACCTGCCGCGTATTGCGGCGCTGAATGCCGGCTACGCCGAAACCGTCTCTGGCGTGCAAGTCGAGCGCTTCTGCGCTTCGGGTCTCGAAGCTTGCAACATCGCTGCGGCGAAGGTGAAGTCCGGTGAAGCGGCGCTCGCAATCGGCGCCGGGACTGAGAGCATGAGCCGCGTGCCGATGGGCTCGACCGGCGGTTCGTGGGCGACCGATCCGTCGATCGCGATGAAGACCTACTTCACGCCGCAAGGCGTCTCGGCTGACGCCATCGCCACCAAGTACGGCTTCTCGCGCACCGATCTCGACCAGTTCGCGGTGCAATCGCAACAACGCGCCGCGCAAGCGTGGAAAGAGGGCCGCTTCAAGAAGTCGATCATCCCGGTGAAAGACCAGATGGGCGCGACTTTGCTCTCGCACGACGAGTTCATGCGTCCGGAAACGACGCTGCAATCGCTCGGTGCGCTTGAGCCGTCATTCAAGATGCAAGGCGAAGTGATGCCGGGCTTCGATGACGTGATTAAGCAACGCTATCCGGAACTCGAAAAGATCGATCACGTCCACCATGCCGGCAATTCGTCGGGCATCGTTGACGGCGCCGCTGGCGTGCTGATCGGCTCGAAGGAAATGGGCGATGCACTCGGCTTGAAGCCGCGCGCGCGCATCGTTGGCGGCGCCTCGATTGGCTCCGAGCCGTCGATCATGCTGACCGGCCCTGAGCACGTCACGCACAAGCTGATGAAGCGTCTCGGTCTCTCCAAGCAGGACATCGATCTCTGGGAACTCAACGAAGCGTTCGCGTCGGTCGTGCTGCGCTGGGTGCAGGCGCTCGATCTCGATATGGACAAGGTCAACGTCAATGGCGGCGCTATCGCGATGGGTCACCCCATCGGCGCCACCGGCGCAATGATCCTCGGCACCATGGTCGATGAACTTGAGCGCGCGGATAAAGAGCGCGCGTTGATCACGCTCTGCATCGGCGCCGGCATGGGCACCGCGACCGTGATTGAACGCGTGAACTAAGAGCTAAGCGCCGGTGGCGGCAACGACCGCCGCCGGCGTCACTCACGAAAATAGGTAGAGGGTAGGTCCGATGGAAAACTTCAAGATCGACGTCGACAGCGACGGCATTGCGCTCATAACGTTCGACGTGCCGGGCCGCTCCATGAACACGATCACCGGTTCGGTGATGCGTGATCTCATTACGTTGGTCGACACGATCAAGACTGACGCCAAGATCAATGGCGCGGTGATCACGTCGGGCAAGGCGACGGGCTTCTGCGCCGGCGCCGATCTGGGCGAACTCAATCAACGCGGCTCGGCCAAGCAAGAAGAGCCGAAGAGCGAAGATGAGCGCCTGAAGAAGCAATTCGAGCAAAGCTTCACGCTGAACCGCTCCCTGCGCGCGATCGAAACGTGCGGCAAGCCGGTGGCCGTGGCGCTTGAAGGCCTCGCGCTCGGCGGTGGTTTGGAAATCGCGCTGGCGTGCCACTATCGCGTCGCCGCTGACAATCCGAAGACCAAGTTCGGCCTGCCGGAATCGAAAGTCGGCCTGCTTCCGGGCGCTGGCGGCACGCAACGTCTGCCGCGCCTGATCGGCGTGCAGAACGCCGCGATGATGATCCTGCAAGGCGCCGATAAATCGCCGCAGGAAGCCAAGGGCTTGGGCTTCATCAATGAAGTCGTGCCGGCTGGCGGCACGGTCGACGCCGCGAAGGCGTGGGTGAAGTCGACGCTGCCGTGGGATTACGCCAAGGGCCCGAACCCGAAGGCGATCGCGCCGTGGGACGTGAAGGGCTACAAAGTGAAAGACGGCCCGTTCACGCCAGCTGGCGCGATGGCGGCTGTTGGCGGCAACGCCATGGTCTCCAAGCAGACCAACCTGAACTACCCCGCACAGCGCAACATTCTGTCGTGCATCTATGAAGGCATGCAGGTGCCGATCGATGCCGCGCTCCGCATCGAGAGCCGCTACTTCATCAAGACGGCCGCAACGCCGCAAGCGAAGGGCATGATCCGGACTTTGTTCGTGAACATGCAAGCGCTCGGCAAAGGCGGAAACCGCCCTGAAGGCTTCCCGACTTACGAGATCAAGAAGGTCGCCGTGCTTGGCGCTGGTCTGATGGGCGCAGGCATTGCCTACGTGCAAGCGAAGGCTGGCATCGAAACCGTTCTGCTCGATGTGAGCCAAGAGAGCGCTGAGAAGGGCAAGGCCTATTCGAAGCGCATCGTCGATAAGGACATCTCGCGCGGCAAGATCACGAAGGAAAAGGGCGATGCGCTGCTGGCGCTTATCACGCCCTCGACCGATTACTCGCTGATCAAAGGCTCTGACCTTGTGGTTGAAGCTGTGTTCGAAAGCCCTGCGCTGAAAGCTGAAGTTACGAAGAAGGCTGAAGCATATCTCGGTGAAACCGCTGTGTTTGGCTCGAACACCTCGACGCTGCCAATCACCGGACTCGCTGAAGCTTCGGCGCGTCCGAAGAACTTCATCGGCATTCACTTCTTCTCGCCGGTCGAGCGCATGGGCCTCGTTGAGCTCATCATGGGCAAGGACACGACCGCCGAAACGCAAGCCAAGGCGATCGACTACGTCATCAAGATCCGCAAGACGCCGATCACCGTGAATGACTTCCGCGGCTTCTACACCTCGCGCTGCTTCGGCACCTATCCAGCCGAAGGCGTCGAGATGCTGATGGAAGGCATCGCACCGGCGATCATCGAAAACGTCGGCCGCCAGTGCGGCATGCCGATGGGCCCGCTCGAAGTGTCCGACTCCGTCGGCCTCGATACGGCGCTGAAGATCGGCAAGACCAATGCCGAGCTTAATCAGCAGGACTACAAGAAGGACCCGCGCGCCGCGATGCTGTCATGGCTCGTCGAAGATAAGGGCCGCGTCGGTCGCAAGGGCGGCAAGGGCTATTACGAGTACGGCGAAGACGGGAAGCCCTCGCGCATCTGGCCGGGCCTCGCCGAGCGCATCGAAGTGAAGACGAAGGAATGCCCACCTGAGCTGAAGACGGAGCTGACCAAGCGTTTCCTCTTCCGCCAGTGCATCGAAGTCGCGCGTTGTTTCGAAGAAGGCGTGATCACCGATCCGCGCGATGCGGACGTGGGCTCGATCCTCGCTTGGGGCTTTGCGCCCTATAGCGGCGGCTGCATCAGCTATATCGACTTGTTCTGGGGCACGAAGGGCTTCGTTGAAGAAGCCGACCGCCTCGCAGATACGTATGGCGAACGCTTCCGCCCGAACAAACTCCTGCGCGACATGGCCGCCAAGGGCGAGACCTTCTACGAGCGCTTCGGCGCCAAGGAAAAGAAGGCGGCTTAATCGGCTGTCTGCATTGACGTAAAGTGAGGGGGTGCGCTTTCCGCGCGCCCCCTTATCTTTGCGCGATGACCAAACTCACCGACACGCTCACCTTCCGCTCCGGCGCTGCGCTCAAGAACCGCTTCGTTCTCGCCTCGCTGACCAATCTACAGAGCGCGCCCGATGGCGTGCTCTCGGACGAAGAATATCGCTGGCTGACTATGCGCGCCGAAGGCGGGTTCGGCGTGACGATGACGTGCGCGGCGAGCGTGCAAGTAGAGGGCGTGGGTTTTCCGGGGCAGCTCGGCTTTCACGATGAGCGCCACGTGCCAGGGTTGACGCGGCTTGCTGACGGCATCAAGCGCCACGGCAGCGTTGCGATCGCACAGCTGCATCATGGCGGTCTGCGTTCGTTGACAAATCCCAAAGCGCCTTCAGACGATGAGAAACTTAAAGCCAAGGCGATGACGCTGGATGAAATCCAGCACTCGCGCGATTGCTTCATCGCAGCAGCCCAGCGCGCTGAGCGCGCGGGCTTCGACGGTGTCGAGCTGCATGGCGCGCACGGCTATCTGATCTGCTCGTTCTTGAGCCCCGAACTCAATCGCCGCGACGATGCTTATGGTGGCGATCCGGAGAAGCGCGCGCGCCTCATGTTTGAAATCATCGATGGCGTCCGCGCGGCGACTAAGCCTGGATTTACGGTGGGCGTGCGCTTATCGCCCGAACGCTGGGGGCTCGTGCTGCAAGAAATCCGCGACGTCGCGCAAAAGCTGATGCATGGCGGCAAGATCGATTTCATCGACATGTCGCTCTGGGACGTGACGAAAGAACCTGAGGAAGCGGCGTTCAAGGGCCGGACGCTCGCCTCCTATTTCGCTGATCTCGATCGCGGCGATGTGCGCCTGGGCGCCGCCGGCAAAATCATGAGCGCGGCTGATGCGCAGGCCGTGATTGATGCAGGCTATGATTTCCCGATCATCGGACGCGCAGCGATCCTGCACCACGATTTCGCCAAACGCGCCGGCGCTGATCCAAACTTCACCGCGATCGCAACGCCGGTAAGCGAAGCGCATCTCGCCAACGAAGGCTTGAGCCCGAAGTTCGTCAAGTACATGCGCAATTGGCAGGGCTTCGTCGAAGACGCGGCATGAGGCTACCGCGCACCGCGCGCTTGGCGCTCGACTGTGTTGCGAATGGCATGCGATCTTCGGCGCTGGCGATTCAGAATTGATCGCCGGTGGGGATCAACGCATGACATCGATCGTAAAGACTATGCTGCTGGCAGTTGCGCTGGGACTAGCAGGCTGCGCTACGGCTGCTGCGCCGCAAACTGCGCAACTCGGCGCAGGTGATTGGGTGCTCGCGCATTGGCAGGAAGACCGCACCTACTTTTGGCCCGCGACCATCACCGCGCGAACCGGCGATGAACTCACGCTGCAATATGATGACGGCGATGTCGGCACACAGGACATTGACGATGTGCGCGCCTTCGATTGGGCGCCTGGCACGCGTCTCGAATGCCGCTGGAGTGACGACGTGTGGTATTGGGCGACGATTGCGCAGACCGGCGCCAGCCGCGCTGACTTCCGCGTTCAGTACGATGACGGCGACAAGGAAGCGACGAATACGAGCCGCTGTCGTAGCAGCGCGGAATAAGGCGCGGCGCGTACGCGGTTCACATCACAGCGCTGAAGCCGCCGTCGACGGGCACGGTAACGCCGGTAATGAAGGCTGCTGCGTCTGAGCAGAGAAACAGCACCGTACCCGCCATCTCCGCCGGCTTCGCCCAGCGCTTCATCGGCGTGCGGGCGACGATCTGAGCGTCGAAGTCCGGATTGCCTTGCGCAGGCGCGGTCATATTGGTTTCGACCCAGCCTGGCGCGATGGCGTTGACGCGGACGCCATCGCTTGCCCACGCCTCGGCCAATGTCTTCGTCATCTGCAGGACGCCAGCTTTGCTCGCGCCGTAACCTGGGATCATCGCCATGCCGTAATAGCTCGTCATCGAAGCGATATTGATGACGCTGCCGCGGCTGGCTTTCAGCTGCGCCAGCACGGCATTCGCCATGCGGAAGGAGCCCGTCAGGTTCACCGCGATCGTGTCTGCGAAGGCCTCCGGCTCATATTCATTGAACTTGGCTTGCCCTGCGCAATTCACCAGCACGTCGAGCTTCGGTAGCGCCGCGGCGGTTGCTTCGATCGCTGCCGCGTCGCGGATGTCGAGCTGCCGATAGGAGAGGCCGGTAAAGTCGGAGTCATAGACGCCGTCCGCCCGTGTGCCCGTTATGGTGACGTGGGCGCCTGCATCGCGAAAGGCTGTGGCGATGGCGTAGCCAATGCCGTTGCTGCCGCCCGTCACCAGGACGTTTGCGCCCGAATAGTCGAATTTGGCCGAATTCATCATGCTCATCCCCCACCAAGGGCGAATCCGTGACATTGCGGCGGGGGATTGTCACGCGCGCGCAGGGCAGCCGCCCGGCGATCATTATTGACTTATCAAGCTTTTGCGCCGATACGCGCACTCAGCGACCGTTCCCGGCTCATGTTCCGGCGAACGCGGTCCACCCGGAACGCCACCATCGACGTTCGGCTTTGAGCGCCCAAAGAGACATTAGTTTCTAGCAGCTCGCCGCCTTTCTTCGCCGTCGCATCGTTCCTGAACGAATGAGCCGCATCGCGGAGCGCGATCGGCTGAGAGTTTTTACGTGACCACATTTCAAGATCTCGGCGTGTCCACGCCGATCCTCAAGGCGCTTGAAGCCGAGGGCTATACCCAACCGACGCCGATCCAGATCCAAGCGCTGCCGATCGTCCAGAAGGGCCGCGACCTGATCGGTCTGGCCCAAACCGGCACCGGCAAGACGGCGGCGTTCGCGCTGCCGATCCTCGATAAGCTGCATCAGAACCGCAAACACGCTGGCGAGAAATCGTGCCGCACGCTCGTGCTCGCGCCCACGCGCGAACTGGCGGCGCAGATTGGCGATAGCTTTCGCGCTTATGGCAAGTTTCTAGGCTTGAGCACGGCCGTCGTTTTCGGCGGCGCGTCGATGCACAAGCAAAAGCAAGCCATGTTCCGCGGCGTCGACATTCTCGTCGCCACGCCGGGCCGTTTGCTTGACCACGTCAGCCAACGCTCGATCCGTCTCGACAAGGTCGAGATCCTCGTCCTCGACGAAGCCGATCACATGCTGGACATGGGCTTCATCCACGATCTGCGAAAGATCGCAACGATCCTGCCGCGTCATCGCCAGTCGCTGTTCTTCTCCGCGACCATGCCGCCCTCGATCGCCGAACTCGCAGCACAATTCCTCGACAACCCTGAGCGGATCGCGGTGACGCCTGTCAGCTCGACGGCTGAGCGTGTCGAGCAAGCGGTGATCCACGTCGACAATTCGAAGAAGCAGGACCTCCTGCACGCTTTGCTCGCCGATAAGTCGATCAAGCGCGCGCTCGTCTTCGCCCGCACCAAGCACGGCGCTGACCGCGTGGCGAAGAAGCTGGAGAGCGCTGGCTTCAACGCCGATGCGATCCACGGTAATAAGAGCCAGGGCCAGCGCATTCGTGCGCTTGATGGCTTTAAGAAGGGCCAGACGCGCATTCTCGTCGCCACCGAAGTCGCCGCGCGCGGCATCGATGTCGACGACATCACGCACGTCATCAATTTCGACCTGCCGAACGTGCCTGAGCAATACGTCCACCGCATCGGCCGCACCGCGCGCGCCGGCACGGACGGCATCGCGATTTCGTTCTGCGCTCCCGATGAACGCGCTTATCTGCGCGACATCGAGAAGCTGACGAAGCAGCCAGTGCCTGTGATGGAAACGGACATGTCGCTCCGCGCGCCGCGCGCTGACGAACGGGTCCAACGCCCGAAAGGCCCCGCTGGCCGTTCTGGTTCGGTGCATCCGGCGCGTAAGCCGAAGCCGCAACGCGCGGTCGCCGACGTCCACGGCAAGGCGCATGCAAAGCAGGGGCACGGCCCGACGCGCTCGCGCGAAGAGCCGACACGCGATCGTGGCGAACGCCGTGATCGTAAGGGCAATGCCGTGTGGTCGAACTCGACCGCGCCGCAGAAGTACCGCAAGCGCGCAAAGCCCAAGGCGGTCTAATCGCCGACAATTCGCTTGCGTCATAGAGGGCGCGCGCCTAAACCGCGCGCCCCATGCGTAAGGACATGAGCAAAGTCATTGTGGAGCGGCCCAGGAAGGGCCGAGCCTGGGCGGATCTCCGCACAGGACGCTCGCGTGCGCTTGTCGATGACGATGGCGAGCCGATCAAGGCCAAGGGCGCGCGCGAGCCGAAGAAGCCGCAACCGAAAACGAAGATGCTCAATGAGATGCTCAATCCGTTGAAGCGTTATCTCGCGTCGAATGTCGGGCGGCCTTGGAACAAGGTGTATTCGGAGATTAGCGAACATCTGAAGCCGTCGTCGACGGTGCAGCAGCATGTGCGCGATCACATCGAGGATTTCGTCGCGATCAAGACACGGATGAAGAGCGGCGTCGTGATGGTGACACAGCGCTTCGGCGGCGAGCGGCCGCTGGATGAGGTGTGGAGCTATTTCTACGTCCATCCGAAGTCTGGCCTCTTGCGCAAGAACGACAAGCGCAAGACCTGGAGCGCGCGTCAGCGCGATGCGCGTATGGCCGCCGACAAAGAGCGCGCGGCGCGCATGCGTGTGATCGACGCGAAGACGCAGCTGCATAAATTGCGGGACGGCGTCTGGTGGGAAGTAAAGCTTGGTAGAAGCGGTGACGGGCGCGAGGCGGATGCCCTGCAAGCCGCCGGCCTCACGGATTTGCCGCTCACCGTGCTCTACGGCCTTGAAGGCGTGCGCGCTGTTTCAAAGCGCCAGCTCAACAAGACCGAGATCAAGCGGCTGAAGCTGCGTTAAAGGAGCGCGGGTCTTCAAACCCGCACTTCGTACACCGGCGCGGAAATGCGGGTCTGAAGACCCGCGCTCCTTTATTAGACGCTGCGCCCGCAGCCGTTGAGCGCACGGCCGTCTACGACGACCTCGACCGTTGACGGAAATGCTTCGCCACTCATCGCGTCCTGGCACGGAAAGCGCCGAATGGTGACGACCAGCGAAACGCCATCTGAACTGGCTTCGTAGCGTGTCGCGCCTTCCTGCGGGTAGGTGGGCGTCACGCCGCTGAACTCAGCGTAGTTCTCGCCGTAGTCCCAAACGAACTTGATCGAGCCTGCGGTATAGACGTCCAGCAGCCAGCCGGGCTCCTGACCGACAGCGCGGAAGTCGACGCCGGCGGCGCGCGCTTCGCCCCATTGCGGCATCTGCGCGAGATTATCGACTGCCGTTGCTTCCGTTGCCGGCGTTTGCGCCGCCGTCGGCGTGTCCGCGTCACCCGTTGATGGCGGTGCTTGTTGCGAGCAGGCGGCGAGCGCCAGAGCCAAGATCAAAGCGCGCATAACTCAACTCCTTCAAACGAAAACGCCGCCACGCGTGAACGTGACGGCGTCTCGGTTAGTGCTTCAAGCCGGCATCAGCCCGTGAACGCGCTGATATAGACTTCCACGCGGCGGTTGCGGGCGCGGCCGTCGTCGGTCGTGTTCGACGCGATCGGGCGGCTTTCGCCATAGCCTTGCGTGATCAGACGCTGACGGATGACGCCGCCTTGCATCAGCACTGAGGCAACGTTCATGGCGCGGCGCTCAGAGAGGTCCTGGTTGTACGACTCCGAGCCGACCGAGTCAGCGTGGCCATACACGTCGACGGTGGTTTGCTCGTACTCGCGCAGCACGTTGCCGACATCGCGCAGCGTTGGCACGAACTGACCCTTAACAGCGTCACGATCGAAATCGAACGTGAGGTCGGCGGGGAAGTTCAGCAGAATCTGGCTCTGGCTGACGCGCGTGACGCCGACGCCGGTGCCGGCGAGACGCTCACGCAGGTTTTCGTACGTGCGATCCATGTAGTTGCCGATCGCAGCGCCCGCGAGCGCGCCGATACCTGCGCCGATGAGCGCATTGCGGCGGTCGTCGCCACCGGCGAGCGTGCCGGCGCCTGCGCCGACGATGGCGCCGATAATGGCGCCGGTGCCGGTGTTGTTACGCGTGCGTTCGCCGGTCACTGGATCGACGTTGGTGCAGCTTGCCAAGAACATAACGGCCGCGAGGCCGGTGATAATTTTGCGGATCATGAAATCCCTCCAAATCCCTTGAGCGGGCTAGGGCGTGGCCCGCATACAGTACGGAAACTGGTACCGCCAACCTGAGCCGGCAATGAACGGCGCGACTTATTCGGGAGAACCAGACGAACTAAAGCGAATGAGGCGGCTAAATTGTTCCATCATCACTTGATCAACGATTGGGGCGACCTGATCCAAGGCCAGGCTCGGATCTCCTGAAACGCGATAAGTCATCGTGATCTTCGCGCCATTGGCGTGTGGCTCGACCGTATAGGTCAGCACCCCAGTGGCCCCCATGCTCTGGAGCGGGCCCAGGGCGGCGGCGATCCGGAGGGTCCGGACGCCCTCATGCTCCATAACTAGAACCACGCGGCCGTGCTCAACCGACTGACCGCCGGCCCAGCGCTCACACCAGCATCCACCGGCGCGCATATCAAAGCTGAGACGCGAGGCGTCGCCAGAATAGGTGTGTGCGCCGCTCCACCAGCGGGGAAGGCGGCCGAGCGCGCGCCAAGCGGTCTCAGGGGGCGTGGCCACGAGCGCTTCGGCCTGCAGCGTGAAGGCGCTCGGCGATGCGCTGGCGACCTCGGCTTTGGCGGAAAACGGCGCGAATACAATCGCTAAAGCGGCCGCGATGAAGGCTGCGCGCATGCTTGCTCCTCCCTAAACTGCACCTTGCAGGCGTCTTGGCTAGGCTCATTTGAATGATCGTTCAAGTGAGCAAGATTAACTTAGTGTCAGCGCGGCCGCGTCACACTCATGGTGCTTGAACGCCGAGGTCACGCCCCCCGCCAACGACGCCAGGAGCGTCGACCTGCAAGCGCGCCACGTGCGCGGCCTGTTGGCGGTCGCGCGCGCCCGCGTTGCGAATTCATGGCTGCGGCTTGGCTCGTGCGGGATTGTCGCCGCTGTCGCGACATCGCTGACGGGCGATTACTGGCCGTTCGCTTGGTTCGCCGGCTTGGTCGCGATCATTATCGCCGACCGCGTGATCTTCGCGCGCGTGCTGGAACGCCATGGAGAGGCAGGGGCTGCGCCGCGGTTCGGTCTGCTCCTTGCCTGGACGATTGCGCAGAGCGCCTACGGCAACATCATCGCCGCTGTCCTTTGGTTCACGCCTTATGTGCACGGCGAGACGCTGGCGGTGATCTATCTTTGCGGCGGGCTGGCCAACGCGGCCGCCACGCTGCGCGCGCACCCAACGCTCTCCATGGCTGGTGTTGGGCCTACGATAGCGTTTCTGATGGGATTGCCGATCGCTAGCTACTTGCTCGACGGTGCGCGCAATCCGCTCGAACTTATGCCGCTTGTCGGCGCGCTCTTGCTGTTGGGCTTTGGCGTCAATCTCTGGCGCAGCCTGGTTCAATCGGATGCGGCGCAAGCCTTAGCAGAGGCGGCCCTCGTGCGAGAGCGCCAAGCCGCCGCCGCTGCTGCTGCTGCGAAAACCGACATGATTCAGCGCATGAATGCTGAATTGCGTACACCCATGCAGGCGCTGATCGGTGCGGCTGAGCATCTGAAGCGCGCCGCCACCACGCCACAGGCGCGCGCGCACATCGCGATGCTCGCGCAGGCGGGCGAAGTGTTGAAGCTCGTGCTCGACGATCTTTCGGATCTCGATCGGCTTGAGAATGGTCAACTGCGCATCGATGCGAAACCGGCCGATCCGCGAGAGGTTGTGCGCGGCGTCGTCGCTGCATTCAAGCCAGCGGCGCAGGATAAAGGGATTGAGCTCTTTCTCGACATCGCGGCGGACGTGCCGACGTTGGTTGAGATCGATCCGCTACGCGTGCGCCAAGTGCTGTTCAATCTCGTCGCCAACGCTGTGCGCTTCACAACGCATGGCGGTGTGCGCGTAACCTTGCGCGCGCAGCCTTCTGAGGGCGGACGCGTGCGTCTCACGTTCAGCGTCGCCGACACCGGCTCAGGCATGTCGCGCGCGCATCTGGCGACTGTGTTCGGGCGCGGCCGCCTGCGCGCGGGCGGCGATGGCCCGGGCCTAGGCGTCTCGATTTCCTTGCGTCTCGCCAAACTGATGAGCGGCCAGCTGCACGCACGGAGCGAAATCGGCCAGGGATCGATGTTCAGCTTTACGCTCGACGCGCACGCCGCCGCGGCTCGCTCAGCAGCCTGATCGTTATTTCAGAAATGCCCTGAGCTTCCGCGCCAGCAGCGCGGCCTGCTTTATCTCGCACTCCCAGAGCGTCAGCGTCCGCCATCCAGCTGCGCGCAGCGCTGCGATAGAGCGGGCGTCGCGGGCGACATTGCGCGCGATCTTGGCGCGCCAATAGGCGGCGTTGTCCTTCGGCTGGCGCGCGCCGCGTTTGCAGTCGTGGCCGTGCCAGAAGCAGCCGTGCACGAAGATCGCTTTACGCATCGCGCCGAAGACGAGATCGGGTTTGCCGGGCAGCTTTGCGCCGCCGATGCGATAGCGGCGGCCATAGCCAAGCGCACATACAGCCGCGCGCACGACAAGCTCTGGTTTCGTATCGCGCGACTTCACCGCGCGCATGACGGCGGAGCGCTTCTCTGCGTCGAAAACGTCAGACCGCATCAGGCGGTTTTGCGCGCGTCCGCAGCACCCGCAAGCGGCGCGAGCAGATGGTGTGAAAGCCAACGCACGACGGGTACGCACACCGCATCGCCGACCAAATGCAGCGCAGCCGTTTGCGTGGCGGGCAGCGGATAATCCTCCGGCACGCCCATCAGTCGCGCTGCTTCGCGCGGAGAAAGGAAACGCGAGCGCACTGAGGCGCCTTCAATAAAGAGCAGCATCTGCTTGCTCGATCCGCCCGCTGGCGTGCGTAGGCAACCGGCGACGCCGTCGAAGCGCGCTTCGGCGCGTTGCACGCGTTCACCGTGTTCAATGCGAATTCGGCGGAAAACCGCGCCAACCTCGCGCCGTCCGCTCTCGCGTAGCGCATCAACGCGTGCGCGCTGCAGCGGGCTCATTTGCGCGAGCAGTTTCTGCGTCTCCTCATCGCTGCGCCACGCTGCTCCGGGCGGCGGGTCATCGAGCAGATCGGCGAGACGGGTGTTGCGTTTGGCGGGTGTATCGAGCCGCCACCATACGAAGCGCTTGCGCAATCCGTCCGGCAAACGCGCCACCACATTGCGCAAGCTTTGCGAGTGGAACGGCTCACAAGGGCCTGACGCTATCAAGTGCGCGGGCGCCTTGCGTGCAGCGATTACGAACAAGCGCGGCCGCGATTGTGGCGTGAACAACGCGGCATCGATCTCGAGCGCGCCGACGCGATAACCGAGATCGTCAAGCGCATGGACGAGTGCTGCGAAGTCGGCGCCGCCGTGAGAGCTTAGCAACCCGGTGACGTTCTCAAGCGCCAGCACGTCCGGGGCGCGCTTCTCGTCGGTCAGCTTCTCGATCAGCTGATGGAAGCCCCAGAACGCCCCGGATCGAGGCGCCGCCAAACCGCGGCGCGCACCGGCGAGCGAGAGGTCCTGGCAGGGGAACGAGGCCCAGGCCAAAGCCGCTTGGCCGGGCAGGTCAGCGGTCTTCAGTTTCCAGATATCGCCCTGACGCATATCGTCACCGCCAAAGGCGGCGCGGTAGGCGTTGGCCTTGGCCGGTTCGATGTCATTGGCGAAGACGCAGGCGAAATCCGGTTCGAGGCCCAAACGGGCCAGGCCGCCGCCAGCGAAAAACTCGTAGAGTGGGGCGCCGGAATCACGGTGCATGCCGCTATACTCGCCTCGGTGGCGCCGAAGGTCTATGACAGAGCTGGGCGTAGAGACTGGGGAAGTCCCGATGCGGACGGCGGAACGCGGCGTGAGGTTTGGGTGCGCGCTGCTCTTGGCGGCGGCGTTGGGCTTATCGGCCTGCCAGCGGCAGGGCGAAGCGCCAACGGAAACCAATATGACTCAGAGCGATGCCGAGCGTGAGGCGCAACTCGCGGCCGAACAGCTCGCAGCGCTCGGCGGCCCCGCCAATGCCGCGCAGCGCGCGCTCTATGAGGGCGAGTTCCACGCCTCAGGCGGTCTCGATCCGAACTCGGGCGAAGGCACTGAAGCGGCCTGGGAGCTGCGCTTGCTGACCGACTACGCGCAATTTGCGCGGCCGGGTCTCGGCGAAGACGGCGGCATCCCCGGCGAACGCGATTACCGCGAACGCGGCATGCGCGTGGTCGCAGGGCCACTCACCATCACCATCCGCCAAGAGGCGTGCACCGCGAGCGGCTTGCAGCTCGATTATGTGGCGTCAGTCCTGTTCGAAGGCGTGGCCTACGAGGGGTGCGCACGGCGCGGCATTGACGATGGCGCGCGCTCGACGACTTGGGCCAGCGTGTTGCCCGAGTTGATGCCGGCAATTGATGCGTGCCTCGGGCGCGTCACATCTCGTCCCGCGCGCATCACGTTCGCCTCGTCGATCGACGAGGGCCAGGTCATGGTGCGCATCCGCGAATCCAGCGGCGTCCGCCGCGAGTGCATTGCCGATGCGAGCGGCGCGGGCGTTTCGGTCTACGAGCCCGTCTCTGACCTCGATCGCCGCGCCGGCGAAGGCGATCCGGAGTTTCAGCGCGGCGGGTCGCAGCCCTCTGGCCGCTGCGTGACTGAGGCGCCCGGCCTCGGCTGGCTGATCGATAGAAACTGCTGAAGCGGCTCATCGCAAAGTGATTGCCTCGTAGGCGTTTGGCGCGCTCCCTTCAAAGCTCGGGGAGGTCGCAATGTTTGGACCGCGCGCGCACGCGGATCGTACGGAAATGGCGCTTTCAGCTGTGCGCATTGGCACGGCTGTTCTGATCTTCATTCACGGCGCTTTTCGCGCTTCGCATTGGGATCCGTACGTCACCGGCTTCGGCGAATGGCTGGGTTCGCTTGGCTTTCCGCAGGGCCTTTATTGGGCCGCCGCGGTGACGATCTATGAACTTGTCGCGCCGCTCTTCATCCTCGCGCGCCGCTTCGTGACGCTCGCGTGCTTGGGGCATATCGGCATCGTCGGGCTCGGCATGGTCTTGGTGCACTATCCCGCGGGCTGGTTCGTTGTCGGCGCGGGCCGCAACGGCATGGAATACTCGGTGCTCCTGCTGATCTGCTTGGCTGCGACCGCGTGGGCGTACGCGCCGCAAATGCGCAAAGCCTAGAACAGGCCCTGCACCCATTGGGTCAGCCAAGTTGCTGCGATGACGCCGTACTTGGTAAAGAGATAGACCCAGACGATCGAGCCGACAGCGCAGGGCACAGAGAGCAGCATCAACAAGCCATCGCGCTGCATGAGCGCAAGGGCGGTGAGCGTGACTGTGACACCCGGCGAAAGGTTCGCGCCCCAGATCGGCAGGATCAGCACGATCGCCATCAGAAAGGTTTGAAAGCCAACCAGCGATGTGAGCGGCCAGCGCGTCAGGAATGAAAGCCGCGGCTTGATCAGAAACTCGACGCGCTTCAGCCCGCCGATCGCAACGCGCAGCGCCTTGTTGAAGCCCTCGCGCGGAAACGTCCAAGCGCGCACCTGGCGTGGCAGCCACAACCGGCGCTGTCCGAACAAAAGCCCAAGCGCCGGCGCGATCATCAAGATGCCGAAGATCGTGGAGATGCCCGGAATGTTCGGGATGCACATCGGCAGCGCGAGGATCAGCAGCAGCACGCCGTGCGCGCGCGAGTCCAGGCTGTCGACAAGTTCGCCGACGCTGATCTTATCGCCCTGAAAAGCCTGGGTAAGCTCCTCCAATACTTCGGAGGCGGCGCGGCCTGGTGGTGGCTGCGCTTCGGAGGGCGGTGTCGCGTTCAGCATGGTTCCCTGAGAATGAGGCCGTGACATGGGGCGCCGGCTAAACTTTGACCAGAGCATAGCGACGTTCAGACCTCATCAACCGGACCAGCGTAGCCCGGAGCTGGAATGGCCCGTTTGCGTTGGATCTTCGCGGGGCTCGGTCTTGCGCTGGCGGCATGCAGTCAGGCGTCTGCGCCGCCCCGCGAACTCGACGGGCTCTGGAGCACCGGCGACGCCTCGTGCGCCGCTGGCGTTGGTATTCGTTTCACTGACGCAGCGATCATTGCGATTTATCCGGAGCGGGAAGAGGTGCTGATCGCCGCGCCGCGCTATGACGAAATCTCGTCCGAAGGCCGCTTCCGCGTGCGCGTGACGTATGCCTTGCCGGTCATCGAAGGCGCGAGTGCGCGAGCCGGCGCACGCGGCGTGCTGGTGCTTTCCCGGCACGGCCAGTTGCTCGCGCCCGAGCAGCACACGTTGGTGGATTCCTTGACAGGTTCGGCGCGGATGCGGATCGCCGATGATCCGATGACGACAGCTTTGACGCTGCAGCCGTGCGGCCGCCATCCGTGGCGCGAGCCGCTGCGGGGGCTAACCCCGGCCTGATCGCCGGCTCCGCGTACGGAGCCGGCTCTCTTCAAGACTTATTGGTTGTTGGCTTCCAGCGTGGCGCTTTGGCCGTTGCAGCGCGCGATCTCATCGGCGCTCAGCTGACGCTCTTCATTACCGTAAGTAACGACGGTGACGTTGCCGCCGGCTTGACGAATGAACTGGCGGCAGGAGCGGACATTGATGCCATGCGTGGGGCGCGCGAGGCAGGTGTCGCCGTTGCAGCTCCAGAGCGTGTTGAGCGCGATCACTTGCGAGCCGCCAGCGTAGGGCGAGGCGAGGCGGACAGTGGCGATGCCGTCGCGCGCATAGGCGGCGCCAACGAAGCCGGCGCTCATGAGAGCGGCGATAACGGTCGTGCGGATGATGGACATGAGAAACCCTCCAGGTCGGTCGCGCTGCTTGGGGAGGAGCGCCAGGACCCAACGTTTGCCGCGATTACTGAGGGCTGACAAGAGAAAACTGAACAAACTAAAAAATATTCACAGAGCGGTGATCCAACGCGCAGCCTCGTAATGGTTAATTCCCCTCTGCCGGGCAGCGGTCTTGCGCTAGAGAAGGAGGGCCGAGCGTGTTCCGAGGGACCGGCGCGCTTCGGCCAAGCCAGGGGGTGGACCGGCCATGACGTTTTACAAGTTTTCCGTGGGCGTGGTGTTGACGCTGGCGATGGTCGCCGTGCTGTTCATGAGCGCGGTGGTGTTCTCGTCGCGAGACTTCCAGTTCGGCGTCGCCCAGGTCGCGCCCGCTACCAATGGCCTCGTCGATTTTGAACGCTTGGCGGAAGCGCAGCAGCAGATACAGCGCATCGAGAGCGAGACCAGCGCGCCGCGCGGCGAACTGCTCGAAGTCCAATCGCGCATCGATACGATCGACGCCGCCACGCGCGCCGCGCAAACGCGCATCAACGAAGTGCGCGCCGAGATAGTGCTGGATATCGCCCAAGTCGAACGCAATGCGGAGGTGGCGCCGGCACAGAGCGCCGCCGCCGATACAAGCGCGCAAGCGCTTTCAACGCGCATCAATACGCTTGCCGCGCAGCCCAACTTGTCGCCGACGGATCAGCAAACCGTCGTCGCGCTCAACTCACAGGCAGAACAACTCGCGCAAGATGAAGCAACAGTGCTCGAGCGCGATGCGGAGCGCGGAACACTGGCTGCGCGTCAGCGCGCGCTGAGCGGGCAGGTGGCGGAATCCAACGCGCGCATCTTTGCGCTTCAGCAGAGCGTCGTGCCGAACTACGAACACTTCGGCCGCATCAGCAACGAAGCTGCCGCGCTGCAGGGCTTAAGCCGTCTCGGCGTGAGCGCCGATCTGGCCCAGGGCCACCCGGCGCTTCTGTCGACCTTCCTGGTGTTGCTCATGGGCGCGCTGGGCTCGCTGCTTTATCTGTTTCCAGCCTATCTCAACCGCGCGGTGCCCGTGACGATGGCGGAGATCGTGGTCCGCCTCATCTTCGGCATGTGCGCCGCGTTTGCGCTCTACATGCTGGCCAACGCTGCGATCGCGGGTTTCTCGATGACATCCTCGGTGCAGCAGGCGACGACATCCGCGGCGCTCAATCCGTTCGCGGTGTCGCTGATCGGCATCGTGGCTGGCGTGCTCTCGGAAGATATCGCCCAATGGATCCAGGAGCGAGGGCGGGGGATCTTCCAGCAGGGTGGCGCGAGTGCGACGCGGCCGCCGCCGCCACCTGCCGCAAACGAACCATCGGCTACGGGCGGTCTGGTGAACAACGACGCGCTCAACGGGTAAAACTGACGCGGCGGGATGCTTTGACCTCCGCGCCGTCGCGTTTAGTGTGCGGCGCAAATAGGGAGAAGTCTCATGCGTCGCGTCGTTGTCGTTTCTTATGCCCGCACGGGCCTCGCCAAATCTGGCCGAGGCGGCTTCAACGATACGCATGGCGCGACCATGACGGGCCATGCGATCAAGCATGCCGTCGCGCGCGCCAAGATTGATCCGGCCGAGATTGAAGACGTCGTCATCGGCTGCGGTGCGCCGGAAGGGGCTACGGGCCAAAATATCGCGCGCCTGTCGGCGGTGCGTGCTGGCCTTCCGGTCACCGTATCGGGCGTCACCGTCAATCGCTTCTGCTCGTCCGGGCTCCAGGCAATCGCGCAGGCTTCGCATTACATCATCAATGAAGGCGCCAAGGCCGCCGTCGGCGGCGGCGTTGAATCGATTTCGTTGGTGCAGTTGAGCGGGCAAGCGAACCGCTATCGCGTCACCGAAGAAGAGCTGATGAAGACCAAGCCTGAGCTTTGGATGTCGATGATCGAAACCGCTGATATCGTCGCTAAGCGCTACAACGTGGCGCGCGATTATCAGGACGAATACTCGCTCCGCTCGCAACAGCGTATCGCCGCAGCGCAAGCCGCTGGCTTGTTCAACGATGAGATCGTGCCGCTGGCGACGAAGATGAAGGTCGTCAACAAAGAGACGAAAGAAGAGAGCCTGGTCGACTACACAGTCACGAAAGACGAGTGCAACCGCGCTGACACCACGCTCGAAGGCCTCGCCAAGCTTGAGCCCGTGCGTGGCCCAGGCAATTTCGTCACCGCGGGCAATGCAAGCCAGCTTTCGGATGGCGCTGCGGCTGTCGTGCTGATGGACGAGAAAGAAGCGGAAAAGCGCGGGCTTGAGCCGCTGGGCCTGTTCAAGGGCTTCGCGATCGCCGGTTGCGAGCCGGATGAAATGGGCATTGGCCCGGTGTTCGCGGTGCCGCGCTTGCTTGAGCGCCAAGGGCTGAAGGTCGACGACATCGATCTCTGGGAACTCAATGAAGCGTTCGCGTCGCAATGCCTCTATTCGCGCGATCGGCTCGGCATTGATCCCGAGAAGTACAACGTCAATGGCGGCTCCATCGCCATCGGCCACCCGTTCGGCATGACCGGCGCGCGTCTGGTTGGCCACGTGCTGATGGAAGGCAAGCGCCGCAAGGCTAAAACCGCGGTGGTGACAATGTGCATCGGCGGCGGTATGGGCGCTGCCGGCCTCTTCGAGGTTTTCTGATGAAAACGTCGAAGTGGTCGGCTAAGGCGCCCATAAACTTTGAATTGCCGAAAACGCATTTGCGATTTCGGCGCGGCGCTGTCGGTCTTTTCGAGGTGTTTTGATGAAGCGGATCGTGATTGCGTGCGCGTTGGCTCTGGCAGCGTGCGGTCAGCAGAACGCTGAGCAGAAGCAAGACGAGGCGTTCCCGGTCGTGACGGCGCCGAACTACGATTCATCGATCGGGCCACGCGGTGCGGCCGGGATTCATTCACCGTTGCCGATGGATATCGCGGCCATTCGTGCTGCCGCGCCAAACTTCATGGTGGCCTCTGTGCAGGATCAGATCGAAGGCAACCCCTTCACCGCGATCACGCTCTCGGCCGGCGATGAGGAAGTGTTCCGGGTGCTGCCGACCGCCGATGGCGCGCGCGTGCATTCGATCGTGACGCGCTCCGGCCAGGCGCGCGGCCCGGATCAGGATATTGTCGGTGTCGCCACCTTCGCGCTCGCGCCGGCGGAAGAGGTGAGGTTCTGCGCGTCGGAGAATTTCGACGGTTCGGCGGGGTTTGCGTGCTCGACCGCGGAGGATGGCAATTTCTGGCGGGTCTATCGCGTGCCGGAATCCTACGATGGTCCGAGCGATCCATTCGACGCGATCGATCCGGACGTGCTGCACGATTCCACGCTGGTAGAGATGCGCTGGGTCGCGCCGCGCGTTTAAGCGAGAACCTTGTAAACCGCGCTGGCGCTGGCGAGGCGTTCACCGGCGGCGCCGGTCGCCTCTGCGCTCATGAATACAAGCGTGCGCGTTTTTCGCACCGTCATGGCATCGACGCGGGCGATTGCGCCGCGCTGAAGCACATCAATGGTGACAGACACAAGGGCTGCGCCGGCGGCTACGCCCCCCATCGCTTCGAGCAAACGTGCGCTGACCTCGGTTTCGCTCATTTGTGGCGTTTGATCGCCAACGCAATGCGCTCGTGCGCGACGTCCAGCGTCGCCCACGAACCGACGCTGGCGCGCTTACCGGGCTCTAGGTCTTTGTAGTGGGTGAAGAAGTGCGCGATCTGCTGCACGAGCAGGGGCGGCAAATCCTCGTGCGTTCTCACATCCTTGTAGAAGGGATTGAGCGCATCGATCGGCACCGCGAGGATTTTCTCGTCGACGCCTTTCTCGTCATCCATCAGCAGCACGCCCACCGGCCGCGCACGGATCACGCAGCCAGCCACCACCGGCATCGGCGTCACCACCAGAATATCGAGCGCATCGCCGTCTTCGCCCAATGTGCCGGGAATGAAGCCGTAATTGCTCGGATAGAGCATGGACGTATGCAGAAAGCGGTCGACGAAAAGCGCGCCGGACTTCTGGTCCAGTTCGTACTTCACCGGCAGCCCGCCCTGCGGGATTTCCACGAAGGCATTGACCTCGTGCGGCGGATTGTGACCGGGGGAGATGAAGCGGATGTCCATAGCGATCAGGTGTTAGCCGATAATCGGTCTGACGTCTGCGAAAAGACGCATCCGCACGGGCTACATCTTCTTTTTCAGCGGCGCCAAGTCCGGGAATACGGGGTCGCGCTTTTGCGCCTTAGCGGCGAACGCTTCCATCATGTGCGGCGGCGCGAACATGCCCGCTTGCCAGGTGGCGATATAATCCAGCGCATCCGCTTGGAAATGATCGCGGGCGTAGTTGATCATGCGCTTTGAGCCCGCAACCGCCACTGGCGCTTTTTGCGCAATTTCAGCCGCCAGCGCCATGACGTGTTTGAGCATCGCCTCTTGCGTCGCGAAAACATCATTCACGAGGCCGATCTCTTTGGCCTTCGCTGCCGGCAAACGCCGGCCCGCGTACGCGAGTTCGCGCACCCAGCCTTCGGGGATGAGCTTGCAGAGTCGCGGAAAGGTGCCGACATCGGCGGTCATGCCGATATTGATTTCGGCGACCTGGAAGAACGCGTCCTCGGTGGCGTAGCGGATGTCGCAAGCGCTGGTCATATCGACGCCGGCGCCGATGCAACCGCCGTGGATCGCTGCGATCACCGGCATGCGCGCTTCATCAAGGCAATTGAAGCTGCCTTGCAGGGTCAGCACGAATTCGCGAAACGCTTCGGCGCGCGCGTATTGATCACCGCCGCTGGCAGCGATGCCTTCGCCATCGGTGAACACCGAAATATCCATGCCGGCCGTGAAGTGCTTGCCGGTGGAGGAAATGACGATGACGCGCGCTTTGGCGTTGTCGTTGATGTCGTTCACGATCGCCGGCAGCTCATTCCAAAACGCACGCGGCATCGCATTCATCGCCTCGGGGCGATTGAGAACGATGTGGGCGATCTTGTTTTCGATGGTGAGTTTGAAGCAGGTGTGTTCGGTCATCAGCGCTTCTCCTGCTCAAGCAGGTAGCATGGCGCCGGATCGAGGGCGAGTTCTCGCTACGCAAACACCACGCCCGTCAACACCGCCGCATAGTGCACGCCCGCCGCCGTCATCACGAAGCCGTGCCAAATAGCGCGACGGAAGGGGAGTTTTTCCGAGACGTAGAAGGGGATGCCGATTGTGTAGAGCAGCCCGCCGATAGCGAGCAGGATGATGCCAGCGAGCGGAACGCCTTCGATCATCGGACCCATGGCGGCGACGACGAGCCAGCCCATGAGCACATAAAAAGCGATCCAAATCTTCTTGCCGATGCTCGGCAGAAAGAGTTTGCCCGCAGCGCCGATCAAAGCGAGCGCCCATATGATCGTCGTCATCGAGATCGCCCAGGCGCCGTCGAAGCGGATGGTGGTGAAGGGCGTGTAGGTGCCGGCGATCATCAGGAAGATGGCGGCGTGGTCGAAGCGGCGGAGCAGCGATTTGCGCCTGTGGTTCTCGGCCAGATTATAGGCCATCGAGCAGCCGATCATGGTCATGACGCAGATCGCATAGACCGTTACGGCCGCGGCCATGCCGAGCCCGCCTTGCCAGATCGCGAGCCCCAGGGCTGCGCCGACCGCGAACGTGAACAGCATAAGCGCCACCCCATGCACCCAGCCGTCAACCAGCTTTTCCAGGCGGGTCGGGTAGTGGCTGTCGGGTAGCGTGTCAGAGGGCGTCATGAGCGAAACAATGGCCTAGTCGGGTGAACGTGTCATTGCGTTTCCTGATAACTCTTCGCAACCGAATATGACGCCCCTGGTGGAAAGACCGGGTGCGGTAGAATGAAATCATGCAGAATCAGTCCCGCCGCGTGCTTTTGGGCCTTCTGGCCGCTTCCGTAGCGTCGCCAGCCTTCGCTCAGCAGCCTTTGCTCGATAGCCTGACACAGGCCGATGCCCGTAGCGGCGTCCGTGACGCGATGGGGCTGGCGGCGCTGAACGCGACCACGCGCCTGGCTCAGCCCAATGCCTTTTGGAGCAACACGCGCGTCCGCATTCCGCTGCCCGGCGTGCTCGGCCAGACGCAACGCTCGCTCGCAGGGTTCGGCATGTCGCGCCCGCTCGACGATTTGCAGCGCAGCCTGAACCGCGCTGCGGAGCGCACGATGCCGGAAGCGGGGCGTCTCTTCGCCAACGCCGTTCGCGACATCACTATTGGCGATGCGATCGATATTGTCCGCGGTGGCGATGACAGCGCCACGCAATATCTGCGCGGCCGCACCTCAACGCGCCTCACAACATTGCTGCGTCCGCCGATGACAGAAGCGCTGACGCAATCGGGCGCGTTTACCTTGTTGCGCACGGGCCTGCGCGAAGTCGGCCTCGCCAGCATGACGACGGATATGCGCCGCGAGATCATCAACTTCTCGACCGAGAAAGCGCTCGATGGGTGCTTCTATTTTATCGCCGAGGAAGAGCGCGCCATTCGCCGTGATCCTTGGCGGAGAACCACCGACATCTTGCGGCGCGTGTTTGGATAATTGGGGGAATAGGGCGTTAGGGCCGTACGGCAATAGGCAAGAACTATTGCCTTATTGACGTGGCGCCTTACTGCCTTGCCGCCGTGAATGACAGCGTATCCACCTTCCGCCGCCTGAGCTTCGATCTGCGCGACGGCCAAATGGCCGGCATCGCCTTCGGCGGCGCGACCGAGAGCCCGGACATCGTGTTCCTGCACGCGACCGGCTTTAACGCGCACACCTATCGCTCGCTGCTCGCGCCTTTGGGCGAGCGCTTTCACGTCTGGGCGCTCGACGCGCGCGGTCACGGCCGCAGCACGCTGAAAGCCAGCACGTTCGGCTATTCATCATGGACGCGCCACCGTGATGACGTGATCGCTGTGCTCGAAAAGCATTGCAGCGCGCCGGTGACGCTCGCTGGCCATTCGATGGGTGCTACAGTGAGCTTGCTTATCGCGGGCAAGCGCACGGATCTCGTGAGCGGTCTTGCGCTGATCGAGCCAGTGATCTTGCCGGCTGCCGGTTACGCGTTCTCGCAACTCCCGCTCGGGCCGCTGATCCAGCGCTACACGATGCCCCTCGCGAAGGGCGCTGCGAACCGGCGTGATGCGTTTGAAAGCCGCGAAGCTGCGATGCAGGGCTTCACTGGGCGCGGCGTGTTCAAGACGTTTCCGCCGGAGTTCATCGCTGACTATGTCGAGGATGGTCTGACGGAAAACGGCGCGAGCGGCTTCAAACTGTCTTGCCGTCCCAATTACGAGGCGGCGACCTATTGCGCGCAGCGACACGATCCGTGGGGCGCGCTGGGCAAGGTCACGGACCCGATGGTGCTGTTGCGCGCGGAAAAGCACTCCACCATCAGTGAAGCCGCGATGCACCGGATCGCGGCGATCAACCCGCAAGCGCGCGTTGCGACGGTCGAGGGCGCGTCACACATGCTGCCGATGGAACGGCCCGATCGCGTACGGTCTGCGATCGAGAGCGCCGCTATGATGGGCAACGCGGGCCGCAAGTATCACGGTATGGAATAGCACGCTTAAGCGCTCAATTTCACGACGCGCGCCTGCATCCGTTTGCGTGCTTCGGGGCTCGGCGAAATCGCCTTGCGTGTCGTGGTGTCGAAGGTGAGCGCAACCGCTTCCATGCTCGCCCACGGCTTGCCGCTCTCGGGGTCGACGATCCAGTGCGCGAGACGCATCGTTTTTTCGCCGACTTCGGCGATGCCGGAATGGACTTCGATCAGTTCGCCCGCACGTGGGAAGCGGCGATAGATTACACGCGCCTCAACCACAGCGCCTGCTGGCGTCGCGCCGGCCTCGCTGCCGGCTTCGTGGCGCCATTGCGCCAGCAGGTTCGGCACCGAGTCCGAAATGCGGCCAACGAAATGCTCCAGCCGCAACCGCCCGAACGCGTCGCATTGATCCGGCGTCACCATCGCGCCGCCGATACGCTGCGCGCCAACCTCGATCGCTTTCGCGCGTGAGATATCGTTGGGCGCTTTGCTGAGATCGAACGAGCGTGGCTTCGAATGTTCCGGCGCTTCGCACTTCAGCGCTTCCGCCGCGGCGCGGGCGCGCTTGGTCCAAGGGAATGGGCGTAGCTCGCGCGTCTCAATGTGCGCGACTTTGAAGGTGAAGCACGAGGATGGCGAACCATCGGCGTGGCGCATGTCGAGGCAAAGCGTGGCGCTATCCTCTTCAAACGCTACGACGCCGCCATGCATGGAAAGCGGCGCACCGGGGCGTGCCTCGCGCAGGAAGCGGATGTGCGCCTCAAGCGGCAGCAATGTCGCGCCGGAATTGGCGACGTTCGCGTGTGGCATGCCAAGCGCGTTGGCGAAGTGGCCCAAGCCAATCATCGCGCGCTCGAAGTGGAAGCGGACGTTTAGGTGCCCGCCATCGTCGCACTCCCATGTGTTGACGCTGCCCTGATAGAGCGGGGCAGGCAGCCGTGGCGGCGCTTCGCTCATGCTGCCGCCTGGCACGCGCCGCAGACGCCGCTCGCTTCGATCATCGTGCGGCTGATGGTGAAGCCATCTTTCTTCGCAGCGTCGGCGAGATCGATCAGCGCGTGGCCTGCATCGAACTCTTCGGCGCCGCCGCACTTTTCGCAGATGAGAAAAATCGTCGAGCGCGAACACGCGCCGACATCGCAGGCGACGAATGCGTTCAAGCTCTCGATGCGATGCGCGAGGCCCATGCGCACGAGGAAGTCGAGCGCGCGATAAATCGTCGGCGGCTTGGTTTGCTTCTCGCTGTCGATCAGCGGCAGCAGATCATAGGCCTTCGCTGGGCCATGCTGATCGAGCAGCAATTCAAGCACGCGACGGCGCAGCGGCGTCAGGCTCTCGCTCGCCGCGCTGCAGCGCCTTTCGGCTTCGGCAATGTGTTCGGCGCGATCGATCACGCCGTGATGATGAGACATGGGACCATGATCGCAGGGTGAGGGCTCGCGCGAAAGATGGGGGCGCCCCGAACAATCTGAGAGTCGGGAATTTGAGATCGGAGTTGCAACGGAACTTTACAAGAACATCCGACTCGGGTACTTCTGAGAACATAGAGCGAACGACAGAAGTTTGAGCTTGAGGGGATCGAAGATGAGCGAAGCAATTTTCCGTGGCGTGTCTGGCCGTCTGCACCGTTTCAGCGTGCATCGCCCGCATGAGGCCTTCGAGGCCGAGCCCGGCGTCTATTGCTTCGCGCGTCCTGGCCCCGGCGGCCGCGGCTGGACGCCTTTGTTTCTGTCCAGAACGGGCAATCTTTCCAAGCGCTTGGCCAACCATGAGCAATGGGGCGAAGCGCAACTTTTGGGCGCCACGCATATCCTCATCCACGACGCCGACGAACGCGATGTCCGTGAGTACGTGGAGTCCGACCTGGCTGGCGCGCTGCGCCCAGTCATGAACGGCCCGGCGCTCGACGCGGAGCTGACGGAAGCGGCGGAAGAAGCGGGCATCCGGCTGGTCTGGGCGGCGTGAGGTGATCGAGGCTGGGGCCCGGGATTCTCTTTGGTCGATGACGGGTGTGGCTGACGCCAGAGTCTCGTTCATCCCCTGGGTCCCGGATCGCACCCCGGCTTTCGCCGGGGATGCGTCCGGGAAGCGGGTTACCGGCTTCCCTCCGGTCTCCCCGGCGGGCGCAGCGGGTTCATGGCCGCTGCGCTTTGAGCGGCGCGCGCTAGCTGGATGAATTCGGCGCGCCAGCCGAATTCGTCATCGCCGCGGGCGCTCTGGGCTAGTGTGATCACGTCGTCCCAATCATAGCCGCGCGTCAGATAGGGATCCCCGCGCAAGAGCTGGCCGTAACCGGCCACGGCGGTCGCCCAGCGTGCTGACTCATTGGCGCGGGAAATGTTCGCGACCATGTCGGTATTGGTGATCGGGCGCTCGATCAGGCGCGAGTCGTCTTCGCCTGGCAGCTTGTAGCGGATGCGCAGGAAGGCGAGTTCGCCGGCCGTGCCGCCTTGTGCTTGCGGGCTCGGCTGGTAGCGGAGCTCATCGTTGAATGTCGCGCCGCCGACCGGGACGATTTCATAGATCGCCGTCACCGAGTGACCCGCGCCGATGTCGCCGGCGTCGACTTCGTCGTTGTTGAAGTCCTCGCGGCGCAGCATGCGCGTCTCGTAGCCGATGAGACGATATTCGGCGACGCGCGCGGGATTGAACTCGACCTGGATTTTCACGTCGTTGGCGATCGTGAACATGTTCGAGGCCATTTCATCACGCAGTACGCGGCGGGCTTCGTTGACCGTGTCGATATAGGTCGCGACGCCGTTACCGTTTTGCGCCAGGCGCTGCATCAGCGCGTCGTTGTAATTGCCACCGCCGAATCCGAACACGGAGAGGAAAATGCCCGTGTCGCGCTGACGCGAGATGAAGTCTTGCAGCTGCTCGGGGTTGTTGATGCCGACATTGAAGTCGCCATCGGTGGCGATGATGACGCGGTTGACGCCATTGCGATTGAAGTTGCGTTCGGCCAAGGCATACGCTTGACGCAAGCCTTCGGCGCCGGCGGTTGAGCCGCCTGGCGTCAGCGAGTCCAGCGCCGCGAGGATGCGGTTGTGCTCGTTGCCCGGCGCGGGCTCAAGCACCGTGCCTGCATTGCCGGCATAAGTGACGATCGATACGCGGTCACGCGCATTGAGCTGGCCGATCAACATGCGGAAAGCTTGCTGCACGAGCGGCAACTTGTTGGCTGCGTTCATCGAGCCGGACACATCGAGCAGCAGAACGAGGTTCAGCGGCGGACGTTCGCGCGGAATGATGTTGTAGCCTTGCAGGCCGATATGCACGAGCTGACGGCCTTCCGCCCAAGGCGAAGGCGCAACCGTGACGCTGGTGGAGAAGGGCGTCGAACGATCACGCGGCAGCGCATAATCGTAGCGAAAATAGTTGATCAGCTCTTCGGTCCGCACCGCATCAGTCGGCGGCAAGCGGCCCTCGTTCAAGAAGCGGCGGACGTTGGAATACGATGCCGTGTCGACATCGACCGAAAAGGTCGAAACCGGATCGGCCGAGACCTGACGCACCGGATTTGTATCGGTGTCTTCGTAATTCTCTCGGTCGCCCGGCATTGGCTGTGGCTGCATTTGCGCGCGTCCACCAGCGATGGCGCCGGCAATCATTGGCGCGCGCATTTCGGGCGCTGGCGGTGGCGAAGCGACCGGACTCGTCGTTTGAAAATCGCGCTCGCGGATCCGCGTACCCGTGACAGCGATGGCTTCTTCTGCGGCGTCATCCGGAGACGGCGGCGCCGATTGGCTGACGCAGGACGCCAGGGTTATTGCGCACAGCACAAAGGCTGCACGCGTTGCGTGCTTAAACATGGACGTATCCCTCCCGAACCGTCCGGACACGGTGCTAGTGTGCGAGGACGATGAAGCGCATGGAACGCGGCCAAGTTGCGGCGCGCAAGCGGCGCAAGCGTGAGTTCACGCGCGTGTGTTTGATCTCACGCGACTGTGTTTGATTCAGCGGCGTCGGCGTTCGCGTTCAGCTAAGCGGCGCTGTTCTGGAATCCAGTCGCGCACCAGATCGTCGAGCACGCCGAGCGGGACTTCGCCGCTCAAGAGAACCGCGTCGTGAAAGCCGCGCAGATCGAAGTCAGGCCCGAGTTCGTTGCGCGCCTCTTCACGCAGTCGCATGATCTCGCGGCGGCCAAGTTCATAGCCGCACGCTTGGCCCGGCCAGACGATATAGCGATCGACTTCAGTCGAAACGACGCCCGGCGCATCGCCCGTAGTCGCGAGCAGATAGTCGATCGCGCGCTGGCGGCTCCAGTTTTGCGAGTGGAGGCCAGTGTCGACGACCAGACGCGCCGCGCGCCAAAGCTGCCAACGCAGGAAGCCGATGCGGCCCACGGGATCGCCTTCGTGGAAGCCTTGCTCGTCGGCGAGTTCTTCCGCGTAGAGGCCCCAGCCTTCAGCATAGGCGTTGAACGAAATCAGGCGGCGAAGCAAAGAAGCGTCAGGGATTTCTTGGGCGAGCGCGATCTGGAAATGGTGCCCTGGCGCTGCTTCGTGGAAGTCCTGAGTCGGCAAATCGATGCGCGTCATCTCGCCGAGATTTCGGAGATTGATGTAATAAACGCCAGGCGATGAGCCATCGAGCGCCGGCTGCGCGTAGTAGGCGCCGGGCGCGCCGGCCTCGAGAAACGCAGGCACCCGCCGCACTTCGAGCGGGGCGCGCGGCATGCGGCCGAACCATTGCGGCGCCCGCTCCATCACGCGCGCGATACGCGCTTGCACATCGGCCATAAGCTGCGCGCGGCCCGCATCGCTATCTTCGTAAGCGTAGCGCGGGTCCGCCGTCATCGCCGCAAGCCGCTGACCCACCGGGCCTTCCGTTAAGCCGACGCGGCGTAGCGCGATGTCGAGTTGGCCATTGAGCGCCTCGACGCGGTCGAGGCCGATGCGGTGAATTTGCGCCGGCGTCAGATCAGTCGTGGTCTCCAAGCGCAGAGCTGCGGCATAGAATTCGCCGCCGCGCGGCAAGCGCGAAACGCCGACCTCGTCTCCCGTGCGCGCACGTTCGCTGCGCAGAAACGCGGCGGCGCGCTGATGCGCGGGAATGACATTCTGGCGAACGATCTGCTCTGCGCGCGCGAGATAGGATTGATGCCGCTGCTGCGCCGCCGCGCGCTCCGCCTCCGGCGTGCGCGCCGCAAGCGCGTCGAGCTTGCGCTGGAAGCCGGTGAAATAGAGTTGCTGCGTCGGCGCCTGGGATGCGGCGTCATCCAGCAACGACAAAGTCAGATCGATGATCGCAAGCGGCGGCCGCACGCCCCGCTCCGCATCGGCGCGAGCGCGTGCGGTTTCAGCGTCGATAGCATCGGCCACGGCGCGCAGGCGTGAGAGGTAGGCTTCAGCGTCGGCTGCGTTCTCCACAGCGTGACGTTCGTCCAGGAAGGAGGGAAGGGTGAGGAAGGCGCTGTCGAGTTGGTTGAGAACGTAAGGCCGAATGCCGCCCAACGGGCTGAAATCGCCATAGTCGAAGGTCGCGGCGGCTGCAGATGCCTCAAACTGCGATTCAAGCACGGAATAGGTCAGCGCCTCTGCTTCCGAGAGGCGGCTTTGGTCTAAAGCGCGCAGCTCGGCGTAGCGGCGGATGGACGCGCTCCGGCGGGCCTCGGCCGCAATGGCGGAGCGATCGTCGAGGCGATTATCGAAAGCGCCGCCCGCTTCGTCTTCGGAAACGCCGGCATAGGAAGCCATTTCCGGGCTATCGGCCAGGATTTCGCGGCTCCAGTCGGAGAGCCGGCCATCGAATGCAGTCATCGGTTGCGGCCGCCGGGGGCCACAAGAGGCCGTTAGAGCCATCGCCAACACCGCAACCCACGCGATCGCCCGCATCTCGTCCCTCGCTTCGAGAAAAATCCGTCCCGGCATAAGCCAAGCCGCGCAACGCCGAAAGCCGCCGCCTCGGACGCCCCGCTTGCGCTCCACTGTTGCAGAAACCGCGCATTCGTGGTTGGAGAGCGCCCTACGGTTGGGAAGATTTCGGAGACGCACATGACCACGGCTGCGGGCGGACAGCAGACGCTCGGCAAGATCCTGTTCTATCGCCAGCTTGAGCCGCTCTCGAAAGAGAAGCACGGCGGGCTGGGCGTTTCGAACGTCGCCAACCCTTTTTCCTTCTTGGCGGAGACGCATCTGATCCCGCTCACGGTCGATGAATTCGGCCTCGCGGCAGTGTGTTATCCGATCGTTTTCGACACTGAAACGCGCACGCCGCTGGCCGTTATGGGTCTGCGTGGCGTCAACGTGTTCCTCGGCGCCGATGGCTCGCTCGACCCGGAAGTGTATCTGCCGGCGTTTGCCCGCCGTTATCCGTTTCTGCCCATCATCGCCAGCAACAGCCCCGGCAAGGAAAGCGGCGCGCCAGACGAGCGCGTGCTGGTTTGCATCGATCGCGCCGCAAAGATGGTGTCTTCAACGCCTGAGCGCCCGTTCTTCGATGGCGACCAGCCGTCAAAGTACACGCAGGAAGCCATTCAGTTCTGCCGCGAGTTCGACATTCTGGGCGTTCGCACCCAGGAATTCTGCAAGCTCATGGATAAGCACGGCCTGTTCGAGCTGACACCGCTCGCGGTGCCGCGCGCCAAGCCGGACGGTTCCCCGGACGAGCCGCTGAAGATGGGCGAGTATCTGCGCGTTTCGGAGAAGAAGCTCCAAGAGCTGCCGAAGGAAACGTATCTTGAGCTGCGTGAGATGGGCCCGGTTCTGCCGCTCCTGCACGCGCACCTCATTTCGCTCTTCCTGTGGCCGAAAATCCTGTCGCGCGCTGCGCGCATCCAGGCTTCAACGCCGCTGAGCTGAAACCGGTCGACGGTTTGAGACGTAGAAAACATCAAGCCGCGCCCGGAAAAGGCGCGGCTTGCTTGTCTGAGGGGCCATGATCCGAACTGTCTTCCTGGCGCTCGCCGCCTTCTTTGCATTCGCATCGCCGGCTTTCGCGCAACTGCCCGGCCAGCCCCTCAACGCCCAGCATACGCTGCATTCCGCGCGCGCCGCCGTCGCCCCGGGCGAGACATTCACGATCATCCTGCGCCAGCAGATCAATGAAGGTTGGCACACCTATTGGCGCAATCCCGGCGATAGCGGTGAGCCGACGCAACTCACATGGCAATCGCCCAATGGCTGGCAGGCCGGCGAAATCCAGTGGCCGACGCCGGAAGCGATCCCGTTCGCGACCTTGGTGAACTTCGGCTACGAGGGCGAAATCCTCTATCCGATCGAACTCACGGCGCCCGCGAACGCGCGTGTCGGTGACGCTGCGAACTTCACCGTCGAGATATACGCGCTGGTCTGCGCCGACATCTGCATTCCGGAAACATCCATCGCTACACTGAGCGTGCCGATCGCGGCCCAGGGCCGTGACGATCCGCAATGGGCGCCGCGCATCGCGGAAGCCGTCGCGGCGTTGCCGCGCCGTGAGCAGGGCGTCGATGCGCGCATCACGGCGGGCGATCCGGCGCGTATCTCGGTGACGCTCCCGAATGCTTCCGCGATCCGCAACGTTCGCTTCTTTCCATTCTCGGCGGACGTGCTCGTCGCGTCCGAGCCGCAGAACCCGCGCGTCGGCGCGGCGGGCGCGAGCTTTGAGCTTCGCGGCGGCATCGCGCCGGATATCGGGCAAACGCCGGTTCAAGGCGTAGTCGCCTACGAGATAGAGCAGGGCGGCGCGTGGGTGCATCGTGGCGTGGAAATCGAGGCGCAGCCCGGCGAGCCGCTGGCTGACACCGACGCCGCGCCCGCGCCGATGAGCAGCGACTATCCGCTCGCTGAACTCGAAGGCGCTGCGGCACCGTCAAGCGCTGCGCCAATGGACGTAACGGCGGTGCTGCTTGCCATGGGGCTCGCTTTTCTTGGCGGTCTAATCCTCAACATCATGCCGTGCGTTCTGCCCGTGCTTTCTGTGAAAGCGCTGCAATTCGCCGGTGGCGGGCATGCAAGCGAAACGCGCAAGCATGGCTTCTTTTACTTTGCCGGCGTGATGGCGACGTTTCTGGCGCTGGCTGGGGCGCTGATCGCACTTCGCGGAGCGGGCGAGGCGGTGGGCTGGGGCTTCCAGCTGCAAGCGCCGTGGGTGACAAGCGCGCTCGCGCTGCTCTTCTTCGCCATCGGCCTCAACCTGCTTGGCGTGTTCGAGATTGGCGGCTCGCTTCAGAACGCGGGCGGTGAACTCACCCAACGCGGTGGCAGCGCGGGCGCTTTCTTCACCGGCGCGTTGGCTGTGATCGCAGCGACACCATGCACGGCGCCATTCATGGCCGGCGCTATTGGCGTTGCGATCACACAATCGGCGCTGATCACGCTGCTCATCTTTACCGCACTAGCGCTGGGCTTCGCACTGCCGCTTACGCTGCTGCATTTCGCGCCCGCGCTACAGCGGCTCATCCCAAAGCCCGGTGTCTGGATGGATCGTGCCAAGCAAGTGCTGGCGTTCCCGATGTTCGCCGCTGCTGCGTGGCTCGCGTGGGTGCTGGCGGAACAAGCGGGGTCGTCAGGCGTGCTCTCGCTGCTGCTCGTCGCAAGCGCGTTGGGTTTGGTGCTGCTAACATTGCGTTGGGGCCGTGTCTGGCTGATCGTTGGTGTGGCTATCTTGGCGATCACCGGCGCGCTGACATGGCGCCCGCTCGTCGGCGTCGAAACGCAGTCGGTGCTGGAAGCCGAGGCATGGAGCGACGCGCGCGTGACGGAGTTGCAAGGCGAGGGGCGGGGGGTGTTTGTCAACTTCACCGCCGCTTGGTGCATCAGCTGCAAGGCCAACGAACTTGGCGCGCTCTCAAGCGAGCGCGTCGCACGCGCCTTTGTCGATAACAATGTCGCTTATCTGAAGGGCGATTGGACCAATCGCGATGACGCGATAGCGGGTGCATTGGCGCGCTATGGACGCGCGGGCGTGCCGCTCTATCTCTATTTTCCACCGGAGGGCGGCGAGCCCGTGATCTTGCCGCAAGTGCTGACAGATTCCATCATCATCGACACGATCTCAGGAGCACAACAATGAGCATCTCGCGACGCAATCTGTTGTTGGGCGGCGCTGCCCTCGCTGCCGTGGCCGCACTCGGCGGCACGCTGCTATTGGGTGGCAATGAAGCGTTGGCGTCTGTCGAGAACGGCGCGGCGGCGCCCGCGTTTTCTGTACAAGACGCAAACGGCCAAACGCGCACGCTGGCGGAATTCCGCGGCCGCACCGTGGTTCTAGAATGGACCAACGATGGCTGCCCCTACGTACGCAAGCACTATGACGCCGGCAACATGCAGTCGCTGCAGCGCGAAGCGACGGCTGACGGTGTCGTCTGGCTACAAGTCATTTCCTCGGCGCCGGGCCAGCAGGGCCATCTCGATGCTGCCGGCGCCCGCGCCCGCGTACAAACCGATAGCGCCGCGCCGAGCGCGACGTTGCTTGACCCGAGTGGTGTGATGGGCCGCGCCTATGGCGCGCGCACGACACCGCATATGTACATCATCGATGCGCAAGGCGTGTTGCGTTACCAGGGCGCCATCGATGATCGCCCGTCAGCGCGCCCGGCCTCGCTGGAGGGTGCTACGAATTATGTGCGCGCAGCGCTAGCCGATCTTGCCGCAGGCCGCGCGGTGCAAACCGCGCAGACCACGCCTTATGGCTGCTCCGTAAAGTACGCTTAGCGCGAAGCGACTTGCTGTTCTTGAGCGCGGTCGGCCGCGGCGCTGGCCGCCATTGGCGCGATGAGGATCGCGTCGTCCAAGAGAACGCGCAGATTGGTGAAGGCCGCGGTGCGCTCTTCGGCGGTGTCGGCTTCGCGAAGCTCAACCATACGGTCGCGAGCGTCTTCCGCGATGCCGTGGAAGATGCACGGCAGGTCTTGCTCAACGCCGGCGCTGCGCAGCGCCACTGAGAAGCGCTCAGCGTCGCCGGAGAATTCCTCGATGCCGGCCATGAAGGCGGGCGTGACCTCGGTCTGCGCGGTTAACGCGCGGGCTTCAGTCTCGATCTCGGTCGCCAGCGTGGGCAGTTCGGCCAGGCTGACAGTGAACATAAACGCGACACAGGTGAGCATGGACGGGCTCCTTTCCCCCATGAGGAGCAAAACCGGCGCCGCGCCGCGCTCGCTTTGAAGCATGGTTTACGTTAGGTCTCCGCCGCGATTTGCCCGGAGCCTGATTTGACCGTCGTCACCCTCACCGAAACCGCCGAAGCCCTGACCATCGAGACGATCGAAGCGGTGGCGGAAGGCCGTGCCAAGGTGGCGTTGGGGGCTAAGGCCAAGCAGCGGCTCGCCGATTTCCGGACCGAGGCAGAGGCTCAGATCAAGGCCAACCCCGACAAGCGTGTTTACGGCCTCAACACCGGGTTTGGCTCGAATTTCAAAGATTATGTCAGCCCCGAAGAACTGAAGCAGCTTCAGCGAAACCTGATCCTCTCACATTGCGCGGGCGTTGGTGCGTTCGCGCCCAAGACGGTCGTGCGCGCGACGATGCTGATGCGCGCGGCTTCCTTGGCGCGTGGCCAAAGCGTGGCCCGCCCGGTTCTGGTCGAGACGTTGATCGACATGCTTAATAACGGCGTGACGCCGGCCGTACCGCGTTACGGCACCGTCTCCGCCAGCGGCGACCTTGCACCGCTTTCGCACATCGCCGCCGTCGTTATCGGCGAAGGAAAAGTGCTGGATGAGAGAGGCGAGGGCGTAGCGACGAGGGATTGGCTCAAAGCCCATCCAAAAGCCTTCACGCCCATCGAACTTGAACTCAAGGAAGGCTTGGCGCTGAACAATGGCTGCCAATACTCCAACGCTTGGGGCGCGCTTGTCACGGCGATGATGCGCCGTCTGATCGAGGCGGCGGCACTCAACGCGGCGCTTGGCGTACAAGTCATGCGCGGCATGGGGCGGCCGTTCCGGGCCGATCTGCACGCGCTTCGTCCGCATGAGGGCTCGCAAGCCTTTGCGCGCTGGGTGTTCGAACTTTTGGATGGTTACGAGTTTCAGGATGTCTCGACCGACACGAAGTTCGCCTACGATGGCCGCATCCAAGATCCCTACAATCTGCGCTGTTCGGCCCAAGCTTTAGGGCCGTGCCTCGAACTCATCGAGCGCGCTGAACGCACGATGACGATCGAGGCGCGCAGCGTGACCGATAATCCGATCGATCTCAACGCAGACCCCGCCAACTATGATCTCGATCTGATCACCTCAGGCGGTCACTTCCACGGCATGCCTTTGGCGATCGAGGCGTACGGATTGCTGCAGGCAGCGGGCGTCATGGCGCGCATCTCCAACCTGCGCTGCGCGCGCATGGTTGACGCTGCGCGCAACAAGGGGCTCGGGCCTCAAGTACGCGGCGTCAATCCGAACGCCACTCAATCCGGCCTGATGATCGCGGAGTACACCTCGGCGGGGCTATGCAATCAGATTTGGGGGCTCGCCATGCCGTCGCATCTGATGAGCGTGTCCACCGATGCGGGGCAGGAAGATCATGTCTCGATGGCCGCCAATGTCGCTATGCGCGCTTACGAGGCAGCAGAGCATTTGGCGCGCATGTTTGCGATCGAAATGGCGTTCGCGGCGCAAGCTGAGCACGTCCGCGCGACAAACCCGGGCGACAAGCCGGTCGCCACTGGAAAGCGCACCGGCGACGCCCTAAAGAAGATCAGTGAGTGTTTCCCGCTGGTCGATGCCGACCGCGAACTCACCTGGGATATTGAGGCATTGGCGGACCGAGTGCTCTCCGGCGAGATCGCCCAAGCGAGCGGCTATCGTTTCGAGCGACATTGACGCTTGAAACCGCGCGCCCGCGTGTGCGCCAGTGCCGTGATCCTGCATTCCGTTTGAAAGTCCTCTGCAATGAGCAAAGTTGAATCATCGCTCGCCGCCGCCGAGAAGCCGCGCGGCTTCGTCGATCGTCTGGGTGACGCCGCCGCTGCTGAAGAGCGTGTGGTTGGCGCTGTCGGCAAGGTTTACGAGAAATGGGGCTTTGAACGCCTCGAAACCCCCGCCGTCGAATTCACCGAAGCGCTGGGCAAGTTCTTGCCTGACCTCGACCGGCCAAACGAGGGCGTGTTCTCGTTCATCGATGACGAGCGCTGGCTTTCACTGCGTTACGATTTAACCGCGCCACTCGCGCGCTTCGCAGCTGAAGAGCGCCAAAGTTTGCCGAAGCCGTTCCGCCGCTGGCAGACCGGCACGGTGTGGCGCAATGAAAAGCCCGGGCCTGGGCGCTTCCGTCAGTTCACGCAATGCGATGCCGATACCGTCGGTTCGGATAATCCTGCGGCCGATGCCGAGATGATCGCGATGGCGTCGGAAGCCTTGGAAGCTGTCGGCGTGCCGCGTGACGGCTACGTGTTCAAGATCAACTCGCGCCGCATCTTGAATGGCGTGCTGCTGGGCGCGGGGCTCGGCGAGAATGATACGAAAGCGCGTCTCACTGTCATGCGCGCAATCGATAAGCTCGATCGCGTAGGCATTGAAGGCGTCGCCGCATTGCTCGGCAAAGGCCGCAAGGATGAGAGTGGCGATTTCACAGCAGGCGCCGAGCTTGACGCCAATGCGGTGAAGACCGTGGTCGATTTTGTCACGCTGCCGACGGAGTCGCGCTCAGCCGTTCTTGAAGGCTTGGGGCGGATTGTTGGCGGCAATGACGAAGGCCGCGCCGGCCTCAAAGAACTGGCCGGGATTGATGCCGTGCTCACCGCGCTCCGCGTCGATGATAAGCGCGCGCGGATCGATCCGTCGGTTGTGCGCGGTCTCGAATATTACACTGGCGCGGTGTTCGAAGCAGAACTCACGATGACGATCCTCGAAGAGGGGCGGCCGGTGCGCTTTGGGTCAGTCGGCGGTGGCGGACGCTATGACGACCTCATCGCGCGCTTCACTGGCGAACGCGTTCCGGCGACGGGTTTCTCAATCGGTGTGTCTCGTCTCGTTGCTGCGCAAGCGCGGCTGGGCCTTGGCGAGCAATTCGCGCAAACGCCGCCAGTTATTGTGCTGGCGTTGGATCAAGAGCGCATGGGCGATTTCTTCGCCATCGCCGCTGAACTGCGCGCTGCCGGCATCCGCGCTGAAGTTTATCTCGGCGGCGCCGGCATGAAGGCGCAGCTGAAGTACGCAGATAAACGCAACGCGCCGATCGCTGTTATCGAAGGCAGCGATGAGCGCGCGAAGGGCGTCGTGACGCTGAAGGATCTCAAGCTCGGCGCCGCTCTCGCCAAGGATTTGGGCGAGGATCGCGCGGCCTATGCCAAGTCGCGCGAGCAGGTTCAGCGAGAGGTTGCTCGCGCTGAGATTGTCGCTGCGGTGCAGCAAATGCTCGCCCGGTAGGCGGCGTTTTCAATCGTTTCGCTCTCATGTGGCGCGGCCCCGCTTGACGCTGTGTCGCAGTTCAGTAAAGGCTGCGTTCGACCGTCGGCGCTGCGGGCGGTCGCGTTTCGGGGAGGAGACGCCTACTAATTTGCAGCGCGCGGCGGCCGCGTCCCTCGGGGGCGCGGCCGTTTCGATTCAACGCTTCGGCGGATCGATATCTTCGAGCACGCCGCGCTGTTCGGCGAGGTCTTCTTCGGGGCCAAGCGTGCTGTGATCTGCGGGCGTAAGTTTTCGGCAGCACCACCACAAGACAGCCAGCCCGCCAAGCGCGGAGATAAGCGACCCGCCCAGCACGCCGAAGCGGACTGGTGTCGCAAGGTCGCCCGCGCCAAACGCCAGATTGCCGATGAACAAGCTCATGGTGAAGCCGATGCCCGCAAGCATGGCGGTTCCGATCATCTGAGGCAGGTTGCCGGGCAGACGTTGCTTCAGCACGCCGCTCGCGATGTAGGCCGCCACCGTAATGCCGATGGGCTTGCCGAGCACGAGGCCAGCCGAAATGCCCAACGCAATCGGATGAAGCAGCGCATCAAGCCCAGCGCCATGCAGAACGACGCCAGCGTTCGCCAGTGCGAAAATCGGCATGATCGCAAACGTCACCCAAGGCTTCAGCGCATGCTCCGCGCTGATCAAAGGTGAGCCGCCATCAGGTTTGCGCATCGGCACGGTCATTGCGGTAAGCACGCCGGCGATCGTCGCATGCACGCCGGACAGCAGCATGAACGCCCACATGACGATGCCGAGCACCCAATAAAGCCAGAGCGCTTTCACGCCGCCGCGATTCATGAGCAAGAGCGCGCCGAAGGTCGCAACCGCGCCGCCGAGCGCCCAGCCCGTGATTTGCGTCGAGTAGAAGATCGCGATGACGATGATGGCGCCGAGATCATCGATGATGGCGAGCGCCAATAGGAAGAGACGCAGGCCGCCGGGAACGCGTGGGCCCAGCAGCGAAAGCACGCCGATTGCGAACGCGATGTCGGTGGCTGCGGGGATCGCCCAGCCGCGCAAATATTCGGGCTGGTTTAAGTTGAACGCCACATAGATCAGCGCTGGGATCGCCATGCCGCCAATGGCGCCCGCCATCGGCAGCGCCGCTTCGCGTGGGTTCTTGAATGGCCCTTCGACGGTCTCGCGCTTTAGCTCAAGGCCGACATAGAGAAAGAAAATCACCATCAGCGCGTCGTTGATGATGAGATGCAGGTTTACCGCATGCGCGGCTTCGCCCAGTCCGACGCTCAAGCCGCCGATCTGATCTTCCAGCAGATGGTGGAAGGCCTCGCCGGTGGGCCCGTTCAACAGGACGAACGAAAGGATCGTCGCGGCAATGAGGATGAATCCGGGCGCTGTGTCGCGCTCCCACCAATGCTTCGCCGCGCCGCGTTCAGCCATTGTTCCAGTCGCTCCGGTGACGAGGAAGGTACTTACCTAGGGGGCATCGTTCGCAGGGGCAACCAGAACTGGTGGGCTGCCATGCGTCGGATTGCCCGCATGAACGTTTGCTAGTGTTGCAACATAAGTTCCTGAATCCGCGACGGCATGCGCGACATTTTTTTGTCACTGACACGAATCTTTGAAATCTGCGTCGCACAGCTTTCAAACGCCGCCCTTAGCAGCCGCACCACAAACGGGGGCGCATGAGGTCGCCTCCGTATTGGGGGTGTTTCGATGTCGAAGAAGTTCTTCTCCGGCGCCGCGCTGACGGCGTTGACAATCGCGCTGGGCGGCGGCGTCGCGCACGCGCAATCCACGGGTTCGCAAGTTTTCGAAGAAAGCGAAGAGATTGTCGTCACTGGCACGCGTGGTCCGAACAGCATTGCCGGTGTGATCACCGGCCAGAGTGTGCCGCGCGCGCGCTCGACGGTCACCGATGAATACATCGAGACGCAGCCGCCGGGTGGGACGATCCTTGAATCGCTCAACCTCGTTCCTGGCGTCACCTTCACGAACAACGACGCCTACGGCTCGTCGGGCGGTGCGCTCAACATTCGCGGCTTCGACGGCGCGCGCATTTCGCTTCAGTTCGATGGCGCGCAGCTCAACGACACCGGCAACTACGCTGTTTATTCGAACCAACAGCTGGATTCCGAGCTGATCTCGCAGGCCACGGTGAACCTGGGCGCAACCGAAGTGGACAGCCCGACCGCGTCCGCGACGGGCGGCACCGTAAACTATATCAGCCGCATGCCGTCCGACGAATTCGGCGGCATCCTGCAGTATGGCTATGGCACGTTCGACTTCAACCGCGCCTTCGGCCTTGTAGATTTAGGCACGTTCGGTCCGTTCGACACGCGTGCTTGGATCTCGGCTTCGTCTACCGATTATGATCACTTCCTCGGCAATTTTGGCGGCGTCGAGAAGCGCCAGTTCAACGCCCGGTTCTATCAAGGGCTCGGCGGCGACGACTTCCTCAGCGTCGCGTTTCACTTCAACCAAAATCGCAACAACTTCATCCGCAGCTATAGCGTTGATACGTTCAATGCAGTCGGCCTGGACAGCTACCTCGGCAACGTGTCGACCTGCCAAAATCTACAAACTGCGGTCAACGGCGTCGCTGACGCCGCGCGCACCTGCAACAATGTAGGTCCGCTTTCGACCAACCCATCCGACACCGGCAACATTCGCATCCAGTCGCGCTTCAGCCTGACGCCGAACCTCACGCTGACCGTTGATCCGACCTTCCAATACGTTCTGGCCAATGGCGGGTCGACGCTCGACTATGTCGAGAACGCAACTGGCGGAACGCTGAACAACCGCGTCGACGCCAACGCCGACTTGAACGGTGACGGCGATCTGCTCGATCGTGTGCGCTTGTTCCAACCGAACACGACCACGACGCAACGTTATTCGGTGCAGTCGTCGCTGATCTGGGACGTCAACGACGATCAACGCGTGCGTTTGAACTACACCTACGATTGGGGGCGTCACCGCCAGACGGGCGGCGTCAGCCGCATCAACTCGGATAGCACGCCCGCTGACGTGTTCGGCGCCAACTTTGGTTATGCCGACGGCCTCGCCGACGGCAATGGCGTGCCGATCCGTCGCCGGGATCGCATGTCCTATGCATCGCTGAGCCAGCTCTCGCTGGAGTATCGCGGCAACTTCCTGGAAGACCGCTTGACCATCACTGCGGGTCTGCGTGCGCCGATCCTCACGCGCGAACTGAACAACCGTTGCTATCAAGGCCTCGACTTTAACGGCAACAATCCGATCTGCACGACGAGCGCCGAGCAAATCGCCGTCATCGGCGTGAACCCGGAAGTCCAAGCGCCGTTCGAAAACGCGGAAGTTGAGTACGAAGAAGTGCTGCCGAACGTTGGCGTGGCTTATCGTTTGACCGATACGCAACAGATCTTCGCTAGCTACGCGGAGGGCCTGTCGGCGCCGCGTACGGACGATCTCTATGGCCGCCGTCTCAACACGCTCGACGCTGTCCAGCCGGAAACCTCGCAGGCATTCGACCTCGGCTATCGCTACAATAGCGGCAGTCTGATCGCTTCAGCGACCGTTTGGTACAATAGCTTCCAGGACCGCATCGAGCGTACGTTTGACCTCGACACGGGCGACACCGGCAGCTTCAACGTCGGCGATATCGATCTGTGGGGCGCGGATTTCGAACTTGGCTACGCCGCTTCGGACAATCTGACCCTCATCGGCACCGCGTCCTTCAAAGACAGTGAAATCGCCGCCGACATCGGCGGCAATCCCACCGAAGGCAACCGTCTGTACGACACGCCGGAATGGACCTTCGCCGCGCGCGCAGAATACACGGTCGGCAATTTCGACCTCGGTGTTCAAGCCCGCTACGTGGGTGAGCGCTTCACCAACCTCGTGAATGACGAAACCACGCCGGACTACACAGTCGTCGACGCCAACCTCCGCTGGAATTTCGGTCGTCTGATCGATGCCGAAGGCGCCTATCTGCAAATCAATGTCGTGAATTTGTTCGACGAGGAATATCTCGGCGTCATCTCCACCGACATCACCGGAAATCGCACCGCGCAGGTCGGCGCGCCGCGCACGATCCTGGCGACGATCCGCACGGAATTCTAACCCGCTGTCCTTGCCCCCAAGGACTCCTCCCTGAAAGGGCGGCTCGAAAAGAGCCGCCCTTACTTTTTTGTGGCTTTACTTTCGGCGGTGGGGGCGGGCGCCGAAGATGAGATTGCCGAGTGCGCCGAGCGGGGAGGCGCGGGGCGTTTCAACGGGCGCCGGCTCGCGCACGGGCAGATTTGGCGCGGGCGGCGCAATCGGCGCCACTTCAATTGCCGCGAGCGCAGGCGGGGGCGCAGCGGGCGCTGGCGCTTGAGGCGTTGACTCTGCTCCGCCCTTCGCTTTTCGGGCCGCTTCATCGGCAGCGCGTATTTGAGCCGCGAATGGGCGCAAGTTCGGCGGCGCAGCACCCTCAGCGTCGACTTGGCGCACGACCGCGACGAGCGTTTCGTACGTCGCGTGTTTGTGCGGATGGTCGCCGTCGAACGCGCCCAGCATGATGTCACGCGCGCGCACGATCAGCGGCAGCGCCTCCTGCGCGCGGCCGGCGCCGAGCAGCAATGCTGCGAGATTGTTGAGATGGACGCCGACCTCCGCGTGATCAGGCCCCAGCCGATCCTCATCGCTGGCAAGCGCTTGGCGTAGCGTCGCCTCCGTAGCGGCTGCGCCACCCGGCGGCGCGTCGCCGCCAATGAAGAGCATTGGTTGGTTCATGCGTGCTTCCCTTAGCGGCAGACTAAGGGCGCCAATTCGAAAGCGCGAGCCTTGCGCTCGCCTCTTGCGAGAAGTGCGGCGCGACAAAACGGTGCGGTTGCGGGCAGGCGGGCGCTCATGCGACCAAGTCAATGTGCCAGCCGTAACGCGTTGCGACCTTCCACCCGGAGCCTTGCTCCGCAGATACGCCGATGCTGGCGCGTACACGGATTGCTATGCGGCCGACATCGCCACGCGCGTTTCCTTCGCAGCCTATGTCGAAGCGTTCTACGTTGGCGCTGCATTCCGGCCTGAGCGCTTGATGCTAGGCTTGATCGGCAAGTCTTCGAACGACGCGGACGCGCGCCGCCTTGCGCACGGAGAGGCGGAGACGTTCGCAGCGTGGAGCGTCGAGGCGAGGGCGGTGGACCAATTGCTCCTATGTGACTTTCAAAATCGTACGCGCTCCTGGCTCATGTGCGAGGCGCGCGAGGGCGAAGGCACGCGGCTCTTTTTTGGCTCGGCGGTCGTGCCGGTTGGCGTGGGATCAGGCGCGGGGCGCCTCGGCTTTCCGTTCGACGCGCTGTTGGGATTTCACCAACTCTATTCCCGCGTGCTGCTTGGCGGCGCGCGAGGGCGACTACTCAAGCGCGCCGCATAGTTTGGCCATCTGACGCGCAAACAAAAACGGCGGAGCTTGCGCTCCGCCGTTTCCGTTTTTGTGCTGAGTAGCTTGGATCAGAAATCCATGCCGCCCATGCCGCCCATGCCGCCGCCAGGCATGCCGCCGCCGGCGGAGTCCTTCTTCGGGGCTTCGGCGATCGAGGCTTCCGTGGTGATGATGAGGCCAGCGACCGAGGCTGCGTCTTGCAGCGCCGTGCGGACGACCTTCACCGGATCGATGATGCCGGCTTTGACCAGATCGACGTATTCTTCGGTCTGGGCGTTGAAGCCGTAATTGTCGTCCTTGTTGTCGCGCAGCTTGCCGACCACGATCGAGCCTTCGACGCCGGCGTTTTCCACGATCTGACGGATCGGGGCTTCCAGCGCCTTCTTGATGATGCCGATGCCGACATTCTGGTCTTCGTTGTCGCCCTTGATGTTGAGCTTGAACGCAGCGCGCAGGAGTGCGGTGCCGCCGCCGGGGACGATGCCTTCTTCCACCGCAGCGCGGGTGGCGTTCAGCGCGTCATCAACGCGGTCCTTGCGTTCCTTGACTTCGACTTCCGTCGCGCCGCCGACCTTGATCACGGCAACGCCGCCGGCGAGCTTGGCCAGACGTTCTTGCAGCTTCTCACGGTCGTAGTCGGACGTGGTGTCTTCGATCTGCTTGCGGATTTGGCCCACGCGCGCTTCGATGTCCTTCTTGGCGCCGGCGCCGTCGACAACCGTCGTGTCGTCCTTCTTCACGACGACCTTCTTGGCCTTGCCGAGCATGTCGAGCGTGACGTTCTCAAGCTTGATGCCGAGGTCTTCGCTGATGACTTGGCCGCCCGTGAGGATGGCGAGGTCTTCCAGCATGGCCTTGCGGCGATCGCCGAAGCCCGGCGCCTTCACGGCAGCGACCTTCAGGCCACCGCGCAGCTTGTTGACGACGAGCGTGGCGAGCGCTTCGCCTTCGACGTCTTCAGCAATGATGAGCAGCGGGCGTTGGCTTTGCACGACGGCTTCGAGAACCGGCAGCATCGGCTGCAAGCTCGAGAGCTTCTTTTCGAACAGGAGGATCATCGGATCCTCGAGCGTCGCTTCCATCTTGTCGGCGTTGGTGATGAAGTACGGCGAGAGATAGCCGCGGTCGAACTGCATGCCTTCGACGACTTCGAGTTCGGTCTCGAGGGACTTCGCTTCTTCGACCGTGATGACGCCTTCGTTGCCGACCTTGGCCATGGCGTCGGCCAGGAACTTGCCGATGTCGGTGTCGCCGTTGGCGGAGATGGTGCCGACTTGGGCGATTTCTTCCGAGCCGGTGACCTTCTTGGCGCGCTTCTTCAGGTCTTCGACAATGGCGACGACGGCTTTGTCGATGCCGCGGCGCAGGTCCATCGGGTTACGCCCCGAAGCAACCGCCTTCATGCCTTCGCGAACGATGGCTTGAGCGAGAACGGTGGCGGTGGTGGTGCCGTCGCCGGCTTCGTCGTTGGTCTTCGAAGCGACTTCACGAATGAGCTGAGCGCCCATGTTCATGAACTTATCTTCGAGTTCGATTTCCTTAGCGACGGTGACGCCGTCCTTGGTGGTGCGCGGGGCGCCGAAGGACTTTTCGATGACGACGTTGCGGCCCTTCGGGCCGAGCGTGACCTTCACCGCGTTGGCGAGGATGTCGACGCCGGCGAGCATGCGCTCACGGGCATCGGCGCCGAAATTTACGATCTTAGCAGCCATTGCTGTTGAACCTCTGTTTTTGGGGATTGGAGACTAGGGACTGGGGATTGGGGGAGGCCGAGAACGGGAGGAGCAGCTGCGCCCCAATCCCTAGTCCCAGTCCCCAATCCCAGCGCAAAGCGCGTAGCGCTTAAGCGGCGTCCTTCTTCTTCGACTTCTTCTCTTCGATGACGCCGAGGATGTCCGACTCCTTCATGATCAGGAGTTCTTCACCGTCGACCTTCACTTCCGTGCCCGACCACTTGCCGAACAGGATGCGGTCGCCGACGGAGACGTCCGGCTTGATGTACTCGCCGTCTTCGTCACGGGCGCCCGGGCCGACAGCGACGACTTCGCCTTCTTGCGGCTTCTCCTGGGCGGTTTCGGGGATGATGATCCCGCCGCGGGTCTTTTCTTCTTCTTTCACGCGCTTCACGAGCACGCGATCGTGCAGGGGACGAAAGCTCGCCACTGGTTATACTCCCTTGTTTAAAATAGGTTTTTGCAGACCGGCCGGTGATTGGCACTCACCGAGCTAGGTTGCTAACGGGCTTCATGTAGAGGGCGCCGGCGGCGCCGTCAACACCAGGGCGAGCGCGGCGGCGCCGCATTTTTGGCCCTCCAGCCAAGCCGCTTGCGCCAACCTGGGGTAGTCGAAAGCGCTTTGGTCGGTACAAGTGAACCCAGGAGGGCTTCATGCGGACAGTTCTGATTTTGGTTGCGGCGCTTGCCTGCGTCCTGACGGGCCCAGCGCGCGCGCAGGAGCAAGCGGCGTACTCCGATGCGCATCTGGCGCTCGCGCGCGAGGTCGTTTTGAGCGCGGGCACCGAGGAGATGCTCAACGACATGATGCGCCGCATGGCGCCGACCATGGCCGATCAAATCGTCGCGGGCGGCGCAGATCGCGCGTTCGCAGAGCGTTTCGTGGAAATTTTTCTGGAAGAGTTTGCGGCTGAGGCGCCCCGAATTATTGAGCTCACGGCCATCGCCTATGCTGGCGCCTTCAACGAGAGCCAGCTGCGCGACATTCAGGCTTTCTATCAATCGCCGACGGGCCGGGCGTTCGTCGAACAAGCGCCGGAGATGACCGCGGCCATGGTGCGTGCGGGTACGATGCTGGGCGAAGATGTAGGGCTGCGCGCCCTTCAGCGGCTACGTGCGGAGCGTCAGCAGCCTCCGATGAATCCCTAAGGACGGAGCTTTTGCCGGGCCGGTGCGTTCCACGCCTATGGGCCCGCCAAATGAACCCGAACCCGATAGTCCCGAGCCGCCGCCGACGCCGCCGGTGGAGCCGCCGCAAGAGCCGGTGAGGGAACCGCACAAGCCGCCGCCGATGACGGCGCTCGCGCCACAACGGCGCATCGTCCTCCACTAACGAAAGAGCCGCCGCGCTTTTGGCGCGACGGCTCCTGTTCGTCCCTCTGGACGCTGCGGCTTAGTAGTAGCCGTCCTCATAGAGGAGCGCGTCGAGGATGATGCCCGTCGCTATCGCGACGAGAAGGATGTCGCCGTCAGCATAGACATAGCGGCAGCCATAAGGCGCGGGCGGCAGCCGGTAATAGAGATCCCAAGGCAGCGGCTCCCAATAGAGCCATGAGGGGATGCCATAGCCGACAGACCAGCGGCGATGCGGGCGGCTCCAGCCGTCATAGCTCCACCAATAATAGCGGCGGCCATAATAGCTGTAGACGATCTGCGAGTAGCCGGAGTCGAAGTAATAGCCGTGCCGGACATGGCGCCAGTCGTTGTAGCGCGGGCGATCGAAGTCGCGGTGCGTCCGGCGATAGCGATCATAGCGCGAGTCACGACGGCCACGATCCCATTCTTGACGATGACGATCGTCGTCGCGCCAATCACGGCGGCCGTCGCGGCCCCAGTCACGCACGCCGCGGCCGTCAGACACGCGGCCATCACGGCCATCGCGTCCACGATCGCCATTCCAATCGCCACGGCCATCGCGGCCACGGTCACCGTTCCAATCACCACGGCCATCGCGTCCACGGTCACCGTTCCAATCACCACGGCCATCGCGGCCACGGTCACCGTTCCAATCGCCACGGCCATCGCGTCCGCGATCACCGTTCCAATCGCCGCGTCCGCGGTCGCCACCACGCGTTACGTCGCCTTGGCCGCGTCCACGATCGCCGTCGCCGCGTCCGCCGTCCCATTGACCACGGCCCCGGTCGCCTTGGTTGCCGTCACCACGTCCGCGATCACCGCCGCGGGTAACGTCGCCTTGACCGCGCCCGCGATCGCCTTCGCCGCGTCCGCCGTCCCACTGACCACGCCCGCGGTCGCCTTGATTGCCATCACCGCGCCCGCGATCACCTTGACCGCGCTCGCCATTCCATTGGCCGCGACCACGATCGCCTTGATCGCCGCCGCCACGCGTGCGTGCGCCGGCGATAATGTCGCGCGCAGCTTGGTCGTCGCGCCCGCCGCGCTGAACATCGCCGCGCGGGGGCTGCGGACGCGCTGCTGGCGGTTGCGGACGCGCCGCCGGCGGTTGGCCGCCGTCGCCGTTGCCGTTGCCGTCTCCGCCACCGCGATTTCCGTCATCGCCGCCGCCGCGACGTCCGCGTTCGCCGCGCTCTCCACGCGGGCCATCACGGTCGCCACGTTCGTAGCCGCCGTCGCTGCCGCGTTGTGCATACGCCTCTGGCGCCAGGGCCAAGGCGCTCAGGGCGGCTGCAGCCGCAATGAGTGGTGTTTTCATAAAGAGGCTCCCTGTGCGCCTTGAGGCGCACCCTCGCACGTGGACCATGGTTTACGCAGGCTGAACGGGGGCTGAATCGCGGCTGAACGCGCGAGGCCGGTGCGGTTCAGGTTAGTCGCGGGCGGCGCGCAGGAAAAACTCGACGCCCTGGCGGACGTGAGCAACGAGATCGGCGTCCGAGAGCTTGTAGTCCGGCGCGGCGAGCGCGCGGTATTGGTGGCGTGTGCGCCAGAGTTCCATCAGGTACGACGCATTCATCTCAGGATCGCCGGATTTGACGCCGCGCTCCGTGAGGTAACCCGCAATAACGCCGCGCACCTTTTCGGCGCCGCCTTGCGCCAGATAGCGCTGCACCTGCTCCGGGAAATGGCGGCCTTCGCCGACGATAATGCGGAAGAAGGCGAGATTGTCGGGGCTCAGCGTGGTTCGCAAAAATTTCTCGCCGATGATCTGCAGGCCCTCTTCGAGCGGCAGATGGTCGACATTGCCTGGCGTCATCGCGCGCACGAGTTCCTCGTGCAGTTCCTGCGCGACGGCGAGGAACAAGCCTTCCTTGTTTCCGAACTGGGCGTAGAGCGTCGCTAGCGAACCGCCCGCGCGCCGCACCACGTCGTTGACGCTGGCGGCGACATAGCCCTGTTCGAGGAATACTTCGCGTGCGGCCTGTAGGAATGCATGACGGCGAGCCACGCCGCGATCTTGCGATCGTTGCGAGTGCTTCTCAGCCATCTCTGCGTCCTGAGCCATGGGCGGCGTGCCTAAAACCTGCTCACTTCTAGGAACAAAAGCGCGAGGCGGTAATAGCTCGTTCGAACTAGTGTAGTAACTGTAATTCCCAGTACAGCTCGACGCTACGCAGCGTCAGGTGCGCAAATCGCGCTCTTGATCGCTTCCAGCACTTCGGGGCCGAGCGGGGCTGCTTTCGATGGAAACGTCCCGGCGATACGGCCGTCTTTGCCGATCAGGTACTTATGGAAATTCCAGCGCGGCAGCGCGCTCTCGCCCAGTTCATCGGCGACCCATTTGTAGAACGGGTGGCGCTTTGCAGCGGCGCTAATATCGGCCTTGGCAGTCATCGGGAAGGTGACGTGGTAGGAGGTGTCGCAGAACTCGCGGATCTCGCGCTCGCTGCCCGCTTCCTGATGGCCGAAATCGTTGCAGGGCACGCCGATGATGACGAGGCCTTTGCCCGCCTTTGCCTCGTAGAGCGCCTCGAGATCGCGGTACTGCGAAGTGAAGCCGCAGGCGCTGGCGACATTGACGACGAGCACGGCTTTGCCGGCGTAATCGCCCAGCTTGATTTCACCCGGCTCGTCGAGCTTGGCGAAGGTGATGTCGTGCGCGGTGGTCATGGGGATCTGGATTTTCCTGTCCGGAAGGCGGGGCATGTAGACCTCTTGGGGCGCCCTCGCAATGCATGTGGCGTTCCGCGAGGGGCAGTGTTACAGCGCTAACGCATGAGTGATCGCCCCCGTTTCCTGATAACGGCCCCTCGAATTTGAGGCCCGGTCCGCGTCGAGCGCCCCAAAGTTTTTTGGCGCTCCGCGGTCCCGGGATCGCTACACCTCACTCGCTTATACGGAGAAGACCTCGTGGCCGATGAGCCCAAAGACGCGCCCGCCGGGCGCGATTACCGCGAAACACTGTTTTTGCCCGACACGCCGTTCCCGATGAAAGCGGGCTTGGCGCAGCGTGAGCCTGAGCGGCTGAAGCATTGGGCCGAGATCGGCCTCTACCATTTGCTGCGCAAGCAAGCGGCGGATAGGCCGAAGTTCGTCTTCCATGACGGCCCGCCTTACGCCAACGGCGCGATCCATATCGGCCACGCCGAAAACAAGATCCTGAAAGACTTCGTCGTACGCACCAAACAGATGGCGGGCTACGATTGCGATTACGTGCCCGGCTGGGACTGTCACGGTCTGCCGATCGAGTGGAAGGTCGAAGAGGATTTTCGCAAGGCGGGGCGCAAGAAGGCGGAAGTGCCGGCGGTCGAGTTTCGCAAAGCCTGCCGCGAATACGCTGACAAATGGATCCCGCTCCAGCGCGAAGAGTTCAAGCGCCTCGGCATCGAAGCTGACTGGGATCACTACTACACGACGATGAGCTACGAGGCGGAAGCTGCGATTGCGGCTGAGTTTCTGCGCGTCGTGCGGACGGGGTTGGTTTATCGCGGTTCGAAGCCGGTGATGTGGAGCCCGGTGGAGCGGACTTCGCTGGCTGAGGCGGAGGTGGAGTACGCGGAGAAGACTAGCCCGACGATCTGGGTGAAGTTTCCGGTCGTGGGTTTTCAGTCGGTCTCCGGCAATACGCTCGGCGAGGGCCCCGCTGGCGTGAGTGTTGTCATCTGGACGACGACTCCGTGGACGATCCCCGGCAACCGCGCGATCTCATTCTCACCGTCGATCCAGTACGGCGTCTACGAAGTCGAGAGCATCGAGCAAGGCTTGGCTTTCGAGCCTTGGGTGAAGCCGGGCGACAAACTCGCGCTTGCAGACAAGCTTGCGGAAGATGTGATGCGCGCGGCGAAAGCGGCGGCATGGAAACGCCTGGACGATTTCGACGGTCACGGCGTCGTCTGCGCGCACCCTTTCCGCGGTCGCGGCTATGATTTTGATGTGCCGCTGCTCTCTGGCGATCACGTCACCGACGATGCGGGTACAGGCTTTGTCCACACCGCGCCCGGTCACGGCGCGGACGACTTTGTCATCTGGACTAAGCATTTCGGCCAAGAAGGCATTCCGTTCACGGTCGATGCGGAAGGCCGCTTCACCAAGGAGGCGCCGGGCTTCGAAGGCCTCGAGATACTTCAGCTTGAGGGCAAGAACCTTGGCAAGGATGGTCCTGCGAACAAAGTGGTGATGGATAAGCTGATCGAAGTCGGCGCGCTGCTCGCGCGCGGGCAACTCAAGCACTCGTACCCGCACTCATGGCGCTCGAAGGCGCCGTTGATCTTTCGCAACACGCCGCAATGGTTCATCGCGATGGATAAGCCGTTCCGCGATGGCAAGACGCTGCGCCAGATCGCGCTCGATGAGATCGAGCGTGTCGATTGGGGGCAGAAGCGCACGGGCGATCAGGTCGGTTACAACCGCATCAAGGGCATGATCGAGGATCGCCCCGATTGGCTCGTCTCGCGCCAGCGCGCCTGGGGTGTGCCGCTGCCGATCTTCGTGTCGAAAGCTGATGGCTCGCTTTTGCAAGACGATGACGTCGATGCGCGCATCTATGCTGCGATGAAAGCAGGCGGCGCCGATGCCTGGTGGGCGACGGACGCGCAGGTCTTCCTGGGTAATAAGTACAAAGCCGCCGATTACGAGAAGGTCGAAGACATCTTGGATGTCTGGTTCGACTCCGGCTGCACGCACGCCTTCGTCGTTGGCAATCCGGACGCGCCGACTCGTCCTTCGTTCGCGAACCCAGTCGGCACGATCTATCTTGAAGGTTCAGACCAGCATCGTGGCTGGTTTCAATCCTCGTTGCTCGAAAGCTGCGCCACGCGCGGGCGTGCGCCTTACGATGAAGTCGTCACGCACGGGTTCACCGTCGACGAAAACGGCATGAAGCAGTCGAAATCGCTCGGCAACATTGTCGAGCCGCAGAAGGTGGCGAAGGAAAACGGCATCGAAATCCTGCGCCTGCTGATCGCCTCGGCCGAATACGGCGACGATCTCCGCATGGGCAAGATCATCATGGATCAGTCCACCGAGACCTATCGCAAGCTTCGCAATACGCTGCGCTATCTGCTCGGCGCGTTGAAGGACTTCGGCGATGGCGAACGTGTTGCGGCCGGCAAGGATTTGCCACTGCTCGAACGCTGGCTCTTGCATCGCCTCTGGGAATTGGATCGCACCGTGCGCCAGGCGTACGAGACTTATCAGTTCCGCGTCGCGCTCTCGGCCATTGTCGAGTTCTGCAACGTCGATCTGTCGGCCTTCTACGTCGATGTCCGCAAGGATGCGCTTTATTGCGATGCGCCGTCCAGCTTGCGCCGTCGCGCTTGCCGCTCGGCGTTGGACCAAGTGTTCTCGCGGCTCACTGCATGGCTCGCGCCGATCCTGCCGTTCACGGCGGAAGAGACGTGGCTGACGCGCTTCCCCGACGATGTCTCGGTTCACCTGCGCACGTTCCCGGAAACGCCGGCGGCGTGGGAGGATGATTTCGCGGGCGAAGAAGTGGCGCGGTTGCGTGAAGCGCGCAGCGTTGTCACGGGCGCCCTCGAAGTGGCGCGGCGTGAAAAGCTGATCGGCTCGGCGTTAGAGGCGCGGCCGCGTGTGTGGGTGGCGGATGAGGGCTTGCTTGCCTCGCTGCAAGCGATCGACTTTGCCGAACTCTGCATCACCAGCGGCGTCGATCTCGAAGCGGGCGAGGGGCCCAGCGATGCGTTCCGCTTGAGCGAAACGCCGGGCGTTGCGGTGAAGGTCGAAAAAGCGCCGGGCGTGAAATGCGCGCGGTCGTGGAAGTACTTCGATCCCGCCACGGCGCTGCCGGGCTTTCCCGACATCACGCCGCGCGATGCGCTTGCCGTTCAAGAGTGGGACGCCGCGCGCGCTTAACGCACGACCGCCGAGAAGCACGAGCCGGGTCCCGCCAGCGCGTGACGGCCAAGGCAATAGGCGCGCTCGGACGCGTCGATCGAGACGGAGAGGCATTGGCGCAGCTGAAGCCGTTGCATCTCCATGCATTGCTGCGTGAGCGGTTCGTCCAGCAGCGCATCGACGCGGCGGCTTTCAGCGCGTTCGGCGTCGATGACGACGATCGCCGCAATCGTCAGCATGTGATCAGTGACGGTGGCGTAGCTGCGCTCCTCGCTGCCGCCGCGTGCGCGCGCCGCGCGGCCGTCGCGGCCAGACATCGCATCCCAGAAACCGCTCTCGCCATAAGCAAGGCGGGTGCGTGACACGCGTCCCGTACCGCGAAGGCGCTCCAGCATGTCAGGGCTTAGGCGCGTCAGCCCCGGCAAGTCGGCGCTGCCGGTCGCTGCAAGCTGCACTGAGCCCGCCGAGCGCGCGAAGCGATCGTAGCGCGAGCCGGCTTGCTCGGTACGCGCAGCATCGGCGCTGGCGGCCGTCAGGATGAGCCGGATGGCTTGATCTGAATTGCGCTGGCGGCGGGCGTAGCCTGTATCGGAGCGCAACAGGCGCAACACGGCGGAGCGGCCATCATCGTCAACCATGTTCTCGATGCTGTCTGCAAAGCGTGGCGATCGCGCAGCGGTCAGCGCGCCGTAAGCGATCCAGCCGCGGCTGACGCGATCTGGATTGTGGCGCTGGAGCCGCGCGAGGGCTGCATCGACTGTGCGCGCGTTTTCGATGTCGACATCAAGCATGGTGCTGACATCGTTCTGATAGAGCGCGTACGCCTCAAGTGCGTCGTGTAAGCGCTCGGCGTTCACCGGCGGTGTAACGAGTGCGAGCGACGCTGTGATAGCAATGATGGACCGCAGCATGAGGTGAGTATGCGCACGGTGCGGTTAAGTCTGCGACCCACGGAACTGCTTAAATTCAGAGTCACCTTAACGCGCGGCAGCCATGTTGCTGCACCCGCTTACGCACGCGCGAAGGCGCGCATTCGTCGCTAATTGCGCCCCAGCCGCGCGAGCGGGGCTTGATGTGAAGCGCGCTCACCTCATAAATCGGCGTCACAATCGTAGGGGGAATGGATGTTTCGCAGCACGTTGGCGGCTTCGGCCGCGGCTTTGGCGCTTGCACTCGGCGCAGCCAGTCCGGGGGCGTTGGCGCAAACGGGCGACTATGCCCGCGCCGCCGTCGCCAACCCGCAGCATCAGCGCGCCGTGCGTTTCGCCGATGCACTGGGCGCCGCTGACGGTTCGCTGGTCATTCCGCTTGGCGCTGAAACTGATCTTGAAACACGCGCCGCCGCGTTGAGCGCCGAAGAGCGCGCCTCGATCGCGCGCGCACTCACATCAGCGCGCTTCCGTTATGGCGCGCGCGCTACGCTTTCGCTGCGCGGCATTGGCGAGTGGGATCGCATTCTGATTGTTGGGCTGGGCTCAGAGCCTGAGCTTATCGACGTGCAAATGACGGGCGCTGTTGCGGGCCGGTCGCTGCTAGAGGAGCCCGGCGCGGTAAGCGTGCTGACGACGGGGCTCGATGCCGCGACCGCCGCGGAATTCGTGACCGGCATGGGCGTCGGCGAGTATCGCTCCGATCTTTACCGTGAAGATGCGCGCGATCCCGATCCGCTTGGCGCCACCACCGTCGTCGGCGCGGAAGCTGAAGCGCGCGCGATTTACGCGCAGCGCGGCCAAGCCTTGATCTATGCAATGGCGTGGACGCGCGATGTCTCCAACGAACCCGCCAACGTCATCTATCCGGAATCGTTTGTGCGTCGTGCGCGCGCGGCGTTTGCCGGCGTGCAAGGCGTCACCATCCAAGTGCTCGATGAAAACGCGATGCGCCGCCAAGGCATGGGCGCGTTGCTCGGCGTCGGCCAAGGTTCGGAGCGTCCGCCGCGTTTGCTCGTCATCCGCTACCGCGGGCGCGGCGCGCCGGAAGGTGGGCCGATCGTGCTCGCCGGCAAAGGCATCACGTTCGATAGCGGTGGCATCTCGATCAAGCCGAGCGCCGGCATGGGCGACATGAAAATGGATATGTCGGGCGCGGCGAGCGTTACCGGCGCCGTACTCGCACTGGCGCGCTCGCGCGCGCCGGTTGACGTTGTGGCGATCGCTGCGCTCGCAGAGAACATGCCCGATGGCGGCGCGATCCGCCCCGGCGATGTGCTGACCGCCATGAACGGCACGACCATCGAAATCGAAAGCACCGATGCGGAAGGCCGCTTAGTGCTGGCTGACGCGCTGGCATGGGCCGAGCGCAATCTCGATCCGGCCGTTGTTGTCGATGTGGCGACGCTCACGGGCGCCGTGCGCGGCGCGCTTGGTGACGAATACGCCGGGCTCTTCAGCCGCCATGACGCGCTGGCCGATCAGTTGAGCGAAGCGGCCGAGGCGACGGGTGAACCGGTTTGGCGCTTGCCGCTGGATGATAGCTACGCCGGCGACATCCGCTCGCTGATCGCTGACATTCGCAACGGCGGCGGTTCTGGCGCGGGCGCCGGCACCGGCGCCTATTTCATCGGCGAGTTCATCAGCCGCGACATTCCGTGGGCGCATTTGGACATCGCCAACGTCGCTTGGTCAGGCGCCAATGATTGGAAGCCGAACGGCTCAGCCGCCTTCGGCGTACGCCTGCTTGAGCGCTTCGTGCTCGACTATCAGCCGATCCCGCGCGGCGAAGCAGAGTAATCACGGCCGCGCATGCTCAATCCGCCGGATGGCGGATTGGGAAGGCGCGCCGTTCGGTGATGCGGTCGATAACGCGGCTTACATCGCGGCGCGCGCGCAAAGCCTGTACGCGCGTAAGCTGCTGGCGCTCGTACGCGGTGCGCGGCTCACTGTTGACGAAGGTCTGTAGGCCGACAATCGCGCGATCGCGTTCAACCGGATCATTCAGCATACGGATGTAGAGCGCAGCCGCGGTGTCGAGGTCGTCGGTGCAGACAGCGGCGGCTTGCGCTTGCAGCAGCGAGTCAGTCGCGCGTGCGCGCATTTCGGCCACCACGGCGCGCGCGCCTGCGATGTCGCCGGTCTGGTAGAGCGCGCAGGCGCGAATGCGCAGTGCAACCATCTGGCCGTATGGGCTTGCGCGCGCAGCATCGAAGCCTTGCAGCGCCTGCAATGCCTCGGCCCCCCGTTCGAGCCCCACGAGATCGGCCGAGCGGTTGAGCAATTGACTAACCACATCGCGGCCGCTCGCTGCCGCGGCGTCCACGCCTTGCTGAAGTGCGGCGAGCGCTTCCTCCTCGCTCTGCATAGCTAGCAGGATTGAACTGCGCAGGTCGTGGGTCCAGTTGAGCTCTTCGTCTTGGTCATCGAAGGCGGGCGCATCGGCGGCGGCGGCCACGCGCGCTAAAGCTGCGTCGACCAAAGCCAGCGCTTCATCTTTTCGATCGAGCACAAGCAGCATGCGGGCGTGGCTGTTTTGCAAGCTCAGCTGGTTTGGCCCTGCCGCGGCGCGCGTCGCCACGCTGTTGAGCTGCCATGCCATGATCGCATCGAAGTCGAAGGTCTGCGGATCGCGCGCGATGATGGGCGCAAAATCCTTCTCCACCAGAAGCCGGATGATGGTCGCGATCGAGGCGCCGGGCGCCACGACCAATGATTGCGCGACTTCGCTCGCGCGATCGAGGTTGCGCGCCCGCACATAGTTGCGCGTCAGTTGCAGGCGCAGAATCGAGACGTCGGTGTCTTCCTCGCTGGGCGTCCAGCGGCCATCGACAAGGAATTCAAGTGTTGCGGTGTCGTCGAGGCGGCGCGCTGCTTGGATGATGCTGAGGTCCTCAAACGAGGCGAGATCGTCCGGATAGCGGCTTGCCAGCACCGTCAGCGCCCGCGCGGCGCTCGGCTCATCGCAAGTCGCTCCGGCGATGAAGAGTAGTAGGTGATCCGCGCGGTCCAATTCCTGGTTATCGTCCGGTCTTTCCGCCAAGCCGTTGGCAATGCGGACGACCTCCTCGCATCGCGGCCGCGGGCGGAGGTTGGCGCTGAGCGTCGTCGCCAAAATGCGCAGCACCATATCGCGGACGATCGGGCGCGCGCTGCGATAGCCGGGAGAGGCGATGACGGCGCGCAATTCCTGCTCGGTAGCCTCGATGTTTTCGCTCAGATCGTCCCGGCTGAGGTAACGCTCAGCGATCTCGCCGGCGCGCATCAAAACCGCGCGCTCGGATTCATTGGGGACGAAGGCGCTTTGGGCGGTCGCCACCGTGGCCAGACTGATCAGCATGAGCGCCGCCAGCGCCTGCTTCAAAAATGTCTTCAAGGCGCTGCCTCCCCAGGTCTTGCACCTTAGGCGCGAAATCGCTGCGGGATAAAGCTTGGTTGGCGGCGACGTTGGCGCCATAAGGCGCGCCCATGCTTCGCTTTGGCCTGATCATCGCCGCGGTCGTTTTCGTGCTCGACCAGCTGACCAAGTGGCTCGTGCTCGGGCCAGGGCGGTTCAGCCCGCCCGGGTGCCTTGAGCTTGGCTACAATTGCCGCTTCATCGAACTCAGCCCCATCTTTGACCTCCAGATGGTCTGGAACCGCGGCATCAGCTTTGGGCTGTTGCGCGCCGACGAGGACTTGGCGCGTTGGGGCCTGGTGGCTACCTCGCTTGTGATCTCGGGCTTTTTTGCCTGGTGGCTACGCACCGCCGAGCGCCGGATGACGGCTTTGGCGCTGGGCCTCGTTATAGGCGGCGCCATCGGCAATGTGATCGACCGCATCCGCTTCGGCGCGGTCGCGGATTTCCTTGATTTCAACGGCCTGTGGTTTCCCTGGGTCTTCAATATAGCCGACGCCGGCATCACGGTCGGCGCGCTTCTTCTCGCCTTCGATATGATCTTTCTAACCGAGGAGCCGGGTAAGGGGACGATCTGGAGCCAGATCAAGGGCCGCTTCAACCGCGCACCTGGCGGGTCCTCGGGCGGGTCCTCGGGCGGGGAAAGCAGCTGAAACCAGGGTGGATTCGCCCCATAACGGTCACGATCAGGGGCGATCCCCTTTCACTGGCGCCGCGGCTTGGCGGGGGCGCCGGGCCTCGCTACAAGTGCGGCGAACACCCAGGGAGACGGGCGAGCGATGAACAAGACCATGACACTGGTGGCGCTGGCCGCCGCGGCCGCCGCTACGAGCGCGTGCGGTACGATCAGCCAGGTCACAGGCTCGGCGCGTCAATCGCCGGACGAATTCCGCGTCGTGACGCAAGCGCCGCTGACGCTGCCGCCGGATTATTCCTTGCGTCCGCCGCGTCCGGGTGAGGCTCGCCCGTACGAGCGCGAGCCTGGCGCGGAAGCGCGCGCGGCGCTCTTTGGCGACAATGTCGGCGTCGATGCCAGCGCGGGCGAACGTGCGTTCGTCACCGCAGCCGGCGCGCAAACGGCTGACGACGAAATTCGCGAGACCATCGATTACGAAACGCAGAACGTGGTTCGCCGCGATCAAGGTTTCGTCGATCGCGTGCTCGCCTTTGGCGGCAGTGGTGATCAAGCCGCGCCGCTGAACCCGGAAGAAGAAGAACGCCGCCTGGCCGAGGATGAAGCCATCCGCCGTGCGACGGGTGGTGGCGAAGTTACGATCGAGCGCGATCGCGGCGGTTTCAAGCTGCCGGGGACCTGAGTACACTGCACGCCACTCACCCCCTCCCTGAAAGAGGGGAAGGGGCCGGGGGCGGGATGAAGAACGACGTGTCTATTTTGAGAGTTCTGCAAAGCGCGCTCCTGCAAGTAGCGCGCTTTGTGTTGCGCCCTGCGCCGAAAGCGGGCGTTGCACTCGTGCTTGCGCTCGCACTGTTCACCGGCGCCGATGCGCAAGAGCTGCCGCGGCCGGAGACGTTCACGCTCTCCAACGGCATGCAAGTCGTAGTGATCACCGATCGCCGCGCGCCGGTCGTGACGCATATGGTCTGGTATCGCGTCGGTTCTGCCGACGAGGCGCGCGGCCATTCCGGCATCGCGCACTTCTTCGAACATCTGATGTTCAAAGGCACGCGCGAGATTCCGCCGGGCGAATATTCACGCATTGTCGCGCGCAATGGTGGCGACGATAACGCGTTCACCTCCTGGGATTACACCGCCTATCACGTCCGCATCGCGCGCGACCGGCTTGAGCTGATCATGCGCATGGAAGCCGATCGTATGCGCAATCTGCGCTACACGGACGAGACCTTCCTCTCCGAGCGCGACGTCATCGTTGAAGAGCGCCGCCAGCGTATCGATAACAGCCCAGGCGCAGTGCTCGGCGAACGGATGCGCGCGATGCTCTGGCCGCACCATCCGTACGGCACGCCGATCATTGGCTGGCTGCACGAAATTCAATCGCTGGATCGCGCCAGCGCACAGGCGTTCTACGAAACTTGGTACGCGCCGAATAACGCGATCCTCGTCATCGCGGGCGACATCACGGCGGAAGAGCTGCGTCCTCTCGCGCAGCGCTATTACGGGCGCCTTCGGCCCACGCGCGATCTGCCGGAACGCACTTGGGTCAGCGATCCGCCAAACGTCGGCCCCATGCGCGTGACGCATCGCGATGAGAAAGTGCGTCAGCCTTCGCTCTCGCGCATCTATCGCGCTATCAGCTACGGCACCGACGAAGGCCGCCAAGCGCACGCGCTTGATGTCGCCATCGATATCCTAGGCGGCGGCGAGACGAGCCGTCTCTATCGCGCTTTGGTTGAAGATCAGCGCATTGCGGTCAGCGCCGGCGCTGGCGCAAACACGTCCGGTCTCGGCGGCGGCAGCGTCTCTGTGTACGCCACGCCGGCTGAGGGCGTGACGCTTGAACAGGTAGAGGCTGCGGTGGACGCGGTGATCGCTGCTTATCTGCGCGATGGGCCCACCGACGCTGAACTCGCGCGCTCGAAATCTTCTTTGGCCGCAGCGGCCGTCTACTCACGCGATAGCCAAGAATCGCTCGCCAACATGTATGGCGCATCCTTAGCGCAAGGCGAGTCGATCGATGACATCGTGAATTGGGGTAACGACATTCAGGCCGTAACCCGCGACGAAGCCATCACGATGGCGCGCCAAACGCTGGACATAAACGCGTCAGTCACAGGCTGGCTCTTGCCGCCGGAGGAGGCGCAATGATGCGGGCTCTCATGCTTGCGCTGGCGCTCACGCTCGCCACGCCCATCGACGCCGCCTTCGCGCAGCGCGCAGAACAGCAGCAGCGCCAAAGCTTCGGCGTTGATGTGGAACGGATAGTCTCGCCGGGCGGGATTGAGGCTTGGCTGGTTTCCGACTCAACCGTGCCGATCATCGTCATGCGCGCCTATTGGCGCGGCGGCTCCGCGATCGAAGACGCCAACATGATCGGCGTCACCGGCGTGATGACCGACATGATGGGCGAGGGCGCTGGGCCCTATGACGCCAATGCGTGGAAAGAGCGCCTGGAAGAGCTGAACATGTCGGTCGGCTTCTCGGCCGGTTGGGACGGTCTCGGCATGGGCCTGACAACGCTCAGCGAGAACGCCGACGCCGCGTTCGAAATGGCGCGCCTTTCGCTACACGAGCCACGCTTCGATGCCGCGCCCTTGGAGCGGATTAAGCGCCAGATCATGGTCGGCATCCGCGCGCGTGAAACCAATCCGGGCTACCTCGCCAACGAAGCGCTCGATAACGCACTCTATCCGAACCATGTTTATGCGCGCCGCACATCGCGCGAGGGCGTCAACGCCATCACAATCGCCGGCATGCGCGAGCGCCACCGCGCGCTTTTCAATCGCGCGACGCTGCGGATAACCATCGTTGGCGATATAGACGCGGCTGCGGCTGGCGCTGCGGTCGACCGCATCTTCAGCGCGTTGCCGCAAGGCTCGGCGCCGCCGGAGCCGGCGGATGCGAGCTTCAATCCTCCGACGCCGCTCATCGTTCGCGATCTGCCACAGCCGCAGAGCCTCATCCTGTTCGCTGGCCCAGGCATTCAGGACGAAGATCCAGATTGGATTCCCTTGGCCGTGGCGAATTACATCCTCGGCGGCGGCGGATTCTCGTCGCGGCTGATGACGGAAGTGCGCGAAAACCGCGGCCTTGTTTACGGCATCGGCGTCGGCCCATCGGTGCGTGAGCATGTCGCCATGATCCGCGGCTCGGCCCAGACCGAGAACGGCAATGTCGCCGAAGCGCTTGAAGTCACCCGCGCAGAGATGCGCCGCTTCTATGAGCAGGGCGCAACGCAGGCCGAGGTCAATGACGCCATCACCTATCTCACGGGCTCGTTCGCGCTCGACCTCGACAGCAACTCCAAGATCGCCAGCGTCGTGCATGGCTACCAGGTCGCCGGCCGCAGCATCGACTACATCAACCGCCGCAACGATCTCATCCGCGCAGTGACGCTCGCCGACGTAAACCGCGTCATCCGCCGGCTCTACAATCCGGATGACTACACCTTCGTGGTGGTGGGGCAGCCGGAAGGACTGGCGCCGGCGAACTAGTCCGGCTTCCCAAGCGTGAAGATGACGCGCCGCGCATAATGTGCTTCATCGCGGCCCAACGAGGGAACGCGCGATGACGGATCAATTGGAAACATTCCGCACCGAGGTGCGGGCGTGGCTGGAGGAGAATTGCCCTCCCGCCATGCGCACGCCGATGATGGGCGAAGACGACGCTGTCTGGGGCGGGCGGAATTACAAGTTCGCGAGCGACGATCACAAAGCCTGGCTCGACCGCATGGCGGCCAAAGGCTGGACGGCGCCGATGTGGCCGAAAGAGTATGGCGGCGGCGGCTTGAGCAATGCCGAGAACCGCGTGCTTTCCCAAGAGATGGCGCGCATCAATGCGCGCACGCCGCTCTTCTCATTTGGACTCTGGATGCTGGGGCCGGTGCTGCTCGAATATGCCAACGAAGAGCAAAAGCAGGAGCACCTTCCCAAGATCACGCGCGGCGAAATCCGCTGGTGCCAAGGCTATTCCGAGCCGGGCGCGGGCTCCGATCTCGCTGGGCTACAAACCAAGTGCGAGGACAAAGGCGATCACTGGCTGATCAACGGCCAGAAAGTTTGGACCTCCTACGCCGACAAAGCCGATTGGTGCTTCTGCCTGGTGCGCACGGATACGAGCGTGAAGCATGAAGGCATTTCGTTCGTGCTGATCGATATGGCGTCGCCTGGCGTCGAGACGCGTCCGATCAAGCTCATCTCTGGTTCTTCGCCGTTCTGCGAGACCTTCTTCACCGACGTCAAAGTGCCGAAGGGCAACATGGTCGGTCGCCTCAATGGCGGCTGGGAGATCGCCAAGCGGCTGCTGCAATATGAGCGCACCAACATTTCCGGGTTCGGCTCTGGCGCGCGCGCCGATGTTGTCGACGTGGCGCTTCAATACATCGGCTTGGAGCACGGCGCATTGGCGGATCGCGATCTGCGGGCGCGTATCGCCGAGCATAAGATGACCGAGCGCGCGTACGCGCTGAGTGTCGCGCGCGCGCAGGAAGAGGCGAAGGCCGGCGCCAATGTCAGCCACATGGCGTCGATGTTCAAAGTCGCGGGCGCGACCTTGAACCAGGAGCGCTGTGAGCTGCTCGTTGAAGCCGCCGGCAATCGCGCGCTCGGCTGGGGCGGCGATGGCTTTACGCCGAACGATCTCTCGATCACGCGCGGCTGGCTGCGCTCGAAGGGCAATTCGATCGAAGGCGGAACCACTGAAATCAACTTGAACGTCGTCGCCAAACGCGTTCTTGGCCTGCGAGACACGCAATGACCTTCACGCTCAATGACGAACAGCGCATGCTGAAAGATGCAGCGCGTGATTTTTTCCGCGAACAAGCGCCGGTGACGCGCCTGCGCAAACAGCGCGATGACAAGAAGAACGGCCGCGATCCGGATTTGTGGGCCGAGATGGCAGCGATGGGCTGGGCCGGCGTGATCGTGCCGGAAGAGTTCGGCGGCTCGGGTCTGGGCTACATGGCCCTTGGCGCTGTGCTGGAAGAGTCCGGCCGTACGCTCGCTGTCTCACCGCTTCATTCCACAGCCCTTGTTGCCGCCAGCGCGCTGATGCTTGCGGGCACGGACGCGCAAAAGGCTGAGTGGCTTCCAAAGATTGCGGCGGGTGAAGCGATTGCTGCGTTTGCGATTGATGAAACCGCGCATCATGCGCCGGCGAAGTCGAAGATTGCGTTCGCCGGCGGCAAGCTGACAGGCAATAAGAGCTATGTCGCGGATGGCCACATCGCGCATCTCTTCATCGTCGCAGCGGCGGATGCGCTCTATCTCGTCCGCGCCGACGCGGAGGGCCTGACGCGCCTCGAACTCTTCACCGCCGACAGCCGCGGTGCGGCCGATCTGACGTTCGACGGCGTCGCCGCGGAGCCGATGGAGGGTGGTCCGGAAGTGATCGACGCCATCCTTGATCGCGCCCGCATCGGCCTTGCCGCTGAAATGCTCGGGCAAGCGAGCGAAGCGTTCGAGATGACCAGCGAGTATCTCAAAACGCGCAAGCAATTCGGCCAAGTCATCGGCGGTTTCCAGGCGCTGCAACACCGCGCCGCCAAGCTCTTCACCGATCTCGAACTGACGCGCTCATGCGTACTTGCGGCGCTCGACGCGCTCGATCGCGATGATGCGAAGCGCATTGCGGAGTACGCCAGTCTCGCCAAGGCGCGCGCTTCGGAAACGTTGCACTTGGCGTCAAACGAGATGGTGCAGCTCCACGGCGGCATCGGCATGACCGACGCGCACGATTCAGGCTTTTACCTGAAACGCGCGCGCACAGCCGAAGCGCTCTATGGCGGCGCGGCCTTCCATCGCGATCGCTACGCGACGCTACTCGGCTTTTAGGTCGGATCCGCCGCTGCGCGGCGGAAGAGCAGCCCGGAAAGCGTCCAGAGCACGATGAAGAAGCCGCATGCCGGCAGGACCTCGGCGGGTTCTCCCATGCGGTAGATCGTGGCGATCATCGCCACCAGCGCTTGCGCTCCAGCGGCGGCGAACATCGCGCGCGCCATGCCAACGGCTTTTAAGTTGGCGACCACGCACCCCGCGAGCGCGATCGCCAGCACGCCGAGGAACATCAGATTACCCGGGTGCCCCTCGTCGGCGATGATGCCGACCGCGCCCGTCGTCCAGATCGTCACGAATGATGCGGCAAGCGCCAGCCCCGCGGCGCCCCGATAGGCGGCGTTGCCTGTCATCGCCGCGAGTTCGTAAGCCGTGCCGACGCCCATGATCATGACTCCGGCGAAGACGAAGTCGGACGCCGTCCAGTTCACATCGCTGGTGAACTGCATGGCGATGGCTGGGATAGACAGAATGAGGCCGGTCAGCCCGGCCCAGATGGCGAGCCTGAGGCCGATATTGCGGCGCTTGGTGGTGCTTGTGGACAAAGTAATCTCCCTCGCATGAAACGAGGCCCTTGCTTGCCTGCTTGGGCGATGAGCGGCATGAGGAAGGCATGAGGTTTCGCTGAAAAGTGCCCGAAAGCTACCGTTTCGACCGATTTTTGCTGGATACTGACAACCGGCGGCTGACGCGCGACGGCCAGGCCGTTGAGCTCAACACACGCTACCTCGATGCGTTAGCGCTCCTGGTGCGCGAGCAGGGCAAGCTCGTTTCCAAGGAGCGCTTCCTCGAGGATGTGTGGCAAGGCGTGCCCGTTACCGACGAGGCGCTGACCCAGTGCATCCGCACATTGCGCAAACAACTCGGCGATGACGCCGGCAATCCGCGCTTCATCGAAACGGTGCCGAAGCACGGCTATCGTTTCATCGCGCCGGTAAACGATGGCGCGACGACCGCGACAGCGCCGCGGACCTTCGCTTGGCGCAACGTGGCGTTGGTCGCGGGTGCGGGGACGCTTGGCGGCGGCGTGGCCGGGTTCTTCGGCGGCTTGTTCTATGGCGCTTTCGCAGTGGCCCAGCCGGAAGGCGCGGGCGGCGGCGCGTCTCTGCTTCTGGTGCTGATCTGCATCACCATGCTGATCGGCTTGCTCGGCGCTGCCGGCGTGGCGCTCGGCATTGCAGCGGCCGGTGCGCGTGGCGCTGTGTGGACGATCGCTGGCGGCGCGCTTGGCGGCTTTATCATCGGCAGTGTCGTGAAGTTGATCGGGCTCGACACGTTCAGTCTTCTGTTTGGCCAGACGCCCGGCAGCATTACGGGCGGCCCTGAAGGCGCGCTGCTCGGCGCGGCCGTGGGCGCAGGCGCATGGCTTGCGCAGGCCGCACGCTCGTTCCGGCGTGGCGTTGGGTATGCGGCAGCAATGGGCGCGGTCGCGGGTGTGGTGATCCACGTGCTCGGCGGGCGTCTTATGGCCGGTAGTCTCGATCAGCTGACGGCGCAGTTCCCGCAATCGCGCGTGCGGCTGGATCAGCTCGGGCGTCTGTTCGGCGAAGACGGCTTTGGGCCAATCACGCAGATCGTGACGGGCGGCTTGGAAGGCTTGCTGTTTGCAGCGTGTGTTGTTGGCGCGATGCTGATCGCCCGCCGTCGCTTCGAATAGCTGGTAGCGCCGACGGGACTCGAACCCGTTTCCTCGCGTTGAAAGCGCGAAATCCTAACCCATAAACGACGGCGCCGTGATGAAACGGGCGCTCATGATCGCTTTGGATAACTGGCCTGGGCGGCTGGACTTGAACCAACGACCTCCTGCTCCCGAAGCAGGCGCTCTCCGCATGCTGAGCTACGCCCAGGCATCGGCCAGCGCCACATGAGCGCTAGCGCATCTCTCGGAAGGGTCGTGGTCGAAACATGATCGTGTACCTAAGTGCTGTTTGTGTTTGTTCAATGGCGCTCAGTCGTAAACGACGAGAACACCGTCACCCGCTTCCGCGATCACGCGCCAAAAAGATTGAAATGCGCTGATTTCGCTGAGCCACCAGTCTCGTTGATATTCTTGCAGCACTTTAGCGGCGATCAGTTCATCGAGATGGGGCTCGATTTCCCCGCGTTCCTTCGCGGCAATGTAGACGCCGATCTCAGATGCGACGATCGGCGCGATGTATTGAATCGGAAAGCCCTGGACCGCGACAACGCCCGGCGCGATTGGCGGCGCCTCAAGAAAGGCGACGGCGATCAGCGCGTCGGAGGCGTTGCCCGGATCATTCCATGCACGTTCATCGATCGGGGTGGGCTTCGGCCATCGCGCGCTCTTGCGATACGTCGCGCTCAAAAGAAACAGCCAATTGCCTGGGTGTCTGCCCACAAAGAAATAGCGCTCGCGAATGTTGGGATAGCGCGCCACAGCGGCACAGCACCACGCCCAAGTCTCCTTCGCGTCGGGCCAGTCGAGAGCATTCTCCTGCCCAGGGCCGGGATGAATGCCTCGCAGATCGCCCCGATGCAGCCAGCTCGGGACGAACTGTGTCGTATTCGCGCGACGCCGATCGCGCGCCGCGAGTTCGCCGATGAGTTCGACGAACCCGCTGTCGGCGGGGATTGCTTGGTAAGAGAGATCCATTCCCATCGGACTGAGCTTTCACGCGATTCTTGCACAATTCCATGGTCGACAGGGTTGGATTCGAACCAACGTGTGCTTTCGCAAACGAGATTATGAGTCTCGCGGCTTCGACCGCTCGCCCACCTGTCAGCATTCTCCTTCACTTCAAAACTGGTGGACAGAGTTGGATTCGAACCAACGCGCCGATTAAGGACGGGGTCTACAATCCCGCGGTTTCAGCCACTCACCCATCTGTCCAATTCCAAACTCAAATATGGTTGCCCGCCCTCGCTTCGAACGAGGATTTCCGGAACCAAACTCCGGCGTCCTACCAATTAGACGAGCAGGCAGTAATCGCATTCAGTCCTCGCGGAAGTAGTGCTTCCGCTCGGCGCCGTCGTAGCGGCCGCTCTTCATGCAACAGCGTTTGAAACAACCTCCGCGAACCGCACGGGCACAGATCGTTGCGTCCTAGCTTCTCAATCAGTTCCACATCGCCCACGCACCGTGCGCTGGCCGCGTTTGACGTGCGTCTCCGAGGGATATCCTCTACGGCGCTTGGAAGAGCGCTCGAAAGGACGGTTGATCGAAGCGTTCGTTATGGCGTGTCATCGTAACCTCCTGTGTTCGAACAATGTGGCGGCGCCGGCGGGACTCGAACTCGCCTCCCTGCATCGACAGTGCAGAATCTTCACCCATGGACCACGGCGCCGTTTGTCATCCTGGGCTTCGCGAGGCGAAGATCCGGGATCCAGTGCAACCAACTGAGTGTCTGCCCTGGATCGCGGTCGCGCTTCGCTCGCCGAGGATGACGTCAACCCTTCACGCACACGACCTGGCGCAGCGTGTGCACCACGTCGATCAAGTCCGATTGCGCGGCCATGACGGCGTCGATGTCCTTGTAGGCCATCGGCGTTTCGTCGATCACGCCTGCGTCCTTGCGGCACTCCACGCCTTCAGTCGCCTTACGGTGATCCTCAAGCGTGAAGGTCTGCTTCGCCTTCGTGCGGCTCATCGCGCGGCCTGCGCCGTGCGAGCAGGTGCAGAACGAATCCGGGTTGCCCTTGCCCTGCACGATGAACGACTTCGCGCCCATCGAGCCGGGGATGATCCCGAGTTCGCCTTCGCCCGCCCGCACCGCGCCCTTGCGCGTCACCCAAACGTCGGCGCCGAAGTGGTTTTCGCGCGCCACGTAGTTGTGGTGACAGTTGACCGCGTGCTTCTCGAGCTTGAACTTCGGCAGGTTGTCTCGGAGCGCGCGAAGCGTGCGCTCCATCATCACCTCGCGGTTGGCGCGCGCGTAGTCTTGCGCCCAGCCCACCGCTTCCACGTAGTCGTCGAACAACTCTTCGCCTTCCATGAAGAAGGCGAGATCCTTGTCCGGCACGTGGTAGCCGAGTTCGCGCGTCAGCAATTCTTGCCGGGCGCGCTCGATGAAGTACTTGCCGATCGCGTTGCCAGAGCCACGCGAGCCCGAGTGCAGCATCACCCACACGCGATCCGCTTCGTCGAGGCAGACCTCGATGAAGTGGTTGCCGCCGCCGAGCGTCGCCAACTGCGCCGTTTGCGCCTTGGCTGAAGCCTTCGGGTGCTTATCGATGATCGCGCGGTAGCGTTCATCGAGGCCGGAGTCGCGGTAAGACGTCTCCACCGAAGAGGGCGTGTCGCGGTGATTGCCGTTCGGGCCGTTGCCGTGCGGCACGTTGCGCTCGATCGCGCCGCGCAGACGCGACAACGAATCCGGCAGATCGTTTGCCGTGAGCGACGTGCGCATCGCCATCATGCCGCAACCGATGTCGACACCGACAGCAGCGGGGATGATCGCGCCCTTGGTTGGGATCACCGAACCCACGGTCGCGCCGATGCCGAAGTGTACGTCCGGCATCACCGCTATGTGGCTGTGAATGAACGGCAGCGAAGCTACGTTGCGCAATTGGTTTTGCGCTTCGTGCTCAACCGGCACGCCCTCGATCCAGGCCTTGATCGGCGCACGCGCGCCTTCGATTTCCTTGTAACCGGTCATGGCCGGTCTCCTTCTCTAATCAGTGTTGCGAGGCGTTCGCCGGCGTTTGAGGCTGGCGAATGCGTTGCGGTTTATGTCCTGCATGTCTTTCAGCGCCTCTGCTGCGAGCGGGGCGCTTTGCACCGCTTCGACAAGCCAAGGACCGCCGTCATCCAGCGTTGTGAGTTCGACTTTTGCGCCGACCTTCGCGCCGCGTGCTTCTATCCACGCGACGGTGCGTTCAGATCCGCGCCGGAATCTGCATTGGGGGAATTGCACGCTTCTTCTCCTCGTTTTCCGAGTTCAAAGCGGCCTGGAGTACAAATGAAAAACCCCTCCAGGCCGCGCCTTGGAGGGGTTTTTCATGCTCCGATGTCCAAAGACGTCAGACGCTGAACTCCCTCCGCGCACGCGAATCCAATTGCTCGCCGCTATATGCGACGGGCATTGGCTGCTGGCTGATGGTCTCTAGCGTTTTCACAACACGTCTCCGAATGGACGGCGCACTTATCATAGCCTGCGGCGCGCTGTCACGTGCTTTTTTGTACAGGATTGAAAAATCGATCACATATCGCGCGCGAGATCTTCGTCCTCGTCGCTCTCGCTTGCATCACTCAAGCCCTGCTCAAGCAGCGCATCCCAGGCGCCTTCGGCGTTATCGGCGTAGCGGAAGAGTGTGAGGTCGGCGCGGTCAATCATGCCGTACTCGATGAGTTTTTCGAAGCCAACCACTTCGCGCCAGTAGCCTTCATCGATCAGCACGATCGGCACATGCGAGGCTTTGCGTGTCTGGCGCAACGTTAGCAGTTCGAACAATTCGTCCAGCGTGCCGAAGCCGCCAGGAAACACCACCAGCGCATTGGCGCGCATTGCTAAGTGCATTTTGCGCATCGCGAAATAGTGGAAATTGAACGCGAACTCAGGCGATTGGTAAGTGTTCGGCTCTTGCTCGTGCGGCAAGCGGATATTGAAGCCGATCGAGGGTGCGCCGGCTTCGCGTGCGCCGCGATTGGCGGCCTCCATAACCCCGGGTCCACCACCCGTCGCAATCACATTGCGCCGCGTGCCGCCTTCTTCGCAAAGCGCACCGCCGCGCTGCGAGGCGAGGTGTCCGAACTTGCGCGCTTCGCCGTACCAGAGAGACTGCTTGCCCGGCCCGTCCTCGCGCACGCGCGCGCTGCCGAACACGACAATGGTGGATGCGATGTGCGCCGCTTTCAGTGCTTGCTCGGTTTTTTCGTACTCGAGCATGAAGCGAATGCCGCGTGTCGATTCGCCGAGTAGGAAGTCCTGATCGAGTGCGGCCAAGCGATAGGTGGGCGAGGCCATCTGCGCGGAGTTGGTTTTCGGGTGTTCATCCATATGTTTTCGTACCATGGGCGGCGGCGAAAGTGCAGGCTGCTGTCACGCCACCGGAATGACTCTGAAGTGTGTGCTAGTCTCGACTGATTCATGACCATCCGCCGTCTCCCCCCTGAAGCCGTGAACCGCATCGCTGCCGGCGAGGTGATCGAGCGCCCCGCCGCCGCTGTGAAAGAGCTGGTGGAGAACGCGCTCGACGCCGGCGCCAAGCGCATTGCCATTCGAATCGAACGCGGTGGTCTTGGGCTGATTTCTGTCGAAGACGATGGCGGCGGCATTCCGCGCGATGAGTTGCCGCTCGCTGTGGAGCGCCACGCAACATCGAAGCTCCAAGCGGGCGCGAGTGGTGATGTCGATCTTCTGAACATCCACACGATGGGCTTCCGCGGTGAAGCGCTGCCTTCGATCGGCGCCGTGGCGCGCTTGTCGATCACGTCGAAAGCGCGCGGCGCCGAAGGCGCGTGGATTATCGAAGTCGAGGGTGGGGCGCTGCACGCGCCGAAACCGGCCCCGTGGACTGGCCTCAGCGAAAGCGGTGCGCGCATTGAGGTGCGCGATCTATTCTTCGCAACGCCGGCGCGGCTCAAATTCATGAAGTCAGAGCGCTCCGAGATGATGGCTGTCTCGGATGTTGTGAAGCGCTTGGCGATGGCGCGACCGGATGTGGCGTTCTCGCTTGAGCATGATGGGCGCGCCAGCTTGCGCTTGAGCGCCGAGCGCGATCCCGAGAACGAAGGCCGCCGCGCGCGTCTGGCCGCGATCCTGGGCGCCGACTTCGCGCCGAACTGCATCGCACTCGATCAGACGCGCGGCGATGTGCGGCTCTCGGGCTTCGCCGGCTTGCCGACATTCCATCGCGGTACGCGTGAGCATCAGCATCTCTTCGTCAATGGCCGCCCTGTGAAGGACAAGCTAATCGTTGGCGCCGTGCGTGCTGCGTATCAGGATTTGCTGGCACGCGATCGGCACCCGGTGGCCGCACTTTTCCTTGATCTGTCGCCCTCGGACGTCGACGTGAACGTCCACCCTGCCAAAACGGAAGTGCGCTTCCGCGATGCGACTTTGGTGCGTGGCCTCATCGTCGGCGCGCTCTCGCATGCGCTTGCCGGCGCCGGCCACCGCGCTTCGACGACTACGGCGCAAGGCGTGTTGCATGCAGTGCGCGCCTATGAGGCGCCGCAGCCTTTCTTGCGCTCGTCGCTGCAAAGCTGGGGCGCTGCCGAAGAGCGCCTCGCGCCGGGTGACTTCATGGCGCCGAGCGGGCGTGTGGAGACAGGGGCGCCGATGTTCGCGGAGCCGTCGCCCGATCTCGAAGCGGCGATACATCAAGCGGTAAATCACGATCCGGAGGATGCGCGCTTCTTTCCACTGGGCGCAGCCCGCGCGCAGGTGCACGAAACATACATCGTCTCGCAAACCGAGGATGGCATCGTCATTGTCGATCAACACGCGGCGCATGAGCGTTTGGTCTATGAGCGCATGAAGCAGATGCTCTCGAATGGCGGCGTGCGGCGCCAGGCTCTGCTCATTCCGGAAGTCGTGGAGCTTGATCCGGCTGAGGCGGAGTCGATCGCGGCGCGTGCGGAGGAGTTGGCGCAGCTTGGGCTTGTAATCGAGCCGTTTGGTCCTGGCGCCATTCTCGTGCGCGAAACGCCGGCGCTGCTCGGCCACACCGATGCTGCCGGCTTGCTGCGCGATCTTGTCGATGACATCGCCGAACTCGGCGAAGCGCATGCGCTGAAAGAGCGCCTCGAAGAGGTGTGCTCGTCGATGGCCTGCCGCGGCTCGGTGCGCGCCGGGCGGCGTCTCACGGCAGAGGAAATGAATGCGCTGCTCCGCCAAATGGAAGCGACGCCGTTTTCAGGGCAGTGCAACCACGGGCGGCCCACCTACGTCGAGTTGAAGCTCTCGGACATCGAAAAGCTCTTTGGACGCCGCTAAGGGCTCAAAAGTCGCGAAAACGTCGCACTTCGGCGCGGTCTACGCTTGCCAAGCGGGCCGCGAAGGCGAAGATGCGCGCCGCGAGAGGAATCTTTCGGGGACCATCATGCACAAATTTACTCGGACTTTGGCTGCTGCAGCGGCGTTGGCGTTCATCGCCGCGCCAGCTTACGCACAATCACTCAATACAGGCGCGACTGGAACGTATGGGCAAACGCAACTGCGCGCCGGTTTCGAGCCCGACCCATTCAATGTGTCTGTGCTCGGCGGCGGACCGATCGACATGTCCGAGGTGAACGATTCCTGCGTCGGCTTCGTTGCGACGCGTGCGAGCTACACGCTGCGTTACACAGCGAATGTCGCGGAGTTCCCGGCGCTCTATATTGGCGCCACCTCCGATGCCGATACGACGATCGCCGTGCGCACGCCCAACAACCAATGGGTTTGCAACGACGACGCCGTCGGTCTCAACCCGATGGTCGCCATCGAAAATCCGCGTAACGGCCGCTACCAGATTTGGGTTGGCCGCTACGGCGCAGAGAACGAAACCGCGCAAGCGACGCTGTTCGTGTCCGAAGTCGGCGGACCAGCAGAGGAGCCGACTGCGGGTGGTGAAGGCGGTCCGAGCTGGGCGCTCGATCCGGCATACGGCACGATCGAACTAGTCGCGGGCTTCCAGCCCGATCCGCACGCTGTGGAGATTGCCGCGGGCGGCGGGCTGGACGCGTCGAGCGTCGGCTGCGTTGGCTGGATCGCGCAAGCGCCGGACTATCGCGTCAACTGGACGGCCGGTTCGGGCCAGCTGCCGCTGATCTTCTCGGTTCAGTCGGATGCTGACACCGTGCTCGTCGTCAACGACGCAGGGGGCAACTGGCTCTGCAACGACGATACGAACGGTTTCAATCCGGTCATCAGCATCGCCAACCCACCGTCGGGTCAGTACGACATTTGGGTCGGCACCTACGCCCAAGGCGATCTGCAGGACTCGGTGCTGAGCGTTTCTGAAGTGTATTCGGGCGAATAAGCCTCGAAACATCGAAAAGAATGGGCCGCGCTCTTTACGGAGCGCGGCCTTTTCATTTCACCAACTGCCAGTGTTTTGCATCGACGCCCACGGCTCTTGCGGCGCCAAGGCTGCGCCTTCTTGCAGCAATTCAATCGAGATGCCGTCTGGCGAGCGCACAAACGCCATGCGCCCATCGCGCGGCGGGCGGTTGATGATAACGCCGCCGTCAGCAAGCTTCTGACAGGTCGCGTAGATGTCTTTCACGCGATAGGCGAGATGGCCGAAATTTCGGCCGCCGCCATACTCACTCTCATCCCAATTGTAGGTGAGCTCCACCATCGGCGCCTTGCGCTCGCGTGCGAGTTCGACGTCTTCGGGTGCGGCGAGAAAGACGAGTGTGAAACGGCCGGCCTCATGCTCGGAGCGGGACATCTCGACCAACCCAAGTTTGGCGCAGAAGAAGTCGAGCGCGGCGTCGAGATCGCCGACGCGGATCATGGTGTGCAGATAGCGCATGTGAACCCTCGTATGGACTTACCAGTTAGCGTTGCGAGGCGCATTCGAGAAGACTTCATTCAGGCGGCGCCGCGTGCCTGACGTAACGCCTTCGGGCAGTGCGTCCGGTGCAAACCAGCCGCACTCGGCGATCTCACGCGTCGCTCGCGCCGCGCACGGACGCCAACGCTCTACGATGTAGAGCGCGATATGGTCGTTCGGAAAGTTGGCGTGGTTGGCGTAGAAGCCGAAAAGCGTGAGTGCGCCGATCGCCTCGGCGCCGCCTTCTTCGGCAAGTTCCCGGATCGCTGCGTGTTCGGCCGTTTCACCTGACTCAACGCCGCCGCCTGGCAGGTGCCAGCCCTTGGCGTAGCTGTGGCGAACCAGCAGGACGCGGCCTTCTTCGTCCGTGCAGATCGTGCGCACGCCTAAAGTCATCGGTCTCTGAAGGCGCCACCATGCTCGCAGAACCGGCGTCACGATCGGGCTGAGGCGAAGCCGCCACTCACTCATTTGGAAGAATCCGCAAGTTTCGTATCGAAATGAAGTTGCCAGAGCGGCGCTGCAAGAGCTTGATCGCGTTCAGATCGCGCTTTCGTGAACGCGACATGCGCGCCCGTTGCTGCGCAGGGCCCTTGCTTAAGGAGCGATGCACTGTCATCCGCGCCCGCCATGACTCAAATTACCTTACCGCCACCGAAGCTGCTCGGAGGCCCTTACGTTATGGGCGTCTTGAACATGACGCCCGATTCCTTCTCCGACGGCGGCCTCAATGACATGGCCGCCGCCCCGCGCGCGCTCGCCATGCTCGAAGCGGGCGCGGACATCATCGATGTGGGCGGCGAAAGCACGCGCCCAGGCGCGGCGCCCGTCGATGAGCGTGAGGAGGTCGCCCGCGTCGTCCCGGTGATCGCAGCACTTCGTGCTTCGACAAAGGCGCCGATCTCGATCGATACGATGAAACCCAGCGTTGCGCGCGCGGCGATCAATGCCGGCGCCACCATGTGGAACGACGTGAACGCGTTGCGTTCGCCCGGCGCGCTGGAGACAGCTGCATCGCTTCATCGGCCCGTCGTGATCATGCACATGCAGGGCGAGCCGCGTACGATGCAGAACCAGCCGCATTATGATGATGTGGTTGCGGAGGTGATTGCGTTTTTGCAGACGCGTATCCGCGAGGCAGAAACGAGGGGCGTCGAGGACATCTGGGTCGATCCCGGTATCGGTTTCGGCAAGACGCTCGAGCACAATCTCGATCTGCTGCGCAGTGTGAAACGCATTGGCGAAGAGACGCGCAAGCCTGTCCTGATAGGCGCCTCGCGCAAGCGCTTCATCCAAGCGATCAACGAACGCGCCCAGGATGCGGGCCGCGATCGTCTCGGCGGTTCGATCGCTGCGGCGCTTATTGCCGCGCACGGCAACGCCGCGATGGTGCGTGTGCACGATGTTGCGGAGACGGTGCAGGCGTTGAAAGTCTGGCGCGCGACGATCTAAAGCCGGCGCAAGTAGCGCGGCGCAACCGCGTCAGTGAGCCAAACACCGTTGGCTGTTCTGAAGAACACGGCGCCGTCGGCGGACATTCTGCTCGCATCGACGCCAAGAATTATCGCCCGCCCGCGCCGCGCGCCAACACGCTGCGCTGTTTCCACCGTCTCAGAGAGATGCACGTGATGGCGGCGCATTTTGCGCAAACCCTCATTCATGATCGCGTCAAGAAAGCGCTCGACCGTGCCGTGATACAGCAAGGCCGGCGGCGTCACCGGCGCGAGGTCGAGTTCGATCTCCACCGAGTGACCCTGACGCGCGCGAATGCGCTGCAGGTCCGGTGAAAGTTCGAAGCGCTGCTTGTCGTTCTTCTCAACGACTTCGAGTAGGGCGTCGATATCGCTGGCCAAGCCCGCGCGCGCCAGAGCGACAAGCACCTCGTCCACCGGCGTCCAGCCCGCTGCGTCGAGCGTCAGCCCGGCCTCATCCGGGCGATGGCGCAGCCAGTACGAAAGCGTCTTGGAAAAGCGCACGAGGTCAGCCATGTCAGCCTCATGGCACAAGCTGAACCGAAACCCAAAGGCCGCGTTCTGATCATCGCCGGCTCCGATTCCGGCGGCGGCGCGGGCATCCAGGCTGACATTAAGACTGTCACTGCACTCGGCGGCTACGCCATGACGGCGGTGACGGCGATTACCGTTCAGAACACTCTCGGCGTCACTAACGTCCACGCCGTGCCGCCGGAGATCGTACGCGAGCAGATTGAAGCCGTGATGAGCGACCTTGGTTGCGACACTTGGAAAATCGGCATGATGGGCTCAGCCGATCATGTGCGCGCCGTGATGGAGGCTTGGTACGCGGTGGGCGACGGCGCGCCCGTCGTGCTCGATCCGGTGATGATCGCCAAAGGCGGCGCGTCCTTGCTAGAGGACGACGCGGTCGAGATCATTCGCAACGAACTCATGCCGATCGCCGCGATCGTCACGCCGAATACGCCGGAGGCCGAAGCGCTGACGGGCATCGAAGTGCGCGATCTCGATGGTCAAATGGACGCCGCCGACATTCTCGTGAACCGTCTTGGCGCTTGGTCGGCGCTGGTGAAAGGCGGCCACATCAATGGCAGCACCGTCCGCGATGTTCTTCTCACGCGTGACGGCTATCGCGTCTTCGAAAGCCCGCGCATCGATACCCGCGCCACCCACGGCACCGGCTGCACGCTCGCTTCGGCGATCGCCTCCTACAACGCGCGCGGTGAGCCGCTCGAACCCTCGGTGGAGAAGGCGCGCAAATATGTGATGGAAGCGATCCGCAACGCGCCCGGTTTCGGGCAGGGGCATCAGCCCTTGGGGCACAATTGGCCGTGTAAGCTCGCCTGATAGGCGAACGCCATTCACCATAAGCTGCGTTGCTGCTGGCGTGCAGGCCTCGGAGTCTGCATAGAAAACGCGATGAAAATCTGGATCGTGCACGCCTTCACTGATCGCGTTTTCACCGGCAACCCGGCCGCCGTGGTGCCGCTGGAACGCTGGCTGCCGGACGCCGTGCTGCAAGCCATTGCGACAGAGAACAAGCTCTCTGAAACCGCGTTCGTCGTGCCGACGGGGTTACGCGGCAATTATCAGCTGCGCTGGTTTACGCCGACAACGGAAGTGCCGATCTGCGGCCACGCTACACTCGCGGCGGGGGCGATGCTGCTCTCCGAGCTCGATCCGACGCTTGAAGTGGTCGTGTTCGATACGCATGCGGGCGTGCTTGTCGTGCGCGACACGCCGGAAGGCTACACGCTCGATCTGCCGCGTAAACAACGCTCACCATGGACGCCGCCCGATGACGTGGCGCTGGCGCTTGGCGTGGACGAAATCTTCGACGCGTTCGTCGGCGAGTATGCCAACGTGGTGCTCGAAAACGAAGATGCCGTCGTCAATCTGAAGCCGGATATCGCGGCGTTGAACACGATCATTCGTGGACCGCGCCAAGGTATCCTTGTAGTCAGCGCGCCGGCGGATGAGGGCAAACCGTACGACTTCGTGCAGCGCTTCTTTGCGCCCGGCGCGGGCGTGGACGAAGATCCGGTCACGGGCTCCGCGTTTGCGGACACCGCGCCCTATTGGTGTGACCGCTTCGATCTCGAAAGCGTGGTTGGCAGCCAAGCCTCGCGTCGCGGCGGTTTCATCCGCGCAATCCAGACGCTTTCGAGCGTGCGCTTGCTTGGCCAAGTCGCGGTTTATCTGCGAGGTGAACTCGATCCAGCCCTAGCGCGTATTCACAACCGCATTGAAGAGCACCCGGAAGCGCCTAAGCGTAAAAAGCGCCGCGCCCGCAAGGCCAAGCAGCTGCCCGCCATCTTCGAGGATCCGATGCTGCCTGGGCTTGAGGGCGAAGACCTCAATCTGCCGACGTCGCATCCAGCGCCCCCGGAAACCAGCGCTCCGCCGCTGCCGCCGCGCATCGTTGTGACGGACGCGAAATAGGACCAGCTCGCGCGGGTTAAAGCGGCTTGCGCCCCGATACGCCGGTTGCGCAACCGAAGAAGTAGCGCTTGAATTCGACGTCCAATCCGTTGCGGCTCAACTCTGCGGCGAAGCCGGAGGCGTCCTCAAAATCGCTGCAGTAGCGGCCAATCATAGCGAAGTCTTGCGCGCCGCGTAGCAGCGTGCGCTCGATCAGCGGGAGAACTGTCTTCAAGTGAAAGAGGAAGAGCGGCCGTAACGGCCAGCCGCGCGGGTCTGATGCTTCAATGAACGAGAAGCCGCCGCCTGGCTTAAGTATGCGCGCTGTCAGCGCGGCGAGTTCTGCCTGTTGCGCCGGATTGAAGGTTTTCAGGCCGAACGTCGCGATGACGAAGTCAGCGCTGGCGTCGGGCAGCGTGCTGACAAAGACATTGTCTGCAATGAACGCAATTTTGTGTGCGCGGTGTTTGTGCAGGCGCGCGACGGCGCGTTGATGCATGCCGGTTGAGATATCCACGGCAGTGATCTCGGCGATGTCTTCGTGATGACGCAGCAAGTGCGGCCATACCTCGCCGGTGCCGGCCATTAGATCGTAGCCCGACGCGCGCTCTGGCATCGGCGGCAAAGCCTGGACGCACTGGCGCCGCCAACGTTCCGTGAAGCCGGCGGAGAAAACATAGCTAAAGCCGATGTAGCGCTTGGAGCAGCGGTCGAAGACGCCTTTGACGAAAGTGGGGTCATAAATGTCCGGGGCGCCATTCATTTGAACATTTGGGCGCGGTTTGGATCACTTCTGCAAGACTTTCCAATCGCCCGATGGACAACGCCCCCGAACTGGCGCACCACCGTCGGCGGGCCATCCGCTCCCAACGGCGGACGCTCATCTGTGAGGATGGGAGACAAGTTGATGACTACCCCCGCTAAGCCGGCAGTGCGCCCGGCTGATCCCCGGTTTTCTTCGGGGCCAACAAAGAAACGCCCCGGCTGGACGACCGATGCGCTTAACGGCGCCGTTCTCGGTCGCTCGCATCGAGCCAAGCTCGGCAAAGCCAAACTCAAGGAAGCGATCGATCGCACCCGCGCCATTCTTGGCGTGCCGGACGATTTCAAGATCGGCATCGTGCCAGCGTCCGACACCGGCGCCGTCGAAATGGCGATGTGGACGATGCTCGGCGCGCGTCCTGTCGATATCTTCGCCTGGGAAAGCTTCGGCGAAGAATGGGTCACAGACGCAAAGCAGCTGAAGCTCGACGCGAAAGTGCACACCGCCGGCTACGGCGCGCTGCCTGATCTGAGCGCGGCGCGCAAAGACGCCGATATCATCTTCACCCAGAATGGCACCACTTCCGGCGTCCGCGTCCCGAACTTCAATTGGATCGCAGCCGATCGCGAAGGCATCACCATCAATGACGCGACCAGCGCCGTCTTCGCGCAGCCGATCGATTGGTCGAAGTGCGATGTGACGACGTTCTCATGGCAAAAAGTGCTTGGCGGCGAGGCGGCGCACGGGATGCTTATCCTCAGCCCGCGCGCCATTGCGCGGCTTGAGAGCTACACGCCCGATCGCCCAATCCCGAAGATTTTCCGCCTTACCAAGAAGGGCAAAGTCGATCTCGAAATCTTCGAGGGCTCGACCATCAACACGCCATCGCTGCTGGCGACGGAAGATTATCTCGATGCGCTGAAATGGGCCGAGAGCATTGGCGGTTTGGCCGCGCTGCAAGCGCGCGCGGACGCGAACACCAAGGCGATCGCCGATTGGGTTGCCGGGACGCCGTGGGTGGACTTCCTCGCCTCCGATCCAGCGACGCGCTCGAACACCAGCGTATGCATCAAGGTTGTCGATCCTCGCGTCACATCCCTGAATGACGATGCGCAGGCGGAGTTCGCGAATAAATTGAGCGCGCTGCTCGAGAAAGAGGGCGTGGCGTTTGACGCCGCTTCCTATCGCTCGGCGCCGCCGGGCTTGCGCATTTGGTGCGGCGCCACGGTCGATGCGTCGGACGTTGCCGCGCTTACGCCTTGGCTTGACTGGGCGTTCGCCACGCTCGTCACCGATCTCGCGCAAGCGGCTTGATCCGATGGCGACGCAGCCAAGCGTCGCGTGGCCGCCGATCGTAACGCGTTCCGGCGATGCTGCGCTCATCATCCGCCAAGCAACCTTGGCGGACGTCTCTACGCTTGAGCGTTGGGACGCCGATCCCGACGTGATCGCCTGCGCAACAGACGATCCTGATGCGGAGAAAGCCTTCGAAGGCGCAATCTGGCCTGATGAGATTGCGATGGGTTCGGACGTCACCTGCTATTACATCGCCGAACTGGACGGTCGTCCAATCGGCGCGATGCAGGTGATCGATCCGCATCTCGAACCGACGCATTATTGGGGCGAGATCGAGCCGAACCTGCGCGCCATCGATATTTGGATCGGCGACGACGCGGATCGCAATCAAGGCCACGGTCGCGCGATGATGGCGGCCGTCATCAATCGCTGCTTCGCGGAACCTGCGATCACTGCCATCGTCATCGATCCGCTCAACAGCAACACCGAAGCGCACCGTTTCTATCAGCGCCTCGGCTTCAAAATCGTGGGCCGCCGGATGTTCGGCGAAGACGATTGCCTTGTTCACCGTTTGGAACGCGCCGATTGGCGCGAAGGAAACTAACCCATGCCAAAAGTTCTGATCTCCGACGAACTCAGCCAAGCCGCCATCGATATCTTCAAGACGCGTGGCGTCGATGTCGATTTCAAGCCGGGCCTCAAGAAGGACGAGCTGATTGCGATTATCGATCAATATGACGGCCTTGCCGTGCGTTCGAACACGAAGGCGACCGCCGACGTGATCGCTGCGGCGAAGAATCTGAAAGTCATCGGCCGCGCCGGTATCGGTGTCGATAACATCGACATCCCTGCCGCTACTGCGAAAGGCGTCGTTGTGATGAACACGCCGTTCGGCAATTCGATCACCACCGCCGAGCACGCTATCGCGCTCATGTTCGCTGCTGCGCGTCAGGTGCCGGAAGCGAACGTCTCCACCCAGGCCGGGAAGTGGGAAAAGAACCGCTTCATGGGTCGTGAGCTTTACGCCAAGACGCTCGGCCTCATCGGCGCCGGCAATATCGGCTCGATCGTCGCCGATCGCGCGCTGGGCCTGAAGATGAAGGTCGTCGCCTACGATCCGTTCCTGAGCGCCGAGCGTGCGTTGCAGATCGGCGTCGAGAAGGTCGAACTCGACGAACTGCTAGCGCGCGCCGATGTCATCACCATGCACGTGCCGCTGACCGAGAAGACCAAGAACATTCTCTCGCGCGAGAATCTCGCGAAGACCAAGAAGGGCGTCATCCTCGTCAATGCCGCGCGTGGCGGCTTGGTTGATGAAGCGGCTTTGCGCGAGGCGCTCGAAAGCGAACACGTTGCGGCCGCCGCGTTCGACGTGTTCACCATCGAGCCCGCGAAAGAAAACGTCCTCTTCGGCGCGCCGAACTTCATCGCGACGCCACACCTGGGCGCCTCGACCAACGAGGCGCAGGAAAACGTGGCACTGCAAGTCGCCGAGCAGATGAGCGATTATCTGCTGACAGGCGCTGTCACCAACGCGCTCAACATGCCCTCGATTACGGCGGAAGAAGCGCCGCGCCTGAAGCCGTTTGCGGCGCTGGCGGAAAAGCTCGGCGCATTCGCGGGGCAGATCGTCGACGAGGGCCTTGATGAGGTGGAGATCGAGTACGAAGGCGATGTCGCCAGGCTCAACATGAAGCCGCTGACGGCCGCTGCATTGGCGGGCTTGCTGCGGCCGCTGCTGCAAGACGTGAACGTCGTGTCAGCGCCGGCCCTGCTGAAAGAGCGCGGCGCGGTTTTGACGGAGAGCACGCGCGATGCGTCGCCGACTTATGACAGCCTTATCCGCATCAGGGTGAAGACCGGCGGCGGCTGGCGCACGCTTGCTGGCGCCTTGATCGCCGGCAAGCCGCGTATTGTGGAAGTGAAAGGCATGTCGCTTGAAGCGCCATTTCACCCAGCGACGCTTTACATCAACAACTCCGATACGCCCGGCTTCATCGGCGCGCTCGGAACGCTTCTTGGCGATGCAAAGGTGAACATCGCGACGTTCCATTTGGGGCGCGAAGGCGCGGGCGGCGAGGCGATAGCACTTGTCGGCATAGACGACACGCCCGGCGAACCTGTGATGCAGAAGCTCAAGGCGTTGCCGCATGTGCGGTACGCCAAGCTGCTGCGGTTCTAGGGAACTACGCGCGGGCGTTGACGTTCAAGCTCTCGCGGCAAATGCCGCTAGAGGGGACGTCAAATGAAACTGAAGCTGTTTGGCTCGACGCTGTTGCTGGCCGTCGTGAGCCTCATCGCGCCCGCCAACGCGGACGTGGAAGAATTGCGCATCGGCGTCGTCGGCAACATCCGCTCCGATCAGGGCGATATCGTTGAGGGCAAGCACGAGGGCGAGAACATCGAACTCGACATCATTTCGAGTTCGCCGGATTTCCTCAACATTATTGGCTCGCCGCGCCCTTACGCGATGGTTTCAGTGGCGACCGAGGGTGACGGCGTGAATTTCGGCGGCATCGGCGTGTTGTGGCGTTGGGAGTTTGCCGATGGTTGGGCGCTGGAGCCGGGCTTCGGCTACATCATCCACGATGGCGAGATCGACAATCCGTTTCCGGATAATTCGCCCGCGGGCAATGCCTTTGAAGAGGACAACCAACTCCTCGGCTCACGCGATCTCTTCCGCACCAGTTTCGCGCTTGAGCGCGAGATCGGTGATCGCTTCGCACTGCAGCTCTACTGGCAACACATGAGCCACGGCCAAATTCTCGATAGCGGCCGTAACCAGGGGCTCGATTATGTCGGCGTCCGCTTCGGCTATCGCTTCGATCCAGATACGGCGGATTAGTTATGCTACGGGCGTGAACGCCGCTGAAAAGTGCCAGCGTTACAGCCGCTCAGCGCTGCCGCTGGCAGGTGTAGATGCCGGCATAGGCGACATCGCCCTCAATGCGGATTTCGCCGGTCGTGGTCGTGCCGATATTGGCTTGCGACTGCGCGTAAAGCATCTGGAATTCGGGATCGCTCGACGGCACGTCAACTCCGTTGCGGACGTAACGGTCGAGTGACGCGCGCAGTTTGGTATCGCTCAGCACGCCGTTCACGAACGTGTAGGTCCCGCCGCCGCCGCCCTCGATGGCATTGTTGCCGGCGCTGATGCGTTGGGTGGCGATGTAGGTGCCGTCGGCGCGATAGTCGAACGTCGCGTCGCGGTTGAGGCCGTCGGATTGGCCTGCGCAGGTCCAGAAGCCCACGAGCGGGGACGTCTGCGCAGCGGCGTTCGATGCGCCAAGCGCCAGCGCCAAAATCACCGTCGCGGCGACAGCTCTAATCCGTGACATCCACACCCTCCAGCTTCTGCCAGGACGTTAGCAGGGCCACGCAAACTCTTGCCAGCCCTGAACGGCAGCGCTCGTTGCGGATTCAGGCTGATTCGCCGCCCTCGCAGCGCTTGACGCGGCGCCCGGAAGGCGACACGCAACGCCCGGATTAGGAGCTCGAAGCTATGGCAGGCGTGGTCGTCGTCGGCGCCCAATGGGGCGACGAAGGCAAAGGCAAGATCGTCGATTGGCTGTGCAACCGCGCCGATGTCGTCGTGCGCTTCCAGGGCGGCCACAATGCGGGCCATACGCTCGTCGTCGGCGATACCACCTACAAGCTCGCGCTGCTGCCTTCAGGCGTCGTGCAGGGCAAGCTTTCGATCATCGGCAATGGCGTCGTCGTCGATCCGTGGGCGCTGGCAAGCGAGATTGAAAAGATTGTGGCACAAGGCGTGAAGATCACGCCCGATAAGCTCATCCTTTCAGACCAAGCGGCACTCATCCTGCCGTTCCACCGCGATCTTGACGCCGCGCGTGAGGCGCAAGCGGGCACTGCCTCCATTGGCACCACAAAACGTGGCATCGGCCCCGCTTACGAAGATAAAGTCGGCCGCCGCGCTATCCGCGTCGCAGACCTCGCCGATCCTGAAGCGATTGCGTGGAAGATCGAGCGCCTGACGGCGCACCATAACGCGCTGCGCAAAGGTCTCGATCTGCCGGAGATCGACGTTGCCGCACTGAAGCAAGAACTGGCCGAGATCGCGCCGAAAGTGCTGCCGTACGCGCAGCCGGCGTGGCGCGTGCTCAATGCGGCGTTCGAGGATTCAAAGCGCGTGCTGTTCGAAGGCGCGCAGGGCATGTTGCTCGACGTTGACCACGGCACCTATCCGTTCGTGACTTCGTCCAATGTTGCAGCCGGGCAAGCGTCTGCCGGATCCGGCGTTGGCCCGCGCAAGATCAGCTATGTGCTTGGTCTGGTGAAGGCATACACCACGCGCGTGGGCGCAGGGCCGTTCCCCACGGAACTCGACGATGAGAACGGCAAGCGCCTCGGCGAAATCGGCCACGAGTTCGGCACCAACACAGGCCGCGCGCGCCGCTGCGGCTGGTTTGACTCCGTGCTGGTGAAGCAATCGATCGCGCTATCCGGTATTGACGGCATCGCGCTGACCAAGCTCGACGTCCTCGACGGCTTCGACGAAATCAAAATCTGCACCGGCTACAAGCTCGGCGGGAAAATTGTCGACTATCTTCCGGCGAGCCTGAAAGAGCAGCAAACGGTCGAACCCGTGTACGAAAGCCTGCAAGGCTGGAAATCCACGACGCGCGGCGTGCGCTCGTCCAAGGATCTGCCGGCGAACGCGATCAAATACGTCCGTCGCATCGAAGAACTGATCGGCTGCCCGGCTGCGATCGTCTCCACCAGCCCCGAGCGTGACGACGTCATCCTGATGCGCGATCCGTTCAAGGCGTAGAGGCGCCTAGCGAGTAGCGGCTGGGGAGTAGGGTGGCGACAGCGTCGCCTTTTGGGGTATGGCCGTATTTGCCACTCGCCATTCGCCATTCGCGGGAAACGAAAATGACTGCCGACAACGAAAACGAGCCGCGCGGCACGGGTCCACGCTTTTCCGTTGAGGACGCGCGCCGCCGCGCCTCCGAAGCGCTGCACAAGAGCGAATTCATTCTCTCTCGCGCTTGGGGCTTGCTGCGCGAGCCCGGCAAGGAATGGGAGCAGATCAAAGCCGAGCAGACGACGATCCCGAGCATTCTGATCGGCTACGTCGCGCCGCTCGCCGCGATCCCGCCGGTCTGCGATCTGATCGGCTCGACGCTGTTCAACAGCATGCTCACGATCGATCCGGGGCAGGCGGTGATCCGCGCTGTCATCACCTGGCTCGTCTCCGTCGCGCTCGTCTTTTTCCTCGGCGTGCTGATCAACGCGGTCGCGGAAAACTTCGACGCCGATAAGGATGAGCTTGGCGCGCAGAAGATTGCTGCATACTCGCTTACACCGGCGTTCCTCTCCGGCGTGTTCGGCCTATGGCCGCCGCTTTGGTGGCTCTCGCTCTTTGCGCTCGCAGCGATGGTCTATCTCATGTATCGCGGTCTGCCGATCCTGATGAAAGCGCCACAGGATCGCGCGGTGGCTTATGCCGCTACTGTAACAATCGCGACAATGGTCGCTGGCATCGTTTTGTTCTCGCTGGCGAGTTGCGTCACGAGCTGAAGCGGGCGTTTTCGCTAGAGCGTTAAGATTTGCGCGCCTAGCATTCCGCGCGAGTCGTTCGCACGGGAGAGCGTCATGACGATTGATCCAACCAACGCAGGCGGCGCCGGCCTTATCGACCGCGCCAAAAACATCATCTTCACACCGCAAGCCGAGTGGGATCGCATCGCTGCGGAACCTGCCGACGTGCAGAAAATCTACACGGGCTACGTGTTGCCGCTCGCGGCATTCTCGGCGCTTTGCGGCTTTATCGGCTCGGTGTTCATCGGCGTTCTCGGCTGGCGCATCGGCATCGTGCCTGGTCTGGTACAGGCTATTCTTCAAACCGCACTAGCGCTTTGCTCCGTGTTTGTGCTCGCCTTCATCATCAACGCGTTGGCGTCGAGCTTCGGCTCGCGCGCCGACATGGGCCAAGCGCATAAGCTGGCTGCCTATGGCTCCACGGCGTTTTTCTTGGCCGGGATATTTGCGATCTTTCCGCCGCTTGCGATCCTATCGCTTGTCGGTCTCTATTCGTTTGCGCTCATCTATATCGGCATGCCGCGTCTCATGGGCACGCCAGAAGATAAGCGCATCGTCTATTTAATCGTTGTCATCGTCGTGGCGATCGTCGTGCAACTCGTGCTCGGTACGATCGTCGGTTCGTTGATGCTCATGGTTCCAGGCTACGCGCCGCCGAACCCGTTCGGCGTCTAAACTTCGAACAACGCATACGGGCGGCCGGTCTCTTTGAGCGCAACCATTTGCGCACAATTGTAGACCGGCACGCCGCCCGGCGTTTCGCCGCGATGCCTGCCGCGATGGGCGTGACCATGCACGACAGCCCGCACGTTCTCGAATTGATCGACCGTCTGGGCCAAACGTGAATTGCCCAGGAACGGCATGATCTCCAGCGGCTCGCCTTCAAGCGTGCCGGGGATTGGCGCGTAGTGCAGGACTGCGACGGCGCGGTCTGTGCGCAGCATACGCAAACCATTCTCGAGCTTCTTGTTCTCTTCCATGCAGGCCTGCACGAAGGCCTTCACTGACGGTTCGCCGAACGAGGAAAGCATCCCGCGGCCAAAGCCGCCCATCGAGCCCATGCAACCGGCAAAGCCGACGCCGTCGTGCTCAAACGACTCGCCATTGTCCAAGACGCGCACCCCCGCATCCGAGAGATAGGTCTTGATCACCTCCGGCTGACCGCACTCATGATCGTGGTTGCCGAGCACAGCGAAGACCGGGATGGTCACTGCGCTTAGGTCTTCCGCGAGCAGGATGGCTTCGCTGGTCTTTCCGTAATTGGTGAGATCGCCGCAGAGGATGAGCACATCGGCCTTCGTGGAGATATCCGCGAACAGCCCGCGATAATCGTCGGTGCGCGTTTCTTGCACATGCAGATCGCCGATCGCCGCGACGCACATCTTACGCGACTGGGTCATGCTTCTCCTCAAGCCCTTTGCCGATAATGTCGGCGTAGCCCCACTCGGAAATGTCGGTGACATAGTCGCGCGCACTGAACAGGCGGCCACGGCAAACGCGCACGTTGGATTCCGGCATGTCGAGGTGCGCTGTCATGCGCGCGATCAGCTCGTCCATCAGCCAACGCGGCACCAGATTGCGCTCGCTCGGATAGATGTAGCGAAAGTTCACCAGATGCGTGAGCAGCACTTCCCAATGCAGCTCCATATAGCGCAAAAGACGCTTCCAATCGATCTCGGCATGCTGCTTCAAGATAATGTGCGCGACATCAGCGCCGTCATAGCGATAGCGATCCTGGACGAAAATCTTGGACCAGATCAGCTCCGTCGGTTTGATGATGCGGACTTGGGTGTCGTACACGTCAATCACTGGCGCATCATCGAACCACTTATCGGTGATCGCGATTTCGGCGGCGCGGCAGCTATAGATTACGTCGAAAAAGTACTTGTTGTTGTAAATCTTCGCCAGCCAACGCTCATCCTCGACTTCGATGCGATAGCCGCGCTCTTGAAAGAACTGAAGGATGCGCGGGTAATCGCCAGCCTTGCAGAAGATGTCCAAATCCTTGGTTGGTCGCGAAATGCCCGTATAGGCGCCCACAGCGTAAGTGCCCGCGAGCAAGAAGGGGATGTCGCTCTCAGCGAGCAGCTTGAGGCCGTCAATGTAGAATTGCTCCGCCTCGGGCGGCGGCTGGAACACGATGTCTTCTGCAAAACTGGTCATAGCGTGTTCAAACGAGCGGACGGAACAAATCGTTCCGTCATCACTCGCGACGCGCCGTCTCGCGTCCCGCCAGAAGGGCTGCGCAATTTGCGTCCTCGGCGAGGCCCGCATCAACGAATGGCAGGATCGCGGCGATCGGTGCGACCAAGGCTCCTAGCGCAGCGGCGATGCCGCCTTGTCCTAATGCGTCGCTCGCTTGGATGCCGACTTCAGGGCTGCGCCAGCGGCCGCTCAGGGAGATCGGCGCTCCAATGCTGAGGAGGCGGGGTTCTTTGGCTTCGCCCTCTATGTTGAGGGCGAGCGTCTCGTTGCGCAGACTGATTGTGCCGTCGCCGCGAATGAGCATGGTTTCAGTGTCGAACACCATCGAACGCACGTGCGCTATGCCGTTGCGCACGTCGAAGCTGGCGACACCGCAGCGGATTGCGATGGTGCTTTGGTCATCGGTCAACAGCAATCCAAGGCCACGTGTCACGTTGATGCCCGTTAATTCGGCGAACGCTTCGCGCACTTCGCCCGTCGGCGTCACCAGGCTGATGCGGCCATTGGCGGCGGCGGCCGCGTCGCGGACCGAGCCGCCGCTGCCGCTGAGTTGCACGCGCCCCAGAAGCGAGCCAGTCAGGGGTTGGCGCTCGCCGAGCCGCACAAACGATTCCAGCCGCGCGTTTGCAAGCCTCACATCAAGATCGACTCGCGGGACCCCGCCACGCGCATTGATCGACACAGCGCCGCCTATGCGGCCTTGGGTGAGATCAAGCGTCAACGGATCGAGACGCAGCAGGCCGTTGTCGAGATTTATGTCCAGCGACAGCGCGCGCACCGGCGCACTTTCGCTCACCACGCGCGCGGCGCGATACGAAACGCGTGCGTCCATGTTGCGGACGCGGCTGATGTCCAGTTGAGCATCTGGGAGAAAGCGACCTTGAGCAGCAAGATTCGCCGCCATCTGACGCTGCTCGGCTGAGGCTGTCTCATCGCCTGCTGTGCTCGGCGGCGCGCCAAGAACCGCTAGTAAATCGTCGAAATCGAGCCGGTTAGACGCGAACGCGCCTTCGAGCAGCAAGCGATCATTGCGCTGGCGCGACGCGGTGAAATTACCACGCAAATCGCTATCGCCGACGCGGCCAGCCACACGCGGCATGCCATACGTCGAACCATTGCGCTCAACGACGCCCGACAAATTGTAGGGCGGAGTGTTCGGCAGCGCCAAGCCGATCAGCGTATAGAGATCAGCGAGATCCGGTCCTGACGCCTCGACCTCCGCGCTCCAGCGCGAAAAATTGAACGGCCGCCTGATCGAGCCGTTGGCCTGGATGCGCGTGCCGCCTGCGCGCACATCGGCGACGAATGGGTAGGGCCGGTCGCGGCGAACGTTCAAGAGCGGCGCGCCCGTCAGTTCGACTTCAAACAGCCGGTTGTTGATCTGGCCTTCGCCTATCAGCGCAAAGCGCCCAGGGTTGCGCGGATCGAGCGTCTCTTCGGTGGTGAAGTTCGCGTCCAGCACCATGCGCCGCTTCGCGTCTTCGAAGCGGATGTGACCGTCGGTCAGCGAAAATTCGCGGATCGCAGGCAACTCGAACGGCCGTCCCGTCGCCGCGCGCGACGGCGCCCAGTTCGAAATGCCATCCTCGCCGCGATAGAGCGAAACATCTGCACCATGCAGATTGATGCGCGTGAACTCGAGGCGGCCGACAAACAACGGCAGCAACCGCACGGAAGCATCGGCTTCGGCCACTTGCGCGAAGGCGCCTCGATCACGGTATCGCCGCGGGTTGCCGACATAGAGTTCCCGCACGCGAATATCCGGCGTGAGCGACCACGGATCGACGTCGAGATCGCCGCGAATGACAATCTCGCGCCCTGTCGCCGCCGACGCCATCCGGCCGATCGGACCGCGCAACGCATTCCAGTCCGCGAACGTAACAAACAGAACAAGCGTCGTGACCAGCACGCCGAAAACGCCGCCGGTCCAAATCCCGATCCGCCGCCACGGCCAACGCCGCACGCGCCCCCACCCGGCGGCCGCGCCAGCAAGCGCGCGCCCAGCTTGGTGCGCACTCCAGGCGCGAATGTGAGCGAGCCGATCTCGCGGCGTGGGCGTAGGGTCGGACATCGCGCAAAAAACCTTTGGCCTGCCAACCCGCTAGCGCTGGTCACGTTCCAAAAAACGCTGTCGATTACCGCCTTTAGACGCCGCACCGCCGTAAAAGCGCCGCGTCTGTTTCGAACCATTAACGAAAGCTTAAACGACCTCCTGCACACCGAGGCTGGGGTCGAGTGCGGGCATGAGCGAATCGTGAGACGCGATTGGGCTCCGGAGCGGGAAATGAGCCAGTACAGTGCGCCGTCAATGCATGATCTGAAGCCGCGTATCGTGGTGTTCGGCGTCGGCGGTGCGGGCGGCAATGCCGTCAACAACATGATCGATGCGGGCCTGCAAGGCGTCGACTTCGTTGTCGCCAATACCGACGCGCAAGCGCTGACCCGCGCGAAGACTCCGAACCGTCTGCAACTCGGTCACGCCATCACCGAAGGCCTCGGCGCCGGCGCGCGCCCGGAAGTCGGTCAAGCGGCGGCGCAAGAGAGCCAGCCGGAGATCATCGAGTTTCTCGAAGGCGCACACATGGTGTTCGTCGCCGCCGGTATGGGCGGCGGCACAGGCACGGGTGCGGCGCCCGTTATCGCGCGCACCGCGCGTGAGCGCGGCATCCTGACGATCGCCGTCGTGACCAAGCCCTTCCACTTCGAAGGCCAGCGTCGCATGCAGCTCGCCGAGACCGGCGTGCAAGAGCTACGCAAGCACGTCGATACGCTGATCGTCATCCCGAACCAAAATCTCTTCCGCGTCGCCAATGAGCGCACGACATTCGCCGAAGCGTTCCAGTTGGCGGATCAGGTGCTCTATTCAGGCGTGCGCGGCGTCACTGATCTGATGGTGATGCCGGGCCTGATCAATCTGGACTTCGCCGACGTCCGTACCGTGATGGCCGAGATGGGCACAGCGATGATGGGCACAGGCGAAGCTGGCGGCCCCAATCGCGCGCTCGATGCAGCGCACGGAGCCATGGCCAATCCGCTCCTGGACATCGTCTCGATGCGCGGCGCGAAGGGCGTGCTGATCAACATCACCGGCGGCTTCGACATGACGCTCTACGAAGTCGATCAAGCCGCCAACGAAATCCGTGCCGAAGTCGATCCGAACGCCAACATCATCTTGGGCTCGACCTTCGATGAGAGCCTCGAAGGCCGCATGCGCGTGTCCGTGGTCGCCACAGGCATCGACGACGAAGCCATCGTGACGCAGCAAACCGTGGTCGAACCCGCGCGCCGCGCGGCCGAAGCGCCAGTGATGCGCCGCCCAGTCGTGCAAGCGCCTGCGCCTGTTGTTCGGCCCGAACCGCCACGCGAACCGGCGCCTCAGCCTGTGCGCACGCCCGCTTACGAAGAGCCGCGTCCGAGCTTTGCCAACGACATCGAGCCGGAGCGTCGCGAGCGCGGCGGCGGCTTCAGCCTCTTCGGTTGGAAGAAGCCCGAGGCGCGTGAAGAAGAGCCGCAGCTCAGCGATTTCCATGTCGACGACACGCCGCAGCCTGCAGCGGCGCGTGAGGATCAACCGCGCGATCCTTCGCTCGACGAAGAACTGGAAATCCCAGCCTTCCTCCGCCGCCAGATGAACCCGCGCTAAGCGCCCCATAGCTTCTTGCGCAGCGCCGCTTCGCGCTCTGTCATCACCCCAGCTCTGGCGAGTTCATCGAACGAGGCGAGCGCTTCCATGCGGTGGGCTTCCGCATCCGCGCCGCCAGAGCCGGCGAGATGCGCGTGAACAATGGCGCGATAGCGCAGACTCTCGGGTGTATAGTCGCCGGGGAAAACGCGCTCTGCGATCAGCAATTGCTCTTCCCAAGCGCCACGCGCGGCTTCGCGATCACCGCACGCCTGCGCCGCCAACCCCAGCCGCTCAAGCGCCGAAGCGAGCGCATAAAGCGCGCGGCGATCTTCCGGCGCATCTTCGACCAGTTTGAAGCGAATAGACGCACTCTCATGAAACGCCGCGCGGGCGCTTTGCGGTGAGCCGCTGTCGAGCGCCAGTTCGCCTTGCTTTACCAGAGCCGAAGCGAGCGCACGTGCGTGAGCGGGATCCGCACTCCCACGCTCCAGCGCCAAGCGCCTGAATTCCACGGCGCGGGCGAATGCGTCTTGTGCTTGTGCGTTTGCCTGCGCTGTGCGGGCGGTTTCAGCGAGTCGATCCCAAGCCGCAGACGCTTCGCTTAGCCAGAGCGCGGAGCGGTGCGTCTCGACCAAGGCTTCGGCGCGCATGCGCGCGGTGTCGGCTGCTTCGCGGGCGCGGTTAAGATCGCCGCTGCGCAGCGCGTGATCGGCTTGGTCATTTAGCGTGCGCAGCAAGAAGCGCTCTGCCGCCTCTGCGCCGCCGGCGCGCAAGCATAGAGTTTCGGCCAATGCGCGGGCTTGAACGAGCGACTCCGCCGCCGCGTCGATGTCACCGAGTGCTGCGCGCAACGCCGCGCGCAAACGCCAAGCGCCAGCAAGCGGCCACGCTTCATCCGGATGCTTCGCCGCTAGCCGCACCCGCGCTTGCAGCGCTTTATCCATCGCCGCGCGCGCTTCGTCGTGCGCGCCGCGTACGTAATCGGCCTCTGCCGCCAGCGCCCAGGCGTCCGCAAGCACGGCGCGCCAATGTGGCTCATCGGCTTCAAACACAGCCAGCGCTTCGTAGCGACCGATCGCTTCGTCGAAACGGCGGCGTGCTTGTGCGGGCTGATCGCTATCGAGGTCGAGCGCGCCCAAGCGCAATTCCGCGTCGGCAATGTCGGCGGCGAGGACGGGCGGTTCGCTGACCTGCGCGGCGCAGGCCCGCAGAAGAGCGAGCGCGCCTTCCGCGCCGGCTCGAGCACGATCAAATGCCCCTTCGCCGGCGTCGAGTTCCGCGATGCGTCCGCGCGCCCGCGCGTACCAGCGCGCCGCCGTGACATTGGCGCGATCCGCCGCGAGGAGGGTGTCTTCGATCTTCAGCGTGGTTTCGAAATAGCCGCGCGCGAGCGTCCACTCTCCGCGCATGCGCGCAATCTCGCCCAGCATGAACGCTGCCCTGGCCCGCGCCGCCTTATCGACCGCCTCGGCTAGAACGCCTTCCGCCTCGATGCGGGCGGCGATGAGGTCGCCTTGTTCCGCCGCCAGCCGCGCCGCCGCTAAGCGGGGTGTTGGGTCCAGCGGTTCCAGCTTAGAAACCAACGCCAGCGCTTCCCGCGCCAAGCCAGGATCGGCGCGCTCAGCAAGGAGCGCTGCCCGCTTGGCCGACAGCAAGGCCTCGGGCCCGCCTTTTCGGGCGGCTTCCAGAAGTGCGTCGGCGCTGGGGGGTGGCTTAATTTCTTCCGTCACTTTTCAATGCTTTACGGCCAATTCATTAACGGTCACAAACCGTAACGCAACGTGTGTTGTCCGCCACCGAAGTGTCACGATATCTGAAGCCTCGGGTCGGGGGACCTGAATGCCCTGCGGGGGGACAACACGGTGGTTTCGTTGCGTCGTCAGCAAACTCTTGCAGGCCCGGCTGTGTGTGCGGGCATTGGCGTCCATTCTGGGTCGCACGTGCGCATGGTGCTGTCACCGGCGCCTGTGGATACGGGCATCGTCTTTATCCGTTCGGACGTCCGCGGTGTGGATAACGCCATCCGCGCGCGCGCCGATTCCGTCACCGACACCCGCAACTGCACGACGCTGACCAACAAGGCCGGCGTCTCGATCGCGACGGTCGAGCACCTGATGTCGGCCTGCGCCGGCCTCGGCATCGACAATCTGATCGTCGAGCTGGACGGCGCTGAGTTGCCGATCCTCGACGGCTCGTCCGCCCAATTCGTGCAAGTGCTGATGAATGCCGGTCTGCAAGAGCAGATTAAGCCGCAGCGCGTCATCCGTATCCTTGAGCCGATCGAAGTGCGCATGGGCGCCAAAAGCGCTGCTTTGCTGCCGATGAACGGCTTCGAAGGCCTGGATCTCGACGTCACCATCCGCTTCGCGGATCCCGCGATCGGCGTGCAGCGCCGCCGCGTTGAGCTGACGCCGCACAGCTTCCTCAATGATATCGCCGACGCCCGCACCTTCGGCTTCATGTCGGACGTTGACGCGATGCGCGCCGCCGGCCTCGGCCGTGGCGCCTCGATGGACAACACCGTGGTGGTGGACGCAGGCCGCGTTGCGAACCCGGAAGGATTGCGCTTCGACGACGAGTTCGTCCGCCACAAGCTCCTCGATGCCGTGGGTGACCTCAGCCTTCTGGGCGCGCCGATTTATGGCCGCTTTGTGGCGGATCAGCCCGGCCACGCGCTCAATGCGCGCCTGGTTCGCGCGCTTCTGGACACGCCGGAAGCCTGGTGCTGGGAGCACGGCGAAGTGGTCGAAACCGGCCGAGACGTTGCTCCCGCGCTCGTTGCGGCTGCCGGCTGAATTTCCCCAATCCAATGACAGTTGCTGGCGCTTTGCGCCGCGCCTGCCTTCCTGTATCAGCGGTGGCGGCGGGGTGCTTCGGCGTCCCTAGGGGCCTGAGCAAGAAGAGGCGCAGGGGATGAATTCTCGACAGAAGAACGTAACGCGGGCGCTCGCTTTGGCCGTTCTGGCCAGTGGCCTCGGCGCTTGTGGCACGTTCGGCCGTGACGATCGCGAGCGTGTGCAGTTCGTCGATGAGCCGGTCGCGCAGCTCTATACCCGCGGCGCAGAGCAACTCGATCGCCGCAATTGGCAGTTCGCCCTGATCTATTTCGAAGAGGTCGAGCGTCAGCACCCGTACTCATCATGGGCGCGCCGCGCGATGCTCATGGAGGCATACGCGCATTATCAGGCGCGCAGCTATGACGATGCCATCGAAGACGCGCAGCGCTTCATCTCTCTGCACCCCGGCAATGAGAGCGCCTCGTACGCTTATTATTTGATTGCCGTCTGCCACTTCGAACGCATCCTCGACGTCGGCCGTGACCAGGCGACGACTGAGCGTGCGCTGGCGGCGCTGAACGACGTCGTGCGCCGCTATCCGGATTCGCCCTATGCGCGCGACGCGCGCCTGAAGCTGGACATGGTCTATGACCAGCTCGCCGGCAAAGAAATGGAAGTTGGCCGCTTCTATCTTGAGCGCGATCAGCATTTGGCCGCGATCAACCGCTTCCGCATCGTGATCGAAAACGAGAACTACCAACGCTCGTCGCATACGCCGGAGGCGCTGCACCGCTTGGTAGAGTCTTATCTCTCGGTGGGCATGATCGAAGAAGCGCAACGCATGGCCGCTATCCTCGGTCACAACTATCCAGGCAGCCAATGGTATCAGCGCTCTTTCGCGCTGATGACCGATGCAGGCGTGGCGCCGGTTGGTGAGGAAGAGGCGCGCCGGCGCGGCTGGCTTGGCCGCACCTTTGGCGCGGTGTTCTAAGCCCCGGAGGGGCGCGTGACGGACAAGCCCGTCGATAAGCTGACAGCGGATGAAGCCGCGGCAGAACTCGAGCGGCTCGCCGCTGAGATCGCGCGCCACGACAGGCTCTATTATTCGAAAGACGCGCCAGAACTCACAGACGCTGAGTACGATGCGCTGCGCAAGCGCAACGCCGCCATCGAAGCGCGCTTCCCCGATCTTGTGCGTGAAGACAGCCCTGCCACTCGCGTGGGTGCAGCACCCGCCGAGAAGTTCGGCAAAGTTCGCCACAGCGTGGCGATGCTCTCTCTCGACAACGCGTTTGACGCCGATGATGCACGCGCCTTCGTCGCGCGCGTTCAGCGTTTCCTCAATCTCGACAAGCCGCCAATCATCACCGCGGAGCCGAAGATTGACGGCCTCTCGGCGTCGCTGCGCTACGAGAACGGCAAGTTCGTGCAAGGCGCGACGCGCGGCGATGGCCGCGAGGGCGAGGATGTCACCGCTAATCTGCGCACGATCAAAGATATCCCGCACATGATCACGGGCGCGCCTGCCGTACTAGAAGTGCGCGGCGAAGTGTACATGGAGAAGGCCGCGTTCGCGGCCATGAATGCGGGCCTCGAGAAGGAGGGCAAGCAGACCTACGTCAATCCGCGCAACTCCGCTGCCGGCGCGCTGCGACAGCTCGATCCTAAAATCACTGCGACGCGACCGCTGCGATTCTTCGCGCACGGTTGGGGTGAACTGAGTGAGCCGTTGGCCGCGACGCAGTATGAAAGCGTGCAGCGGCTCGCGACGCTTGGCTTCCCGCTTGCCGGAATCAAACGCGCGAAAAATGCTGAGGAATTACTCGCGGAGTACGAGGCTATCCTCGCGGGACGCCAGAAGCTCGCCTACGAAATCGACGGCGTCGTCTATAAGGTCGATGATATCGCGCTGCAGCAGCGCTTAGGCTTTGTCTCGCGCAGCCCGCGTTGGGCCATTGCGCACAAGTTTGCAGCTGAGCAGCAAACGACGACGCTTGAGGGCATCGATATCCAAGTTGGCCGCACCGGGTCGCTCACGCCGGTTGGACGCTTAAAGCCAGTGTTCGTCGGCGGCGTCACCGTCACCAACGTGACCCTGCACAATGCCGACTACATTCGCGGCGTCGGCGCCGATGGCAGCCCGATCCGCGGCGGCAAGGATTTGCGAGTTGGCGATACGGTTGTCGTGCAGCGCGCGGGCGATGTGATTCCGCAGATCGTTGATGTGCTGCTGGAGAAGCGCGCTAAGGGTGCGCGCAAGTATCAGTTTCCCGAAACGTGCCCGGTGTGCGGCGCGCATGTCGCGCGCGAGTTGGAGCCGGGTGAAGAGGGCGTCATTGCCCGCTGCACGGGTGGCCTGAATTGCCCGGCGCAAGCGGTTGAGCGGCTCATCCACTTCGTCGCCCGCCGCGCGATGGATATTGAAGGGTTGGGCTCCAAGCAAATCGAGGAATTCTACGAACTGGGCTGGGTAAAAGAGCCTGCCGACATCTTCCGCCTAGGAGATCATCGCGATGAGTTGATGACCCGCGAAGGCTATGGCGAGAAGAGCGTCACCAATCTACTCGCCTCCATCGACGCGCGCCGCGAACCAGAGTTCGCGCGTTTCCTCTATGGCCTCGGTATCCGCGACATCGGTGAGACGACAGCTGGCGTGATCGCGCGCCGCTTCGAAAGTTGGAAAGCGTTCGAAGATGCGATGAAGGCGGCAGTGAAAGCGCGCCCGGGTGAAGCGTATGATGCGCTCGAACGCGTCAGCGGCGTGGGCGATGGTGCGCGCGCTGCTTTGCTAGCCGCTGCGGCTGATCTCAAGGCGCCGAGTGGCGATCTCTTCGAGAGTGCCGAGGCGCCGAAAATCAAGGGCGTCACATCTAAGGCTTGGGCTGGCCTCATATCGGAGTTCGGTTCTCTCGGCGACGCGATTGCGGCGATCAAAGCTGCTGCCAAGCAGGCGCCAGGAGAAGATTATCTCGAACTTGCCCGTATAGACGGCGTAGGCCCGGTCGCCGCCGATCATTTGGTCGACTTCTTCGCCGAACCACATAACGTTGATGCGCTGAAGCGCCTGCTGAAAGAAGTGACGCCGAAGGACCAGCCGCGCGCGGCGACTTCGAGCAATGTCGCGGGCCTCACTATCGTCTTCACTGGCACGCTAGAGAAGATGACGCGCGACGAAGCAAAAGCGCGCGCGATTGCGTTGGGCGCGAAAGTGTCAGGCAGTGTCTCAGCGAAGACGAATCTCGTCGTGGTAGGTCCAGGCGCCGGATCGAAATTGGCCGATGCCGAAAAGCATGGCGTCAAGGTCATCGATGAAGACGCGTGGATCGCGCTCTCGAGTTAGCGGCCCATCGCAATCGCGGTGCCGAGCGTGTCGGCGTATTGCTGAAAGCCAGTGATCTTGCCGTTCTTGACGCGAAAGACGTGCGCGAATTGTGCGCGCATCGGCTCGCCGGTGGCTTTGAACGTGCCGCTATAGTGGCCGAGCGAGACGATGGCGTCGCCGCCGTCGATGATCTCGTCCGAGATCGCGGCAAAGCCATCCCAATCGCCGCCGATTCGCGCGAACACGCCCATCAGCACGGCTTCGGGGCCGACATAAGGATTACGATCGGCGTACGGATAATTCTCAGCTTCGTTCCAAACGATATCCGGCGCCATGGTCGCAAGCGCCGCGGGCATGTCGCCTTTGGCGAAGGCTGCATAAAGTGCGCGGACGGGGTCTGCGTTCGACATTAGACAGTTCCTTGTATCGGTTGCTTGCGTGGCAATTCCGTAAGCGCGGCAACGCCCGCGACGATGAGATACACCGCCAAAGCCTGTGCCGCGAAGGCTGCTCCGACTGGACCTGCCGGTTGACCGGGCATGAGCATCGGCAAAATCTGGACGCCAATCAGTATCGCGAGAAATGCGATCGCGGGCCACGCTTTTTGGTTCAGCGTTTTTCGAGTCGCGACCCACATGGCGGCCGTGACGCCAAGCAAGCCGATTTCGAGCGCTTGCTCCGGTACGGGATAATTCCAGAGCGCGAGGCCCACTTTCTCGCCGCCGATCCAGAGTTCGAGATCGGGGCGATGCACCAGCCAGTCGAGCAGCCAATGCGAAAACACTGTGAGGCCGATCACCGCGCTCGCCCAGATCGGCAAGCGCAGCAAGAGCTTCACCAGCACCGCAGCGCCTAACGCCCACGCGAGCGCCATAGGCAGTGAGTGTGTCCACGGCATATGTTCGAGCACGAGCGGGGAGCCGGGCAGTGTTGGATCGACGCTGGCGCGCTCGATGCCCGCGATGATGAACGCGCTCCAGCCGATGTCGACAAGCTGTGCAGCGCCGATAAGCGTCCACATCGGCGCCTTCGGTTCGATCGCTTTGGCGGCGAACGCCGCTGCGTAGTGGCCGACAAACATCTGCCGCTCCTAGCGCGCCATCTCGTAGAGAAAATCGACAAAGCCCATAATCGCGCCTTCGATGCCCATCACGCGCGGGTTCGAGCTATCGACGACGAAATACTCGTCCGGCGCATGCTGCGCGCCGCCATGGCCCAAGCCGAATTGGGCCGCAGGGATCGAGACGGGCGCTTGTGTGAACACCGAGCCTGGCCACGAACCCGCAAGGCGCGGGTTCAACGTCGCCTCAACGCGCGAAGCGCGATAAACGGCGAGCTGCGCCTGCACGAGGCGGCTGTCCTCTGGCGTCTCGGTCGGATCGTAGCCACCGCTGACATTGACTTCGACATCATTGAAGCCGCGCGCATCCAAGTGTGCGCGCAGTTTACGCTCTGCTTCGGCGCGCGTTTGGTTTGGCACGAGGCGGAAGTCGAGCTTGGCTGTGCCGCGTCCGGGCAGGATGGTCATGCCCCCCGGGCCGGTATAACCGGCGACGAGGCCCTCGATGTTGACGGTCGGTTGCGAGGCGAGGCGCTCAAGCGCTTCGGGCCATGCGAGGTCGTCAATGAAGCGCGGGACGCCGTTGCGGCGCTGCCAATCTTCGGCGCTCGTGTTGGCGGCGTTCTGGCGAATGATCTGGCGTTCGCGATCGCTGAGCGGGCGCACATTCTCAAACCAGCCATCAATCGCGGGTGTATTGCCGTCGGGCGTGACAAGCGTCTGCAACGCCGCCACGAGGCGCCACACAGGTGAATCCACCATCGCCTTGTTTGACGAGTGAATGTCGCGCGCGGGGCCGCGGCCCCAGCGTTCGCCGCTGGCGACGATCTCGCACTCGATGATGCCCTTGGCGCCGAGGTTCACAGTGACGCCGCCCGTGCTCGGATCTTGCCAACCAACCGGAATGAAGACGCCCTGGCTGCGCTGAAGTGCGGCCATGATGTCCGGCCGGCGCACGATCTCATGGAAGTTCGGGCTGCCAATTTCTTCCTCACCTTCAGCGACGAGCACGAGGTTCACAGGCGGCGCGCGTCCCGCGAGCGTCAGCGCGCTGACGGCCGCGAGAAAGCACATCTCCGGGCCCTTCTGGTTCACAGCGCCGCGCCCCATGATGACGCGCCCCTGCGGGCGATCGACCAAGCGCGCTTCGAGCGGCGGCGATGACCATTCCGACGGGGTGAACTGCTTCACGTCGTACATGAAATAAACACCCAGCGTCTTCGGCGCCCCGACATCCCATGTCGCGAACACGCCGGGATGGCCGGACGTCTGCACGATCTCAGTGTGCGTGAAACCCGCATTGGCGGCGAGACGGCGCATGTATTCGGCGCCCTCCTGCATGTTTAGGTTCTCAGCCGCGATCGATGGATTGCGAATCCAGTCTTGGATCTGCGCGACCGTCTGCTCTTTGATGCCGCGGACCGTGCGCTGGATCGCGGCGCGGTTCGGCGTACGCGCATCTGCGACAGCAGGCGTCATCGCCGCCATCAAAGCTGCGCCCTTCAACAGTCCGCGCCGGCTCGCGCCATCGTTGCGATTGCTCATGCTGTCCCCCGTTTGAAGCAGGGAACAGCTAAGCACTCATCTTCGGAAGTGTCAGCGCTTAAAGCGGCTTCGTCGCCGTCTCGATCCAGGCTTTCGCATCGCCTTCAAGTTGCGGGCCGATCTTGTCCCAGACGCGCGCGTGATAGGCATTGACCCAGGCGATCTCTTCCTTGGTCAACAGCTGCTTCACGATCAACTCGCGCGCGATCGGCGCCAGCGTCAGCGTTTCGAATCCAAGCATCGGGCGCTCGCCCCCTTCAATGTCGGCAGCGGGTGTCACGACTTGCAGGTTCTCGATGCGAATGCCATAGGCGCCAGTTTTGTAATAGCCGGGCTCGTTCGAGACGATCATACCAGGCTCAAGCGGCTGCGTGTTCACGAACTTCGCGATCCGGTGCGGACCTTCATGCACGCCGAGATACGAGCCGACGCCGTGGCCGGTGCCGTGATCATAATCCAAGCCGCCTTCCCACAAGCTCATGCGCGCGAGCGCATCGAGTTGGTGGCCGGTCGTGCCTTTCGGAAAGCGCACGCGCGAGAGCGCAATGTGGCCTTTGAGGACGCGCGTGAAGCGGTCTTTCATTTCCTTTGTCGGACGACCGATCGCGACTGTGCGCGTAATGTCGGTGGTGCCGTCGAGATACTGGCCGCCGCTATCGATCAGGAAGAGCGAACCGCGCGCGAGTTTGCGGTTGGTCTTCTTGGTAACGCGATAGTGGACGATGGCGCCGTTGGGGCCTGCGCCGGAGATCGAGTCGAACGAGAGGTCCTTCAGTGCGCCCGTCTCATGCCGGAATTGCTCCAGCTTCTGGCACGCTTCGATCTCTTGCACTTTGCCGGTTTGCGCGTCGGTGGCGAGCCAATGCAGGAAGCGCGAGATGGCCGCGCCGTCGCGGATGTGGGCTTGGCGTGAGCCTTCGATTTCAGCGTCGTTCTTGCACGCACGCGGCAGCACAACGGGATCTTGCCCGCGCACGATCTCAGCGCCGGCCTTCTTCAGCTCCTCAAAATACCAAGCGCTCGCTGTCGATGGATCGAGACGCACGCGCTTGCCGCGCATGGCGGCAAGCGTCGGCTGAAGTTCTTCGCTCGGCTTGATCGCGACTTCGTTGCCGAGCCACTGGCGCAATTCGGGCGAAACCTTCTCGTCCGCGAGGAAAAGATCGGCGGTGCCGTCGGCGTGCAGCAGCGCTTCGCCCAAGGGCAGCGGCGTGCGCGCGACATCGCCGCCGCGCACGTTGAAGAGCCACGCGATCGAAGCGGGAGAGGTGATCACAACGGCATCGGCTTTCTCGCCTTTCAAGCCATCGCCCAAACGATGGCGCTTCGAACTCGCGCTCTCGCCAGTATAGCTCTCCTGATGCGGCGCGACCTTCGCCGCCGGGATCGGCGGGCGATCGTCCCAGATTTCGTCGATCGGATTGAGGTTCAGCGCGACGAGTTCCGCGCCGCCTGCCTCGGTAGCGGCGCGCAACCGATCGAGACTGTCAGGGCTGTGCAGTTTTGGGTCATAGCCGATGCGAACGCCGGGCTTGGCCTTCTCGCGTAAGTACGCAGGCACGCCGCCATCGACGAGATCGCGATACTCGAAGAGTGCGCCGTCGACTTGGGCGCGGACCTGCAGGGTGTAGCGGCCGTCGGTGAAGATCGCGGCTTCGTCCGTCATGACCACCGCAGCGCCAGCTGAGCCGGTGAAGCCTGTCGCCCAAGCCAAGCGATCGTACGCGGCCGGGACATACTCGTTCTGCCATTCATCCTCGTGCGGGATGATGAAGCCATCGAGGCCTGCTGCCTTCAGCGCTTTCCTCAAGCGGGGCAGGTGTTTACGGCCAAGCGCGGGGCCGCCGGGATCGTCATAGGTCTGGAACACGGTGTCAGCGTCCTTGAGGCCCGGTTCAGGGGCGGTTCAGTGCTTGCATCTTAGGCATTGCAGGGCGGAGGTTTAAGGGCGTTCCTCCCATTTTTCCGGCTTTTGGCCGTGGAGTCAGCGTTGGTTTCTGGGTTCAAACGAGCGTTTGCGGCTTTCGCCGCCCTAGCGCTGCTGGCGGGACCCGCCGCGGCGCAGGTGCCGGACCCGTTCGCCCGCGAACTGGCGCAAAAGCTATCGCAAGGCGAGGCGCTCTTGCGCGAGAACGGCTACCAGCGCGCGGCTGGGCCTTTTGCTGGTGGTCTGAACCAGGGCGGCGCGCGCCGTCACACGATCATGCTGCGCGTCGGCCAGGACTATCGCATCCTCGGTGTCTGCGATGAGCGCTGCCGCGATGTCGATCTGCGCCTCTTTATCAATGGCGATCAATTGGTCGCGCAGGACGTGCTGACCGACGCCGTGCCGATCGTACATGTGCGTCCGGCTGTTACTGGAAACTACGAAGTCGAGGCGGTCATGGCGCGCTGCAACGGCGCGCCGTGCTGGTACGCGTTCAACGTCTACAGCCGCTAGTCCGGCTTCTTCCACACCAGCGTCATCCAGGCTTCTTTCGGAATCTGCTTCACCAACTGCATGCCGCGATTGGCGTAAGCCTCGCGCACCAAAGGCGCTTGCGCTTGCAGCAAGCCGGAGAGAATGAGCGTCCCGCCTGGCGCCACGGCTGGCACCAGTTTCGGTGAAAGCTTGATCAGCGGGCGCATCAGAATGTTGGCGAACACCAGATCGAATTGCTGGCCTGCAATGTAGCGCGCGCCATCACCGGCGATGACGCGGACGCGGTTGGCGATTTTGTTTTGCTTGGTGTTGATCTCAGCGATCGCCGCCGCGCGTGCATCAATCTCGATCGCCAGCGCGTCTGCGCCGGTCTTCGCTGCCGCGATCGCCAGCACGCCTGAGCCCGCGCCAACATCGAGCACGCGCTCCACACGCCGCTGCCGCAACACGCTCTCGAGCGCCATGAGACAGCCCCACGTGGTGCCGTGATGGCCAGTGCCGAAGGCTTCGCTGGCTTCGATCCAAATCTTGGTGCGTCCGCTCGATTCATTGCGCAGCGCGTGCGCGCCCGCGACGATAAAGCGCCCAGCGCGCACGGCGGGCAGCCCCTCGAGCGACATCGCCACCCAATCCTTGGCGGCGACCTTCTTCGTCTTGAGATGCAGCTCTGGCGCCGCCGCGCCGACGATGGCTTCGACGCTGATGCCGTCCTGCTTGGTCGGCACATAGACTTCGAGCCGGAACTTGCCCGGCTTTTCCTCGAACCAGCTGACCGCGTCGGCGGGCGAGGGGTCGTGACGGTCGAGTTCGTCCGCGGCGGCGCGAACCTGAGCTAGCGTTCCAAGGGCGGTGAGCAAAAGCATGCGGGCGCGGGCATAACCGGCCACGCCCGCGCTGTCACCTTGGCTCGCTTGACGCTCGTCATTTGGCCCCCACGCGACCTTTGCCGACGGCGAAATCGCGCTAATTCAGGACGCGTTCAGGCTGGCGCGGGTCTGCTGGCAGGCGAGGGAGTTTCTTCATGAAAAAAGCAGGCTTTATCGCCGCCAGCGTCGGGACGGCCGTGCTGCTCGCCGCTGGCGCTACCGCGCTGACCACCGCTCTGCTCTCGCCCAATCACGGTGTCGAGGAGGCGGGCGCGGCTGAAGTTGCCGCGCCGGCGCCGGACGCTGATGCGCGCGACGGCAATCGTGGTGGATTGTTCTCATGGTTCGGCGGCGGGACGCAGCAACGCGAGTCGCAGCCGGCGGCCGCTGAAGGTGAGCGCCACGTGCTGCCCGGCGTCACGGAACCGGCGCGCGCCACCAGCCCCACACCATCGCGCGCCGCCAGCGACGATGACGACGATGATGATGACGATTGAACGCTAGCTATGCCGCGCTCGCGGGGATGACGAAGCTGTCGATCACGCGCTTATGGCCGGCCTTGTCGAAATCGACGGTGAGCTTGTTGCCCTCAACGAAGCGGACCAGACCGTAGCCGAACTTTTGATGGAAGATGCGGTCGCCAACGCGATAGGCGGCGTCGCCATCGCCCGAACGCGCGACGAGGCGTGCTTCGCCTTCGATCATGGGCGTGCGGCCGCCGCCGGCCTTGGCCATGTTCTCTTGCGCGCGGCGCCAGCCTGGCGATTGGTAGGCGCTGTTGAAGCCAGCGCCTGGCGCGAATGAGTCAAGCCGCGACGCGGACTCGCGCACATTGCCAGCTTGCATCGTGTAACCCGTCTCACTGATCGCATCGACGCTCTTTGGCGGCAGTTCATCAATGAAGCGTGAGGGGAGGACGGTTTGCCAGCGGCCATAGATCTGTCGATTGGCGGCAAATGAAATGCGTGCGCTCTCACGTGCGCGTGTGATGCCCACGTAAGCAAGCCGGCGCTCTTCCTCGAGGCCTTTCTCTTGGCTCTCATCGAGTGAGCGCTTGGACGGAAACACTTCTTCTTCCCAGCCCGGCAAGAAGACGAGAGGAAACTCCAAGCCCTTCGCCGCGTGCAAAGTAGAGAGCTGCACGTTCTCCGCCTCGCTTTCGGACTCGATGTCGAGGACGAGCGCAACGTGCTCAAGATACGCCTCCAGCGTATCGTACTGGCCCATCGACTGAACCAATTCCTTCAAGTTTTCGAGGCGCGTCTGCGCTTGCGGCGACTTATCGTTGCGCAGCATGTCGGTATAGCCGCTTTCGTCGAGCACGATTTCGGCGAGTTCGACATGGCTGATCGTGCGCGCTTGCTCGCGCCAGCGATCGAGATCGCTCAGGAAGGCGCGCAGAGCGGTGCGCGCTTTCAGCGGCAGATCGTCCGTCACCACCATTTCGCGCGCTGCGCCAATGAGCGTGCGAAAGCGCGTTGCGCCGCCTGGCGGTTCGGGTTGTTCGCTCACGACTTCGCCAGTGTTCTGATCGAACAGCGGGCCGTTATCGGTGACGAACCGCACCGGCGGTTTGCCCGCGTGTGCGTGCAGCTTTTGCACTGTGCCTTCGCCGACGCCGCGTTTTGGTTGGTTGACGATGCGCTCGAAGGCGAGGTCATCATCCTCTGAGCGGATGAGGCGCAAATAGGCATGCACGTCGCGCACTTCAGCGCGTTCGAAGAAGCGCGGGCCGCCGATGACCTTGTACGGAATGCGCAGCATCAGGAAGCGTTCTTCAAACGCCCGCATCTGCCAAGCTGCGCGAACAAGCACTGCGCAATCGGCATAAGAGCGATTGCCTTGCACCCAGGCTTCGATGTCGTCGGCGATCAGCCGCGCTTCGGCGTCGCCGTCCCAGACGCCGCGCACTTTCACGCGTTGGCCGTCTTCATCGTCCGTGAAGAGCGTCTTGCCCAGCCGGCCGCGATTGTTGGCGATCAGATGCGAGGCGGCGGCCAGGATGTGGCCGGTGGAGCGATAATTGCGCTCCAAGCGCACGACAACCGCGCCTGGAAAATCATGCTCGAAGCGCAGGATGTTATCGACCTCGGCGCCGCGCCAGCCATAGATCGACTGATCGTCATCGCCGACGACGCAGAGGTTCTTGCGATCCTGCGCGAGCAAACGCAGCCACAAATACTGCGCGACGTTCGTATCTTGATACTCATCCACCATCAGGTGGCTGATCTTGCGGTGATAGGCTTGCAGCACATCCGGATGGCGCTGAAACACGTCGATCATGTGTATCAAGAGATCGCCGAAATCGCAGGCGTTCAAGATCTTCAGGCGCGCCTGATATTGCGCGTAGAGCTTCACGCCGGCGCCATCGGCAAACGCGAACGCTTCGTTCTTCGGCACTTTCTCCGGCGTGAGCGCGCGGTTTTTCCAATTATCAATCACGCCCGCGAGTTGGCGGCCTGGCCAACGCTTTTCATCGATGCCTTCCGCGTCGATGATCTGTTTCAGGAGCCGGACTTGGTCGTCCGTATCCAAGATCGTGAAATTGTTCTTCAGCCCGACAAGCTCGGCATGCGTGCGCAGCATGCGCGCGCTGATCGAGTGGAAGGTGCCGAGCCACGGCAGGCCGCCGCCGCCGGGGCCGAGTAGCTTCTCCACGCGCTCCCGCATTTCGCGCGCGGCTTTGTTCGTGAACGTCACCGCGAGCACGCCCCACGGCTTGGCACGTCCGGTTGAGAGCAAATGCGCAAGCCGCGTCGTCAGTACGCGCGTCTTGCCCGTGCCCGCGCCGGCGAGCACCAGCACAGGCCCGTCGAGCGCTTCGACAGCCGCGCGCTGCTCAGGATTGAGCGACGCCAAATAGGGCGGCGCAGCCATCGCGCGCTGCGAGATCGGCAGGAATTCTTCGCTGTCGCTCAAGGTTCGGTTTCGATTCGGATCCGTTAAAGGCGCACTCTAGCACGAAGCGAGAACATAGTGCCCCCAACCGCAGCTTGCGAGCGTCTCAGGAACGGATTGCTGCGGCTATTCGTTAATGCGCGTGATGTCCTTCGCGCACATGCTTTTTCGGAGCGGGGCGGCGGTGCTCGCTTTAGGGCTCGTCGCCTGTAGCGATCCGGTCGCGCCGGAGCCCGATCCAGACGCCTCCGCCGTGATCGGCCCAGCCGAGCCGCTGCCGCAAACGCTACCGCCGCCGAGCGAAAGCCAGCCGCGTTTCGTGGGGCTGTGGGCGACAGCGCAAAACGGCTGCGAAGCGCCGCCTTGGACGTTTCGAGCGGATGGCGTGCGCACGCAGGGCGAAGTTTCCTGTGACTTCTCAAACCTTCGCATGACAGAAGCCGGCTACCTAGTCGCGGCCGTCTGCCAAGCTGAGGGCGAAACGACTAATCACGACATCCAGTTTTCGTTCGCCGAATCCGCGCGCGCGATGATGGTTTCCGAAGGGCCGTGGGCTGGGCCCACAAGTCTTGTCTATTGCGGGCCACTACCAGCGCAGTGACGGGAACTTTCGTCGATGTTCCCTGTTGTCACAGCATGGCCGATGACAACGACACCCGCTTGGGCCTGCTTTCTGGCCTCTTCGCCGTGATCATGGTCGTTGCGCTGTCCATCATGGCCATGTCGGCGCTCGGTGGCGCGCCTGCGCAATCCACAGCAGGACGTGGTGCGCTCGGTGGAGAACTTCCCGACACGGCGCGTTGGGTGATCGACCGCCCCTAGACGGCCTCGCTTGCGCGGGGGCTGGTTGCTAGCTTCTGGCTCGAATCGAGCTGGAGATCTGACATGGCGGACGTTTTCTTGTCGTACGCGCGCGAAGACGAAGCGCGCGCGACGCAGATCGCCCGTGGCCTTCAGGGCATGGGTCTCGACGTTTTCTGGGACAACGAGATCCCACCCGGTCAGACTTGGGCGGACTATATCGAAGGCAAGCTCGCGGCGTGCAAAGTCGTGATCGTTGTGTGGAGCGCGCACTCCATCAAGTCGCAATGGGTGCGCGAAGAAGCGCGCATGGGGCGTGATCGCGCCAAACTCATTCCTGTGATGATTGACGGATCGGCCGCGCCGTTCGGCTTCGGCGAAGTACAGGCGGCGGATTTGTCGAGCTGGAATGGCGAAGCCACGCACGCGGGCTGGCAGCGTTTTGGTCAAGCCGTTTACACCGCCGTCAACGGCGCCGGCGCCCCCGCTCCGCAGCCCGTCGCGGCGCCCGCTTACACGCCGCCGCCTGCTCCAGCGCCGCAGTTGGACAGCGGTGGCGTCGAGCAGCTTTCACCGATCGGCTATGTGCAGAAATGCCTGCGCTTGTTCGTTGACGGCAAGGGACGCGCGCGGCGGGCGGAATATTGGTGGTGGGTAGCTTTTACGGCTGCCGTATCGGTCGTCGCTTTTTTGATCGACGTCATGGTGAGCGGGCTCAATTCGCTCACGAGCCTGCCGAACTCGCAATTCATCTCAAGTGTCGTGAGCATAGCGTTCCTGGCCCCTGGCGTGAGCGTGCTCAGCCGGCGCTTTCATGACGTGGGCTTGAGCGGTTGGCTCGTGGCGGGCGCGTTTGGCGTTTATGTCATTGGCTTCATGGCCAACGCTGCGGCGATGCCCGCGGGGATCATCCTTGTCGTGGCGGCAGCGCTCGCTGTTTTGATCGTCGCGCTGATCCCGTCGCGGCCTGGTCCCAACCAATATGGGCCTAATCCAAAAGGTGAGTGACGCGCGGTTTGAACCGGCCATGCCTTAACTGCTAAGAAAGCCGCCCAAGGAGGGGACATGGCCGACGTATTTCTGTCTTACGCCCGCGAGGATAGCGCACGCGCCCTCCAGGTCGCGCAGGGACTGCAGAACGCCGGCCTCGATGTCTTCTGGGACAACGAGATTCCGCCCGGCCAAACCTGGGCCGATTACATCGAACAGAAGCTCACCCAATCCAAAGCGCTGATTGTGCTGTGGAGCGAGCACTCCACCAAGTCGCAATGGGTGCGTGAAGAAGCGCGCATGGGCCGCGACAAGGGCGTGCTCATCCCAGTGATGATCGATGCGTCGCAGCCGCCGTTCGGGTTCGGCGAAGTGCAGGCCGCGAACCTCGCGTCGTGGAATGGTGAAGCCGATCATCCCGGCTGGAAGCGCTTTGTCGATGCCGTCGCTCAGTTTGCCAAGGCTGAGCCGCGCCCGGCGCAGCAAGCGATGGCTGCGCCGCCGCGCGCAGCAGCGTCGCCGCCACAGCCACAACCCGCGCCTGCGCCAGCTGCTAAGAGCGGCGGCGTGCCAACTTGGGCCTGGGTTGCTGGCGGCGTTGTCGGCGCGCTGGTGGTGCTTGGCATTATCGGCTCGATGCTGCCCAACGCTCAGCAACAGCAAGTCGCACAAGGCAATCAGGTGCAGCCGGCGACGAGCGCCGCGGTGCAACCTCCCGCCACCGGCGGCGAAGATCCGCAAGCGATTATTCTGCAGCAATTGCAGCAGGCGCAGGTCGCGGCCGCCCAGCAGGGTTTTCAGTTGGTAGGGCAGCCGTTCAGCGGCAGCCTCGCACAGGGCCAGAGCTGGAACGTGCCGGCGACGCTGCAAGTCGGCTACGAGTACAGAGTGCTTGGCGTCTGCGATCGCGATTGCGCCGATCTCGATCTCGTCATGTTCGACAGCGCTGGCCGTCAGATCTCGCAAGACACGACGAACACCAATCTGCCGATCGTATCTGTAATCCCGGCCTACAACGACAACTTCACCATCCAGGTGCAGATGTACAATTGCTCGATCGCGCCCTGCTATTACGCGCTCGCGCTCTATGGGCGGCCGGCGCGATAGCGCCTTAAGCGACGCGGTTTTCGAGAACGAACACGCGCACGGCTGACGCGAGTGACGCATCAGGCGCGGCTTTGCTGCGGTTGTCGTCGATCGACGCGATCAACACAGGCAGGGTTTGTGCGCGCGCCCGCGCGATCTTTTCCAGCGCGGACCAGAACTCCTGTTCCAGCGCTAGCGACGTGCGGTGACCGGCGATCCGCATGGACCGCTTCAGAAGTGCGCCTTTAGTCGTCATTGCGCTTGTGTCCGTCGAGTTTGCGCTGCGCAGCCTCTTGCTCGGCTTTGCTCAGCTTCTTTTCTGTTTTGGTGCGGCCATGCGCGATCCGATTGGCCTGCGCTTTCGCTTCGGCTTCGGCGCGCTCCTTCGCTTTGCGCGCGCGCTTCAGGTTCACGATATCCGTCATGCCTTCGATGTAAGCCGATACCGGTGCTGGGCCAACCCGGGCAGAGGGAATAGTCGTTGAAATGCATGGCCTTCGCTTAATGCGCAGGCGGTAGTGTACGTTCCGTTATGGCTGCAAAAGCGACGCTCCACGGTCGCGCAACGAGGGAACCGGTTGCCGGCAAAAGTTCCCTGCTGCAGCGGACGCGACGCTTTTGTCTTTTACACTCTCGAGCAGCAAACGCGCTGAGCGTCAGCCCGGCTTGATCATGTTCTCTGGCCGCACGATGGCGTCGAAATCGGCGCCGTCGATGCCGTCTTTGAGCGCTTCTTCGCGCAGCGTGGTGCCGTTTTTGTGCGCGGTTTTGGCGATTTTCGCGGCGCGGTCGTAGCCGTACTTTGGCGCGAGCGCCGTCACCAGCATGAGCGAGTTATCGAGGCCGCGCTGGATGTTGTCGCGGCGCGGCTCGATGCCGGCGACGCAATTATCGGTGAAGCTCACCGCCGCATCGGCCATCAGGCGCACGCTTTGCAGGAAATTGTACGCCATCACCGGGTTGAACACGTTGAGCTCAAAATGCCCCGAGGCGCCCGCGAAGGTGATCGCGGCGTGATTGCCGAAGATCTGCGCGCAGACTTGTGTCAGCGCTTCGCACTGCGTCGGGTTCACCTTGCCCGGCATGATCGATGAGCCAGGCTCATTCTCCGGCAACGCCAGTTCGCCCAAGCCGGAACGGGGGCCGGAGCCCAGGAAGCGGATGTCGTTGGCGATCTTGAAGAGCGAAGCGGCGACCGTGTTGATCGCGCCGTGCGAAAACACCATCGCGTCGTGCGCCGCGAGCGCTTCGAACTTGTTCGGCGCGCTGGTGAACTTCATCTGCGTGATCGCCGCGATCATCTCAGCGACCTTCTCCGCAAAGCCAACCGGCGCATTGAGGCCGGTGCCGACAGCTGTGCCGCCTTGCGCCAGTTGCATCAGCATCGGCATCGTCTGCTCGATGCGGGCGATGCCGTTTTCGATCTGCGTCGCGTAGCCGGAGAATTCTTGGCCCAATGTGATCGGCGTTGCGTCTTGCGTGTGCGTGCGGCCGATCTTGATGATGTCCTTCCACGCTTGCGCCTTGTCGTTCAGCGCGTTGCGAAGCTTCTGCAGCGCCGGAAGCAAGCGGTGCTCGATCTCTTCGGCGCAAGCGATGTGCATGGCGGTCGGGAACGTATCGTTCGACGACTGGCTCATGTTCACATGATCGTTCGGGTGGACCGGCTTCTTCGAGCCCATCTCGCCGCCCAGCATCTCGATCGCCCGGTTCGAGATCACCTCGTTGGCGTTCATGTTCGATTGCGTACCGGAGCCTGTCTGCCAGACTGAGAGCGGAAAGTGCGCGTTGAGCTTGCCTTCGATGACTTCCTGCGCCGCCTTCACAATCGTGTCGCCGATCTCTGGCTTTAGGACGCCCAGCTCCATATTGGCTTCCGCCGCCGCGCGCTTGACGATGCCCAGCGCGCGCACAATCGGCGCGGGCATTTTCTCTTCGCCGATCTTGAAATTCTGCAACGAACGCTGCGCCTGGGCGCCCCAGTATTTATCGGTCTCCACCGGAATCGGGCCGAATGTGTCTGTTTCGGTGCGGGTCGACATGATGGTAGCCTTTGGGTGAATCTGACGCGTTGTCCCGGAAGGGGATATGGGCATGAGTCAGCGTGATCAAGCGGCCATTGGCGGCTTTGGGGGGAGCGATTGGCGCATGCACCTGCGCGACATGCGGACGCTACGGATGCTCCAGGACGGAGCGCCGGCGGAGGACGATATCCGGCGCATGCCGGACCGTGTCCTGCGCGCGGCGGTGCAGAACCCGGATCACTCCGAAGCCGCCCGTACCGCGGCGGAAGCGGAGCTACGCGCGCGGCGCATTAGCGCGGAGCGCTGGCGGCTCGTGGTGCCGGGCTTTATTCGCCCCGCTGATCTCGAACGGCGTGGCGACAAGCTCTTTTTCGGCTGGGGGCGCGCTGTGCGCGTCTGGAGCGGACGCGCGGTGTTTGCGTTGCTTGCGGCCATGTTCGTCTACGCCTTTCTGGAAGTGCGCGGCGAGGAGCAGCGTTACGCCGAGCTCGCGACCGAGTTAGCGCAATGCGTGGCAAGCGGCGCTTGCTCGCAAGCAGAGGCCGACGCGGAACTGGCCGGGCTGACTGATGCAGCGCCACCGCTTTGGGCGACGTTTGCGGCGCTCGGCTGGCTGCTTGCATTGTTGGTGTGGTTCTTCGCCTCCGCATTTCGCCGCCATCCCGCGCGCATCACCCTGTTACGCAAGTTCAACGTGCGCCATCTCTCTGAACCGCTGGAACGCGTGCTGGCGCAGGAGCTTCGTCCCTACGGACACATCGCCACGCTGTCGGACAAATACATCCGGCACGAGCGCTTCGGCTGGTTGCAAACAGCGCTGCTCTCGATTGGCAACCCGCTCGCCGCGCTTTGGTTCGTCATCGGTCTGCCGATCCGGTTCGTGTGGCGTCTGTTCGACCGCTCGGTGATGGGACCGGCTGTCGTGCTGAATGCGCGCGACTATCGCAATCTCGCGGCGCGGCTGCGCGATCGCATCGGGCTGAACGTGCAGGCGGCGATGGTGTCGAAGGAAGCGTTCATGGTGCGCACGTCGGACGCCTGGTGGCGCATGACGGCGCAGCTTCTGATGGATTCCAGCGATGCGATCGTCATGGATTTGAGTCAGATGTCGGAAGGCGTCGGCTGGGAGCTTGATCTCATCCGCGAAAGCGGGGCCGAGCGGCGTGTCGTTTTCATTGCGCTATGGGGCAAGTTGGAGGAGGCGGAAGCAGCACTCTCCGCGCGTGGCATTGACGCGGTTGTTCACCACTACGCCCCGGACGGCGAAATCCAGCGCCGGCCCGCGTTTCGCGCCGCCATGCTCGCCGCCATGCATGCAACGCACCACGTCGCGCCATGAACGGCTGGACGGGGCGTGGCAAAGTGCGTGCGCGCGAGATCGAAGGCGGCGCCGAGATCGCGATCGACGGCGTCACCACACAGGCGCGCTACTACAAGCCGCTGGTCTACGAGTTCTTCCGCAAGGAATTCCAGATCCGCCCGCGCTATGGCGAGTTCGAGGTTGAGCTGATCATGGAATATGTCGGCGAAGTCCCGACACTCGATCTCGATAATCTGGCCAAAGCGCTGCTCGATGCGTTGAAGGGGCACGTGTTTTTCGATGACAGCCAGATCGCGCGCTTGTTGTGCGAGCGCAGGGCGGGGGAACGCGATCGGATTACGGTGAAGGCGGTCAGGCGAGCCTAGCGGCGTTGCTTCGCTTCGCACTCTCGTTGTTGGAGTTCGCGCTCATAAGCGTTCAGCCGCTCGTCAGTCGCGGGACAATTGGAGGTAAAGCGGTCAAGGTCTCGTACCAGTAAGGTCACCACACCCCAGGCGCCTAGGGAGCCAACAATCACGACCGCGATCGCGCTCGCAAGAAGTCGCCTAAAGCGTTGCGTTGGTAAGTGTTCGTCGCTCATTCACTTCCACCGCATCGGCGGCGCTTGCGCTTTCAGCGCTTCGATCTTCTCGCGCAGTTCATCGACAAAGCCATGATGCGAACCGCTCCACGTTAGAGGATCGCCGACGACGGCCGTCGTGTTGAACGGGACCAAAAGCTTCGCATCCTTCGGCAGCGAGCGCCCCGCGCCCTGTAGATAAACCGGCGTCACCGTCGTTTGCGGATACGCTTCAACCAGGCGCGCGACGCCCGTTTTAAAGCGCGTCATCTCCTCTGGTTCGCCGCGCGAGCCTTCGGGGAAGACGACGAGGATTTCGCCGCGCTCCAAAGCCTGTTTGGCGCCAAGCAGCACATCCTCCGTCCGCGAAGCGCCGCCGCGCTTGATCGGGATGATGCCAATGATGTTGCGCGAGAACCAGGAGCCGAAGCCGCCTTTGTCGAAGTGGTCCGCCGCAGCCACTGGGCGGAGCTTGGGTAGGAGTTTCGAGGGAAAGAGGCACAAGAGCACGATCGTGTCGACATGGCTGTTGTGATTGGCGGCGACGATCGCGGGGCCGCTTTTCGGCAGCTTCTCGCCGCCGATCGTATCAAGCCCGAACAGCAGCCGTGCGACCGGGCGCACGACGAGCATCAAGCCATAGCGCCGGATCGTCTGCAGCATCAGAAGCGCTCAATCGCGAAATACGCGAGCAAGTGAAAGTACACCGGCGCGGCGAATGTGAGGCTGTCGAGCCGATCGAGCACGCCGCCATGGCCTGGAATAAGCCGCGAGGTATCTTTGACGCCAAGATCGCGCTTGATCGCGCTCATGGTGATGTCGCCGAAGAAACCGGCCATCGGCACGACGATGCCCATGATCGCTGCGTGCGTGGGCGTGAGCGGCGTGAAGTAGGGCGCAAGCCAATAAAACACGGCCGCCGCTGTGAGCCAGCCGCCGATCGCGCCTTCCCAGGTTTTGTTGGGCGAGACGTTCGGCGTGATCTTCGTCCGCCCAAACGCCTTCCCCCAGCAATATTGCGCGACGTCGTTCAACTGCGTGATGAAGAGCAGGAAGAACACAAGGCCTGCGCCGCCCGCGGGCGCTTCCGCATCCGGCACACGCATCAGGAAGGCTATGTAGCCGATATTGTAGACGCAAACGACCATGCCCCAGTGGATGATGCCCACCGTCGGCAGATAGCCCTCCGTCCGTCCGATCCACGCCATCGCCGCGGCAGAGATGAGGAAGCCATAGACGGGCAGGAAGACGAGATAGATCTGGTAGCTGTCGTCAAACAACGCCTCGGCGAAGATGAGGCCGTAATTGACGACGACCGAGAGATACGCGAGCAACACGATCAGGCGGTCTTCCTTGCGCGTTGGCGCAAGCGTCAGAAATTCCTTGAGGGCCAGGAACGAGATGAACGCGAACAAGATCGCCGTCGCCTGCCAGCCGGCTACGAGTGCTGCGCCAAGCAACAGCGCCATCACCCACCACGAGCGCATGCGTGGGCCGAGATCGGTCCACTTACCCGGCTGTGCGCGTGGCAAGATCAAAGCTGCGATGGTGCCGGCCAGCAAGAGCGCCAGCACGCCGAGAAACCCGAACACCAGCGGTTCGGCTATGTTGATCGCGAAATTGTCGCCGGTGATGCTGAGCCCGCTCATGCGATCATTTCCGCGCAACGTAGATCGGCGTCAATGAGCGCCTTTCAAAGACTGCGTGAAGCGGCGGCGGGCAATACGCTCTTCCACGTCGCATTCGCGTTCTTCGCGATGGGCGGCTGGGCAGCGTTCGCCAATCGCGACCATTCTGTGGCCGAAATCTTGACCGCGGGCTTGGTGCAGGGCGCGATCTCGGCATTGCTCACGCTTTGCCTCAAGAAATTCCTCGAATGGTTCGCGGCGCGCTTGAGAGGCTGGCCGGCGCTCGTCGTTCCGCCGCTGATCACGGCCAGCACCATCCTCACCATCTTATGGAGCGCGCATAGCTTCGCCGGCACGCCGGAAATTTTGGTGACGATCGCCGTTCCGTTCACTGTGTCGACGACCTACGCCATCCTCTACAATCTGCGTCTTTGGAGACAGGCCAATGGCCGCTGACGAAGCTGACCGCCGCCCGATCTCGCAACGCTCGCATGGCTGGGCGCAATGGCTGTCGAAGACGTTGGTGAAAGCCAACGTCTCGCCGAACTTTATCTCATTCACCTGCATGATCTTTGCTGCGCTCTCTGGGGCGTGTTTCTACGCGACCTCGCTGGCCGAGAACGGCATCGACCGCATTCTGCTTTGCATTGGCGCCGCACTCTTCTGCCAGCTGCGCCTGTTGGCCAACATGATGGACGGCATGGTCGCTGTCGAAGGCGGCAAGGGGAGTGCGGACGGGCCGATCTGGAATGAATTGCCGGATCGCTTTGCCGATATCTTCGTGCTGATCGGCGCAGGCTATGCTGTCGCCGCAGCTGGTTTGTTCGACGCTTCACTCGGCTGGGCGGCGGCTGTGTTTGCGGTGATGACGGCGTATGCGCGCGAAGTTGGCCGAAGCGCCGGCGCGCCAGCGGATTTCTCCGGTCCGATGGCCAAGCCGCATCGCATGTTCTGGATGACGATCGCGGCTATTCTCACGATCTTCGATCCGCAGCTCGGCCCAAGCGCCGCATCGATCCTCGAATGGGGCGCGCCCGGCCATAGCGGGCGCGGCGTGTTCATAGCCTTCTTCCTATGGTTCGTGCTGTTCGGCTCGATCGTCACGACATTCGCACGGACGGGCAGGGCGCTGGCGTTCCTCAATAGGCGCTGAAACGAGAAGCGCGGGCCGAGGCCCGCGCTTCGAAAGCTCGATCGAGAGATAGGCTTTACTTCTTCCGGAACGCGTCGAGGCTGACGACGCCGCTATCGCTCTGCGCGGGCGCGCTTTCCGAGACCGGCGCTTGCTCGCGCGCCGCCGGGATCGACTCGTCGCCCGAGACCATGCGCGCTTCGTCGGCGTGCGGCTGCTCGAATTGCAGGCCGAACTTCACACTCGGATCGAAGAAGCGGGTGATCGCCTTCAGCGGAATGGTGATCGGTTGCGGTTGGCCCGAGAACTTCAGGATGACGCGGAAGCGATCGGCGTAAACTTCGAGATCCCAGAATTGGTGCTCGAGCACGATCGTCATCTCTTCGGGATAACGGGCGCGCAATTGTTCTGGGATGATCACGCCCGGCGCATGGGTGCGGAACGTAATGTAGAAATGGTGTTTGCCTGGCAGGCCGCGCGGGCTGGCCGCTTCCTGCAACGATGCACGCACGACGCTGCGCAGCGCGTCTTGCATCAGTTGGTCATACCCGATCACGTCATCGGCCACGGCCGCGCTCCCCTCAAAGCTTGTCCACACCCTTAGTGGCTCGTTTCGGACAGTCAATTGCTGATCCACGAGGCGCGAAAACACCAACGTTCTCAACGTCGGCTGGCGAACGCAAACTGTGGATAAAAAGTTCGGTGCTCATGTGTGCAAAACTAACGCCGTGACAGCGGTGCTTCGCGCGGATCGCGAGACGCGCCGCAGCAAACTCGCCAACCGCCTGCACTCTAACGAGATTTCGGGGAAGAGTTCGCGCGAATGGCGCCTCAAGAGGCTGTGACCGCGTGAGTCGGGGTCACAGCGCGCTAATGCTGACCCAGCAATGGCGCAAGGCAGCTTTTCTTCAGCGAAGTGGTCGCTGGTTGGGACAAGTTCCCCGGGTGCGTCGAATGCGCAGACAGGAACGTGGGTCTCGCCGGGCCACTTTTCTCCTCGAAACGCTATTGGCGATCCGCACGCGCCGCAAAAGAAGCGTTTGACGTCAGCGGATGAGGCGAAGGCGGTGAGCGCGTCGCCAGAGAGGTCACTTGATCATCGTTAAAGCCGGCCCACGCCACCGATGGCGCTGAAGACGCGCGCCGGCAGGTCTCGCAATGGCAGTTGGAGACAAAGCGCGGCGCACCGCGCGTCTCGAACGTCACGGCGCCGCAAAGGCAATGACCGGTGCGCTTTTCGCTGCTCATTGAGGATGCTCCGCTCTTCGGAGAAATCCCCGGCTTCTGTTGCCGGGCGCCGGGGGGCCCCGCCTAGTGATGCTACTCAGTAGGACTTAGGTTCGGAAAACTCCGCACTGCTTACGCAGCGAGGGCGAATTCCTCAGCGTTGTTGTCGTTGGCAACTATGCTGTTTGGCCTGTAACGGGACCACCCGAGCAAAAGCCTCGGCATTCAACGTCCGTCGATCCTATTTCGGCCCCATACAACGAACCCCAACGAGGCCCGTCCTTCGCTCGCTCCGCGAGCTTCGGAGGGCAACCTTCGCGCCCGTTAGGACTGAAGGCGTAAGCCAGCCGAAGCGCGAAGCGCGAAGGTTGGTGGAGCCGCCGGGCATCGCACCCGGGTCCGATCCGCCTATCTCCGCGCGTTTATCGCCATAGTCCGGTTGCCCGGACACGACTGATATAGGCGCTTCGCGGCTCGACGCAAAGCGCGCGTTAGTGTGTTCCAGAGACTCGCTTTACCGCCCTCCACAGATCGGGAGGGCGGTCCCCATGACGAAGAAGCTCGCGGCCGAGTTCGTCGGCACGTTTACTTTGGTCCTGTTCGGCTGCGGCGCGGCGGTGCTGGCTGGGTTCGGCATTATCGGCCAACTCGGCATCGCCTTCGCCTTTGGTCTGGCGATCGTTGCGATGGCCTATGGCATCGGCGGCGTCTCTGGTTGCCACGTAAACCCCGCGGTGAGCTTCGGCTTTTGGACGGCGGGGCGCATGCCGACGAGCGAGATGCTCGGCTATTGGGCCGCGCAGTGTCTAGGCGCGGTCGTCGGCGCGGGCGTGTTGCTGCTCATTGCGTCGGGATCGCCCGATTACTCCATCGCTGATAACGGCTTAGGTCAAAACGGCTTTGGCGTCCGCGATCCCATCTCGAACCAAGGCTCGCCCGGCGACTATAGCTTGGTCTCCGGCGGCATTTTCGAGGTCGTGGCGACGTTCATTTTCCTCGTGACTATCCTTGGCGTCACACAAAAGGGCGCGCCGGCGCAGCTAGGCGGTCTCGCTATCGGCCTGACTCTGGTGGTCATCCACATTGTCGGCATTCAGATCACTGGCGTCTCGGTAAACCCTGCACGCTCGCTCGGACCTGCTGTATGGGTGTTGGGCGACGCGCTTGAGCAGCTTTGGCTGTTCATCGCAGCGCCTATGGTGGGAGCGGGGCTAGCGGGATGGGCGTTCCGAGTGAGGCTGTTGAGCAGCGACGACGCCAGTTGAGTCAGCGGCCGATCGCGGCCACCGTGCTGCTGATCGGCACGCTGTTGCTGGCCTATCTCTATCTGCCGATTCCAGCGCCGCGCATTGTTGCGGCGACCGATGGGGATTGCGTCGAACTGCATCTCTATTCCAACGGCTATCACAGCGATATCGGCGCGCCGGCGGAGATATTCCCCGAACATCATCCGCTGCGCCGCCTCTATCCCGAGGCGCGAACGTTTCTGATCGGCTGGGGTGACCGCGCGTTCTACGCCTCTGACGGCAGCGATATCCTCGTAGGCGTCGATGCGCTGATCCCGCCGAGCCCCAGCGCCTTCCACATTACTTATGATGCCGCTCAATCGAGCGCCTATCTGGGCCCGACCGACGATCTTGCGATCGCCGTCAGCCGCGAAGGGGCGGCGCGCTTCGTGGCCTATGTCGATCGCTATCTCGTGCTCGATGAGGACGGGAACGCCATCCAGATCAGCGATGGCAAAGTCATAGGCCGCTCGGCCTTCCTGCGGTCACGGGGGTCGTTCCATCTGCTGAACGTCTGCAATCAATGGATGGCGCGCGCGCTGCGTGCCGCGGGCATCGACGTGAACGCGCGCGCCGCCTGGTTGGCTGGGCCGCTGATCCGGCAGGCGCGCAGGCAGGGTGTCGGCGGGTGTGAGGCTGCGCAGTAACCCGCTTCCCGGACGCATCCCCGGCGAAAGCCGGGGTGTGATCCGGGATCCATGGGCCGCCCAAGCGCCAAAGGCTGCAATGGATCCCGGCTCTCCGCTTCGCTTCGGCCGGGAAACGTAGGAAGCGGAGCCGAGTCGGCCCATATTGTTCGCATGGCACCGAACGCTGCTCTCGACATGAACGCTCAACCGCCGTCCCAAGCCGACATCGCCTATCTCGGCCTGTTGGACGACATCCTGCACAACGGCGTCGATCGCGGCGACCGCACCGGCATCGGCACGCGTGGCGTGTTCGGCCGGCAGCTCCGCTTTGATCTCTCCGCCGGCTTTCCGCTGCTGACGACGAAGAAGGTGCACCTGAAGAGCATCATCCTCGAACTGCTCTGGTTCCTGCGCGGCGATAGCAACGTGCGCTGGCTGCAAGAGCAGGGCGTCACGATCTGGGATGAGTGGGCCAACGAAGAGGGCGAACTCGGCCCCGTCTACGGCAAGCAATGGCGTTCATGGGAAACCAAGGACGGGCGCGTCATCGATCAGATCGCCAACGTTGTGAGCGCGATCAAGACCAACCCGAACTCACGCCGCCACATCGTGTCTGCGTGGAATCCGGCCGAGGTCGATCAGATGGCGCTGCCGCCATGCCATTGCCTGTTCCAGTTTTTCGTCGCTGACGGAAAACTGAGCTGCCAACTCTACCAGCGCAGCGCCGATGTTTTTCTCGGCGTGCCGTTCAACATCGCCAGCTACGCGCTGCTGACGCAAATGATGGCGCAAGTAACGGGGCTTCAGCCCGGCGAGTTCGTCCACACCTTCGGCGACGCGCACCTCTATCACAACCATTTCGACCAAGCGCGCACGCAGCTAGCGCGGACGCCGTATGCGCCGCCGACGATGCTGATCACCCCGGAGCGCAAGGATATATTCGCGTTCGAGTACGGGGACTTTAAGCTCGAAGGCTACACCGCGCACCCGGGGATCAAGGCGCCGATCGCGGTTTAGCCTATAGGTGCATTCCGGCGGGAGTGCGCTCTTGCCGAACATGGTCGCGGGCCAGGAAGTCCGCGCTCCAACCGTCCTACCTCCGTTCGTCCCACGCATTTGCGCTCCGTCGATCTTCCGTTGCCTCTGGCCATTACCGGCGTCTCCTCAGCCCATCATCGGGGAGGGATTGATGAGCGCAACACGCAGACTCCTGCTGAAGCAAGCGGCGGCGCTCGGCACCGCGCTCGCCTTCGGCCAAAGCTGTGCGCACACGCCGGCCGGTCCGCGCACAGAGCGGCGCGATCTCTATCCGCAAGGCGTCGCTTCAGGCGACCCGCAGGCCGATAGCGTCATCCTCTGGACGCGGCGCGAGCCGGATGCAGGCGCGAGCGCGCATCGTCTCGTTGTGGAAGTTGCTGGCGATGAAGCTTTCTCCCGCATCGTCGCGCGCGGCGATATTGAGGTAGGCGCCGCAACCGACTGGACGTGCCGCTTCCTCGCAGCCGGCCTGCGGCCCGCGCGCGAATACTGGTATCGCTTCGTCGACGAAGCGGGGAACACCAGTCGCACCGGCCGCACGCTCACGGCGCCCGCCGCGAACGACGATCGCCCCGTGCGTTTCGCCTTCGTCAGCTGCCAGGACCCCACAATCGGCGCGTTCAATGCCTACCGGCGCATGATGTACGAAGACGCGCGCCGCCCACGCGCGGAGCAGATGAGCTTCGTGCTGCACCTTGGCGACTTCATCTACGAGATCGTAAAGTATCCAGAGGACGGGCGCGACGGCAGAGATCGCGGCCGGCGCTTGCGCGAGGTGTTTCGCTATCCAACTGGAAAGCGGCTTCGCAACTTTCACTTCCCCGTCGACCTTACAGACTATCGCGCCATCTATCAGGGTTATTTGAAAGACCCCGATTTGCAGGATGCGCGTGCGCGTTGGCCATTTGTGTGCGTGTGGGACAATCACGAGTTTGCGTGGCGCGGCTATCAAAGCATGTCGTTCCTGTTCAACGATCCGCCAGAGCCAGCGCAGCAATTGAAGGTCGCCGCCAGTCAGGCGTGGTACGAGTACCAACCGGCGCGCGTCACCAAGCCCGGCGCGGGCGATGTGTTTGAAGCGCCGCGTGTCAGCAATGGACCGATCGGCGACGTGGACGAGCGCGGCCTCGGTCAGAATCCCGACAACCTCACCGCCATCAATGCGCTGAAGATTCAGCGTTCCTTCCGGTTCGGCAAAAACGTCGACATGATCTTGACCGATAACCGGTCGTACCAATCGGCGCCGATTAGCGGCGAGGGTTTGCCTGGCTTCGATTTCGGCGCTTTTCCAGAAATGGCGAACGATATCCTCGAAGAAGGACGAGAGTGGCCGGGCGGCGCGCCCGCTACAATCCGGTTCGGCCAAACCGAAGTGCCCAATCCGCAAATCAACGAGCCGCCCCAAGCTTATCTCGGCATCGAGCAAATGGCGTGGTTCAAGCAGCAGTTGCGCGCCGCGGAAGCGCCGTGGAAAATCTGGGGGCATTCGTTCGGCACGCTCTCGCTGCGCGTCGATCCGCAAAATCTGCCGCCTGAATTCGCGGACACTTGGCCGAGCACGGAATACGGCTACTTGCAGCGCTCCTACACGCTTGAGCACCGCGAAATCTTCAGCATGGCGCGCGAGGAGGGCATTACGGGCCTCGCCATTTGCGTCGGCGACAAGCATTCGTTTTGGGCCGGTTATGCGTGCGAAACTCTACCGCCACGCGCCTTCGAACCTGCGGGCGTCGAGTTCGTGACGGGCGCCATCACCGCGCAGAACGCGGGCGAAGTGCAGGCGTTGACGTTCCCGCGCGATAACCGGCTGCGCCCGTTCTACGTGCACGACCGGCCCGACGGCACGACTCAGTGCGCCTATAACACGATGTTGCTACACGGCGTGCGCGCCGCACTCGTGCTGCGCGACACCGACGACGTCGCCCAAGCGCGCGCGGCGCGTAATCCGGAAAACGCGCCGCATCTCAGGTTCATGGACCAGGGCGGTTACGGTTACTCCACCGTGCGCGCGTCACCGGATGAATTAGAGACGGAGTTCGTCTGCATCCCAATTCCGTTCGAGCGCTCTGAGACCGAAGACGGCGGGCCGCTACGCTACCGCGTCATCCACCGCGTCGCGCGCTGGGCGCCGGGCGAGCGGCCCGAGATGCGCCAAGAGGTGATTGAAGGCGACGTCGGGACGGCGATCTAAGTGTCGGCAGACGGGGAGGGCTGGCGCGATTGTGCACACACTCAAACCGGATACTGCGGAAACTTTGGCCGCCAAACGCCCAGCGCGATGTTGACCACGGACACGCGGAGCAGCACCCATGCTGTGCCGATTTCAGCTTCAAACCCACGGGCTGTCTGAGCTGCATCGGCTGCGATCTGCAGTCCGCGTTCCGCGCGCGTCGCCGCTTCTTGCAGCGGGCCGATGATGTGCAGGCCGGCGAGCAGGACAAGAATGCCCGTCGCCGCCTTGACCCAAACCCATCCGGCGTCCTGAAACGGCGGGTGCACGAGCATTGCCAACAGGCCGCTCACGACCGTCAGCACAACCGATGGCCCAATCACCCACGCCGCGAGCTTCGACATACCGATCATAAGAGACGCATAGCCCGCGTCGCCGATCGAAGCGGGCGTCAGCATCAGCACGACCGCCAGAGCCGCGGCCCCGCCCAGCAGCCCCGAGCCCGCAACGCTATGCAGGAACTTTAGCAGGCGTCGCACGCTCTCTCGCCCTCAAACGATACGCCACTGAACCTGCCAGAACACGGCGATCTGTGAAGCCTCCTCAAGAAAAAGGGGACGCGCGAGTTGGATGGTGTCGCGGGCAAAGTCACGCTATTCTGCTCTCATGGGGGGATCAGATGGCGCGTCTTGCGATTATCGGAATTGTGTTGGCGCTGGCGGCGGGGGTTTCATCCATAAGCGCAGCGCAGTCGCTCGGCGCGCGTCCGGCTCTCGAATATACTACGGTGGGGAACGCGTTCGCCCGCTCGGTCGCGGCGCGTTACGCCGGCATTCCGGCGGCTGAGATTCGCGCAGACCTGCGGGCGCAAGAGTTCGTTTGCGTCGGTGACGGGTCTTACTGCACCCGCACCGTTTCGGACGAATCGTGCACCAATGCCTGGACTGTCGACATCGAGACGGATGGCGCCGTCGGCGGCCGCCATGCGATACTGTGCATGGGCGGTGAGGACGAATGAACCTCTGACGGATCGAGTGCCGACGTGATAACGCTGCGCGTATGAAGCCCCGCGAACTCCTCGGCACAGCACAAATTCCAGGCGGCGACGAACTGCGTCTTTTCCGCCGCGACACAGATTTCATCATCGCCCTCGGCGGCAATGAGCTGATGTCGAGCCGTTCGAGCGGCTCGGAGGAGGCGCTTGCGCTGATGACGTGCGATCGGCTGCAGGGCGATGCGCCGCATCTGCTCATCGGCGGCTACGGCATGGGCTTTACACTGCGCGCAGCGCTCGCGCGGCTAGGGCCCAAAGCGCGCTTCACTGTCGTTGAACTGGTGCCCGAGATCATCGAGTGGGCACGTGGGCCGATGGCGGCGCTGACGGCGGGCTGCCTCGATGACCCACGCGTCGAAATCATCATGCGTGATGTATCGAGAGCGATCGGCGCGTCTGAACGGCATCGTTACGATGCGATCCTGCTCGACGTAGACAATGGTCCCGATGGTCTCACGCGCGAGGGTAATGACCACATCTATTCGATGCACGGCTTGCAGGAAGCGAAAGCGGCGCTGAAGCCGGGCGGCGTGCTGGCGATCTGGTCGGCGGCGCAAAGTGAACGCTTCGCGCGGCGTTTGAACCATGCAGGCTTTCAAGTCGAAGAAGTGATGGTCCGCGCCGGCCGCCACGGCAAAGGCGCGCGGCATATCATCTGGTTCGCGATCCCTAAAGCGCGCTGATATCCGCTGCGACCATGCGCGTGATTTTTTGCACGTCCGCGCGCGCTTGTGGTTGCGCGGTGAACTTTACGCTGGCGCCGACCATGTTCGGTTCGACTTCGCATTTCATGATCAGCACATCGCCCGCGTTTGCATTGATCGCAACGCCTTCGCCTTCGGCGGGCGGTTTGTTCGTGCCGGTGTACCCAGCGATGAGGTGAGCGCCGGGCGTGAGCGTGACGCGGATGAAGCGGGGGCTTTTGATCTGTGCGACGGCGCGGCCATCGATCAGCACATTGATGCCGACGGCACGGCCGAGGAATTGGTTGCGGAACACGTAGAGCACCGCTTGGTCCGCGATGGGCGCGAACTTCAGCGCCTCGGCGCGTTGTTCCGGCGTGGCGTCAGCGACTTTGCGGTTGGTCTTCAGGTTCCGATAGACCACCACGCCGACGACCACGAGCGCTGCAAGCGATATGAGCGTCACGACCCCCGGGCCAAGCACCGCGCGCAGCAGGCCGTACACGAAGAAGCCCACGATCATGGCGAGGACGACGAAGAGCAGATACCGCGGCATGGCAAAGCTCATACGAGATGACGCGGCTTTGCGCCACCGCTAGAAGGGGGTCGTGAATAATCCGAAACTCACTCTCGTCGTCGCTGTGGCGCGAAATGGCGTCATCGGGCGCGACGGCGATTTGCCGTGGCGGCTCTCGTCCGATCTGAAGCGCTTCAAGGCGGCGACGATGGGGAAGCCCGTGCTTATGGGGCGCAAGACTTGGGAGTCGCTGCCGCGGAAGCCGCTGCCGGGGCGGCCCAATCTGATCCTCACGCGCGACGCGAATTTCTTGGCGTCAGATTCTTGGGTTTACACCGATCTCGCCGCGATGCTTGCCGCAGGGCGCACGATGGCTGCTGCTGCGGGTGTGGAGGAAGCGTGCGTGATCGGCGGCGCGCAGCTTTATGAGGCGACGCTGCCGCTCGCTGATCGCATCATCCTCACCGAAGTAAATCTAGAGCCCGCAGGCGACGCACGTCTGGTGCCTGACCTTGCGTCGTGGCGCGAAGTGAGCCGCGAGCACGTCGAGCGCGGCGAAAAGGATGATGCGGATTTCGTGGTGCGTGTGCTGGAGCGCTAGACAGGGATCAGGTGTCTGGTGTCAGGTGTCTGCGATCTGACACCTGATACCCAGGACGTGAAACCTGATGGAAATCCTCGCCACCGGCCTTCAATTTCCCGAAGGCCCGATCGTTATGCCGGATGGCAGCGTCATTCTGGTTGAGATCCAGCGCAAGACGCTGACGCGCGTGTGGAACGGCAGAAGCGAAGTGATCGCCGAGATCGGCGGCGGCCCTAACGGCGCAGCGTTCGGGCCGGATGGCGCTGTCTACATCACCAATAACGGCGGCTTCGAATATCACGATGTCGGCGGCCTCAATATTCCAGGCCACGCGGCCAAGGATTACGAGACCGGACGCATCGAGCGCGTTGATCTCAATACCGGCAAAGTCGAGCGCCTATACGAAGGCGTGAACGGTTTTCGATTAAGCGGCCCGAATGATCTCGTCTTCGATAAGAGCGGCGGCTTCTGGTTCACCGATCTAGGCAAGAACTACGCGCGCAGCTCAGATCGCGGTGGGCTCTACTACGCCAAGCCCGATGGCTCGCTGATTAAGGAAGCGGCGTACGGCTTCGTCGGCCTGAATGGCGTTGGACTCTCGCCGGATGAAAAGACGGTCTACGCCGCTGAAACCGAAACCGGAAAGCTCTACGGCTTTGACATCACCGGAGAGGGCGAAGTCGCGCGCGGCATGCTCGGGCCCCCGGGGCGCTGCGTCGCCGTGCCAGCAGCGCACGTGTTTTATGACAGCCTAGCCGTGCAAGCGAATGGCGATGTCTGCGTCGCCACTATCCTCAATGGCGGCATCACTACGATCAAACCGGATGGCCGCACGTCGCACACGGCGCTGCCGGATCCGCTGGTCACCAACATCTGCTTCGGCGGCGCCGACATGCGCGACGCTTACATCACGCTGTCAGCCACAAGCCAGCTTGTGAAAATGCGCTGGCCGGAACCGGGGCTGAAACTCAATTTTGCGCCGTATTGAAAGAACAACAATGACCATCATCGTTCACCACCTCGAAGAATCCCGCTCACAACGCGTGCTTTGGCTGCTCGAAGAACTCGGCGTCGACTACGAAGTGAAGCGCTATGCCCGCAATGCTCAGACGCGCCTCGCGCCGCCGGAGTTGAAAGCGATCCATCCGCTCGGCAAATCACCGGTGCTGGAGCGCGACGGGAAAATCTTTGCGGAGTCCGGTGCGATTGTTGAGTACTTCGCCGAGAGCGAAGGGGGTGGAAAGCTCTCTGTGGCGCCAGGCGATCCAGATCGCGCGGCCTACCTCTATTGGCTCCACTTCGCCGAAGGCTCAGCGATGCTGCCGCTCTTGCTCAAGCTCTATGTCGGCATGCTGGGCGAGGCCGGCGCGCCGCTGATGCAGATGCGGGTCGAGCCCGAGATCGATAATCATCTCGCGCACGCCAATGCATCGCTCGGCGGCAACAATCATTTCGTCGCCAACCGCTTCACAGCCGCCGACATCGAAATGAGTTTCGTGCTGGACGCCGCAGGCTCTCGCGGCGGTTTGGAGCGTTACCCCAATCTCGTTCGCGCCCGCGCCGCCAACCAGGCGCGGCCCGCCTATCAGCGCGCGCTGGAGAAGGGCGGGACCTATAAAATGGGCGCCTGACGCCCGTCACGCCTTCTTGGCTGGACTTTCGGGCCAACGCACTGAATCTCTGCCGCGAACGGAGAGAGCATGCGCGGACGCGATTGTAAGATTGTCGCCACAATGGGCCCGGCGAGTGATCCGCCGGAGCGGCTGGCCATGCTTATCCAGGCCGGCGTCGATTGCTTCCGGCTGAACTTCAGCCACGGCAGCAAGGACGATCACGCGCGCCGTTTGGCTGCCATCCGCGCGGCGGAGGAACAGGCGGGTTCGGCAGTCGGCGTCTTCGCAGACTTGCAGGGCCCAAAGATCCGCGTCGGTTCGTTCGAGGGCGGAGAGATCAAGCTCAAGTTCAACGAAGTGGTAACGCTCGAAGCCTCGACGGAAGCCGGTTCGCAAGGTCTCATCCGTCTGCCGCATCCCGAGATCGTCAACGCGCTGGAAGAGGGCGACATCCTCAAGCTCGATGATGGCAAACTGCAGATCACCGTGATCGAGCGTGGCCGCACGCAGCTGAAGGCGCGTGTCGATCATGGCGGCGTGCTGAAAAACCAGAAGGGCTTGAACGTCCCGACGCGCCGCATTCCGATTTCAGCGCTGACGCCGAAGGATCGCGAAGACCTCGCCTTCGCGCTCGATCTCGGCGTCGATTACATCGCGCTCTCGTTCGTGCAACATCCAGAAGATGTCCGCGAGGCGCGCGACCTCATCAAGGACCGCGCCGGCATCATTTCCAAGATCGAAAAGCCCAGCGCGCTCCAGCAGATCGAAGAGATTGTCGAACTCTCGGACGCAGTGATGGTAGCGCGCGGCGATCTCGGCGTTGAACTGCCGCCAGAGCAAGTGCCGATCGCGCAGCGCAAGATCATCCGCGCCGCGCGCGCAGCTGGGCGGCCGGTCATTGTCGCCACACACATGCTAGAAAGCATGGTCGAAGCCGCTACGCCCACGCGCGCGGAAGCTTCTGATGTCGCCACCGCAGTCTATCAAGGCGCGGACGCCGTTATGCTGTCGGCGGAGAGCGCCGTCGGCCGCCATCCGCAATCGGCCGTTGCGATCATGGATCGCATCATCCGCGCGGTGGAGGAGGACAACGAATACTGGACCTCGCTCCCGCGCGATATGACGCCGCCGCAAGCCACCACCGCTGACGCCATCGCGCTCTCGGCGCGCCATATCGCCGATGTGATCGGCTGTGCCGCGCTCGTCGCGTATACCTCAACTGGCTCAACCGCCTTCCGCGTCGCGCGCGAGCGTCCGCGTTGCGGCGTCATCGGCCTGACGCCCTTTATCGAAACCGCACGCAAGCTCTCGCTTGTTTGGGGCGTCCGTTCGATGGTGACCGAAGACGTCTCCAACGTCGAAGAGATGGTCGACAAGGCCGACGCCGCGGTGCGCAAGCTCGGCGTCGCCGAAGTCGGAGACCGCATCGCGGTGATCGCCGGCATTCCGTTCGGACGCGCAGGCAAAACCAACACTATCCGCGTGTTGCGCCTGGAGTAGGCGGCTTGCCACGCCGCGCCGTATCCCGCAAAGACGGCGCGGGAGACGACACATATGCCGCCAGCACAGCCGCCGGAAATTCTGCGCCTGCAGAAAGAACTCGATGCCGCCATTAAGGCGCATCAAGCCGGACGTATCGACGAAGCGGAAGCAGTTTACATCAAGGTCTTGGAGCGCGTGCCCACTCAGGCGGATGCGCTCAATCTCCTGGGCGTCATCCAAGCCGAGAAGAACCGCAACGAACGCGCACTTGATTTGCTGCAGCGCGCCGCGCGCGTGCGCCCGAAGGATGGCGTCATTCTCAACAATCTCGGCCGTGCAGCAGTGCGTTCGCGCCGTTTTGAGTTGGCGATCGAGTCACTTGAACGCTCCATCGCGCTCGCGCCGGAAGTGATCGAAGCCTACGGCAACCTCATCCAGGCGCATCGCCAAGCGGGCAACATCACGGAAGCGGAGTACTTTGTAGAAGTGCTGCGCGCCAAACGCGGCGGGTCAGTCACTGCCGACTTCGAGCACGCGCGCATTCTGAGCGACCTGGGGCGCAAGCAAGAGGCGCGCGCGCTGCTTGTGAAGTTGACGACGGAAACGCCAGGCTACGCGCCGGCGTGGCAATCGCTTGCGCGTCTATCGAAGGTGAAGGCTGGCGATCCGATCATTGACGGCATTGTCGATATCATCGGCAAGACGTCCGAGCCTTCAACGACGATGCGCTTCCTTTGCTACGCCGCCGGCAAGATTTTCGATGATCTCGGTGAGTTCGATCGCGCATTCGAATATGTGTCGCGCGCCAAGCGTCAGGATCCGCCGACATACGACCCGGAGAAAACCAAGACGCAGTTCACGACGATAGCCAGTGTGTTCAACGAGAACTTCATCAACGCACGCCGGGACTGGGGCGTTGAGAGCGAACGTCCGGTGTTCATTGTCGGCATGCCGCGCTCTGGCACGACGCTGGCGGAGCAGATTCTTGCCTCACACCCCGAGGTCTTCGGCGGCGGTGAGCTTGAATACATCGGTCAAGCAACAGCTGGACTCGCCGATTTCGCGCCCTCGGGCAGGTTTCCAACCGCAGCGGTTGGCCTTCCCAAGGAGATATTCGCGTCACTGGGCTATCGCTACTTGCGCAAGATCGGCGCGCTAAACCAGGCCGCTGCGCGCTGCACCGATAAGATGCCCCACAACTTCATGTCACTGGGGCTTTTGCGCATCATGTTTCAAAATTTGCGCGTGGTGCACTGCATGCGCCACCCGTTCGATACGATCCTATCGTGCTTCCAGCACGACTTCGCGCACACCCACGATTACAACCAATCGCTCGAAGGATTGGCCTCATATTATGCCTGCTATCGCGAGCTCATGGAGCACTGGGCTGAGGTGATGCCGGATGCAATTCATCCGCTCCAGTACGAAAAAATGATTGAAAATCAGGAAGATCAATCGCGAGGCCTGATCAAGGCCGCGGGCCTTGAATGGGACGACAGGGTGCTCGCCTTTGCCGAGACTGACCGTAGGGTAAGCACGCCCAGTTCCTGGCAAGTCCGCCAGCCGCTCTACTCAAGTTCGAGCGGTCGGTGGAAGAATTATGAGCGTCATCTGGCACCTATTTTGGGGGTGATACCCGAGCGCTTTTTCCCTTGATGCGAAGCAGTAGTGGTGGTTTCACCTCTAATACGCGTATCAAGCGATGCTGCGAGGGGATTATCAATGGCGAATAAGTGGTTCACCACTGCGGCTCTGGCCGTAGGTTTGGTTGCAATTCCGGCCGTGGCGTCGGCGGAAACGCAAGTTCGGATTTTCGGCGGCGTGTCGGAAAACCAAAACAGCGACGTCACCTATTACTACGGCTCCTACCAAGGCGAAGTCTCGATCGACTCTGGCTTCGTGGTCGGTGCGGCGTATGGCGGCGTCTACGGGAACTGGGTTCTGGAAGGTGAACTCTCGTTCCGCGAGTCTGACCTTGAGGAATTCACCTGGACCTACGGCCCGGATGAGCTTGATGGCGATATCAGCGCGACGGCCGTGATGGCGAACGCGTGGTACAACTTCCCGCTTAGCGGAAACTTCGGTGTGTACGTTGGCGGCGGCGCTGGCCTAGCTCAAGCGGAAATCAGCGAAGAGAACGTCATTGGCGATGACGACTCGATGGAGTTCATCTGGCAAGTGGGTGGCGGCGTGAACTTCCGCACCGCCTCCGGCTACGCGTTCGGCGTCGGCTATCGCCACGTCGAGATCGGCGATGTCGGCACGACCGGTGTCGAACTGAACTCGGACGAAGTGATCGTCGAAGTGTCGCGCCGCTTCTAAGCAGCGCGCAATCGCGAGAATTGGCCGGGGCCGATCCGAGAGGATCGGTCCCGGCTTTTTGTCTGCCCTGAACAGAACACATCTGGAAGAGTTGCGAGCGCCATCTCGTACCCGCGCGCGATACAATCAGTGCGCGATTTTTCCTTGATGGGCGAACGGCACGGTGCTCTCTTTAATCATCCCCAACCGTAAGGATCGGGGTGAAACGAGGGGGCTCTCCATGAACAATCTGCTCAAGGCGACAGCCATCGCTGTCGGCATGGTCGCAATTCCGACTGCGGCGTCCGCTGAGTCTCAGTGGCGCGTGTTCGGCGGCCTCAGCGACGTCGGCGATTTCGACTATGCGTACGGCCCATATACCGCGGACCTCACGACGGACACGGGCTTCGTCGTCGGCGCAGCCTATGGCGCTGTGCACGGTAACTGGGTTCTCGAAGGTGAACTCTCATTCCGCGGCGCCGACTTCGATACGCTCGAGGTCCTGAGCTATTCGTTTGAGGTCGATGGCGATGTCAGCGCGCTCTCGCTGATGGCGAACGCTTGGTATCATTTTCCGACGAACGGCAATTGGGGCGTCTATGCCGGCGGCGGTGTAGGCTTCGCCAGCGCCGAGGCTGACCTCGGCGGGACTTCAGATGACTCTACCGAGTTCGCTTGGCAGCTTGGCGGCGGCGTGAACTACCGCACGGAGCAAGGCTTCGCTTACGGCCTCGGCTATCGGTACTTCAACATTTCCGAGGTTGGCGACACTGCAATCGAAGTGAACGCGCACGAGTTCATTTTCGAGATATCAAGCAGGTTCTAGCCGCGCCACGGAGCCCGCTGCTGCGCTTCAGTCGGCCTTCCGCTGCGTGCAGTTGCGGGCGCGTTGACGTGCGCGCACACTCATGTGCGGAGGCAATTTCATGAGTGAGCCTAAGCTCCCACAGAATATCGTTGACACTCTGGTGAATGCGGCCGCCTACGCAACGGACGCGATCCATGACGCGTATCGCTGGATGCGCGCCAACAATCCGCTGGGTTTGGCCGAAGTGCAGGGCTTCGATCCGTTCTGGGTCGTCACCAAGCACGCCGACATTCTCGAGATCAGCCGCAACAACGCGCTCTATCCCAGCGGTGTTCGGGGCACGACATTGACAAACAAGGCGGGCGAGGCCCGCGCCTACGCCATCACCGGCTCGCCGCATCTCGTGCGCTCGCTTGTGCAGATGGATGAGCCCGACCACATGAAGTATCGGCTGCTGACGCAAGCCTGGTTCATGCCGGCCAATATCAAAAAGCGCGAAGAGGACGTGCGGGCGCTTGCGCGACAAGCGGTCGATCAGTTCGCGGCGCTGCCGGGGCAGTGCGATTTCGTCAAGGACGTCGCGCTGCATTATCCGCTGCGTGTGGTGATGAACATTCTGGGCGTGCCGGAAGAAGATTTCGGCCGCATGCTGAGGCTTACGCAGGAACTCTTCGGCGCCTCCGATCCCGACACCGAACGCTTCAAGGAAGCGTTGAGCGATGAGCAGTTTGCGCAGTTGCTGATCGGCGTCGTGCAGGACTTCAACGACTATTTCGAGAAGATCACCGAGGACCGCCGCGCCAATCCGCGCGACGATCTCGCGACCTTGCTTGCGAATGCTGAGATCGACGGCGCGCCGCTGCCGCCGTTCGAGCGCACCGGCTATTACACGATTATCGCAACCGCTGGCCACGATACGACGTCGTCCTCGACTGCCTGCGCTATGTGGGCGCTCGCCACCGTGCCGGGCTTGCTCGATCGCGTCCGCGCCGATCCGTCGCTCATTCCTGCTTTGATCGAAGAAGCGATCCGCTGGGCGACGCCGGTGAAAACGTTCATGCGCTCGGCCAGCGCCGATACCGAGCTGCGTGGGCGGACCATCAAGCAAGGCGATTGGCTGATGCTTTGCTACGCCTCCGGCAATCGCGACGAAGAGGTGTTCCCGAACCCCGACGCGTTCGACATCGACCGCAAACCCAATCGCCAGATCGCCTTCGGCAACGGCGCGCATCTATGCTTGGGTCAGCATCTCGCGCGCATGGAAATGCGCATCCTATTCGAAGAACTCGTGCCGCGTCTGAAGAGTGTCAGCCTCAATGGCGAGCCAAAGCTGAGCGAGAGCTTTTTCGTGAGCGGGCTAAAGACTCTGCCGATCGGGTTTGAGCTAAACTAGCTGAACCGTATCGCCGGCGCAGGCTTCGCCATGCCTGCGACATTCGCCAACGCCGCTTGCGCGATCTCTACGAACCGCTTCGCCGCTGGATGCTTTGGCGCACTCACAACGAGCGGCGTTCCGGCGTCGCTGGCTTCGCGTAGCTTCACCTCGATCGGTATCTCGCCCAAGAACGGCACGCCGGCTTGTGCGGCTGTGCGCCGCGCACCGCCTTCGCCGAAGATGTGCGTGCGCTCGCCGCCGGGCGTTTCGAAATACGCCATGTTCTCGATCACGCCGAGAATTGGCGCGCGCGTTTTTTCGAACATCGCCAGGCCGCGCCGCACATCCGCGAGCGCCATTTCCTGCGGCGTTGAGACAATCACCGCGCCCGCCAGCGGCACGCGCTGCAGCAATGTTAGCTGCACATCGCCCGTGCCCGGCGGCAGATCGAGCAGCAGCACGTCGAGATCGCCCCAAGCGACCTCATCGATCATTTGCCGCACAGCGCTCGTCGCCATCGCGCCGCGCCAGATCATCGCTGACGATGCTTCGACCAGATAACCGATCGACATCGTCTTCAGACCATGTGCTTCCAGCGGCGTGAGGATTTTGCCCTCGCCCATCTCTGGCTTGCGTGCGCCGGTTCCCAGCAAAGTCGGCGCTGACGGCCCGTAGACATCGAGGTCGAGCAGGCCGGTCTTTAACCCCAATGAGGCGAATGCGCAGGCGAGATTGACCGCCACAGTTGATTTGCCGACGCCGCCCTTGGCGCTCGCGACCGCGATAATGTGCTTCACGCGCCCCACGCCGCCAGCGCTCGCGAGCTTCGCCTCATGCGCTGTCAGCACTGCGATGACGCTGGTGACGCCGCGCACTGCGCGCACCTCTGCTTCGGCCTGATCGCGCAGCGGCACATATGCCGCAGCCGCCTCCGCAGGCGCCTCGATGGTGAACGAGACCTTTCCGCCTTCGCGCGTTTCAAGCCCGGAAATACGGCCAGCGGTGAACAAACCCTTGCCGGTGAGCGGGTCATTTATCGCATCGAGCCGCGCTTTTACCGCTTGTTTGAGTTCTACCAACTGGTTGTTCATGCTTGATCCTTTAGCACAGGAGCCACATATCGGCGCGCGATGGGTGCGAGCAAGCATCTGTCATCGGCCGCCAGAACTGGCGCGTACGAAGAGCCACCAGAACGGCGGGGACGAGTTTTCTGATGCCTTGGAATGATCAGTCGGGCGGCAACCAGGGTGGAGGCGGCCAAGGCCCGTGGGGCGGCGGTCCGCGCCGTCCGTGGGGCCAGCAACCACCGCCGCGTCAACCGCAAGGTCCGCAAGGTCCCGATCTCGAAGATCTGCTCCGCAATTGGCGCGAGCGCTTCGGTGGCGGCGGCGGCAATGGTGGCGGCGGATCGCGCGGCGACCGCAAAAGCCCGTTCTCGGCGCCGCTCATCATTGGTGTTCTGGCTTTCGGTTGGCTCTTGACCGGCGTCTATACGGTGGACGAAGGCGAACAGGCAGTCATCACTCGCTTCGGCGACTTCAATCGCATGACCGGTCCGGGCATTCACCTGCACATGCCGGCGCCACTCGAAGCGCGCCAAGTGATCAACGTCACTGGCCAGCGCACAACCGAAATCGGTTTCAGTTCTACCGGTCGAAACGCACAGACCGACAATCCAGACGAAAGCCTGATGATCACCGGCGATCGCAATATCGTCGAGGTCCACTTCCGCGTCGTCTACAACATCAAGGACGTCGCCGCTTTCGCCTACAATCTGCGTGAGCCGGATATGGCTGTGCGCCAGGTCGCTGAAAGCGCCATGCGCGAAGTCATCGGCCAGCGTGAGCTTGAACCGATCATCACCACCGATCGCGGCGCCGTTGAACTCGGCGTCGAGCAATTGCTGCAGGCGACGCTCGATGAATACGAGGCGGGCGTGCAGGTGCTGCAGGTCGAGTTGCTGCGCGCAGCAGCGCCGGGCGCGGTGATCCAGGCATTCGATGACGTTGTCACCGCAGGCCAGGATGCGCAAACCTCGATCAACGTGGCCGAACGCGAAACCGCGACGATGATCGCTGAAGCGGAAGCCTATCGCGAGCGCGTCGTACGCGAAGCGGCGGGTGAAGCGCAGCGCTTCAACGCGGTTTACGCCGAATACCGCGCAGCGCCGCAAGTCACCCGTGACCGGCTCTATTTGGAAACGATGGAGCGCGTCTACCAGCAGGGCAATTTGATTATTCTCGATCAGCGCGGCGGCTCAGTGCCGTACCTGCCGCTCGACACAATGATTAGGCGCCCAGCGACAGCTCAAGGCGGAGGAGGCGGCCAATGACACGCAATCTTCCTTTGATGCTTGGCCTCGGCTTTTTCGCCCTGGTCGTGATCATGAACTCGATGTTCGTGGTCCGCCAAGATCGCCAAGCCATCGTGCTGCGCTTCGGCCAATACACCAGCACGATCAATGCGCCGGGCACCGACGCGCCGGGACTCTATTTCAAGATCCCGTTCTTCGACACGGTCGTCATTTACGACAAGCGCAACATCGGCCTCACGCTTGAGGGCCAGCCGATCGTCGCGTCCGACCAGGAACGTCTGATCGTTGACGCCGTCGTGCGTTGGCGCATCCTCGATCCGCGCCGCTTCTATCAAGGCGCTTTCAACGAAGACGGCGGCGCGCAGCGTCTGGAAACGTTTACCGAGTCGGCGCTGCGCCGGGCTCTCGGTAGCGCGACTTCGAACGACATCATCTCTGGCCGCCGCGCCGAGTTGATGCAGACCATCGAATCCGATCTGAACGCGGCAGCCGCGACAGAACTCGGCATTCGCGTCATCGACGTGCGCATTCGTCAGGCGGACTTGCCGCAGGAAACGCGCGATCGTGTCTATGATCGCATGCGCTCCGAGCGTCAGCAGGTCGCCGGCCGAATCCGTGCCGAAGGCGAGCGCGACGCGGTCATCATTCGCGCGACCGCCCGCGAGCAGGCGGAGCGTCTGCGTGGTGAGGGTGAAGCTGAGCGTGCGCGTATCTTCGCAGGCGCGTTTGGCCGTGATCCGGAGTTCGCCGCGTTCTACCGCTCGATGGCCGCCTACGAGCGCTCGATCGACGCCGGGACGCCGATCATCGTTCCGCCGGACAGCGACTTCTTCCGCTACATGCAGCGCCGCCGCGGCGGTTGAGCCTCGGAAGTTGACCGCAACAAGGCATTAGGTTGGTAAGGCAGCGGGGCCGCAATTTCCCTATTGCCTTACTGCCCTAACTTCGTACTCCCTTGCGTCATGCGCGCCTTCTTCGCCAGTCTCGCCCTCGTGCTTCTCGCCGGCCCGGCGCTGGCGCAATCGCGCTTGCCGGCTGCCGGCTTCGCTGATCTCAACGAGCGGCTATCGCCAGCCGTCGTGAACATCGCCACCAGCCAGCGCGTCGAAGGTGTTGACGATCTGCCGCGCTTCCCGCCGGGCTCGCCGCTCGAACGCTTCAACAGCGATGAGCAAGCGCAAATTACCTCGCTCGGCTCCGGCTTCATCATCTCGGCTGACGGCATCGTCGTGACGAATAATCACGTCATTGAATCCGCGGACGCCATCGAAGTCATTCTGCAAAACGGCCGCCGCTACGAGGCTATTGTCGTCGGCCGCGATCCTGCAACCGACATTGCCGTGCTGCGCATGCAGGTGCGCGAACCGATGCCATTTGTTGAAATGGGCGATAGCGACACCGCGCGCGTCGGCGACATCGTTCTCGCGATCGGCAATCCATTCGGCCTCGGCGGATCGCTCAGCGTCGGCGTCGTCTCGGCGCGCAACCGCAACATCGATGCCGGCCGCTACGACGATTTCATCCAGACCGACGCCGCGATCAATCGCGGCAATTCGGGTGGTCCGCTCTTCAACACCGATGGCGAAGTCATCGGCGTCAACACCGCTATTCTCTCACCAACTGGCACGAGCGTTGGCATCGGCTTTGCCACGCCGACATCGATCGTGCGTCCGGTGGTTGATCAAATACTGCGCTACGGCGAGATCCGGCGCGGCTGGCTTGGCGTGCGCCTCGCCAACTTGAACGCCGCCGCTGCCGAGCGCGCGGGCTATCGCGGCGAGAGCGGCGCAGTCGTGACCCGCGTGACGCCAGGTGGGCCAGCTGCAACGGCCGGCCTGCGGCCCGGCGATATCGTGCTGAAGTTCGGAGAACGCGATGTGACCGACAGCCGTTCGCTCACGCGCATGGTTGGCGAAGCGCAAGTCGGCTCTGAAGTCGTGCTTGAGATCGTGCGCGAGGGCCGACGCATGAATGTGAACGTCGCGATCGAGCGCTTGGAAGAGGGCGAGCCTGGGCGACGCGTCGCCGAGGGAGAGGACACGCCGGAGCGCCGCAACGATGGCGGCCCTCGCGGTGGCCGTATTTTTGGCATCGCACTCTCGGAGCTCGACGCCAGCCTGCGCGAAGAATTTCAGATCGAGCCGGACGTGCAGGGGCTGGTCGTGCTCGCAGTCGATGTTGGCGGCGCTAACGAAGGCGTGCTGCGCGCGGGTGATGTGATCGAACAGATGGCCTTCCAAGACACCGACAACATGATCGCCGCGCGCGCCATTGCGGGCGAGGCGGCTGTCGGCGAACACAATGTCGTGGTTCGTATCAACCGCGAAGGCCAGCGCACCTTCCGCCGCCTGCGCGCGCGCAGCAGCTAAGCGCGAAGCAGAGGCGCTACGTCTTTGAGCGACGTCAGCACCAGTGCGCGCCCGCGCTCCAGCTCCGTCGGCAAAAGCAGATCAGGCACCATCACCGTCATACAGCCGGCCGCGTGGGCGGATTCAACCCCGGCGTAAGAATCCTCCAGCGCCAACACGTCGCTGGGCGCAGCACCCAACAAGCGCGATGCGTTGAGATAAGGCTCGGGATGCGGCTTGCCCTCGATGCAGTCCTGCCGCGTAACGACGGCGTAAAAGCGCTCATGGAGCCCGTGCGCCGCGAAGTGTCTGTCCACCCAAGGACGCCGCGAAGAGGTCGCCAGCGCGAATGGCAGCGCAAGCTCGTCGAGGGTTTGCATCAGTTCAAGCGCGCCCGCCTTCAGCGGCGCAACACGATCGCCGACATGGGCGCGCGTATTTGCGATGAACTCATCCAGGGCAAAGTCATCGCCATAATACGATCTGAGCTGCACATCGTTCGCCTCGCGATGCATGCCGACGAGGGCGAGGAATTGCGCCTCACTCATCGTCACGCCCATCTGCTCGCACGCAGCGAAATGCGCTTCCTTCACCAAAGCTTCGGAATCGATCAGCGTGCCGTCGAGATCAAAGACGACAGCGCGCGGCCGGCGGGGCAGGCTCAATCAGGGCTCCAGATAATCTGCGCAGCCGGGCAGCGGCTGATCAGGCGCATATAGGCCGTCGGCCTGGCGCGTATAAGTGCGGCGGAATGAGCAGGTCTCATCGCGCGCCCAAACCAGATCGTCCTCTGTCAGCGGGCCGCGTTCGGCGGAATCCTGCGTGCGCGTCAGCGGGCCTGGAAATGAACCCGCAGCGGTTTCCAAAATGATTACCGGCGCGCCGCTCGATGCGCCTTCGTCCAAGCTGATGCGCGAAACGAAGCGATATTCATCGTGGCAAGCTCCGGCGCGTGTTGCCTCATCGGCTTCATCGAAGCAGGCGCGGATCATCGAGTCTGCGCTATATGGCATCCGCAGCACTTCGCGCGCTTCGCCATTGGCGATCTCGTAGAGTGTCAGATGCTGCGCCGAGCCGCCGCCGCCGGAATACATCTGCTGATCAGTGTAAACACGCCCGACAAAAGCGGTCTCGCCGACGCGAACGATCGCGCCCCAAATTTCGCCTTCGCCCGGCAGTGCGATTGCGGGCCCCGCCGGCATGAAGCTCGCCATCACGGCGTCATTCTCGATGCACCACACGCCATCGCTCGTGCACCAGCGCTCGGCCTCTTGCGTCAGCGCTTCCATGCGATTGCCGGCGCGATCCGCCACCGGCAGCGTCACGCCGGGCAGGGACGGCTCGCCGGTTGGCGTCTCTTCCTGTGCGGGCGGCGTGCAGGCAGCCAAAGTGAGCGCCGCCAAAGCTGCTGCGATGATCCTCATGCGAACTCCTCCCGCCTGTAGCCCTGAAAGAAGAGAGCCGTTTCGAGGCTCGTATAATTGATCTGCGCATGCGCCTCCGCCGCCACCAAGGGCTTGGCGCGATAGGCAAGGCCGAGACCTGCCGCTTTGATCATGTCGAGATCGTTGGCGCCGTCGCCGATCGCGAGCGCGTCGGCTTCGCTGATGCCGAGCGCAATCGCCTCGCTGCGCAACGCACCGAGCTTTGCGGCGCGGCCCAGGATCGGCTCTTGCACGGCGCCCGTGAGCGCTGCGCCATCGTCGAGCAGGACGTTCGCACGATTGGCGTGGAAGCCAGCCGCAGTCGCAACACGCTCGGTAAAGAACGTAAAGCCGCCTGAAACGAGCACGCAGCGCGCGCCATGCTTGGCCATCGTTTTCACGAACGTCGCTGCGCCCGGGTTTAGCCGCACGCGCTCGTCGTAAGTTCTTTGCAACGCGTCCAGGCCCAAGCCTTTCAGCTTCGCGACGCGCTCGCGCAAGGCCGGCTCGAACTCTAATTCTCCGCGCATGGCCCGCTCGGTAATGGCCGCGATCTCCGCTTTGATGCCGGCGAAGTCCGCCAGCTCATCCAGGCATTCTACATTGATGATTGTCGAATCCATGTCGGCGACGAGAAGCTTTTTGCGCCGCCCTTCGACTGGCACGAGCGCCCAATCGACGGGCATCTCCGCCACGGTGGCCGCAGCTTCCTGGCGCAACTCGCCGTCGAGCGCGGGATAAATCCATTGCGCGCTCTCCCAGCCCGAAAGTACATCGGGCGGCGGCAGCTTCCGGTTCAGCGCTACGCGACCGAGCATCAACAATGCTTCGCGGTAAGCGGGCTTGTCATCCGGCGGTGCGACGAAGACGAGGGCGTGGGCGGTCATCTGGATTCGGGGCTCGGTTATCGGGGGGGCGGGATTCGGGCGTGCAGCGTGGTGCATAGCATTATTGCAATCATCACTCTAAGCGATCTCAGACCAGTTCCAGATAACCAAACCCCGATAACCGCCCCCCGATGCCCGAATCCCGAAGAGCGCTTCTCATCATGGGCCCGACCGCCAGCGGCAAATCCGCTTTGGCTTTGGCGCTGGCCGAGCGTTTGGGTGGCGAAATCGTCAATACGGATTCGATGCAGGTCTACCGCGACCTCCGCGTCCTCACAGCGCGCCCGTCGGTGGAAGAGGAGGCCCGCGCGCCGCATCATCTTTACGGCCACGTCGATGCGGCCGAACTCTATTCCACGGGCCGCTGGCTCTCCGATGCGCTCGCCGCAATCGCTGCGATCCGCGCGCGCGGCGCGACGCCGATCCTGGTTGGCGGCACAGGGCTCTACTTCAAAGCGCTGACGCAAGGTCTTGCCGACATCCCAGCCGCCGATCCTGAAACACGCGCGGCATTGCGCGAGCGCGAAGCGCGCGAAGGCGCGCCCGCGTTGCACGCCGAACTCGCCACGCGCGATCCGCAAACCGCCGCGCGCCTGGAACCGAACGATGCACCACGCATCTTGCGGGCGCTGGAAGTGCTTCAGACGACGGGCGAGAGCATCTCGACGCTGCAGGCCAACACCAAACCCGCGCTCGCGGCAGACGAGTGGCGCGGCCTTGTGCTAACGCCGGATCGCGAAAAACTCTATGCGACGATCAACGCGCGCTTCGATGCGATGCTCGCGGCCGGCGCGATTGAAGAAGTCCGCGCTTTCGCCGCACGCCAACTCGATCCCGCGTTGCCGGCGACGAAGGCTCACGGCGCGCCTGCGCTGCGCGCTTATCTCGCGGGAGAAATCACGCTCGAACAGGCTGCCGAGATTGGCACGCGCGACACCCGCCGCTACGCCAAGCGCCAATTCACATGGATTGGCGGCCAAATGAGTGATTGGCCGCGTGTGGCGGCTGAAGCGCTAGATCAGCGCGTCGCCGCAGCGCTCGATTTGTTGGCGTGACGGCGGGCACACGGCTTCGCGCCGCCTGGTTCCCATGTTAGCGCTCACGCAGAATGGGAGGGGCCGATGGAATGGGGCGTAAACGAGTGGGTCGCTGTCGGCTCGGCCGTGCTCGCGCTGGCGTCGCTGGTGCTGAACTGGCTGGTCGTGCGCCGCCAGACTGAGCTGCAGTACGAAACTTTGCGCGCGGAGATGGACGCGGAGGTCATCGGCTGGTCACAGGACGCCATCGATCAGGTGTCTGAAGCGATCACGCTCGCATCGGGCCGCGGCACGGCGTATGCGAGCGCCGACTTCAGCCGCCTGGCGCACGAGACAGCGCAGAAGCTCTCATCCATCGCAGATCGCGGCCGCTTGTTCTTTCCGAACGAAGAGCCGGATCGTCACGGGCAGGAGAAGGAAGCGGCGTTTCAGGGGTTCCGTCCGCCGATTCTGGACGCGATCATTTTTGCCTGCGGACGCCTCAGCCGCATGAGCGCTGAAGGCGGACCGGATAAGGAGTCCGCGGATTTTCTCGTGAAGTGCCGGCGTTTGCTGGTGTCTGAGGCGCAGAACGCGATTGATCCGCGCCGCCGCAAACAAATGATGCGGCGTCTGGCAGTTGGCCGCAAGGACGACAAAGTTTCGGCGTTCTCTATGGCCTCGGACTTGGGAGAGGCGATGGAAGCACTCTATCCAGGGTTCCTCGATCGCCCACGCGGTCCCGCTTGGGTCGCTGAGCGCGAAGCGATTGCACGCCGCGCGCTCGGGAGATCATGATGTTTGGCATGCGCCGTTTGGTTTTGACTGCACTGGCCGCTTGCGCGCTGGCCGCGTGCGCGCCGGTGCAGAGTTCCGCGGCGCAAGAGGAGAATAGCACGGTGACCATCACGCTCACACGCGGCCCCTGTTTCGGGACCTGTCCGGTCTATCGCGTGTCGATCCGTGAGACCGGCGAGGTGGTGTATGTTGGCGAGCAGTTCGTGAACGTGCGCGGCGAGCAACGCGCGCAAATTTCGCCACAAGCGGTGCAAGCGCTTATCGCGCGGTTCGATGAGATTGGCTTCGAGAATCTGCAAGATGAATATCGCGCCCCTGTCAGCGATAATCCGACATTTACAATAACGCTTGAGCGCAACGGCGTGAGCAAGACCGTAGTGGACTATGCAGGCATAGGGGCCGGCATGCCGGCCGCCGTGCGCGCGCTGGAAGATGAAATCGATCGCGTCGCCGGAACAGCGCGTTGGGTGTTGCGCGATGGCCAGGCCGTGCGCGACAGACCGGAGCACTAGGCCTTTTCCATTGGCTTGACGCAGCCGCGGCGCGTAAGCTCTCCCCTAGAATGAATATCCGGGGTGGGGAATGACCAAGTTTTCGCGCGCGCTCGTGTTTGGTTTGGCGCTTGTTTTGAGTGCGCCTGCTGCCGCCGAAAATCTTTCTTTGCGCGCCCCTGCCTGGGCGACGCCGCTCGTAAGCACGGACATCATCGCGACAACCGGCGGGCGCGCGGCACTTGCGGCAGATGGCATAGAACTCTCCGTTCGCGTGACCGTCGCGCCGCAACGCGGCGGTGTTGCGCGCGTCATCCGCTACGATCAGCGCGCCAGCGGCGGCGCGCTCTATCTGCGCCGCTTCACCGGCCACCCTTCCACCGGCTGGTGGCTCTGGGGTTCTGACGCGCCACAAACAATCGCGCTGACGCCCGCGCAACGCGCTGACATCGCTCTGCTGGTGCGCACCGCGATCGGCGTGGCGCCGGCCACTGCAGCCGGTGAAATCTGCGCAGCGGGCGAACAGGCGTTCATTGAGATGAATGTCGCCGCTCAATCCGCGGCGGTGACACGCGCATGCGTGGGCGCTGCCGATGCGGCGGGGGCGCTCGTGCTGCGGCTCTCTGAACTGGCCGGCTCGCGCACGGAAGAGGAGCTCGCGGCCGCGGCTGTCGCCGAACTCATGGCCGCCGATCGCGCTTTCAATGCCGCCGCACAAGCAGACGGCGTGCCGGCGGCGTTCAACGCTTATGCTGCGTCAAATGCGATCATCGTCACGAGCACGGAAATCCTGAACGGCCGCGCCGGCATTGCCGCCAGCTATCAGAGCTGGCCGCAAGGCGCGCGCTTGGAATGGGCGCCACAGACCGCACGGGTATCAGCGCGTGGCGACATGGGCTGGACCTGGGGCAATTCCACCTACACAGCGCCAGATGGTACGCAGCGCGCAGGCCGCTACGTTTCAATTTGGACGCGCGATTACGAAGGCAACTGGCGCTACGCCTTCGACGCGCCGATCCGCTAACCGGCGAAGCCGCCGTCTGCTAGAAACTGCATCTCTTCGGCCGTCGTGTGACGCCCCAGTGCTGCGTTGCGATGCGGGAAGCGGCCGAAGCGGGCGATGATGTCGTGGTGCAGCCGGGCGAAGCGCAAGTACTCAGCGTCGCCGAGCGCTTCGAAGAGCGTCACGCAACGCTGCTGCAGCGCCAGGTCCTCGGCATGCTCCAGCGGCATGTAGAAGAAGAAGCGCAGATCCGTATCGGTGGCTGCATCGAACGCATTCGCCAGCGCCCGCGCCGCGACGGCTTGCGCCAGCGGATCAGTGGCGAACGCGTGGGCGCTGTCGCGATAAATGTTGCGTGGGATCTGATCCAGCAAAAGCAGGAGCGCCAGCGCGCCTTCGGCGTCTCTTTCCCAGTGCGTAAGCTCGCGCCGCGCGGCAGCGTGATGATCCGCTTCGAAGGCGCGGCAGCGGCCGTCGAACGTGTCAGTCTTCGTGAACCAAGCCTTCGGCCCTGCATCACGCCAAAACCGCACAATTTCGCCAGCCGTCGCCATGAGCATCTCCTACCGGAAACGTAAGCGCAGCGCGTTCGTTCGCAAGGCTTAAGCGCCTGCTTTGCGAACGAACATCGCCGCAAACGTCGCCGTCGCGATCAACACCGCAAACGAAGCGATGATCGCTAGAGTAGGGTTCTGCGTCAGGATCGACACCGCAATGTCTGCAGGCAGCGCCAACGACCCTGCGATCGCCACGCCGCACTGTGCGAATGCTGCAGGCGATTGGCTAAGGGCCGGGTAGGCCCGGTGGATGAGCCCGTACAGCGCCAACGTCACCCACCCCAGCAGGTTGAGGTGCGCATGCGCGGGCGAGAGCGTGAAATCGTGCGCAATGCCCATCCAGATGCCAAGGGCCTCGCCCACCAGCAGACAAGCCAAAGCCGCGCTGATGAAGACGAAGTCGTAACGCATGCTCTCTCCTAAGGGGCTGCAACACTGGCGAAAGCCAGGACCGCGGGTTAGACACCGAACCGAAGACGCGCTCCGTTACCCGCGTCACGAGGCGAACGATGCAAGTTCATTACGAGCGCGACGCGGATTTGGCGCTCATCAAGGCCAAACGCGTCGCCGTGATTGGATACGGCGCGCAAGGCCATGCGCACGCGTTGAACCTGCGTGATGCGGGCGTTGACGTGGCGGTGGCGTTGCACGCGGGCGCCCGGCGCGCCGAGCAGGCGCGCAGCGATGGCTTCGCACCGATCACGGTCGCTGATGCCACGCAACGCTGCGACGTGCTGGTCATGTGCGCGCCGGACGAGGTGATGCCGGATCTCTACGCTGCCGAGATCGCGCCGCACCTGCGCGCCGGCCAGACGCTGATGTTCGTGCACGGCTTTGCCTACCATTATGAATTCATCAAGCCGCCGGAGCACGTGAACGTCGTCATGGTGGCGCCGAAAGGGCCCGGCAAGGCGCTGCGCGAAGCCTACACGAAAGGCGGCGGTCTGCCGTGCATCGTTGCTGTCGGGCGCGACAATGGCGGCGCTGAGGCACTCGCCTATTCATACGCCGCCGCAATCGGCTGCGGCCGCGCCGGTATGATCGCGTCGAGCTTCAGGGTTGAGACGGAAGGCGATCTTTACGGCGAACAAGTCGTGCTCTGCGGCGGGCTCACACACCTCATCCGCACCGCCTGGGAAGTGCAAGTCGAAGCAGGCACGCCGCCAGAGCTTGCGTACTTCGATTGCTTGCACGAGGTGAAGCTGCTCTCCGATCTCATCCACGAACGCGGCATAGCCGGCATGCACCTAGCGATCTCGAATACGGCCGAGTACGGCGAATACGTCACCGGCCCGCGTATCATCGATGCGCGCGTCAAGGATGCGATGCGCGCCGTTATGGCGGACGTGCAATCGGGCAAATTTGCCGCGCAGTGGATGGCCGAGCACCGTGCGGGCGGCCCAAACTTGGCGAAGCTGCGCGAAGCGGCGGCAGCGCATCCAATCGAGGAAGCGGGACGATCCGTCCGCGCACTGCTGAACGGAGGGCAGAGTGGCGATCGACTGCGTCGATGATGTCCCAGGGGCCGCTGAGTTGCGCGACTGGTTCGGATACATCCCGAGCTTTCACGATGCATACATAACCGACCTCAGCATCGACCTGTCCGGTCGCGGTCGTATGCGTGTTCGCGCATTTCGGATGACCAAGGAGATCGACGAGCGCGGGCGCTACGTCCTAGATAAGCACTGTGCAGTGTACTTCGAGTTTGAGGGCGTTCAAGACATCGATCTCGATGGCTTCACTGGCGGCGCGGGCATTCTCGATCAATTGAGCATCCGCAAAGTCGAAGCCGGCTTTTCGATCGATCTGGATCCGGTTTACGGCATTGGCGGCGCGATCGTCGCGAAGAAGGTGAAGCTCACTTGCGAACCGGTCGACTACGATGGCAATTGGCCGCCCAGATAATCAGGACCGTCCAATGACCCGTATCGGCACGCCGCTTTCTCCATCCGCGCTCAAGGTGATGTTTCTTGGAGGCGGGGAGCTTGGCAAGGAAGTCGTCATCGAGCTGCAGCGCCTGGGCGTCGAGACTGTCGTCGTCGATCGGTACGCGAACGCGCCTGCGCAACAAGTCGCGCATCGCGCGCATGTGATCGACATGACGGACGCGCGCGCGCTGCGCGTCTTGGTCGAGCGTGAGAAGCCGCACTTGATCGTGCCGGAGATCGAAGCCATCGCCACTGATGAGTTGGTCCGTATCGAAGCGGATGGCCTGGCGCGCGTGATCCCCACTGCGAACGCCGCGCACATCACCATGAATCGCGAGCGCATTCGTGTATTGGCGGCCGAAGACCTGAAGCTGCCGACATCGGCTTACGCGTTCGCTTCATCGCTGGAAGAGATGCAGGCGGCAATCGATCGGATCGGCTTTCCGTGCTTCGTCAAGCCGGTGATGTCGTCCTCCGGCAAAGGCCAAAGCAGGCTGAAAACGCAAAACGAGGTCACCGCCGCTTGGGACTACGCCATGAGCGCAGGGCGGGTGAAGCAACCGCGCGTGATTGTCGAAGGCCAAGTGAATTTCGATTTCGAGATTACGTTGCTCACGGTGCGCGCCGCATCTGGCACGCATTTCTGTGATCCCATCGGGCATGTGCAGGTCGATGGCGATTACATCGAGAGCTGGCAGCCGCAGGCGATGAGCCCCAAAGCGCTGGAGCGCGCGCGTGACATCGCGGGCAAGGTCACTGAAGCGCTCGGCGGGTTCGGGATTTTCGGCGTGGAGTTGTTCGTGAAGGGCGATGACGTCTGGTTCTCCGAAGTCAGCCCGCGCCCACACGACACCGGGCTCGTTACTCTTGTCAGCCAAGTGCAGAGCGAGTTCGCGCTTCATGCGCGCGCGATCCTGGGTCTGCCGGTGGATACGAGCCTGCGCGCGCCGGGCGCCAGCGCCGTTATCTACGGCGGCATGGAAGCGCCGGGCATCGTGTTTGAAGGAATTGCGGAGGCCCTGGCTGTGCCAGAGAGCGAAGTGCGCTTCTTCGGCAAGCCGGAAAGCTTTGCCAAGCGCCGCATGGGCGTAGCGCTTGCACGCGGCGGCAATACGGATGAGGCGCGTGGCCGCGCAAAAAAGGCCGCTTCGCTGGTCAAGCCCATCGCTGACAGCTAGCGTCGAACGAGGAGACGAGCATGACGACGCAAGAGCCGCTGAATTCCGGCTATGGCATGCGCACCGAGGCGCGCGAGGCCATCGGCGGGCGCGATCTCACAGGCAAGGTCGCCATTGTTACCGGCGGCTATTCGGGGCTCGGCCTTGAGACAACCAAGGCGCTTGCTAACGCTGGCGCTATCGTCATCGTACCTGCCCGCACGCAGGAGAAGGCGCAAAAGGCGCTCGTCGACATCCCAAATGTTGAACAAGCCGCGCTCGATCTGGCCGATCCCGCGAGCATCGACGCTTTCGCTGGCGGTTTTCTGTCGCGCACGAAGAGCCTCGATATCCTGATCAACAACGCCGCCATCATGGCCTCGCCCTTGATGCGTGATGCGCGCGGCTATGAAGCGCAGTTCGCCACTAACCATCTCGGTCATTTCCAACTCACAGCGCGTCTTTGGCCGGCGCTGAAAGCGGCCAATGGCGCTCGCGTGATTTCGCTCTCTTCGATCGGACACCGCATTAGTCCGCCTGATCTGGAAGATCCCAACTTTGAGCGCACTGGGTACAACAAGTGGCTCTCTTACGGCCGCGCCAAATCCGCGAACGCGCTCTTTGCGGTAGGTCTCGATGCGCGTGGCGCAAAGCACAATGTCCGTGCGTTCGCGGTCCATCCCGGCGGCATCATGACTGACCTGCAGCGTTACATGCCGGAAGAAGAAAAGCGCGCAATGGGCTGGATCGACGAGAACGGCGTTGTTGATGAACGCTTCAAAACACCAAGCCAAGGCGCCGCGACGAGCGTCTGGTGTGCGACCAATGCCCAGCTCGAAGGCAAGGGCGGTGTCTATTGCGAAGATTGCGACATCGCCGTCGCCGTGCCCGCCGACGACAAAGGCTTCAGCGGCGTCCGCCCTTGGGCGACAGATCCCGAACTCGCAGAGAAACTATGGGCGCTGAGTGAGCGTATGACGGGCCTTAGCTTTCCCGCACATTGATCGTGATCCATAGGCCGTTTGGCATACAGGGTTTTTGCAGTCGCCTTAGCGTGAATTAAGGCTCGTGTGCTCAACTGTGGGTGCATGATCAACTCGCTTCCCACGGCAGTTCTCGTGCAAGTGCTTGACGCGCTTCCGGTGCGCATCTTCTGGAAAGATGCGGAGTCCCGCTTTTTGGGATGTAACCAACGCTTTGCCGATGACGCAGGTATCGCCGACCCTGCGGAGTTGGTTGGACGCTCGGATTATTTCTTCTTTCCGCCAGAGCAAGCGACGGCGTTTCGCAATGACGATGCGGACGTCATGTTCTCCGGCCGCGCCAAGCTCGGCGTCGTTGAGCGCCTGACAAAGGCAAACGGGCAGGTGATTTGGCTTGAGACCAACAAACTGCCGCTCCTCGATGAGGGCGGCGCTGTCATCGGCGTCATCGGCATGTATCAAGACGTGACCTACAGGATGGAGTCCGAGGAAGAACGTTGCCGCGCCTGCATCACCGCCTTCGTCGCCGCCTAGCGACGGAACGCCCCCGCCGGCGCGTTCAACGCCCATGAACCGCCGCACCTTCCTCGCTCTGTCAGCCGCTGCCGCTCTGGCTACGCCTGCTTATGCCCAGACGCCCAGCCTGAACTTTGCCGCCGCTGCCGCTTACTCCGCGCAACGGCGGGGCGTTTCGCTCGTCGTCCTGCGCAGTGGCGAACGCGTCTTTGAAGACTACCCCAACGAGGGCGCCCCGGATCGTGGGTGGGAGCTGGCCAGCGGTACAAAGAGTTTCACTGGCGTGATGGCGGCCGCCGCCATCCGGGATGGGCTCATTCGATCGTGGGATGAGCCTTGCGCCGATACGCTTCGCGAATGGCGCAATGACGAGCGCCGCCGCATCACGCTGCGCCATCTGCTCTCGCTCACCAGCGGCATCGAAGGCGGCCCAATCGCGCGTCCGCCCGCCTATGCCGACGCGATCGCGCAGCAGGCTGGCGCCACGCCCGGTGAACGCTTCGCCTACGGGCCGACGCCGTTCCAAATCTTTGGCGAAATCATGCGCCGGAAACTTGACGGCGATCCGCTTGCGTATTTGCAGCGCCGCATCTTCGATCCACTCGACATCGAGCCCACGCACTGGCGGCGTGGCAGTGACGGCAATCCGCATATGCCGTCAGGCGCGGGCTTTACGGCCCGCGACTGGGCGCGCTTTGGGCAGTTCGTATTGAGCGAAGGCGAGGGGCGCGTCGATCGTGACGCGCTGCGAGCATGTTTCGAGGGCACGCGGGCCAATCCTGGATACGGGCTTTCGTTCTGGCTTTGGCGCGACGGTCTTGTCGCGCCTGGTCGTACCCAAGCGGTGAGCATTGACCCTGCGCTAACGGCGCGTCTCGGTCCGATCAGCATGGCGGCGGGCGCCGGCGATCAGCGCCTTTATCTGTTGCCGCAACTGCAGCTTGTGATTGTTCGTCAGGCGAGCGGCATCCTGCGTGCGCTGCGTCAGCGCCGTCGCGATCCTGACGGTTTCAGCGACGCGGGCTTCATGAGCACCTTGTTCAACGCCTAGTTCTTCAGAATTCCTTCACGCTTGAGTGCAGCGTCCGCAACGGTTCGGCAACGACGTTGTGCGTTAATGCTCCGCTAGCAATGGTGGGCGCTCGGCGGCATGGGGCGGGACGAAGCTTTGAAGGATGATGCTGTCGGCCGCGCTTGGATAAGCGTCGGCCTGCCGATCCTTGGCCTCATCTTTATCGTGATCATGCTTGCGGTCGCCACGCTCGCGGGGTTCGCCAGAGAGCAAGACCGCGCCTATGTGGAATCGACGCAGCGTTTGATGACCGGATCAGTCGAAGGGCGCGCTCAGACGCTCAGCGGTATCGCGCTCGACTACGGAAATTGGGAGCAGGCGTATCAATCCATCACCGTGCGCTGGGACCCGAGCTGGGTAGGCGATAATTTTTACTCCGCGGTTGCCGATGGCATGGTTCTGTTTCGCCACGACGGCGTTGTCCGATATTCGTGGTTCAGCGATGACTATGCCGGTCAAGCCGCTGATGTCCGATCGGTTGCAATGGTGGCGGCGCGTGCGATTCCAAATCTCCGTCGTCTGCCAGCAGCGCCCACTTTGCCTGGTACGGTGGCGCGCACGGTCACGCGCCTTGACGGCCAACTTATCATCATCGCCGTCGCTGCAGTGACGCAGGAAGACGATGCCGCGCGGCTCGGACGCGCTGAAGGCGCGCCGGCGGATTTCCTAGCCGTCATCGACGTCATTGACGACACGCGGCTTGCGGAAGTCGGCCGGTCTCTCGATCTGGCCGACTTGCGCTTCGTCTCCACCGCTGCTCCGGCAGGCGATGATCATGTTCAAATTCCAATGGCGGATGCGTCAGGGCGGGTCATCGGGTCTCTGCAATGGCGCCACGCCCACCCTGGACCAGTTGCCTTCAGCCGCCAGATTTGGCCGGTGATCATTGGCTTGTTGTGCATCGGCGCGTTGGCCATTCTTGTCGCGCGTCTTCTGGTTACGCACCAGGTTCGCACCATCGCCAGCGCGCGTGCGGCGCTCGACTCAAGTCAGGCAAAATCGGAATTCCTCGCGCGCGTCAGTCATGAGTTGCGCACGCCGCTTAACGCCGTGATCGGTTATGCCGAGATGATCCAGGAAGATGCGCATTCAGCGGAATCGCGCACCGACGCAGGCCGCATCGTTTCCGCCGCACGGCATCTGTCGCATCTCTTGAACGACATCATCGATCAGTCACGGCTCGATTCAGGTCGGATCAAACTCAATTGCGAAGTTCTGCCCGTCGCGGGGATGCTAGCGGAAGCGCAGGGCTTGCTCGCTCCAGCTGCGCGAAACGCCGGCGTTACCGTCACCATGACGTCCAGCGCGCTGGCGGATTTCGTCTATGCGGATCACATCCGCTTACGCCAATGTCTGCTGAACCTCATCGGCAACGCGATTAAATTCTCGCCGAAAGGCGCCTTGGTCTCGGTTCGCGCTCGTCTTGAGAATAGCGGCGCTCAGAAGATGATCGTGTTCGACATCATCGATAACGGACTGGGCATCGCCAAGAACGAGCAGGCGCAGATTTTCCGGCCCTTCGGCCAAGGCAATGCAGGCATTGGCAAGACGTTCGGCGGAACCGGACTTGGCCTCTCCATTTCACGCGATCTGGCGCGTGAAATGGGCGGCGACATCACCGTCACAAGCGAACTGGGCGAAGGCTCGACGTTCAGCCTATCGATCCCGGCATCGGCCTCGCGTGCGTTGCGCGCCGCCTAAGCCAGACGGATTTCGCGCAAGCGCTGATAGAGGAAGTCCTGCGCCGTGATCGGCTCGGGATAGCGGTTCGGATGATCCGCATCGACGCACCCAGGCAGCGTCTCGATCAGAAAATCCGGCGCAAAGTGCAGGAAGAACGGGATCGAGTAGCGCGGCAGGTGCGCGCGCTCTGGCGCTGGATTGACGACGCGATGCGTGGTCGACGGCAACTTATCGTTGGTCAACCGCTGCAGCATGTCGCCGATATTCACGACAACCGCACCTTCCGGCGGGTTCACATCAAGCCATTGGCCCTCGCGCGTTAGCAGCTGCAGGCCTGCTTCTTCCGCGCCAAGCAAGAGCGTGATCGTGTTGATGTCTTCATGCGCCTCGGCGCGTACGCCTTCAGGGTTTGGTGGGGTTGGCGGATAATGCAGCAGGCGCAGCACCGAATTGCCGTCGCGTGTCGCTTGAGCGAAATAGTCCGCCGGCAAATTTAAGAATGCAGCGATCGAGACGAGGAGCTCTTGTCCCAACGTATCGAGCGCCGTGTAGAGCCCGTACACATCGTCGCGGAAGGTCGAGACTTCGCTCGGCCACAGATTGTGCGGCATCACCGGGCGATAGCGATGGCCCTCGGTGAGTTCGCGGCCGACATGCCAGAACTCTTTGAGATCGACTTTATCGGCGCCTTTCGCGGCTTCCATGCCGAACGGTACGTAACCACGCTGGCCTGCGCCGCCTTGTACGTGGTAGCGCCGCTTCACCGCATCCGGCAGCGCGAAGAAATCCTTCGTCGCCTGCTGTGCGCGCGCGATCAGCGCGGGATCGAGGCCGTGGTCGCTGACGATCGCAAAACCGTAGCGCGCATAGGATTCACCCATCGCCTTGGCGAAAGCCGCCGGATCGGCGCGACGCGTGTTCATCGAGAGAGCGGGAAGCGCGTTGAGGGCCATGACGCATTCATCGCGCCGCCGCGTTCCGGGCGCAATCTCTTAACGGCGCATTTACGATTCGAAGCCGAGCTTGCCCCGCTAACGCAGGAGCAGGTCTCATGTTTTTCTTCGGAGCGCATTCCTGGCGCGGCGCGAGCGGCCGGCGCTATCGTTTCAAATGCGTTCTGACCAAGAACGGCATGCCGCCTGGCGGGACTGGCGGCATCTACATTTTTGTCCGCCGGCGCTGGGCGTTCTTCCTGGAGACGCTCTATGTCGGCAAGGCCGCCGACCTGCGATCCCGTCTGCTGGGCCACGAAAAATGGGGCCGGGCCTATTGGTATTATGGCGCGACCGAGCGCTATGTCCTTGGGCCAATTCGCGATGAGATCGACCGCCGCCGCATCGAAGAGGACCTCATTAAGGGCCTGAAACCGCGGATGAACGACATGGAAATCCCGGCCGCCAAGGGCGCCGCAAAACCCAAGCGCGCGGCCGCCGCCCATGCCTTCGATATCGGCGTGCTGCTCGGACGGCGTCCGCATCGAGCTTGATCGCTTGACCATAGGCTTCCGGCGCGCCAAACGCCGGGGCCGATGACCGACCTCTTGCCGCCGACTGAGACGCCGGGCTCTCGCCCGAGCCTTGGCGCGCGCTTCAGCGATTTTGTGAACAACATGGACAGCCGCGCCTGGCGGGCTGTGGCTGTGTCGATCGCCATGGTTGTGGTGGTCGCCATCATGCTGGTCATTGGGCGGCTCTATTACGGCGATCAGATCGAGGCGTTCATCGATGGCACGCTGGGCGAGGCCCGACGCGAGCATTGGGGCCTGCCGGCCACCATCCTCGTCTTCACGCTGACCGCCTATGTCGGCGCGCCGCAGATCGTGCTGATCGGCGCGTGCGTGGTTGCGTTCGGGCCAGAGCAGGGCTTCTGGTTTGCCTGGATCGCCACCGTCTGCTCGGGCATCGCGACATATTACACCGGCCGGCTCTCCAGCGCGGAAACGCAAAAGCGCTTCGGCGGCGCGACGGGCGGGCGCTTCACGCGCTTCATGGGCAAGAATGGGTTCCTCGCTAGCCTGATCGTGCGCTTCGTGCCGACGGCTCCGTTCGTTGTCGTGAACATGGCCTTCGGCGCTGCACGCGTCAGCTTTTGGGCGTTCATCGGCGGACTGGCGCTCGGTGTGTTGCCGAAGACCGCGATCGTCGCGTTTGCCGGTGACGGCATCATGGACGCGCTCGAAGGCAAATGGGGCTCCGCTGCGCTCATGGGTGGCGTAGCGATCATTCTGTGGATTGTCGTTGTAGTTGTAGTTCGCCGCTGGCTGAGACCACAGAAGCTTGAATCATAACGCGCAACGGCGCCGCTTTTGGCGTCGCCTGTCGTGATCTGCGGATGATTGCACGTTTTCGCACGTACAGCGCCCGCGCGACGTGTTAGCGTTCTACGCGATGAAACGCCTAGTTCTCGCATGCGCGGTGTTGCTTTCGGCGTGCGGCGGCAATGCGCCGCCCCATGACGTTACGTACGGCGCCGATCCGCGATTGCCCGCGCCACAAGGCGGCGGGCTGCCAACCGTAAATCCTGCGGAGGCCGTTGGTTGGCCCGAAGGTGCTGCGCCCACCGCGCCGGAGGGCTTCACGGTCACGCGTTATGCGGAAGGGCTCGATCACCCGCGCTGGCTTTACGTTTTGCCGAACGGCGACGTGCTCGTCGCTGAAAGCGCAACGGAGCCGCAGCAGGGCGGCGGCATTATGGGCTGGATCCGCAACAGCGTGCAGCGCCGCGCCGGCGCACTGCAAGAAAGCCCCGATCGCATCATCCTCCTGCGCGATAGCGACGGCGACGGAGATGTCGATGGACGTCACGTCTTTGCCGAAGGTTTGAACCAGCCGTTCGGCATGGTGCTCGTCGGCGAGTATCTCTACGTCGCAAACACCGATGCCGTTGTCCGCTTCCGTTACACGCCGAACTCGGTGCGCGCGCCGGGTCAACCCGAGACCATTCTCGAACTGCCTTACAATGAAGGCGATAACGGCCACTGGACGCGAAACCTCATCGCCAACGAGGCGGGCACAAAAATCTACGTCGCCGTCGGTTCGGTCTCGAATGTCGGCGATAGTGGCATGGAGGTCGAAGAGGGACGCGCTGCGATCTGGGAGTTTAATCCGGATGGTTCGGAAGCGCGCGTCTATGCGTCGGGGTTACGCAATCCCGTAGGCATGGCGTGGGCTGGTGATACTGGCGCGCTTTGGGTCGCCGTGAACGAGCGCGATATGCTCGGCGACAATCTCGTGCCCGACTACATGACCAGCGTGCGCGACGGCGGCTTTTACGGCTGGCCGTATTCCTACTGGGGCCAGACCATCGACGAGCGCGTTGAGCCGCAACGTCCTGATCTTGTCGCAACGGCGATCACCCCCGATTACGCGCTAGGCGCACACACAGCGTCACTAGGCCTTTTCTTCTATCACTATGACGCTTTCCCGGAGCGCTATTGGAACGGCGCCTTTATCGGTCAGCACGGTTCTTGGAATCGCAGTGAACGCGTCGGCTACAAAGTCGCGTTCGTGCCGTTCTTGAATGGCGTTCCGAACGGTCCGACAGAAGATTTCCTGACGGGCTTTCTGAATGAGCGCGGCCAAGCGCAGGGCCGGCCCGTCGGCGTCACAATGGATCGCACCGGCGCGCTGCTTGTAGCCGACGATGTCGGCAACATCATCTGGCGCGTCGCGATCGTAGAGCCGCCCGCGCCGGCGGAGTGATCCGCTAATTGCGCGCTTCGCAGCGCCAGACCAAACGTTGGCGCGGCGTGCCTGTCGAAAACGGCATCAGCGCCTCGTTGCGCTGCGCTACTGCTTCCGGATCGCCATCGCAACCGCGCCCGACGCCGCTTTCAGCGACGGCTTGGTTCGCGGCCTCGAAATCCTCATCGCTCAACGGAAAGCGTTCGCGGCGGAATTCGCCGTTCTGTGGGTTGACGGTGAGAATATCCATCGCGCGCGCTTCGCCCAGGACGATGACACGCTGGTAGCGGCCGTCATCCAGCGGCGCGTAGAGCGTTCGCTCATTGACGCAGAGATTGCCCGACGCGCTAAAGCTCATATCCGAGACGCCTTGCGCGCCTTCGCTATTCTCGCGATCGAGCGTGCAGGTGATCTGGCCCGTAAACTCAGCCGGCGGTGCGGCGGCCGCGCGCTCTTCGCCATTTTCACGCGCCTGCAATAGCGCGACACCAACGGCAACGATGAGGATGGCCGCGATCGCAGCGCCGCCAACAATCGCGACAACGCCCATGCGCCGGCGTGGCGCTTCAAACGGCTCCGGTTCGTGATGCTGCACAGTCTCGTGCTGAGCGGGCGCTGCGTGACCGTGATTGCGGCGGCGCGAGAGCACCACCGCGCCGAGCACGCAAACCGCTACGAACAGCGCCAGCGTGCCGCCAATGAGGATCACGACCGCGATCCGCGTCAGGCGGTCCGCGGTTTCGAGCTTGCTCGCCAGTTCTTCGTTCTGCTGTTGCAGCGCACCGATGGTGGCGGCGCGTTCGGCTTCGACGCGTTCGGTGAAGGTGAGGCAGCGTTCGTCGCTCAGGTTCGGCGAGACGCCTGACTCATCGAGAAACTGCAAGAGTTGGCCAACGCGGGTGGAGACGCCGCGTGTCTCACGCGTGTCGGCGCCAGAGACGTGCCACGAATTCACGCCGATGACGCGGCCGCACTCATCGAGCAGGGGGCCGCCGGAAGAGCCCGACGAAATGATCGCTTGGTGATTGATCGTCGGGATCGGGTCGCCGGTCGGCGCGCGATCGCGTAGCGACGCAATCTGGCCGGACGTCCGTGACGGCGGCGTGGGCCGCAGCAAGTCCGCGCCCGTAGCACCCTGATAATCGACATCGGGATAGCCCAGCGCCACCACGCCATCGCCCGCGTGCGGTTCGACGGTGGAGATCGTAAGCGGCTCAAGATCGGCGCCGCCGCCTTGAAACTCGAGGAGCGCCAGTTCGGTCAGCGGCGAGTAAGCGATGATGCGCGCCGTCAGTAGGCCATCGCCCGATGGCGGCACGACGGCGATGCCGTACTCCGGGCGCTGCCGCGCGGGCGCCACCACGTGTGCGTTGGTCACCACAAGATTGGGGCCGACGACGAAGCCAGAGCCGGAGCCGTAAAGCATCCGCCCTTCAGGCGTCTCCAAAATCACGACGACGCGCACGATGCCGCGCTCGGCCTCGTCGATGCTCGTTTGAGCTACCGCCGGGCCGGCCAGCGCAAGAACCAGCGCCGCCGCAAGAAGTCGCACCACTTTGCGGATCAAAAGGTCCCCGCCCTGATCTGAATGTCCCAACGAAATAATCGGGCGCCGTCGCCCCGGCGGCAAGCACGGGCGCCAGTTCCGCGGCCGTCCGTGCCATTTAAGCCAGGATGACGGCGCCGCTTCGATGCGCAACCTGCAGGCTTAACGAGATGCCTGTGGAAAACTGCGTTTGGAGGCCGAACTGTACAACATTGCGGCGGGGGATTGGTCAAAAGCGGCGCGGCCCTTGCATCGGCGCGGGCATCGCGGCAAGTCCAATCCGTCGGCGACGGGGGCGGTCGGTGGCTTGGTGGGGGACCTTTGCGCTTAAGGTTCCCGCGCGCACGCCCCATCGCCCTTATTTCAGCCCAGAGTCGACCTCTGAGCTGGCGCCTTCTCAAGATTGTTAAGTTTGCCGCGTTAAGCCGATTTAAGGGCTGATTCGGCTGAAGGTTAGCGGCGAGGGTTTGGATAGCATGCTCGGCAATATGTTCGGTCTCGTTGCGCCGGATTTGGCGATTGATCTCGGGACCGCAAACACCCTGATCCACGTCAAAGGCCGCGGCATCGTGCTCGATGAGCCGTCTGTGGTGGCTTACGTCAACGAGGGCGGCCGTAAGGTCGTTTATGCCGTCGGCGCCGAAGCCAAGACCATGCTCGGCAAGACCCACCGCAACATGGAAGTCGTTCGTCCGCTGCGCGACGGCGTTATCGCCGATTTCGACGTCGCAGAGGAAATGATCAAGCAATTCATCCGGAAAGTGCTGCCGCGCCCGGCGCTGATCAGCCCGCAGATCGTCATCTGCGTGCCGACAGGCGCCACCCCGGTTGAGCGCCGCACCATTCTGGAAAGCGCCCAAGCCTCGGGCGCGCGCCGCGTGAAGCTGATCGAAGAGCCGGTCGCCGCCGCTTTGGGCGCGGGCCTTCAAATCGATGACCCGTCGGGCTGCATGGTTGTGGACATTGGCGGCGGCACCACTGAAATCGCGGTGCTTTCGCTCGGTGGTCTCGTCTGGTCGCGGTCGCTGCGCGAAGCCGGCGACAAGATGGATGAAGCCATCATCCAGTATCTGCGCCGCCACGAAAACCTGATGATCGGCGATAGCACCGCCGAGCGCATCAAGAAGGAAATCGGCACGGCTAAAGCGCCTGATTCCGGCTCCGGCATGAGCTTGCCGATCAAGGGCCGCGACAATCTCTCGGGCGTGCCGAAGGAAATCGTCGTCACTGAAGCGATGGTGGCCGAAGCTTTGGCCGAGCCGGTGACGCGCATCGTCGACGCCGTGCGCCAAGCCTTTGAACAAATGCCGCCAGAACTCGCGGCCGACATCTACGACCACGGCCTGATGATGACGGGCGGCGGCGCGCTGCTGCGCAATCTCGATACGGTTCTGCAAGAACGTATCTCAATCCGCGTTTCGGTTGCGGACGATCCGCTGCGCTGTGTGGTCAAAGGCTGCGGAATCGCGCTCGACACCATAAATTCGTCGGAAGCGCGCCGTTTGCTCACCGAGGAAGTGTGAGCGCGGAAAGCGCGCCATAGAGAGGCGGGCGTAAGAAGTGGCCAGACGCAGGAGCGGTGTGCGACGCGCGGGCGGCGGGCGGAGAGTTCCGCCCGGCGTCCTGCTTGCGATCGTGCTCGTCGTCGGCGGGCTGGTGCTCGTCGGCGTCCAGGCTGGCCGCGATGGCGGGCCGGGCGAAGCGGTTCAGCAAGCCGGCGATGGCGCAGCTGGCGCTGCCGGCGCTGCCGCAACGCAGCCGGCGCGCGCCGGCGAAGGGTTCTTCGCGCGCTTGGCCGGCATGTGGAATGCGCACGCGCGCGTGGAAGAGCTCGAACGCGAAAACCAAGAGATGCAGGCGTGGCGCGAACTCGCCGAGCGTTTGGCTGAACGCAACGCCCGCTACGAAGCGCTGCTGCGCATGCCGGTCGATGCGTTCGGCGAAGGCGCGGACATCGAGAACTCGATCGCCGCCCAACTCGTCCTCGATAGCGGCGGCCCATTTACGCGCACGCTCGTCGCCAATGCCGGCGACGATCACGGCGTGCGTGTCGGCTATATTGCGGTGAACGAGAATGGCCTGATCGGCCGCGTCGTCAGCGTCGGCGCGCGTTCGTCGCGCATCTTGATGCTGGACGATTACAACTCCCGCATCCCGGTCATGGGCGAAGCCTCTCGCGTCCGCGCCGTGCTTGCGGGGCAGGCGACGCGTCCGCCGGATCTTTACACCAGCCCCTTCCAAATGCAGTCGCCGCGGCTCGACTTTATTGTCGGCGCCCAAAGCCTGCGCGAAGGCGAGCGCGTCGTCACGTCGGGCGATGGCGGTCTCTATCCGCGCGGCATCCCAGTCGGCGTTGCGCGTTCGAGCGGTGACGGCCAGTGGCGCGTAGCGCTCGCGGCTTCGCAACGCCCAATCGATTTTGTGCGCATTCTGCCATTCGTCGGCATCGAGCGTCCGGAAGCCACGCAAGTCGAGGACGAGGGCCCGCCGCTCAACACCACCTCGTCGGTCGCGGCTGTTGGCCGCGAACTCACACAAGCGCCGCCATCAGCGCTGACTGCCGCACCGCCGCGCCCGCGTCCTGCAACGCCAACCGCTGCGCCTGCTCCGCGCCCGCAACCGCCCGCTGAACAGCCGCGTGCGGAGCCGCAACCAGAACCGGCGCAACCGGAGCCTCAGCCTGCGGAGCCGCAAGAGTGATGGCGTTGCGCGCACCGTCGCGCGGCGTCTTGCGCGTGTGGGGATTGGTGCTCGCAGTGGCGAGCGTGATCCTGCCCGCTTTGCCGCTTGGCCCGGTGTTCGCGCAACCGCCGCTGCCGCTTGCGGTTTTGTGGGCGGCTTACGGTTGGGCGGCGGAAGATGAAACCGGCTGGCGCGCGCCTGTTGCGCTCGTGATGCTGGGCCTCCTGCACGATCAGCTCGCAGGCGGGCCGTACGGCTTGTTCGCCGTGCTTTACCTCTCCGCCTATTTGGTCGGCCGCGTCGCCGCTGTCGTCATGTCGGCGCCCAATCTCGTGTCGCTGTGGGGCGGCTTCATTGTCACGACATTAATTTCGATCGGCATCGCCTACGTCGTCGCGCCACTCGGGCTCGGCAGGAACGTGTCGGTGATGCTCTACGCGCAGGCGGCTCTGATCACCGCCATCCTATTTCCCATCGTGCGCCCGCTTTACATGAGCGCCGGCGCCGCCACGCGTCCGGGAGTGCGGCGATGATCGCGAAAAAGGGCAAGCGCGTCGGTTCAACACTGCCGAAGCGCGACTCCAACGCCATCTTCTCGCGCCGCGCGGCATTGATGTCGTTCGTCGGCGTCGGCGTTATGGGCTCGATCCTGTTCCGCATGGCGCAGCTGCAAGCTGAAAACCTGTTCAGCGGCGAGTACACCGACGCCGCCGACGAAAATCGCTTCGACACGCGCATCATCGCGCCGCCTCGCGGTGTGATCTACGATCGCTTCGGCACCGTCCTGGCGCAAACCAGCAAGGACTATCAGGTCTCGGTGCAGCTCAGCGAAATCGACGATCTCGATGCAGCTGTCGCGCGCGTCGGCGCTATTCTCGGCCGCGACGATACCTGGAAGCGCCGCACCATCGCGCGCATCGACCGTACCAAACGCTACGAAGCGCAGCCCATCGCCGTTGGCCTCACGTGGGACGAGTTCAACGCCATCAATGTGCGTTTGCCGGAATTGCAAGGCGTCACCGCGGACTCCGCCGATGTGCGCGCCTATCCGTACGACATCGTCTACGGTCATCCGATTGGCTATGTGCAGAAAGCGACGCAACGCGATATCGATCGCGCTCTGGAGGATCCCGCGCAAGGCCAGAGCCGCGCGATGTACTTGCGCAACCCCTATGTGCGCGTCGGCAAAGCTGGCCTTGAAGTGTCGATGGAAGACACGCTGCATGGCGAGGCCGGCTGGCGAAAAGTCATCGTCAATGCGCGCGGCGTCGAGCAGGGCGAGGATGAAGAAGAGCGGCGCGAACCGCGACGCGGCTCGGGCGTGGTGCTGACGCTGGATCACGAACTGCAACGCACCGCGATGCAGAATTTCGGCGAGCAATCCGGCGGCGCCGTCGTCATGGATATCTACTCCGGCGATCTGCTGGTGATGGCGTCGGCGCCCGGCTTCGATCCCAACCTCTTCGTCAACGGCATCGGCCAAGCCGATTTCGACGCCTACAACAACAACGAAAAGAAGCCGCTCTTCCATAAGGCCGTCACCGGCGTCTACGCGCCTGGCTCGACGTTCAAGATGATCGTCGGCATCGCTGCCAAGCAAGCGGGCATGGAAGACAATTGGTCGACGAGCTGCGGCGGGGGCTTCTTCTACGGCGGGCGCACCTTCCATTGCTGGAGCCGCCACGGCCGCATGAATCTGCACGATGCGATCAAGCATTCTTGCGACGTGTTCTTTTATCAAGCCGCGCTGCGGGCAGGCCCAGAGCGCATTGCCGCTGTCTCTCGTCAGTTCGGCTTAGGGCAGCTCTACGATGTGAACGTTCCCAACGTGCGCGCTGGTCTCATCCCCGATCCTGTGTGGTGGCGCGAGAACCGCAACGAAGGCTGGACCGGCGGTCTCACCGTCAATTACGGCATCGGGCAGGGCGCGATGGGGGTCACGCCGTTGCAGCTTGCAGTGATGGCGGCGCGGCTCGGCAATAACGGGTACGCGGTCGTGCCGCGGCTTGTGCGTGATGCGCCTGGCGTGACCGAGCCTGGCGATCCGCCGCACATGAACGGCATCGAGGCCGAGCATCTGGCGCGCGTGCGCGATGGCATGTTCGGCGTTTGCAACGAGCCTGGCGGCACAGCGATGCGCGCCGGCAATCTGGAACTCGTACGCCATCCTGAGACTGGCGCTGCAGTGCCGCTGACGCCGGAGACGCGTGGCTGGGCGCCGGTGCAGATCGCGGGCAAGACGGGTACTGCGCAGGTTCGCGCCCTCGGAAACAACCGCGGGCGTCACTATTCCACGATTGAATGGCGCTTCCGCGACAACGCGCTCTTCTGCTGCTTCGGCCCGTGGCACGAGCCGCGTTATGCGTGCGCTGTCATCGTCGAGCACGGCGGCGCTGGTTCTTCTGTCGCCGGTCCGATCGCGCGCGAGATCATGCGCGCCACGCTGCTGCGCGATCCTTCGCGCCGCGCGCCCGCGCGCCTCGCGGAGCTCGACGCCGCATTCAATGGAGGCCGCGCATGACCGCTACCGCGCTTTCCGGCGGCGCCAGCAACACGCTGTTCGAGCGCTTCCGCAAGCTCAACTGGACGATCATCACAGTCCTCTGCGCGCTCGCGTGCGTGGGCGTGATGATGCACTTCTCGGTCTCGTCCGGCGCTTGGACCGACATGCCGCTGACCCACGGCATTCGCTTCGTCTTGGCGATGACTGTCGTTATCATCGCAGCGCTGCTGCTGGATGCGCGCTTCTGGCTCGCCATTGCTTACCCGCTATACGCGATCGCGCTCATTCTGCTGATCGGCGTCGAACTGGTTGGCGCGACGCGTATGGGCGCGCAGCGTTGGCTCGATATCGGCCCGCTTTCGCTACAGCCTTCCGAGCTGATGAAGATCGGCATCGTGCTGGCGCTGGCGCGTTACTATCACCAACTCGATGCGCGCAAGACCGGAACGGTGCTCTGGACTTTGCCGCCCTTCGTGATGATCGCAGCACCCGTAGCACTCGTTATGCACCAGCCTGACCTTGGCACCTCGTTGCTCATTCTCGCGGCTGGCGTTATCGTCATGTTCCTCGGCGGCTTGCTTTGGCGGATTGTCGCCGCGGGCGCGATTGTAGCCGTGGGCGGCGCCATCCTCGCCTACACGACAATTCTGCACGATTATCAGCGCGATCGGGTCAACGTCTTCCTCGGCATCACCGACGATCCGCTTGGCGCAGGCTATCACGTGCTGCAATCGAAGATCGCCATCGGCTCGGCCGGCCTGTTCGGCCGCGGCTATATGGAAGGCACGCAGAGCCAGCTCGACTTTTTGCCTGAGAAGCACACCGACTTCATCTTCACGATGATCGTCGAAGAATTCGGGTTGTTTGGCGGCGCCTTGGTTCTGGGCCTCTTTGGCCTGCTGATGGCGCTGACGATGCAAGTCGCGATGCGCGCGCGTTCGCTGTTCGGCAAGCTCGCCGCAGCCGGCGTCGCCGCCACGCTTGCGTGCTACGTCTTCATCAACACTGCGATGGTGATCGGTCTTGTGCCCGTCGTCGGCATTCCGCTGCCGATCATCAGCTTCGGCGGCACGGCCATGCTCACGCTCATGGCCGGCTACGCGATCGTCCTCAGCATCGACCTTCACCGCGATCAGCACGGCGCCCGCGGCTGGCTCTGGTGATAAAGGAGCGCGGGTCTTCAGACCCGCATTTGCTCCAGCCGAAGTAAAGATGCGAGTCTGAAGACCCGCGCTCCTTTCGTGTCGAACTACCAATTCGCCTTTTCGGCCATCCAGTCCGTCGCGCGGATGAGCGAGTCCACGATGCCTGGCTCCAAGCTTGAGTGGCCGGCGTCGTGGATGATCTCCAACTCCGCTTCCGGCCACGCTTGCTTCAAGTCCCAGGCGCTGCGCACTGGCGTGCACATGTCGTAACGCCCTTGCGCGATGCGGCAGGGAATGCCGCGCAGACGCGGCGCCTGTTGCAGCAGCCAATCGTCGACGTCGAAGAAGCCCTTGTTCATGAAATAGTGGTTCTCGATACGCGCGAAGGCTTCGACGAAACGATCTTCATGGAAGCGCGTCGGCAGCGCACTCGGACCTGCGATGGAAATCGTCTCGCCTTCCCAACGCGCCCAGGCGCGCGCGGCGCGAATGCGTTCGTCCCAATTGTCCGAGGTGAGGCGCTTGTGGAACGCTGTCAGCAGATCGCCGCGCTCAGCGTCCGGGATCGCGCTCACATAGCGCGCGAACGCATCCGGATACACATGGCTGGCGCCTTCCTGGTAAAACCAGTCAATCTCGCTCTTGCGCAACAGGAAGATGCCGCGCAGCACCAGACCCGCGACGCGATCCGGATGCTTGGCCGCATACGCCAGCGAGAGCGTCGAGCCCCACGAGCCGCCAAACACCAGCCATTTCGAAATGCCGAGCTTCTCGCGCACGCGCTCGATGTCGGCGACCAAATCCCAAGTCGTGTTCTCGCGCAGTTCCGCATGCGGCGTTGAGCGCCCACAGCCGCGCTGATCCGTCATGATCACGCGATAGCGCTTTGTATCGAAGAACCGCCGCATCTCCGGGGACGAGCCACCGCCCGGCCCGCCGTGCAGCGCGATTACCGGCAATCCCTTCGGATTGCCGCTCTGCTCGACATAAATCGTGTGAAGATCTGAGACCTTCAGCATTTCAGTCTGGTAGGCCTCCGTCGCGGGATAGAGGTCACGGCGGGGCGGGGGCGTTTGTCCGTACATGCCGCTTGGGTAAGGCGCGTTTGCCGCGCGAGCAAGAAGCGCCGGTGCAATTCCTCTCCCGCCCGTCGCTGAGCAATGCTAGCGCATCCGCGTGAGCGCCGATTCCGACAGCCAGAGCCTTTTCGCCACGCGCGCGGCGCGGGTGACTCTGGTGATGTCGTGCCTGTTCGGCACCACAGGGGTGATCCTGGTTTTTCTGCCGCGCTGGCTTGAGGTTGAGCGCGGGCTTTCCGGCGCTGAGATCGGCGCTGTGCTGTCGCTGGCCCAGATCGCGCGCGTCGTGACTGGGCCGCTTGTGGCGGCATGGACCGATAGCGTCGCCGATCGCTCGATGCCGTTGCGCATCGTGGCGGTTGCAGCACTTGCCGCGTACGCGGCCTTCTTCATGGCGCACGGCTTCTGGCCGCTTTTGCTGCTCGGCTTCATCGCGCTCTCGATGACGCAATCGCTGACGCCGCTGATCGAAGCGGCGATACTGCGCGCGACGCAAAGCGGGCGCATCAATTACGGCGTTGCGCGCGGCATCGGCTCGGTTGCGTTCATTGCCGCCAACATTCTCGGTGGCTTCATCGTCGCGCGCTTTGGCGTGGGCGCGGTGGTCGTTTGGGTGCTGAGCGGGCTTGCGACCGTGATCGTGTCATCGTGGTTTGCGCTGCCGAACGATCCGCCTCTGAAGGCGCCATCGGTTGGTGAGGCGCGCGGCAACTCGATCGCGGTATTGCTCGGCAACCGCCGTTACCTGACCCTCATCCTCGCCTGCGGGCTCATCCAAAGCGCGCACGCGTTCTACTATGGCTTCTCGACACTCGTCTGGCGCGCGCAGGGCATGAGCGCCGAGCTTGTCGGCGTTCTCTGGGCCTTTGGCGTCGCCGTGGAAGTCGCGTTCCTATGGAGCCTGCCCGCGATCGAGAAACGCGTTTCGCCCGAAGCCATGATTATCGTTGGCGCTGTCGGTGCAACGGGCCGCTGGCTCTGCATGGGCTTTGCGCCGCTGGGCTTTGTGCTCTGGCCGCTGCAAGCGCTGCACGCGCTCAGCTTCGCTGCGGCGCATGTCGGGGCTATGCGGCTCTTGTTCCGTGAAACGCCCGAGCATGCGCACGCTATGGGGCAGACGCTTTACGCGGTTTTGACCGGCGGCGTTCTCATGGGCGCGTGCACGCTGCTTTCAGGATTGCTTTACGATTTGGGCGGCGCGCAGGGTTATTGGGCCATGGCCGCAACCTCAGCCATTGGCGGATTGCTTGCGCTTCTCTTACTAAATCCCGCCCCGCGCGCCCCATCGGCAACACTTCGCTAGCAATTTCGCCTCTCGCGGGAACATCTCGCAGTCGCAATGCCTTGCGCTCTTTGCCTTATGTTTCCGGTTAGCGAGTATTGGTGAACGGGCAGAAAGCCTAAGGGACACATAATTGATGGCCGCAACGGCCGCCTTCGAGTTTCAGGATGACGCCGCAGCGCCCGTTTTGGCGCTGAGCGGCGACTGGACGGTCGATACCATCGCCGCCCAGGAAGCAGAGCTGCGCGCGATCGCGGAGCGTTTGAAGCCGGGCGCTGTCGTCGATGTTGGTCAACTCGGACGCATGGATGTCGCCGGCGCGTACCTGGTCGATCGTACCTTCCGCGAAAGCGCCATCGGCGAAGAGCGCATCGCCGTCCGCGGCCAGCATGACAATGCCAAGCAACTGCTTATCGCTGCGCGCAAGGCGGCCGTCGAACCAGCAGAGAAGCCGCATCACGAAGGCGGCCTAAACGGGTTTCTCGATCGCGTCGGCCGCGTGATGGCGTCGATCGGCGAGGAGATCATCCAGACTGTCGGCTTCTTCGGCGAGGCGCTCGTCGTCATGGCGCGCCTCATCACCAATCCGCGCCGTTTGCGTTGGACGTCGATCGTTCACGTGATGGAAGCGGCAGGCCTCAACGCGTTGCCGATTGTTGCATTGCTTGCGTTCTTCATCGGCATGGTCGTCGCCTATCTCGGCGCTCGTATTCTAGGTGACTTCGGCGCCTCGGTGTTCACCGTCGAACTTGTCGTGTTCTCGATGCTGCGCGAGTTTGGCGTCGTCATCACCGCAGTTCTGCTCGCAGGGCGCACAAACAGCGCCTTCACCGCTGAGATCGGCGCCATGAAGATGCGCCAGGAGATCGACGCCATGCGCGTCATGGGCCTCGATCCCATGGAAGCGCTCGTGGTTCCTCGCATCATCGCCATGCTGATCATGACGCCGATCCTGACTTTCGGTGCGATGATGGCGGGCATTTTTGGCGGCGTACTCGTGGCCTGGGGCGAACTTGGCGTCAGCCCGCAAATGTTCTTCGCGCGCGTGTCTGAAGTCGTGCCGGCGCAGCATTTCTGGGTCGGCATGTCGAAAGCGCCGGCATTCGCGATCGTGCTCGCCGTCATCGGCTGCCGCCAGGGCTTGGCTGTGGGCGGTGACGTCGGCTCGCTCGGCCGCCGCGTTACATCATCCGTTGTGCAAGCGATTTTCATGGTCATCCTTCTGGATGCGTTGTTCGCCCTCTGGTTCCTGGAGTTGGACCTGTGAGCGAAGATATCGCCATCCGCGTGCGCGGGCTCGTGACCCGCTTCGGCAAACAGACCGTGCATGACGGCCTCGATCTCGACGTGCGCCGTGGCGAAATCATTGGCGTGGTCGGCCCGTCAGGCACAGGCAAGTCCGTGCTGCTGCGTGAGATCGTCGGGCTCGATCCGCCAACGGAGGGCGAAATCAGCTTTCCGTATCACGAAGCACAAGGGCGCGAGCCGCGCCTCGGCGTCATGTTCCAGGACGGCGCGCTGTTCTCCAATCTCACGGTGCTCGAGAACGTCGAAGCGCCGTTGCGCGAGCACACGCATCTCTCAGCCAAGCTGCGCAGCGAAATTGCCGGCTTGAAGCTCTCGATGGCGGGTCTTGGCCCGGAGGCGCACTTCAAGAAGCCGTCTCAGATTTCCGGCGGCATGCGCAAGCGCGCCGCCGTGGCGCGCGCGCTTTCACTCGATCCGGAACTTCTGTTCCTCGACGAACCGACCGCCGGCCTTGATCCGATCTCGGCCGAGAATTTCGATCGCATGACCGAAGAGCTCGCGCATTCGCTTGGTCTCACGGTGTTTCTCGTCACGCACGATCTCGACACGCTGCACGCGATCTGTGATCGCGTTGCGGTTCTCTACCAAGGCAAAGTCGCCGCCATCGGCACGATCCCAGAGATCGTGGCGGGCGCGGAGGGCTGGGTGAAAGAATATTTTTCAGGACCGCGTGGTCGCGCCGCTGTGCGCGCCACCGGAGGATAGGCAATGGAAACGAAGGCCAATTACGTACTGATCGGCGCTGCGACCGTCGCGGGCGCAATTTTGATCATGCTCTTTGCCATGTGGATGTCGACCGGCGATCTCCGGCGCGGCTACCACGAATACGATGTCTTGTTCGCCGATCCCGTCCGCGGCTTAACCGAGGGCGGCGAGGTCCGCTTTAACGGCATCAAGGTTGGCGAAGTGCAGGATCTGCGCATCGATCCGGACAACACTAATCGCGTCATCGCGCGCATACGTGTGTCCTCCGACGTGCCGGTGAAAACCGATACGACAGCGCAGCTTGAGCCCATCGGCCTCACGGGCGTCACGCTCATTCAGCTGACCTCGGGCAGCCCGACAGCGCCATTGTTGCGTCCAACCTTCGGCGCGCCTACGCCGCAGATAGAAGGCCGGGGCAGTCAGATCGACGAACTTATGATGCGCTCGGAAGAGATCGCGCTACGCGCCAGCGAAGCGATGGCGTCGGTGCGCGACCTGCTCACCGACGAAAACATCGCGCGGGTGAGCGCCATCATCGAGAATCTTGAGACCGTGTCGACGCAACTGGCGAGCACGGATTCGGTGATCACGCAGTCAGGCGCGGCCGCGCGCGATCTCAGCAATCTGACGCGCCAACTGCAAACCGACCTCGCCGAACTCGATCAAGTGCTCGACGATGTCGGTCAAGCGGCTGCTGTCGCTGGCGGTGAAACGCTGCCGGAATTGGCGCTCGCCGCCGAAGAAATCCGCCGCGCCGCCAACTCGATCAATCGCGTCGCGCAAAACCTTGAAGAAAACCCCTCCGTTCTCACGCCGCGCGCGCCGCGGCCCACCGTGGAGCTGCGTGACTAATGCGAGCCATCCTCCTGATTCCGATCTTCGCGCTCGGCGGCTGCGTAACGTTGTTGCCTGAACCGCCACCGCCGCCGCGCACCTACGTGCTTGAGGCGCAGACTGTCGAAGAGCTTCAAGCCGCGGCCATCGATGCGGTGATCTCGATTGCCGAACCAGGCGGCGAGCGGACGCTCCTCGGCGCTGATCTCATCTGGCGCACCGGCGACACCATCGCCTATGTCGATCAAACAGCATGGTCGAACCGCGCCGCTGACGCGTTGCAGCAGATGCTGGTTGAAACGATGTCGCGCCAAGGCCGCTTCCGCGCTGCCGTGCGCGCGGGCGAGGCGCAGAGCGAATACGCGATCCGTTGGGAAATCCTCGATTTCGAAGTGCGGGAAGAAACGATGACGGCGCGCTTCTCCGCCGATGTGCGTCTCGTCGGCCCGGGACGGCGCATTATCGCTTCGCAAATCGTCACGGCCGAAGCGCCGGTCTCTGATCGCTCGTCTGCCATTGCCGCCAATGCGCTTGCGCGCGCCGCCCGTGAAGGCAGCGCGCGCATTGGGGTGTTTGCTTCTGCTGCTGCGGCGGAAGCGCAGGCCTCCGCCGCCTCGTCGGACTGATTACGCCAGAGCGGCGTCGATCAGCAGGTAGGCGCGAACCAGTTCCGAACCTTCGCCCTTACGCTCGCTCTTGGCGAGGTCCGGACGGGCGCGGAAGGCTTGCGCAGTCATGTGCGCATCGGTGCTGCGCTTCAGGTGGCGTGACAAGCGGGTCACGGCGCCCGGAGCGGCATCGATCACAGCGCGGCGGCGAGCCGTAGCGCCTTCGCGTGAGCAGCGGGCGATGCGTTCCAGATCGGCGGCTTGCAGCACGTCGTCCAGATCGACACCGGCGTTCGTCACCAGATCAACCGCACCGGTCTTCAGTTCAGTGTCCGGGTCGATTTCGTTGGCGGACGCGCCGAAGTCGGCGAGCGCGAACGAGTCTTCGTTGGCTGCAACTGGCGCCGGCTGTTCGTCGCGCTGCGGCATGAAATTGCCCCAGCCGCCGAAGCCCTTGAAGGCGCGTTTCGTTTGCGTTTCCGCAACTTCGACACGGGCCATCGGGCGCGAACCACCGCGAGCGACAGCAGCGTTAGCAGCGGCGTGCAGCGTGGTGACTTCTTCGTACACCGGCTCTGGCGTGCGCTCGACGATGCGCTCAACTGGGCGCTGCGCGACCACCTTCTTCGCACCTGACGTCGAAGCGAGGGCGCCGAGGCGCTTCTCGATCGAGGCGGCGTGGTAGTCAGCGGCGGCTTGGCTCTCTTCCGAGGCCATGCGTGCAGCATTGGCGGCGTCTTGCAGTTTCGACAGCGTTTCCGCGGCCATGTCCTGCAGCGCAACCGTTTCGGCGCGGATCAGCTGAGCAGCGCGCTTAGCTTCCGTGACCGCGGCGCGCGTCGTTTCACGAACGGCGCTTGCGGTTTCGTTGGCGGCGAGCACAGCTTCAGCGGTCGACTTCTTCGCCGTCTCGGTCAGACGCGTGGCTTGCGTCAGGCCGTCGAGCATTTCGGTCATCGCGCCGTTGAGTGAAGCGGTGGCGGCGTGGGCGGTGTCGGCAGCTTCGTGGAACGCAGCGGTACGCTCGCCCATCACAGCAGCCGATTGCGAGAACGCGCCCATGTGCGATTGCAGCGCTGCTTCAGCCGCGTCGACTTCCGTCTTCACGATCTTCGAAGCTTCGCGCATCAGGCGGACTTGGCGGCCGACCGAGTGAGCGATCACTTCGGTTTGGCCTTTGAGGTCCTGGTTGAGTTCGACGATCGCGTCGCGCTCGACCTTCAACGCGTATGAAAGCTGTTGCGCATTCTCGCGCGAAGCATTGATGGCTTCACCGAAGAGATGCGCATTGCGCTGCGCAACCGTTTCCAGCTCCGAGAGGCGGGTCAGGGCGGTGGCGACAGCGTCGTTCAGGTTCTCGATCTCGTTCTTCACCACGTCGGAAACGCGCTGCGCTTCCAGTTCGCCGGCTTGCACCGGGAAGTTCGAGCGGTGCGCGATGCGGGTGAGTTCAGTCGCGAGGCGGCGCGCCTTCAGCGCTTCGCCGGCGGCCGAGGCCGAGACCCAGAAGAGGAGAGCCGGGCCGAACGCGAGCGCGATGAGGCCGGCTTGCATCGCCGGATCCATCGCCATCACGGCGTCGACGCCGAAATAGGAGAGCGGGCCGCCGATTGCGCCGGCGATCCACGCCAGAGCAGCCAAGCCGCCAGCAAAACCAGCCCACGAGAAGCCGTTTTTGATCTGCACCGGCTCTTGCGGTTGAATGGTTTGGGTTTCAGTCGCGGACGTCGTCGCGGTTTCACGGTCAAACGTCGTGGGTTCGAATTCGTCGAGCGAAGAGGTATCGTTCGAGTCATCGGCGTTATCGCCGAACAACTCGAACGGATCCCGTTCGTCGTCATGGTTATTGAAATTCATAGCAAACTCCCGAAGCGCGCCCATCGGTCCACGGGCGTTAACGGGGCCGGCTGCAACCTGCATGCCAACGAGGCGAGTGCGTTTCCCGCGCCGCGCGTGCGCCAATTCGGTGCAAAGCGAGGGCCAACGCGCGCGTCGCGTGCGCGGTTAAGGTAAACCGAGTGTGCCGGGAAGGACGTCGGCGGCGGGCCTAACGGTTTCATAAGAGCTTGCCGCAAGTCCGCTTCTAGCCTCAAAGCGGACATTCGATCTGTAACGGGCATCAGGCGGGAATTCGCCGTAAACCGTCATAGCGTATGTCGCTGTGTTTACCGACGCCTCTCGATGAGATCCATCAGGCTAAGAATTTCAGACAAGAGATCACTGTCCGCGATGGTTATTTGGCCAGCGCAGAAATCCTTCGCTCTCTCCGGGGAGTGGCGTCTCCCCCATTCTACGCACGCCCGTTCAAAACGCTGCAGCAGATCATCGGCGGCGCGCATTGCGAGTACCTCCCAAAGGCGGGCGCGAATTCCACGCGCCAAAACCGCGGACACCGGAAAACCGGCTCGCTTCTCGGCCGAGTCGGGTGGGAGTTGTGTGCGCTATCGTACAAATCGGGATTGGCGAAGTTGCTCAAAACGTGACGCTCGCGGCAGCAACGGATGACCGGCGCGATCTCGCCGAGAACGGACACTCGGCGCGTTTTGACACGCCGACAGTTCCGCTAGTCTCAGGCTCGTTGGATACGAGGCAACGATGTTTTGGCTCTACTATGCGGGCGCGTGTGCAGGAGCGGTGTTCTATTTGACGCTCGCTGAACGAATAAGGCATGACCCGGAGGCTGACAGCCTCATGAAATCGACCCGAGCGACATTCCAGATTGCACACGCGATTCTCAGTTTCCTGGTGTTGGTTGCAGCATTCTCCCTTGTCGCTCCACCATTCCTCGTGATGCCTCAATGGTGGCTTGCGCTCGCGCTGGTGGTCGTCGCATTCGCACTTAGCCTTGTGGCAGCAACGGCGATCCTCCCCAGGATGCGCATCGACATGACCGCGCTCTACATTGGCGCAGGGCCGCAGATAGCGATCTTGGTGCTCGCTGTTGCGGCCCTGGCTTGGCGGACCGCTGCCATCGCCAGCGGCTGGCTCAACTCGTAGGATTACTCACGAGCTTGAGTCCGCGTTGGGCCAGCCTAGGTCATCGCGCAGATTTTCGCGATCGGCCTACTCGCTCAATAGCTGCCGCTGCCGGTCTGACCACGTGAACGTCTCGCGATCGCCGGTTGGCGACATTCGCTTTCTGTTTTCTGTCGAACGGGCTGAACGTCAACGACACTCAGTGCGAGGTGACTGAGGCGCTTGACCGGGACATCTAACCGAAAAATCGACAACGCGCGCTGCAAGCGTTTTGGCACGCGGCTGCTGCTCGCCCATCCGTTCGTCAGCCCTTCGCAGGCGGCACCGGCAGCGCGCGGCGGAGGGTGTTGGCGAGGGCGCGCAGGTAATTCTTGAGTCCCCAGCCGGCGAGCAAACCCAAGAGCGTTACGATCGCGCCCGCTGCCATGCCGCCGATCGGTAGCAGCGGGCCGAGCTGCAGGAACGGCACATCGTAGCCGGAAAGCTCGACTCCGGAAAACACGATGACGGCCAAGCCCGTTGGCACGAAGCCAACCGCGATGGTGCCGAGCAGCATCACCACGATGAACGTGAGAAAACTAGCTGCGGCGAGGATGCCGGTGACGCGAAGAATGCCGCCAATGTTGCGCTTTAACTTTTCGCCCCGCGGATTGAGTTCAAGTTCTACCGCGTAGGCGCGTGCTAGTTTTTCAGCGGGGCCAATAGAGGCGAGTACTTCATCCACCGGCTTGCCCATGGCTTGCGCTTCGGCAATGTGGCCGCGCAGGTCGCGAGCGATCTCGCTAGAATGATCGCAGTCAAAGGCGCGCAGCGCGTCCTCGAATGTCTTCATATAGACACCCACCACGGGATGGTCTCTAGTTGCGGTCTGGGTCACGATCCCCCTCCATTGCTGAGGCTGAGCTCCACGGCGCGCGCGAGTTCAGTCCATTCCTTTTCGAGTGCTTGCAATCGACGACGGCCTTGCGAGGTAAGCCGGTAATACTGGCGCGGCGGTCCCGACGGGCTCTCGACAATGAAGGTCTCGAGCTGGGCATCGTTCTTCAGCCGACGCAACAGCGGGTAGACGGTGTTCTCATTGGCCGCGAGCGGCCCGAGCTTTCCAAGCGTCGCGACGATTTCGTAGCCATAGCTCGCTTCGGCCCGGAGAATCCCGAGGACGCATAACTCCAGTGCTCCACGGCGGAGTTGTGAAGTCCATTCGGTGGGAGGGCTGGCACTCAAGATGTCGTCCCGCTTACTAATGTGCGTCGCACACTAGCGCACTAGTGTGTGCCGCGCAATAGCTAGTGGTTGGGGGTCTCTCGAAGAGCTTGTCTGGTGGCGGCGAGATATCAATTCTCGCGAGAGGCCAATAATCCTCGCGAACGATCGGTAAGGGCCAGACCGCGCCATAGCGTACAAAATCACGACCGGCTCAGTCGCTCGAATCCTGACACTTGCGTTCGCTACGCCTAAGCGGCGCGTCATCGCCGAAGACCGCCGTCGGCAGGGTTCGGCGATGTGCCTCGGGTCACAGCGACATGGTTAGGGATTGGGTAGCTTTGCTCATCGAAGCGATGACGCTTCGAACCGAGGAGCCAGACCAATGACCAAGTTTTATGCCCTGATCGCCGCCTGCGCCGTGTTCGCACCGATGGCCTTCGCCACGTTGAACCAAGCCGCGCAAATCGTCGCCTGATCGGCCCCGTCCCACCCGAATTTCGAGATCACTCCAATGACCAAGTTTTTCGCCCTGATCGCCGCCTGCGCCGTGTTCGCACCGATGGCGATCGCGACGCTCAGCCAAGCCGCTCAGATCGTCGCGTAACGTCGCGATCACATCGGCAAGATAAGGCCCGCGAAGGATGCTCCCCCTTCGCGGGCCTTGTTGTGTCTGGCTAGAAGAGACGCGCGAACCTTGACGTCCGTGGATCTCGATTGATCCAGCGCGACAGAATGTAGGGCTAGTGAGGGCGAGTGTAGCAGCCCCACTGTCGCTGCATGCCATTGCTCCAAGCGAGCGCCGTGGCAAAGATTTGCGCTGTCGGGTCAAGAATATCTTGATCGCGATAGGTGTTCCATTCGCCGCTCCACGTGGCGCGGCTATATTGAAACAACCCCGAGTATGGCCCGGCTGGGTTGACGATCGCCGCCTGGCCTCTCGATTCACATAGCATCACTGCGTACATGCGCTCTTCGCTATCAGCGTAAGGATGTCTGGCTCGCGCTTCACGGATCCACGCTCGGTATTGGCCGAGGGTTTGTTCATCGACTGCGCCACGAGGCGCGGGACGCACTGTTGCTTGGTCACCGGACGCGGGCGCTGCAGCAGGCTCTGCAGCAGGCTCTGGCTCAGCGGTGGGCTCGGAGCCCTCTTCGGCAGCATCCAATTCAATCCATTCAAGCCAAGCCTGCGGCATCGGATAGAGACTGCCACCGATCCAACCCAAAGCTAAGCCCAGGCCGAGGCAGACAATAATTGCTCCTAGGCGCATTGGTCCCTCCTGCGCGACAATCGCCAACACACTCCCTTATGCCAGAAATGCAACGTGCCCGCATCGTATCGCCGGAATGGCGAATGTCTGAAGAGGGCCAACGTGAGCCGCCACCTACAAAATCAAGAATGGCCAAGTCGCTCATTTCGTGACGCTGGCGTCAGCAGCCGGCGGCCGGCCTGATTTCGCCGAAGGCCGCCTCCAACTGGCTCCTATTCTCACCCGTCCTCTTGGGAGATAAGAATCGAGAGGGCCCTCATATTCGCTCCGGCGCGACCAATCTGCTGATCCACTTCCTCGATGAACCCGGTCAGATGCGCCTTTGCTTCGTTGGTGGACAGCGCCCTTTCCCTGTGGAGTTAGAGCACGTGCTCGAGAAAGATTTCCATATCGAGGTGGTCGGCTAAGCTGAGTACAGACATTGCCTGTCGCCTCCTTGCTACACAGCATAGAGCATGGCTGCGCAGCTATTGCCAGCGCTTAGCCTGCGCCAGAATTCGAGTGTGCGATGGCGTACAGATTGTTCGACAAAGTCGGCGTCCATCTAGCCAAGTTGCGAGCGTCCAGAAAAACTTTCGAACGCAACGCCAGAATCATCGAAGCGCGAGCGGCGGGCTATTGTTCAAAGAAATGAGTTTCAGATGGCGGTGATCCTCGTCGTTGAGGACGATATGATGATCTGCATGGTTGCAGAAATGATGATGCAAGATTGGGGGCACGAGACGTTATCGGCTAGTGATGAAGAGGAGGCCCTCAAATTCTTGCGGTCGCCACAGCCGATCGATGCGATGTTCACCGATATCTATCTTAAGGACGCGGTTCTTGGCGGCTGCAGTCTTGCCCACCAGGCAATCGCGCTCCGGCCACACTTGAAAGTACTCTATACCACCGGCAATTTTCTCACCGACAACATGAAAGCGCTGTTCGTGGACGGGGCTCAGTGCTTGGGAAAGCCATATTCGCAAACCCAGCTTCACAACTCTGTAGTCGAAATGCTCGCGACGTGAAATCGCCGACGACTGGACGAAACGACATGCCTGAGCCCGAGATTGCTGTGGCCGACATTGTCGAAACTGTCCCCAGCGCACTCATTATTCTCGACCAAAACCTCATTGTCCAATCCGCCAATCGCGCCTTCTATCAAACATTCCACACGAGTGCGCTTCAAACAGAAGGCTTTCTAATATTCAGCCTCGGCAACCGACAGTGGGATATCCCAGCGCTACGCAATTTGCTGGAGAGCGTCATCCCGCACCGGGCGGCAGTTGAGGGCTTCGAAGTTGAGCATGATTTCCCGACCATCGGCCAGCGCACCATGCTGGTCAACGCGCGAAAAACTATGCGCGGAGGCGGTCATGACGGCTACATCTTGCTCGCCATCGAGGACGTCAGCGAAGAGCGCAAGGCTCGCAAGGAGAGCAAGCGCAACTGGCAGCTGACACAGAGCATCGTTGACACCATTCGCGACCCCATGGTCGTGCTTGAAGACGACATGACGATTGTGACTGCGAGCAAGGCGTTCTTGACCATTTTCGGGATCACGCAGGCTGAAGTCCAAGGACGGCGTCTTTCTGAACTTTTGCAGCAACAATGGGATGTGCCAGCACTGCGGCACTTGATGGAAAAAGTGCTGCCCGAGAACAAGCCAATCGAGAATTTCGAAATCGAGGACGTTTTTCCGGCGCTCGGCCGACGGGTCTTTAACTTGAGCGCGCGCAAGGTTTTTCAACCGGGCAATCATGCCCACCGTATGTTGCTGGTGTTCGAGGACATTACCGACCGCAAGCGGCGCGAGCGCGACGCCATCGCGCTCACCAACGAAATTTCACACCGCATCAAGAACAACTTGCAGATCATCGTCGGCCTGATTGCCTACGAAACCCGCTGGACCGCGCCGGCGTGTGTGCAGGGCTATCAGGCGATGCAGACGCGCATCGGCGCCATATCTCAATTGTACGATCTGATTTCACAATCTAGCTGTGGTAGGACAATCGCCGTGAACGCCTACCTCACGGAAATCGCCAAGAACTTGTCGACAAGCCTGCTCGGGAGCGCCTCCAGCATCACAATAGAGGTCAGAGCCGAGCCGCTGGAGATAGATCCCGAGCGAGCCGTACCGTTCGGACTTCTGGTCAACGAACTGGCGACCAACGCGATCAAACACGCGTTTCCAGATGGCGCAGGGAAGGTCGTGCTCAGCGTCGTGCAAGCCGGCAGTGACCTTGAATTATGCGTCTCTGACAACGGCATAGGCATAAAAGACAAGGATGCAGCTTCCAAAAAGGCATCCGAGACGCGGGGCTCGGACTACGTGGCGATCTTTGTGCGCCAGTTGGGCGGAGCCATTGCCCCCTCGCTCGTGGAAATCACCGGAACAACAGTCAGAGTACTGTTTCCCTTGCGCTTAACCCCTTCGGGCGGGGCCGAGCCTGTGGCGGCGTGAGAGACAATTACGCGAACCGGCTCACGATCGCCGTGCAGCCCGATACTGTTTGCACACCGCGCAAACGCTAATGGTCAATCGTGTAAACACGAGCGAAGCCCCGGGCCGCTACTGCGCCGGGGTCATTGTAACCGTTGATGGGAATTCTGGATTTGGAGATGGTTCTTGCGCGGTCTCCGTCCAGGAGACGATGGTGCGAAGCGTGCGGGTTTGCGGCTCGTCCGCGACCATAACATCTTCATCGTATTCCAAATCAATGCGTCCGGGCGACGCGGCTATCACGCGATAGTCGCGAAAGTTGCCGAGCAGAAAAGCTCTCTCATCATGCGGTGAGACAAAGGCCAGATAGACACGAAGGCCGTTCATGGCGGGATCGCCACTCCCAATTCCGTACATGCGCACCGCGCCGACGTTCGACATGTCCGGAAGATCGTTAAACTTGACCACTGCAAACGCTGCGATTGCTGGATCGTCTTGAGCGAGCGGGTTCCATGTTTGGGGCTCGCCGTCACCTTCAACGAAACGCGCCGGCGCCTCGACGCTGGCCGGGGCGGTCGGGGTGGAAGGGTTGCAACCCGCGACGGTGAGGCAACCAGCTATCAGCACCGCAGAAATTGACACGCGACAGATCGACATCAGCCCCCCACACCATAACCTAATACCTCGCTAAACGCCGCTCTGCTCAAAGGCAAGTTCAGGGTGGCCAGTGTCGGAAAAGGGCCAATCATTGCCGCCCAGACAAATTCTTACCAGCGGCAGGTTCGAGTCAACTCGGCCGATTGGGCTCGCTATCGGCGAAAGATCTGACTCTCTCATCACCCATTCCCGAGGACCCATAAACACGTCTGCGTGTGGATGAGCACGCATCGATTCCGAGCATAGATTTCGAGCACGCGCGTCTATCGGCCCCGGATTCGCGGGCTTTGCCTGCGCTCCGGGGATGGGTGAAGCGGGGATAGATCGAAACTTATCCGACCCACTCGAAACCACACGTATCATGCACTCGTCCGCATCAACGGAGGGGCGTATGGATCCAACCCAGCGTGAAGCGGACCGTGATTAGCGAGATTAGGCGGCGGGGATTGAAACCGTCGCGGTCCGGGGATCGATGGTGGATCGACCCGCTCGCCGCTGGCGCACAGGGCCCGGAGTGAACAGCTCCTCATCTCTTGCGCGAGCGTCAAGATCGCGGGGACGCTGAGCGAAACGCGCAGTCTCTCATCTATCTTTCGGCGCCTTAGCGCGTCAGCTCAGCGTCCCGCCCTCCGATCGCGTTTCACATCGAAGCGCGGCGATGCAAACGCGTGGCTAGCCCGCAGCCGCGTCGATGAGCAGGAACGCTTTTGTCGCGTCCGCATTCATGGCCGCGCGTCCGCGTCCGATGAGTTCGGCGATGCGCGAGCCTTCGTGACGCAAGAACTGCATTGCTTCCTGATTGGCCTCGGGCGTTTGCGCGAGGAAATCGGAAAGCCGCTGCGTGGCGTCGGGCGCAGCATCATAAACAGCGCGCCGCCGCGCTTGTGTGCCAGAGCGCGCGCGTTGCGCGATGCGCTCAAGCGCGGACGGAGAGAACACTTGGTCGAGCCGCAAGCCAGCTTGTTCGATCGCGCTCACGACCGGCAAGCCGTTCGGGCGCGGCTCGGAAATCTGGCGGCGCAAGTGCGCAACGGGATCTTCCGCCGGTTCGCGCCGCGCCGGCTGACGCGCTTGGTCGCCGTCATCGACGTTGGAAAGCAGATCGCGCCACGTCCAATCGCCGCCCTGCGGCTGCGTGGACTCGCGCGGCGGCGGCACTTCTCTGCGTTGCGTGCGTGGCAGCGGGGCGCTTTCCAGCGGATCGGTCTCATCGCGCCAGGCCGTGTCATAGCCCGGCGGTTCAGGCGCTTGGCGCAGCTGCGGATTGGAGCGCTGCCGAGGGCCGCGCGTTTGCTGCGCAGGCGCAGGCGGCACTTCGTCCTCGATCGCGTGCCGCGCGCCGACAGCCGCTGCACGCGCTGCATCCGCCGCTTCGCGCAAACGCTCCAGCGCCATCGCGGCTTCGCGCTCCACGCCAACGGCTTCGTTGCGAATGAGATCAGCGGCGCGCTTGGCATCGTCGATCGCGCGCACCGTAGTTTCGCGCACCGCGCCCGCCGTCGAGTTCGCGGCAAGCGTTGCAGCGTCCGCCGATTGGCGCGCCGCGTCGGTGAGGTTGGTGGCCTTGGCCAGAATATCGAGCGCGTTGGAGAGCGCTGTTTCCAAGCGCAAAGCAGAATCCGCACTCGCTTGCGCAGCGCCCGTGAGGTGCGCGGTGCGATCCGTGATCAACGCAGCGGCGGCGCCGAAAGAGGTGAGGCGGTGGTCAAGCGCCTGGTCGGCGGCATGCACTTCCTTTTCCGCCTGCGTCGCGGCTTCCGAGATTGCCGCGGTGTGCCGCGAAATGCTGGTCGAGATAGTTTGCGCTTGGCGCGTGAGTTCATCGGAGATGCGCAGCAATTCACCGCGCTCGCGTTCCATGCCGGTGATCAATTGGTCGGCGCCGGCCTTGGCGCGGCCTTCAATGTGTTCAACCGCACTGGCTTGGCGTGTGATGTGGCCTTCGACTTCCTTCAGCCGCGCCAATGTTTTCTCCAGCGCGCGATCGAGCGTGTTGATCTCGCCGCGCACGCTGGTGGCGAGCTGCTGTGCGGCCGCCTCAGCCGAGCGCTCGGGATTGAGCAACCGATCCGCCGCATCCGCCAAGCGCCGCGCTTCAGACCGCGCACGTGCACTCTCGCGCGCCGCCAGGCCGGAGAACCACGCCATCATGGCAGGGAGAACAAGCGCCGCCGCCAGCGCGCCCATCTCGACGCCGCTCATCGCTTGCACGCGCTCAAAGCCCATCAGCGCAATCGCGGCCGCGAGTCCGCCAATAATCCAGACAATGCCGACAACCAGCGCCAGCATGCCAATCAGCGCTCCAGGGTCGGGGCTGCGTTCAGGCGCGGAGGCTTGCGTCTGGTCGTTCATTGGATCGTTTCCCACCACGGCGCGGAAGCTTCCGCGCGCTCATTCCACGGAAACGCAACAAGTGGGGCCAATCAAGGGCGAATGGCGCCGCAAACAGCGATGTTCGTTGAAGATTTAATCAGCTTGCGCTTGGCAGCTCTCGGCCGCGCACGGCCGATCAGCGCCGGCGTTGCCTTCAACGCGCTCAACCGTGACGCCAACCCATGCCAAAGCGGCCGCGATAATCGCGTCGCGGATGGCGGTCAGCACTCCAGCAATCAAAGTCGCAAGCATCGCCCTACACCTCAATGCAGCAGGCGCTATGTGCGCTCGCCGGCGCCGCATCGCAAGTGCGGTCGGCGGTTGTTTGCGCCGATTGCTGAATTGTTCGCTACAGCCAATGCCGCAGCCTTGACCGGCGCTGGCGCATCGCTAGTTTGGCTGTGATGTTACAACATAACGCTCCCGCAGCCGGTCGTCGCGCTCACATCGCACATGCGGCGGTCGTGGGCCTGCACGCGCTCTGCTGTGGGTTGCCGGCGCTCGCCCTGCTTGCGGCGGCGCTCTCGGGGGCTGCCTCGGGCGTCGTGTTAGCCTCTGATTTTGTTCATCAAATCCATGATTTCGTGCACGCATACGAAGTCTGGATCCTGGCTATCTCTGCGGCATTGGTGGTCGGGGGAGGTTGGCTCGAGGTCAGCCATCGTCGCCACGGCCATCAGGCCGGATTTCCCTGGCTTTTTGCGCTCTCGGCCGCGTGTTTTGTTTTCAACGTAGGAATCGTGCTCGCGCACCGGGCAGTTTAACCAAAATTCACCCTACGCTGGCAGCGTGTCCCCAACAGTTTCGGGGCCTGCCTTATTATGCATCAACGTCCGGTACCGGCGCTCGCCTGCGCGGCCGAAACGCGCCGCCGAGAGATGCCGGCCTCAATTGCGCTGATCATCCTCACCGGCGGCATAGCCGCCGCTATCATGGGCGGGTCTGGGCCGGTCGGCTGGGCGGCCGTGATGTCGCTCTTCCTGATCGTCGATACCGAACTCTATCGCCGACTAGAGGTCGCGAACGCCAAGATCGAGGGCAAGGTCATGGCCGCATTGGCGGCGTGGTCCTTCGCCAGCGCTGCCTTCTATGCGACCCTGCCGGCCGCACTTTGGCTCAACGGCGAGGCGGCGGGCGCCGCTGCCGCGATGGTGCTTTGGGTGGCCGGCGTCGTTCGCCACTTCAGCCCTGGCGTGTCGGGTGGTTGGCCAATCGCGATCGCCGGCGCTGCGCCGCCGGCGCTGCGCCGCCGGCGCTTTCGATTCTGGTGTCGCCGCTCCTTATCGCTTCGATGGCGGCGCGACCGGATTGGGATTCCGCGATTATCGCCGCGATCGGTGGCGGCGCACTGATGATCTATGTGAGCCACGCACGCGCAAGCGCGATAGAAGCTGAGCGCGCGCTTCGCCACGGCAGCACAACGGATGCACTCGAGCGCACGCTCGCGCGTCTGGTTCTTTCGAGCGATCAGCTTGATCTGGTTCTGCTCGATCGCGAGGGTCGCGTGCTTTCGGTGAGCAAAAGCGCGCTTGAGAAAATGGGCTATGACGACGGGCTCGTCGGCAAGGCCTTCGCTGATTACGTACCGCTGCCGCCTGATGCGTGGCGCGACGCGTTTGCCCGCACGCTGCAAGGCGAGCACGTGCGCCATGCTGAACAAGAAGTGCAGCTCCCCAGCGGCAGACACTATTATGCGTGGGAGACACGGCCTTGGCGCGACGACGATGGCGAGGTCTGCGGCGTCTTCGTTGCCGGGCGTGACATCACGTCTCTCGTGGAGGCGCGCACCGCGGCGGCGGCGAACCAGGATCGCCTGCTGATGGCGCTCGAAACCGGCAACGCCGCGGTCTGGGAAGTTGACTACAAGCTGCGCGTCATCAATTGGCACGGCGACGCCAATCCATTGTTCGGCGGCGCCTTCACGTTTGACCAGTTCGACAAGAACACAACCCAGTTCATTCACGAAGATGATCGCGAGCCGCTGGCTCGCTACTTCGTGGCGATCGCTGAGGGCGCAGGCGGCTCTATCGAGCATCGCGTTATCCGCGCCGACGGTGAAGTGACGTGGGCGGAGTCGACAGCGCGCCGTGTTCTTGGCCGCTCCGGCGGCGTGCGAAAGTTGATTGTCCTCTCGAAGGACATCACTGAACGCAAGCGTCAGGAGTTCGCTTTCATCGGCGCGATGCACCGCGCGGAGGAGGCGCTCAAAGCCAAGCGTGCGCTGTTCGGCGAGGCGGCATTTGCGGAGGCGCTGGATGAGGCGCAGGTCAATGTCGGCGAAATGCACGAGCGTCTCGAAGCGTTGATTGCGGAAATGGACGCCCGCGACGTTGTGCTGGCTGAAACGCTCGTGGAGCTGCGCGCGGCGCGTGAGGCGGCGGACTCCGCCAACGTCTCCAAGTCGCAATTCCTGACATCGATGAGCCACGAACTCCGTACGCCGCTAAACGCCATTATCGGCTATTCGGAAATCCTGCGTGAAGAAGCTGAAGCGGATGGCCGCGATACAGACATCGCCGATATCGATCGTGTGCTGACTGCAGCGCGGCAGTTGCTGCATCTCATCAACGAAATTCTCGATCTCTCGAAGATCGAGGCGGGCCGGATGGATATAGCGGCTGCCGAGTTTGGCATTGCGTCTCTCGTGAAGGAGGCTGCGGCGACTGTGCGGCCGGCGATCGAAAAGAACGGCAATGTGCTCTCGCTCGATGTGGCTCCGGATGTCGGCAGTGGCGTGAGCGACGCGTTCAAGCTCAATCAGTGTTTGCTCAACCTCTTGTCGAACGCCGCGAAATTCACGCGCAACGGAGAGATCGCACTTCGCGCGCGACGCGAGACTGGCGCTGCGGGCGATTGGATCGAGATATCCGTCCAAGACAGCGGCATCGGCATGACCGAAGAGCAGGTCGCCAAGCTATTCAACGCCTTCGTGCAGGCTGATGTCATGACCGCGCGCCGCTATGGCGGCACGGGGCTCGGGCTGGTGATCACGCGCCGCATGATGCAATTGCTCGGCGGCGAAGTCGTCGTGAGCAGCGCGCCAGGGAAGGGCTCTGTCTTCACGTTGCGCTTTCCCGCTGTGCTCGCCGGGCAGTCGGCGCCGGCGCGCGTCGACGCGCACGCCGCCGAGGGGCAGGGGCGCGCACGCGTCGTGTTGTTGATCGACGACGAGGAAAGCGCGCGTGATCTTACTGCGCGTGCGCTGTCGCGCCTCGGCTTCAGCGTGCACACTGCGATTACGGGTGAAGAAGGCATTGCGCTTGCGCGCGCGCTTCGGCCGAGCCTCATTCTGCTCGACATCAATCTGCCCGACGTCAGCGGATGGGACGTCTTGACGGTGTTGAGCACAGGTGACGCTGGCGACATTCCGGTCATCATCCACTCTGTCGATGACGACCGCCAACGCGCGCTCGCCTCCGGCGCCGCCGAACATCTTGTGAAGCCTGCCGACCGCGACGTTCTCGCCGCGGCCGTGTTGCGCTTCGCGCTCGCTTCGAAGATTCCAGAGCCGGTCGCGCAGCCGGCGATTAGCCCCCACGCGAAATCCGCCTGAAAGGTATCAAGAGCATGCGTATCCTCATCGCTGAAGATCATCCCGATAACCGCGAAATGCTGACGCGCCGCTTGGAGCGCCGTGGCTACGAAGTTCATGTCGCCGAGAATGGCGCGGAGGCAGTCGAGAAAGCGCAAGTGTGCGCGCCTGACCTCATCTTGATGGATATCTCAATGCCTGTGATGTCAGGCATTGAGGCGACGAAAGTGCTGCGGCAAACGCCGGCCGTCGCTAACGTGAAGATTGTAGCGCTGACCGCTCACGCGATGGAAAGCGCGCGGCGCGAGTGCATGGAGGCGGGCTGCGATGATTTCGCGACCAAGCCGGTCGATTTCGCGGGGCTTATCGCGTTGATCGAGAAGCATGCTGCTTAACGCGCGCTAACCCTTATCCGGCGATATATCCAAAAAGTTCTATCAGCCCTGCGTTGCATTAGCTCGGCCTCAACCAAGCATCAGTAAGATCGCGTTTTGGTGTGGTGTCCTAAGGGCTCAGGGGAGAAAATGTCCTCGGCGCAAAGCGATGACGGCGCGTCCGTATCGACGCGTCTCGGGCGTATTCTGCTGGTCGATGACCAGGCGCAGAACCGCGACATGCTCGGCCGGCGTTTGGAGCGCCGCGGGTATGAAGTGGTTTCGCGCGAGAGCGCCGTTGGCATCGAGGATGTGATTGCCGCGGAGGCGATCGAACTCGTTCTTCTCGATTGGATGATGCCGGAGCGCTCGGGGCACGATGCGCTGAAGGGCATTCGGCTATTGCACGACGCCGAGCACGTGCCGGTTATCGTCGTTACGGCGCTCGACGATGGCGATATCGTCTCTATGGCGCTCGAGGCCGGCGCGAACGACTATATTCCAAAGCCGATCGATCTGCGTGTTCTGACCGCGCGCGTTAAGGCTCAGCTCGACCGACGCCAGGCCGTTCTCGAACTCGACGCCATCCGCAACGATCTCGAACGCACGGTTCAAGAGCGCACGCAGGATCTTGTCGCCGCCAACGAGACGCTTTCCGCTGAAGTAAGCGAGCGCGAAGCCGCCGAAGCGCGCGCACAAACCCTAGCGCGCCATGATTCACTGACTGGCCTCGCCAATCGCCGGCATTTCCTTGAAGAACTCGACCGCCGCCTTGGTCTCGTTGGCCCGGAAACGACCGCGTTCGCGCTGATGTTCGTGGATCTCGATCGGTTCAAGCCGATCAATGACGTCCACGGCCATGCGATTGGCGACGAGCTTCTCCAGGTGATTGCGGCCCGCCTTTCCGGCTGTCTGCGCGACGATAGTTTCGCTGCGCGCCTTGGCGGTGACGAGTTCGCTGTGTTGCTCGAAGGGCCAGATGGTCGCGATGGCGTCGCCGCCGCTGCGCGCCGCGTGCTCCACGAATTGTCAGCGCCAATCCTCGTCAACGGCCTCAAACTCACTGTAGGCGCCTCCATTGGCATCGCCATGTGCCCGGAAGACGGGCGCAATGCTGCTGACCTTCTGCAGCGTGGCGACGCCGCCATGTTGCGCGCGAAGGAGGACCGCGGCGCTTACAAGTTCTTCGATTCAAGCATCGATGAAGAGCTCAAGTCGAAGGCCGCGCTTGAAAACGATCTGCGTGCGGCGATCCCGCAAGGCGACATTGTTCCGTATTTCCAGCCGGTGCTGCGCCTCGATGACGGCGCGCTCGCGGGCTACGAAGTTCTGGCGCGATGGCCGCACCGCGAACGCGGCATGATCTCGCCGGTTGAGTTCATCCCAGTCGCTGAAGAGGCGGGTCTGGTCGATGCGATGTTCTGGGCGCTGCTCGCGCAAGCGTGCGCGAAAGCGCTGAACTCGCCTGGAGATTTCATGCTCGCGGTGAACATTTCACCGAGCCAAGTGCGCGATCAATGGTTCCCGGAAAAAGTTCTGCGCACACTGCGCGAAACTGGCTTCCCGGCACAACGTCTCGAAATCGAGGTCACGGAAAGCGCCATGATCGGCGACATTCAACGCGCGAAGTCAGCGCTGATGTCGTTGAAGAACCAGGGCGTTCGAGTGGCGCTCGACGACTTCGGCACTGGATATTCGTCGCTCTTCCTGCTGCGCGCACTGCCGATCGATAAATTGAAGATCGATCGCTCCTTCGTGGCGACGCTCACCACCGACCGCGAGAACGCCACGATCGTTGGAGCGCTCGTTGGGTTGGGTAAAGCGCTTGGGCTGCAAGTCACAGCGGAAGGCGTTGAAGACGAAGCGACGGCCGACATGCTGCGCGCCATGGGTTGCGAGTTCGCGCAAGGCTATCTGTTCGGCGCCGCGATTGAGACTCCGACCTACGATCTGCCACTGCGCGTGGCTGTCTAAGCGGCCTGGTAGGCAAACCAAACGTTGGGTTCGACATAGCGCCCGACGCCGCGATCCAGCTCAATCGATACCGGCACAAGCGCGCCCTCGACGGCATACTTGCCGCTCTCATCAAACGTGCGGCCGGTCCACATCTCCCAAAAGCCCACTGGCTCTTCGACGATCATTGAACGTTCGGCCGGCTTTATGATGCGTCCGCCAGCAGCTGCGTGGCTGCGCAGCCAGGGATCAAAAAGGCGGCCTCTTTCGTCGCTCCAGCCGATATAGTCATCGATCGCAACGAACGGGTGCTGGTGTTTCGCTGATGGGCGCACCGGCGCAATGACGCCATCCAGGCTCTTGCGCTCCGACAGTGCGCGGAACTCCTCGATCATGCGCCGGGCGAGGCCCTTGCTGCGGTGAATGCCGGGCACGGAAATGGCGAGGGCGCCGAGCGCATTCTTTGGTTTCGCGCGATCGTTGGCTGCGCTCTCAACGATCCAGTCCCAGCCCTCAGGCGGCAGATCGTTGAAGTCGCACGCGACCGGCACGCAATTGCCGACGGCGACTGGATAGCCGGTCTCCTCGTCGACTAGCACGAGCTGGCAGTCGGCGTGCTCCTCCAGCAGCTCCTGGTAGAAGGCAAAATGGGCGCGCGTGAAATTGAGGAAGCCAAGCGCGCTCCACGCGGCTTGTTCGATCGCCATCGCTGCTTTGCGCAGCTCAGGGCTGTCGGCGCGCGTCTTAACGGCGTACCGGCTCATAGGTCACCCAAGTTCTTCGTTAACCAATATTGACGCCCGGCGCCGCGATTACCCGGTTGCCCCTAGCGATGCTTCAGCGGGCGTCCTTTTCCCTAATAAAGGGTAAAATTCTAAAGTACAAGCCAAAAGTGAGTATTTACCAATATTAACAGTCACTGAATAGGCGTTAACCATAATGCTGAGCGATATATGGTTACTGAAGTATTCGATACACCAATATTGTTGTTCGTTGTGGTGGTCGTAACGCTAAATTCGCATTAGCTGAGATATCAACTGGTTTTGGTACGCATTGTGCCCGGTTAACCTTGGCTTAGTGATATGACGCCCTCAAGCGCCAAAACAATTCACTACAGGAATGACTTGCGCCGTCTCACCGGTTTGATCGGTGTCGGCTTGGTTGTTCTTGGTCTGACCCTCGTCGGCATCGTCGCCTATGCAGGCTGGTCGAGTAACGTGAAGGCCGTCGAGCGCGAGCGCCAGCTTGTGGAAAACGCACTCGACCAGAGCGTTAGCCGGGTTCTGGACCAGCAGAAGGCGATCGCCTGGTGGGATGACGCGGTCATCAATGCCCAGTCGCGGCCGCTGAACGTCGAATGGCTCGAGACCAATGTCGGCGTCTATTTCTACGAAACCTACGGCCACGATGAAGTCATCATCGTCGACGCGCAGAACCGTCCGATCTACGCCAATGTCGGCGGCGCCCTGAGCGACCCGGCTGCGGCCTATGCAAACCATCGCGCCGTCTTCGACCAGATCATCACCGAAGCGCGTGCGGGCGCGAGCGGCGAACTGCGCCGCCGCGACCGCGCCTTCGTTGAGAGCCAGGGCAATTATAGCGCGCTGCTCGGCGCCAGCTTTGGCCGCTGGGCGGGCCATATCATGCGCGTCGATGGCGAACCTGCTGTCGTGGCTGCTCTCTCGATCGTTCCCAACCTCGACGCAACGCTCGTGCAAGGCGAGCCTCATCTCATGTTGAGCGTTGTGCGGATCGACGCTGATTTCATGGCCGAAGTCGGCGGCTCGCTGCTGATCGACGACTTGGCGCTCGCGACCTCCTCGTCGCGGAGTGGGGGCGTGAACTCAGAAGTTTTCCGCGCCGATGACGGCGCCGAGATGGGGTATCTCTCCTGGACGCCGCGCCGGCCGGGTCAAACCCTGTTGCTGTTCATCCTGCCGCTGGTTGCGCTTGGGGTTCTGGGCGCAGGTGTTTTCACCGTGCTCATGGTGCAGCGCCTGAAGCGCGCGACTGTCGATCTCGCCGACCGCGAAGAGCTGTCGCGTCACCAAGCGCTGCATGACTCGCTCTCCGGCCTGCCGAACCGCCACCATTTCGTCGAGCGTCTCCAGGAAGCGCTCGATGGCCTCGTGCAATCGCGCAACAACGGACGCGTCGTTGTGGCTTACATCGATGTCGACCGCTTCAAGGACGTCAACGACACGATGGGTCACGCCGCGGGCGATACGCTCATCATGGCGGTGGCTGAGCGCCTCCGCACGGCGCTGACCTCCGAAGACTTCCTTGCCCGGTTTGGCGGCGATGAGTTCGCTGTCATGCATCGTTCGTGTGATCTGCAGGCTGTCGAAAATCTCTGCGAGCGCATGCGTCACGCGTTCGACGCGCCGTTCGATGTGTATGGCCAGCACATTCGCATGACGGCCTCGATTGGTGTCGCCACCGCGCCGGAGCACGGCTTCTCGCCGCAAGAGCTGATGCGGCACGCCGATATCGCGCTCTATCAGGGCAAGAACCAAGGCCGCGATCGCGCCATGGTGTTCTGTGCCGAGATGGCCGCCGAGGTTGAGCAGCGCCGTGAGGTCGAGCTTGAGCTTCAGGCCGCGCTCGACGCTGAAGAGCTCTATCTCCACTACCAGCCCGTCGTCTCTTGCACACAAAACCGCGTTGCCGGCGTCGAGGCGCTGCTGCGCTGGTCGCACCCGACGAAGGGGCCGATTTCACCGGCCGTGTTCGTGCCGATCGCCGAAGAGGCGGGGCTTATGCCGGCGCTTGGCGCCTACGTGCTCGACCGCGCCTTCGCTGAGACGAAGCGCTGGCCGGACTTGGAAGTCTCGATCAACCTGTCGCCGGTTCAATTCCGCCACGTCGACCTCGTAGAACTGCTTGAGCAGCTGATCGTGAAGCACAATGTCGATCCGTCGCGCATCGTTCTCGAGGTTACCGAGGGCGTGCTGATGGAATCGACCGACCGTAATCGCCAAATCCTCGAGGCGGTGCGCGGGCTGGGCTTCAAGATCGCGCTCGACGATTTCGGCACCGGTTATTCGTCGCTGCGCTATCTCAGCGACTTCCGCTTCGACAAGATCAAGATCGACCGCGCCTTCGTCACTGGTATTCAAGAGCGCAAGCGCGCCATGACAATCATTCAATCGGTGGTCACGCTTGGCCGGGGGCTGGGCATGGGCATCGTGGCTGAAGGTGTGGAAACCGAAGCCGAAGCCTCAGTCATGCGTCTGCTGGGCGTCAGCGAGCTTCAAGGCTTCTGGTTCTCGGCTGCGGTCGCTGCAGATGAGATCGATGGCCTCGTCGAAGGTTTCGGCGCCGAGAAGGGCGTTGAGGCGCGCGAGCCTGCTGGACTTGCTGCACTCCGCGCTAAACTCAGTGGCTGAACTCGCCCCTGGTGCGGTGCAGCAAAAGTAGTTCGCTTCGTCCGCGAACCGACTGAACCTCTGTCACTTTTCGGACACCGTCCGACGGCTTTAGCCGTGCGCCGCGCTATGGACAAAATTGCGTTAAGTCGGCATGCCATCCCAGTGCTGCCTGGCCTCACGGCTCGGCGCAAAGCGGGGTGAGGGGGAGCCGCCAAAGGCGGACAGCCCTCGCGGCGGCTTGAGGGCGCCAACCACCGCATGAATGCGATAGGGGACGGAGCCGGCATGCGTATTTCGCGAATTCAATTGGCAGGTCTGGCTGTAGTGCTTGCGGGCGCCGGGGCGGCGCAAGAAGCAGCGGCGGATGATCTGACCATCGACACCGCGCGGACAACGCCGGTCGCGACCGCCGATCCGGCGAACGGAACGCCTGGCAACATCACGATTGGCACGAACGGGTCCGTCACCGTCACCGCTGGTCAAAACGCGGTGACCTTGAACACTGCAAACCGCAACGTCACGAACAACGGCCTCATCACCAGCAACAACGCCAATGATGTGCTGGCGATCTACGCGTTGGGCGGCTTCAGCGGAAGCATCACCAATGGCGGCCGCATTTCGCTGGTGGAGGAAAACTCCGTCACCGACTCCGACAGCGACGGCGATCTCGACGGCGTGCACGCGCTAGGCACGAACCGTCACGGTATTTTTGTCGATGGCGCGTTCACCGGCAACATCACCAACACCGCCACCGGCGACATTACTGTCGAAGGCAACAATTCGAGCGGTATCACCGTCGACGGCACGCTCACGGGCAGCATCACGAACCAGGGCGATATCATCGTCGTCGGCAACGACAGCTACGGCATTCTGATCGAAGGCGGCGGCGTCAGCGGCGATGTGATCAGCAGCGGTTCGATTATCGCCCGTGGCGAAGATAGCTCCGCTGTCCGCGTCAATGCCGCGATCGGCGGCGAGCTAAGCCTGAACGGCACTTACGTCGTCGGCGGCTATCTAACCAACACTGCGCCACTTGCCGACCAAAGCGGTTACGAGCCGGGCGACACGCTCGTCAGCGGCGCGTTTGTGGATGTGCGCGCCAGCATCGGCGGCGGCGTCACCATCGAAGGCACCGGCGTCGAAGACGACACCGATGACGATGATGACGGCAATGTCGAGCCGGGCGATACCGATGACGACAACACCGCGCAGGTGCTGATGTATAGCTCCGCGCCGGCGGTTTTGCTTCGCGCTGACACAAGCAACGTCGTGCTTGGCGCCACCGCCAGTGGGCATGGCTTGTACAATCGCGGCAACATCACCGTGGATTCCCTTTATGACGGCCGCAGCGCGACTGGCTTCCGCGTCGATGGTTCTGGCGGCAACACCGTCGATACCGCCGCTGGCGTCGCCAATGATGGCACGATGTCGGTCGCTTCGCATGAACAGAACGCCTACGGCATTTCAATCGGCGACGGCGGCATCGTTCCGGAAATTCTGAACCGCAACCGTCTGCTCGTGGCGGCCACTTCTGAAGGCGCCCATACGGCGTACGGTATTTACCTCGAAGGCGGCACGACGGGCGCTGTCACAAACAGCGGCATCATCGCCGCCGAGCAATTCGGCGAGCAGGGTGACGCGTACGCGATTGTCGATCTGTCGAACTCGCTGACCACGATCACGAACAGCGGCACGATCGCAGCGCAGCTCGTGCCTACTGACGATGATCTGACCGACGATGTCGTGCCGGTCACCACCGGCGACGCCGTGGCCATCGATGTGTCGGCTTCGACGATCGACGTGACCCTTCAGCAGGTCGCAGATTCGCCGTTCAATGATGACGACACGGTCGATAATGACGTCGAAGCCCGGCCTGATACGCTCATCATCGGCGATGTGCGCTTCGGCTCCGGTAACGACACCTTCAACCTGCTTGCGGGCCGCATCGAGGGCGATGTCTCTTTCGGCAACGGCAACGACACGCTCCTGATCGATAACGAAGCTGTTTTCCAAGGCAGGCTGAGCGATACGGACGGGGCGCTCTCGATCACCGTGAATGACGGCACGCTCGACATCCTGGGCGGCGATGGCGCCGGGCAAGTCAACATCACCAGCGCCACGTTTGGCGCGGATTCGACGCTGCGTGTTCAGCTTGGCTCGACTGCGCCCACATCGACGCTGATCCAGGCCTCGGGCACTGTCACGTTTGACGTGGGCGCTACGCTCATTCCGGTCGTGCCGATCGGGCTGCCGGAAAGCGATGATATCGTGTTCTTGACGGCGGGCTCGCTGGTGGGCGGCGCCAATGTCGTCAACCCGAATGTCACCGGCGATGGCGTGCCGTTCGTCTACAATCTGGCGATCGAGCTCACCAACCCGCTCGCCCTTGATGGCGCCGCCAATGGCCTTCAAGCATCTTACCAGCTGAAAACGGCCACTGAACTGGGGCTCACCACCAATCAGGGCATTGCCTTTGATCCGATCATCGACGCGCTGCGCCTCGATGCTGAGGCTTCGCTGGCGTTCACGTCGCTCGGCAGCCAGGCGGCGTTCAATGACGCGTATGAAGATCTGATGCCGAGCTACTCGTCGGCCGCTGCTGAGTTGGCGGCGACGGCGATCCAGCAAGCGCAAGGCGCGAGCGGCAACCGCTTGGCGGCGACGCGTCTGCAGGGCCTCGATGAGGTCTCGGTTTGGGCGCAGGAGATCGGCTATTATGTCAGCCGCACGCCGCCAACGCTGAATGGTCAAGAGTTCACCGGCTATGGCTTCGGCATCGCTGTCGGCATCGATGGCCCGCTCGACAATGGCGCGTTGTTCGGCCTCTCCGCTTCGATGATCACGTCGGAAGTCGAAGAAGAAGGCCGTCCCGACGGAGAGATATCTTCGACCTTCGGCCAAGTGAGCGCTTATCTCGGCACCGCTGTCGGCCCCATCGATCTCGACTTCGTCGGCGGGCTTGGCGCTGGCCAAATGAACTCGCAACGCGTCGTCGAAATCGGCGACGAGTTCAGCCGCGAAGCGAACGCCGAGTGGTGGGCGTATGAGGGCCACGGCCTGATGCGCGCATCCGTGCCGCTCTCGATGGGAGACATGTTCACCATCACGCCGTCAGCGCAGCTGACCTACGTGTTCCTGTCTGAAGACGGCTACACGGAGGAAGGCGGCGGCGCCGCGATCGACTACGAGGTCGATTCAGTTACCTCGCAGCGTCTGTGGGGCGATGTCGGCGTTGAAATGGCGGCGCGCTTCCGCACGCGTGGTCAAACGGTCATCGCACCGCGCCTGTTCGTGGGCTATCGCGCCAACATCATCGACGAAGAAGCAGAACGCACTTTCCGCTTCGTCTCGGGCGGCGCCGACTTCACGCTGACCGACGAAGGCTATGGCGACGGCGGCGCGTTGCTCGGGATCGGCGTCGATGCCACCAACGGCTACTCGACCTTCGCGATCGGCTACGAAGGCGAGTTCGGCGAGGAGATCGAGCGCCACAGCCTGAACGCGTCAATCCGCTTCCGCTTCTAAAACGCGGACAGGGAAGCAAGACAACAAAGGCCGGTGCGAAAGCGCCGGCCTTATTGTTTTGGATGTGCGCTCTGAGGCGTAAGCCATCCGTAGCTCGCGTAGGGAACGCTCAGTCCTCCTACGCCAAGGCTTCGGAGGACATCCTTCTCTCGCTATCGCGAGCGAAGGATGGTGGGTGATACAGGATTCGAACCTGTGACCCGCTGATTAAGAGTCAGCTGCTCTACCAACTGAGCTAATCACCCGAGACTCAAAGCGAGGCTCGGAGATAAGGGGAATGAGCGGCCCCGTCTAGTGCGTGGGCGTCGCGGATAGCGGAGGGCTTTATGGGCGGATTTGCATGGGCGCTGGTTGCTTTCGTGGCGATCCATGTCGGCGTCTCGGCCACCGGCCTGCGCAAGCGGCTGGTCGGCGCGATCGGCGAATGGCCCTATCGGGCCTTGTTTTCGCTGGTGTCGCTCGGGCTGCTGGTCTGGCTGATCCACGGCTACGGCGCGATGCGCGCCGATCCCTTCGATCCGCTCAATGAGGCGCTCTGGCTGCCGCCGTCCTGGTTGCGTTGGCCGGCGATCGTCTTGGGGCTTTTTGGCGTGGCCTTGGCCATTACCGGCCTTCTGACGCGTGGGCCCACGTCGATGGGCGCCGAGACAAGCGGATTGGCCAAGGCTGAGCCCGCTCACGGCGTGTTGCGCATCACCCGCCATCCGTTCCTCTGGGGCGTCGCTTTGTGGGGCGTCGCGCACTTGATGACGAACGGCGAGCGCTTCGCTGTCATGCTGTTTGGCGCAATGGCCGCGATGGTGATTTTCGGCGCGCGTTCGATCGACCGCAAAGGCGCCGCGCGCAATCCCGAAGCCTGGGCGCGCTTTGAAGACGCAACCTCAAACGCTCCGTTCGCGGCGATCGTGCAGGGGCGCAATCGGCTGGCGCTGGGCGAAATCGGCTGGCGCGGATTAGTCGGCGTCGCCGCGGCGTTCATGATCGCGTGGTATCACGGCCAGATCGGGCCGGACGTGTTCTAACGCAGTCTTAAGCCGGCCCGTGCGAGATGGGCTCATGCTCGTGCTAGACCGCCAACATTTCGACCACATGACCGGCGCTGACCGTGCTTTGCAGACGGAAGTGCTCGATCTCTTCCGCATGCAAGTTGACGGCTGGAGCGCTGCGTTCGCCGGCGGCGCGGGCTGGCGCGATACGGTTCACACCATGAAGGGCTCGGCGCGCGGCATCGGTCTGTCAGCGCTCGCGGCGGCGTGCGAGGCGGCGGAGGCAGCGCCCGAGGGCGACACGCTCGCGGCGTTGGGGCGTGTCCGCGCTGCGCTCGATGAAGCGCTCGCCGCTATGGAACAATTCGCCGCCGAGGCGCGCTGAAGGTTTTTGCGCTAATCTCGCACGCATGAGTGCAGGCACGTTCACGCTCCGCTTCCCCGTTGCGGCCGCCGACATCGATGAACTCGGCCACGTCAACAACATCGTCTATCTGCGCTATGCGCAGGAGATCGCCATCGCACATTGGCGCTCGCGCGCGACGCCGGAGATGCTCGCGAACTATGTGTGGGTCGTGCTGCGGCATGAGGCCGATTATCGCGCGGCGCTGACGCTAGGCGACGAAGCAGAGGTGCGCACGCGTGTCGATGACGCCGCGCGCGGCCATGCTTGGGTGCGCTATGTCGATATCTATAAGGTTGGCGCCGAAAGGCCAGCAGTGCAGATCAAGTCGAACTGGTGTCTGCTCGACGCCAACACGCGGCGCATCAAGCGCGTGCCGCCCGAGATCATCCAGCAATTCACTGACTAGAACTCAGGATGATCAGGATCCGGCGCCGAAGCTTGGCCCGTGGCGATACGCAGTGAATCGCGCACTTCGCCGAGGCGCTCGTAAGCGCGGAAAGCAAGCATGAAGAGCTCGCAGAGAAATCGCCAATAGACGAGCGACACCGCCGCCACCACGGGCGCTGCAATCAGCCGCGTCGCGCCTTCGCCAATATTGCCGTTGCTCAGTGAGAAGATCGCCGTCATCAAAGCGCCGATCGCCATGACGATGATCGCGGCAATGCCAAAATAATAGACGAATTTCACCAGCACCGGGCCGAGTAGCCGGTCAAAGCCGATGAAGCGCTGAATGATCGATTGCATGGTCCGCCTCGCGAATCGCGTTCGCAACCATCAGAGCGCATAGCCCTCATCAACCACAAGCGTAACGCCGGTGATCGGATTTAGTCCTGTCAGCATCGGAATGATCAGGCTCTTGATGTCTTGAACGGGCCCGAAGCGCGCGAGCGGCGGCGCGAGGTTCGCGAGGATCTCAAATGCGGCGCGTTCGCTGCCGGTGTCGCGCACCATGTCCTGAAAGGACTGCATCGTTCCGGCAGCGCCGCCGAGTGTTATGGCGTTGACGCGGATGTGGTCTTCGGCGCCTTCCTTTGCCGCAGTGGCGATGACGCGCAACAGATCGCCTTTCAAGGTCACCGATGGCGCAACAATCGTGACGGCGCCGCCTTGGCTGTTGAAGCGCATCAGCGGCATGATTGTGCGCAGCGCGCGTTGCGCGCTTTGCAGTGCGCCGCCATCGCGACTGAAATCGATCAGATCGCTTGTGTCCGTCGATGCGGGCGGCGGGCACACATTGATGACGGCCCAGTCGAGGCGCCCGTATTGGTCCTTGATGAAGACACGGACCCGTTCCCACCATTGGGCGTCGTCGCCGCCGTCATGGCCCAGCAGAGACACCCGCTCCGGGGCGAGATCACCGAGCTTATCGGCAAGCGCATCGAGTGCTGCGGCTTCGCTGTCGATCAGGATTAAGCCGCCATCGGCGCCGTAGGCGAGGGGGTGGGCGATCGCAGCGCCGGCGCCATAGGTCGCGCCGCTCACCAGCGCCACTGGATTGATCCGTTCGAATTCCATGTCCCGCGCTTTACGCCACGGCGGCGCGAGTGGGTCAAATCCTGGCGTCGCCAGGGCGGCATGAGCGCGCTATATCGCTTCTATGACGCGTTTCGCCCTGCAGTTCGGCGCCACTCAACCTGGCCTCACTTATCTCGAGCGCGTGAGCGCCTACGGCGTGTGTCCGCGCGGCGAAGCCAACATCGCCATCGTCCAGATCGGCAAGAAAGCGCCTTATGAGTACGATCTGCCCGGCGGCGGCGTCGAAGCGGACGAGGACGAAGCGGCTGCGTTGATGCGCGAGTTTCAGGAAGAAACCGGGCTCACGGTGTGGCCAACGCGCATTATCGGGCGGGCCGGCCAGTACTGGGTCAACAAAACCGAGCCGCGCAATTCGCTGGCGACATTCTACGAGGTCGAACTCTCAGCGAGCGACGGCCGTCCGACCGAGCCAGATCACGCGCTTGTCTGGATGCCGCCAAGCGAGGCCATCACGCGCGTACGCCATGAGGCGCACGGTTGGGCCATCATGCACTGGCTGCGGCTGCGACGCGGCGCAGGTTAGTTGGATGGTTGCTCTGCCGCAGGTGCGCGATCGCGCAGCGGATTGAGCGCAGTGATCCGTTCGATGATCGTCGGATCGCGCAGTTCGTAATCGCGCAACACAGGCAGCGACGCGAGCTGCGCGCCACTTGCGGTTTCGCGCATCAACGGTGCGTCGGGGAAATTGCGCACAGGTATAAGCCGCGCATCGAGCACAGACGCAGGCTCGACGACGGACACCGGCCCGCCCAAGCCAGTGCTTGGATCCGCGGCGACGAGTTGCTCGATCGGCGCGTCTTCTTCGCGTTGCTGCACGCTTTGGTCATTGACGCGCAATACGACAGCGCCCGCCATAGCGGCGGCACTCGCCATGCCAAGTGCGAGTGCTGCATATTTTGATGGCGGCTTCGGCGGATTGAGCGCGCGCTCGACGCCGTGCAAGCGCTCGTTGAGCAAGCGCCATGCCTGGTTGCGATTGCTGCGTTCACCGCGCCATTGCGTGAAGTCGATCGGCGACACCTTGCGGTCGAGCGGCGGCAAATCCTGGATCAACGTGAGATCAATGACGCGGGCGGCATCGATGCCGTTGCCCCAATCGCGCATGTAGGTTTGGCTGCGCGCGTCCTTCGACCAGATCAAAATGACCGCGTCTTTAGACGCACGCGCTTCCTCGAGCTCCCACACCGATTGGCGCCCACTCGACAGCCGGACGCGATGCTCCTCGGCCTCAAGGAGGCGCGTAAGCGTCTCCGCGAGCTTGGCTGCGTCATGCGAGCAGATAATGCGAACGTCGATCATGGAGGCGGGGGGCCCTTCAGAGCCAATGACTTAGCATAGGGGAATCGCCTCGCCAGCGGGCGCCTCGGCACGCCGCTGTGCATAAGTGAAAGACGATTCGCCGGCATGGCGCCGGCGACCCGCTCGAGAACAAGATGTGAACTCGTTCGCATTTCGGATTACGAGCTTGCAATCTTCGTTGTAAGCGGCGGCGAAGGCGGTAAGCTCCGGTCCAAGCGGCGGCTCAGCCCGCCGCATGTCGAGGGAAGGGGAGAGCTCTCACATGGATCCAGTCATTATCGGCTATATCGTTCAAGCGATCGGCGGCGCCATCGGCGGCAACATTCTGGGCGCTGTGACGCGCGGCGGCGGCGGCCTTGCGGGTCGCACTCTGATCGGTGCGCTCGGGGGCGTTGGCCTTGGTTTCGCTGCCGGCCAAGTGGAGGCCGTGAGCAACATCACTGCGATGTGGTCGGGCCTTATCGAAGGCGACAACGGCGTGCATCTCGCCAACGCCATCACTGGCGCCGCCGGTGGCGGCATTTTGGGCTTGATCGGTGGTCTGCTGATCCGCCGTTAGTTTCTTGGAATGCGCGCGCTCTCAGAGCGCGCGCCACACCAGCGAGAGAAACTGTGCGTCTGACCAATTTCGGTCGCGCTCGATCGAGCGCGATTGGCGCACGATGACGACACCATCTAGCCGCGAGAAATAAAGCCGCTGGCCGCCGGCGCCTGCCGCCATCGCAAGATCGCTTGGCGCAGGCGAGTTCGCGCGCCACAGATCGCTATCGATATCGAGTTCGTCGCGCGAGCGGCCGGGTGATGCGATCCAGAGTCCGAAGCCCGCGCGCGGCTCCGCAAACGACCCTCGCACCGCTTCGCCCAGCACGCGTTCGTTTGCGATGCGTTGCGCGCGCCATACGCCCTCGCGCCGGATAAGTTCGCCGGCTTGCGCCCAACCGCGTGCTGAAACCGCCGCGCCATCGTCGAAATAAGGCGCGCCGTCGGCGCCGCGCGTCCAACCGATTGGTACGCAGCCGATCGGCAGCAAGGTGCGCTCGGTGAGATAGCGCGCCGGATCGCTCTCGCCGTTGCGGGTCAAAAGTTTGCGCCGAGCGATCTCGGTGAAGATGACGTAGGCGGCGGCGTTGTCGATGAAGCGCGTGTTCGGCTGTTCGACGGGCTCTAGTGCAAGCGCAGTTGCGAGGTCGCGCTGATCGCGGCGTCCAAAAGCGATGCCGCTGGCGCCGCTTAACAGCGACCGGATCGAGATCGTGCTTTTGACCGGGTGCGCCCCCCAATCGCCAATGGTGAGTGCTATGGGCTCATCGAGATTGAGCAGACCATCATCGGCCAGCGATGCCGCCAGAAGCGGCGTGAACATGCGCGTGCCTTCGCCGATCGGCCAGCGTGCTTCGGGGCCGCCGCCGGGATAGTCTTCGGCCAGCACGATGCCATGGCGCACGACGATGAAGCTCGCACCATCGCGCTCGGCGCTGTAGCGCATGGCGTCGGCGAAACGATGCATTGGCTGCGCCAGGGCTATATGCGCGGTAGACGCGCTCACGGCGCTGCACGCTGCGGTAGCCAGGAATAGACGGCGATCCATGCGACTCCCCCAAATCACTTTCCTCAAACGGAACCGCCGGCACAAGTCGCGCGTATGTGTGGTATGCGCCAACTCCTTATCCTAGCCGTTGCCTGCCTGGGCCTCAGCGCCTGCGTCATCAACCCAGTGTACCGATTGGAAGAACAGTCCCCGCTGACGGCCCAGCCCATCGACAGGGCCTCCTATTTGGGGCTTTGGCACGAGCAGGCGCGCCTGCCGAACGCGTTTGAGCGTGGATGCGCGCGCGCCACCGCCGAATATGGCGAACGAAACGATGGCCAGATTTCGGTGCGCAACACGTGCTTCGAGGCTGACGGCGAGCAGCGCGTCGCCAATGGGCGGGCGCGCGTCGTGGGCGAAGGGCAGTTGAAGGTCAGCTTCTTCGGCCCGTTCTGGGCCGACTATTGGGTGCTCGCCCGTGCGGAAGACTATTCTTGGTCGATCGTCGGCGAACCGCGCGGGCGCTATCTGTGGCTACTGACGCGCGCGGAAACGTTGAACGACGCCGAGCGCGCGGCGTTCGAGCAGCGCATTCGTGCGCTGGGGTTCGATCCCGCCGATATGGTGTGGGCGGGTTAAGATGAGTGATCGATGATCTTCGGCGCTGGCGTGACATCGCGCGCGCGCTTCGCGCTCGACGCGGTCGCTTTGTGAATCGAGTAGCGCAGGAACGTGAACACACTTCCGCCGGTGGCCATGCCAAGCAGGTAGGTCAGAACAACCAGGACCGCGATCGGCGCTGTCAACTCCAGCCCGAGGTACGCCACGGTTACGGATTGAAGGTTCTGCACCGCGAAGATGACGATGAGCGTCAGGAACACGACGATCAACACGAGGAATAGGTAACGCATGATGCGTCCAATCTAGAGGCTCAAAAGCGCCCGCCCCAGTTATTTGTTCGGCGCCGTGTTCGACGACGATTGCGCTGGATCGCCGATGTCTTCGATGTTCACGCTGACTTCCATCATGCGGTCGCCGCGGCGGATCGTTAGCGCGATGTCGTTGCCGACACCGATGCGATCGAGCGCGCCGGTCAGATCCGCCAAGCGCCGAATGGGCTGGCCTTGCGCTTGCACAATTACATCGCCCAGCACGCCGCGATCGGGATCCGTCCCGCGCAGGCCCGCGCGTGCGGCGGGGGATCCGTTCGCGGTTTGCCAGACGAGAACGCCTTCGACACCGAGCCGCGCGGCGACTGTTTGATCAGCCGCAAGAATGCCGATGCCGGCAATTGGCGCGCGACCGTCTTCGATCAGCGCAGGTACAACGCGAGCGACCGTATCGATTGGCACCGCAAAGCCCAGGCCCGCATAAGCGCCCGACGGCGAGTAAATCGCGGTCGTGACGCCAATAACCCGGCCGGCGCTATCGAGCAGGGGGCCGCCTGAATTACCGGGATTGATTGCAGCGTCGGTTTGAATGACGTCGGCGATCTCGCGGCCTTCGCGCGTCGGCAGTTGGCGGCCAAGCGCGCTGACGATGCCTGACGTGATCGTGCGGTCGAAGCCGAACGGATTGCCGATAGCGAATGTCGCTTGGCCGACGCGCAGATCGGATGATGACCCAATTGGAATAGGCGGCGCCCCAACCGGACGCTCAAGCCTCAGCACGGCGATGTCGTATTGTGGCGCGCGGCCGATCACTTGTGCGTCGATATCCTCGCCGTTCGGCAAACGCACAATCACGCGCGGCGCTTGTACGACGTGGTTGTTGGTGACGATGTGGCCGGCTTCGTCCCAGACAAAGCCGGTGCCGCTGCCGACTTCTTGGTTGAAGCCGCCGCCGCTGATCACCAGCACGACGGACGGCGCCACCGATTCAAAGATCGCGATCGTGGCTTGCTCGCTCTCGGCCAACGTGCCGCGCGCTTGGACGACGCGCGGATCGACTTCACCGGTCTTGGTCTCGCCCTCGATACCGGGCCGACCGCAGGCGGCCAAGGACACAGCGAGGAGGGCGGCGAGGGCGAGCTTTTTCATGTGCTCAAGTTAGTATTGCGCAAGCGCCTGCGCTAGCGGGAGAGTTCGCGCATGGCGCCGTCCAAGCCCTCGATCGTCAGCGGGAACATGCGCTGCTCGCCGACGATCTCGCGGATCAGCTGGATGGAGGGCGTATGCCCCCAATGCGCTTGCGGCGTCGGGTTGAGCCAGACAAGCCGCTCGTAAACATTCACGAAACGCTGCAGCCAAACCGCGCCGGGCTCCTCGTTCCAATGCTCGACTGAGCCACCTGGATACGTGACCTCGTATGGGCTCATTGTCGCGTCGCCGACGAAGACGATGCGATAGTCGCTCGGGAATTTGTGCAGCACGTCCCAGGTCAGCGTCTTCTCGTCATGGCGGCGGCGATTGTCCTTCCACACGCTCTCATAGAGGCAGTTGTGGAAGTAAAAGAATTCAAGGCTCTTGAACTCGGTGCGTGCGGCAGAGAAGAGCTCTTCGCAAAGCTTAATGTGCGAATCCATCGAGCCGCCGATATCGAGCAGCAGCAACACCTTCACGGCGTTGCGGCGCTCGGGGCGCATGACGATGTCGAGATAACCTTGGCGCGCGCTGGTTTTAATCGTGCCGTCGAGATCGAGCTCATCCGGCGCGCCGGAGCGCGCGAACTTGCGTAAGCGCCGCAGCGCCACTTTGATGTTTCGCACGCCGAGTTCGACGCTGTCGTCGAGGTTCTTGTATTCGCGCTTGTCCCAGACTTTCACCGCGCGCTTCTGGCCGCCTTCGCCGCCAATGCGCACGCCTTCGGGATTGAAGCCGCTATTGCCGTACGGGCTCGTGCCGCCGGTGCCGATCCATTTGTTGCCGCCTTGGTGGCGTTCTTTTTGTTCTTCGAGCCGCTGTTTCAGCGTCTCCATCAATTTGTCCCAGCCACCGAGCGACTCGATCTGCGCTTTTTCCTCGTCGGTCAGGAATTTCTCGGTGAGGGCGCGCAGCCATTCGGCAGGGATTTCCGCGTTCACGGCTTCCGCTGTGTTATCGAGCCCTTTGAACACATGGCCGAACACGCGGTCGAATTTGTCGAGATGACGCTCGTCCTTCACCAACGCGGCGCGTGAGAGGTAGTAGAACTGCTCAACGTTTGGCGCGATCGCGTCTTTCTCCAGCGCTTCGACCAGCACAAGATATTCCTTGAGGCTGACCGGCACGCGCGCCGCGCGGAGTTCGGTGAAGAAGCGTTGGAACATTAGTGCGTCTCTTCAAGCTCAAGCAACACGCCCGTGAGCAGCAACCCCGCTTGCAGCTGATAGCGCATCAAGTCGCTATCGTCCTCGATGAGCGTGGTGAAGCGCACCTTATATGTCCAGCCATTGGCCTGTGCGACGGCGACGCTGGTGAAGTGCGGACGCCCGCCAATGTCGACGAGGAAGTGGCGCGCGCGTTGTTCGGGCAAATCTTCGCTCGAAACAGTCACCGCCGCCGGTGCGGGTGTCGCGCCCGGGAAGCGATTGTGGATCGCCGCTTCCGCTTCGTTGAGCACGGTGGCGAGGTTGCGCCCGTCGGGGTAGCGCGTCGCGTAGATTGTGACGAACTCGGTGTCGCTTCGCGTGTCGCAGGCGACATCCTCGCCGCGCGGCAAGCTGGAGAAAATCACGATCCGCGAGCCCTCGCCGTTACGCTCGAAATCGCAACGCAGGCCGCTAGCCAGATGGCGCACGCTGACTTGGCCGTTGTGAACTATGTCGAACACGCCGTCCGCATTGGCCTCCTCGATCATGCCGTAGGCAATCGAGCCAGGCGCCGCCGTCAGCTCTTCCTCTGGCGGATCGGCGAAGGCCGGGCTTGCGAGAAGCGCCAGCGCGAAGAGGGCGTGCTTCAGCATTTATTGTCCGCCGCGTTGCTCCCGCCGCGCTAGGAAGGCGAGGCGTTCGAACAGCATGACGTCGGCTTCGTTTTTGAGCAAAGCCCCGTGCATTGGGGGGATGAGCTTGGCCGGGTCTCGGCTCTTCAGCGTTTCCGGATCGACATCATCGGTCAGCAGCAGCTTGAGCCAATCGAGCAACTCGCTGGTGCTCGGCTTCTTTTTCAGCCCCGGCACTTTGCGCATGTCGTAGAAGATCTTCAGCGCCTCGTTGACGAGCCGCGTCTTCACACCGGGATAGTGGCTCTCGACGATGGCGCGCATCGTGTCGTCATCGGGGAAGCGGATGTAATGGAAGAAGCAGCGGCGCAGAAATGCGTCCGGCAGCTCCTTCTCATTGTTCGAGGTGATGATGATGATCGGACGCTGCGCGGCTTTGATGGTGCGGTCGAGTTCGTAGACGTAGAACTCCATGCGATCGAGCTCCTGCAGGAGGTCGTTCGGGAACTCGATGTCGGCTTTATCGATCTCGTCGATCAGCAGGATAGGGCGCACCGGACTTTCGAACGCTTCCCAGAGTTTGCCCTTCTTGATGTAGTTGGCGATGTCGCTGGAGCGCGTGTCGCCCAGTTGCGAGTCGCGCAGGCGCATGACCGCGTCGTATTCATAGAGACCTTGCACGGCCTTGGTCGTCGACTTGATGTGCCACTCGATCAGCGGCGCGCCGATCGCTTTGGCGACTTCGATCGCCAGCATCGTCTTGCCGGTGCCGGGTTCGCCTTTGACGAGGAGCGGGCGCTCCAATGTGATCGCCGCATTGACGGCGACTTTTAGGTCTTCCGTAGCGACATAGTCCTTGGTGCCTTCAAAGCGCATGCGGTCTCTCGTTGCTCGTCCGATTACATTCCATCTGAGCAATAAGGCTCGGATGCAGCAGCGCGCAAGGACTGGTTAACCAAGAAGCCCGACTCTTGCAGACGATTGACTCCCAGAAGCGGGAGGAGAGGGCCTTATGCCACTGAAGTTGTCCCTGCGCCCCGGCGAGAAATTCGTCGTCAACGGCGCCGTCGTTCAAAACGGCGACCGCCGCGCCGCTCTTGTTCTGCAGAACAAGGCGTCGGTGCTGCGCGAAAAAGACATCATGCAGCCGGATGAGGCCGACACGCCGGCGAAGCGGATCTACTTCCCGATCATGCTCATGTATCTCGACGAGATGGGGCGCGACAAAGCCTATGGCGAGTTCGCAGCTAGGCTCGCCGAATTCATGGGTGCGGTGCGCGATCCCGCGGTGCTGGCGGAATGCATCGGCGTTTCCAAAGAAGTAATGGGCGGCGAATATTACCGTGCATTGATGCGCTGTCGGAAACTCATCACGTATGAGGCCGAGCGCTTGGGGCTTGGGCATGTCGATCAAAGCATACCAGCGCGCAGCCACGCAGGCTGAAAATCCGCGCGAACTTGAGTATCGGGCATTCGGGCAAGCCACGGCGGCACTGGTGCGGATAAAGGAAGAGCAAGCTCTTCCGGCCGTGCTTGCTGAAGCGCTGGAAACCAACCGCAAGCTCTGGAATGTGCTCGCCGCCGATTGCTCGGCGCCTGAAAACCGTTTGCCGCTCGCCTTGCGCGGCCAGATTATCTCGCTCGCGCTTTGGGTTTCGCGTTATTCAAGCGAAGTGCTGCGCAACGGCGCCGATCTTGAGCCTCTCATCGATATCAATCGCTCGATGATGGAAGGCCTCGCGGCGCGTTAACTGGGCAATAATTGCCGCTGTAGAATCATTTCGGCTTTGGCGAGTTATTAACCCTCGCTGCTTACAAACATCGAAACGCAGAGCGTCTCATTCACAAAGAGTGGGGTGCGCCGCGCTTACGCCAGCCGGCCAAAATGGCCGGTCAACCTAAGTCCAGAAGGACCGATAAACATGACCAGCGTGAATACCAATTACGGCGCCCTTGTTGCGCTGCAATCCCTCACCCAAACCAACCGCGAACTCTCGGAAGTCCAAAACCGCGTCAACACCGGCCTCAAGGTCGCGTCGGCGAAGGACAACGGCGCCGTGTTCGCTATCGCTGAAGGCCAGCGCGCCCGCGTGTCTTCGCTGGGCGCCGTCATGGACGGCATCGATCGCGCGACTTCGGTTATCGACGTCGGTCTGTCGGCCGGTGAAGCTGTCGGCGACATCCTGAAGCAACTCAAGGAAAAGGCCGTTGCCGCGCAAGCGAACGACCTCAGCCAAGATCAACGCGACGCTCTGCAAGCCGACTTCAACGCGCTGCGTAACCAGATCGACCAGATCGCCAACGCCGCGACGTTCAACGGTTCGAACCTCGTCAACGGCACCAACCTGACCGGCGGCAGCGCCGCGTTCAGCGTGCTCACCTCCGACATCAGCGGCCAGTCTGGCGCATATGAACTGAATGGCTTGGCTCTGCCGGCTCTTTCGTCTGCTTCGGAAGACATGGCGACGGCCACTGGCCTTACCATCAACGCCGCCGACGTTCTCTCGTTCACGATCACGTCGGGTAACGAGACGACCACGTTCACGGTTGATGTGGACGCCGCCGACACCATCCAGCAATTCGTCGACAGCGTCGGCGATGCCTCCGGCGGCCGCGTGACGGCGTCTTACGACGACACCACGGGCGTCATCAGCTATCAGTCGAACGAAGACTTCACGGTCACGTTCGAAGACGGCTCGGGCAACGCGGTGGACGATTCCGGTCTGCTCGATGGCACCAACGGCACCAACGGCACCTCGTTCACGCAAGTCGTGGCGCCAGGCGTCAGCAACAACAACCTGACGGTTTCGGGCTTCGACTTCCGTCTCGGCAAAGCTGGCCAAGCTCTCGCGGGCTTGACCTCGAGCCTCGACATCTCGTCGGCCAATGGCGCTTCGCTGGCTTCTGACGCCATCGACACCGCTCTGACCAACCTGAACAAGGACCTGGCCACGATGGGCGCGCAATCGAAGGCGCTCGAAGTGCAGAAGTCCTTCTTGGGCAAGCTGTCTGACTCGATCGAAGCCGGTATCGGCAACCTCGTCGACGCCGACCTCGCCAAGGAATCGGCCCGCCTGCAAGCTCTGCAAGTTAAGCAGCAGCTGGGCGCGCAAGCCTTGTCGATCGCCAACTCGGCGCCGTCGATCGTGCTTTCGTTCTTCCGCTAAGCGGAAACGGAATGAGCGGGGGGCTCCGGCCCCCCGCGAATTTCCTCCGGACATGAGCCATGGACTCCATAGCTCCACCCAAAGTCCCTGACTTGATGCCGGCGCGTGCGCCGGCGTTGTCGTCTGAACCGGGACCCGCCGCGGAAGCGGCCAAACGCCGGATGGCCGAGCATCAGGCCATGCTGCGTGCTGAAGTCATGCCGGACAAAGGCACGGTGCAACTCGACGCTGACGCGCAGCGTTTCGTGCATACCTTGCAGGACTCCACGACATCGGAGACTTTGCGCAAATATCCCAGCGAGTCCCAACTCGCTTACGCGCGCGCCGTGATGGCCTACCTCCGGGCCCAAAGCGACCGCTGAGTGAAAAGTAAACAGAGCGTAAATTTATTTGTTTCGGAGGCGCCGCCGTTAACGTTTCGTTAACGCATTTACGCTTTCTTCACGCCTGCGGCGAAGCGCGCCGCGCGTCTTCGTCTGACGCGCGATCCGAAGGAGCAGGCTTTTATGGTTTCGAGCATTACGCCGAATGGTGCGGCGGGCGCGAGCGCGCTCGGCGCGGATCAACGTTTGGCGCGCAGCAATGCGGGCGTCCAGCAGCGGCGCGAAGCGCAGGCAGGCGCCGGCGATAGTGTTGAACTCAGCCGCTCTTCGATCTCAACGTCGCGCGAAAGCGTTCGCAACGGCATCGCGCAGGTGCAAGAGGCGCTGGCGCTCGGGCACGATGCGCAAGCCATGCTCGTGCAAATCAACGCGGCGACGAAGTCTGGTTCGCAGGCCGATCTGCAATCAGCGCTCAGCACCTTCGCACAGCGTCTTGAAGCCGCGATTGCGCGCGGTGCGGCTTTGGTGACGGGCGGGCAGGTTAGCGTGCAAGCTGAACCTGGCGCAGCGCCGGTCTCCATTGATGGGGCTGATCTGCGTCTGAAAGCCGAGCCTGCTGAAGAAGACGTTTTGGCTGTGTCCTCTCAGGCTGAGGCAAGCGATCCTGGCTTGCCGCAAGCTGTTCAGAAATCTCTCGAGAAGCTTCAGGAAGCCATGACGCGGCTCCTGGATTCCGTACGCGCTCTTGAGGCGCATCAGGGTTTCTTGGGCGCCGCCGAGGCTGCGAGCGTGCGTAGTGACCTCGATGCCGATACTGCTCGGTTGATGGCTTTGCAGGTGCGCCAGGGTCTTGAGCAATCGGGCGGAGTAGCGATCGCGAACGCGGAGCCGCAAGCGGTGCTATCGCTGTTTAAGGCTTAGAGCGGTCGCCAATTGTTGGCGCCGATCTCGACAAGCTCGCTGCCATAATCGTCGTCTTGCATGCGGCCGATCATGCGTCGCGCGGCCTGATAAAGGCGCAGCGCCAGCGCGCCCAAAAACCCGAGCAGGGCGATGCCGCCGATCGCGAACGCGACCGTGAGTTCTCGGTTGAACTGAAGGTCGCCGCGCGCGACCTCCTGCAAGCGGCCGTCGCGCGGCAAGCGCTTGGCCGCCGCAGCTGCGCGATCGCCGCCGGCCTGGGCGACAAGGCGTAGGCGCGGGAGATCCTCCAGCGATGTGGCGTGCGAGATGAAATAGACGGCCGCGCTTGGCGTGGTGGCCGCGCTGATCTGGCCGATCTGTGTCAGAGCTTCCAGAATCTGCGCAGCACGGCCGGCATCGACAGTATTGCGAAACGCTGCGGCTGCGTTGTCGAACGCCCCCGCTGCTTCGCCGCTCGCGGTTTCCAACGCGGCGGTGCGGAACGCTTCGACGGAGAGCGCCTCGTTGAGTAGGCGCGAGACTTCCTCTGCGAGCGTCGAGGGATAGTCGGTGCGGCGGCTCGCCACCAGCAGGGCGAGCGCGCCAGCGGAGGTTTCGGCGCTGACCTCGCCGCCAAGGCCGAGGCTGAGGCCAGTCAGGACGAATTGTTGGGCGTCCGTTGATGGTTCGGTGATCAGCGCGCGGGCCATCAGCTCGAAATCGGCTGCATCGCCGACGAAGTTGGGCAGCACGCGCGCGGCAGTCGTTTCGGCGCTGTCTGCGCGACGCGACAGCAAGGGGACGCGCTCCTCGTAACGGGCGCGGGTGCCGGGGGTGAGCATTTCAAGTGCCGCAAGTTCGCGCGCCGCGTCGTCAGGCGCCCGGCGCAGCACCGCGGCTTGGCTGTTGGGCAGCATCTCACGGCCCGAAAGCAAAAAACCTCTCGCGGCGGCGATGTCGCCGGATTGGAGCTCCATCGCGATCAGATCGTCCCACTGACGCGTGCGGTCAAAGTCCAGTTGGATGAGCTCAGCATTGAGTTCTTCAACGCGCTCCGCGATCACACGGGCGCCGGACTCCGAATACTCGTAGGCGTAAAGATGATCGCGGGCGATCACGACGACCGCGAAGGCGCTCGCGATCGCCAGCACGACAAAGCTCAAGTTGAAGACGAACGCGCTCAAGATTCCCTGCGGCTGGGACTTGCCGCGGTGCGCCCTCACCGGGCGCCAAGCGCTCGTAACCTTAGTATGCCTCATTCTCGTCCCGGACCGCAGCCGAAGTACCAAACCGGCTTCAAAGCCACAGGGCAAGATGAATTACAGGAAAGGCGAAAACGTCCCCGCTGTGGGGTGAATTCACGGCGTTTCTTAAGCGCTTCTGTCGAGCAGCGTTGGCGTTGGGCCGCTCGGCGCGCTGAGCCCGCCGCTGGCGCCGTAATTGGCTTCGCCTTGTCGTAGCCGCGCGACTTCGCCAGCCATCGCCTGAACTAAGCCTTCGCTGATCATCTTTACAGCGCCCAGCGCTATTTCGTGCGCGGCGAGGGCGGCGTTCAGTGCTTCGGTGGTTTGGCGAAGCTGGACGAGCAGATCCCCGCCGGCGCCCTCGATCAGGCTGCGATCGTGCTTGATGCGCGTGAGTTCAAGCCGATAGGCGTTGGCGAGGCGCGTCTTCTCTTCGGCTTGTGCCCCGTCGAGCGGCGGCTCGCGCGCGTCAATACGGCGTGTCTCTTCCTGGATAAGCGCGGTCAGCCGCGTGGTAACCAAGACCATCTGCTCGGCGCGGTCCTTAGCGTCGTCAGCTTTAAGCGCCATCGGGTGTTGGCTCCTCAACCAAGACGGCCGCTTGCATGCGAAGCATCTCGCGGACGATGCTGTCGGCGATGCCGACGCCGCCGGCGCGCGAGATCGACTCCGCATATTGCTGAACCAGCATCGGCCTGAACATTTGTTCGCCCTGGCCGCCGCCGCCGAGGCCCTCAGTATCCAGCGCCTCGAACATCGGCGCGAGCATCTCCGCCAGGAAGACGGACTCAAACTCTTCCGCCACGCGTCTGATTTCGGGCGGCGCGTTTTGTATGTCGGCGTTTGCAGGGCGGACAGGGCCGCCCAACGGCAACGGCGCGCCAGCGTTTGTGAGCGGGATCGTCATTACATCACTTCGATTTCGGCTTGGATCGCGCCGGCGGCTTTCAGCGCCTGCAGGATCGAGATCATGTCGCGTGGCGTGACGCCCAACGCGTTTAAGCCGTTCACCAACTGGCGAAGCGGAACGCCGCCAGGCACAACAACCAAGCCGCCGGGCTCTTCTTCGACGTCGACGTTAGAAGAAGGGACGACCACCGTGTCGCCGCGCGAGAATGGCGCTGGCTGGCTGACGAACGGATCTTCCTGCACCGAGATGGTTAGGTTGCCCTGCGCGATCGCTACGGTTGAGACGTTGACGTTCTCACCCATCACAACGATGCCTGAGCTTTCGTCGATCACGATGCGCGCGACGGTGTCGACCTCGACCTCGACGTTCTCGATCGCTGTCACCAGCTCCACCATGTCACCCGCATAGCCCTCAGGGCGCTGCAGAACGACTGTGCCGGGATTGAGAGCGCGCGCGGCGGGGCCGCCGACGGTTGCGTTAATCGCGGCTGCGATGCGGCGGGCTGTGGTGAAATCAGGATTGCGGAGCGCCAGGCGCAGCTCGCGCTGATTGGCGAGATCAAAGGGAATTTCGCGCTCAACGAGAGCGCCGGAGGCAATGCGCCCAGCCGTTGGCACGCCGCGCGTGACCGAAGAACCGGATGAGCCGGTCGCTTGAAAGCCGCCAATCGCCAGCGGCCCTTGCGCGACGGCGTAAACCTGCTGATCCGCGCCCATGAGCGGCGTCACCAGCAATTGCCCGCCAGCCAAGCTGCGCGCATCGCCGAGTGCGGATACCGTCACGTCGATGCGCGAGCCTTGTGTCGCGAACGGCGGCAGGTTCGAGGTCACCATCACGGCGGCGACGTTGCGCGTATTGAGATTGCCTTCAGCGGCATTGACGCCCAGGCGCTCGAGCATCGCGGCCAAGCTCTGGCGCGTGAACGGCGAGTTGCGCAGGCTATCGCCCGTGCCAGCCAAGCCGACCACCAAGCCGTAGCCGACGAGCTGGTTCTCGCGGACGCCTTCGAAGTCGGCGATGTCTTTAATGCGTGGACCCGCCCAGGCCGCTGGCGCGGCTATTGGCGCGGTCATCGCTGCTACTGAAGCGACGGCCATGAGCCCGAAGCGTGCGGCGCGTGAAGCAAATCCCATGAGAACGACACGCCACCAGTTCGGTTAACGAGCCGTTCAAACTCCAATCGTTAAGCAATCGGAAACGGGCGAGGCAGAGAGTCCGACTCATGAAAATTGAAAGCGGCAAGTCTGTCAGCGCAGCCGGCGGGGCGAGGAAGGCCGCTGGCGCCTCAGCCGCGCCAGGCTTTGCGCCACAGATGGACGGTCCCCAGAAAGCTGCAGCCACTGCGCCGACCGCGCCACTGGCGGCGCTCGATGCGTTGATTGCGCTTCAGAGCGACGAGACCCCGTCGCGCCGCCGCGCCCGCCAGGCCAAACGTGGCGCCGAGGCGCTCGACGCGCTGGAAAAGCTTGAGCAGGGACTGCTGTCAGGCCGCGCGCCAGGGTCTCTAAAGGGGGAACTCGAACGCCTAACGCGCGGCGCGGAACTGACCGGCGAGGCAGGTCTCGATGACGTGCTTCATGAAATTGACATCCGACTCGCCGTCGAGCTGGCCAAGCTTGAGCGGCTTGCGGCGGCTTGATTGCTGCACTGCACACAAACGAAATCAGCTCCGTATGGCACTGGTCTTGCTCAATGGACGACGCTAGGGCGCCCCGCTATAAGGCGCCGGCTCGCGAGGGTCCGGGAGTTTGGAAATGGCGTCTTCGGTGAAAGAATATCGCCCCAGCGAAAACGAGCCGTTCATGAACGAACGGCAGCGCGATTACTTCCGCGCCAAGCTTCAGGCTTGGAAGGAAGAGATACTTGAAGAGTCGCGCGGCACGATTGCGACGCTGCAGCAAGAGACCGTCGCAGAGGCGGACCTTGCCGACCGCGCCACCAGCGAAACCGATCGCGGCTTGGAGCTGCGTACACGCGATCGCCAGCGCAAGCTGATCTCCAAGATCGATCAAGCGCTGCGCCGCATCGAGGATGGTTCCTACGGCTATTGCGAAGAGACCGGCGAACCGATCTCGCTCTCGCGTCTCGAAGCGCGTCCGATAGCCACGCTTTCGCTCGAAGCCCAAGAGCGCCACGAGCGCCGTGAGCGCGTCCACCGCGACGATTGATCTAGTCGGAGCGCTTTTCCGGCTCTAGCGTAGGTGCATGCTGATGCACGACGCTGGCCTCGCGTGGCTCCACTTCCTGTTTGCGTTTGTTCTCGTCGGGGCGCTCTGCGCCGAACTCTTCATTTTACGCCTGCCTATAGACAACCGCGTTGCGCGCCTGCTGCTGCGTGTCGATCTCCTTTACGGCTTGTCCTCGGTCCTGCTCATTCTGGCTGGCATTGCCCGCGTTGTTTGGGGCGCGAAGGGCTGGGACTATTACGAGGCGCAGCCGTTCTTCTGGGCAAAGATCGCGGCGTTTGCTGCCATCGGGCTGCTCTCCATCATCCCAACGCGCACGTTCATGCGGTGGACGAAAAGCTTCAACGCCGACCCAAATTTCACGGTCCCGGAAGCGCAGCTGAAAAGCGTGCGCCGCTACGTGATGATTGAGGTGCATTTGCTCGCTGTATTGCTGTTGTTCGCGTCGTTCATGGCGCGCGGAATTGGGAGCTGAGCCATGAGCGCGTCGTTGAAGCCGGAAGAGTTCGAGTCCATCCACACGATCGGCGACATCGCTCGCAATCATGCGCGCGTGCGCGGCGATCGCATCGCAATGCAGTTCGAAGGTCGCGTCACCATGTTCGCAGATCTCGACAGGCAATCGAACCAGGCCGCCAACGCGCTCGTCGCTGCCGGCGTGAAGAAGGGCGACCGCGTCGCTTATCTCGGCAAAAACAGCGACCACTATTTCGAGATCTGGTTTGCCGCCGCCAAGGCCGGCGCCATCATCGCGCCGATTGGCTGGCGCTTATCGCCGGCTGAGGTCGCCTACATCATCGACGACACCGCCGCGAGCGTGCTCTTTGTCGGCGCAGAGTGTGTGGCGTGCGCCAATGAAGCGCTGAGGCACACGCAAACCAAGCCGAAGCTGATCGCGCTTGAAGTCGGCGATCATGGCTGGCCAGTCTACCAAACATGGCGCGATGCCCAGCCGACGACCGATCCTCACAGAGCGGTCGCGCCTGAGGACACGACGCTCTTGCTCTACACCTCGGGCACCACGGGTCGCCCCAAGGGCGTTATGCTGGCCAACGCCAACCTCATGCGCTCGCGCCGGGCGCTTTCGGAAGCGGCGATGGGTTGGAACGAGTGGAACGAGGGTGAGACCAATCTCGTCGCCATGCCGATCGCCCATATTGGCGGCTCGGGCTGGGGTCTCATCGGCATTCTGAATGGCGTGCGCAATATCGTGACGCGCGAGTTCAATCCGATCGAAGCGATTGAGATGATCGAGAAAGAGCGCATCGCCAAAATGTTCATGGTGCCGGCCGCGCTTCAATTCATCATCCGCATGCCGCGCGCGAGAGAGATCGACTATTCGAGCCTGAAGCACATCCTCTATGGCGCATCGCCAATGCCGGTGGCGCTGCTGCAAGAGTGCATGGAAGTGTTTGGCTGCGAGTTCTGCCAGCAATACGGCATGACGGAAACGACGGGCACGATCGTCTATCTGCCGCCGCAGGATCACGATCCGAAAGGCGCGCGGCGCATGGCGTCCGCAGGCTTGCCAATGCCCGGTGTCGAGCTTCGCATCGTCGATGGCGACGGCAAAACGCTTGGGCCCAATGAGACGGGCGAGATCTGTACGCGCTCTGTCGCCAACATGGTCGGCTATTGGCAGAATGACAAAGCAACGCGCGACACCGTCGATAAAGATGGCTGGCTGCGCACGGGCGACGCAGGTTATCTCGACGAAGACGGCTATCTCTTCATCCAAGACCGCATCAAAGACATGATCTGCTCGGGCGCCGAGAACGTCTATCCGGCCGAAGTCGAGAACGCGATCCACGGCCACCCACACGTCGCCGAAGTCGCCGTGATCGGCGTGCCGGACGACACGTGGGGCGAGGCGGTGAAAGCCATCGTCGTACCGAAGCCGGGTGTGACCGCGGACGCGGAGAGCATCATCGCGTTTGCCCGCGAGCGCATCGCGCATTTCAAAGCGCCGAAGAGCGTCGACTTTCGCGCTGAAGCGTTGCCGCGGAGCGCGTCAGGAAAAATCCTGCGCCGCGAATTGCGTGAGCCGTACTGGGTAGGGCGCGAGCGGCGCGTGAACTAAGATCTGCGCTCTGCGTCGAGCCAATCGTGCTCCAGCAAACGCAAACGGCCGGTGACGCTCATCATGAACGCCGTTGACCACGCAATGAGGACAAGTCCATTGACGCCTTCGATGGCGCCAAGCACGCGCCATGGCGCGCTGAGTGTTAGATCGCCGTAACCGAGCGTGGAAAAGCTCACGGTGGAAAAGTACAGCGCCTGTTCGAACGTTTCGAATTCGCCGAGGCCGCGGAACAGAAGCGCATAGAGCCAAACCTGGATCGTGTGCAGGGCGAAGATGCCGAACACGACAATCAGTATCAACGCGGCTTGCCGCCATGCCGCTTCATGCGTGCGCAGCCGTGAGTGCGCGCCCGTCATCAGGCGGGTGAGACGTAGCAGGCCGAAGAAGTGCACGAGGGTCGTCGCCGCCACCATGAGCGTGGCGGCCGCAAGTTCCGTAATTAATTGCCCCAGCGGCACAGCCATGGCCGCATCGTCGCAGAACCGCACGTGCGAGTGTTGACCGAGCGCAAGCTCACCACGGCGAAATCGCGTCGCCTATGCGTTGACCCCAGTTCGGGCGCTGCACGGCGCTGAGCTGGCCGCGGCCACCGTAGGAGATGCGCGCTTCGGCGATCTGCGTCTGGCTGATCGTATTGTTTGCCGTCACATCTTCTGGACGGATGATGCCGCTGACCGTGATCTCACGCAGCTCGCCGTTGATGCGCACTTCTTGGCGGCCAGCGACGACCAGATTGCCGTTCGGCAGGCGATCGACGATCACCGCCGCCATCGTGAACTCGATCTTCTCTTCGCGATTGATCGCACCGCTGCCGTTCTGATCGGAGTCCGCCTGCGCGCCGATCATGTTCTCGGGATCGAAGGCATTGTTGAAGAGCTGGCCAACGGATTGTTCGAGGCCGAAGAAGTTCGACACGCCTGCGCTTGTCTGGCTTGAACGTTGACGGTTCGACGAGTTGGAAATCTCGGCGCTATCGTCAATCTCGATCTCGACAGTGATGATGTCGCCGATATCCGTCGCGCGTTGATCGTTGAAGAAGCTGCGCGATCCGCTCTGCCAGAGTGACGAGGGCCGGCGCGCTTCGTACTGCGCCGGCTGCGGTTGCGGCATCGATTGCTGTTCGCCGCCGGTCAGTTGCGCAGGCGTTGCGACTGGGCGGAGCTGCGGCGGCGCGAGTGCGCGGTGGGCTGCGTCATAAGCCGCGCCGGGCGCTGCGAGCGCGTCTTGTCGAAACTCTGCCGTGTCGACGTTGGCGCACCCCGTCGCGCCGGCGGCGGCGAGGGCGATGAGAGCTAGAGTGCGCATCGTGTGCTCCTTATGGGTCATGGCGTGGCGAGCGCCTGGCCCTGTGCGGTGACGACCGCATCGATTTGGCGATTGGATGACGTGTTGAGGAACGTGATGTTGTCGCCCACGGCGCCGTCTTGCATGGCGCGGGCGCGCATCGTGACGGAGATGCCGGGAGCGGCGTATGTTACCGTCGCCGTCTCGCCGCGCCGGATGGCGGCGTCGATGACGCGCGCACCGCCGCCTGCAGGTGGCAGTGTCGCGCGCATGCCGCCGGGGCGAACGACTTGAATGAAGTTGACGCCACCAGGTGGTGTGAATTCCAAACCAGCAGCGGATGCCGCTGCCGTCAGAACCGGCATCGAGATCGTTGAGACTTGCCCAGCAGGCGGCGACGGCGCGATAGCGCGCGCCGCAATTTCGGCCGGCGCGCCGATGAACACATCACCCATCGTAACGGCCGGGCCGTTGGCCTCGACGCGCGTGCGCAGTGTGACTGGATCCGCGAACGCGACCGCCGCGAAGAAGAAGTAGAAGATGGCGAAGAGCGAGAACCAACGCATGTGTGAGCCTCCTCAGCGCAATTGTGTGGTGGATTGGAGCATCTCGTCGGCGGCCGTGATGACGCGCGCGTTCATCTCGTAAGCGCGCTGCGCCACGATCAGCTGCGAGATTTCTTCCACGGCGTTGACGTTGGAGAGTTCGAGATAGCCCTGCATCAACGTGCCGACGCCGGGCGAGCCTGGTGTTGCGACGTTGGCCGAGCCGGAGGCGGGTGTTTCCAGATAGAGATTGTCGCCGATCGCCTCTAAGCCCGCTGGATTGATGAAGGTTGCGAGTTCGAGCTGGCCGATCTGTTGCGGTACGGTTTGGCCGGTAAGCGTCACTTCAACGATGCCGTCACGCGTGACCTGCATCGCGACCGCTTCAGCCGGAACGCTAATCGCAGGTTCGACCGTGTAGCCATCGGCCGTCACAAGCTGGCCTTCAGCGTTCACCGCGAGATTGCCGGCGCGCGTGTAAGCGGTTTGGCCAGAGGGCAGCTGGATCTGCAGGAAGCCACGGCCATTGATGGCCATGTCGTAGGGGTTGCCGGTTTGCGTCAGGCCGCCTTGTTCGGTGACGCGGCCAACCGCGTCTGCGCGCACGCCGACACCGATCTGAATGCCGAGCGGCAAGGTCGCGCCCGATGACGATGACGTCGAACCGGGGCGCTCCATGTTCTGATAGAGCAAATCCTGAAACTCGGCGCGCTGACGCTTGTAGGCCGTCGTGTTCATGTTCGCGATGTTGTGCGAAATGACGTCGACGTTCAGCTGCTGGGCCTGCATGCCGCTGGCTGCAATGGATAAAGCTCGCATGTGGGACTAGCTCCTAGCGGCCAAGCCGCTCGATCGCGCTCTTGCGCAGTTCGTCCGCACCCGAAATGATTTTGGCTGCCGACGCGTAAGCGCGCGAGATTTCGATAAGACGTGTGAGTTCGAGCACCGGGCGTACGTTGGACCCTTCGAGGGCGCCTTGAACGACGACGCCCTCGAAGGCGCCCGATGGTTGTCCCTGCGCGTCCCAAAGGTTGTCCCCGACCTTTGCGAGCGCGCCCGGTGCGGCGAACGAAACCACACCGATTTGGCCGGCTTCCACACCGGCCACGCGTATAACGCCGTCACGCCCGATCGAAGGCGTATCGCCTTGCGGATCGAGCACGATCGGCGCCCCCCCGGAGTTGAGCACTGAGCGACCATCGCTGGTCACCAAACGCCCATCTCCGGCAATCGAAAAAGCGCCGTCACGCGTATATTGCGTGGCGCCGCCAAAGCCTTGAACCATGAAGAAGCCGTCGCCTTCGATCGCGACATCGAGCGGATTGCCCGTCTGGCTGATCGGGCCTTGCTCCATCATGTGCATGATGCCCATGTCGCGCACGAAGCGGATTTCGCTCGGCGCTTCCTCAGCGTGGGCTGCGGTCTGGTCAGCTTCTTCAAGCAGAAGCCCGTCGGCCTTGAAGCCAAACGTCGCCACGTTCGCCAGATTGTTGGCGGCGACATCCATACGCCGTTGCAGAACACGTTGCGTCTGCAGGCCGAGCATGAGGGCGTTATCCATCGCGGTTAACCACGCAAGGCCCGTGCCACATGGTGAACGCCAGTATTTTCAAGGGTCGCCCGGCGCGATCATGGTGAAGCGCTGGTGCGTTTCTGCCGAGCGAAGCGGCAAGTTTTGCCGAGTTGCTACCAATCCTTAACCAGCGCGGCCCACCACAGAACGTGGATTAACGCGGGCGATTCCATGTTCGGGAAGTCGAAGAAGAAAAAGAAGGGCGAGGCGCCCGAGGCCGATACCGAGGCCGAAGGTGCTGCGCCGCCGGCTGAGGGCGCTGAAGGTGCTGAGGGCGAAGCGCCGGCCAAGAAGAAGATGTCGGGCAAGAAGCTCGTGCTCTTCATTGTTCTGCCGGCCGTTCTTGTTCTTGGCGGGGGCGGCGCCGCGGCCTTTATGCTTCTGTCTGGCGGCGGTGCTGAGCAGCACGCGTCTGACGAAGGCGATCACGGGAAAACCAAGGGCGGCGGTCACGGTGATGAAGCGACGGGAGAAGCTGTCCCTGGGCCGCACGGCACGACGATCCTGCACGGCGAGAACGTCATCTTCGTCACCATGCCGGAGATATTGGTCAACATTAGCAGCATCGATGGCCGCCCGGCGTATTTGAAGCTGAAACTGACGTTGGAAGCGCCGGACGACGCGACCGTGACAGCGCTGACCGAGGGCATCCCGCGCGTCAACGATCAGTTCAACGGTTTCCTCCGCGAACTCCGTACCGACGACATCTCCGGTTCGGCGGGCGCCTATCGGCTGCGCCTCGAATTACTGCGTCGCGTCAATCTCGCGATCGCGCCAGCGCAAGTGAACGCGGTGCTGATCGAAGAAATGCTGGTGCAGTAAGATGAGCGCCGACGCCGCAGAAGCGCAAGACAAGGACTGGTCGACCGGCGAGGGCGAGCCTGCGCCCGCTGGCGACGGCGGCGAGCGCATTCTCAATCAAGACGAGATCGACAGCCTCTTGGGCTTTGGCCTCAGCGAAGATGATAGTTCGAGCCGTACTGGCGTGCGGGCCATCATCAATTCCGCGCTCGTCTCTTATGAGCGTCTACCGATGCTCGAAATCGTCTTCGATCGCCTTGTGCGCTTGATGACGACGAGCCTGCGCAACTTTACGTCGGACAACGTCGAAGTCAGCTTGGACCAAATCACTTCGATCCGCTTCGGTGACTACCTCAACTCGATTCCGCTGCCGGCAATTATTGCCGTGTTCCGCGCCGCACAACTCGACAACTTCGGATTGGTCACTGTTGACTCTAATCTGATCTACTCAGTCGTTGATGTTCTGCTGGGCGGTAGGCGTGGCGCTGCCGCGACGCGCGTTGAAGGCCGTCCATACACGACGATCGAGCGCGTGCTGGTGACGCGCATGATCGAAGTTGTGCTGAATGATGCACGCCAGGCCTTCGCGCCGCTGACGGAAGTCGATTTCAATCTCGATCGCATCGAGACCAATCCGCGCTTCGCAGCGATTGCGCGTCCGCCGAACGCCGCGATTGTCGTCAAGCTGCGCATCGACATGGAAGATCGCGGCGGGCGGCTTGAGTTGCTGCTGCCATACGCGACGCTCGAGCCGATCCGAAAAATGCTCTTGCAGCAATTCATGGGCGAGAAGTTCGGCCGCGACAACATTTGGGAAGGCCACCTCGCCAGCGAACTCTGGGCGACCAAACTCGAAGTGCGGGCCGTGCTCGATGAGATGAAGCAGCCGTTGAAGCGTATGCTCGATCTCAAAGTGGGCGACACATTGATACTCGATGCTGCGCCAGATAGCCCCGTGCTGCTGAAGTGCGGCTCAGTCGAACTTAGTCAAGGCCGCGTCGGCCGTATGGGACATTCGCTCGCCGTGCGCGTCGAACGCCCGATCAATCCCGCCACGCAACAGGCGGTCATGAAACTTGGAGGCAAGCCATGAGCCCGATCACGCTCGTTATTGAACTCGTGTTGGCTGTGATGCTGGCCGCGTGTCTGTTTTATTTCTGGCGTCTCGACCGCAAGCTCGCCGCGCTTCGCACTGGGCAAGACGGCATTCGCGCTGCGGCAGCAGAACTGGTCGAGGCGACGCAACGCGCCGAAGCGGCGGTGCGCAACTTGCGCGCAACGGCGCAGGATGCAGGGCGCGATCTGCAAGCGCGCATCAATGACGCCCGTCAAACCGCAGATCGCCTTGGCCTTGGCGCCGGACGGCTGCGTTCAAGCGCCGATCTCGGCGCGCGCGGAAGGATGTGATGACTAAGCGCCCAAAATCTCCCGCACGCACACGTCTCGTGCCTGCCGCGATGGTGACCGTCGCGGCCGTTCTCGGTCTGAAGACCGTAGCGCTTGCGGAGGACGTTGCCGAGACCGTTGCGCCGGCCGCGGAACACAGCGCCGAGGCCTCGCACGCTGAAGGTGATGCGCCGGCGGCGACGCCCGCGACGCAATGTGCGCCGCCAACGCTCGCCGAGCTTGCCGGTCTCTCGCACGAAGAGGTGCAGGTGCTGCAAGCGCTTGGCGCGCGGCGCGAAGCGCTCGACGCGCGCGGTGAGGCAATGGAAACGCAAGACGCGCTCATACTCGCCGCCGAACAGCGCCTGAACGAGCGTGTCGCCGAGTTGCGCCAACTCGAAACCACCGTGAACGACCTGCTCGGCCAATTGGACGAAGCCCAAGAGGAGCGGCTTACGGCCCTCGTCGATGTTTATCAGCGTATGCGCGCGCGAGATGCGGCTGTGGTCTTCGATGGGCTTGAAGATGAAGTGCTGGTGCAAGTCGCCAGCCGTATGCGCCAGGCAAATCTTGCTGAAATCATGGGCCGGATGAACCCGGAACGCGCGCGCCGTCTCACGACGATGCTCGCCGATCGGGCTCGGCCGCCTTCGGGCGGCGGCGACCTGCTATCACGCGCCCGTGGCGGCGGCGCGTCCGGCGCATCCGAGTAAACGCGCGCTTAACGCCCAACGGAGAGAGTGTCACTCGCGGCCATGAAATCCCTGCGCTCTCCGATCGCGATTGCAGCGGCGGCGTTAATCGCCACGCCGCCCATCGCTGCGCAGCCAGTTTCGCTGACGCCGCCGCGAGAAGAACCCGCGCCGCCTGCGGCGGAGCCCGCTCCTGCGCAGACGCAAGCGCCAGCTGCCGGGGCGCCGATCACGCCGCCAGCGAGCACGAGCGAGCAGGAGCCGGCTGAATTGCGCGGCCCCGTCGGACCGTTACCGATGGATCTGACTGTCGCTTCATTGCCGCCGTCAGCGCCCGCGTCGCCACCCGCGCCGCCGCCAACGCCTCCACCGGCCCCACCGAGTGCGGCGCCAACGCCTGCGCCATCGCCACCACCGCCGCCGCGCATGGCGTCAGTGCCGAATGCAACGGTGAGCGTTGGCGCTCACGAAGGTTACACGCGTCTATCTTTCCGTTTTCAGGGCGCCACCACGCTAACGCCGATCGTGCAGGGCAATCGTCTCGATTTGCGTTTTTCGCGCGCCGCCGACATCGACATCGCGGAGTTGCGCTCAACGCCGCCACGCTATGTTCGTGAAGTGCGCCGCGTGAGCGCCGAGGGTGCGCCAGTGCGCTTGTCGTTCACACTGGAGCCTGGCGTACGCCAGCGCAATTTTGTCGAGGGCGATCGCATCGTCGTCGATCTCATGCCGCCCGAAGCGGGGGCGCAGCCTGCTTCCGACGGCGATGCGCCCGCACCTGCGACCGCCCCGGTGCGTGGTAATGCACGCGTTCAGCTGATCGAAGACGCCAATGCGACGCGCATCAGTGTAACGTGGCCGTCGCCTGCGCGTGCGGCTGCGTTCCGTCGCGGCGAAGCGATCTGGGTGCTGTTCGACGCGCAGGGCCGCATTGATCTCACGGGTGTTGCGCGCGTCGGGCGTCGCCACGAGGGTATCGAAGTGGTGCAGGGCGACGGCGTCGTCGGACTGCGTATTCCGGCATCTCCCGATGTTCAGGTATCTGCCGCGCCAAGTGAGAATGGTTGGACGTTTACGCTAGGCTCTCGCGCTCAGGCAGCGTCCGCAGCGGAACTCACGCGCACGACGCTTCCAGATGGTCGCGGGCAACTGACGGCGCGCTTTGGTCGTGAAGGCGTTGTCCGTTGGATCCGCGATCCGGAAATTGGCGACCGCATCGCCGTTGCTCTCATGGGTGGCCCGGCGCGCGGTGTGAACGCACGCCGCGCTACGCTTGAAGCAGCGCTCTTGCCGGCGGCGCATGGCGCTGTCGTCGAGCCACGCGCAGACGATGTGAGTGCGACGTTTGCGAGCGGGACACTCACCGTCACGCGCGGCGGGGCAACTGCTGCGGCGCAAACACCTCCGCCAGCGACGAGCGTGCAATCGGAGTTACAGGCCGGTCTTGCCGAGGGACATTCGTCTGAACTTGCCGATGCTTCGGCGGATCAACAACAGGCGCAAGATCTCGTTCACGTCCGCGAGACCATTGACGACCTGATGCGCCGTGCCGCTGACGAGGGCGTTCGCGAGGGTGCGCCAGTAGAAGCGCGCATGGCGCTCGCGCGGTATTTGCTGCAGCATGAACTCGCGGCAGAGGCGCTGGGCGCTCTGCGTATCGTGGCGATCAATCAAGGCGAACTGGTCGAGATCGATCCTGAGTTTCGGCTGATGCGCGCGGCGGCAAACGTCATGCTCGGGCGTGCGCGCGAGGCGCAGGCCGATCTGGCGGCGTCGGCCCTTGCCAACAATCCCTCTGCCGCATTGTGGCGCGGGTACGCCTACTCTCTGGAACAGAATTGGGCCGATGCGCGCCGTGAACTCGAACGCGGCGCGGGCGCGCTTGAGGAACACCCAGCGTCTTGGCGTGCGCGTTTCCAGCTGGCGCTCGCTCAAGCGGCGGTCGAGCTGAACGATCCAGCGGCCGCCGAAGCGGCGGCGCGTGCCGCGATGGGCGAGGCGGCCGACCGCCCAATGCGTATGCACGCGCGGCTCATCGAAGCGCGCGTCGTTGCGTTGCGCGGTGACATGGCGCGTGCGCTTACGATGTTTGATGAGCTATCGCGTATCGACGACGAAGAAGTCGCGGTGCGCGCCAGCGTAGAGGCGATCCGTTTGCGCCGAGCCAGCGGCGTGATGCGCGGCATTGATGCGATCGAGCCGCTTGAAGCTCTGCGCTTCCGCTGGCGCGGCGACTCTACGGAACTCGCGATCGTCAGCATGCTGGGCGACGTGTATTCGGAGCTTGGCCGCTGGCGCGACGCTTTGGGCGTTATGCGCGTTGCAGTGAACCGCTTTCCTACCGATCCAGCAGCACGACAGGTGCGCGCGGATATGGCGACATTGTTCGAGCGCCTGTTCCTTGATGGCGAAGCTGATCAGCTCGAGCCGATCCAAGCGCTTGGACTGTTCTATGAATTCTCCGATCTGACGCCTGTCGGCCCGAATGGTGATCGCATTGTGCGATTGCTTGCGGGGCGGCTGGTGCACGTCGATCTGCTCGAACAAGCCGCGCAATTGCTTCAGCACCAAGTGGACACCCGGCTTGACGGACTAGGCAAGGCGCAAGTCGCCGCCGATCTCGCCGCCATCTATCTGATGGATAGCAAGCCTGATCAGGCGTTGGTCGCGATCGCGAACTCGCGTCAACCGAACATGCCGGCAAACCTGCTGGCTGATCGGCGCATTCTGGAAGCGCGCGCGTTGCTTGATCTTGGGCGCCTGGATGCGGCAGCCGAGTTGGTCGAGCGCGATCGTGGCGAAGATGCGCAACGTGTACGCGCCGAGGCGGCGTGGCGTGCGCGCGATTGGGATCGCGCTGCATCAGAACTGCGTTCGCTGCTGGCGCTGCGCACGCGCGGCGCGGCGCTGGACGACCACGGGCGGCAGGTCGTGCTGCGCACCGCCGTTGCCATGACATTGGCTGGCAATGACGAAGGCGTGCGAGGGCTCTATCGCGAATATGCCGGCGACATGGCCGGCACGGACGAGGCGGATGCATTCGAGATCGTCGCATCCGGTGTTCATGCCGATGGCGCGGCAATCCGCGATGTGGCCCGCGCTGTCGCGCGGACCGATCTAATGGATCGTTTCCTGCAGAGATTGCGCGCGCAGATGACAGCGCAAGCGGCGGCGTCTCCCGCGGCTCCAGCCGCAGCGGCCACGCCAGCGCCGCAAGCAACGCCTGCGCCCGCGCCTGCAACGCCGGCGCGGCCAACGGCCTAAGGTTTAGCGTTCAGCGACGCGCCGATCGAGCGGCGTGTAGATGGCCGCGTCGCCTGCAGCGAGGCGATCCATTTCCGGCGTCGGCTGGCCGTAGCGTTTGCGGCAGAGCGTCATGTGCGAGAGCGTGCGCTCGGCATAGTCGCGGCTTTCAGCGCGCGGCAGCATTTCGAGCAGCAAGAGCGGATCGGTGTCCGAAGGCAAGGTCGCGACCCAGCGCGAGAGCCAGCCCGGACCACCATTGTACGCGGCGAAGACGCGGCCAAGATCGCCGTCATTATGAAACTCAGTCATCAGCCACTGCACGTAGCTTTGGCCGAGACGCATGTTGAGGCCAGGCTCGAACAACGGCGCTGGAGCGCGGCGATAATTGTGCGAGCGATCCATGTCGCGTGCGGTGGAGGGCAGCAACTGCATTAAGCCGCGTGCGTTCGACACGCTGACGGCGCGCGGGTTGAAATAGCTCTCTTGACGCACAATCGCGTAGATCAGCGCACGATCGAGCACAAAGCCGTCTTCCGGCTCGAACGATGTTGAAGGGCAGAAGCCCGCGGCAACATCGCGCCCGCCATACTCTGCTGCGCGCAATTGTGCCGCGGGCGCTTGCAGCGACATCGCGAGCGAGAGGAAGGCGACGTCATCGTCACGTGAAAGATCGGCGTGCAGGCGGCGCAGTTCGCTTTCGACCTCTGAGAGACGACCCAGCTGCGCCAGTGCGGCAGCGCGGCGCGCTGCGGGATAGTTTTGCACGAAGCGCTCAAGCGCTTCGCCGCTCATCTCCGGCGGTGTGAAGTTAAGCGGGCTCTCGCGGCCGAGCTGCGCTTCGGCGAGTTGACCATAGAACGTCCACGGACGCTCAGCGGCGGCTTCAAGATGTTGCGCAACGCCCTGCGGCTCGCCCGCTGCCAAGCGTGAGCGCGCGGCCCAATAGTGCGCCGCCGCGCGCGCCCAGCCGCCATGATGAGGCCATTGCGCAGACGCTTCGAACTGACGAACCGCTTCGGCATAATCGTGCTGCCGATATGCGATCAGGCCGAGTTGCCATTGCGCCTGACCAGAGCGTGGGCCGCCGATCTGCGCGAACGCGAGCGAACGCGCGCCTTCGAAATCGCCAGAGCCGATGCGCTCGTTGATGCGCTCGATCGCGACCCGCGCGCTGGCGCTATCGCCAGAGATCGGCGGCGGTGTTCCGGGCAGTGCACGCCCGCGCCCTGCAAGCGGCGAGGGCGCACGTGTGCCGTTGCGGCGCGCGCGCCGCGAGCGCGAGTCCATCGCGCGCTCGTAAATGTCGCTGGCCATGCCGTATTCGGGGTAAGACTGCAGCCAGCTGACGTATTCGCCCCAGCCACCGCCATATCCACGTGAGAGCAGCATGCGACCGCGCACGACGCCGTGCAGCACGTCGTCCTCGGTACGCGCGAGCGCTGCGGTGACGCCCCGCCAGTTGCCGGCCTCGATGGCGTTGAAGGCGTCGCGATAGGCGGCCTCGTCATGTTCGTTCAGCGCGATGATGCGGCTTTGCGCCTCAGCGGTCATTGGCGCGACGATCGCGGCTACGGTAAGGGCGGCGAGAGCGGTGCGGATCATCGGGGCCCGTTCGGTTGCTTAAAGCCTAAGTCACCCGCGCGACGCCAAGCTCTTTGAGCCAGGCCTCGGCGAGCAGGAGATCAGTCCAGGCCAGTCGTTTTTGCTGCGGCTGGCGGAGCAGATATGCGGGGTGAAGCATGACCATCGCGTTGACGGCGGGTTCCCCCTCCCGGCCATAGCTTAGTCTGCGGCCGCGCAACTTCAGGACCCCATCTGTCCGCCTGAGCATGGTGTGGGCGGCCGATTTGCCGGCCAAGATCAGCAATTTGGGCTGCAGGATCGCGACGAGCCGCTCGGCAAAGGGAAGGCAGGCCAGGATTTCGCCATCCGTCGGATCGCGATTGCCCGGCGGACGCCAGTAAATCGTATTTGAAATCAACACGTTGGACTGACGGCTCAAGCCAATCTGATCGAGCATCCTGTCCAGCATCTGCCCCGAGCGGCCGACGAACGGCTTCCCTTGTTCGTCCTCATCCTTGCCCGGAGCTTCGCCGATGATAAGGACCGGCGCGTCCTCCGGACCGTCCGAAAAAACAGTGTTCCGGGCCGTCGCCTTGAGCGCGCAACCATCGAACTTTTCCACTGCCGCCCTGAGTTCGGCCACCGTATTGGCGCTTGCCGCGAGCGCTCGTGCGCTATCGACCGGCGCGCTGGCGACCTTTTTCAGCCGCGGGGCAGTGATTGGCGCTTCGCGCTTAGGGGCGACAGCGGCCGCTTTTGGCGCCGCCGCGTAAACCGCTTCCGCCACGTCCATGTCGACGCCCGCCGCCCGCCAGAAGGCGAGCAGGGCGCGTGCGGCGCCGGCTGGATCAAGGTTTGCGTCCATGGCCCCTCATTGCACGGACTCGGGCGAATCGCCAAAGCGACGCGTCAGCCTTGCGCCTCATCGCATGAGCTTTGATAAACGCCGTCGAACACTATGAAAGGAATGCAATGGCCGCAGGTGAAGCCGACGAGGAAATCGAGCGCGACTCTATGGAGTACGATGTCGTGATTGTCGGTGCGGGTCCCGCTGGCCTTTCGGCTGCGATCCGGCTGAAGCAATTGGCGGCGGATGCGGGCGCTGAGATCAGCGTCGCGGTGCTGGAGAAAGGCGCCGAAGTTGGCGCGCACATTCTCTCCGGCGCTGTCATTGATCCGGTCGCGCTGAACGATCTCATTCCCGACTGGAAGGAAAAGGGCGCGCCGCTCGAGACACCCGTGACGAAGGACGAGTTCAAGATCCTCGGTCCCGCTGGCGCCGCTGCGTTGCCAATGTTCCTGATGCCGCCGCTGTTCGACAATCACGGCAACTACATCGCTTCGCTCTCGAACTTCACCAAATGGTTGGGCGGCCAAGCCGAAGCGCTGGGTGTCGAAATCTATCCCGGTATGGCTGCTTCCGCGCCCGTCTTTAACGAACACGGCGCGCTCAAGGGCGTTGTCGCGGGTGTGTTCGGCATCGCCAAGGATGGCGAGAAAAAGGGCGATTTTCAGCCGGGCATGGAATTGCACGGCAAGTATGTCTTCATCGCCGAAGGTGTGCGTGGCTCGCTCGCGAAAGTGCTGCAAGCCAAATACGATCTCTGCACCGAGAGCGATCCGCAGAAGTTCGGCATCGGCATCAAGGAATTGTGGGAGGTGCCGAAGGAGCAGCACAAGCCGGGCCTTGTGGTGCACACGGTCGGTTGGCCGCTCGATGATCGCGAAGGCGGCGGCTCGTTCCTTTATCATTGGGGCGAGCGTTATGTGTCGGTCGGCTATGTCGTTCACCTGAACTACAAGAACCCGTACCTCTCGCCGTTCGACGTGTTCCAGCAGCACAAGCTGCATCCCGAAATTCGTCAGCACATCGAAGGCGGCAAACGCGTCGCCTACGGCGCGCGCGCGATCACCGAAGGCGGCTTCCAATCGGTGCCGCGTCTGGCGTTCCCCGGCGGCGCGCTGATCGGTTGTTCCGCGGGCTTCGTCAACGTCCCCCGCATCAAGGGCAGCCACAACGCTATGGCGTCCGGCATGCTCGCGGCGGAAGCGGCGTTCGAAGCGATCCAAGCGGGCCGTCAGGGCGATACGCTGGAAAGCTATGACGAGGCCTATCGCGAGAGCCGCATCTGGAAAGACCTCTACGGCGTGCGCAACGCCAAGCCCTTGCTCTCCAAGCTCGGCACGTTCTGGGGTGGCGTCGTTGGCATGTTCGATATGTGGACGACGACTCTGCTCGGCGGCTTTTCGTTCCTCGGCACACTCAAGCACGACAAGGCAGACTACGAAGCGCTTGAGAAGGCGAATAAGCACAAGCCGATCGCCTATCCGAAGCCGGATGGTGTGCTGACCTTCGACAAGCTCTCGTCGGTCTATCTCTCCAACACCAACCACGAGGAAGACCAGCCGGCCCACCTGACGCTGAAGGACCCCTCGATCCCAATCCGGGTAAACCTCCCCGAATACGCCGAGCCGGCGACACGATATTGCCCTGCTGGCGTGTACGAAGTGCTTTATGACGAGGCAGGGGCCAATCCGCGCTTTCAGATCAACGCTCAAAACTGCGTTCACTGCAAAACGTGCGATATCAAGGACCCAAGTCAGAATATAAACTGGGTAACGCCAGAAGGCGGTGGCGGACCCAATTACGCCAACATGTAGCTGCGCGTCCCGCAAGCAATGCGGGAGAAAGGGACAAGAATGATGCGTTGGGCATTTCTCGCGGCAAGCGTCGCACTGAGCGCGCTGGCGCCAGCATACGCGCAAGACAACAAACCCGCGGGCGCCGAACCCGCCGCGCAACGCGATGCAGTGGTGCAGCCGGTTGTCGAGACTGGCACGCCGCCGGCCTCCGATCTGATCGTGACCTCACCGCCAAACGCCGATCCGGCGCGCACATACGCCGATGCCGAAGCCGCGCTTGTGCAAGCTGATATCGACTATCTCATCCGCGAAGCGCGCCGTTCGCTCGCCAACAATTCGGCTCAAGAGCAAGTCGCGCTCTGGACGTTCGCAGTGTTCGCCGATGATTTCGCCGCCGGTCGCTATACCGAAGCGCGCGCGACGCTTTCGAACGCGCCAGGCGGTCTGCGTGGCGGCTTGGCGAACATGCTTGAGCCGTTCTTGTTTGCGGCAGAGGGGCAGGTCGATCGCGGCGTAGAACGCGTCGGCGCCGGCAATGAGCTTCCGCAACCGCTGCCGGATGTCGCGCGCGCGCTGGTGTTTGAATCTGCTGGCCGCTTGAACGAAGCCGCCGCTGTCTATGCTCAGATGATCGAAGGCCTCGATCTCACGCCGCCGCCGGACGCCGAACCGCGCAACCTCGAAGAGTTCGAACGCGCTCTCAACGCCGCGCGCATCACGCACTCGGTTTATCGCGCAGCTCTGGTTTTCCATCGCCTCGGGCGCACCGAAGAAGCGCGCCGCTACTACAATGTCGTGATGGAGTTCGCGCCGCGCTCTGAGGACGTTCAGCAGAATCTTCGCCGTCTCGATGCCGGCCAGCAGCCGTTCGAGCCTGCGCTTACGCCGCGCACAGCGGCCGGCCGTTGGATGATCTTCCTCTCGGAATTCGTCACCCAAGCCGAAATGCTAGCGGGCGTGATGTCTTCGCAGGATCCAACGCCTGGCCTCGCTTCGGTGTCGGGCACCGCGTTGCTGCAAATCGGCTTGTTGCTGGCGCCAGACGCCAGCGATTGGCGCCTATACGCGGCACAGCAATTGGTCAATGCAAACGGCAATGACGGGGCCGAGCGCATTCTTGCGCTCATGCCGGCCGACGATGTGTTTGCGCCGGACTCCGACATTTTGCGCGCTGGCATTCTGATCCGCCGTGACGACGATGCGGGGGCTGTTGCCGCGGCAGAACGTGCGGCAGCTCGCGCCGGCGAGCGTTGGACTATGGTTGCGGCTGCTGCCGACATTTTTCGTCAAGCCAACCGCCCCACTGAAGCGATCGCGACATACGATCGCGCCCTCGCGATGGTGACTGACGCTGAGGATCGCGCCGACATTTTGAGCTATCGCGCCTACGCCAATCGTTTCAACGGCAACATGAACGCCGCCATCGCTGACATGCGTCAGGCGCTGGAGATCGATCAGAGCGTCGATACGCGCTTCGTCTATGTCTCAATCTTGATGGACGGCGACGCCGGTGCGTGGCGCGACGGCATCCAGGTTGCCCGCGGCCTCTTCGCTGAGCAGCCGGATTCGGTTCTGCGCTTGAACGCGCTGGGTTATGCGCTCATCCGACGCCCTGAAGGCTTGGAAGAGGGCTACCGCCTGCTGTGGCGCGGCTTCAATTTCGGCCAGCAGAATTATGCTGTCGTCGATAGTTTGGGCTGGGCCTATTATCTCTACGGCCATTTCGACGAAGCGCGCGCGCTTATCGAACGCGCAAATAGCCTGAACGTCGAAGAGCCGAACGCGGAAATTCTCGACCACTTGGGCGACGTCTATTGGCGCCTCAATCGCCGTGACGATGCACGCACGCAGTGGCGCGCAGCGCTCGCCGCCGATCCGGACGCCATTCGCCGCCGCTCGCTGGAGCAGAAGCTGTCGCGTGGATTGACTGAACCCGCGCCGCGCCGCCGCGAACTGCCGCAAGTCGATCTTCCGGATCGGCCGGCCCAGCAGGACGATTTGTGATCAGCCGCGCGCGGCTTTTTGGTCTTCTCGGCGGGCTCTGTCTCGGCGCGTGCGCAAGCGCGTCGGTAGCGCCCGCGCCAAGCTCGCAAAGCTACGCCGATCATCTGGTCGGCCGCCTCGCAAATCTGCGGCAGGATCATGAAGCTGCCGCTGACCGCTACTTCTCGGCGCTCGCGCGCGATCCGGGCAATGAGACATTGCTCGAAGGCGCTGCCAGCGCATCGTTGGCGGCGGGTGACATTGACGGCGCACGTCGTGCTGCCCGCATTGCGCCGCGAGACGGCGCGCCGCCGACGATTGAGCTCATTCGTGCTGCTGACGCGCTAGCCGGCGGGCGCGCACAGCAGGCGGGCGCCGCTCTTGATCGTGTCGCCGGGCGTTCCTCGCAAGGCTTGATGGTGCGCGTCATGCGTGTCTGGACGGAAAGTGGCGCAGGCGTGGATCGGGCGATCGCCGATCTTGCGCCGTACTCCGCCATTCGTCCCTACGGCGCTTTGTTTGCTTATCAACAAGCACTGGCGTTCGATTTTGCCGGCCGCAATGAAGAGGCGTTGTCGCGTTATGCAGAAGCATCGGTTGGCGGGATGTTTTTGCCGCCGGCGATCGAGCGCCACGCGGATCTCTTGGCGCGCACCGGCGCTCGCGAGGATGCGCGCGCGCTACTGACGACGGAAGCAAATAGAAGCAATCCCGCGCTGCTTGCCGCCGCGGCGCGCAGCAGCAATGGCGGAGCATTGGCAAGCGCTACATTGACGCCAGCGCGTGGCGCGGCGATCGGTCTTTATGGCTTGGCGGCGCTCTTTGCTGAAGAGAACGACCCGGCGACAGCGCTCGAAGCGTTGACACTTTCGCTCATGCTTGATCCGCAGTTTGATGCGGCGCGCCTTCTGTTCGCGCAGACGCAGGCGGATCAGCAACAGCCCGACATCGCAAACCGCGCGCTTGCGCGCGTGCCGCCAACGTCTCCCTACGCGGCATCAGCGCGTGTCCAACAGGCGTGGATTTTGTTTGATGCTGGCCGGGAAGAAGAGGCGCTCACGCTGGTGCAAAGTGCGGTCGCAGGCGGCGATCTGCGCGCTCGGCGTACGTTAGCCGATATGTATCGCAACCAACGCCGTTTCAGCGAAGCGGAAGCGATCTACAGCGATATGATTGCTGATCAGCCGAGTGAGTGGCGGCTCTACTTTGCGCGCGGCGCAGCGCGCGATCAACTCGATCGCTGGCCGGAGGCCGAAGCGGATTTTCGCCGCGCTCTTGAGCTTTCGCCCGAGCAGCCGGACGTGATGAACTATCTTGCCTACACGTGGGTCGATCGCGGTGAGAATATCGATCAGGCGCTGCCAATGCTGCGGCGCGCCGTTGAATTGCGCCCGGCTTCAGGCGCAATCGTCGATAGTCTCGGCTGGGCCTATTATCGCTTGGGTGATTACAATCAGGCGCTGCTCTACCTTGAGCGCGCCGTTGAACTGCGCCCTGCGGACGCGATCCTCAACGATCACTTGGGCGACGTCTATTGGCGTCTTGGCCGGCGGATCGAGGCGCGTTTTCAATGGCGACGGGCTCTGACGCTTGAGCCTGAAAACCCCGCTGCGCTGCAAGCCAAGATCGATAACGGCCTCGAAGAAGCGCCGTCGCCCGCGCGATCGGCAAACCGATGAGCGTCCGCGCGTTCGCACCAGCGAAGATCAATCTCACGCTTGAAGTCGGCCCGCCCCGTGTCGACGGCTACCACCCGCTGCAAAGCATCGTCACGTTTGCAGACGTCGGCGATATCATTGAGGCGGAGCCTGCGGAGGTTCTGTCGCTGAACATTGTCGGTGAGTTTGCCGATGAGCTGGCGGGCGATACAGAAAACAATCTTGTCATGCGCGCTGCCCGCGCCTTGTCGGACGCTGCAGGTATCTCGCTGGGCGCTTCGCTCACACTGGAAAAGCAACTCCCCATAGCCTCCGGCATCGGTGGCGGCTCGTCCGACGCCGCTGCGGCGCTGCGGGCGTTGAATGAGCTCTGGGGGCTGAGCTGGCCGCTTGATCGCTTGCGGCCAATTGCACGCACGCTGGGCGCTGACGTTCCGGTGTGTCTCGCAGGCTTGCCAGCGTACATGACCGGGACAGGAGAAGTCTTCGAGCCGATCACGCTACCCGCGTTCGCCGCTGTTCTGATCAATCCGCTGACGCCATTGTCGACGCCCGAAGTTTATCGGCGCTTCGATGCGATGGGGTTGGGCGCGCGATTTGCAACGAAGCCAGCGCCCGATTGGAGCGGGGCCGAGCAGGCGCTCGCGGGCATCGCCCGGACGGGCAACGACTTGACTGACCCGGCCACAGCGATCGCGCCACAGATTGCGGAGGTGTCACAAATGCTCCGTGCCGACGCCCGTGTCCGCTACGCCGCGCTTTCCGGCAGCGGCGCCACAGTCTTCGCGTTGACGGCGAATGCGGAGGATGCGGCGGCGCTCGCGGATGCGCTGCAGGAGAAACGGCCGGATTGGTGGGTCGCAGACACGCTATTGTCGGGCGCTTGACCGCCGAGGGGCCGACCTCTACGCGGCGCTTCTCGGGGACCGCGCGTGCTTGTTGAACTCTTTGGTGGCGCTCTAGTCGCTGCGCTGATTAGCGCAGCAGCTTGCCGCGCCATCATCGCGCTTGGTCCTGTTGATAGCCAAAACGCGCCACGCCACGCGCACACCAGCCCAACACCAACGAGCGGCGGCATCGGCATCGCGCTGGGGTTTGTCGCCGGCATGATGACGTTGGCGTTTCTCTCCGACATGTTCAGCGCCGACATCACGCCACGGGGCGTGTTGTTGATGATGATCGCATCGGGTTTTTCACTGGTATATCTGCTTGTCGGCTTCTGGGATGACGCGCGTCCGCTCAGCGCCAAACTCAAGTTTGTGATCTTTGCAGCGCTCTCGCTAGCAGCTGCGGTGATCGTAGGGCCTGTCAGTGTGTTTCCGGTTGGCGATGGCGATTGGGTAGCGCCCGCGTGGGCGGCGTTGATCGGCACTGCGCTTTGGGTGTTCGTCATGGTGAACACCGTCAATTTCATGGACGGCGCCAATGGCCTGGCTATGGGGTCGGTCGCGATCGGGCTCGTCGCACTCGCCGCGATTTCTTTCGTAGATGGCCGTTTATCCGCTGTTGCACTTACTGCCTGCGCTGGTGGCGCCATCATTGGCTTTCTCATTTGGAATTTTCCCCGCGGGCTTTTGTTTGCAGGGGATTCCGGCGCGCTGTTCACAGGCGCGCTCGCGGCTCTCGTTTCGCTGATTGTTATTCACCGCACTGGCCTGTCGCCAGTCGTGCCTGCAATCGTTTTCTTCCCGTTGCTCTCGGACGCTCTGCTCACCTTGGCTTGGCGCGTTTACAAGCGTCGGTCCTTGCTCGATGGCCACTCCGAGCACGCCTATCAAATCCTGATGCGCGGCGGCGTCAGTCACGCCGAAGTCGCGTTGCTATACTGGACGGCGATGGCTGCTTGCGGCGGTATCGGCTTTCTGGTCGCGGATCGCCCCGGCGTGCTTGCGTGGCTTGCGCTTGGCGCGCTGTCGTTCTTGGCCGTTGTGCTGTCGGCGATCGTCCGGCGCTTCGCAAGCCGCCGGAATGTCGGCGGGGTTTAGTACGCCCGCTCCACCACGAAATCCGGCAGATCGGCCAGCGCTTCGCGATACGCATTTGCGGGCAAGGCTTGGAGCGCCGCATTTGCCGCCGCCGCGTGATCGCGCGCGGCGTCGAGGGTTTTGCCGATGGCGTTGTGACGCTTCATCAGCGCGACGGCGCGGTGGAAGTCGTCGTCGCTGCGCTCCACGCTGACGACGCGGCGCCAGAATGCGCGCTCGCTTTCATCGCCCGCTTCGCGCGCGAAGATCACGGGCAGGGTGACTTTGCCTTCGCGGAAATCATCGCCGGTGTTCTTGCCCATCGCCGAGGCGAGGCCGCCATAATCGAGTGCGTCATCGACAAGCTGGAAGGCGAGGCCGAGCTCGCGGCCGTACGTCTCAAGCGCCGTCGCTTCCGGCCCGGGACGTCCAGCCGCAACCGCGCCAGACTTTGCCGCTGCAGCGAACAACGCCGCCGTCTTCGCACCGACGATCTGCATGTAGCGCTCGCGCGTGGTGTCGGCGTCGTTGGCGGCGGCGAGTTGCATCACTTCGCCTTCGGCGATGACGCTGGCTGCGCGCGCCAGAATATCGAGCACTTGGATATCGCCGGTCTCGACCATCAAATTGAACGAGCGCGCGAAGAGGAAGTCTCCAACGAGCACGCTGGCGGAGTTGCCCCAAACAACGTTGGCGGCCTTCTTGCCGCGCCGCATTGAGGAGATGTCGACCACATCATCGTGCAACAAGGTCGCTGAGTGGATGAACTCGACCGCTGCCGCGAGCTTGCGTGGGCCGTCGCCGCCGCCGCCCAGCAGGCGGGCCGCAGCGAGTGTAATTAAGGGGCGGATCCGCTTGCCGCCAGCATCGATCAAGTGTGCAGCCAGATTGGGGATAACCCCGACCGGGCTTGTCATGTAGTCGTGGATGATAGCGTCGACGGCGGCGAGGTCTTCGGCCAATAGCGCCGTAAGCCGGTCGACCGCGTGCGGTTCGCCGGCGGCTTGCTTGGCTGGTACGACCGCCGGTCCCAATGGGGCCTCCGCTTGCCTCAACGTCTTGGGAAAACGATGGTGATGTGACGGGTGGCGGTCAAGCCGGGTTCCGGCCGCGCGCGGAAGGGTCGCATCGGTATTAGCATCGGGGGGTTATGTCCGAGGTCGCTGTCACAGAAGACTTTTTTCTCGGCGGGCGGTTGCGCATCCGCCAGCCCGCACGCGGCTATCGCGTAAACGCCGATACGCTCCTTCTCGCGAGCGCCGTGGAGGCAAAAAGCGGCGCGCGCTTGCTCGAAGTCGGATGCGGCGTCGGCGCCGCTTTATTGGCCGTTGCGGCACGCAGTGAGAACACAAGTTTTGTCGGACTCGAACGCGATGCGAACATGGCATCGCTTGCGAGCGAAAATGTCGCCGCTAACGGGATGTCCACAAGAGCGGAAATCCAGACAGGTGATGTCCTTGGACTTCAGGCGAATCGAGAGACGTTCGATGGTGTCTTCTTCAACCCGCCATTCGATCACGATGGCGAGGGCCGCGCGCCATCCGAAGAACGCCGTCACGCCTACATTGCTGACCAATCAATCGATGCATGGATTAAAACGCTTGCCGATCGCCTGAAGGGTGATGCTGCGCTGACGCTGATCCATCGCGCGCACAAGACCCCGGAAATTCTTGCGGCGCTCGATGGCCGCTTGGGCGGCGTTGAAATCATTCCCATTCGTCCGCGCGCCGATGCTCCCGCCAAGCGCGTCATTGTGCGTGCGCGAAAGGGATCACGTGCGCCGTTTCAGTTGCACAAAGGGCTCGATCTCCACGACGCGTCCGGGGCCAAGCACACGCCCGAGGCGGAAGCGCTGCTTCGAGGCGAAACGACCCTGTCCTGGGGCGATTGACTCTCGCGGGCGCCGCGACCAGTTTCCGGCGCAACGGGCCGCGCCGACGCCGAGTCGCCACGCCCCGGCCAGACAAACGAACCCCGTGGGAGAGAGCGGCCCAACAAAGCCGCCCCCGAAGGAGCAACCGCCCCGGAAACTCTCAGGGAACCGGACCGCGGGGGGATG
>JAIELJ010000012.1 GCA_019753105.1 Hyphomonadaceae bacterium
CACAACGCGCACGACGGTTATCTGCACAATTATCATACGACCGGCGTGAAGAAGATCATTGGCATTGGTCGTGAAGTTGTCGGCCAGCGGAAGGACGGTACAACGTTCCCAATGGATCTGTCGGTCGGCGAATCCAGGGAAGAAGAAGACGTTTTCTTTGTCGGCATCATTCACGACGTTACACAGCGCAAGCGGACCGAAGAGCAGCTCGCGCAAGCGCAGAAGATGGAGACCGGCGGGCAGCTTTCAGGCGGCATTGCGCACGATTTCAATAATCTGCTCACCGTAATCCTCGGCAACACTGAAGCGCTCAGCGAAAAACTGCGCGCGCGTCCAGATCTCAAGATGTTGTGCGATGGAATTTTCGCTGCTGGTCAGCGCGGTGCAGAGCTTACCAAGCACTTGCTTGCATTCGGGCGGCGTCAAATGCTCCAGCCGGTCGCGATCGATTGCAACGAAATGCTTGAGGATCTGCGGCGGCTGCTGCAGCGCACTCTGCGCGAAGACATCGAGATTTCCTTACAGCTTACGCCGGTGTTGATCCCGGCTCTTGCCGATCCAACGCAATTGGAGTCTGCGGTGATCAACCTTGCTTTGAACGCGCAAGACGCCATGCCTGACGGCGGCAAGCTTACATTCTCGACCGGGATCGCTCCGCTTGATGAGCGATATCGCGATCTCAATCCTGAAGTGCCGCCCGGGGACTATGTTCTCTTGTGCGTGACCGACGAAGGCATCGGCATGCCGCCGGAGGTGCGAGCGCGCGCGTTTGAGCCGTTCTTCACCACCAAGGACGTGGGTAAGGGCAGCGGCCTCGGCCTCAGCATGGTCTATGGGTTCATCAAACAGTCCGGCGGCCATGTCGCCATTTATAGCGAACCGAGTCTTGGCACCTCTGTCCGGCTCTACCTACCAGCTGCGGAGCTTGGGCGCGGCCCAGCGACTGTCGCAGTGGGCCTCGGTGAGCACGATGCGCCGGGAGGCGCTGAAACCATCCTTGTCGTAGAGGATGATCCGTTTGTCCGCGGCTACGCCGTCGCTACCCTTGAAACGCTAGGATATCAGGTAAAGGTCGCCTCCAATGGGCCGGAAGCGCTGACGCGCCTGACCAGCGAAGAGAAGATCGATTTGTTGTTCACCGACATCGTCATGCCGGGCGGCGTCAACGGCTGGGATTTGGCCCAGCGTGCTGCTGAACTGCGACCAGCGATCAAAGTGCTGTTCACGTCCGGCTATGCGCTGGATACGCTCATCGCGAACGGCCGCGTCTCACATGGCGTCACGATCCTGATGAAGCCATACAGAAAAGCCGACATGGCTTGGCGTGTCCGACAAGCGCTGAGTGCTGGCCTGGATCCCTAGCCAATTGCAGCGAAGGCGGAGCGGGGCGAACTCGTCACACGTCGGGCGGCAATAGCGAGCACATACATACATACATACATACATACATACATACATACATACGCGCCGTTTCATGAGACCCGGTGGAGCGCTAACGTCGGCCATCGTCGGCTCCGCTTTACGCCTCTCTGCGCGCAGCGTTGATCATCGCGGCGGAAAAGCCGATTGCGGCGGCGATGCTTGTCGCGGCACCTGTAGCGGCCAGGCCGTAGCGGATTGCGCCTTCGCCGCCGAACGCATCGCTGATGAGCGTCACCAAAGTTGGCGCGATGCCGAGGCCAATGATCGATGCAACAACCATGAACGTCGCCAAGCACACTCCGCGCAATTCGTTCGGCACGAGCACAGCGACAGATGTCGCGGTGACCAAGCCCGTGATCGCGCCGCACGCAAGGAACAGCGCCAACACCCAGGCGAAGCTCGTCGCATCTGGCATGAGCGGAAAGAACGCGCCTGGAATCGAGAGAAACGCCGCGATCACTGCGCCGATGAGAATGCCGCCTTTGATGCGGGACTTGTGGCCTGCATCCGCCAGCAGGCCGCCCATGATTGAGCCGATCAGCCCGGACGCGAGAATGACGAGCCCCATCCATCCGGCGAACTCTTCCGGCGCTAGTCCGTAATTGCGTGAAAGCACCGGCGCGGCCCATATGCCGGCCGCCGTGTCCGCCATCACGACGGAAACTTGGCCGAGGAAAAGCGGCGCCAGCAAGGGTCGCATGCGCCAAATCGCGGCAAGCGCGTCGCGAAGAGGCAGATTGGCGCTCGCGCCGACTTCTTGGCGGGCTGGCTCGCGGATGAGCAGCAGCGGTAAGAGAAGCACCAAGCTTGCGATCGCGAAGAGTACGTGAACGCCGCGCCAAGCGGTAAGACCTTCGAAGAGAGGCGCCGCGTTCAGCGCCCCAAGCGCCGCGCCGCCGAAGGCAAACGCAGCTGCGACGCCCGCCATGTTGCCGAGCGACAGCACGAGCAGTGCGCGCCCACGGTTCTCCGGCGGGCCAAGATCAGCGGCGATTGATATGGCCACCGGCACAGCGCACATCGCGCCAATACTTGCGAGCATGCGCGCAACAAAGAGCATGTAGAAATCGGTCACGAACGCTGTCGCCAATGTGCCAACCGTCCACGTCACGCCCAGAACGAGAAGGATGCGCATGCGGTTGCCGCGATCGGTCATGGCGCCCAGCGGCACAGAGAGCAGCGCGATCGGGATCGATGCCGCCAAGCCTTGCACCAAGCTGATCTGGAAATCGCTGATGCCCAGATCGGCCTTGGCCATTTCTTGCACCGGCGCGAACACGGCGCGCATGGCGAAGGCGTTGAAGATGGCGATGCCGAGCGCTGAGAGCGCAAGCCAGGCTGTTTTCGCGCGCGCCGGCGCTTGCGACGGGGACGTCGCCGTTTCGGTGAGTGCGGTCATTACGGCTTCTGCGCTTGGGCTTTGAGCAAATCGCCAATGGCGTCGTCGAAGTGCGCAGCCATGGCAGTCGCCGCGCCGGCGGCGTCGCCATCGGCGATCGCGCGCGCAATCGCTTGGTGGCGATCGAGCATGAGTTTCTTGTGGCTCGCCGCGACGCGTGTGCGCCACGCTGTCGGCACTGCCACCTCCATGAGCGGCGCGAACGACGCGACGATCTGCACGAACAGCGCATTATGGCTAGCGCGGGCGATAGTGTTGTGAAAGTCGATGTCGTGGCGCGTGAGGGTGGCTTGATCCTCATAGTCGCGCTCCATCGCGGCGGCGAGGTCAAGAATGCGCTGCGCTTCATCCTCGGTGCGCGACGTCGCGGCGAGCGCGGCGGTGCGCTGTTCGATGGTGCGGCGCACATCCCAGACGTCTGCGACACTGATCTGCGCCGTCGAAACGGCATGCTCCAGGGACGCTGCGATCACCGCGCCATCCAGTGCGCCGACGCGCGGCTTACGGCCATTGGCGACGCTGATAACCCCCAACGCCGCGAGCGCGCCAAACGCTTCGCGTAGCACGGCGCGACTGACATCCAACGCTTCGGCGAAGTGCGCCTCACCGGGAAGGGAATCTCCGACGCGAAGATTGTTGTCCTTGATGTGGGCGGTGACGGCTTGCATCGCAGTTTGAACCAGCGAGCCCTCGCCGGCGCGGCGCAAGGAGGTGATTTCAGCGCTCATGCGGCGAGTCCTTGGCAGGCGCGGAAGTCCGACGGCGAGAGGCCGAAGCGGCGGCTGAACGCCCGCGCAAAACTTGCATTGTTGAGATAACCGTTCTCGTACCCAACCGAGGAAACCGGCAGATCGGTTGTACGCAGCATGAGCTTGGCCTGACTCAAGCGCCGCTCGGCGATGGCTTCAGCGATGGTGCAATTGAACATGTCGCGGAAGCCGCGCGTCAGCTTGGCGCGATTGACGCCGCAAGCGCGCGCGATCTTGTCGAGCGTGAGTTTTTCATTCCAGCGCTCGTCGATCATGCGGCGCGCGGCAGCGATGCGGCTCGTGTCGTCAAGCGAAAGGGTGCTCTCGCCGGCGAGCGGCACAAGCTCGCCGCTCGATTGAGCGCCGATCGTCTCGCAGAGCAGTTCAATGCTTTTGCCGAGACGATAAATTTTCCGCGTCTCACCGCTTAGCGCGCTGTCGCGGATTGCCAGCACGATGGCGCGGAGATCAGACGGCAGATGAAACGCGCACTGATCATCGCTGGCGCCACCGATGCGTTCGAACGCGGCACGTTCGATGACAAGGACTAAGCCGTCGGGGAGTTGGCCGCCGCACTCTGTGAGAGTGACAGTTGGCGCAGCCGTATCGACATTAAACGCTAAGACGAACGGGCAGGGCGGCATTGGAACGCCGGCTACCGGGCCTTCGCCCAGGACGAGCGTCATCTCCTGGGAGACCTCGACAAATTCGCGCATTCTTCCTCCCCAGTATTCTGGGTCTTTGTTCAGGACAGAGTGCACCTATCAGACAGGTCTGACAAGGACCTTTCTGATAGGTCGGAAGAACTAAGTGTGGTGCAGCGCCCGCCGGAGCGCCGTGACGGAGTCGGCGCGTGCACGAACTGCCACCGGCGCGTCGCCGCCGAAAATGTCGAAGCCGTGAAATCCGCCTGGATAAACAATGAGTTAGACCGGCGCACCGGCGCGCATAAGGCGCTTGGCATAAGCCAAGTCCTCATCAATGAAGAGGTCGAGCGTGGGGCAGGCGATGAAAGCGGGTGGTAGCCCGGATAGATCGTTCGCCCGTGCGGGCGCGGCGTAAGGCGAGACCTCAGCGCCGCCAGGTTCGGATCCAAGCAACGACGTCCAGCCGAAGCGATTATTGTGTGGTGTCCAGATGAACTCGCCAGCGACCGGATTTGGTTCGGCGGTCACGCACGTGCGGTCATCGAGCATCGGATAAATCAGATGCTGAAACGCAAGCTGATACTCGCCGCGATCACGCGCGAGTAGCGTCAGTGCGGCTGCAAGTCCGCCACCGGCGCTTTCGCCCATGACGCCTACACGCTTCTGATCGATGCCGAGCGCGTCAGCGTTCGCAAACGTCCAGGCGAGGCCCGCGTAACAATCCTCGATGCCGGCGGGGAACGGGTGTTCGGGCGCCAAGCGATAATCGACGCTGATGATGATACAGTCGAGATCATACGAAAGCGGGCGGTGCAGCGCTTCAAGTTGCGCCGCACCGCCCCCACGAAGCCCCCTCCGTGGATGTGATAGATGCACGGCAACAGCGCGCGCGCATCGCGCGGCTTGTAGATGTGCAGCGAAATATCGGGCGCGCCCGGAGGGCCCAGGGGCTGTCCGCACTCTGAGCTCAATGCGCTCCTGCGCTTCTGGTGAAACGAGCGCGGGAAACTGCGCGAAGCGCTCGGCTTCCCGCATCGGCCCCAGCAATTCCTTAGTCAGCGCAACCGTCGGAAACATATCCAACACCGGCAAAAGTGCAGGATCGACGAGCGTGCGTGTGTCCATCAACGTTCGTCCGCGAATATCTTGCCCGGATTGAAAAGGTTCTTCGGGTCGATCGCGCGCTTGATCGTGCGCATCAGATCAACGCCGTCTTCGCCCAGTTCGCGCACGAGCCAGTCCTGCTTGCCGAGGCCTATGCCGTGCTCGCCGGTGCAGGTGCCATCCATGGAAAGCGCGCGCGCGACGAGCCGCTCGTTCAATGCCTCCGCTTCGGCCTGCTCCTCGGGCTTGTTTGGATCGATGACGAAGATGACGTGAAAATTGCCGTCGCCGACATGGCCTAGGATCGGCGCGGGGAAGGAGGCTTTCTCGAGATCTTTCTTCGTTTCATTGATGCATTCGGCCAAGCGGCCGATCGGCACGCACACGTCCGTCGGCCAGCCGATGCAGCCCTTACGCATCGCGATCGCGGCGTAAAACGCCTGGTGTCGCGCCTTCCAGAGCTTGGCGCGTTCTTCTGCCAAGTTCGACCAATGAAACTCCCCGCCGCCATTGGCGCGTGCGAGATCGCCGACCGTTGCGATTTGCTCCTTCACCGCGTGTTCGCTGCCGTGGAATTCAAAAAACAGCGTCGTCAGTTCCGGGTAGTTGAGCTTGGAGTGCACATTGACGGCGCGCATCTGCACGTCGTCGAGAATTTCCACGCGCGCTAACGGAATGCCGAGCTGGATCGCCTGCACCACCGTATCGACGGCGCCCGCCAGCGTTTCGAAACTGCACACCGCCGAGGAGATTTGCTCTGGGATGCCATGCAGGCGAAGCGTCACCTCGGTGATGATGCCGAGCGTTCCTTCAGAGCCGATATAGAGCCGCGTCAAGTCGTAGCCGGCTGCGCTCTTGCGGGCGCGGCGCGCTGTGCGGATATCGCGACCGTCCGGTGTGACCACACGCAGTGACAAGATCGCTTCGCGCATCGTGCCGTAGCGCACGGCGTTCGTGCCTGAAGCACGCGTCGACGCCATGCCGCCGATGGTGGCGTTGGCGCCGGGATCAATCGGAAAGAAGAGCCCTTGATCGCGCAAATAGACGTTCAATTCCTCGCGCCGGACGCCAGCCTGCACGGTGCAGTCAAAATCCTCCGGATTGACAGCGATGATCTGGTTCATCTCCGAGAGGTCGACACAAACGCCGCCGCGTACTGGCGTCGTGTTGCCTTCGACTGAGGTGCCGGCGCCGAATGCCACGATCGGCACGTCCGCCGCCACGCAGGCTTTCACCAGCGCGACAACTTCCTCGGTCGAGTGAGCGTAGACGACAGCGTCGGGCAGCGCCGTGGCGAAGTGCGTTTCACTCGTGCCGTGCTGGGCGCGAATGGCTTCGCCGAGATGCAGGCGATCACCGAAGATCGCCTGCAAGGTCTCGACAAAAGCCGGCGCTAGCGGCGTGCGCGCCTGGAGGTTAGGCGCAGCGCCCATGGCCCTAGAACCGCGCGCTGACGCGGACGCCGACGCGGCGACCGTCACCGGCGATGCCCAAATTGTGCACCAGCGGATTCATCGGACCGGGCGGGCCGAAGATCGCGGCCAACAGCGACTGATCGAGATAGGATTCGTAGTATTCCTCATCGAGCAGGTTGGTGCCCCAAAGCGCGATCGTCCAATTGTCGCGCTCATAAGCCAGATTTGCGTTAACCGTGTAATAGCCTTCGAGCTGCGGCTGGAAGGTCGGATCAAGGCTCGAACCAGCGCGATCGCCCTTGTATGCGATCGTCGTGTTGAACACGATCGCGTCGCCATTGCTTAGCCCGTAGGTGAGTGTTGGCGTCACGTAGAAGGTCCAATCCGGCAGGAAGAGGATGCGGTCGGTCGCGAGGCCGAGCGGGAAGACTTCTTCGAAGGCCGAGTCATCGGTGATGCGCGAGTGGTTGTAGGAAACCCCGCCTGTGAGCGTGAAGAACTCGTTCGGCGACCAGACGCCTTCCAATTCCGCGCCGTAGCTTTCGACATCGCCCGTGTTCAGGTTCACCGCGACCGGGCCTGGCGCCGGCGTCAGCGAGTTTTGGCCGATATAGTTCTGATAGTCGTTGTAATAGATCGCTGCGTTCAGTCTCAGCGTGTTGTCGGCGCTCGTCCACTTGTTGCCGAGTTCGTAGGTCCAGACCGAGTCGCCTTCGTAGAATTGAAGCGGCGCAGCGGGAGAATTGGCGCCGCCGCCGCGGAAGCCGCGGGCGATCGAGACGTACGTCATCCAGTTATCGTCCCAGCGCTGCGTCAGCGCTACGCGCGGCTGGAACTCGCTCGCCGAGTACTCGCCGGCGGTGCCAGAAACGCTGACATCCTGGGTGTCCCAACGCAGGCCGGCCGAGAATTCGAGCGACGGCGTGATGTCGTAGAAGACGTTGGCGAAGGCGGCGACCGTCGTTTGCTCGTTGGTGACGAGCTGCGTCAGGTTCAAGGCGAACGGAACCACCAACTGGGTTACTGACGAGTTCGTTTCCGAAGCGCTGCCGAACACGCCAATCAGCGTGCTCAAACGATCGCTCCACTGCGTGTCGAAGCGCAGTTCGCCGGTATAAGTCTGCAGCGTGTTGTTGCCGTCGAGGATGCGGGCGAAGTCGACAAAGCCGAAATCGGCGTCGCCAGTGGCTTGGCCCGTGCGGTCGTCATAGGCGAGGATCGCAGTCATCTGCGTGCCGCCGCCGATGTCGAACACGCCACGCGCATTGACGCCCCAATACTCGTACTCAGCAATGCTGTTCACGTTGAGCTGGGTGTCTTGGATGTAGTCGGTCGGACCGTCTGGGCTCGAATAGGCCGTCTGCGAGCCGGTGACGCGGTTCCAGTACGCGTTGAATGTGATGTCTGCGTCTTGCGGCGCATCCCAAGCCAGCGTCGCGTTGACCGACTCGTTTTCCATCGGACGCGCATCGCCGCCAGCGAGCGTGTTGGTCGAGAAACCGTCGCGCGAGTGATAGCTCGCCGCCAAACGGCCGCGTAGCGAGCCTTCGATGATCGGGCCGGCAATGCTGCCGGCGACGGTGTGATAATTGTCCGGATCGGCATAAGAGGCCGAGAAGCGACCGCTGAAATCGTCGGTTGGCGCGCGGGTGATGACGCTGATAGCGCCGCCCAAAGTGTTGTTGCCGAAGAGCGTGCCTTGCGGGCCGCGCAGCACTTCGATGCGCGCGACGTCCACGACCGGATTGTTCAAGTACGAGGTGTTCACCTGATAGATGCCGTCGACGAAAATGCCGACGCCAGGCTGAACGCTATCGATCAACGTCGTGCCGATGCCGCGGATCGACATGAAGGCGCGACCGACCGCGTCCGTCGTGATGTTGAGGCCCGGCGTGAGCGCCGCGACTTCGCGCACCGAATTGATTTGCTCGCGCTCGAGTGTGTCGGCGTCGATCGCGGTGACGGCGACCGGCACGTCCTGCAGCCGTTCCTCGCGCTGACGCGCCGTGACGACGATCTCTTCGCTGTCCTCAGCCGTGACGCCCGCGTCTTGAGCCATGGCCACGCCAGGCGCCGCCGCGATTGCCAGCGCCGCGCCGGCCAGAAGCTTGTTAATGCCCCGCATGTTTCACTCCCCTTATGGCCCGTTTCGAGCCTCGTTAGCGCAGAGCCTAAGCGAAGGCCGGACCTATCCGATAGGTGCAGAGGTGGCGAAGTGCTGTGCCGACCCGCACAGAGGGGTTGCCGCACGGACTCGTAGCTTCACCAGCAGGAATATCCGCCGTCCACTAGGACTACAGACCCAGTCATGAGGCTAGCAGCGTCTGACGCTAGGAAGAGGATGACCGAGGCGACCTCTTCAGGCTCGCCCAGGCGTCCCATCGGCGTCCCGTCGATCCAGCGCCGGTACATCTCACTCGTCTGATCCGCGAACGCGTTGAGCGGCGTGCGGATGTAAGTCGGCGCCACTGCGTTCACGCGCACGCCGCGCGCGGCCCATTCCGCCGCGAGCGACTTGGTCAGCTGATGGACCGCCGCTTTCGAGGCGTTGTAGTAAGACTGCGGCTGTGGTCGGTTGACGATGAAACCTGACATCGACCCGACATTGACGATCGTGCCCGCTCCGCGCGCCAGCATGTGCTTGCCGAACGCGCGCGCGCACCAGAACGTGCCGTTGACGTTCACATCGAGCACATTGAGCCAGTGCTCGTCGGCGACATCCTCCGCCGCCGTTTCGCTGCGTGCGATGCCGGCATTGTTGACCAGAATGTCGATGCGCCCGTGCCGCGCCGCGATGTCATCCGCGACCGCTGCAACACGCGCGCTATCGGTGACATCCATCACCACGCCATCGATGCTGAAACTTCTTTTGGCCGCCAACGCAGTGATCGCCGCGTCGATATCCTTTTGATCGCGGTCGGCGATGATCACGCGTGCGCCGGCTTCTGCGAGTGCTTCTGCGGTTGAAAAGCCGATCCCGCGCGCGCCGCCAGTGATGACGGCCACGCGGTCCGTCAGCTTGAATTTGTCCAGGTACATTGCAGACCTCAGCCGAGAATGCGCTCTGCCGGGAAGGGCGCTTCGGGTGCCGCCTTATCGGTGGCGGGGTCGTAAACGATGCGCTGGGCGTCATAGGCTGGCCAGGGCAGTGCGCCCGTCTTGGCGAACTCAACCCAGATCGCATTCATGCGCGTAGCAATTTCCTGCGGCGGGTTCGCGCCCGCAAGGCCACGCGGGCCGTCAACGGTGCTCAGCGTATCGAACACAAACGGCAGTTCGATCGCGTGGCACGCGCCGAGCGTTCCGCCATAAGCGGGCAGAGCGCCAAGAGAAATCATAGACGTGCGTGCGTCCGCGATGCGCTGCCGCAAAGCGCCGTGCGGGCAGGCGGAAGACCAAATCGGTCAGCGCTTCGGTGAATGCATCGCCTGGGCGTTTGCCTTTATCCTTGATGCCGTATGCGCGGAGAATCTCTTTCGCCTTTGGCTCAGCCTTGCGTGTGACGAAATTAGCTAGAAATGAGCCGATCTTCTTACGCAGCCCGCTCGGCACGAAATAGAGGTTCATCTCTTCCGTGTTGGTGCCGACGATCAGCTCGATCTCAGCGCCCACGCCTTGCTTCAGCGCATCGACTGGATGCAGCGGCAGCACGTCATCGCCATAGACGGGCAGGAACTTGCTCAGCCCAAAAGCCGGCTCGCGCCCGTCAGGATTACGCAGATCGATGTTGGCCGTCGGCAGAGACACCTTGCGCAAGGCTGCAACGCATTCGGCGAAGCTTTTGCTCTTAAAGCCCTCAACCGTCGGCGCGATCTTCAGTATTTTCGCCAGCTTCTTCACTAGGCGCTGAGCGATCGGGATCGGCCGCACCATGTCGCCATGCCCGCTCTGGACGATCGCACGCTTAAACAAGCCCTTCGCTAACGGCGAGGCGACGAGGTTCGCCACCGACATTGCGCCCGCGGACTCACCGAAAATCGTGACGTTTCCCGCATTTCCGCCAAACGCTGCTATGTTGTCCCGCACCCAGGCAAGCGCAAAAATCTGATCGCGCAGGCCAAGGTTCGTTGGCGCGCCTGGGATCGGCAGGAAGCCTTCGACACCGAGCCGGTAATTGATCGTCACGAGCACAACGCCAGCCCGCGCGAACGCCGTGCCGTCATAAACATCCGCAGCACCCGCACCGCCCGTGAACGCGCCGCCATGAATGAACACCATGACTGGCGCGTCCGCTGCGTTCTCCGGCGCCCACACATTCAGGACCAGGAAGTCATCGCCCTGCACTTGGTTGCCGCCAATCAGCGGTTCGATGCCCACGCCGGGGAGGACCTTCTCCGTTTCTTCGGGCGTTAGGGTCGGCTGCGGCGCGATGTGGCCGCGCTGCGTTGCATCGCGCACGCCGCTCCAAGCCGCGGGCGCTCGCGGCAAAGCAAAGCGCAAAGCGCCAACGGGCGCTGCCGCATAGGGCACCCCTAGAAAGCGCCGCACCGCGCCGTCAGAAGCGCCACGGATTTCGCCCGCCGCGATGCGGACAACAGCGGCGGAATCTCTCGCCGCCAGAGTGGAAGCTGGTTGAGTCATGAGTGGACCGTGACGCCCGAACGCGCGCGCGACCAGCCCTCACGCTTTGCCTCGCGGCACAATCATGGTGCGCCAAGGGCTGCGCGTTTCGTCGCGGGGCTTGGGAAATGACTCGTGTTTAACCCGTTTTTCGACGGATAACCCTGGCGAAAGATCGCTGAAAACCTAGCTTTATCCCCTGAGGCCTAGGCCATTCGGCGGCGTATTCTGCGCCCCGATCAGGAATTCGTGATCGGAATTGCGCCTCTGACGCAACCCCGCCATATCCGCGCCTCGCTCGTCGTTCAGTGTGACGACGCTGCGAAGCGATCAGGGGGCTGACGCAAGGCGCGAAGCGGATTTCGCGCGACCGGTTCCCCGGGGCCATTGAGCCCAACCCCGGAAACCGACTGAGAGAAGTGGTGGAGCTGTATGGATCACGATTTCTGCAATGTTGATGGTGCGCGGCGCCTGAAGCAGCGGATTGAAGAATATTGGCGCGAACGTGGGTTCACCGTCGAAGTTAAGCTTATAGAAGCGGGCTTCGTAGCGGCGATGCGTTCAGCGCGAACCGATGTCCGCAGTGACATGGTCAATGGTTTTCCGACCAAGCGCGGCGAAGACGATGATCGAGGCCGTTCGGGCCCTAACCGTCGCGGCTTGATGGAAGTCGCGTAAGCGCCGCCCCTGGCGGGTTACGGGCGCGCCGCGAGCAAGCGGCGGCAGGCCGGCGCTAAGTCTGCGTATTGATCCAGAACGACATCGGCGCCGAGTTGCTCGGCGCCGACATCGTTATAGCCGTGCCGATAGACAATCACTGGCGCGCCCGCGCCGCGTGCTGAAGCCACATCCGCGACGCTGTCGCCAATCATCACAGAGCGGCGCACCACGCCCCCGGCGGCTGCAACCGCCGCCCGATAGTGGTCGGGATGCGGCTTCCGGTCGGGGACAGCGTCGGCGCCGATCACCGCCGAGAAGTGTCGGCTAAGATCCAGAGCATCGAGCAATTGTGTCGAGAGCGCCGTGCGCTTGTTGGTGCATACGGCGAACTTCGCGCCAAGCGACGCCAGGGTCTCCAGCGCGTCCACGATGCCCGGGAACACCGTCGTGTGCCTGGCGATGTCGGCGGCGTAGAAGCGGACAAACTCTTCCGTGAGTTCATCCAGCCGCGCGGGCGCGAAATTGATACCGTGCCTAGCGGACGCGCGCTCTATCAGGACGCGCGCGCCTTGCCCCACCATCTGGCGGACCGTCTCCAGTCTCACCCGCGGCAGGCCCTCGAGGTCCATGGTTTCGTTCAGCGCCCGCACCAAGTCCGGCGCGCTATCGACGAGCGTGCCGTCGAGGTCGAAAACGATGGTGGCGCCGGCCAATTCGCCGCTGGTCATGGGATGCCCCGTTGCGGTCTATCCGCTAAGATACACTTAGGATTCGGACAAGCGGAGCGCGTATGAGCCGGGCGCGGGCAGCGATCATTTTGGCGGCGGGCCAAGGCACGCGGATGAAGTCCGCACTGCCGAAAGTGCTGCATGAAGTCGGCGGCCGCGCCATGCTCGATTGGGCGATCGCGGCGGCGGCGAAAACCGGCGCGTCCAAAACGATCGTCGTGACAGGCGTTCATTCGCCAGCCGTTGGCGAACATGTCGCCAAAGTCTTGGGGCCCGGCGCGACCGCGACGCAGGATCCCCCGCTCGGCACCGCCCACGCTGTGCGCGCAGCTGAAAACGCCCTCGCCGGTTTCGATGGCGACGTCATCATTCTTTACGGCGACGCGCCGTTCGTGCCGCCCGAGCGCATCGAGGAGATGTTCGCCATGCGCGCAGCGCACGGCGGCTTGGTGGTTCTGGGCTTCAAGGCCGCTGACCCGACAGGCTATGGCCGCTTGATGCTGAGCGCCGATGGCGTCGTCGAACGCATCGTCGAGCACAAGGACGCCAGCGAAGCCGAGCGCGCCAATCGGCTCTGCAATTCCGGCGTCATGTGCGCCGACGCCAAGACACTCTTTCAGCTGCTCGCACAGGTTAAGAACGAGAACGTCAAAGGTGAGTATTATCTCACAGACGTTGTCGGCCTCGGCCGTGCTGCTGGCCAGAAGACACAAGTGCTGATCGGTGAAGAATCCGATGCGCTCGGTGTGAACTCAAAAGTTGAACTCGCCGCAGCGGAAGCGGGCTTCCAGCGCCGCGCACGGATTGCTGCGATGGAAGCAGGCGTCACGCTGATAGATCCCGATACAGTGTTCTTCAGCTACGACACCGCGATCGCGCCTGATGTCGTGATTGAGCCGAACGTTTTCTTCGGGAAGGGCGTGAAGATCGGCAACGGCGCGCGCATCCACGCGTTTTGTCACTTCGAGAAAACCGAAATCGGGGAGAACGCCGAGATCGGGCCGTTCGCGCGTTTCCGCCCCGGCTCGAAGCTCGGCAAGAAAACCAAGATCGGCAATTTCGTCGAAGTGAAGAACTCGACTCTCGGCGAAGGCGCGAAGGCGAGCCATCTTGCCTACATTGGTGATGCCGACGTCGGCGCGCGCGCCAATGTCGGCGCAGGCACGATCGTCTGCAATTACGACGGCTTCGATAAATATCGTACCACAATTGGCGAAGACGCCTTCATCGGCTCCGACACCGCACTTGTTGCGCCTGTGCGTGTAGGCGACCGCGCTTACACCGGCACCGGCAGCGTCATCACCAAGGATGTCCCCGACGGCGCACTGGGCGTCGCGCGTGGACGGCAGACCAATCTCGATGGTTGGGCCGATAAAAACCGCGCCAAAAAACTGGCGGAGAAGGCTGCGAAGAAAGACAAAGCATGACCGACGCCGATCTCGCCAAGTTCAACGCCGCGCAAGCAGCGCTCGATTACATCAAGGACGGCATGATCGTTGGCCTTGGCACCGGCTCGACGTCCGCGCACTTCGTGCGCGCGCTGGGTGAACGCGTGCGGCAGGGCTTGCGCGTTAAGGGCGTGCCGACCTCCGAAGCGACGCGCAATCTCGCCGAGCAAGTCGGCGTGCCGCTGATCGAGATTTCGCAAGTCACCGCCATCGATGTGGACGTTGATGGCGCCGATGAAGTCGATCCGGCGTTCCGTCTCGTAAAGGGCGGCGGCGGGGCGCTGCTGCGCGAGCGGATCGTGGCGGCGGCCTCAAAGCGCATGGTCGTCATCGCTGATGAGAGCAAGTGGGTCGAAACGCTCGGCGCTTTCCCGCTGCCGGTTGAAGTCACGCGTTTCGGCTTTGCCCTCACACAAGAACGTGTCGCCGAGGCGCTGCGCAAAACCGGCTGCGCCGGCGATGAAGTCGTGCTCCGCGTCAGCGGCAAGGCTAACGAGCCGGTGATCACCGATGGCGGCAATTACATCTTGGACGCTCACGTTCAACGCATCGCCAACGCCGAAGCGCTCGCCGCCGAACTGCAAGCGATCGCCGGCGTCGTCGAGCACGGCCTCTTCATCGGCCTGGCGCAAACCGTAATTCTCGGCAAAGCCAAAGGCGCCGAGGTAAAGACCCTCTAAGCGGCCTTCTTCTTCTTTGCCGTGGCGTTGGTGGCTTTCTTGCCGGCCATCTTCTTAGCCAGCGTCTTTTTCTTCGGCGCCTTGCCGCTGCGCTTGGCTTCGCATTTCGGGCAGGCGCAGACTTCCTTCAGATAGGCGTTGAAATACGCCTTGCCGTAATCGTAGGCGATCTCTTCGCCCGGCTTGATCTTGCGCAGGGCGTGGATGAACACGCGCGCTTTATGGATGTTCGGCTCGGCGTTCGGGCGGCACGAATGATTGATGTAGCGCGCCGTGTTCCAGCGCGGCGAACCGTCGATGGTTTTGCGCGCGTTCACTTCGAACAAGTAGAGCGAATTGATCGTCTCTTCCTCGTCCTTGGAAATTTGCGGCCCGACATATTCGATGATGCAAGCGCCCTTCGGGATTTCGCTCTCGGCATAGAGGCCGAGACCCGTCTTCGACCGCCCAACCCGAAGTTCGAAATCGCCGGGCACGTAGCTCTTCCGGACAGCCTTCTTTTTCGCCGATTTCTTCTTCGTCTTAGTCGCCATCACCAAACCGTTCTGTTTGCATCGCCGCGTTCACGCGTCCTCTAAAATGTCGAGGAGTCGCAAAACAGCAAGAGCCGCTTTCGCGCCACGCTCTATGGAATGACTCGGCCAAGCTGTGTGATGCATTGATGCCGCAAGCAGCCGGCGACCGGTGCTCGCCTCCGCGTAGCGAAGGATGGCTGGGGTGCTAGGGATCGAACCTAGGAATGGCGGTACCAAAAACCGCTGCCTTACCGCTTGGCGACACCCCAAAACCGGCGAAGCGCGTACTTAGAGGGCGTCGCTGACCGATGCAACAGCGCCTATGCCGCACAAAAACCGAAACGGGGACGGCTCGTTAAAGCCGTCCCCGCGAATTCTGGTCGGAGTAGCAAGATTCGAACTTACGACCCCCACGTCCCGAACGTGGTGCTCTACCAGGCTGAGCTATACTCCGGAGGTCGCGGCTTATAGAGGGCGCTTTCGCCGCTGGCAATCGGTCGAACGCCCGCCCAACGATGCGCTTTCAGCCGCCAAGACCCCAAGTCTGGAAGGCAAACCAGAGACCCGCAATTGCAAGGCAAGCTAGTAGACCCCAGCGAGCCGCTTCCGCCAATGCGTGCACGATCTCGCGGGCAAAACCCAGCATCGATGCGGCCAGCGTGACTGCGAACGCGCCGCCCACGGCAAGCCAGATCTCGAATTCGCCTAGTCCGCCATCAACAGCGGCAAGCCAAGCCAAATAGGCCATCGCGCCTGCCATCAGAAAACGCACCAATGCCTTGAGAAAGGCGCTGCTGGCTTTGTGATGATCGAAGCGCCGCGCCGGTGTGTCGACAGGCGGCGGGCCATGATATTCCGGCGGGTAAGTCTCGGTTGGCGTCGCCAAATCCCGGCGCAAGCGCCGCCAAGCTTCGGCCTCAAGCTCAGCGCGTAGCTGCTGCTCGTGCATCCAGTCGTCGCTGGCTATTGCCGATCTTGCACGAAACATCGCCATCCCGCCGCGGGCTTCCCAAGGACCCATAATGCCACAACGCGTGAAACGGGAAATATGCAGCGACACTAAGCGGTTAGCTGCGCTTCACCACCCGGGTTTTATCATTAATCGATAAAAGCGCTTGCCTTCCCGGCCTCTCCATATCATTTTTCGATAAATCGCCGTGGGCGGCGCGCCGGAGTAGGGCCTTGAAGCAGTTTTTTATTACCGTAGCCGGCGTCGTCGTCGGCAGCATTATTGTGAGCCTCCTCGGCTGGATCCTCCTGTTCAGCTTTATCGGGGCCGCTTCCGCGCCCGCGCCGCAACCCAACCGTATGGTGCTGGCGCTCGATCTGCGTGCGGGCATGAGCGATCAGCAGCCCACCAATCCTTTCGCGGCCCTGGGCGGGGCGCCCTCACTGCTCGACACATTGAATCGCATTGAAGCCGCCCGCACCGATAACCGCGTGCGCGGCATCTTCATCCGCGCCAACACAGGCGGCATGCCGGCGGCGCAAGCTGAGGAATTGCGTGCGGCCCTCGCGAGCTTCCGCACGTCCGGCAAATTCGTTGTCGCGCACCTTCAGAATGACGGCATCCGCATGGGCATGCCGGGCTACATGGCCATCGCCGATAGCGACGAAGTGTGGCTGCAGGAAACATCGGAAGTCATGCCGATGGGCCTCTCGGCTGAAGTCACGTTCTTCGCCGGCACCTTGCAGCGCTATCGCATGCAGGCGCAGTTCGAGACACGCGAAGACTACAAGACCGCCGCCGCGAACCTGACCGAGCGTGATTTCACGCCGGCGCACCGCGAGTCGGTGATGAGTCTGATGGGCGGCATCTACGATAACATGCTGGCCAACATCGCCGCCGATCGCGGCATCACCGTCGATCAGGCGCGCGCAGCCATCGAAGCGACGCCGTTCACCGCGCAAGAAGGCGTCACGCGCCAGCTGGTCGATACGCTCGGCCGTCCCGAAGACGCAGCGCGCCGTGCGCTTGAACTTGGCGAAGAAGCCGAGCTTGTCGAATTCGCTCATTATCGCGCGCCCTTGCAGCGCGGTGGCCGAACCATCGCTGTCGTGCAGGGCGAGGGCGCCATCATCTCCGGCCCGGACGAGGGCGGCGGCGTGTTCGCCGACGACAGCGTCTTCAACAGTGACCGCATCGCTGAAGCGCTGCTTGAGGCGAGCGAGAACGATGACGTTGCAGCCATCGTCTTCCGCGTCTCAAGTCCTGGCGGCTCGGTTGTGGCGTCGGATCAGATCCTTGCCGCACTGCGCACCGCGCGCGAACGCGGCAAGATCGTCGTGGTCTCCATGGGCGACGTCGCGGCCTCCGGCGGCTACTACGTCTCCGCCCACGCCAACGAGATCGTCGCATCGCCATCGACTATCACCGGTTCGATCGGGGTCGTTGGCGGCAAGCTGATCATCGGCCCGGCCATCGATTATTACCTCTCGACCAATACCGAGACGATCTCGATGGGCTCGCCGCTGATCAACAGCTTCACTAGTGAGCGCCCGTTCACACCGGAAGAGCGTGCTGCGTTCGCCGGCTTCATCGACCGCGCCTACGCGCAGTTCATCGCCCTCGTCGCGGAGGGCCGTGAGATGACGCCCGAGCAAGTCCGCGCTGTCGCCCAAGGCCGCGTTTGGACCGGCCAGCAAGCGCTGGAACGCGGGCTCGTCGATCATCTCGGTGGCTTCCAAGTCGCGGTGGGCCGTGCCCGTGCACTGGCTGGTATCGGCGAAGATGAGCGTGTGAATCTGCGCTACTACCCGGCGCAAGATAATCCGTTCGCAGCCTTCGGCCGCCTCTTCGGCGCTTCAGCCGAGAGCGTCGAGACGCTGGCGCGCATCAATGCGGTTCTCTCCGATCCGCGCGCCCGCCAAGCGCTCGAAGCGCTCCGTGAAGATGATGCCAACGTCCGCGCCCGGGCCGACGCGATGCACATCGAATAATCTGCCTGGAACTCAAAAGTCTCACGGCCCCCGCCACAAGCGGGGGCCGTTTTTCTTTACGTCGCTAGTCGATGTAAATCGCGCCCGCGAAAGCAATGGCCATCAGCGGCGCGAAGGCGAGTACCGAAAAAACAAAAAGCAGCGCCGTCAAGGTGACGCCTTTGAGCAGCCCCATCGGCCATGCGCGGAACCAGCGCCCGCGACCCATCCGCAGGAACGTCACCACTGCGAGTGCAAACATCAAAAGCGCGACAGCGCCGCCAGCGGCGGTCGGCTCATTAGCCCATCAGGTGAACGGCAAAATTGGGATCGTCCACGCGCTCAAATAAACGAAAGTGGCTCGAAAGCCGCGCCGCCAGCCGAGGTCTTCGGGGTCCCACCAGCGAAGCAGCGGCACGGCGACCATGGCGTAGAAGAGGCAGGTGACAGGAATGAGCGCGAGTGAGAACCAATTGTCGGCGTCGGCGATGAAGGCATCGAGGCTTTTTCCGGCCTGATCGGCGATCGGTTGCAGCGCCTCCGCAGGAAGCTGCCCCACCATCGTCGTGCCCCCCTTGACCAGAAGGATGAGCGTCATCAGCCCGCAGAGCGCCACGTAATAGCGCAGAGGCCTTGCATATCGGCCCGCCGCGGTGGCGCCTCCGCGCATATACTCGTCGAGCGCGGCTTGCGGCCGGATCATCAGATCGCGCGCTGTACGCAGTTCGACGACGCCAAATCCGGTCGTGTCTTCAGACAAGTGTGAAGCGCCCGTGAGGCGCTGATCGTCATGGTCCACCGCGCCGCTCCCCCAGATCAGCCCTTGTTCTCGACCTCGTACTTCGGCAGGTCGGCGCGCAGCGTCTCGTACAAGCGCTCGACAAAACGCCCAGCATCGTCATCGACGAAATCGTCGAAATAGGCTTCGAGATTGCTCTCGAAGACGTACTCGCCGTCCTCGGCGAAAATGAAGCCGAGTTCTTCGTCGGTAGGAACGTGGACGATGATGATCTGCGTTTCATCGTCGTCTTCATCGCCGAGCGTGAACGCAAGGCGGCGAGAGCGAATCTTCTCCTCAAGCACCGGAAAAAGCGCTTGTAGCGCTGCGAGGTCATCGAAGCCGGTGTCCTCGGACAACGCCGCTTCAAGCCGCTTGCGCGCGCCATCGACTTCGGCGTCGAAATCCGACGCCGGCCCTTGAGCGGGTTTCTTGCTCATGCCGCTTCCAGCAGGCTTTGGAAAACCGCCGTACCGCCGGTGCGGCCCAACTCAGGATCCGACGCGCGCTCCGGGTGGGGCATCATGCCCATGACATTGCCGCGCGCATTCATGACGCCGGCGATGTCGCGCGCCGAGCCATTCGGGTTGGCGAGATAGCGGAAGATGACTTGGCCTTCGCCTTCGACGCGGTTGAGCGTCTCTTCGTCGGCCACGAAGCGCCCATCGCCGTGGGCGATCGGAATCTCAGTTTCACGTTCTTCGCGATAAGCGCGCGTAAACGCCGTGTTCGCATTAGCGATCGCCAGCGGCACTTCCTTGCACGAGAACTTCAAACCCGCATTGCGCGCCAGCGCGCCGGGCAGGAGGCGTGTCTCGGTTAGCACCTGAAAGCCGTTGCAAATGCCGAGCACCAGGCCGCCGCGTTCCGCGTGCGCAATAACATCTCGGACAATCGGGCTCTTCGCCGCCATCGCGCCGGAGCGGAGATAATCGCCGTAAGAGAAGCCTCCCGGCAGCACGACCAAGTCGACGCCCTCAGGCAGCGCCGTTTCCTTGTGCCAGACCATGTGGGCCGGCGTCCCGGTGATGCGGTGGAGCGCGCGCGCTGCGTCGCGGTCGCAATTGGACCCGGGGAACACGATTACTGCGGATTTCATGGCCCGTAGATAAAGCCTGCCGCGATTCAGGCCAAGGCCGGAAACCGTGACCAGACCAAACAAAACCGCGACTTTATCGGCTTGCGCCGCTAGGAGAGCCGCATGGCTCAATGGCTCATCATCGCTGCACTTGCGACAATCGGCGTCACTCTGGTCCTCATCGGGGTGTTCTACCGGGTAAACCGCCGTGTCCTGGAACGCCATCAAGCGGAGCAACGCCGCCGCGAGGCAGGCGGTGACACCGGCGTGGCGTACGCCCACTCAAGCGGTTCGAGCCGCCAAAATGATGATGGCGGCGGCAGCGACGGCGATGGCGGGGGCGGCGATGGCGGCGGGGGCGGCGGCGATTGAGACGAAAGCGTCACACGCACGTGTCAGATGCACGGCGCTAAGGAATCGATGCTCAGACAACCAGAGGAAGAAGATGATGTTGAAGTTTGAACTGCGCACCGTTGCAGCGGCTGCTGCAATTCTTGCGCTTGCCGCATGCGGCGGCGATGGCCAGCAGGCGCCGGCCTCTGGTTCGTCAGGCGAGCAAATTTCGATCGATGGCTCGTCCACTGTTTTCCCGTTGGCTGAGGCCGCGGCGGAAGGCTTCACACGCGCAGCAACCGGCGGCGCGCGCGTGACGGTTGGCGAAAGCGGCACGGGCGGCGGGTTCGGCAAGTTCTGCCGTGGCGAAACGCAAATCTCCAACGCCTCGCGTCCGATCTCGGCCGGTGAGATTGCTGCCTGCGCTGCGGCTGGCATCGAGTATGTTGAAATCCCGATCGCGTTCGACGGCATCAGCGTCGTTGTCCACCCGTCGAACCCGCTGACCAACATCACGATGGAGCAGCTGCGGACGATCTGGCAACCGAGTGCGCAAGCCACGATCTCACGGTGGAATCAGGTTTCACCATCCTGGCCGAACCAGGCTTTCCAACTCTTCGGCCCCGGCACTGCTTCGGGCACGTTCGACTATTTCAATGAAGCCGTGAGCGGCGACGGTGGCGCGTCGCGCACCGATTTCACGCCGAGCGAGGATGATAACGTCATCGTTCAAGGCGTGTCCTCGAACGCCAATGCTCTCGGCTATTTCGGATTTGCGTACTACGAGCAGAACCGCGAGCGCGTGAAGGCGCTGTCGATCAACGGTGTCGTCCCCTCGGCAGAAACGATCGCGTCGGGCGATTATCCGCTGGCGCGCCCGATGTTCATTTACGTGAACGCAGAGGCGCTGCGCCGCCCGCAGGTTCGCCGTTTCGTCGATTACTTCATCCAGAATGCCGCCACGCTGGCGCCGCAAGTTGGTTACGTAGCTTTGCCTGCCGACGCCTACACGGCCTACGGCGAGCGCGTCGCCGCAATCCAGACCGGCACAGCCTTTGGCGGCCACAACGAAGTTGGTCTGTCGATTGCCGAGCTCATGGAGCGTCCGCTCTCGAGCGCCGCCGCTTCGGAATAATGTAACGCGCGACAGCGTGAGGCGCTTTTAATGCAGAAGGCGCCTCACGCCCGCGTCAGCGGCTCCCCAAATAAAGAGCGATGGCAACAGAGATTGTCGCTCTTGCGATCAGCCTCGGCGTCCTGGCGCTGATCGTCATTCTTTCACTCATCGGGCCGCGAGACCGCGGTGGGCGTTTACCCGGTAATGGCGGCCCGATGCTGCCCGGCCCGCACCACGGCTGGGACGATGGTGGTGACGACGGGAGCGATGTCTAACGCTTGTCGTCGTCGCCCCAGCGCCAACGCAATCCGCCCTCGGTCTTCACCGTGACGACAGCGACGAGGAAGATCGTTAGCACGGTCACCATGGCCATGAATGGGAGATGGCGCGATTGCTCTTGCAGCGCGCCTTCAGTCAGCCAAGCGGTCAGCGCCAAAAGGGTGACGAGATAAATCCCCGTCACGGCCCAGCCCTGCCACGTCGATGGCACAGCGCCGTAGCCGTAGCGCTTCTGTTTGAACCAATGCGTCATGCGATCAGGAAAGCGGCGCCGCGCGCCACAGGCAAGCCTCAGCTCGCGATTTCGACGCGGTAGCTTTCGATCACGGTGTTGGCCAAGAGCTTCTCGCACATCTCTTTAACCTGCGCTTCCGCGGTCGCGGGATCGAGATTGCCGTCGAGCTGGATTTCGATGCGCTTGCCGACACGGGCGTCGGTCACACCGCCGAAGCCCAAATCCTTCAGCGCGCCAGCGACGGCCTTGCCCTGAACATCGAGAACGCCAGGCTTAAGGCCGACGGTGACGATCGCTTTCATTCCAGTGTCCCCCGAGGATCGACTTAGTGCACGCTCTCGCCGCCACCGGCGACGTTCTGCTTAACGATGCCAAGACGGCGCGCGACTTCGACATAAGCTTCCGTGACGTTGCCGAGATCGCGGCGGAAGCGGTCTTTGTCGAGTTTCTCGTTCGTCTGCACATCCCACAGGCGGCAGCTATCCGGGCTGATCTCGTCGGCGACGACGGTGCGGACCATGTCGCCTTCATACAGCCGTCCGAACTCGATCTTGAAATCCACCAGCTTGATGCCGACGGCGCCGAACATGCCGAAGAGATAGTCGTTGATGCGCAGCGTCAGCGCCATCAGGTCGTCGATCTCTTGCGTCGAGGCCCAGTTGAACGCGGTGATGTGCTCTTCAGCCACCATCGGGTCGTTTAGTTCATCTTTCTTGTAATAGAACTCGATGATCGAGCGCGGCAGCGGCGTGCCTTCTTCGATGCCGAGCCGCGTCGAGAGCGAGCCGGCCGCCACGTTGCGGCACACCACTTCGAGCGGGATGATCTCGACTTCGCGAACCAGCTGTTCGCGCATGTTCATCGTCTTGATGTAATGCGTGGGTACACCGATCGCGTTCAGGTTCTGCATGATGAACCCGGAGATCTGGTTGTTGATGACACCCTTGCCTTCGAGGATCGCCTTCTTCTGCGCGTTGAACGCAGTGGCGTCGTCCTTGAAATATTGGATCAGCGTGCCGGGCTCTGGGCCTTCGTACAGGATCTTGGCCTTGCCTTCGTAGATCTTCTTGCGACGGGACGTCATCGGTGCTCCCTCCTTGAGGGCGGACGCGGGGCTCAAAACCGCGCCAAAAGGCTTAACGGCGACACGGAATCGCCGCTACGCCTCATTAAGAACTTAGGGGAGAAGAGGGGGCGCCACAATTGGCGCATCCAGCTGCGGTTGAACCAAAAGCTCTTGGCTCCTATTCAATCGAAGACCCTTGAGGAGATCAAAAGGCCATGAGCCAATTCGACGATCGCAAAGCCGGCCAGGAAGCAAAATTTCAATTAGATCAAGAGCTTGAGTTCAAGGCGCAAGCGCGCCGGGCCAAGTTCGTGGGCCTCTGGGCGGCCGGATTGATGGGTCTCTCGGGCGAAGAGGCCGACGCCTACGCCAAGTCAGTCGTCGTCGCCGACTTGGAAGAGGCCGGGACGGAGGATCTCTTCCGCAAAATCCGCGCGGACCTCGACCTCCACGCTGTCCAGCTCTCGGACCACCAAATCCGGGCAAAAATGGACGAAGCGTTGGCTGAGGCGCGCCTCTCGGTGAAGAACGGCTAAGTCATTGCTGGCTAACGCCGGTTCACAGCGTTTCTGAACGTTTCGTCTACGAGATGAGGCCATGCTCCCGTCGGGTTTAAGGCGGGAACAGCAATGTTGCGCGCGTTGGTGCTCACCCTATTGGCGGCCGTGAGCGCGTGTGGTCCGGCGCCGGCGCTGATGCCGGCCACACGCGCGAGCGAGGTGCTCGAACGCTTCGCCGCCGGCATGGGCGGCGACGTGTGCACGCCACGCGGTCGCGCGGAACTCCGCGGCGCCGTGCGCGCCTTCGGCGCGGCGATGAACGCCAATGGCGTCGCATGGCCGGCGACCGAGCAATCGAACAGTGTGGATGCGAGCGTGCTCGTGGCGTTTAGCGCGGGCTTCGTTGAAGCCTCGGACTTCCATGGCACGGCGCGTGCGGCGCTTCAGCAGTTGGCCTTCGCAAGTTGGCCGGAAGTGCGCGGCATGCGTCGCGCCGCGCGAATAGCATGCACGGAAGTCGTAGCACTTCAGCGCGCTGCAGCGCGTGTGGTGATGGAAACGGAGCGGCTGAGCCAAATGGCGAACACACGGCCCGAACGGCTGGCCCGCCAACGGCAGCGCGTCGAACGCGCGCACGTGCAGATGCAGCAGCAGGCCGCACTGGTCTCGGCGCGTGTCGACGCCGCGCGCGAGACCTAGCCGAACACGCGCTTAAAAATGGCGTCGACGCGTGCGAAGTGATGCGCATCATCGAAGCAGCTCTGTAGCGTTTTCGCGTCGAGCTTGGCGGTAACCTCGGCGTCAGCTCGTAAGCGATCAATCAGAGCCGTTTCCGCACGCGGCGGTGGCGATTGCCAAACAGCCATCGCGTTGCGCTGTACCAGCCGGTACGCATCTTCGCGGGAGACGCCCGCTTGCGTCAGCGCCAGCATCACGCGCTGCGAATTGTGCAGGCCGCCCAGCAGCGCCAGATTGCGCGCCATGTTGTCGGGATAAACGACGAGCTTCTCGATCACCATTGCCATGCGATGCAGCGCAAAATCGAGATGGATAGTCGCGTCCGGCCCGATGCCGCGCTCGACTGAGGAGTGCGAAATATCGCGCTCATGCCAAAGCGCCACATTCTCCATCGCGGGCGTGACGGCGCTGCGCACGAGACGCGCCAGGCCGCAGAGATTCTCGGTCAGCACCGGATTGCGCTTATGCGGCATAGCCGACGAGCCCTTTTGACCAGGCTCGAAGAACTCTTCGGCTTCCAGAACTTCGGTGCGTTGCAGATGGCGCACTTCGGTAGCGAGACGCTCGATGCCAGCAGCAACAACGCCCAACGCCGCGAAGAACGCAGCGTGCCGATCGCGCGGGATGACTTGCGTTGAGACCGGCTCAATGGCGAGGCCGAGCTTTTCGGCGACGTAGGCCTCAACGCGCGGATCGATCTGCGCGAACGTGCCGACAGCGCCGGAAATCGCGCACGTCGCGATCTCGGCCTTCGCCGCCTTCAAGCGTTCGAGATTGCGCGCGAACTCGGCGTAGTGGCCGGCGAGCTTCAGGCCGAATGTCGTAGGCTCCGCGTGAATGCCATGCGAGCGGCCGATGGTCGGCGTCATCTTGTGTTCGATGGCGCGGGTCTTCAGCGCCGCCATGACACGCTCGCAGCCGACAATGAGCAGATCGCTCGCGCGCGCGAGTTGCACAGCGAGGCACGTATCCAGCACATCGCTCGACGTCATGCCCTGGTGCGCAAAACGCGACTCCGGGCCGACATGTTCTGCGACGCTTGTCAGGAACGCGATCACGTCATGCTTCACTTCGCGCTCGATCTCATCGATACGGGCGACGTCGAATTTGCCCTTCGCGCGATACTCGTCGGCGGCGCTCTTTGGGATCGTCCCGAGTTCCGCCATCGCCTCCATGGCAAGCGTCTCGATCTCAAGCCAGATGCCATAGCGGCTCTCAGGCTCCCAAATGGCCACCATGTCGGGGCGTGCGTAGCGCGGAATCATGGGCGGTTGATGCGACCGGCCATGTCGTTCGTCAACTCACGCGATCCTTCACCAGTGTCCGGCCTGCCAGCAGGAAATGCAGCGCTGCCCAGCCGAGGAAGAAGATCGTAGTACCCAGCGCGTATTTCAGGCCCAAGCCCTGGGCGCTGGCGCAGGTCGCGGCATTCTCCGGCGACACGCTGCGCGGATCACATTGCGCCAAGGTCAGCGTGCTGGTGTCAGAGAGAATTTGTTGAGCGAAGAAGTCGTTGGCGGCGCCGACGAAGGGCGGTCCGAGGCCATAGCCGATCAGGTTCACGATCAGGATCAGAATGGCGACTGCAGTCGCGCGTTGCAGCGGCGCCGACACGCTCATCGTCACTGCGTACATGGAGCCGAGATAGAGATAGTGGAAAATTGGCGCGAGCATCAGGAACACAAACGCCCACATGAATTCGGTCTGCATGAACGAGAGAATGTAGAGCGGAATGGCGATGCCTACGCCGAGCGCCGGCAGCCATGAATTCACACGCGCATGCTTGGGTGCCAGCCGGTCAGCCAAATGGCCGCCCATGAATGTGCCGAGCGCGGTGGAGAGGCCAGCGACCGCGCCCATCGCATAAGAGGCGTGTGCGATTTCGAGCGCCGGCGTCGCGCCCAGATCGTAATTGCGCACCAAGTGCGACACCAGAAACTGCGAACTGCCGTAGCCGACAAAGCTGATCAGCGCGCCGCCAAAGGCGATGTGCCAGAAGGATGCTTTCTTCGAGAGCGTCTTCAGCGTCTCGCTGAAGCTCGGCGGCTTGGCCAGCCCGCCTGAACGCGGAGGCTCTTTGACCGTGAGCTTGAGCAGGATCGCAGCCAAAATGCCGGGGGCGCCGAGCAAGATGAACGCCGTGCGCCAATCGAAGTTCGCCACCAGCCAGCCGCCGCCGAGATAGGCCATGGCGCTGCCAAGCGGAATGCCGAGCGAGAAGATTGCTAGCGCCGTGGCGCGGCGGTCGGCGGGGAAATAATCGGCGATCGCCGATTGCGACGGCGGCACGCACGCCGCTTCGCCAATGCCGACGCCGAGCCGGCACAGCGCCAGCTGGAAGAAATTGCCGGCGAACCCGCATGCCGCCGTCATCAGGCTCCAAAGGAAAGCGCCGATGGATACGATGGTGATGCGGTTGGCGCGTTCCGCCAAACGCGCGATCGGGATGCCCAGCGTCGTGTAGAGGATGGCGAAGACCGGCCCGCCCAGCAGCCCGACCATAAAGTTCGAGACGCCGAACTCTCTGATTATGTCTTCCTGCACGATCGAGATCAGCAGGCGGTCGATGAAGTTGAACGTGTATATGACGACGAGGACGCCGAGGATGTAGGCGCGGTAGGGCTTTGTGCCGTAACCCTGAAAGCCGCCTGGCGCTGAAGTCGCGTCGCTCATCGTTCCCCCGCCTGTGGTCACGTCGTGTTGTGACGGCCCGACGCGCGGCGGTCAAACGCGGATGTGACCTGAGCCCGCGCTGCCGTCACGAAAGCTGCGCTTCAGTTCGCGTCTCAGGCAATCTCGAAGAGCCCATCCACCTCGACGGCGAAATCCATCGGCAGGTTCGCCATGCCCACGGCGGAGCGGGCGTGCTTGCCGGCGTCGCCGAAGACTTGGACCATCAGGTCCGAGCAGCCGTTCATGACTTGCGGGATCGGGCTGAACTCTGGCGTCACGTTCACAAAGCCGTTCAGCTTCACCACGCGTTTCACGCGATCAAGATCGCCACCGCACGCAGCTTTGACTTGCGCGAGGAGGTTGAGCGCGCACAGGCGTGCAGCCGCTTGGCCTTCTTCAACTTCGATCGCATCGCCGAGCTTGCCTTTGATGCCGCCGGAGGCGTCGACCGAGACTTGCCCCGATACGTGGACGACATTGCCGACGATCACGAACGGCACATAGGAGGCCACCGGCGCCGGCGGCGTCGGCAACGTGATGCCCAGTTCCTGCAAGCGGGCTTCGATGCGTGCCATGGCCGTGATCTCCCCTGATGTGTTGCGCCTCTAATAGCGGGACAAATCTCAGTCGTCATCACTCCACCCATCCCCGGGTGCGAGCAGAGCGAGCAATCCGGGGAGGGCTACTCCTCGTCCTCCCACTCAGCCTTTAGCGCGCGCCCAGTCTGCACCGCGTCCTTCCCAAACTTATCCCGCGCCTTCGCGATAGCCGCTTCCGCCGCGGCGCGCTTTGGCGTCGCCGTATCGAGCATATCGCCCTTATCGGCGGCCGCCGCGTCGCTGAAATTAGAGAGGCCGACGCCGATCAGGCGGTACTTGGTTTTGCCGTCGGCATCGCCGGCCAGCAGTTCGCGGGCGTGCTGGAAGATGCGCGCCGCCAGCAGCGTCGGCTCCGGCAGTTGCCGCCGCCGCGTGATGATCTTGAACCTCGTGTCCTTGAGCTTGAGCGTGAGCGTCAGTCCCGCTGTCTCGCTGGCGCGGCAGCGCGTGGCGACCTTTTCGCAGAGCGGCCAGAGGATGTCCTCGAGCGCTTCGATCTCTGAAACGTCCTCGAAGAACGTCGTCTCCGCCGAGATGCTTTTGCGTTCGCCGTGCGGATCGACCTTGCGCGGATCATCGGCCATCGAGAGCGCGAAAAGATGCGCGCCCCAATCGCCGTAGAGCGCACGCATGCGTTGTGGGCCGACGGTGCGAATGTCGCCGATTTTGCGAAGCCCGTTGCGCTCAAGCGCTGTCGCGCCCGCGGGCCCGACGCCAGGGAGGGTCGAGACGGAGCGACTTTCGAGAAACTCGAGGGCCTCGCCACGGCCAATGACCGAGAAGCCGCGCGGCTTGTCGAGATCGCTCGCAGTCTTGGCAAGGAACTTGTTGAACGAGAGGCCGATCGAGACGGTGAGGCGGCGCTCTTCCCAAATCTTGTTTTGCAACTTGATCAGTGATTGCGCCGGCAGACCGCCATGCAGCGCTTCAGTGCCGGTTAAGTCCATGAAGGCTTCATCGATGGACAGCGGCTGCACTTGCGGCGTCAAATCCTCCATCATCCGCCGGATGATGCGGCCTTCCTCGACATACTTGCGCATGTCGCCATGCACGACTTTCGCCTGCGGGCAGAGCTTCAGCGCCTTGAACATCGGCATGGCGCTACGCACCCCATAAGCGCGGGCGACATAGCAGCATGTGGACACCACACCGCGCTTGCCGCCGCCGACGATGACGGGGTGTGGCTGCAAGCTGGGATCGTCGCGCTTTTCAATCGAAGCGTAGAAGGCGTCGCAATCGAGGTGAGCGATGGAGAGCGTGGTGAGTTCGCTATGCTCAACCGGCTGCTCCTCGCCGCAATGGGCGCAGCGGGGCGTTGGCGTTTCCTGGGCGCAAGCGCGGCAGAGGATCACGCAGCCTCATCCGGACTAAAGAGCCACGCCGCACCGCGCACGCCGGAGCTATCGCCGTGCTTGTTCTGAACTAGTTCCGTTTCCAGCACGTCGGAGAAGATGTGCGCCAGCAGCTTCCCGTGCACGCTCGGATACAAGCTCTTTACGTTCGACACGCCGCCGCCGAACACGATCACGTCCGGATCGAGGATATCGATCACAACCGCAAGCGAACGCGCGACGCGATCGGCGTACACATCAAGCACATAGCGCGCGTGCGCGTCGCCCGCTTGCGCCTTCTCATCCGCCTTGCGCGCACTCATACCAAACGCGCGTTTAAAGCCGGTGCCGGAGAGCCATTGTTCGAGGCAGCCCCAGCGTCCGCACCAATCGCGAACCGGCGTTTCATCCGCGCGGGGCCATGGCAGCGGCGTGTGGCCCCATTCGCCACCAATCCCGTTGGCGCCGCGGATGATCTTGCGCTCCACGACAACGCCGCCACCGCAGCCCGTGCCAAGGATCACGCCAAACACGACGCGCCCATGCGCCGCCGCGCCATCGACAGCTTCGGACAATGCAAAGCAGTTTGCATCGTTTTCGACCCGAACTGGTCGCTTCAGCGCCGCTTCCAAATCTTGCTCGAACGGCATGCCATTGAGCCATACCGAGTTGGCGTTGCGCACGAGCCCGGTTTTCGGCGAGAGCGAGCCGGGGATGGCGAGGCCGATGACGCTAATGCGTTGCCCCGAATCGGCTTCGATTTGGGCGACCAGATCGATGATCGCCCGCACTGCGCTCTGATAGTCCCCAGGATTGGGCACGCGCTGCCGGTTCAGGATTTCTCCCGTTGAATCAAGTAGAGCGCCTTCGATCTTGGTGCCGCCGAAATCAATGCCAAGTCGCATCGATCAATCCTTAATCTGTTCTTAACGAGAAGCGTAAAACTGGCGCTATTGCGATGGGTTGTTAATGGCCCTGCGTTATAAGGCGCGCAATGAGCGCAGAAGCGCCAAGAACATTGTGGGTTGTTGCGGAAGCGAAGCGGGTGATGGCCAAGACCGTTCTCATCGTCGAAGACAGCGAACTCAATATGAGGCTGTTCAACGATCTGTTGGAAGCCTTTGGCTACCGCACGGTCAAGACCCGCGACGGCCGCCAGGCGCTGCCGCTGGCCCGCGAACACAAGCCCGACCTCATCGTCATGGACATCCAGCTGCCGGAAATCTCTGGCCTGGAGATCACCGACCGCTTGAAGAAAGATCCGGTTCTGAAGTCGATACCGGTCGTCGCGGTTACCGCGTTTGCGATGCGCGGCGACGAGCAGAAGATCATGGCCGCGGGCTGCGATGCTTATCTCTCGAAGCCCATCTCGGTGACCACGTTCCTGGAAACCATCCGCAAGTTTATCGGATAAGGAGGGAGCACGCTTGAGCGCGCGCATCCTCGTTGTCGACGATCTTGAAGCCAACCGCCGCTTGCTCGAAGCAAAGCTGGGCGCGGATTACTACGATGTATTGACGGCCCAGCGCGGCGAAGAGGCCGTGCAGCTCGCCAAGCGCGAGAAGCCCGATCTCATCTTGATGGACGTCATGATGCCGGGCGGCATAGACGGCTATGAAGCTTGCCGGCGCCTGAAGGCGATGCCGGAGACGCGACACATCCCCGTCGTGATCCTCACGACGCTGGACGATCGCGATAACAAGCTGCGCGGCCTGCAAGCCGGCGCCGAAGAATTTCTGCCAAAGCCGATCGACGACGTTCAACTGATGGCGCGGGTCAAAAGCCTGCTGGGGCTCAAAGTCGTCATCGACGAACTCCGCGCGCGCGAAGCCAACGGCAAACGCCTTGGCGTCATTGATGAAGAAGCGCGCGACCCTCTGGAGCAACACAAGCTGGTTGCCGGCAATGTGCTGGTTGTTGAAGACAACGCCACGCAGATCAAGTCGATCAAGGCAGCGCTTGGTGTCGAGCATCGGGTCGCTGTGATGGGCGTTGATGAAGCCGCTGGACCGCCGGATCTCTGCGTAGTTTCCGTAACCGCTCGTGCGTTCGACGGTTTCCGTGTCATCGCCCGCATGCGCTCGGGCGAGGCTACGCGGCATTTGCCCATCCTCGCGGTCGTCGAACCCGATGATCGCAAACGTATCGTACGCGCGCTTGAACTTGGCGCCCATGACGTGATTAGCCGACCGATTGACGAAGAAGAGCTCGTGGCGAGAGCCCGCACGCTCATGCGCCGCAAGCGCTATATGGATGCGCTGCGCGCACGGCTCGATCATAGTCTAGAGTTAGCGATCACCGATCAGCTCACAGGCCTCTACAATCGCCGTTTCCTGATGAACCAGCTGACGCCGCTCGTGCAGCGGGCGCAATGCGGCGGCGATCAAGTGTCGATCATGACGATCGACATCGATCACTTCAAACGCCTCAACGACACGTACGGTCACGATGTCGGTGACGGCGTGCTGCGCGATTTCTCCGTGCGGCTGGGCGCCAATACACGACCTTCGGATTTTGCCTGCCGGATGGGTGGCGAGGAATTCGTCGTCATCATGCCGCGCACCAGCGGCGACATCGCTTGCCTTGCGGCAGAGCGCCTACGCCGCTCCGTCTGCGCTTCGCCGTTCATCGTGGCGGGCCAGCAGAGCGAGCTTGAGGTCACCGTCTCCATTGGCGTCGCCTGCACAGGCGACGGCGAGGACACGGTAGAGACGTTGCTCAAGCGGGCGGACGAAGCGGTATACGAGGCCAAGGCGGCCGGCCGTAACCGCGTGGTGGGCAAGAGCGCCTCGCGGGCAGCTTAATCACTGACTTCCGGGCCGGATTTAGCCTCCGCTTGGCTGTTCAGCCGGGCTGCCTATGTTATGCCGGAGCCGATGAATCAAGTTGATCTCATGGATAGCCCGGTCCGCGACGGCCGCATCAAGCTGCACGACCCGAGCGTCGCGTTTCCGGCGATGGCGAGGGCCGGCCGGCTCGCGGCCGAGTGTCTCGATATGCTTGTGCCGGAGGCGCGCGAAGGCGTGACGACGGGTAGGCTCGATGATCTTGCGCGCCAGTTCGTGTTCGATCACGGCGCGATCCCGGCCTGCGTTTTCTATCGCGGCTATCGCCACACGATCTGCACGTCCGTGAACCACGTCATTTGCCACGGCATACCGGGCGACAAGGTTCTAAAGAGCGGCGACATCGTCAATATCGACGTAACCGTCATCGTCGATGGTTGGCACGGCGATACCAGCCGCATGTATTCGATCGGCGAAGTCCCGCGTAAAGCCGAGCGGCTGATGGACATCACCTATGAAGCGTTGATGCGCGGCATCGCCGTCGTGAAGCCAGGCGCGACCACGGGCGATATCGGACATGCCATCCAATCCTACGCTGAAAGCGAGCGCACCAGCGTCGTGCGCGAGTTCTGTGGGCACGGCTTGGGCCGCGTCTTCCACGATGCGCCGAACATTCTGCATTTCGGCAAGCCCGGTCAGGGCGATGTGCTGAAGCCCGGCATGATCTTCACCATCGAGCCGATGCTGAACCTCGGTTCGCCGGCCGTGAAGATTTTGAACGATGGCTGGACGGCGGTGTCGAAGGATAAGTCGCTCTCTTCGCAATACGAGCACTCCGTAGGTGTGACCGAGACTGGCGTCGAGATATTCACGGCCTCGCCAAAGGGCTTGCACCAGCCTCACCAGATCAAGGTGTAAGCGGCGATGGCGGGGCGCTCAAAGAAAAGCGTCACGCAAGCGCCGCCGCGCGCGGTCGAAGATAGCGAACTGTTTCCGTTTCATCTCGATGCCCAGCCTCAGGGCTTGCCGCCGATCGAAGTGCGCGCAAAGCCAAAAGCGAAGCCCGAGAAGCCGCATTATCACGATCACCGCTCCCGCCTTCGCGCGCGCTTCGATGAAGCCGGCGCCGGCGCGCTGGCGGATTACGAGCTGCTGGAGCTCATGCTCTTTCGCACCATTCCACGACAGGACACCAAGCCGCTTGCGAAGGCGCTGCTCGCGCGCTTCGGCGATCTCTCGGCGGTGCTGGCCGCGCCCGTAGAGCGCATTGCCGAGGTGAAGGGCGTTGGTCCTGCCGTAGCGCAAGATCTGAAGATCATCCAAGCCATGCTCGAACGCGCCATGCGCGCGCCTCTGCATCAGCGCACTGTGATTTCGTCGTGGTCGCAGCTTGTCAATTATTGCCGCGTCGCGCTGGCGCACGAGCCGCGCGAGCAATTCCGCGTCCTCTTCCTCGATACCAAGAACCAACTCGTTGCCGACGAGGTGATGAACGAGGGCACTGTCGATCACGCGCCTGTCTATCCACGCGAGATCGCGCGCCGGGCGCTCGAGCTTTCCGCGGCGTCGGTCATTCTCGTGCACAACCACCCATCCGGCGATCCCAAGCCCAGTGCGGCCGATCTCGCCATTACGCGCGAAATTGTCGCCGCTGCTGAAACCGTGAGCGTTCGCGTGCATGACCATCTGGTCATTGGTCGAAATGGCGTCGCCAGCTTCAAGAGCTTGGGTCTGTTGTGAGCGGCGCCTTGGTTTCGCCGGGGGCGAAGACCTAGATAGAGCGCATGGACGGGTCGGATCCCTTTACGGTCACGATTGCGGGCGATCTGAACAAGATCGACCGCGCCGCATGGGATGCGCACGCCAATCCGTCTACTGCGCCGTACGATCCGTTTATCTCCTGGGATTTCCTGCAAGCGCTGGAAGAGAGCGGGTGCGTGTCGGCCGCAACCGGCTGGCAACCTCTGCATCTGGTCGCGCACGATGCGGGCGGCGCCGTTGCCGGCTTCATGCCGCTCTACGCGAAGGATCACTCGTACGGCGAGTACGTGTTCGACCACGGCTGGGCCGATGCATTCTATCGCGCGGGCGGCAGCTATTACCCGAAACTCCAATGCGCCGTGCCGTTCACCCCTGTGCCCGGGCGCCGGATATTGGCCAGTGACGCAGGCGTCGAGCGGGCGCTGGCGCAAGCGGCGATCGCCTTGGCGCAACGCTCCGAAGCATCCTCCGTTCACGCGACATTTGCCGAGCGCGCTGCGTGCGAGCGCTTGACGCCACTCGACTACATGACACGCGTCGGCCTCCAATATCATTGGTTCAACAACAGCTATGCGAGCTTTGACGATTTTCTGAGCGCGCTCTCGTCGCAAAAGCGCAAGACCATTCGCCGCGAACGTCAGCGCGCATGCGAAGGGCTCACGATAAAGCGTCTGCGCGGCGCGGAGATCACCGAGCGCGATTGGGATTTCTTCTTCCGCTGCTACATGGATACGGGCTCCCGCAAATGGGGGCAGCCCTATCTCAACCGAGACTTCTTCACGATTATTGCGGAACGCATGGCCGATCGGTGCGTGCTGTTCGTCGCCGAAGCGGATGGGACGCCCTTTGCATCAGCGCTCAATTTCCTCGGCGGCGCAGCGCTCTACGGCCGCTATTGGGGGCGCATTGCGGACGTGCCGTTCCTGCATTTTGAGCTCTGCTATTACCAGGCCATCGATCTCGCAATCGAACTGGGTTTGGAGCGTGTGGAAGCAGGCGCCCAGGGTGAGCACAAGCTCGCGCGCGGCTACATCCCGGTCGAGACCTATAGCGCCCACTGGATCGCCCATCCCGGTCTGCGCAGCGCGATCTGGCGGTTCCTCCAAGCCGAGACGCCGGCGGTTATCGATGAAGCGGAGGCGTTGCTGGAGGGCGCTCCGTTCAAGAAGCCCTAGGGACCGGCAAGCCCCGCGATTAGCAGCGCTGGGAAATACCGAAGCCGCCATCGGGTTGGCCGACGAAAAGCTGATTGTCGTTGCCCTTAGCGATGTTGACCGCGAATGCGCCATTCGCGCCGCTCATCGTCAGACGATCGCCCTCAAGCGTCCATGTGCCAGGTGCGCCATCTTGCATGCGGAGAGTGCCATCGGCGTTGAACGTGACGGCGGAGTTGCAATCGCCGTTATCGCCCCATGTGCCGATCAGAAATTCCGCGGTGACGGGATCGTCGCTGGGCGTGGGCGCCGCGTGCGGATCAGATGCGGGCGCTTCTGCAGTCGGCTCTGCTGTTGGCGCCGTGGTCTGGCCGCAGGCGGCGAGTGTGAGCGCGGCGGCGAAAAAGACTGGCTTGATATTCATGATGTCCTCCCCGGCGCCGGTTACCACCCGCGCGCCGAGACGTCCATCAGCGCCGCTTCTTGCCGCGCTTGGTATCGCGCTCGCGGGCGCCGCCGCGCGCGCTGCCGCCTGGGCGATGGCCTTGCTTGCTTGGCCGCGATTTTCGCCAGCCGGGCAGCGGCGGGGCCGCGTCGCTCAACAGCGAAAACACCAAGCCGCCGCTGATAGGTGTTGCTTCCTCCAAGCGCACTTCGACGCGCATGCCGAGCGGAAAGCGTTCGCCCGAGTGCTCGCCAACCAAAGCGTGCGCCGCCTCGTCATGCACGTAACGCTCGTTGCCGAGCGTGGAGATCGGGATGAGGCCGTCGGCTTGTGTCTCTGCAAGGCGCACGAACAGGCCAAAGCGCGTGACGCCGGTGACGCGGCCCTCGAACGTGTTGCCGATGCGATCTGATAAAAATGACGAGATATAACGCGCAGTCGCATCACGCTCCGCCGCCATGGATTTGCGCTCCATCTCGGAGATGTGCTCGGCGGTTTCCGTGTAGCGCTCTTCTTGAGCGTCGGTGGCGCCATCATCGCCGAGCTTCAGCGCGCGAATGAGCGCGCGGTGGATGGTGACGTCGGCGTAGCGGCGGATCGGTGAGGTGAAGTGCGAATAGGCGCGCAGGTTCAGGCCGAAGTGACCGATATTGTCGGGCGAGTAGATAGCTTGCGATTGCGTCCGCAGAACGACCTCGTTGATGATCTCTTTGTTGGGCGAAGCCTCAGCCAATTGCAGGATGCGATTGAAGCGCGCCGGCGTGACGCTCTGTCCCTTGGCCCATGACATATCGACTGTCGGCAGAAAGTCGCTGATGGCGGCGATCTTTGCGTCGCTTGGGCGATCGTGGACGCGGTAGATTTGCGGGCGCTGCTTCTGCTCCAGCGTCTCCGCGGCGCAGACATTGGCCTGGATCATGAACTCTTCGATGAGCTTGTGCGCCGCAAAGCGTTCGCGCCGCTTTACGCCGGCGACTTTGCCGTCCTTGAAAATGATCCGATGCTCCGGCGCATCGATCTCCAGCGGTTGACGCTTCTCGCGTGCGCGCCAGACGCAATCATACGCCGCCCAAAGCGGCTTCAGGATCGGCTCCAACAGAGGGCCCGTCTTTTCGTTCGGCTCGCCGTCGATCGCCGCTTGCGCCATTTCGTACGAAAGCTTCGCTGCAGAGCGCATCAGACCGCGCACGAATTTATGGCGCACCTTGCGCCCGTCGCGGTCGAAGATCATCTCAACCGCCAAGCACGCGCGCTCTTCATGTTCGCGCAGTGAGCACAAATCGGCCGAGAGCGATTCCGGTAGCATGGGCGCTACGCGATCAGGAAAGTACGTCGAGTTCGACCGTCGCCACGCGCCGCGATCCAAGGGGGAGCCCGGCGTGACGTAGGCCGACACATCAGCAATCGCGACCCACACGCGCCAGCCGCCCTTGTTCTTCTCGTCGCTATCCGGCTCGGCATAAACGGCGTCGTCGTGATCGCGCGCGTCTTCAGGGTCGATGGTGATCAGCGGAATGTTGCGGAGATCTGTGCGGCCTTTGAGCGTTGGCTTCTCGGCGGCGCTAGCTTGCGCTTCTTCGTCCGGGCTGAAGCCTTCACTAATGCCGTGCGTGTGCATGGCGAGGATCGAGGCGGCGCGCGGATCGCTCTCCTTGCCTATAACCTCTTTGACGATGCCAAATTTCGGCCCATGCGCGCGGTCGCGTGTCGAGATGCGCAGTTCTGCGAACACGAGATCGCCGTCTTCGGCGTCGCCTACATTGTTGGCTTCGATGATGAGATCGTGGCGCGCTTTCCTGTCGGCCGGTTCGACACGGCCGCCGCCGAAGCGGGCGCGTGGATCTTTGTTGGCGCGGTAGACGCCCAAGATGCGGTGCGCGCTTTGGCCGAGGCGTTTGACGATGCGGGCGATGAACTCGCCATCGTCGTCGCGCACGAGCTTCGCCAACACGCGGTCGCCGACGCCGATCGCCGCTTCGCCGCGCATCGCCCGCGCTTCACCGGGCGCCAACCGCACCAGCGGACCGAAATAGCCCTCCGTCCCGCGCATGCGCGCGAGCAACTCGCCGTCGCCATCGCGATCGACGATATCCATGACGCCGGATTCCGGCAGCGCTTGCGCATCAGCGTAGCTCTTCCGCCCCGAGCGCCCGAGCGCGCCGGACTCCTCCAGCTCACGCAAGATTCCGCGCAACTCTTTCTTCTGATCCGGCCCAATCCCCAGCTCATGCGCAATATCGCGCTTCTGCGCCTTGCCGCCGGCTTTGCGGATTGCCTCGAGCACGCGCTCGCGGGTTAGGGGTTCGGGGACGGAGGGTGGGCGTTTGGGCATCTAGTCTCTGTGTGCGATCCGGTCGATTTTAGCTTTGTGATCCGAACGATCCTGCCGATGCAGAAGATACAGGACGGCGGCCCAGACAAGCCAAGCTGCCCAAACCATCCAGAACGGTAGCATACCGAACCCGACAAAAATCCAGCAGGCTGTGACGGCAATAAACAACCCGCCAACCAACCTGGGAATCCAGGGGCGCCAGCTAAATTTGTAAGGGGCAAATGGGGGTGGCTCGTCCATGCACTCAATGTGTCACCACTCCCGCCTCTGCGGGAGAGGTCGCCCGGAATTCATTCCGGCGGGTGAGGGCAAACGGTCTTTCACTCTGAGGAGCGGTGTTCCCCTCATCCGGCCCTTCGGGCCACCTTCTCCCCTCAAGGGGAGAAGGGTTGCGGTCCATTGAGCAAGAAGCGGAGGAAGTCCACAAAATACGAAACGGCGAAGGCAATGATGCCGGCGATCACGAGAGCGACAGCAATGCCAATGTAGACAATCGCCCGATTTAGCTTCTCGAGATCCTCGCCTCGCATATCAGCCTTTTGTCCTCGCCTTCTTTGTCGGCGCTTTTTTCTTCGCAGCGACCTTCTTCGCCGCCGCCTTTGTCGGCGCGGCGGCCTTCGGCTTCACCGCTGCCTTCTTCGGCGCGGGCGCCGCCTTCTTCGCAACCGGCGCTTTCTTTTTCTTCTTGCCGCCGCCGGCTTCGACGCGCGCGGCGAGCAGCGACAGCGCCTCATCCGCCTCGATGTCTTCCGGTTTCTTATCCTTCGGCACGTTGGCGTTGGTTTCGCCGTCCGTGATGTACGGCCCATAGCGGCCGTTCAGCACGCGCACTGGCTTGCCGGTGACCGGGCTTTCGCCGAGCTCCTTGATCGGCGCGGGCGCAGCACGACCGAAGCGGCCTTTGCCGCCGCCGGCTTTCTTCTCTTCGATCAACGCGACGGCGCGGTTCATTTGGATTTCGAACACGTCGTCGGCGCCGGGCAGGTTGACGTAAAGATTGCCCATTTTGATGTAGGGGCCGAAGCGGCCGAAATTGGCGACGATCATCTCGTTCTCGCTCGGATGCATGCCGACTTCGCGCGGCAGCGAGAGCAATTTGATCGCGTGTTCGAGCGTGACGTCTGTCGGCGACTGGCCCTTCGGCACGCTCGCGCGCTTCGGCTTGTCCGGATCGTCGGGGTTCGGGGTTTCGAAATATGCGCCGAAACGCCCGCTCTTCAGTAGAATCGGCCCATTCGGGCCATCGCCGATCGGCAGGCCGTCAGAGGGGATCGCTTGTTCGGCGTCATCGCCGCCCGCGAGCGGGCGCGTGAACTTGCACGGCGGATCGCCATTATAGTTCGAGCAGCCCACGAACGCGCCGAACTTGCCCAAACGCAGCGAAAGCTGACCAACGCCGCAGAGCGGGCAGGTGCGCGGATCGGAGCCGTCTTCTTTCGCCGGGAAGATATGATCGCCCAGCACTTCGTTCAAAGTGTCGAGCACGTGCGTGATGCGGAGATCGTTGGTCTCAGCGAGCGCGCCGTTAAAATCCTTCCAGAAGTCGCGCATCAGCACTTTCCAGTCGAGATTGCCGGCGCTGACTTCATCGAGTTTGCCTTCAAGATCGGCGGTGAAATCGTATTCGACATATTTGCCGAAGAAGTTTTCAAGGAACGCGATAACCAGACGCCCGCGGTCATCCGGGATGAAGCGGTTCTTGTCCATCTTCACGTAATTGCGTTCGCGCAGCTTCTCGAGGATCGCAGCGTAAGTCGAAGGCCGGCCGATGCCGAGCTCTTCGAGCTTCTTCACCAGAGACGCTTCCGAATAGCGCGGCGGCGGTTCGGTGAAGTGTTGATCGGCTTTGCAATCGTGGACGTTGACCGCTTCGCCTTGCTTCAGTTGCGGCAGGCGGCGGTTTTCTTCGTCCTCTTCATCGTCGCGGCCTTCCTGGTAGAGCTTCAAAAAGCCGTCAAAGAGGATGACTTGGCCGGTCGCGCGCAGTTCAACCTTGCCGGTCGGTTCGGTGAAATCGATGCTGGTGCGCTCGATCGAAGCGGCTTCCATTTGCGACGCGACAGCGCGCTTCCAGACAAGATCGTAGAGCTTTGCCTGATCGCCATCGAGGTGCAGCTGTTGCGGCGTGTTGGTTGGATCGGTCGGCCGGATCGCTTCGTGCGCTTCCTGCGCGTTCTTGATCTTAGACACGTACTTGCGCGGCTCGGATGGCACGTATTCTTTGCCGAACTGGCCGCCGATAGCCGTGCGCAGCTCCTTGATCGCGCCTTCATCCATGCTGACGCCGTCCGTCCGCATGTAGGTGATGTGGCCGGCTTCGTAGAGGCGTTGCGCGGTTTGCATCGTGCGCGAGGCATTGAAGCTCAGCTTCCGTGCGGCTTCCTGTTGCAGCGTCGAGGTCGTGAACGGCGGCGGCGGATTGCGCTTGGTCGGCTTTGCCTCAACGGCGCTGACCTTAAAGCCGCCCTTCTTCACCGCATCGCGCGCGGCGTGCGCCATCGCGGCGTTCGGGATGTCGAGACGCTTCAGCTTCTTGCCTTCGAAAGCAGAAAGCCGCGCTGGGAAGATGTCGCCGCGCGTCGTCGCGAGTTGCGCGTCAACGCTCCAATATTCTTGCGGCTTGAATTTTTCGATCTCGACTTCGCGGTCGACGATGATGCGCAGCGCCACCGATTGCACGCGGCCGGCTGAACGCGAGCCCGGGAGCTTCCGCCACAGCACCGGCGAAAGCCCGAAGCCGACGAGATAATCGAGCGCCCGGCGCGCGAGATACGCGTCCACCAGCTCCATATCGATGTCGCGCGGTGCGGCCATCGCGGCCTGCACGGCGGGCTTGGTGATCGCGTTGAAGGTGACACGCTTAACGGTCTTGCCCTTCAGTGCCTTCTTCTGGTTGAGCGCCTCCAGAACGTGCCAGGAAATCGCTTCGCCCTCGCGATCAGGGTCGGTGGCGAGGATAAGGTGATCGGCCGTCTTCATCGCGTCGGCGATGGCTTTGACGTGCTTGGAGGACTTCGCGTCGATCTCCCAAGCCATGGCGAAATCGTCGTCCGGCTTCACCGACCCGTCCTTCGGGGGCAGGTCGCGGATGTGGCCGTACGAGGCCAGGACCTTATAGTCCGAACCCAAATACTTGTTGATTGTCTTGGCCTTAGCCGGGGACTCAACGACGACGACGTTCATTGTGTGGCGGTAACCTGTGCTGCTAGCCCTATGGCGGAGCGGGCCGGAAACTGGGGGTGCGACATCGGCCTGTCAACGCAGGGCCGCTGCGGCGACGGATTGCTTATGCCGCCTGGGAGCTAATTTTCTACGTACTCACAAAGAGTTAGGGAAAGCGAAAAGTCTGTTGGCGCTGCAACTAAAGGATGTAGTATGCAATGAAAGATTGCAGAACCTCGGCAGGCGCATGAACGACGTAGGTGACGGAGACGATGATGACGTGTCGCGAAGTGAAGCCGCCAAGTATCTCTATGACATGGCCGGTCAGCCTTCTGAGATGGCGCGCCGATTCGAGTTACACAATGCAGCCGATGCATTGGCGCAAGTTCAGCGCGTCGTGGCCGCCGAAATCTAATCTCCGCTGAACGCGTGCCGGCCTAGCGCTGCGTAGCCGCCGGGCAGCGACGCTGCGCGTCCCTCGAGTTCTAGCTCCGTCAGCGCAGCCGCCACTGCGCCCATCGGCGCTTCGCACAGCCGCGCTAGATCGTTCACGTGGATCGGTGTCGGCGAGAGCAGTGCTGCGATCTTTTTCGGCAAACCTGGCGGCGGCGGCGGCTCGGCGTCATCGCTATCGAAGAGCGGGCCGGCTGATAGCGGGCGCAAGGGCGGTGCGTTGTCGCCGAGGGCCGCCATCACATCCTCAGCGCTTTCGATCCATGTAGCGCCCTGTTTGATCAGGGCGTTTGACCCGCGCGCGCGCGGATCGAGCGGCGAGCCTGGCACTGCCATGACATCGCGGCCTTGATCGGCTGCTGCGCGTGCTGTGATCAAAGAGCCCGAGCGCAACGCAGCTTCGATGATGACGACGCCTCGGCAGACGCCGGAGATGATCGAGTTGCGGCGCGGGAAGTCGCGCGCGCGGGCGATCGTGCCAAGCGGCGCCTCGCTCACCACGACGCCTCGTGCGCAGATGGCTTCGTGCAGCCGGAGATTCTGTGGCGGGTATGGATGATCGAGGCCGCCTGCGAGCACCGCGGCCGTGCCGGTCGCGAGCGATCCTTTGTGGACGGCGCCGTCGAGCCCGCGCGCCAGTCCAGACACAATTGTGAAGCCTGCCGCGCCCAGATCGGCAGCCAAACGCTCTGCGAAGAGAAGCGCGCCTGCGGACGCTTCACGCGATCCGACGATGGCGATTGTCGGCTTGTGCAGCAGCTTTGCGTCGCCCCGTAGAGCAATCAGCGGCGGGGGCGCATCGAGTTGCGCCAAAAGCGGCGGATAGTCCGGTTCGCTGGAGGCGACGAGCTGCGCGCCGAGCGCTTCGACGCCATCAAGCTCCGCTTCGACGCGATCGATAGAGGGCGGCGTGAGTTGAGAGATGCGTGGCAGGGCTTCGAGTGCTGCACTCGGCGTACGGAAGCGCGCGATCAGACGATGAAAGGTGAGCGGACCAATCCGCGGGGTTCGCGCCAATCGCGCCCAGGCAAGCCGCTCGGGACGCGAGAGCGTGCGCGTCATGCTTCGGGAGTAGGCGCGGGCGCAGGCGCCGGCGTTGCGGCGTCGGCTTCGCCTTTTTTCTTGTCGCCGATGCGCGGCTCTGTGCCGGCGACCAGGCGCTGGATATTGGCGCTGTGACGCCAGAAGATCAGCGCCGCGAGCACGAGCGTGAAGATAACTTCGGGCCAGCTGAACTGCGCAACGAGTGCTGCCAGTGGCGCGATGGCCGCGGCGCAAAGCGCTGCGAGCGACGAGTACCGGAACATAGTCGCGACCGCGAGCCAGGTGATGCCAGCGATGAAACCAATCGGCCAGATGCCCGCAAACAGCACGCCGAAGAATGTCGCAACGCCCTTGCCGCCTTTGAACTGCAGCCACACCGGCAAGCAATGACCCAGAAAGGCAAAGCCGCCGGCCACGAGCCCGATTTGCAGCTGTGTCTCTTCCGGCAAGCCTGCAAGCCCAGCCGCCCAGCGCGCGAGCAGCAGCGCGATACCCGCCTTGCCGGCGTCCAGCAGAAGCGTCGCTAGCGCGAGATCCTTGCGGCCGGTGCGCAGCACGTTCGTCGCGCCGATATTGCCCGAGCCAATTTCGCGTATGTCGCCCAGTCCCGCCGCCCGCACGAGCACAAGGCCGAACGGGATCGAGCCCAGGAGATAGCCGCCAACGGCCGCGAGAATGAAATAAAGAGTCAGCACCGGCGGCTCCTTAGCAGGCGCGCGCCGCTCTGTGGAGAGGCGACTTTTCCGGGCGCTCGCGTAAGTTGCCGTGCGGGAGGACGCGAAGTCATGAGCATCACGCGGCGAGAGTTGGCGTTGGGCGCGGGCGCAGCGGCGCTGGCGGGCTGTGCGCAGGAGGGCGCCATGGAAATGCCCGCACCGCGGGAGCGGCAGTTTCCGTCCGATTTCCTCTGGGGCGTCGCCACCTCATCGTTTCAGACGGAAGGCGCGCTCGACGCGGACGGCCGCGGGCCCTCGATCTGGGATGTCTTTCCACGCGACCGAATCCACGATGGCTCGGACGCCACCACGGCAAACGATTCCTATCGGCGCTATGCCGAGGACGTAGCACTCATCGCCGATGCAGGCATGAATGCATACCGTTTCTCGATCGCTTGGCCGCGCATCGTGCCGAGTGGATCGGGGGCGGTGAACGATGCTGGCGTCGACTATTATTCGCACTTGATCGATGCGTTGCTCGCGCGCGGCGTCACGCCCTACGCGACTTTGTTTCACTGGGACCTGCCGTTGGCGCTGCAAGAGCGTGGCGGCTGGACGTCTCGCGACACGACAGCGCGGTTTGCTGAATATGCCGACGTTGTCGCGCGGCGTTTGGGCGATCGGCTGAAGCACATCGTCATTCTAAACGAAGCGGCGGTGCATACCGTGCTCGGTCACGTGCTCGGCACACACGCGCCGGGCCTGCAGGATGCTGATCAACTCGGCGCCGTCATCCATCACCAGAACTTGGCGCAAGGCTTAGCCATCCAAGCACTCCGGGCGGCGCGTAGCGATCTCACCATTGGCACGACGATGGCGCTGATGCCGTCGCGTCCTGAAGGTGGGGTGATGAGTTGGCTGAACCAGCAGGCGGCTGCCGGCTTCGATGAAGTCTGGAACGGCGCCTTCCTCGATCCGCTCTTCCGCGGTTCATATCCGGGCGCCGCCCAGGGGATGGTCGAAAGCGTGCTGCAAGAAGGCGATCTCGCAGCGATCCGCCAGCCAATCGATTTCCTGGGCGTGAACTATTACGCGCCGTCCTATACGCGCTTCAATCCGACTGCGCCGAGCTTCATCGAGCCCGCGCCGCCGCCGCGTGATACGGAGCGCGACGCGTTCGATCGCCATGTCGATCCTGGCGGTTTGCACGAGACGCTCGCGCGTGTGCGCGACCAGTACGGCAATCCGCGCGTGCTCATTACTGAAAACGGTTGCTCCGATCCGTTCAGCGATGGCCCCGCCGAACTCGATGATCAATTCCGTATCGATTATGTGCGCCGGCACTTGGAAGCTGTGAAGAGCGCGATGGAGGGGGGCTCGAACATCGGCGGATACTTCCATTGGACCTTGGTCGATAATTGGGAGTGGGCCGAGGGCTACCGCTCCAAGTTCGGCTTGGTGGCGCAGGATCGCAGCACCGGCGTGCGCACGCCGAAGGCGAGCTATGCTTGGTTCAGCGCCCTGGCGCGCAGTGGGACGCTCGATCAATGAGTCTGACGCTGCAGCCGCGCTTGCGGCTCGATATTGGCTGGGGCGATCTCTTCTCGGCTTTCGCGCCCGCGAGCGGCGATTGGCGCGCGAAGGTTGCTGGGCTCTTTCGGCGCCCGGCGCTGCCGTGCCTTTCCGTGCGCACCGCGTTCGACGCGCTCCTGCAAGCGATCGAGGCAAAGCCGGGCGACGAGATTGTGCTCAGCGCCGTCAACATTGAGTCCATGGCGGCGGTGGCGGAGGCGCATGGCGTCACCCTTGTGCCGGTTGATATCGATGTCCGCACCATGGCGCCGACGGCGGAGGCGATCGATACTGCGCTCTCGCCGCGTACGCGGCTCATCTTGATTGCGCGCCTCTTCGGCGCGCGGCTTTCACTCGCGCCCTATGCCGGTGTGAAGCCGGAGGGCGTGCTGCTCGTTGAAGATTGCGCGCAAGCGTGGCGGCCGGACTTTCCGCCGAGCCCCGAAGCAGACGTGAGCTTGCTGAGCTTTGGTCCAATCAAGCGCCGCACAGCGTTGGGCGGCGCGGTCGCGCTCTTCCGTGACGCATCCCTCGCGAACAAATGCGCCGCGATCGAAGCCAGCTATGAGCCGATGTCGGAAGGCTGGTTCGTGCAGCGCGCGTTGAAGTATTGCGCCCTGAAGGTCGCGACAGCGCCGCTGCTCTATCGCGGCATACACGCCCTCGTTCAGGCGATCACGGGCGACGCCGAGAAAGCGATCGGCGCGGCCGCGCGTGGCTTCCCGCCAGGCGAGTTGCTCGTACGCCTGCGCCGCCGCCCGCCGCAGCGCCTGCTCAAATTGCTCCATCGCCGGCTGACGAGCCCTGTAAGCGACGCCGAGCGCGTCGAAGCGAACCGCGACGTGCTCGCGCGCTTGCCAACGCCGATGGCGACGATCGCCGCCGACAATGCGGATCACCATTATTGGCTGACGCCGATCCTCTTGGATGATCCAGGTGCGGCCAGCAAAGCGCTCGTGCGGCGCGGCTATGACGCCACGCGCGGCGCTACCAGTCTGCGTGCGATCGAAACGGAGGAGCGTAAAGCGCCGCGTGCGCGTGCGCTGATGCAGCGCGTGCTCTATCTGCCGCCGCCGTTCAAACTGAGCGCCAAACGCCGCGAAGCGTTGGCGCGCGATATACGCGAAGTGGCAGAATAAGGCGGTGCGCTAGCCTGATGCGGAGGCGACCTGATGATTGTGCTCTACCATAACACACGCTCGATACGCGTGCGCTTTCTCCAGGTGCTGTTCTGGGCCGGTGCGTTTGGTTTTGCTGCCCTGGCGGTGGTCAACTACATCGATGGGCCGCAGCCGGATTCATGGCTCGTCGGCGCCATCCTCGCGCCAATCTTCGTGCTCTTTGCGCTCGGCATGGAATGGTATCTGCGCTGTTACGTGACCAAGCTGGAGGCCTCGTCTGAGGGGCTGTGGCTCGAAACGCTATCGACGCTGGGGCGCGCGCGCACGCTTGTCGCCTGGTCCGGCGTAGAGCTCGCGGGTGTACTTCACGATCAATCCGATGACGATGAAGCGCCCACAGTCGATAACACCGCCGCCGTGTTGCGCGTCAGCGGGCGCTCATTCTTGATCATCGATACGACCGAAGACGAATTCGACAGCGAGCAGCTCCAGCGCTTCATCGCCGCCGCGCGCGCCGCTTAGCTTCCCCGGCAGATCACGGGCGCTGCGCGACCGACTTCCCATTGGCCGGTGTCGCCACCGCCACGGAAGCCGTAGCGGCCGTTGGAGTAATAGCCTTCGCCGGCTTCCGGCAGCACCATGGATGGGCCGCCGACAATAGCGACGCGCGCTTGGCCGTCATTCGCTTCAACAATGAGCTGTGTGCCGTCGCTGCAGCGATAGGCGATCGGGCCGTCGAGCGGGATTGGCGGCGGCGTGTTGCCGGGGCCGGGATCGCCCGGGCCAACCGGGGGCGGCAACGGCGAAGGCATCGATGCGCTCGCGCAGGCGGAAACAAGAAGCAGAACGCTCAAAGCCAGAACGCGCATCGCAAACTCCTATGCAGGAAAAATCGTCTTACCAGAGATAAACGTCCGTTTGACGGCGCCTTGAAGGAGCTTTTCGTCGAACGGGCTGTTGTTCGATTTGGACTTGAGCTTGTCGGAGTCCAGCCGGAACGGCGTACCAATGTCGATAAGGATAATGTCGGCGGGCGCGCCTTTGGTCAGACGGCCCTGTGGCAGCTTCATCAGTTCGGCGGGCTTCAGCGTCATCGCGCGGATCAGCGCCGGCAACGCCACATCTTCATTGTGCGCCAGCGTCAGCGCCGCCGGCAGCAATGTTTCCAACCCGACAGCGCCGAACGCCGCTTCCTCGAACGGCAAGCGCTTGTCTTCGGCCTGCTGCGGATCGTGGCCGGATACGATCACATCGATCAGCCCATCGGCCACCGCCTGCACCAGCGCGCGGCGATCATCCTCGCTGCGCAGTGGCGGCGAGAGCTTGGCGAAGCTGCGATAGCCATCGACGTCCTGCTCATTCAGCACGAGGTGATGGACGTTGACGCTCGCGAACGCCTTCACGCCCCGCTCCTTAGCGCGCTTCAGCGCGGGCAGAGTGCGCGCGGCGGAGAGCATGTCGAGCAGGAGCCTGCCGCCGGTGATCTCGGCCAGCGTGAGATCACGCTCAGCCATGATCGATTCCGCGGCGGCGGGAATGCCGGGCAAACCAAGCCGCGCGGCAAGCTCGCCTTCGTGCATCACGCCGCCTTCGGCGAGATATGGATCCTCAGGCCGGTGGGCGATCAGCGCATCAAACGCGCTCGCATACGAAAGCGCGCGGCGCAGTACGCGGCTTGAAGTGATCGGCTTGTCGCCATTGGTGAAATAGGCCGCGCCCGCTTCGGCCATCAGGCCGATCTCGGTCATCAACTCGCCGTCGAGATGCTTGGTGAGCGCTGCCGCCGGCAGGATGTGCACGCCGCCGGAGCGATCAACGCCGCGGCGAAGCACGAAATCGATCAAGCTTTGATCGTCGAGCACCGGCGTGGTGTGCGGCATCATCACCATCGTGGTGACGCCGCCAGCTGCTGCTGCACGGCCCGCGGATTTGAACGTCTCTTTGTGCTCAGCGCCCGGTTCGCCGATGGTGACACGCATGTCGATGAGGCCGGGTGATACGTGGGCGCCATCGGCATCGATGATCTCGGCGCCATCCGGCGCGCTGGTTACGGCGCCAACGTCGAGGATTTTGTCCGTAAAGAGAATCGCACCGGTCTCGACCTTGTTCTTCGCAGGGTCGATCAGCTTGGCGTTGCGGATGAGAGTGGGTTTGGTCATGTCAGCGTTTCTTCATCGCGACGTTGAGCGTCGTCGAGAACGCGAGTGCGATAATAAACGGCACCCAGATCGGCAGATCGCCAAGGCCTTCCGCGTCGAGCGCAGTGGCAAGGTGATCGTCCACGCACCACCAGAGCAGAAACATCCACACTAGCGCGCTCCTTCGTTGCTGCCGCTTTCGGCGAGCGCTTCGAGCACGGCCATGCGCACGGCGACGCCCATGCGCACCTGGGTTTCTATGAGCGAGACGTCTGGGTTGTCCGCCACCGAGCTATCGATCTCGACGCCGCGGTTCATCGGCCCTGGGTGCATGACGAGCGCGCCGGGTTTGGCGTAGCGGAGCTTGTCTTCGTCCAGGCCATAGAACCAGAAGAACTCGCGCGGGCTCGGGAAGAAGCCGCCTGTCATGCGCTCGCGCTGTACGCGCAGCATCATCACGACATCTGCGCCTGCGAGACCATCCTTCATCGAATGATGCACCTCCGCGCCCCAACGATCGGCGCCGATCGGCATCAAAGTCGGTGGGCCAACGAGTCGGACGCGTGCGCCCAGAATGTTCAACAGCGCCACGTTCGAGCGTGCGACGCGGCTGTGCAGCACGTCGCCGCAAATCGCGATGGTGAGGCCTTCAATGTCGCCAAGCCGATCACGGATCGTGAACGCGTCCAGCAGAGCCTGCGTCGGATGCTCGTGCTTGCCGTCGCCGGCATTGATCACTGCGCAGCCGACTTTCTGTGAGAGCAGCTCAACCGCGCCCGAAGAGCCATGCCGCACCACCAGCAGATCCGGCCGCATCGCGTTCAGCGTCGTCGCGGTGTCGATCAGCGTCTCGCCCTTCGCCACCGAAGAGCTCTTCACGCTCATGTTCACGACGTCAGCGCCCATGCGCTTGCCGGCCAGTTCGAACGAACTCTGCGTTCTTGTGGAATTCTCGAAGAAAAGATTGATCAGGGTGCGCCCGCGCAGCGTGTCGAGCTTCTTGATCTTCTGCTCGGCTAAGGGCGCGAAGTATTCGGCGCGATCCAGCAGGCTGGTGGCTTCGAAACGATCCAGGTCGGATATGGCCAACAGATGCTTTTTACGAAAACGGACGGGGCTAGATCGCGCTTCGTTTTTCTTCACGCCAGTCGGTCGCTGAGCCATGCGCGCTTGTTAAGCCTTGTGTCTGCTTCGCCGCAAGCGCGGCGAGAAGAAGGCGGGGATAATCGTTTCATCCTCATTGGCGCCACGGACTCGGTGCTGTACTCCATTTGTTCTGTTTGCGGCCTGGGCGGGTTTCGGACTGAGTAGGAGTTGCGGATGAAGACGCATCCCAAGCGTGAAGACACGGGCAGCCCGGCGCTGAAGCCGGTGGGGCTGGCCATGGCGGCCGTCGTGGCCGGTCTCGGCGCGCAGGCGCAGGCCGCTGAGGCCCTCGCACCGCTCGAGCCCGCCAGCCGCACCCAAGCCTACGCGATTGATCCGACGAACCATCCTGGCTTCGAAGAAGATGCCGACATGATCGTCGGCCCCAGCGCGCCTGTGGCGCCGTTTGGGGAGCGCTAGCTGCGACTCGCCGTGCGGCGGCGGGGCTTGTGATCCAAGAACGCCAGCACCGACGCTTCGTGCGGCGATAACCCCACGCGCTTTGTACGGGGCAGCTTAAGCTCGCCCGCGAGGTACGCATCCATCAGACCCGGATGGATGTAACACTTTCGGCAAATCGCCGGCGTGTTGCCAAGACTTTGCGAAACGGTCGTCACCGCTGCTTTGATGTTCGCCTTCGCTAGCGTCTGCGTGGCCGCCTCGCCAAGTTCTTGGAGCGCGGCGGCGGCGAGCACGGTTCCGCCCCAGGTGCGGAAGTCTTTCGCGGTGATCTCCTCGCCGAGATATGCGTTCACATCAGTGGAGGTGACACGTTGTATCTCGCCGTTTTCATCCTCGTACTGAAAAAGGCGCTGGCCAGGCAATTCTTGCGCGGCTTTGACGATTTTCGCTACGCGGCGGTCTCGCACTGTTAGCCGCCAGCTCTTGCCCGACTTGCCGGTGAAGACGAAACGCAGCGTGTCGCCTTCGACCTTCGCATGCTGGTCCTTCAGCGTGGTGAGGCCATAGCTCTTATTGGTCTTGGCATACTCGTCATTTCCGACGCGAATAAGCGTGGTGTCGAGAAGATGCGCGATCGCCGCGAGCACTTTATCACGCGGCAGGCCGCGCTTGCGCATATCGGCGTCGATGCGTTTGCGGAGCACCGGCAACGCTTGCGCGAACGTCGCCAGCCGATCGAACTTCGCCGCTTCGCGCACTTCGCGGAAGCGTGGGTGGTAGCGGTGCTGTTTGCGCCCGCGCGCGTCGCGGCCGGTGGCTTGGAGGTGTCCGTCGGGATTGGCGCTGATCCAGACATCGGTCCAAGCCGGGGGGATCGCGAGCGACTTGATGCGCGCCAACGTCGCGGTGTCGCGCACCGCGCGGCCTTGCTGGTTGCGGTAGCTGAAGCCTGCGCCGGAGCGCTTGCGCGAAAGCCCGGCATCCTCGCTCGTCACATAGACGAGGCCGGCGTGCTTGGCGGTGGCGTTTCCTGGCGGCATGGCCGAGGGAAATCCACAAGGCCAGACCCAGGTTCCCGGTTCACGGCAGCGTCAAGCCGATGACCAGCGGCATGGTGATAAACGAGAGAATGGTCGTCGCTGTGATGATCGCCGCCACCAATTGCGCGTCGCCGCCCATCTCGCGCGCCAGCGTATAGCCGGCGGCAGCTGTAGGCGTGGCGCCTAATCCCGCCGCCACCGCTGCCTCAAGCGGGCCAGCGCCCGCCAAGGTCACGCCGGTAAAGAGGATGGCGGGCATCAGCAGCAGCTTAAACGCCGATGCAAACGCCACGCGCACGCCGGATGTCCGCAACGCGCCGAAATCCAGCCCCGCGCCCACGCAAATCACCGCGACGGGCATGGCCGCGTCGCCGAGCAGATCGAGCGCGTGGGAGAGTGGGCCGAAATCATGAAAGCCGGCAAGGTTCACGGCGATGCCTGCGGCGCACGAAAGAATGAGCGGATTGGCGATGATCTGATCGAGCACCGCGCGCCATGAGTCCGCACGTGACGAACCCCAGCGCGCCAGCACCATCACGCAAACGACGTTCATCGTCAGCACAAGCGGTCCAAACGCGATGCCTATGAGATCGAGCCCTTCTTGCCCGTATAAAGGCAACGCGGCCGCAAGCAGCACAAAGCCGTTCCAGCGCAGCGAGCCTTGAAAGACGCTGGTGAACGCAGGCCCGTCGCTTTTAAAGAACACACGTGTGGCGAGGCCGAGAGCCACAGCAAAGAGCACGCCGCCGAGAATGCCGATCAGGAACGGCCCCGCGCCGCGCGATGCGAAGTCCGCGCCCGATGTCAGCGTGAACAGAAACGCCGGATAGAGGACGAAATAGCCAAACCGGTTCACCGCGCCAAAGGCTTCCGGCGTCGCCAGTTTTCCGGCGCGCGCAGCGTAGCCAATGGCGATCAGAATGAAGACCGGCGCAAGACCCGTGAGAAGCGGACTCAAACCCGCCGCTCCTGCATCGCGTCGATTGCGCCTTGCAGCATGTAAGCAGCCGCCATCTTGTCCACGACCTCGCTGCGGCGTTTTCGCGTCGTGTCGCCTTCAAGCAGCGTTCGCGTCACCGCCGCGGTCGAGAGCCGCTCGTCCCACATCAGTAGCGGCACATCGCGCTTGGCGATCAGATTGCGCGCAAAGGCTCGCGCGCTTTGAGCAGCGGGGCCGGAGGAGCCATCCATGTTGAGCGGCAGCCCGATGACAAGCCCTGCGCACTGGCGTGAGTCATAGAGCTTGAGCAGGGCTTCGGCGTCAGCCGCAAACTTGCTCCTGGCGATCGTGTCCAGCGAGGAAGCGATCATCCGCGTCAGATCGCTGATCGCCACGCCGATCCTTTTTTCGCCCGGATCAACCCCCAGGATCGCGGCGCGCGCCGGCAGAGCGGCGGCGAAGTCGGGGAGATCGAGCATGGGCATTGAAAAGCTGTCATCCCATCGGCGCGTGCTTGCGTCCGGTCAAGCGCCAGCCTTCAATCGGGGCATGAAACAGCTCCTCGCCATCGCCGCGCTCGCCACGCTTGCCGCCTGCGCCTCGCCAGCCCCCACGCCGACCGCCGGCGGGCTCGCAATCGGGCATGATCTTTCCTGCAACGCCAGTGAAGTGGTGCGCGGCGACAGCCCGCCGATGACGATCTACATTTCGCTGGAAGTCCCCAATAATGGCGGCGAAGGCAATTTCTGCATCGCGACCGGGTGCGAGGACGCGGTGTTCGAGCCTGCCCGGTCAGCCAGCGGCTTTGCTGCGACGATGCGGACGAATGACCGCACCAATTGGAGCGCCAACCTAGAGATTGATCGCAATTTGCGCTCGTTCACGCTCCGCCAGACGGATTCCGAGGGCGTCAGCCTCTGGAGAGGAACGTGCAACGCCGCCGGCTCTTGAAGCCCTAGGCGTGCACTGCTAGCCCCACGCCTATGTCAATTGATGAAAACACTGTCCGCAAGGTCGCCAAACTGGCGCGTCTTGCGCTGCCCGAAGAGCGCGTGAAGCCGATGGCCGATGAGCTGAACGGCATCATGGCCTGGATCGAGCAACTCAACGAAGTCGATGTCGAAGGCGTCGAGCCGATGACGAGCGCTGTCGAGGGGCTCTCGCTGCCGATGCGGGAAGATGTCGTGACCGCGGGCAACGATCCGCAGAAGGTGCTGAAGAACGCGCCGAAGAGTGAGGACGGATTCTTCGTGGTTCCGAAAGTGGTCGAGTGAGCAGGAAGGACACGCAGAAGCTTTTGCGATGCCTGTGCTGTCGCTCAAGGACGGTCCCAGCCGGCCTCAATGCCGTTTGCCTCGTTTGTTTCTGGGAAGAGTGCTCGCTCGCTGACCAAGAGCCCGACAGGCCATTCGGGGCGAACAGTGTTTCGCTCAATGAAGCCCGCGCCAACTTCAACAAGTTCGGCGCGTCACAAGAGAAGTTCATTCCACTGGTCCGCGATGCGTTAGTGGGCGAACGGTCTTGAGCTTTACCATCGCCACCGAAACGCCGCTTTCCGATGACGTCCGCGCGCTGGTAAAGGCGTTGAACACTTGGGCGCTCGAGCAAACACCGCGTGAGTTCACGCATCACATGACTGTCGAGCAAATGGCCGCGCCGGACACGACAGTGTTCATCGCCAGAAGCGATGACGGCCAAGCGATCGGCATGGGCGCGTTGAAGCGCCACGGTGAAGGCCTGGGTGAGGTGAAGCGCATGTTCACGCTCCCAACTGCGCGCGGTAGCGGCCTCGCTGGCGAGATCGTGGGCCGCATTGAAACGCTGGCGCGAAGTGAGGGCCTGCAGCGCCTCGCGCTTGAGACTGGCGCTGTCGAGAGCTTCGCGTCGGCTTGGCGCGTCTATGAGCGCGCCGGTTTTCAACGCTGTGGCGCGTTTCTCGATTATCCCGCCGATAGCCCGCACAACATCTACTACGAAAAGCACCTCACCTGATGACCGATCTCACCTCCCTCACACTGGCCGAAGCGCTCGACGGTATGGAGAAGAAGCAATTCTCCTCGCTCGAAATCACCGACGCGTTCTTGAGCGCGATCGATAAAGCCAATCCGCATCTCAACGCCTACGTTGTCGTCACGCCCGAAATCGCGCGCGAGCGCGCCAAGGCCGCCGATGCCAAGCGCGCATCTGGCAAAGCAGGCCCGCTCGAAGGCGCGCCGCTTGGCATCAAGGATTTGTTCTGCACCGAAGGCGTACGCACCACGGCGTGCTCCGGCATTCTCGGCGAGTTCACGCCGACTTATGAAAGCACGGTCAGCGGCAATCTGAAGCGCGATGGCGCGGTGATGTTGGGCAAGCTCAACATGGACGAGTTCGCGATGGGCTCGTCGAACGAGACATCGCATTTCGGCCCCGTGGTTAGCCCGTGGCGACGCGGCAATGAAGACGCAAAGCTGACGCCTGGTGGCTCGTCCGGTGGTTCTGCATCCGCGGTAAGCGCCGATCTCTGTTTAGGCGCGACCGCAACCGACACGGGCGGCTCAATCCGCCAGCCCGCCGCGTTCACCGGCACTGTCGGCATCAAACCGACTTATGGCCGTTGCTCGCGTTGGGGCATCGTCGCGTTCGCTTCGTCGCTCGATCAGGCAGGGCCGATTGCGAAGACCGTCGAGGACGCAGCAATGCTGCTGCAATCCATGTCCGGCCACGATCCGCAAGACTCCACGTCTTTGCCCGGCGCCGTCCCGGATTTCCGCGCCGCGACGAAGCGCTCGATCAAAGGCATGGTGATCGGCGTGCCGGAAGAATATCGCGTCGATGGCATGCCGGATGAAATCGAGAAGCTTTGGCAGCAAGGCATTGAGTGGGTAAAAGCCGCAGGCGCGACAATCAAGCCGATCAGCCTGAAGCATACGAAGTACGCGCTGCCGACCTATTACATCGTGGCCCCGGCTGAAGCCTCGTCCAACCTCGCGCGCTATGACGGCATGCGCTACGGCGCGCGCGTTGCTGGCCGCGACTTGAACGGCACTTATGAAAACACCCGCGCCTCCGGCTTCGGCAAAGAAGTGCAGCGCCGCATCATGATTGGCACTTACGTGCTGAGCGCTGGCTACTACGACGCCTACTATCTCCGCGCCCAAAAGGTGCGCCAACGCATCGCCCAAGATTTCCGCGACGCGTTCGCGGAGGTCGACGCCATCCTCACGCCGGCAACGCCTTCAGCCGCGTTCGCGCTTGGCGAAAAGAGCGGCGATCCGGTGGCGATGTATTTGAATGACATCTTCACGGTCACAGCCAACCTCGCGGGCCTGCCGGCGCTTGCATTGCCCGTTGCAACTGACGCGAACGGCTTGCCGCTCGGTCTGCAAGTGATCGGTAAGGCGCTCGATGAGGAAAGCGTCTTTGCCGTGAGCGCTGAACTTGAGCGTGCGGCGCAGTTCAAAGCCAAAGCTGCGAAGTGGTGGCTCTGATTTGAGACGCCTCTCGCCGGCGCAACTCTTTCCGCCGCGCCGGCGCGGGCGAATTCGTTACGATACGCCAACGTCTTCAGCAGAACCGGCGCGGCGCGAAGAGGCGAATCCCGATACGATTGCGCCCATGGCCAAACGCAAAGCATCCGCCAGACCCGAGCGTCGTCCGCGCGCCGAGATCGATCGCAATTATTTCCTCGGTGACGTGTTCATCAAGACAGGGGTCGCAGTCGGCGTCGCGCTGGCCATGATCGCGGTCTATACGCCGTTTACGCTGATGGGCGCGATCAATGACGGGATGTACGATTATCTCGGCATTATGGTGGCGTTCGGCGTCATAGGGCTGGGCCTCTTCTTCTATGGCCGCCACCTGCGCCGCGAAGCCACGCATTGGGATTTCGACTAGGTTCGGCCTTGACCGGGCAGCTTCAAGAGCCGAGTTTGCGGCCATCTTGAAGGAGCCGGTTTTGAACGCTGCCGAATGCACGCGCCTGGGCGCTTATCTGAGCAAATTGCTTGGCTCGCCGACTGTGTCGGTGGTGTCGAAGAGCGCTGAAGAAGCGGATGTGCTTGTCGATGGCAAACGCATCGCTGCGCTGCTGCGCGATGAGGACGAGGGCGAGCTCTCTTACTCGATCAGTCTCGCCGTCCCGCCCGCGCCCGGCGCCAAGAGGAACGCGCCGATCGACGATGTAGAGCGTGCGCGTTTGCAAGGCGAACTGCGCAAAATTCTTCACGCCGCCGATCTCGATGTGCGCGCCCGTCCGCGTAAGACCGATAGCGCCGAAGTTTATGTGCACGACGAGTTCGTCGGCACGGTTTCCGTCGATGAAGACGAAGGCCAAGTGCTGACCATGTCGATCCTCGACATCGATCTCGATAGCGAAGAATAGCGCGCAAAAGAAAGGAGCCCCAGCGGGGCTCCAAGAAGTTATTCGTTAAATCCAACCAAGCGCCCTCAGACGAGGAGCGCGCCGCGGGTTACAGGACACTCAACATCGAAGCGACCAGCGGGTGGCGGACGATGTCTGTGTCGCGCAGGCGCACGACGGCGATGTTGTCCACGCTCTCGAGCTTGTCGGCGATGGTCGCCAATCCGGATAGATCCGGGAGCAAATCGGTCTGTGCCGGGTCGCCGGTGACGACCATGGTCGAGTGCCAGCCCAAACGGGTGAGCAGCATCTTGATCTGGCCGTAGGTGCAGTTCTGCGCTTCATCGATGACGACGAAGGCGTTGTTCAACGTGCGTCCGCGCATGAAGCCGACAGGCGCGATCTCGATGAGCCCTTCAGCCATCAGCGCTTTGAGGCGCTTGGCAGAGAGGCGGTCGGTCAGCGCGTCGTAGAGCGGGCGCAGATAGGGAGCGAGCTTGTCTTCCATCGCGCCGGGCAGATAGCCCAGCGATTCACCGGCTTCCACCGCAGGCCGCGAGAGCACGATGCGGCCCACTTTGCCCGCTTCCAAAGCTTCAACCGCTTTTGAGATCGCGATGTACGTCTTGCCCGTGCCCGCCGGACCAAGCGCCAGACACAGCGAGTGCGTGTCGATCGCTTCCATCAGCGCGGTTTGACCTTTCGATTTCGGCCGCAGATTTTTCACGAAGCTCGCGTCGCGCGCGCCGTCATTGGCGGGTTGAAAGCCGCCGTCGAGCACTTGCAGATTTCGCTGCCGGCGATCGTCGCGCTGGAATTCCTGCACGTTCAGCACGCCTTGTGCGTGACGACGCTTCGTGGTGGTGCGCTTGGCCATCGAGGAGGTCTCCTTACGCGAACGACCATCGCCCGCACGGCTTCTGCCGGTCGGGTGGTCGAAGAACTGAAGAGAGTTCGGAATCGAGGAGTCGTTGAGGAGATCGCCGGGCGGCGGTAGGTCGTGCGCGCTGATCTTGCGCCGTTCGCCCACGTGCTCCCCCACAAGCGAGCGCTGGCTACCAGCGCCCTGGAGACGGGTGGACCGGAAAATTCCGATCCGATGTTCTCAGGAAGCGCTGAACCGGTTAACGAGGCATTGAAGAGGCGGAACGTCTCAAAAATTTCGCATAACGGAGCTCGTTGCGATGCCGATTTACGCTCTGGCCGACGCCGATCTCGAGGTTGAGGACGAGAATGCGTACTGGGTCGCGCCGTCGGCCGTCTTGATCGGGCGAATCGTTTTGAAGCGGAATGCGAGCGTCTGGTTTGGCGCGGTGCTACGGGGCGATAACGAGCCGATCATTGTCGGCGAGAACTCGAACGTCCAAGATGGCTCCGTGCTGCACACCGATATGGGCGCGCCGCTGACCATCGGCAAAGACGTCACTATCGGCCACCAGGTCATGCTGCACGGCTGCACCATCGCCGACACCTCGCTCATCGGCATTAAGGCGACGGTGCTGAACCACGCCAGCATCCCAAGCTTCTGCCTTGTCGGCGCGCACGCGCTCGTCACCGAGCGCAAGACGTTCGAACCAGGCTCTCTCATCACGGGCGCGCCCGCGCGCGTGGCGCGCCAGCTCGAGGAACAACAAAAGCAGGTGATCCAGTTCTCTGCGCACCATTACGTGGAGAATTGGCAGCGCTATAAGCGCGACTTGCGGCAAAGCTCCCGCACTTAGGCCTTGTTCCGGACCAAAAGCACGGCATAGCGTTACACACATGACAGACGCGCCCGAACCGCCGCCCGTCGAAGCGAAACCGGAACCACCGGCGCCAGCCGCGCCGTCCGGGCCGCAAGCGCCGCGTCCGCCATGGCTCGTGCCTGCTTTGATCGCTGGCGTGGTGATTATCCTGGCCGGGCTCGGCTATGCGGTCTGGAGTTCGCAAGCGAGTCGCTCGGATGAGCCCGTTGTTGTGGAGCCGTACACGCCCACGACGGAGATGATCAGCGCCAATGAGCGCGTCCGCGGCCATCAAGCGCCAGACGTCGCGAGCCCCGTGCTAGTTGAATTCGGACAAGGCGTGACGTTGAACGTCACGGGCCGCGCCAGCCGCGGCATCGGCAACGATTGGTACGCCGTCAGCTGGAACGACCAAACCGTGTTTGTCCGTACGAGCGACGCAACCACCGGCAGCGGCGCGCCGCCGGAAATGGTCGTGCGCGAACGGCCGCCGCCGGAAGTCATCGAAGAAGAGGAAGAGCAAAAGCCCGGCGAAGATAGCGTAGAGGAGTCGCCGTTCGCTGAGCCTGCGCCGCCGAGCGGCTCGCTCAGCATGGGCGATGTAAACTGGGTGCGGGCGCCGAGCGCGCGTGACTTCGCCCGCTTCTATCCCGACCGCGCCATCGATGCGGGCGTATCGGGCAGCGTCACGCTGGATTGCATTATCGGCGGCGGCGGCCGCTTGGCCTGTTCGGTGGCTGGCGAAAGCCCGGATGGCTACGGCTTTGGCCGCGCAGCCATCAACATCTCGCGCCAGCTCCGCGTTAGCACGAGCTTGAGCGATGGAAGTTCCGCGGCCGGCCGTAACCTCATCCTACCGCTCTCATTCCGCGCTGGCTAAGCGCGGGAACGTTTAGGGCGCGAGCGCGATTGAGCACCTGAGGGTTATCAGGATTTAGCTCAATGAGATTTGCCGCGATCGTCGTGCCGCTTGCTTTGCTCGCGGCGTGTTCCCCGCCCACACAGACTGAGGCGCCTGCGCCCCGTGTTGAGATGAGCGCTCAGGCGCGCTCCACCATGGAGCGTATCAACAGCTCGCGCTTCACAGCGACGATGTCTGAAACCTTCACCGATCGCGCCCGGCCGGAAGATGGCGCCGGCGCCACGCTCGACACTGCAGCAAGCACCCAAACGCCCGCCAATCCCGCAGGCGACGCACCTGTCGCTGCGGAGCCCGCAACGGAGGTTGAGTTCGATGCGGGCCTCGTGCGGATGCAAGTGTTGCTCGACCGCGCGCATTTCTCGCCGGGCGTAATCGACGGTTATGATGGCTCGAACGTCCGCAAAGCTGTCAGCGCTTACCAACATGCGAATGATCTGCCGGTTACGGGGCTCGCGGATGACGCTCTGCTGACGCGCTTGGAGCAGGCCGATGCTTCGCCCGCGATCGTTGCGTACACGATTACTGAGGAAGATATTGCCGGGCCGTTCGTGAACGTGCCGCAAGATCTGGAGGCGATGTCGCGCCTTCAGCAGGTCGGGTACGGCAGCGCTGCTGAAGCCATCGCCGAGAAATTTCACATGGACGAGGATCTGCTGCGCACGCTGAACCCGGGCGCAGATTTTAGCACCGCAGGCGCCGAGATCGTAGTCGCCAATGCTGGCGGCGAGCTGGAGGCCGCTGTTGCGTCGATCGAGATCGACACGCGTGAGCAAGCCGTGCGCGCCTTCGATGCATCAGGAAACCTGCTCGCCTACTATCCCGCCACCGTGGGCTCGAGTGAGGCGCCGTCGCCGACAGGCGAACACAGCGTGCGCGCTGTCGCGTTCGATCCGACCTATCGCTACGATCCCGAGCGTCTGCCGACATTCGGCGAGCGCGATCACGGCGCACTGACGATCGCCGCAGGCCCGAACAATCCGGTTGGCGCGGTTTGGATCGCACTCAGCGCCGATACGTACGGCATCCACGGCGCACCGTTTCCCGAACGCGTGAGCAAGAGCGCCTCGCACGGCTGCGTTCGTCTCACCAACTGGGACGCCATAGAGCTTGGCCGCGCCGTAACAGCTGGCGTGCCCGTGCACTTCGGCGCTGGCGCTGGACTTGCCGAAGCCGAGCGTAGCCGCGGCTGATCACCAGCGGCGCACGCGGCCTGTGTCGACGTGGATGAAGTCTGACGATGCGTAATAGCCGACGCCGCCTGCGTTCATCGCGAGGGCGGCGTCGCGCAATCGCGAGAGTTCTACGCCGCGCACACGAGTATCGACGGCGCGGCCATCCATATGCAGGCTGCGTGTTGCAACGCCGTTCGACGCGGCGGCGAGTTGGGCATTGCTAGCGGGCGATCGGTAGCCGGAGATGATCTGGAATGGGCTGCTCGTGTCCACCGCCACGCGCAACGCACTAAGCTGATCAAGCAAGCGCGGATCAATCTCGTGCACTTCGCCAGAGCGATGATCGCGCATGACGTTATTGATTGCAGCCATCGCGTCGGGGACGTAATTCCCGCGCTCCCAATACGCGTCGGCGAAGGTCTCGCCGGTGTGTGTGTTGAGAAAGGAGAGCAGCCGCGCGTCCCGCATTACCGTCCTCGCAGGCTCGGTCGGCGCCGGTGTGGCGTACGCTGCGGTCACGACTGAAGCGCCGCCCATGCCCACGAGCGCGCCATTGAAAACAGCGCTACCGGCGCCTTTCAAAACACTTCGTCTGTTCATCGCTCACCCAATCACCCGCCGCGCCACGTTTGTGACGCCGCGTTTGGGCTAGACTACGGCGCGGGGACGGCAATCGCGTAGCGGGAACTTCAGTCCACGTCAGGGTGTTGCGGTAGTATGAAGCGTCCACGGACGATCTTTCCAGGCTTTGCGCTGCTTGCCGTGCTCGCAATCGGCTTTGCGCTCGGCCGTATCGAGCAAGGTGCGCCGTTTGTCGCCGATGCGCAGATCATCGGCGAGCGCGGAACCCGTGCGCCCGCGCCGTCATCGACGCCGACGCCGCAACAAACCTTAGGCGCGCGGTTGATCGTGCCTGTGCGTGGAGTCGTTCGCCGCGATCTGGCGGATACCTGGGGCGATGCGCGCTCCGACGGACGCTCGCACGAAGGCATCGACATCATGGCGCCCAGCGGAACGCCGGTTCTCGCGGTCGCCGATGGCCGGATCGTGAAGTTCTTCGATAGCGTCCGCGGCGGCGTTACGATCTATCAGTTCGATCGCACGGAGCGCTTCGTCTATTACTACGCACACTTGAACGCCCGCGCCGCTGGCCTGGCGGAAGGCGATCAAGTGCGGCAGGGCCAAGTCATCGGGTATGTCGGCACGAGCGGCAACGCGCCTGTGCCGCATCTGCATTTCGAGATTCAGCGTCTGGGTGCGGAGCGCCGCTGGTGGGAGGCGGATGCGATGAACCCGTATCCCTTCCTGATGACCGGCGCGCCGCCGCGTTAGGCGTTTGCCGGCTCAGCGCGAAGCGGGCCGTTCCAGACTTTGCCGATGCGCACGTCCGTCTCCGGGCCGAGGTTGAACCAGGCCAAGCGATCGCGCGTCGCGTCGATCACCACGAAGCGATCGCCGCGCTCCAGCGTTTGTGAAAGCGTGTTGCGGACAACGCCCACTGAAAACTTGGTGCGCACAAGCCAAAGGCCCGGCGCGAGATCGCAGACATGGCCCATGCTCTCGAGCGCTGCCATAAAGCCCATCCACGAGCCCGAGATGATCTCGGCGTGCACGAAAACATTGGCCGCATCGAGTGCTGCGTCATTGCTGGCCTGCGGCGTACGCATGCCGCGCAGTTCGCTGACGCGGCGCGCTTCGGTCCAGCCCGTGTCCGGCTGCGTCGATACCATCGTCGAAGGGCGCACGCGGCCTTCGGCAAGGAAGCGCGCCATCTGCTCCAGCGTGTAAGGCCCGAAAGCCTTGCCGCGAATCTGCACCCACCACGTCGAGGCGGTTGCGATCTTGGAAGTGAGGACGTCCGACACTGCTTTGCTCCGTTTCGCGACGGAGAGGCGACTCGCCCCACCGACGAAAACAGACGCAAGCAATCGCCGTGCCGGAGATGGTTGCTAAGATTGGGTAAGGTTAAACGTCGTTATCGATCGACGGCGCAGCAGGGGCGCTCGTCTGGAAGTCGATGGCAAAGCCGCCCTCGATCAAGCGCGCGACCCGGCCATAGACGTTGCCCACACGCACCCACACGCCAATCAAAGGCGGTGGCCGCTTTGTCTTTATAGATATGCCGGCGAGCGAGAAGTCGCTGACCTCGCCCTCATAGCTTTCACCAGTCTCAAAATCGAGCCGCACATGGTGGGCGCCGTCTCGCAGCACCGGGCGCACTGGCTCTTCGATGCCGAGATCGCGGTTAATCAGCAGCGTCAGCTGCTCAGCCATCTTCTCGCGCTTGTGGGCGGAGAAATCGAAGATCACCGCGACTTCGCCCTCGCCGCAGGTCCGCGCAACCTTGCCGGAAACGCGCCCGATGCCCTCGAGGTAAATCACGACGCGATCGCCAACGGTGGGCAGCGTCGTGGCGACGATCCGAACATCGCCCGGCGAGATATCCGCCGTGCGGCAGTCCAACTCGCGGCCGAACGGATCGAGAAGGCGTCCCGAGACTTCGATCGGCATGCGCCGGAAGCGGCGCCGCTCGCGCAGGCCAACTTGGGCCGCGGCCAGGCGGCGTGCGGCGGAGGCAAGGTCTAGCTTCGGGGCGAGATTGCTCATCGGGCCATTAATGCCCGCTTCACCGTAAAGGATTGCTTAAGCATTGCGGCGAGGTGCTATGAAACGCGCAAGGTGACGGCGCGTCAGTCTCGACCGAACCGGCGTTCGCCGATACCGATACGTCAAAGCCGCCAACCAAGCGGATGCTTAGGGAGTGAAGACCGTGGCCGAACTCGAGAGCGGCGCCCGCTTTGACTACGTAATTATCGGCGGCGGCAGCGCCGGCTGCACGCTGGCTGCGCGGCTAACCGAAGACCCCGATGTCAAAGTCGCGATGCTGGAAGCTGGCGGCAAGAATGATGGCCTGCTGGTGCGCATGCCCGCCGGCGTCGGCCAACTCATCGCCAATAAGGGCCCGTCGAACTGGGGCTTCGAGACGACGCCGCAAAAGCACGTCGACAATCGCAAGCTCTACCAGCCGCGCGGCCGCGGGCTCGGCGGCTCGTCCGCCATCAACGGCATGATCTACATTCGTGGCCACGCGCGCGATTATGATCAATGGCGCCAGATGGGTCTCACCGGCTGGGGCTACGCCGATGTGCTTCCATACTTCAAACGCTCGCAGCACCACGAAGATGGCAGCGATGCATGGAACGCCGAGGGCGGCCCGCTCTGGGTGTCGCGCGGCCCTCCGGGCGACCCGATCTACAAAGCCTTCATCCAAGCCGGCAAACAAGCGGGCTTCCCGGTCACGCGCGACTTCAACGGCTATCAGCAAGAAGGCGTCGGGCCTTATCACCTCACCATCCGTGACGGCGAACGCTGGAGCGCCAACGCCGCCTATTTGCAGCCCGTCATTGATCGCCCAAACCTCACGGTGATTTCCGGCGCGCACGCGCATCGGATTATCATCGAAAACAAGAAGGCCGTTGGCGTTGAGTTCTCCGGCGGCCCCGGCAAGCCGGCGCAAAGCGTGTTCGCATTGCGCGAAGTGCTCTGCTGCGGCGGCGCGTTCCAATCGCCACAAATCCTGATGCTCTCGGGCATCGGCCCAGCCGACGAGTTGCAAAAGCTCGGCATCAAGGTGGAGTCCGATCTCCCGGAAGTCGGCCGCAACCTCCAAGATCACTTGGACGTTTGCATCATCTACGAGATGACCAAGCCGCTCTCGATGTATTCGAAGACGAAGGGCCTAAAGCAGCCAATGATCGGCCTGCAATATCTCTTCGCCAAGCAGGGCCACGGCCGCACCAACCACCTGCACGCTGGCGCTTTCCTGAAAACCCGCGGCGAACTCGATCGTCCGGATATCCAGCTCCATCTCGTCAACGCGGTGATGCAGGATCATGCGCGCGTGAAAGCCGATCGCGATGGCTTCACCATCCATGCTTGCCAGCTGCGCCCCGAAAGCAAAGGCACGGTGAAGCTGGCTTCGGCCAACCCGTACGAAAATCCGCTGATCGATCCGAACTATCTCGCCGAAGAGGTCGATCGCCGCACCATGCGCGACTCCGTTCGCATCGTTCGCGACATCGTCTCTCAAGATGCGCTGAACCTTTATCGCGGCGCCGAGTTCAAGCCCGGTTCACATATCCGCACCGATGCGGAGATCGACGCTTGGATCCGCCAGAGCGCCGAGACGATCTATCACCCCGTCGGCACCGTCCGCATGGGCGCGGATGCGAAGGCGCCGGTCGATGGCGATCTTCGCGTCCGTGGCATCGAGAACCTCCGCGTCATCGACGCCAGCGTGATGCCGACGCTTATCGGCGGCAACACCAACGCGCCGACGATTATGATCGCCGAAAAGCTCTCCGATCAGTTGCGCGGCAAGCCTGCCTTGCCGCCGCAAGATGCACGGATCGCTGAAGACGAAATGGCGTCGGCCGTCTGATGGCGCCCGCACGCATCGTCGCGATTATCGGCGCGTTGATCGGTCTTTTCGGTTTAGGGCTGCAATACGCGCTGATCTATACCGACATGACCGGCGACGGCATCTCGCCGCTTGCCGCAACGTGGCGCTACTTCGCTTACTTCACCATCATCACGAACTGCTTCGTCACCGCCGTGATGATCCGTGCCGCGCTGACGCCGAATGCGCAGGGCGGCTTGAACGCGCCGCGCATCGAGTTGATGGCGGTGACGGCGATCCTGTTTGTCTGCATCGTCTACAATCTGCTCCTCGCCTCGCGCTGGGATCCGCAGGGCTGGCAGAAGGTGGCTGATGTCACCGTGCACCAAGTCGTGCCTGCGGTTTTCGCGCTCTATTGGTTCCTGCGCCCGCACGGCGCGCTGAAATGGGGCCACGCCGTGTTCGCGGCAATCTACCCGACGCTCTACACCGTGTACGGCCTGACGCGCGGCGCGTTCGATGGCTTCTATCCCTACTACTTCACCGACCCCACGCAGAACTCGATCCCACAACTTGCTGTCACGCTGCTCGGACTGATGATCGCCTTCATCATCGGCGCGGGCGTGTTGTTGGGGGTGAGCAAAGTGCTAGGCAAAAGGGCAGCTACAGCGCCGGATATTGCTGAAATGCGGGGATAGAGTGCTCCGTTATCCAACACGCGCCCAAAGGAGCGCGGGTCTTCAGACCCGCACTTAGCGCCGAACTTTCAAGCACAAGCGCCAAAGCGGGTCTGAAGACCCGCGCTCCTTTATCCGACCGGCTAGCCCACGGCGCTAAACTGCGCTGCTCATGTCCATGGCCGCCGATCATCGTTACGTCCCCATCACGCTCTGGCGCGTGGCGAGCCGCTTGATGCTCACGCTCTTCAATCTTTTTGGCGAGCCGGACGCGCTCGCGCGCCAACACTCGATTGGCGCGAACGACCATAAGCTCGTCTGCAATTGGCTGCGCACGGTCGAGGCGCTCTTCCGCAGGCTGCTGTTTATCGAGGCGAGTTACTATGTCGGCGAGCTCACGCCGCCGAAGCCTCGCGTGAAGCGCCCGCGTGCACGGCGTGAGATGGCGTTCTTCCCGGATCAGCCGGAGGCATGGCGCGTCACGTTTCGCACCATGGAGCGCGGACCTGCTGGGCCGCGACGGTCCGGCCGGTCTCACCGAGCGCCGCTCAAGTTCTATTCCGCCTGGCCGCTCGCCGAACGCTTCGAAGCGCTGCTGCGCGTTCACAATAATCCCGCGCCGTTCGCCAAGCGCCTCGCACGGCGTCTCAATGCGGAGTGCGTCTCCGCGATCTTGAAAGCGCCCGCCGAGCTTGAGCATCGAATTGACCACGAGCCTTTCGTGGAGATCGAAGCGCTATGCGCAGAGAGGCGTGGCGTGTTGCCGGTGAGACCGCCGCCGAACTATCGGTTGCCCTGGATTCCAGATCGGCCTCCGGCCGTCTGGAATGACGAGCCTTGTTTGCTCTTAGTCGTTCACGACAACCAGCCGCATGCCCTTCGGCACTTTCGCGGACGGCGGATGCAGCGAACCTAATTTCAGCAACTGGATCACATCGCCATCCAAAAACTCTTCGCCGCCCAGAGGCTGGAAGAGACCCAGAAAACGATTGCCAAGCGCGTGATCCACTTTGAGCGGCGTCAACAGAACTTCGGCGCCGAGCGCCTTGCCCGAACCCGTCGTGGCGACAACGCGGATGATCCCAGGCTCGCCGGCAGCGGCGCATGCATCAATCAGCGCATTCACCAAGTTGAGATCGGGCGCCAACATGAGGCGGGAGAAATCATGATCGCGCAGGTCGCGGCCGAAGAGGGCGATCAGATCCTTGCCGAACGTCCGGATCGGCATGCGCCCATCCTTAGTCCGCTCAATAACAAAGAGGCGCTCCAGCACCTGATCGGCGCCGCCCTTCTTGGGCGCAGCGCCAGCGCCAGCCAGCGCACGTCCGTACGCGAGCAATGCCCGTGTATCGGGATGAAAGGTCTCTTCGCCCAGCATTAATCGTAAAACTTCGTCTTAGTGGTCGAGTGCGCCGGTTCCCACGCAAGCCTCAGGCCCAAGCGGCACAAGGGAAATTCGAATTTTTACGGGTCGCTTTCCCGATCGGCGCGAAGGCTGGCCCCTGGTTTGCACCAGCGTTGGCGAGATTAAGGACTTAAGGCCAATGACCGTTCCAGCCCGATACATTCTGGCCGCACTCGCTTTTGGCGTGGCCGCGCTCGGCCTCTTCCTGTTGCCGACGAGCGCTTCTGCCGATCCGGTTCAAACGAGCGGCCGCGGCGGCTGCCATTCTGGCTGCCAGCCGGAACCGCCGCCGCCATGCTGCACGCGTCCGCCGGTCGTTGTGCCGCCGCCGAACGTGCCGCCGCCGAATATTGTGATCGTCAACGCCGGCGCCCGCGCCTCAGCGCAAGCGAACGCGATGGCGATCGCCGTCGCCAACGTCCGCACCGGCGACACCATCATCCGCTCCAACACCATCGTTGAAGCGGGCGCTCAATCGACCGCAACGGCCGCTGCGTTCTCGGTGACCGAAGGTTCGGTTCAACTCGAGCAAGTCGCCCGCGAGCGCATGCTGCGCCTGCAAGCCATCTGCATGGACGCCACCGGCAACCCGCATCCCGCGTCGCAGACGTTTGGCGGCGAAAATGTCGGTGAGAGCTATCGCGGCGAACTCTATCGCTGCATGGCCGGCACCCGCATGCGCTACACGATCGATGGCCGCAGCTATGATTGCGAAGCTGGTCAAGCGCTCTGGTATGAGAACAGCGCTGTCGAGTGCCGCACGCAGATCGCGCGCCGTCAATGCAACGAACGCTCGCTGCTCCGCCGCTTCGGCGCCGGTGAAAAAGTCATCCGCATCCGCGACACCGAAACCCGCGAAATCATCCGTGAGACCACGTTCAACGGCACGATGATCATGGATGGCGGCGTCGGCCAAGGCGGCTGGTGATCCGCCGCCTCAACTCTTCAACGCTCCAAGTATCTTCTTCCAGGCCATCCCCTCGGCCTGACCCCCGCGCAAGCGGGGGTTTTTCTTTTGAAGCTTATTGCGCCGCTACCGCGATGTTGGTGATGTCCTGACCATCGCAAGCGATGTGAACGCTCGTGATCGCGTTTGGCGCCGGGCCGAAATAGTTCACCGGATGTGCGGTCACGACTTCGGTGACCATGCCGGCCGGTGGGGTCAGCGTAAGCAGCAAGCGCGGCTCAGCCGTATCAGTGGCGTCCGCCGGGTCGCGCGCGAGAGAAACGGAATAGCCAGGGGTGCCGAGATCGACTTCGCCAGCAATTGTCAGAGCCGGTGTCGAACCAGTCGAACGCGAGGCCGTCCAGCCGCGATGCGCAATGATCCCGCACGGGAGCGCAACAGCGGCTTCGGCGGCCACAACTTCAGGAGCGGGCGGTTCTTCGGCTGGCGGAGGCTGGCAGGCGGCCAATGCCGCCGTGGTGAGCAAAACGGCCAAGGCTTGAACGAATTTCATCTCATGCGCCTCCCTGATTTTCGTTGCGTAACATCCACCTTAGGCCCACGCCCTGGACAAGCCTAGGCGCCGCCTCTTATGTCCGCTCCATGACTTCACTCGATGTTCGAAACGCCCGCCCAGATCAGCTCGTCGCCGGTCAGAAGGGCCAATGGGAAATCATCTGCGGCCTGGAAGTCCACGCCCAGGTGACCTCGAACGCCAAGCTCTTCTCCGGCGCAAGCGCCGCTTATGGCGGCGATCCGAACGCCCACGTCTCTCTTGTGGACGCGGCGATGCCCGGCATGCTGCCGGTGATCAACAAGTTCTGCGTTGAGCAAGCGATCCGCACCGGCCTTGGCCTGAACGCCGAGATCAAACGCTGGAGCCGTTTCGATCGGAAGAACTATTTCTATCCCGATCTGCCGCAAGGCTATCAGATCAGCCAATACAAAGACCCGATCGTCGGCGAGGGCGAGATCGAAGTGGAGCCGGACGGCGAAGAGCCGATCACGATCCGCATCGAGCGCCTGCATTTGGAACAAGACGCCGGCAAGTCGATCCACGATTTGAGCCCGAGCGAGACGTTCGTCGATCTCAATCGCGCGGGCGTCGCGTTGATGGAAATCGTTTCTCGTCCTGACATTCGCTCAGCCAAGGAAGCCGCGGCTTACTTCAACAAGCTCCGCTCGATCCTGCGCGCGCTCGGCACCTGCGATGGCAACATGGAAGAAGGCTCCATGCGCGCCGACGTGAACGTCTCGGTGCGCAAGGCCGGCACGAAAGAATGGGGCACGCGCTGCGAGATCAAGAACGTCAACTCGACGCGCTTCATGATGCAAGCGATCGAGTACGAAGCGCGCCGCCAAATCGAGATTCTGGAAAGCGGCGGCTCGATCGATCAAGAGACGCGCCTCTTCGATCCCGACAAGGGCGAGACGCGGACGATGCGCTCGAAAGAGGACGCCCACGATTATCGCTACTTCCCAGATCCGGATTTGCTGCCGCTTGAGATCGAAGAAAAGTGGATCGAAGACATCCGCGCTTCGCTGCCGGAATTGCCGGACGCAAAGAAGAAGCGCTTCGCCGCCGAGTACGGCCTCTCGGCTTACGATGCGGGCGTTCTCGCGGGCGATAGCGAAGCTTCGTCTTACTTCGAAACCGTAGCCAAAGGCCGCGATGGCAAAGCCGCCGCGAACTGGGTGACGCAGGAGCTATTCGGCGCGCTGAACAAGAAGGGCGTTGAGTTGAGCGCCTCACCTGTGAAAGCCGAGCAACTCGGCGCGCTGCTCGACCTCATCAAGGATGGCACGATCAACGGCAAGATCGCCAAGGACGTGTTCGCCAAGATGATCGAGACCGGCGATGCGCCAGGCGCCATCGTTGAGCGCGAAGGGCTCCGCCAAGTCACCGATACAGGCGCGATCGAGAAAGCCATCGACGACCTGATGGCCGCGAATGGCGACAAGGTCGCTGACGTGAAGATTAACCCGAAAGCCTTCGGCTGGTGGGTTGGTCAAACCATGAAGGCGACCGGCGGCAAGGCAAACCCTGCGGTCGTGAACGAGATCCTGAAGAAGAAGCTCGGCGTGTAATCAATCCGACCGAGCGGCTTTCGTCGTATACTAGGCTTCAATCGAGAAGCCGTCGGCTTAGCCGATTTCTAGATCGGTGATGCGGTCGCCGATCCCGACGAAACGATAGGTCAGATAGGCTGGGCTGCCGGGGAAATCGCCGGAGACGAGCGCGCGGATTGTCAGCCGTGCGCCGTCCGTTGTGATTTCCTCAGGCGTAACCGTGACGCGATATTTGCGGGTGGTTTCTTCCATCCAAGCGCGAATAGCGGCGTGGCCGTTATAGTCACGTCCCTCGTCGCGCACGTGCGCGTCCTCGGCGAAGGGCGCCAGCATGGCGTCGATATCGTGGGCGTTCTTGGCGGCGAAATAGGCCCCGATCGGATTGGGTAGATCAAGGCTCATTGTTTGCTCCGCGTGTTCCGAGCAAGGGAGATGGGCCTTAGTTCCGCTGAGCGCTAGTGCGCTAGCGCGATGCCGTGGCGGAGCGCATCGTGTACGCGGAGGTCCAGCCGCGCCGCAGGCTTACCGCGCCCGAGCGGCGATCGGCGTATAGCGCGCAACGTGGCCGGCGGCGCCGATGACGGCAGGGCGCTCAAGCTCAGCGCGTAAGTGTGCTTCAAATGCGCCGGCTTGCATGGAGGCGACGCGGTCGCCGCCGGGCATGAAGGCCTGCATCATCACGGCGAACCAGATGTAGAGCATCATGCGCGGCGTCTCCCATTGTGTACACGAGAGCCTCACCGAACATGGTTGCGCCCCGGTTAACAGGCGCGTTTGCGCCCCGGAGTCGGGGAGACCTCCGGGGCGCAGGACACTTTCTACCAACCAGGGAGGGTTATTGGCTGGCGATGATGCCCAAGATCACGCCGGTCGCGATGCCGACGAGCAGCAGATCGCCACGGTCGTCGCGAACGTATTGATAGCCACGCGGCGGATGGCGATAGCCGTAACGGTCATAGTCGCGGACTACGACGTAACGATCGCGGTAGTAGCGCGGAAGCCGTTCGCCACGGCGCCAGCCGCGATAGTCGTATTGGACATCGCGATAGTGCTGCGGCGGCGGGCCGTAGTACCAGCGGCCGTTATAATGATAGCCGTTGTAGCGGCGATCATCCCAGCGGGCGCGGCGATAGTCACGGCGGTCATCGCGGCGATCATCACGCCAGTCACGGCGGTCATCGCGTCGGTCTTCACGCCAATCGCGGCGATCGTCACGACGATCATCGCGTCGGTCACGTCGGGCGTCGCGACGGTCATCGCGATCTTCCCATCGTTGTGCGGCAGCCTCGCTTGGCAAAGCCAAGGGGGCCGCGAACGTAGCAGCGGCAAGGGCCGCCAAGGTCAGGCGTTTCATACGAGGTCTCCTTCCTGCTTCCCTTGAACGAGTGCGTTCAAAAGAAGGTCCCTCAATCGAGCCTGAGTTTGTCGAGGCTTGGCTGAACTGTGTCTGAATGAATCTGGAACTCCGGTTCAGGTTGGATTCAGACTTCAGCAAAGGCGGGCTCTCAAACACTTCTTGAGCATTCGGGCCGTGCTTTACTGCACTGGCTCACAGTGCTGTGATGATCTTGTCAGAGCGGCGCCTTCCGCTGCGGACGCTAGCGGGATCGGCGCTGGCTCCCCATTTCGGCGCTGAGCAGAACGAGGGCGCGTGATGACCAAGCCGATTGAAGTCTATTTCTGGCCAACGCCGAATGGCCACAAGATCACGATCGCGCTCGAAGAGATGGGGCTGCCTTACGAGATCAAGCCGGTGAATATCGGCAAGGGCGAGCAGTTCACGCCGGAATTCCTGGCCATCTCACCGAACAATCGCATGCCTGCGATCGTCGATCACGAGGGGCCGGGCGGTGAGCCGATCTCGGTTTTTGAGTCTGGCGCGATCCTTCAGTATCTCGGGCGCAAGAGCGGCCAATTCTATCCGAAAGATGAACGCGCGCGGATCAAGGTCGATGAGTGGCTGATCTGGCAGGTCGCCAATCTCGGGCCGATGGCTGGGCAAGCGAGCCACTTTATCAATTATGCGCCGAAGATCGTCGACGATCCGCAACTCATCGAATACGGGCGCGCACGCTATGTGAACGAGCTCAATCGGCTTTGTGGTGTTGTTGAGCGTCAGCTCGAGGGCCAGGATTTTCTCGCCGGCGAATATTCGATCGCTGACATCGCATCATGGCCGTGGCTGCGCGGCGCGCATCGGCTTGGGCAGAGCTATGATGCTTTCCCAAAGATGAAGGCCTGGATCGATCGCATTTACGAGCGGCCCGCTGTCATGATTGCAGTGAAGAAGGGCGAAGCTTTGCGCGAGCAGCAGCAAGACTTGAGTAAGGATCAAGTACGCGACATGGCCAAAAATTTGTTTGGTCAGACAGCTGCTTCGGTGAATGCCGCGAAATCAAATCAAAGCTAGCGCCGCTTAAGCTTATCGCAAGTTATCCTCGTTATTGATCCACTCCGACGGCGCGAAAAATGCACGTCTGTGGGGTGGAACGGACATGGCGATAGCCAGACGTTCCCAGTTGATACAAGGGAGCAGCCAGCAATGGCGTTTACGGATTTTGAAATCGCTGAGGCTCACGAAGCCGTCCGTCGCGAAAGCGATAGCGATAATCTCTACAAGCTCGGTCTGATCTATTCGACCGGCCAAGAGATCGACCTCGTGCAAGCGCACATGTGGTTCAACCTTGCCGCTTCGCGCGGTTCGGAAGCCGCGAAAGAGTGCCGCCGCGAATTGTCGGACATGATGACCAAAGACCTCATCGCCGAAGCGCAACGCCGCGCGCGCGAGTGGCTCTCGGTTAAGCACCACTAAACAGATGCGCCGCGCGATGCGGCGCGTTTGTGGAAAGTGCTAATCAGCCCGTTGCGCCAGCACGGTGACCTTCTCGTAGCCGAAGTCTTGCAATTGTTCGACGACGGCGACGACATCGCGATAACGGACGGCCATGTCCGAGCGGATGTGGATGCGGGCATCGAACAGAACATCTTGGCGCACGAGTTCGGGGTTGTTCGAGAGGAGATGCGCTAGCGCATCGTCGCCAACGGCCTCTAGGGTTGTCGGCATCCCGGAGACCATGAGCGCATAGCCGCCGTCGCCGGTTGATTGCACGTCGACGATCGTTGGCGGAATGAGCGCGGCCGCTCGTGGCGCTGGGGGTGGCAGGTCGAGACGTAAATCTGTGGTCGGTGTCGGTGCGGTGACCATGAAGATCACCAGCAGAACCAACAGAACATCGATGAATGGAATGACATTCGGTTCGGATGTCTCATCCAAACGTGCTCTGCGTGCGCGGAGCGCAAAAGCCGCCATCGCCGCCTCCCTCTGTTATGAGCGAAGCGTGCCTGCACTAAGTGATGAAACGAAATCACAGCCGCGCGAGCGCGATCACGAGTTTGAGATCGGCTAGGTGAGCCAAGGCGGCGTGGGCAGATCGCGATAGGCGCGGCGCAGAGCCTCTGACCACTGCCAGCGCACTTGTTTGAAGTATGGATCCTCATCCGTGATGCGTTGGCGCACCGCGACCTGTTGGGTGTCGATGCGATAGACCAAGAGATCGGCGGGCAGGCCGACTGAGAAGTTCGAGCGCAGCGTCGAGTCCATCGAAATAAGCGCAAGCTTCACGGCGTCCTCGAGCGGCGTGTCATAGCCGGCAACGCGATCAAGGATCGGTTTGCCGTACTTGGTTTCGCCGATCTGGAAGAAGGGCGTATCCGTCGTCGCTTCGATGAAGTTGCCGGCGGCGTACACATGGAACATGCGCAGGCGATCGCCGGCGATCTGGCCGGCCAGGATGATGCTGGCGTCGTAGAAGCTCTGCTGATTGAACGATGGCGCGATGGTTTGAAAAACGTGCTTGATCGCAGCGCCGACCAGTTCGGCCGCTTCATGCATGGTGCGCACGGTCAGCAGCGTATTCATCGGCTCGCCGGGCGCGATGCCTTGGCCTTCAGTGACGCGGGCGACGACAGCTTGTGTCACCGCCAAATTGCCGGCGCTCATCATCGCGATGACCCGGTCACCAGGCGCGACCACCGCCATCTTGCCGAAGCTGGCGATGTTATCCGGGCCCGCATTGGTGCGGGTGTCGGAGAGGAGAACCAGCCCCTCTTTGAGACAAAGGCCTACGCAATATGTCATGAAAACCCGAGCCGACCCTGTTGTCAGCGCATGTACAGATTCGAAATCTGATCGCCTAGTTCCCTCGCCCGATCGATGTGCACTGTAAGTGTCTCATGAAGGCCGGTCTGAAAGATGTCCGATATCCGACCGAAACGAAGTTCGGCGGCGATTGATCCTGCCATTCGATGGCATTCGCCGCGTCTGCCGCCGTGGCTCTTGGCCAATTCATCGAGGCAAAGCGTGATGGTGTCGTAGCAGGACCGCAATGAGCGGGGCATTTCGGGCCGCAGGATCATCATTTCGGCCACGTTCCAGGGCTTCACCTCTTCGCGATAGAGCCATTGATAGGCGCGAACCGCCGAGACGGCGCGGAGCACGCTGGTCCATTGATAATAGTCCAGCATGCCGCCGACGCCGGACGACTCGCGCGGCAGCAGCAGGTGGTATTTCACATCCAGAATACGCGCCGTGTTGTCAGCGCGTTCCAACGCTGCGCCCAGGCGGACGAACCAATAGCTGTCGCTGCGCAGCATCGTCGTTTCGTAGGCGCCGGTGAAGCGGGTGGAGAGCTGGCGCACCCAGTCCAACGTCTCCGGCAGCACCGCCGGTGAGAAGTGGCGTTCCTGGAGCACGCGCGATTCAATCCAGCCTTGGTTCACCGCTTCCCACATGTCGCGTGTGAGCGAAGTGCGCATCGCGCGGGCGTTGATGCGGGCGTTGGCGATGCAGTTGATGATCGAGGATGGATTGGTGCCGTTGCAGAGAAAGCGCGCGGCGGAGTCCGGCGTGATCTCAGAGTAAGCCTCGTCGTACAGTTCGTCGACGCCGGCGGCGGCGAGGGCTGAGCGCCATTCCTCCGCCTCGCTCGAAACGCCGGCCATTGATTGCGCCGCCTCGATCAAGCGCGCGAGATTATCGATCCGCTCCATGTAGCGGGCAAGCCAGAAGAGAGCGTCAGCAGCGCGTGAGAGCATCAGCGCGCGCCTTTGCCATTGCCGTTGGTGTGGAGCACCCAAGTATCCTTGGTGCCGCCGCCTTGGCTCGAGTTCACGACAAGCGAGCCGTCTTGCAGCGCCACGCGCGTCAGGCCGCCCGGCACGATGCGTACGCCATTGGCGCCGGAGAGCACGAACGGTCGCAGATCGACGTGGCGTGCAGCGGCCTCCTCGCCAGCGAATGTCGGGCAGGTGGAAAGCGCCAGCGTCGGCTGCGCCACATAAGCTGAAGGATTGCGCCGCAGTTTCTTGGCGAATGCGTCGCGTGTTTTCTTGTTGGCATGCGGGCCAACGAGCATGCCGTAGCCGCCCGATCCGCGCGTTTCCTTGACGACGAGTTCTTCCAGATGATCGAGCACGTAAGCGAGCGCGCCTTCATTGGCGCAATCCCATGTGGGCACGTTCTTCAAGATCGGCTCTTCGCCAAGATAGAAACGGATCATCTCCGGCACGTGCATGTAGATGGCTTTGTCGTCCGCAAGCCCTGCGCCTGGTGCATTGGCGAGCGCGACATGGCCTTCACGATACGCCTCCATCAGTCCCGGCACGCCGAGCGCGGAGTCGGGGCGGAAGACCAGCGGATCGAGGAAGTCATCGTCGATGCGGCGATAGATGACATGGACGCGCTTCGGGCCCGCAGTCGTGCGCATATAAACGTGCTTGCCTACGACCAGGAGGTCTTGGCCTTCAGCAAGCTCCACACCCATCTCATCGGCGAGAAAGCTGTGCTCGTAATACGCGCTATTGTACTGGCCCGGCGTCAGCACAACGACGCAAGGCTCCTCGTCGTCCGCTGGCGAGAGCGAACGCAGCGTCGCTAGCAAGTCCTGCGGATAGCGCGCGACAGGTGCTACGCCGACGCGGGCGAAAAGCTCCGGGAACAGGCGCATCATCACCGCGCGGTTCTCCAGCATGTAGGAGACGCCGGAGGGCGTGCGGCAATTGTCTTCGAGAACGTAGAAATCGTTCACACCGGTGCGCACGAGATCGATGCCTGCGATGTGCGTGTAGATGCCGCCCGGCACGGCGACGCCCTGCATCTGCTTACAATAGGCGGGGTGCGTGTCGATGTGCTCGTTGCTGAAGATGCCGGCCTTGACGATTTCGCGCGGGCCATACGCATCCGTGAGGAAGCGGTTGAGCGCCGCCACGCGTTGCTTCAGTCCGCGCTCAAGCAGGCCCCATTCATCCGCATCGAGAACGCGGGGGATGATATCGAACGGGATCAGCCGTTCCGTGTCACTGCCGCCCTCGCTATAGACGGCGAAGGTGATGCCGACGCGGCGGAAGAGGCGCTCAGCCTCTTCGCGCTTGGTTTGCAGAACTTCGGGTGGAGTTTCGGCGAGCCACTGGGCGATCGCCGCGTAGGCGGGGCGGAGTTCGCCATCCGCGCCATGCATTTCGTCAAAGAAGTTCCGCATCGGCCCAATGATGCGATTGTTTTGGGCGGCCGCGCTAGCGGAATCGGCGCTGAAACAAGGAGCTTGGTCTAAGTTTTGGGCGCCAGGGCGGCGCGGCGCCGGTTATAGAGGCGCCGCTTAGTTCCGCTCGCCGCGGAGGTCGTAATAGAAGCTGAACTGAACGGGCAACGCGTCGCGGACGTATTGCTGCATGAACAGGTTCACTTGGCTGATGCGTGAGCGCGGCACGTAGACGACGTCATAACGCTGCAAGGGCTCAGCGCTCGGGAAACCTTCGCGCACTGCGCGAGGCGAAAGATCAATCTCGGTCACGCGTGCTGCGCCGCTGGCACGGGAGAGGATGAGCACGTCGCCGCGGCGCGCTGTTGGCAGAAAACCACCCGCGAGAGCGACGGCTTGGAATGCATCGATATTGGCGGGCATCTCATAGATGCCAGGCCGCGCGACTTCGCCGCCGACGAACACCTGGCGTGAGGCGTAGGTGCGGGGAATGACGCTGAGCTCCGGCTGACGAAGCTGATTCGAATACGCAACGACCAGAGAGTCACGAAGCTCTTCAGCGGTAAGATCTGCGGCGCGAACCGCGCCGATGAGCGGCAGCGCGACGCGGCCATCCGGGCCCACTGTCACGGTGCGATTTAGTTCCGGCGCCGAAAAGACGACGATCTCGATCTCGTCCCCGGGAAAGAACCGATAGGCGGGCGCGGTGTCGGTGTAGGTCATGGCCCGCGGCGCAGGCGCGTCTTGAGGCGCGGCGAACGCTGAAAGGCCAAAAGCGGCGAAGATCGCGAGACAGGCCAGCACGCTGCGCATCAAATCACTCCAACGCTTTGTTAGGCGCCCGCCGGTTAACCGTACGTGCGCGCGCGGCCCCACACTGCCTATCGGTGGTGAATGATCATTTACCAAGTTGATGCAATCTCTCGCGTGCGCATGAGGGCGAAGGAACGCGAATGAGCACGAGCACCCAAGCAAAGCCGAAGCTGGCCTGGGCCGAGGTGTCGCGCGTGAGCGTGGCCGATCTGGCCGCTATGCTCTGGACCGAGCGCGCGTTGGTGTTGAGCGTGGGTGCTGCGATCTGCGCTTTGGGCTTGATCGCAGCGATCATGGCGCCGCGCGTCTATACGGCCCGAACCGAGTTGCTCGTCCGCATGGGCGATGAATATGTGTATCAGCCAATGGCTGGCGGCGCAGGCGCTGGCGCAACGCCGGATATGCAGGCCGTTGTAAACACGGAAATGAGGCTCATCGGCTCTGGCGCTGTCGTGCGGCGCGCGATTGAAGCGGTTGGCCTTGAGACGCTTTATCCTGATATCGCCCGCGCACCGGGCGCTGACGCGCGCAAAATCGCCGCCGCCGAGCGTGCGTTCGCGCAAAACCTAACGATTGAGACCGCGCCGCAGACGCCTGCGATTGGCCTGTCCTTTGAACACCGCAACCCGGACGTCGCCGCGCAAGCCTTGAACGCGCTCGTCGCGCAGTATCTGGAGCATCGCCGCGACGTGCTCGTCGGCGGCGAGTTCGAGGCGCTTTCGCAGCAGACGGAGTCGTTGGGCGAACGCTCGGTCGAAGCGAGCGTTGCGCTAAGCGCGTTTCTCACCGAACACCAGATCGGCGATTTCGAGAGTGAGCTGGCAGCACTTGCGGCGCGCGCAGGCGACATCGAAACGCAACTCCTGGACGCGCAAGCGCGCCGTCGCGAAGCCGAAGCGCGGGCCGGGGCCCTGCGCACGCAATACAATGCTGAACCGGCGCAGATCGAACTCTACACGGAATCCGACGCGCGTCGCGATCTTGTGGCCGCGCAGATGGAACGTGAGCAGATGCTCTCGCGCTATCAGCCGGATGCGATGCCGGTGCGTGAAGTCGATCGCCGCATCGCGCAGCTCGAACAATTCCTCGCCGGTGGCGATCCGCCTAGCCTCGTGCGCCGCGGCGTCAATCCGGTGCGCCAGGATATTGCGACACAGCTCTACGGCATGGAAGCCGAGGCGCGCGCCCAGCGCGGCCGCGAAACCGCGCTGACCCAGCAACGCCAAGAGGTCCGCGATCGTCTTCGCGCGATGCAGGCGCTTGAGCCGCAATTCCGCCGGCTGCAACGCGATCGCACGATCCTGGAGACGAATACAAGCGCGGTTGCCACGCGCGCTGAAGAGGCGCGGACGCGGAGCCAGATGCTTGGCCGTGCGACCGATAACATCAGCTCTGTCGAACAAGCGGCGACGCCGACACAAGGCAAGAGCCTGCGCTGGCCGATCATGATCGTCACACTGCTGATCGCGGGCATTGTCGCGGTTGCGGCTGGTTTGTCGCGCGGCTTGATGCGCCGCTCTTTCCCGACGCCATCGAGTGCGGCGCGGGCGCTGAATACGCCTGTGCTGGCGGTGATGCCGCGCGCGGCGCCGGCAAAAGCGCCAAAGGCTGCAAAGGCGCCGAAGCCCACGACGGGCAAGCCGGCGCTGACTTTGGTCGAGGGCGGGACATGAGCAAACACTCTTACTCCGTCGACGGTGTCTTCGACGCGCTAGCCTTGCAGCCTGGCCGGGGCGAAGGGCGCGCGGTGATGTTTGTCTCTGGGCGCCGTGCAGCGGGCGTCACGACATTCGCGCAGGCGGTTGCGCAAGCAGCCACGGCGCGCGCGGTCTATGCGATCGATCTGGATCTGAAGCGCAATGCGCTCTCGCGGGCGCTCGCCGGCGATACGCGGCTAGGCCCCAAGCAAGACGGGCGCATCGCTGGACACGCTTTCTACAGCTTGCGCGATGCGCAGGGGCAAGTGATTCACGAACAACCGCCCGCCTTCTCATTTCACCGCGTCGGCGCGAGCCGTATTCACGCTGGCGTCTTCGATGTGCGCGCGGTGCCGCAAGGCGCGCGTGTTGTGATCTCGTCAGCGCCTGATTACTGGGACGCTGTCCGCGTGAACGCAGCACTGGTCGTTGTCGATGCGCCTTCGCTAGACCGCAGCCAGATTGGTTTGCGTGTCGCGCGTCATATGGATGGCGTGGTGTTGCTTGTCGGCGGCGAACCGGGCGACGCTCCGGCGGCGGCGGCGGCGAAAGAAGCGCTGGTTGGGGCCGGCGCCAACTTAATCGGCCTCGTCTATGCCGGCGCCAGCGCGCCAGTGATCGCGATTGATCGCCTTCTGCGTCAGGCCGGCTGACGCGCGAGCGCTTCGCCGTAGAAGCGCTGTTCCATGAACCACAGCACTTTTCCCGCGCCGCGCGCTGCGCGATCAAGCAGCATGAGCGCGCGCGGTGTCGAGCCTGCAAGCACAATGGCGCTTGCGAGCGCATAGGCAGCTGCTTGCGCTGCGCCGACAATCATGTGACGTGCAAGCGCGGGATAGTTGCGCGCGCTCCAGGCCAATTCGCACGGGCCTTGGCCGTAAGCAAAGGCGCGCTTGAGGCCGTGGCCGATGCGCGTGCGATTGGGCGTCAAGTGTTCGATGACCCACGCATCGGCGGCCCAAGCGAAGCGCGCGCCGGCCTCAGCCCACAGGGCAAACAGTTTGTCGTCTTCGCCGCCGGTTTGATCGGCGCGCGTATCGAAGTGTTCGTCTTCGAACATGACGCGCGGCTGCAGGGAGTTGCCGATGCCATAGGCGCGCGGTGAGAAACCGCTCGTCGCCGGGCCGGTGCGCGAATAGAGCGCCTCATAGAAGCGCACGTGTTCGGCATCGGATGATGCGCGTGCGCGAACCGGACCGAAAACGCTTTGCGCCCCGGTTCGCGAACGCACGGCAAGCAATGACGCGAGCCAATGCGGCGGCGCTTCTTCGTCGTCGTCGAGCCAAGCGATGTACCGGCCGCTGGCGAGTTTCAGCGCCGCATTGCGAGCCTGGGCGACGCCGGGTTTGGCCTCATGGCTCCAGCGAAACGCCACGCTGGTCTCGCGCTCGATCTGCGCAAATGCTTCAAGTGCCGATCCCTCCGGTGAGTTGTCGATTGCGATGAGTTCAAACGCCACGCCCTCTTGGCGCAACACGCTGCGCGCGGCACGCAGGAACGAGTCCGGACGACGGAAGGTTGGGATGATGACAGAGACGATCATGCAATCCTCCGCTCAAGCGCGGCAGTCACCGGCAGGACTGTAAAGCCCAATTCGCGCGCGCTGTTCAGCAATGCGTCGAGATCAGCGGCTTTCGTGCCCCACGCCGACGGCGTGTCGGAGACATCGTGTGTAAATCCGATGATCCAGCCTTTGCGCTTTGCTGCGCGTTTCAGGGTTTCCTGCAGCTTCGCGCGCCAGCCCTCGCCAAATAGGGCGAAAGCGTGCAATTGCGCGAGATCGACCCGGCCGACATTGATGCCCGGCAGAATGCCGCGAGCGCTGTAGAAGCGCGGCGGCAAGTGCGATTTGAGTTGATGGCTGGTCTCGCCATACGGGTAGGCGAGTGAGCGCGAGGGCTCGCGCGCGCCCATTTCGCTGAGCGCATCGCGGTTCTTGGCAAGGCTGCGGAGCGTCTCGAACGCATCACGGCGGGCGCAATCGGCGTGATCGTAGGTGTGGCAACCCACTTCATGCCCGGCATCCAGCAGCGTTTCGATATCGCGCGCATTAAAGTTGCGGCCACAAGGCCCGTCCGTGTCGGCCATGCCGGCGGAAGCGTAATAGGTGCCGCGTGCGCCACGCGCTTCAAGAATGCGCGCGCCTTCGGTGACGGCGGTCACCGGGAAGTCGTCGAAGCAGATCGACAGCATCGGCGTGTCGAACTTGAGCTGAGCCGGGCGCGCGGCGCGCCATTGCGTGGCGCGGCGGCGAACCTTGCTGATGAAATCGCGCGGCGGGATATAGGCGTCGGCGATGGTCATTGCAGATGCTCCGCATAGCGCGCGGCGCGATAGAGTTTGAGCGCTGCACGGCGAACCGGCATCGGCGTTGCGCCAATGGGATCACGGGCAAGCCAGCCGCAGGCGCGCGCAATCGGTCTGCGCATCGGTGCGTGCTTCATCGCACGTGCGGCGCGGTGCGCGGCGAAGCGGCGGGTCTCTGGATGCTTCTGCGCCAGCCGCGCGAAGTTCGGCGCGGCTTCATCGCTTTTGCGCAGCAGCGTCGCCACCGTGTCGAGGCCTGCATGCGTGGCTGGATTATCGATGTGTAGGATCTGCGTATCGCCGCACGCGTTCATCGCCCAGTCGGTGTCTTCGAAGCCCCAGCCGGTAAAGCCATCGTCGAACGGGTGCCGATCGAGAAAAGCGCGGCGCACGAGCAGGTTAGCCGATGCTGTGAATTGCCCCGGAGAGAGCATGCGCTCTTCGGCGCTCCGGCAGTCGGAGGCGGCAAAGAGATTATAATGGAGCGCAGTGTCACGCGTGCGCTCTGCGTGGCGCAGCGAAAGACCGCCGAAGGCCACGTCGGGCTGTTGGCAACGCGTCACGGAGAGCCAGTTCAGTAGGAAGGTAGGCCGATCCGGCAGCATGTCCGCGTCGAGGAAGAGGACGTAGCGCCCGCACGCCTCGCTGATCATGCGATTGCGCGCGGCCGAACGGCCTTCGTTGTGTTCGCGCACAATGATGCGGACAGGCGCGCTGAGTTTCTGTGCGGCAGTGACGATGTCGGCCAGCATCGCCGCGTCGCGCGAGCCGTCATCGAGCAGCACGAACTCGACGCCAGCCGGGGCGCTGGCCATGCGCTTCAGCAGTGGCGCTAAGTTATAGCGATAGAACGGCGTCAGCACGCTGAGCTGGGGCGCTTGCTGCTGTTGGCCGAGAGTGATGATGCGCTCACGAAGCACGGGCGCGTTCTCCGAAGTTTGGGAAACGGTGGCGGAAGATTATGGTGGCGCGCTCGCGCACGCCGAGGACGTTGAATATCAGTGCGCCAAGCACGTATCCGATTGCGCCAGCTGCGATGGGCAGTGCGAGCGCGCCGAAGCCAGTGGCGCGTGGAGCGGCGATGACGCAAACCGCCATCAATGCGGTGGCAGCGGCAATGCGCAAAAGCGCGCCCATCGGCGCAGGCAATGCGATCAGACGGCGTCCGGCGAGCGCCAGAACAAGTGTGCCGATGGCTGCGCCCGCAGCACCCGCCATCGCCGCGCCGATCGCACCAAGGCTCTGCGCGAGAATGAGCGTCAGCGTCAGTTGCACCGCGCCGGGGACGAGCATGAGCATGGCGCGTTGGCCCGTGCGGTGCGTCAGCTGAAAGGCTTCGGAGAAGTAGTAGAGGTTGAAGCCCGCGAAGACGCCGCCAAGCGCGAGCCACGGCATCGCTGCGGCAGCGTTCGCGCTCAGGCCTTCGCCTACAAGCAGCGTGGCTAGCGGCTGACTGACGAGCGCGAGGCCCACGGCGGCGGGAATGGCAAACGCTGCGAAGATCGCGAAGGCCTTGGCGGCGACAGCTTGCGCGGCTTTTGGCCCTTCATGGTCGTAGGCATTCATCATCAGTGGGCCGAACGCTGCGCCTGCGCCGATGAAGATGATGTCGAGCGGGCGCGCGAGGCCGAAGGCGGCGGCGTAGGCGCCGAGCTCGGCGACACCGGCCTGGTGCGCAAGGATAAATCGAGCGATCGTTTGCACCCCGAGATCAAGTGCGAGTGCGAGCGCCAGTGGCGCGCCATAAGAGGCGTACGTCGTCGCGCGGTGCAGCGACGGTGCGCCGCCGCGTGCGCGTGCAATGAGGCGCGGCGCGTCGATAAGCGCGATGACTGCGCCGGCAAGCAGTAGGCCAGCGAATGGTGCGGCTGCGCCGAGGTCGAAACGCATTAGCAACGCCACGCCCGCTGCAAACCCGACCGCAAGGTACGCAGTTTCAAGCGCGGCGTAGCGGCCGACGTCAAACGCCGCGCGCTCGCTTTCGCGTGTGATGCGGGTGAGGAAGCGGAAGACAGCAGCGCCGGCGGCGAAGGCCGAGAGGGCCGCGATGTCTTCGCGGACGCCGACGAAGGTCAGCAGCGCCGCGGTCGCCACTAACACAATAGCGCCGAGCGCGACCGCGAGCGCGATCAGCGTGGCAAAGTGATCGGACAGGCGCTTTTCAGCGCGCGCTGCCGAGAAGAAGCGGAACGCCGCTGCTTCGGCCCATGTAAAGAGCAGCGCATGCGCCAGCATCGAGGCTGAGAGCGCGAGCGCATAGCGCCCGAACACTTCAGGGCTCATCAGCCGCGTGAACGCCGCGATCGCGCCAAGCCCGACAAGGGCCTGGGCGATCTGCAATGGCGCGAGCGCGAGGGCTCGGCGTCCGTTCATCGCGTCGTGTCCGTGTCGCCGAACAACATCGGCGCAGTGCGGACGAGGATTTCGAGATCCATCCAGAGCGAAGCGCGCGAGACGTATTCGAGATCGAGCTTGAGGCGGCGGCGCACGTCAGCAGGCGTCTCCACCGGACCACGCGAGCCGTTGATCTGGGCCCAGCCGGTGATGCCAGGCTTCACGCGGTGACGGTGCGCGTATTCGGCGACGATGTCGTGCAGATCGCGCTCGGCGGCTTTCATGCCGATAGCGTGCGGGCGAGGGCCAACCAGGCTCATCTCGCCGCGCAGCACGTTGATGAGCTGCGGTAACTCGTCGAGGCTGGTGCGGCGGAGCCAAGCGCCAATGCGCGTGATGCGCGGATCGTTGGCGGTAACTTGGGCGAACGCCGCGTTCGGGTCGTGACGCATGCTGCGGAACTTGAGCACCGTGATGATGCGGTTGTTGAAGCCGTGGCGGCGCTGGCGATAGAGCACGGGGCCCCGGCTATCGAATTTGATCGCAGCGGCAATGACGACCATCGGCAGAGCGAAGGCGGCGAGCAGCAGCGCGCCAACAACGATGTCCTGCGCCCGTTTGACCAAGGCGCGGCGGTGATTGCGCGGGCGGCCAGAAACGCACGCGACGGCAGCGCCAGTGAGGCGGTCAACCTTCGCGCCGCGAACGCTCAGCGTTTGATAGTCGAGCAGGAGATCGACGCGGTTGGGCGCGGTGCGTAGGCGCTCGATCATTTGCTTGACGCGGCCCTCGGCCTTCTGCGTCACGGTGATGACGATGCGATCGACGTTCGGCAGACCGTCCCAGGCGAGCAGATCTTCAACACTGCCGCCAACCGGCGTCTCGCCGATGCGCGACGGTGAGCGCGAGAGGCGATCGTCAACGATGGCGACGATGCGCGCTTCGCCAGACTTTGTGGCGCGCTCAGCCATGCGCTGAGCGACGTCGGTGGCGCCGACGAGGACGATGTTCTCGGAGAACACGCCCTTGCCGTGGAGGGCGCGGATCCAGACCGCGAGCGCGGCGTGAACGCCGCCCAGCACGATCGCGGCAATCGGAATGATGGTGCAGAGCGCCGCGGCGGCGCGTGCGTCCGGTGCGAACAGCGCTGCGCCGCCAAGGCCGAGAATGGCGCCGAGGGCCAGGCCGCCGATGCCGCGCTCAGCTTTGATGCGAGCGGGGCTGACCCGGTAGGATTCGGTTATCCACAGTCCGAGCTTAAGGGCGCTCGCCGCAAGCACGAAGCCGAAAGCCGACCCAATCGGCAGTTCGGCCAATCCGACGCCGGCGCCCCAAAGTGCTGCGAGCTGCGCTGTCAGCAGGACGACAGCCCAGTCGAGCGCCTGGATGAGGCGAACCGGGGCTGTGGCGTCGATGTGGAGACCGCGCTTAGTCAGCGCCGGGAAGGCGAAGCTTTGCTGAGTGTCATTGGCGGCGGTGGGCGCCGGGAATTCGTCTTCGAACCGGTAGGCGTTTTCGGCCGAAAGCGCCCAGAGGCTTTCATCGGCGATAACCGATAGGCCGAACAGGCCGAATTGACCGGCCAAGGCTTCCAGCGCCAAGGCCTCAGTTTGCTCGGGGGTCAGGTCCTGCGGCGCAAGGTCTTGAGTCGGGCCAAACCCGATCTCCTCCTGCTCCAAATCGGCGCCGACGAGCTGCAAAGCAGTCTGCGACATGAAGATTTCGCCCCTCGCACTAAGTTTACGAGGCGTGCTCGCGCAAAGCCTGAGCCAGTTAACCAAGGCCGCGCCCCGGAAACGTCGCTTGCAGCAGTGGGTAAGGAGAGGCTAAGCGGTGCGCCTGCCGGAGACGTGGCCGAGTGGCTGAAGGCACTCCCTTGCTAAGGGAGCATACCTTAACCGGGTATCCAGGGTTCGAATCCCTGCGTCTCCGCCAGGTCCCGCGGAATTAATCTTAACTGATGACTCGGCGCTAGAGGCGCGCCGATGCTGCGGGTTTGCTGGTGGAGCTGTTAACCCTGCGTTGTGCGCGGCTTCACCCGTTAATCTGGCTCACAGCTTCTGTCGCAAGCGCCGCAAGATCAGCCAAACCACGGCCACGGTGAGTAGCGCCAGGAGCATCTTGTGCACGTCGCTGCTGACAAAATCTGTCCACGTGTTGAGCGGGGTGGTCACGGCGGCGGCCAATGAGAATGCATAATAGGCGATCGCTGCGACCGAGAAGCCCTCCACGGCGCGCTGCAAGCGAAGCTGGGCCTTCGCATTTTCATTCATTGACGCCAGCTGCAGCTGGTTTTGCGCAGCCATTTCGATATCGACGCGCGTGCGAAGCAAGCTTGCAGTTCGCTCAACCCGAGCGGCCAGCGTATCGAGGCGGGCCTGTGCGGATTCGCAGGTGTTCATGGCCGGCGCAAAGCGGCGTTCCAAGAAGGCGGATATGCGTTGCAGGCCCTCGATGCGTTCTTCGCGGAATTCTCTGAGCCGCTGATCGACGATACGCCTGTACGCATTGGCGGCGCCGAACCGAAACGCGGTGGACTGCGCAATGCGCTCGATTTCGCGTGCAGCGTCGACCAAGTCGTCGAGCGTCTGTGCTTCTGATTTATCTGTGTCGGCAATGGCTGCGCCGACGCGTTTGTCGATGGCGTCGATCTCGCGCTGGGCTTGTTTGGCGATAGGCAGCGCAAACAGCGCCGCCATCCGGTAGACTTCAATCTCAAGCAAGCGGCGCATGGCGCGCCCTGCGCGGAACTGATTCATGTCGCGCTGCATGAAGTAAAGCCGTGTCCATCCGTCATCGCCGACGCGAAAGTTTGTCCAGACACCGCCACGGCCGCCCGAGAGGAGCGAGCCGATCCGTTCGTTCAACGCCGTCTCCTCGCCGAAGAAGCGTTCAAGGTCGGCATCGCTCGGTTCGGCCGTGTTGACGAAAACCGCCGCCGCCACAAAGCGCGCGCCGGGTGCTGCCTCAAGCAGCTTTGGTCCGGGGACTGGCGCAACAGGATCGAACGTCCCGTTGAGCACGACCGTCCAGGTCGAGAATTCGCCGTGACGCTCCCATTTCCACGTCGCGTCCGGCGTTGTTGCGAGAAATTGATCCGCGTTCGCGTTCAGAGCGCCGACGCCAAGCTCTTTTGCAACCTGCTCCGCGAAGGCGCGCGATGACCGTCCGTCGTCTTCATTAAAACGGGCTTCGTGAATGACGAGCGCCGGCGCGGAAACGGGCACGGTTGGGCGCGTATGGGCTTCGCCAGCCAATTGGAGACGTAGTTCGTGATCCAAGCCGACGCTCCATCTGTAAGCGGGTCAGGGGCCCCGGGCGATTCTGTAGCGCGCCCTGCGTGATTTGTACCCAGTAGATACGGTGGACGCTTGCCCCAGCGCCCGGTATCTCTGCTTACTATGCGAGCAACGTTCCCTTTTTCGGCCATTGTCGGCCAAGACGACATGAAGCGCGCGTTGCTGATTGCAGCGATCGATCCTGGTATCGGCGGGGTCATGGTGTTCGGCGACCGTGGGACCGGCAAGTCGACGGCCGTACGCGCGCTGGCGGCGTTATTGCCGCCCATCCGCGCCGTAAAGGGCTGCGCGTACCATTGCGATCCCGATATCGATAAAGGGGCGTGCACTGTTGACTGTCCGTCACGGTCGGGCGCGGGCGCCTTTGAGACGGAGGACTTGCCAACCCCAGTTGTCGATCTGCCGCTCGGGGCCACGGAGGACCGTGTTGTCGGCGCGCTTGATCTTGAGCAGGCGCTCACGCGCGGCGAGAAGCGATTTGAACCGGGCTTGCTCGCGCGCGCGCATCGCGGCTTCCTTTACATCGATGAGGTCAATCTTCTTGAAGACCACTTGGTCGATTTGCTTCTCGATGTGGCTGCCTCCGGCGAGAACGTCGTAGAGCGGGAGGGCCTGAGCGTGCGCCACCCGGCGCGCTTCGTCTTGATTGGCAGCGGCAATCCTGAAGAGGGCGAGTTGCGCCCGCAATTGTTGGATCGCTTTGGCCTATCGGTCGATGTGCGGACGCCGACTGCCATTGCAGATCGCGTCGCCGTTGTCCGGCAGCGCGACGCATTCGACCGCGACCCCAAGGCGTTCGTTGCGGCATGGGCAAAGAAGGATGCTGCGATCCGTGATCGCCTCGTTGAGGCGCGCGCCGCACGACGCGAAGTAAGCGTTCCCGACAGCATTATCGAGCACGCCGCCGCGTTGTGCGTGAAAATCGGATCCGATGGCTTGCGCGGCGAACTCACGCTCATTCGCGCGGCGCGGGCGTATGCGGCGCTAGAGGAGGCCGATACTGTAACGCTGGCGCACCTGCGTGCGGTAGCCCTTCCATCGCTTCAGCATCGCTTGCGCCGCAATCCGCTCGACGATGTCGGCTCGGCGCCGCGCATCGAGCGTGCGCTGGCGGAAATGTTCGACGCATGAGCGCAGTTGAACCCGGAGCGCTTGATCCGTGGTCAGATGCGCTGAGTGCTGCCGCGTTGTTATCAATCGACCCGGTGGGTTTGAAGGGCGTCGTGCTGCGATCGCCGCCAGGCCCCGCACGCGATGCTTGGCTCGCGGCGTTCAAGCGCGGCTTGCCTGCACACGCGCCGATACGGCGTGCGCCGTCGCACATTGACGACGAGCGCTTGCTTGGCGGGCTCGATCTCGCAGCAACATTGGCCAGCGGACGACCAGTCGCAAGCCGCGGTCTGCTGCAAGAATGCCAAGATGGCGTCGTTGTTCTCGCAATGGCCGAGCGTTGTACGCCAGCAACCGGCGCTCGCATCGCGGCGGCTCTCGATGCGGAAGCGCTGCGCTTCTCACTTATCGCGCTGGACGAGGGCGTCGAGCCAAACGAGGAAGTTCCTGCGGTTTTGTCCGACAGGTTAGCATTCACACTCGACCTCGCGGACGTGCGCCCGTCGGACCTAGCTTCGCCAACAGCGGAGGCTCTCCAGATCGCGCGCGATCAGTTGGCGCTTGTCGCGCCGCCAGACGAGCAAATGCTCGAAGAGATTTGCCGCGTCTCAACTGCGTTCGGCGTCGTCGCTGTGCGGGCCGCCTTGTTTACGCTTCGTGCAGCGCGGGCGTCGGCTGCGCTCGCTGGGCGAAAGCGAATTGCAGAGGAAGATTTGCTGCTCGCGGCGCGTCTAGTGCTCGCGCCACGCGCACAGTTCGCGCCGCCGGAGCAAGAGCCAGCGCCATCGGCGCCGGAGGAAGATCAAGCGACTACGGAGCATGATGAAGCAACCGCGACCGAGGCCGGCGCGGATCGCTTGGTCGAGGCGGTGCAGTCAGCCTTGCCGGAGGCGTTTCTTGAGCAAGTGCTAAAACGCAATGCAGAGCGGCGGGCAGTTGCGCGTGCTCGCGGGAGCGGCGCGATCGCGAAGTCGGCGCGGCGCGGTCGGCCGCTCGGCGCGCGCGCAGGCACGTTGCGCAGTGGCGAGCGCTTGGATTTGATCGCGACACTGCGCGCCGCAGCGCCGTGGCAACCTCTTCGCCGCCGAGACGCCTCAGCGCCCACCACCGCGCTCGTGCTGGTGCGGCGTGGTGATTTCCGCATCCGCCGCTTCGCGCAGCGACTGGAGTCCACGATCATTGTGGTGGTTGATGCATCGGGATCGGCGGCCCTGCAGCGCCTGGCGGAGGCTAAGGGCGCTGTCGAAACATTGCTTGCCGATGCATACGTTTCGCGTGCGCGCGTGGCGCTGATTGCTTTTCGCAATGTGGACGCTGAGATCTTGCTGCCGCCAACGCGCTCGCTCTCTCGAGCGAAGCGTGCATTGGCGGGGTTGCCCGGCGGCGGCGCCACGCCACTTCCCGCCGCCATCGACGCTGCTTCCGCCCTCGCGCAAAGCGAGCGCGCGAAGGGGCGGACGCCCTTTATCGTCTTGCTGACCGACGGACGCGGCAATGTCGCCCGCGACGGTGCGCTCGGCCGCGCGCAAGGTGAAATTGACGCCATCGCCTCGGCTCGCGCGCTGCGTGCGACTGGGGTGTCATCAGTCTTGATCGATACGTCGCCGCGCGTGCGGCCGGGCGCTTCTGCGCTCGCGAACGAAATGGGCGCTGTGTATGCGCCGCTGCCGTTCGTGGAGGCAGGCGCTGTGGCGGAGGTCGTTCGCGCCCATGCGCCGGCGCGTCGATGACACGCAAGCCAGATTGGGCGGTAGAAGGGCGCGACTGGCCCAACCGCGACGCTAGCCGTTTTGTCGAAGCCGGCGGCCTCATGTGGCACGTACAGATCATGGGCGCGGGGCCGGTGCTCGTGCTGTTGCACGGCACGGGCGCTGCAACCCACTCTTGGCGTGCGCTTGCGCCGTTACTGGCCGAGAGCTTCACTGTTATTGCGCCCGATCTGCCAGGCCACGGCTTCACGGCGACGCCACGCGAGCGCTCGAAGTTTTCGTTACCTACGATCGCGCAAAGCGTTCAGGCCCTACTGCTTGAACTTCAGGCGACGCCGGACGCATTGGTCGGCCACTCCGCAGGCGCGGCCATCGCGGTTCGTATGGCGCTCGATGGCGCAACGCCGCGGGCGGGGATCGTCGGCATCAATGCAGCGCTAATGCCGTTCCCAGGTCCTATGGGCCCGCTCGCGCCGTTGATGGCGCGCATGCTGTTTTACAATCCGTTTTCGCTTGGTCTTTTTGCGTATCGCGCCTCGCGGCCAGGAGCGGTCGCGGCGCTGATGCGAAGCACAGGTTCATCACTCGACCCGGAAGGCGTTGAATTCTACGAGCGCCTATTCCGCACTCCAGCTCATCTCGAAGCGACGATTGCTCTGATGGCGCATTGGGATTTGTCGGCGCTAAGGGCGGCGCTGCCGGATTTGCGCGCGCCGCTTACGCTGATCGTGGGAGACAATGATCGAGCAGTGCCGCCCGCGACCGCTCACGCTGTCCAGCAATTAGTGAAGCACGCGAAAATCGTAACGGCGAAAGGGCTCGGACATTTGGCGCATGAAGAGCAACCGGAAACTATCGCCAAACTGATCCTGGGTGCGGTGCAATAGGTCTGATGGCACTTGCGCGACTGAGCTAGACGCGATTAGCTGTCAGGTAATGTTGACAGTCGTGGCTGAACCCAGCGCAATTCAGCGCGAAACCGATCCTCGGCCCCACGCGATTGTCATCGGCAGCGGCTTTGGCGGCTTGGCGGCAGCCGTGCGGCTGGGCGCGCGTGGCTATCGCGTGACTGTGCTGGAGCGGCTCGATGCGCCTGGCGGGCGCGCTTACGTTCATCGCCAGGATGGTTTTGTTTTCGACGCTGGGCCGACGATCATCACGGCGCCGTTCTTATTCGAAGAATTGTGGGCGCTTGCCGGACGCAAGCTTAGCGATGACGTCGATCTAAAGGCGATCGATCCGTTCTACGATTTGGTGTTCTCCGACGGCGAACGCATGGCTTGCGGATCGGCGATGCGTGATGAAATCGCACGCATCGCACCGGGTGACCTCGCCGGCTACGATCGCTTCATGCGCCGCAGCGAAGAGATTTATCGCGTCGGCTTCGAGCAATTGGGCGATGCGCCTTTTCACGACTGGGCGAAAATGCTCGCGGTCGCGCCTGATCTGTTGCGGCTGGGCGGGCTTGAAAGCGTTTACGGTCTCGTCTCGCGCTACGTCCGCGATCCGCGCGTGCGGATTGCGCTCAGCTTTCATCCGCTCTTCGTCGGCGGCAGCCCGTTCACTACAACAGCCGTCTATTGTTTGATTTCTTACCTCGAGCGCCGCCACGGCGTGCACTTCGCCATGGGCGGTACGGGTGCGCTGGTGCAGGGGCTTGTGAAGCTCATTCGCGGGCAGGGCGGTGCGGTGCGGTGCAAAGCCGAAGTCGCTCAGATCTTGGTGCGTGACGGCGCGGCGGCCGGCGTGCGCCTTGCCGGCGGCGAAGATCTCTACGCCGATATCGTCGTCTCCAACGCCGACTCCGCCTACACATACGGCCAGTTGCTGCCGGCTGACTCGTCCAAAACGTGGAGCAAACGCAAGCTGGCGTCAGCGCGCTATTCTATGAGCCTGTTCGTCTGGTACTTCGGCACACGCCGCCAGTATCCGGACGTTCCGCATCACACGATCCTGCTAGGCCCGCGCTATCGCGCGCTGATCGAAGACATCTTCACGCGAAAGCGCCTCGCGCCGGACATGAGCCTCTACCTCCATCGCCCTACTGCAACCGACGCGTCGCTCGCGCCCGCCGGCTGTGATGGCTTCTACGTGCTCTCACCTGTCCCGCATCTCGACTCCGGCGTCGATTGGACTGCGGAGGCCGAGCCTTATCGCCAGCGTGTCGAAAAGCGGTTGAGTGAAACGCTGCTGCCAGGCCTTTCCGGCGAGATCGTCACGTCGCGCGTGATGACGCCACTCGATTTCCGCGATCGCCTGTGCGCACCGAAAGGCGCGGCGTTTGGACTTGAGCCAATTCTTACACAAAGCGCTTGGTTCAGGCCGCACAACCGAAGCGGAGACGTGAAGGGGCTCTTTCTTGTCGGCGCCGGTACGCATCCCGGCGCAGGTGTCCCAGGCGTGCTGTCATCAGCGCGCGTGCTTGATTCAGTAGTCCCACATGCGTCCGAACTTGCGAAAGCCTGAACGCGCGAGCCCGGGCGATCTCGCGACCTGCCGCGAGATGATCCGCACTGGCTCGCGCTCCTTTTTTGCCGCCTCGCTGCTCTTGCCCGAGCATGTGCGCAACGGGGCGTACGCGCTTTACGCGTTCTGCCGCTTTTCCGATGACAGCGTCGATGTCGAACACGGTGGCGCAGCGGCGGTGGCGCGTCTCGCGGCGCGGCTTGATGCGATTTATGCCGGCAACCCCGCTGATGGCGCCGTCGATCGCGCGCTTGCTGATGCCGTGGAGCTTTACGCCATTCCGCGCGCGCCGTTCGATGCGTTGCTTGAAGGCCTGGCCTGGGACGCTGCCGGGCGAAGCTGCGAGACGCTGGACGATCTTGACGCCTATGCCGCGCGCGTGGCGGGCGCGGTGGGTGCGATGATGGCCGCGCTGATGGGCGCACGCGAGCCACACATGGTGGCGCGCGCGACCGATTTGGGCGTCGCCATGCAAATCACCAACATCGCCCGCGATGTCGGCGAGGACGCGCGGGCGGGGCGGCTCTATCTTCCGCGAACATGGATGCGCGAAGCTGGGATTGATCCTGAGGCTTGGCTCGCGCGGCCCGCGCAAACGCCGGAGATTGCGCAGATCGTAGCGCGTCTCCTGCGCCGCGCGGACGAGCTTTATCGGCGCGCCGATGCTGGCATTGCGTGCCTTCCCGCGCCGTTCCGTCCAGCGATTTACGCCGCGCGCTTGCTCTATGCCGAGATCGGCGCAGGCGTTGCGCGAGCGGGCTACGATTCAATGTCGCGGCGCAGTGTGGTTCCCGCTTCACGCAAGCTGCAGCTCGTGGCGCGCGCCTTGGTTCATGCGTGGCGTCAGCCGCCGGAGGCAATGCTGCATGCGCCGGCTTTGCTGCAAACCCAGTTTTTGGTCGATGCGATCGCGGGCGCGGAGGCGGTTGCACAACCGCCAATCCGCGGCGTCGTTCACGACGTAAAGTGGGTGATCGATTTGTTCTCGGCGCTCGACGAGAGACCGCGCCGGCTGGCCTAGGAAGGCGTGCGAGCGATGGATGTAAATCCGCTCTTCTTGCTGGAATTCGTGCTGTTCAGCGGCGTGGCGCTGGCCTGGGCTGGCTACGAATATTGGAGCGCGCGGCCAAAGAAAGACGAGCCACCTTCACCGCCTTCAGGCGATGCGGGGCATCCGGAAGGGTAGCATTGCGCGCACAATCGGGTGACGGAAGCGATCGAGCGACAAGCTTTCATGCATGATGTCTGCTTCGGCGCCGTCGATCGTGGCGGTGAGATGTGATCGTGCATAAAACGGCGCGTCTTCAAGCGTTCGGACAAGCCTGACATCGTCTCCTCTGGCCGAGCGCGCAACGCCCCAGAAAGGCGGCGATAGCGACGCGGATGGGGGCGTTGAGATCGGGGAGGCCACGCCATTCTGATCGAACTGAACTGACAATGAGCGCTCGCCGCCAGCGCGGGGCGTGACGTGATAATGAATCTGCGCGCCGCTAGCCGCGTGCGCGCGCGACCAGTGCCAGTTGCGAAACGCGTGTTCGAGCGGCTCGCTGCCCCAATTGCAGTCGAAGTACCCATCACCGGACCAGGCAAGCGCGCCGCCATCGAACCGCGCTTCAACACGTGCGCGCGGCGCAATCGGGCGCCAATGATGATGTCCATCGGCGTCGAGCACATAGGCGCGCTCGGCGATCGCTTGCGGCTTGAGCGTCACTGTTCCGCGAACGCGCGAAGGAAGCGGGGCGGTCCATTCGTCGATGTTGATCTCGAGCGACTCGCCGGACCAGCGCATGCTGCTTGGACCGATTGATAAGCGATCCGGGGTTTGCGTGAGCGCAGCGCGGCCACGCTCCGTCATCGCCCAACGATCGCTGCCAGCGCGGTAAAGCGCGACATTCATGGCGCAATGATTGTAGGGATCTCGCCAGCCCGACCAAGCGTAATAGGGCGAGAAAACGCTGCCAATGAAGGCGATAATCGTCAGGCCGTGCTGTTTGTCGTCACTGAGCGCGTCGATGTACCACCAAGCGTAACCGCCTGGCGGTACCATGGCGTCGAAGCGCGGTCCGCCAGCACACTCTGTGCCGCTAATTGTCCCGAGATCGCCGCCATCGGTAAGCCCGCGCCCGGATGAACGCCGCCCCCCGCCAGATAAAGTCCCGGTATGTTGGTGCGTGAGCCCGGCCGCTGAAACGACGCTGCCCAGCCTTTGGTCGCTCGGCCGTAAAGCGCTCCGCCCGTCGCTGGGAAGAGCGCGTTGAAGTCCGTCGGGGTCGTTCGCGTCCAGCTTTGCGTCGTGAGTTCCAGGCCGCAGCGACGCAGGCGATTGATCATTGCCGTCTCGCATGCGTTGAGCTCCGCTTCGGTAAGGAGATGTGTGTCGCCCTGCGCTGGCGCGTTGGCGAGAATGAAAAGCCGCTCTTGCGCTTGTACTGCGCCGCTATCGTCACCGTCTTGAGCACAAACGTAGATCGTCGGATCAGCGGGTAGGGCGCCATTTTCCAGCGACGCGAACTCGGCGCGATAATCGTCGGAGAAAAAGACGTTGTGGCGGACAAGTGGAAGGCCGCGCGTTGTCGCCTGCGCCGCCCACGTTACCGCGGAGAGGGAGCGTTCTCTGCGCTGCACCGGCGATGTAGCGCGCGCGGCGGCTTGGCCGAATAAGCCCTCAACGAGCGCTGAAGGATCGGCGTTGCAGACAATCGCTGTACCCTGGTGGCGTTCGCCATTGCTGAGCGTGACGCCACACGCGCGCCCGGCATTGACCTCGATCCCGCTGACCTCAGCGCCGAATTGGAAGCGCACGCCCAGTGACTCAGCGCAGCGCTGCAAGCCCTCAGCGAGATGCTGCATCCCGCCTTCGACGACCCAGACGCCGTCTTGCTCGACATGAGCGATCAGCATCAGGGTCGCCGGCGCAGTGAAGGGTGACGAGCCGCAATAGGTAGCGTAACGGCCGAACAACTGGCGCAGTCTCGGATCACGGAAATGCGCCGAGAGCGCGCTCCACATCGTGTCGAACGGCCGGATCGCCATGAGATCGCCGACGCGGCCAAGGCCGATCCGCCCCGTGAGCGTCAGCGGATTTGGCCGAGAGGCAGTCAGAAACGGCTCGCGCAGAGTGTCGAACATGCGCCGCGCTTCGCGGCAAAAATCGCGGAAACCGCGCGCGTCAGCGGCGCCGGCGAACGCGCCTATGGCGTCGGCGCTGGCGTCTTCGTCTGCGAAAAGATCGAGGCAGGCGCCACCGCTCCATGCGTGTCGCGCAAGGACGTCTAGCTCTTGCAGTGCAACATGGTCGGCTAGCCGGTGCCCGGCGTTTTCGAACACCGCGTCGAACACCCAGCGCATGGTGAGTACAGTTGGGCCCGCGTCTATGCGTGCGCCGTTGACTTCAACTTCACGCATCTTGCCGCCGGAACGGGCTGCGCGTTCAACCACGGTCACCCCGTATCCGGCGCGCGCCAGCTCGATCGCGGCGCAGAGGCCGCCTACCCCCGCGCCAATCACGATTGCCCTGTCGTTGAAGCTGTCACTGGCCGAAGTCATTTGACCTGGACGCTATCATGTGTCCAGATTGAGTGACAGTGCGGGTGATTGCCCGTGCTGCCTTGCCGACGGAGGGCACGATATGGCGTTGGCGTCACGCGTTGAGGCCGCCCTTCAGGCGGCGATCGATAGGGCTGATACGCCAGAAACCCCTCCGCTCCTGGCTAAGGCTTTGCGGTATGCTGTGTTCCCGGGCGGCGCGCGCGTGCGGCCCATGTTGTGCCTCGCGGTCGCGCACGCGTGCGGAGACGATCAGCCGGCCATGTCGGACGCCGCTGCAGCGGCTGTGGAGCTGATGCATTGCGCCTCGCTGGTGCACGACGATCTGCCGTGTTTCGACAATGCAGCGACACGGCGCGGCAAGCCCTCGGTCCACACCATGTATGGCGAGCCGCTCGCTTTGCTTGCCGGCGACGCTTTGATCGTGATGGCGTTTGAGGGCTTGGCGGCGGCTGGCGCTTCGGCGCCCTTGCGATTGCCTGCGCTCGCTTCGGCCATTGCCCGCGGTGTGAGCGCGCCACACGGTATTGTCGCTGGGCAGGCTTGGGAGAGCGAGCAAAACCCGCCGCTTGAACTCTATCACCAGGCCAAGACCGGCGCGCTTTTCGTGGCGGCGACGATGTCTGGCGCACTGGCCGCCGGCGCCGATGCTGGCCCCTGGCGTGCGCTGGGCGAAACACTTGGTTCAGCCTATCAGGTCGCGGACGATCTGCTTGATGCGGTTCAGTCTGGCGAGTGCGGCAAGCCTGTGGGCCAAGATGCTTTGTTGCAGCGCCCTAGCGCTGTTGCCGAACTTGGCCTCAAGGGCGCACTTGCGAGGCTCAACGGGCTCGTTGAACAGGCGGTGGACTCGGTGCCGCCCTGTGAGGGCGCACAGGAGATGCGCGCGCTCGTGCGCCTGACAGCCACGCGCCTTGCGCCGAAGCAATTGGCGCGCAGCGCCGCGTGAGCGGCGATGAACGGTTTGCGTAGGCACTGGTTAAGCTGGCGCAACGCGCTGCTTTCGAACCCCAAATTTCAGCGTTTTGCTGCGGATTTCCCACTGACTCGGGCGATTGCGCATAGCCGCACCAGCGCTTTGTTCGATCTGGTCGCGGGCTTTGTATACGCACAGGTCCTGCACGCGTGCATTGAGTTGAACATCCTGAGCGCACTGAAGGCCGGTCCACAGGATGCGCGCACTCTTGCTGCTTCCGCCGACGTGCCGGCGTTGGCGATGGAGCGATTGTTGCGAGCTGCAGCGGCGCTTGAGCTGGTGGAGCCGATCGGTGATCGCTTCGCGCTGGGAGCACAGGGCGCAGCACTTCTGGGGAATCCAGGGCTCGCCGACATGATCCGTCACCATGATCGGCTCTACGCTGACCTTGCGGACACAGTGGGGCTGCTGCGTCGCGGCCGCGGTGAGCATCTCGCCAGCTACTGGCCTTACGCGACCTCGGAGCAACCTGGCGCATCGGGCGCCGGGGCGGTCGCTGCCTATTCGGCGCTGATGGGGGCGACTCAGCCTGCCGTGGCTGCCGATATTCTCGACGCTTATTCGCTGCGGCGTCACCGCGTACTCATGGATGTGGGCGGCGGTGAGGGCGTGTTCTTGGCGGCTGTTGCGGCGCGCTGGCCGCACTTGGCGCTACGCTTGTTTGACCTGCCCGCAGTGGTGGACCGAGCCAAACGCAATGTACCTTCCGCAAGCGTGTTCGGCGGCGACTTTCTATCCGATCCGTTGCCCGCAGGTGCGGATATCATCACGCTCATCCGTATCCTGCATGACCATGATGACGACGGCGCTGTGCGAATCATCGGCGCGGCGCGCGCGGCGCTTGGCCCGGGCGGCGTGCTTTTGATCGCGGAGCCAATGTCAGCCGCGCCGCGGCCGGATCGAGTGTCAGAAGCCTATTTCGGCCTCTACCTCATGGCGATGGGCCGCGGGCGGGCGCGAACGCCCGCGATGCTCCGTCAGTGGCTAGCCGAGGCCGGTTTCCGGCGAACGAGAATGCTGCACGTGCGAACGCCCTCGCTTCTGCGCGTACTCATCGCCGAAGCTTAATCAGGGGCAAATTATTCGCCCCTCGGGCGTCGAGATTGATTGACACTTAAAAGCGTCAACGTAAGCTGACACTTCGAATGCTCCCTGAGGGCGCATCACCGGGAGTTGTAGCTTTGGACACGGTCGCCGTCGTTCTTGAAGGCCCAGAGAAGATCGCGGTGCGCAGCCTCGACCTGAATCCGGTGCGCGAAGACGACATCGTCGTGGAAGTGGCTTTCAGCGGCATCAGCACCGGCACCGAACGTCTGCTCTGGTCCGGGCGCATGCCGCAGTTTCCCGGCATGGGTTATCCGCTGGTCCCCGGCTATGAATCGGTGGGCCGCGTAATTGATACGGGCGTGAACGCGCGTCACCGGCTGGGCGAATACGTCTTTCTACCGGGCGCTACTTGCTACAAAGACGCGCGCGGTTTGTTTGGCGGCGCTGCACGCACGCTGATCGCACCAAGTGCGCGCGCAATCCAAATCCAAGAGCGACTCGGCGCACGCGGCGTGTTGCTCGCATTGGCCGCGACCGCGCATCACGCCATCGCTGGCGGCGCAGCGCCTGATCTCATCATCGGGCACGGCGTTCTTGGGCGGCTGCTCGCGCGAATCACGGTCGCGATGGGCGCTCCGGCGCCGACGGTTTGGGACGTGAACCCCGTACGTCGCGCTGGTTCTTTCGGTTATCCGGTGATCGATCCTGAAGAGGATACCCGCACCGATTATAACACCATCATCGACGCAAGCGGCGCAGGCTCGTTGCTTGATAGCTTCGTGAAGCGGCTGGCGAAGGGCGGCGAGATCGTCCTCGCTGGCTTCTACGAAGAGCGGCTTTCCTTCGCTTTTGTGCCGACATTCATGCGCGAAGCGCGCTTCCGCGTCGCCGCCGAATGGAAGCCCGAAGATTTGCAGGCGACGCAAGCGCTGATGCGCTTTGGCCGTCTCTCACTCGACGAACTTATCACCCACGAGCACATCCCTGAAGACGCGGAAGACGCTTACGCGACCGCATTCACGGATAGTTCGTGCCTCAAAATGGTTTTGGATTGGAGGCATTGCGCATGAGCGTGACGCTGCTCGACAATAGAGCTTTGCGCGCGGAAGCAGCGATCGAACCCGATCCTGTTCCGACCGGCGAAGTAACAAAAGAAACCCAGATCATCGCGATCTACGGCAAAGGCGGCAGCGGCAAGAGCTTTGCGCTCGCAAACCTCAGCTACATGATGGCCCAACAGGGCAAGCGTGTTCTGCTGATCGGCTGCGATCCAAAGTCCGACACCACATCGTTGCTGTTCGGCGGCAAAGCCTGCCCGACGATCATCGAAACATCGTCACGCAAAAAAGCGGCTGGCGATGAAGTACGCATCGAAGATGTGTGCTTCCAGCGCGACGGCGTCTTTGCCATGGAGCTCGGCGGGCCGGAGGTTGGTCGCGGCTGCGGCGGGCGAGGCATCATTCACGGCTTCGAATTGCTTGAGAAGCTTGGCTTCCACGATTGGGGCTTCGATTACGTTCTGCTCGACTTCTTAGGTGACGTCGTCTGCGGCGGCTTCGGTCTGCCGATTGCGCGCGACATGTGCCAGAAGGTCATCGTCGTCGGCTCGAACGATCTGCAATCACTCTACGTCGCCAACAATGTTTGCTCGGCGGTTGAGTATTTCCGCAAGCTCGGCGGCAATGTCGGCGTTGCGGGTATGCTCATCAATAAAGACGATGGCACCGGCGAAGCGGCTGCGTTTGCTGCGGCAGTCGGCATCCCGGTTTTGTGCGCAATTCCGGCGGACGAAGACATTCGCCGCAAGTCAGCCAACTATCAGATTATCGGCACGCCTGGCGATCGCTGGGGCCCGATGTTCGAAGGCCTTGCCGCTAACGTTGCCACCGCGCCGCCAGTGCGCCCGACGCCGCTGACGCAAGATCAGCTGCTCGGACTGTTCAAGTCCGATCAAGTCGGCGGCGGTGTTGTGCTGATGCCTGCGACGCAGGCCGACATGCGCGGCGCGACCTACGTCGAAAAACCCACCCTCGAAGTGATTTACGACGCAGTATGAGCGAACGCATTTCCTCCGAAGCGATCTACGACGCCGCCGCCTCAAGTGGTGCGGAGGAAAGCGTTGGCGCGCCCGCGATTAGTGAAGGCGCGGGCTGTCATGCTGGCGCGGCTGAGCTGCAAAAGGCCGCAGCGAGCGCGGGTAAGTCTGAAGTGCTTGACCGCTACGCGAAAGACTATCCCAAAGGCCCACACGATCAGCCACAAAGCATGTGCCCGGCGTTTGGTAGCCTGCGCGTTGGTTTGCGCATGCGTCGCACCGCGACAATTCTTTCAGGCTCAGCGTGCTGTGTTTACGGGCTAACCTTCACGTCGCACTTCTATGGTGCGCGCCGCACAGTCGGCTACGTGCCGTTCAATTCCGAGACGCTCGTCACCGGCAAATTGTTCGAAGACATCCGCGAAGCGGTGTTCAAGCTCGCGGATCCCGAACACTACGACACCATCATTATCACCAATCTCTGCGTGCCGACTGCATCAGGCGTGCCCCTGCAGCTGCTGCCGAAGGAGATCAACGGCGTCCGCATCATCGGCATCGATGTGCCGGGGTTCGGCATTCCAACGCACGCGGAAGCCAAGGACGTTCTCGCCGGCGCGATGTTGAAATACGCGCGGAACGAAGCTGAGCAGGGACCGGTCGCGGCGCCGCGTGAGCGTTCAGCTTTGCCGACGATCACGCTGCTGGGAGAAATGTTCCCGGCCGATCCGGTTGGCATCGGCATGATGCTTGAGCCATTGGGCTTAGCCGCGGGTCCAGTCGTGCCGACACGCGAGTGGCGCGAGCTTTACAGCGCGCTTGATTGCGCAGCCGTCGCGGCCATCCATCCATTCTACACCGCCTCTGTGCGTGAGTTCGAAGCGGCCGGCCGCAAAGTCGTGGGCTCCGCGCCGGTTGGGCGTGACGGCACGGCTGCGTGGCTCGATGCCATCGGCGCCGCCTGCGGCATCGCGCAAGATAAGATCGACGCATCGAAGAATAAGTGGCTGCCTGCAATCGCTGGCGCGCTTGCCGGTTCGCCAATCAAGGGCCGCGTCACGGTTTCTGGCTATGAAGGCTCAGAGCTGCTGGTTGCGCGTCTGCTGATCGAGAGCGGCGCTGATGTGCCGTATGTCGGCACGGCATGCCCGCGTACGCAATGGTCTGATCCGGATCGCGCTTGGCTCGAGTCCAAAGGCGTCCGCATTCAGTATCGCGCCTCGCTTGAGCAAGACATCGCGGCGATCGAAGAGTTCGGCCCTGATCTAGCTATCGGCACCACGCCTGTGGTGCAGCACGCCAAAGAGCATTCGATCCCGTCGCTATATTTCACCAATCTTATCTCAGCGCGGCCCTTGATGGGGCCCGCAGGCGCCGGATCGCTGGCGACCGTGATCAATACTGCGCTCGCCAACAAAGACCGCTTCGGTCGCATGACCGAATTCTTCGAAGGCGTAGGCTCCGGTCACACGGCCGGCGTCTGGGAAGAGACGCCGCAAGATCGTCCAGAGTTCAAGGCCCGTTACGCCGCAAAAATGCAAGCGGCGCGTGCGGCGGAAGAGGCGGTGGGCACATGACGCTCATCCTCGATCACGATCGCGCCGGCGGCTATTGGGGCGCTGTCTATGCCTTCACCGCTGTGAAGGGCCTGCAGGTCATTATCGATGGGCCTGTCGGCTGCGAGAATCTGCCCGTCACATCGGTGCTGCACTACACGGACGGCCTGCCGCCTCACGAACTGCCGATCGTCGTCACCGGTCTCGGCGAAGATGAGCTCGGCAAGACTGGCACCGAAGGTGCGATGAAGCGCGCCTGGCAAACGCTCGACCGCGATTTGCCTGCTGTCGTCGTCACTGGATCGATCGCTGAGATGATCGGCGGCGGCGTCACGCCGGAAGGCACGAACATTCAACGCTTCCTGCCGCGCACGATCGATGAAGATCAGTGGCAAAGCGCGAACCGCGCGCTGACCTGGCTCTGGACTCAGTTCGGTACGAAAAAAGTCCCGAAGCTGAAGGCGCGCAAAGAGGGCGAGAAGCCGAAGGTCAATATCATTGGACCGATGTATGGCATGTTCAACATGCCGTCCGATCTGGCCGAGATCCGTCGCTTGATCGAGGGCGTCGGCGCTGAAGTGAACATGGTGTTCCCACTCGGGAGCCATCTTGCCGACGTGAAGAAGCTGGCGCTCGCCGAAGTGAACGTCTGCATGTATCGCGAGTTCGGCCGCCAATTGTGCGAGACGCTTGAGCGTCCGTATCTGCAAGCGCCGATCGGTCTTCACTCGACGACGAAGTTCCTGCGCAAAATCGGCGAGCTCACCGGCCTCGATCCAGAACCCTTCATCGAGCGTGAAAAGCACACGACGATCAAGCCGATCTGGGATTTGTGGCGTTCAGTCACGCAAGATTTCTTCGGCACCGCAAGCTTCGCCATCGTCGCGAACGAAACCTACGCGCGTGGTGTCCGCAACTTTCTCGAAAACGATCTGGGGCTGCCCTGCACGTTCGCGTACTCGCGCACTGCGGGCCAAAAGCCAGACAACGCCGCCGTTCGCGAAGCTATTCGCACCACGCCGCCGCTGGTGATGTTCGGTAGTGTCAACGAGCGCATGTACATGGCCGAGGTGGGCTCGCGCGCCTGCTACATCCCGGCATCGTTCCCGGGCGCCGTAATCCGCCGGCATACGGGTACGCCCTTCATGGGCTATGCGGGCGCGACATATCTCGTCCAGGAAGTCTGCAACGCGCTGTTCGATGCGCTCTTCCATATCATTCCGCTCGGCACGCAGCTCGATAAAGTCGAAGCGACGCCGGCGCGCGCACACACTGAGATCGCATGGGACGATGCAGCGAAAGCTGCGTTCGACAAGATCATCGATGCACAACCAGTTCTGGTCCGCATTTCCGCGGCGAAGCGTCTGCGTGACGCCGCCGAGCGCCTTGCGCGCGTGGAAGGCGAAGATCGCGTGACGCCGACGCGCTTGGCGCGCGCGCACGCTAACGTTTTCGAGGGGCAATCCGCATGATGCGCGCGCCGCCCAACGCAAGGAGACCATGCGCTCGCGCCCGTAAGAGGGCGTGAGGCAACCGAATTGGGTTTGGTTTTGCCGCGCCAAACCGCTTGTCGTTCTGGAAACAGCGCGACCGATACAGACCGTTCTCCACGGTCGCGGCTTTTCCGGCAATTGGAGAACCGGAGTAAGTAAATGTCAGAAAGAGACGCCCGAACAGGGTCACTATCGGGTCTGACAGAGGCCGAGGCAAAGGAGTTTCACCGTGTTTTCATGGGAAGCTTCATCCTCTTCACTCTGATCGCCATCGTCGCTCACATCCTCGTTTGGATGTGGCGTCCGTGGCTTCCAGGCCCCGGCGGTTACGCCGAACTAAACGACGGTATTCAAATGGCCAGCCAATTGGCTTCGGCTTTCTTCGGATAGGGGGAGACTGAAACATGTGGCGCATTTGGCTACTTTTTGATCCGCGGCGCGTATTGATCGGGTTGTTCGTCTTCCTGTTCACACTCGCGGTGCTGATCCACTTCATCCTGCTCAGCACGGATCGCTTCAACTGGATCGAAGGCCCAGGCGCAAACGCGCCGACGGCTCAGATCGAGATGACGATCTCGCCGAGCGAGTCCGCTTAAGGACTCGCGAAGCAGCCCGAGCAGGGCATGAGTTGTGGCGAGCGTGATCCAAAGTTGCGCTCGCCGCACACACACACACACACAACAAACGGCGACGATGTTAACGCCTGCCGAGCGGAGCACGAGGCAATGGCCCTCCTAAGCTTTGAACGAAAATACCGCGTACGGGGCGGCACGCTGATAGGCGGGGATCTGTTCGACTTTTGGGTCGGGCCGTTCTACGTCGGCTTCTTCGGCATCACGACGATCTTCTTTGCTACGTTGGGCACCGCGCTCATCGTCTACGGCGCTGCGATCGGGCCGACATGGAATGTCTGGCTGATCAGCATCAATCCACCGAGTGCGGAGTACGGCTTAGGCCTTGCGCCGCTGAGAGAGGGCGGAATCTGGCAGGTCGTAACGATCTGCGCGATTGGCGCATTCGTCTCTTGGGCGCTTCGACAAGTCGAAATCTCGCGCAAGCTCGGCATGGGTTTGCATGTGCCCGTGGCGTACAGCTTCGCTATCGCAGCTTACGTGACGCTGGTGGTGATCCGCCCCGTCATGCTCGGTGCATGGGCTAACGGCTTTCCCTATGGGATTTTCAGCCACTTGGACTGGGTGTCCAACACTGGCTATCAATATCTCAACTTCCATTACAATCCCGCGCATATGATTGCGGTGTCGTTCTTCTTCACCACTTGCTTTGCGCTTGCCTTGCACGGCTCGCTCATTCTGTCAGCGACAAATCCGGGCAAAGGCGAAGCGGTGAAAGCGCCGGAGCACGAAGACACTTTCTTCCGTGACATCATGGGCTATTCGATCGGCACGCTCGGCATTCACCGACTGGGATTGTTCTTGGCTTTGGCTGCGGTGTTCTTCAGCGCCGTTTGCATGATTATCAGCGGCCCATTCTGGACGCTCGGCTGGCCCGAGTGGTGGAATTGGTGGCTCAACCTGCCGATTTGGGGCTCGGACGTGGGAGTGGCGCCATGACCGCCTATCAAAACATCTTTACGCAGGTCCAAGTACGTGGACCGTACGAAACCGGCGTGCCTCTGCCAGCTGGCAACCAGCCACGAGCGGGCGGCTCAACCTTCGTTCGTCTCTTCGGTTGGATCGGCAACGCACAACTCGGGCCGATCTATCTCGGTTGGACCGGCGTCGCGTCGCTCTTCACCGGGTTCATCGCGATCGAAATCATCGGGCTCAACATGTGGGCCTCGGTGGGTTGGGATCCGATTGAGTTCGTGCGCCAATTGCCATGGCTTGCACTCGAGCCGCCGCCACCCGAGCAGGGCCTCAACATCCTGCCGCCGCTCAACCAGGGCGGTTGGTGGCTGATGGCAGGCTTCTTTCTGACCACCTCAATTATCCTTTGGTGGATTCGAACCTATACGCGTGCTCGTGCACTCGGCCTCGGCACACATGTGGCGTGGGCGTTTGCTTCGGCAATCTTCCTTTACCTGGTGCTCGGCTTCATCCGTCCGATCTTGATGGGCAGCTGGAGCGAGGCGGTGCCGTTCGGCATCTTCCCGCACTTGGATTGGACAGGCGCGTTCTCGATCACCTACGGAAACCTGTTCTACAATCCGTTCCACGCACTCTCGATCGCCTTCCTCTACGGTTCGGCGCTCCTGTTTGCGATGCACGGCGCCACAGTGCTCGCAATCAGCCGCTACGGCGGCGAGCGCGAGATCGAACAGATCACCGATCGAGGCACTGCGTTCGAACGTGGAGCTCTGTTTTGGCGCTGGACGATGGGCTTTAACGCGACTGCTGAGTCGATCCATCGCTGGGCTTGGTGGTTCGCCGTGCTCTGCACGTTGACTGGCGGCATCGGTATTCTGTTGACCGGCACCGCTGTCGACAATTGGTATCTCTGGGCGGTCGAGCACAATTTCGCACCTGGTTATGATGTGAGCGCGACATATGTCGGCCCGCCACTGCCTGTGCCGGAACAAGCTCCGCTGCCGCCATTGCCAATGGATGCAACCGTCCCGGCGCCAGCCGACGGCGCCATCATCCCCGCGCCTGACGCGACGTTGCCTGAGGGCGGCGTGCCAGCGGAAGCAACTGCGCCGGAGGCCCCTGGCCCGCAGCAATAATGCCGAAACTCCGGCCGCGCCGTTCGCGCGCGGCCGGAGCGTCAGTTTCGATCGAGTGAGATTGTTGAATGAACTACGAAGCCTTCTTCCAAGACCAACTTGCAGCGCTCCGCGAAGAGGGCCGGTATCGGGTTTTCGCCGATCTCGAACGCAAAGCTGGCAATTTTCCGCGGGCGACGCGCTACACCGAAGCCGGCGCAGCTGAAGTCACGGTGTGGTGCTCCAACGATTACCTCGGCATGGGGCAACACCCGAAAGTCGTCACCGCCATGCACGAAGCGCTGGATCGCTGCGGCGCAGGCGCTGGCGGCACGCGCAATATCTCAGGCACCAACCATTATCATGTTCTTCTAGAGCGCGAGCTTGCCGACCTTCACCAGAAGGAAGCGGCTTTGCTGTTCACCTCTGGCTACGTTTCCAACTGGGCCGCATTGAGCACGCTCGCGAGCCGGCTGCCGAATTGCGTTGTGCTATCAGACGCCGGCAACCACGCCTCGATGATCGAGGGCATTCGCCATAGCCGCGCTGAATGCATCGTCTTCAATCACAATGATCCCGAAGATCTCGACAGGAAGTTGGCCGCTATCGATCCGTCGCGGCCGAAGCTCGTCGCTTTCGAGTCGGTCTATTCGATGGATGGTGACATCGCGCCGATCGCGGCTATCTGCGATGTCGCTGACAAGCACAACGCCATGACCTACCTCGATGAGGTGCACGCCGTTGGCCTTTACGGCGCTCGTGGCGGCGGCATCGCTGAACGGGATGGCGTGATGCACCGTTTGACGGTGATCGAAGGCACGCTCGGAAAAGCCATCGGCGTGTTCGGCGGCTACATCACCGCGTCCGACGCACTATGCGATTTCATTCGGAGCTTCGCGTCGGGATTCATCTTCACGACTTCGTTGCCGCCTGCAGTGGCGGCCGGCGCTCTGGCCAGCATCAAGCACCTCAAGGAAAGCCAGGTCGAGCGACTACGCCATCAAGAGCGCGTGGCCAAGGTTCGGCGTAAGCTCGATGCGCTTGGCATTCCGTGCATGGAAAACCCAAGCCACATCATTCCGGTGATGGTGAAGGATCCGGTCAAGTGCAAACAAATCAGCGATTGGCTGCTTGATAGCTACGGCATCTACATTCAGCCGATCAATTATCCGACCGTGCCGCGCGGGACAGAGCGTCTCCGGATCACGCCATCGCCGCTGCATTCCGACGAGGACATCGATCGCCTCGTCACCGCGCTCTCGGAGCTCTGGGCTCAATGCGCGTTGAGCCGTTCCGTCATCGCTGCATGAGATCGGCAAGCGCCCTGACGCATCTTGGCGCACAGCGTTTGCCGGGTGAGCAAATGATTCCCGGCATCGATGCGGACGGCGCCCTCTACCCGATCGAGAAGATGGCGGCGCACCGCGCCGGGGCGCTGCACTTAGCGGTGTCGGTTTTCGTCATGTCTGGGGATGCGTTGCTGTTGCAGCAACGGGCGGCCGGCAAATACCATTGCGCTGGGCTTTGGGCGAATAGTTGTTGCTCGCATCCGGCCTGGGGCGAGACGCCCGCCGCCGGCGCGCATCGGCGGCTCGGTGAAGAACTCGGGCTCGATCTACAGCTCAGGGCCTGCAGAGTTCTCGACTACGCGGCTGATGTCACGAACGGTTTGCGTGAACATGAGCGCGTGCACATCTTCCGCGGCGACGTCGATCGGCGCACGCTGCGGGTGCGCCCTGATCCGGTTGAGGTAAGCGCCGTGCGTTGGATGAGCGTGGACGAACTCCAACAAGCTGTTCGCGTCGACGCTGACGCGTTTGCGCCGTGGTTTCGCATCTATCTCGATCGCTGGGACGAACTCGGCCTTAGCTGAGCGGCGCGTTACTCGGCGGCGGCTTCGCGCCGGCCCAACCCCAAAGCATCGCATTCGGCGGCGGCACGAATAAGAACACGTGCTCGATTACGCCGAGGACGGTCAGCGTTAGCACCAGCGAAAAGCCAGTTTGCGCGTAAGCGGTCGCGTCTGGGGCGAATGCCATCCCGCCAAGCAGCCAAGCTAGGCCAACGCCGCCTGCAACGGAGACCGGAAACAGTGCATTCATCCGCCGATTGCGGAAATAGCTTTTCAAGTGCGTGAGGTGAGGCGGCAGCATCTCCTCTGCCCGATAGGGCGCACCTAGGAATAGATTGAACTTTGCGCTCAAGCGCAGCGCCCACAGCACCAGAAACGTGATCGTGCCGATCTGATTGGGCTGGCCCCACGTCAGCGCCACGAACGCGGCGGCTGTGAGCGCAAGCGCTACTTCATGATGAATGATCGTCGCAGTCGCGAGCGAGAAGCGCCGCCATCCTGTTGTACCGGCTGGCAAAGGCTGACGGTGTGGGCCGGTGATGAAGCCCATGAGGAAGCTCATCTCGTGCCAGCCCCACACAGCAATCGCAGCACTGAACGCGATGTAAGCGCCAGCTGCGCTCTCGACACTCGCGCTCATGAACAACGCAATCAGCGCACCCACGGCGATGACGCTCGCGCCGGCGAAGCTCCATCCGAATGTCTCGCGCGGCCGGCGATCGAGCCATAAGATCGCACCTGTGGAGAACCACCAGATGAACGCTGCAAAGAAAAGCGGCGGGAGGAATGCGGCGAAGCTCACGAGTTGTGCTCGCTCCCTACCAGGCCGGCGCCATGCGCACGTCTTGGGGCGTTTCGTGCTCGATCACCGGATGCAGGAAGAGTCCGATCGCCGTCGCTGCGAGTTGCACGCCAAGACCAAGCTTGCGTACGCCCGCGAACATGCCGCCGCGTGCCGCGTTCTCGCTCATCGCGTCGGTCAGTTGACGCAAGCGCTCCATTTTGGCGCGGAATTGCGGGTGGTCCGTATCGAGCGTGAACGGAAAGACCTGCTTGGTGATTTCGGAGCAGATGCGGAAGACGCGATAGTCGTAGTCCGTCGGGTCAACGCCAAGCGCGCGATGGAAGGCGGGCCGGGCGTGATCGCGGACATACATGGTCGCGTAAACAGCCGTCAGGAAGAAGCGGATCCAAAAACGGTTTCCGCCAGTAAGGAGTTTGGGATCGTTCCGCATGAGTACGGCGAACGCTTCGCCGTGGCGGAACTCGTCGTTGCACCACTCCTTGAACCAATTGAAAATCGGATGGAAGCGTCGCTCGGGGTGACGCTCCAATTCTCGATAGATGGTGATGTAGCGCGCGTAGCCGATCTTCTCTGAGAGGTAGGTCGCGTAGAAGATGAACTTCGGCTTGAAGAAGGTGTACTTCTTGGTCTTGGTCAGAAAGCCTAAGTCGACGCCGATGCCGTAGTCCTTCAGCGCTTCATTGATAAAGCCAGCATGGCGCGATTCATCGCGGCTCATATATTTGAACAGCGCTCTGATATCTGGGTTCTTCGCGCGCTTGGCGATCTCAGCATAAAGCACGCAGCCAGAGAACTCTGCGGTGATCGAGCTGACCAGAAAATCCACCCATTCCTTGCGCAGCTCAGGATCAAGCTCCTCCAGCGTATTGGTGAAGGCCTCAGTGCGCTTGAAATGGTTCTTGTTTGGATCGGCCGCGAGTTCGGCGATCAGCGCGTCCCATTCGCGTCGCACAGGCGTCACATCGATGCGGTCCATCGCTTCGAAGTCAGTCGTGTAGAAACGCGGGCTGAGGACCGTGTCCTCCTGCGCGATACGCGTCGTTTCATTGATTGGCCGGGGAGCGTCCAGGGTAGCGGCAGTCACAGTATTCTCCTCGGGCTGAAGCTGACTTCATAGAGTTCGGCGAGCTCAAAACGCGCCGTGAGTTTGGTCCATTGCCGTTCAAGCCAGCCGGCGCGCTCGACCGTAGCCGGGCGGCGCAAGGTTAGCCGTTGGCCGAAGCTGACCCGGATCGGCGCGCCGTGAACCTTCACGCGGTCGCCTGGCCGCAAATCGGACTGGTCGTCGAGTTCGACATGTGCGTGCAGGTGATCTTCGCTGTGCTCGATCTCGATCGTGCATTGCGTATCATGCGTGCGGCGGGCGAACGGCGTCTTCATGTGGCGCTCTGCGGCGCCGGTGCCAGCAATTGCGCGAAGGACGCACGATTGGTGCCGCCAAAGGCGCCGAGCTCGATTTCTCGACCGGTGGCGAGGTCGACCAGCGATAAGCGCCCGTCTGGCCATTCCGCGAGACGGAACGCCGGCTCTTGGCCAATGCCGCGCGAGCGCCGATCGCGGGCCATGCCGCGCATGACGCCGCGGATGAAGCCATTCGTGCCGGGGGCCGCAACAAACACGACCTGCTGACCAACGCCGTCGCGCACTTCAACCGAGCCGTCCGCCATATCGAAGAAGGTGAGATCGCGCGCCGCAAGCGGCGCCATCGTCTCCGTTACACTCGATTGCGCTGCGTTGACGTTCGCGTGGCGCCCTGCGGCTGCTGCAGTGATTGAGCCTGCAACCAGAACCGCCGCAGCGATCAGCGCCAAGCGCGGGAAGGGTTGGGTGTCGATATTGCTCATGACGTTTCCCCTCAGGCCGGGCTGAGTGCAGCTTGTGGCGCGGCGGCTGGCTCTGGCGTTTGCACCGGTGTGAGAATTGCGCCGCGCTCACCGTGCGCCGCTTTCAGCGCTTCCGCCAGCCGCGCCGCGACGACCGTCGCATCCGCCACTGCGCGCATCGTCGGCTCCGGACGCGCCAGCTTCCATGGACGCGCATGTGGCCAGAGCAGGAAGTACGCGACTTTGTTCGGCGCGCTCAGTGTGAGCGCCAGATCGCCAGTTTTGTCGCTGAAGCCCTTAAGCGCTGCGTTCTCGATGATCGTGAACGGCAGATTGATCGCCTTCGGAATCGCGACGCCGAAACGCAGCACGACGCGCTTGCTGGTGATCGTGTAAACCGTCGTCCGCGCGGTCAGCAGTGCGAGGCCGCAAAGCAGCGTGATCGCAGCAATCGCGATCGGCGCGACGTGCAACCCGGACTGGATCGACGCCAGCGGCGAAGCGCCCTCAAGCGCCGTCGCCACACCACGCCATGCCATCAGCACGCCGAAGTATATCGAAACCGAGCGCACATGAAACGCGCGTTGCGCCAGCGGCCACCAATCCGGCGCGCCTTGCCAAATTAGGCGTTCGCCCTTGGGCAGATTGCCCGGCAGACCGCGAACAGGTTCGAAATCATGCTCACTCATAGCCAAGGCTCCGCGCGGGCCGGGGTCGCGTAAAGCGTACCGGCGCCGACAAAGGCGCAAACGCGCTCTTCTTCGTCACGTGTGATTTGGTCGTAGCTGGCCAAGGTCGGCGCGCCTGCAAATTGCGCAGCAAGCAGAGCATTGACCTTAACCCGTTTGCGACCGCGCTGAATGACGGCCATCGGCATCGGCACAAGCACGCGCTTGTCTGAACCAGCCAGCACCATCTCCAAATAGCGGATCAGATATTCCGAGCGATCGACCCAAACGTCGGTAATCGTCCCGGCGACGGCGTTGTCGGCGCCGATCACTTGCATGCCGCGCGGATCTGGATCGCGGGTGTCGAGATAGAAGTCCTCCGCGACGCGAAGCGGCACGATACGCGGCGCGCCGTGCATCATGACGTCTGGTGTTTTCGCGCGCTGGGCGTACGCGCCTGGACCGACGCCCGCCTGTAGCGGATCACCCTCGGGTTCAAGCGGCGATCCGGCCCAAGGCGCAGTCCGGCGGGCCTTTAGCTCGGCGGTGTCGCGCGTGCTGTCGGGTTTGGAAACGGTCCCGCTATCGTGCGGCAAACGAAAGACCTTGGGCTGCGCAGTAAAGAGCAGTCCGCCGAGCGGCTCGTGACGGCCGCTGACATCGTCCTCAAGCGGATAGCCTTCGCGCCGGTCTTCCCGCCGCAGATAAACGACCAGTCCGAAGAAGAAGAGGAAGAATGCGTAGAGCACCCACTCCGCCCAATCGAGGCCTCCGTTATAAACTTGGTCCATTGCCGTCACTCCTGGCAGTCGTTCAGGTTGGAAACTCGGCCATGCCGAATTTGGTCGTGGTGTTTTGAGGATGCGCAGAGGCGTGGCGCGCGAGCGGGCCGATCGCGATCAACGCGGCGAAGAGAAGTCCAATTTCGAGATGGTACACAAAGCCGTAGCCCGTCGCAGGGCCCGCCAGGGCCGCGCCAAGCGCGCCGCTTTCGGCAAGGCCGCCGACAACATCACGCAACGCGCCGCCAACAGCGATGCCGATGCCAGCCGCTGTCGCTTGTACAGCGCCCCAAGCGCCGAGCGCTAAGCCTGATTGGCCGTCGCGCGTCAGCGCCATTGCAGCTGTGAGCGTACCGACCGCAAAAAGACCGCCGCCAAAGCCGATGCCAGCGACACCGACACAAAAGAGCGGGGTAGAGTTCAGCGGTGCAGCGAAGATCACCAGCGAAAACGCGATAATGCCGACCAGCGCGCCATAGCCAGCGAGGCGATGGCATTCGTCACCTTCACCCAGGCGATGCGCAGCAAGCGCGAAGCCGCAGAGCGCGCCCCATGACCAAAGTGCAGTCAGCGCTGTGGTCTCACCGACGGAAAGTCCAAGCACCTGTGCACCATACGGCTCAAGCAACACGTCTTGCATGCTGAAAGCTGCCGCGCCGAATCCAACTGCAAACAGCAACCGGCTGGTGCGCCCGCCTGCCATCAGCGCACGCCAATGTTCGGCGAACGGCGCGTGATCACGATCTGGGGCCGTTAGCGCCGTGTTGCGCACTTCCTGTTTCCAGAGTGCAACGCAATTCAGCACCATGGTCACTACGGCTGCGCCTTGGATCACCTGGATCAAACGCAGCGCGCTGAAATCAGAAAGCAGCAGCCCAAAGAAGAGCGCGCTGAAGAGCATCCCGGCCAACAGCATCACATAAAGCAGCGCCACGACACGTGGCCGTGCTTCCGGCGGGGCAAGATCGGTCGCGAGCGCCAGACCCGCCGTCTGCGTCGTGTGCATCCCGATCCCGACTAGAAGGAACGCCAGGGCCGCCGCGATTTCGCCGACAACAATCGGCCCATGCGTATCGCCCGAAAGGATCAGCAGCGCGAACGGCATGATGGCGAAGCCACCAAACTGCAGCATCGAGCCGAACCAAATGTAAGGCCCGCGCCGCCAGCCGAGCACCGAGCGGTGGGTATCGGATTTAAAGCCGATCAATGCCCGCAAAGGCGCGAACACCAAGGGCAGGGACACCATCAGCGCAACGACCCAACCCGAAATGCCAAGCTCGACAATCATCACGCGGTTCAGCGTGCCAGTCAGCAGCACGGCCGCCATGCCGACCGAAACTTGAAAGAGACCAAGGCGCAGCAATTGGCCGAGCGGCAGCTCTGTCGTCGCCGAGTCGGCAAACGGCAGCATCTTCGCCATTAACTGGCGCCAGGTCATAGGTTGGGGGCGAGCGGTTTCGCTCATGCGCGCACCAACTCCATGGCGTGCGACATGTAAAAGCCGCTGGAGATGCGAGCGCTGCGCCCGATGCTCCAACCACTGAAAGCAGACGACGCCGCAATGCCGCGGCGGATGACAGCTTCGCTCACTGGCTCAATCGCCGGCGCGCGGTCAGCACGCGGGAAAAGCTTCCCGGCCGCATGCATCAGCGAAAGCGCAGGCGTTTGCGGTGCGAAGGTAAACAGGATCGCGCGGTCGGTGCGCGCGGCGAAGCCGCCGAGGACGCGCAGGATCTCTGCTGAAGGATAATGGATCAGTGAATCCATCGCCACGACATAGTCGTGGCGTCCGAAGCGGGGGTCGAACATGTCGCCGACGCCGAAATCAAGTGAACCCGGCGCCACTTCTTTCGGCGCACGCTCGTGTGCGAGCTGGATCAGGCTCCCCGACACATCGACGCCGGTCACGCGCGCGCCGCGGCGGGCCGCAGCGACCGAAAGCGCGCCCGTACCGCACCCCGCGTCGAACAATGACGTCGCACGCATGTTTTGCGGCAGCCAAGAGAGCAACGTGTCGCGCATGCTGTCGCGGCCTGCGCGGACGGTCGCGCGAATACGGCTGACGGGTGCGTCCGACGTAAGCTGCGTCCAGGCTTCGAGCGCGGTGCGGTCGAAGTATGTCTCAAGCCGGCCGCGACGCTCTTCGTACGCGGCGGTGGGGCGGTGGGAGTCTGTGACGCTCATTATTCAAAACCCAGAAAATCGAAGATGTCGCGGTCCTTCATCGGCACGCAATCATACTGTTTGTCGCCAACCAGCAGCGACGCGGCGAGACGCATGTATTCGAGCTTCACGGCCTCAAGCGCCGGCGTGGACTCCATCTCGAACAGCACGGATTTCTTCAAACGGCTGCGACGGATTTCATCCAGTATCGGGAAGTGGGCAATACGCTCCAGCCCCAGCGCCGCGTTGTAGCGATCGACCTCGTCGGTGCCGTCGCTCCGGTTCACAATTACGCCGCCGAGGCGCACATCATAGTTTTTCGACTTGGCTTTGATCGCTGCGATGATGCGGTTCATGGCGAAGATCGAGTCAAAGTCATTCGCAGTCACGATCAGCGCGCGTTCGGCGTGTTGGAGAGGGGCGGCGAAGCCGCCGCACACTACATCGCCCAGAACGTCGAAGATCACGACGTCCGTGTCTTCCAGCAAATGATGCTCTTTCAGAAGCTTCACTGTCTGGCCGACGACATAGCCGCCGCAACCGGTGCCCGCGGGCGGACCGCCAGCTTCCACGCACATCACGCCATTGTAGCCCTCATAGACATAGTCTTCGGGCCGCAGCTCTTCGGAGTGAAACTCCACGCCTTCGAGCACGTCGATCACGGTTGGCACCAAGCGCTTGGTCAGCGTGAAGGTGCTGTCGTGCTTAGGGTCGCAGCCGATTTGCAGCACGCGCTTGCCGAGGTGCGAGAAAGCCGCCGACAAGTTCGACGACGTCGTGCTCTTGCCGATGCCGCCCTTGCCATAGACCGCGAACACTTTGGCGCGCTCGATCTTCATGGTGGGATCCATGAGAACTTGCACACTGCCTTCGCCGTCGGGACGTTTCGGGAGGCCTCTGGGTAGGTCGAGCGTTGTCATACGTATCCTCACGCCGCGGGAGCGGCGATGCCTTCCAATTGATCTTCAAGTTCGTCGCTGGCGTTGCGCAACGCGTCGAGCGTCGCCGCGTCTGGCCGCCAGTATTGGCGTTCGTGGGCTTCGAGCAGGCGGTTCGCCATACGGGCGGAGGCCTTCGGGTTGAGTGCGGCCAAGCGCCGGCGCATCTCTTCGTCGAGCACATAAGTCTCGCTGATGCGCTGATAGACCCAAGGCTCGACCTGACCCGTCGTGGCAGACCAGCCCATCGTGTTGGTCACTTGCGCTTCGATCTGGCGCACGCCCTCATAGCCGTGCTTCAGAAGGCCTTCGTACCATTTCGGATTGAGCGTGCGGGTATGCGTTTCGAGCGAGACTTGCTCTGAGAGCGTCCGGACTTTGCCTTCACCTTGAGTCTCGTCGCCGATATAGACCGGCGTCGCGACTCCACGCGCGCGCTGCACAGCACGGCTGATGCCGCCGAGTGTATCGACATAGTGGTCAATGCTGGTGACGCCGAGCTCGACAGATTCCAGATTTTGATAGGTGAAATCCACACCCTTCAGAATGCTACGCAGCATCTTCGATTGGCGAACAGCCGCGCCGGTGCGGCCATAGGCAAAGCACTTGCGGCTTTCGAACGCGTCCGCCAGTTCGTCTTCTTCGGACCAAACGCCTGAATCGATCAGTTGATTGACGTTAGCGCCATAAGCACCGTCAGCGTTCGAGAACACGCGGAGCGCCGCTGTCTCCAAATCACAGCCGTGTAGCGCTTGCAGTTCAAGCGCGTGTTTGCGCACGTGGTTCTGCTCAATAGGCTCGTCCGCCGCTGCCGCGAGATAGGAGGCTTCGGCCAGCATGCGCACTTGCAGCGCGAGCAAGTCGCGGAAGATGCCCGAGAGCGTCATCACGACATCGATGCGGGGGCGCTTCAGTTCGGCTAGCGGGACGAGTTGCGCGCCGGCTAGCCGCCCATACGAGTCAAAGCGCGGCCGCGCGCCGATGAGCGCGAGTGCCTGCGCGATTGGACCTCCTTCGCTTTTCAAATTGTCCGATCCCCACAACACCATGGCGATCGATTCAGGGTAGGCGCCGTTGCTGCGCTTGGCGTGTTGCGCCAGCAGGCGGTTGGCTTGCAGCGCGCCGTCATGCACCGCGAGCGCGCTCGGCAGGCGGAAGGGATCAAACCCGTGCATGTTGCGGCCAGTGGGGAGAACCGCTGGCGTCCGCACCAGGTCGCCACCCGGCGCGGGCCGGATGTAACGCGCATCGAGCGCGCGCAGGATGGCCTCTAGCTCTGTATCGTGCGCCAGCAGAGCGTCCGTCTCTTGCAGCTCACGCATGGCTTCGATCAGGGCGCGAGACTTCTTGCCGGCGCGTCCGAGCGCTGCTTCCGGTGTTGCGCCGCCAACCATTGCCTGGATCGCTTCACGGGGCGGTGCGAGACCTTTGCCTTCGGCGATTGCGAGCAAAAGGTCCGTGCGCTCAGCCGCGTCCGGCGGCACGCCGATTGTGTGCAGGCCGCTAGGAATTAGTGCGTCTTCGATTTCGGTGACCCGCACCGCGAGCGCTGCAATCTCGGCGCTGCTCTCATTGGTCCAGGCGGGTGTGGCTTTCGCCATCTCGAGACCGGTAGCGGCATCCTGAATGCTCGCCGCCAGCGTGTCGCGTTCGAGTCGCGCGGCTGTGTCCCAGCGGCTGATCAGCGCCTTCAGATCTTGCAGGCTCTGATAGAGGCCAGCCTTCGCGATCGGCGGTGTCAGATGGCTGATCAACGTGGCGGCGGAGCGACGCTTGGCGATCATGCCTTCTGTCGGATTGTTGCCAGCATAGAGATAGAAGTTCGGCAGATCGCCAATCAGACGATCCGGCCAATCGGCGCCAGTCAGGCCGACTTGCTTGCCTGGCATGAACTCAAGCGCGCCATGCGTGCCGAAGTGCAGCACGGCGTTTGCGCCGAAGTCTTCGCGTAGCCAGCGATAGAACGCCGAGAATGCATGCGTCGGCGCGAAGCTCGCCTCGAACATAAGGCGCATCGGGTCGCCTTCATAGCCGAAGCCCGGTTGCAGACCGACGAACACGTTGCCGAACTGCGCGCCGAGCACGAAGATCGAGCGTCCGTCGCTGAGCTGACGCCCAGGCGCCGGACCCCACTGCGTTTCGATCTCGGCCAGATAGCGCTCGCGCCGCACATGATCGTCAGCCGCAATGCGCGTGTGCACGTTGGCGTCCGTGCCGTAGCGCGCGGCGTTGCCCTCAAGCAGGCGCGCGCGCACGTCCTCAGCCGTAGCCGGAACTTCGACGTCGTAGCCGCCCGCCTTCATGGCTTTCAGCGTGTTGTGCAGCGATGCAAAGACCGAGAGGTACGCGGCCGATCCGACAGCGCCGGAATTTGGCGGGAAATTAAACAGAACGATGCCGACTTTGCGATTGCGGCGGGTGCTGCGGCGCAGCGACACCAGCCGCGATACGCGCGACGCCAGCATCTCGGCACGCTCGGGGCAGGCGCACATTTTCGACGCGACAGCTTGCATCTCGAAGCGGCAGCCTTTGGCGCAACCAGTGCAAGCTTCGCCCGAACCATCCGAGCGACCGCCGAACACGATTGGCGAGGTCGCGCCGTCAAGTTCAGGGATCGCGATCATGATCGTCGATTCAACCGGCGACAGGCCAGTGCTCGATGCGCCCCAGCGCTCCAAGGTCTGAAACTCGAGCGGTTGCGCGGAAATGTACGGCACGTCGAGCTTGGCCAGAATTTCTTCCGCCGCCGCCGCGTCGTTGTAGGCCGGGCCGCCAACGAGCGAGAAGCCGGTCAGCGAGACCACGGCGTCCACCACCGGTGCGCCATCCTCAAGGAAATACTTCTCGATAGCAGGCCGCGCATCGAGGCCCGAGGCAAACGCCGGGACAACCTTCAGCCCGCGCGCCTCAAGAGCGTCAATCACGCCATCATAGTGTCCGGCGTCGCTAGCCAGCACATAGGAGCGCAGCACCAACACGCCGACGACACCGGCTTTCGCGGAAGAAGGCGGCAGACTCTCGACCAGCTCAACAATCTTGGTGGCAGCACGCGGATGGTAGAGCCCGATCTCCGGATAATTGCGCGGCGGCGCCGCGTTGATGTCTTCACGCAGAGCGCGGCGCTCGCCATCGGCGTAGCGGCTGATGAGGAAGCGCACCATGTCCGCGACGTTCTCCGGCGAGCCGGAGAGCCAGTATTGCATGGTGAGGAAGTAGGCGCGCAGGTCCTGCGCTTTGCCTGGAATGTAACGCAGGATTTTCGGCAGGCGGCGCAGCATCGCCATTTGGCCTGCGCCTGAAGAGTTTGTTTTCGAGCCACGAAGCTTCTTGAGCCACGCCATGGGGCCGCTTTGCGAGCCATCCATGCGGAACGGCCCGAGCTTCGTCAGCCGGATGATCTCACTGGCTGACATAACGCAGACCATCGCATCGCAAGCATCACGGCGAGCCTCCAGAGCCGGCAACACAGCTTGAATCTGGTCTTCCATGAAGAGCATGGAGGCGATGATGATGTCGGCGCGGCCGATATCGGCGATGCAGGCGTCAAGCGCTGCACGATTGTCGGTCCAGTCGGTTGACGCGTGCAAAGTCAGCGAGAGCCTTGGGATCTCGCGCGCCAATACCGTTTCCGCGCGGCGCACGACGCCAGCGAGGTGATTGTCGAGCGTGACGACCACGACGCGCACGGCGGGCGTTTCAGCGCGCATAGTGGCTCTTTGCGTCATACAAAGTTTCGATCTGGATGATGGCGAGGCCCTGTTCGGCGGCGAAGCGCTCGGCGTTGCGGCGAGCCTTGCCGCGAACGAAGAACGGGATTTTGGTCAGCTCTGCTTCGGCCTCCTTGGACCATGTGATGTCATTTGCTGCTGGTGCTGCAGGCTGCGCAGGGGCTGCCTGGTGAGCAGCCAGGTGCGAAGGGCCGGCAGCGTCGTTGAACTCGAAATCTTCGCGGAACATCGCGAGCAAATGTTCTTCGAGGCCCATCACCAGCGGATGCACCCAGGTGTCGAAAAGAACGTTTGCGCCTTCGAAGCCCATTTGTGGTGAGAAGCGCGCTGGATAGTCCTGCACATGGGCGGGCGCTGAAATCACCGCGCAGCCGATGCCGAGGCGCTTGGCGATGTGGCGCTCCATCTGCGTGCCGAGCACCAGCTCTGGCTGCAGCTCGGAAATGGCTTGCTCGACTTCGAGATAATCTTCTGTGATCAGCGCGGTCAGCCCAAGTTTCTCAGCGGCGGCGCGGACATCACGTGCGAACTCGCGCGAATACGTCCCAAGACCGACAACTTCGAAGCCAAGTTCTTCCGACGCGACGCGTGCGGCGGCGACTGCGTGCGTTGCGTCGCCAAAGATGAAAACGCGCTTGCCGGTCAGATAATTGGAATCAACCGAGCGCGACCACCAGGGCATGCGCGCATCCGCGTCTTGCAGCACAGACGTTGCATCAATGCCGGTGATTGCCGCGATCTCGGCAATGAAATCTTTGGTAGCGTTCTGGCCGATCGGCACGGTGCGGACAGTTTTTTGACCATGCGTGCGCTCAAGCCAGCGAGCGGCGACGTCTGCGATTTCGGGATAGAGCACAACGTTGAAATCAGCATCAGCGAGGCGCGCGAGGTCAGATGGCGTCGCTTCGAGCGGCGCCGTGACGTTCACGTCCACACCCAGCCGCGCCAGCAAGCGCTTCACTTCCACCACGTCGTCGCGATGGCGGAAGCCGAGCGCGGTGGCGCCCAGAATGTTGCAGCGCGGACGTGGACCGGGCGCACGAGCAGGCGCGCCTTCGACCTTCGGCGCGAAGGTGCGGACGAGCTGATAGAACGTCTCCGCCGCGCCCCAATTTTCTTTCTTCTGGTAAGACGGCAAATCGAGCGCAATCACCGGGACCGGCAGTTTCAACGCGCGTGCGAGACCCGCCGGATCGTCCTGAATAAGCTCAGCCGTGCAGGACGCGCCAACGATCATCGCTTCGGGCTGGAAGCGCTCATACGCTTCGCGCGCTGCATTCTTGAAGAGCTCGGCCGTATCGCCGCCCAGATCGCGGGCTTGGAAGGTTGTGTACGTGACGGGCGGACGCGCGCTGCGGCGTTCGATCATCGTAAACAACAGATCGGCGTAAGTGTCGCCCTGCGGCGCGTGGAGCACGAAGTGCAGGCCCTTCATCGCGGTCGCGATGCGCATTGCGCCGACGTGGGGCGGGCCTTCGTAGGTCCAGACGGTCAATTGCATCGCGTCAGACCCTCAACACAGAGCGGCGCGCGAACGAGCGCGCGAACAGGGCGGCAAGATCGCCTGCTTGGTCGAAGCCATGAACGGGTGAGAACACCAGTTCGATCGACCATTTCGTCGTGAGGCCCTCCGCTTCGAGCGGATTTGCGAGACCTAGTCCGCACACGACCAGATCAGGGCGCGCTTCGCGGCAGCGATCGAGCTGCTTATCGACGTGTTGGCCTTCGCTGAGCTGTGCGCCTTCCGGCAGCCGCTTCATCTCCTCAGAGAGCAAGTCGCGATTGAGATACGGCGTGCCGATTTCTATCGGACGCATGCCAAGCTCTTCAGCAAGGAAGCGCGCCAGCGGCGGCTCAAGTTGCGAGTCGGGGAAGAAGAAAATGCTCTTCCCATCGAGCGTTTCTTTGGAGCGCGCGAGTGCGCGCTTGGCGCGTTCGCGATGCGGCGCGACCACGCGTCGGAAATCCATCTCTGGCACGTTCCACGCATCCGCCGCCGCTTTCAGCCAATGCGTCGTGCCTTCGGCGCCAAACGGAAACAGCGCAGGCAAGCGTTGCGCCCCACGCGCTTCGAGCGCCCGCACGGTGTCGCCCAGGAACGGCTGCGCGATCAGCATGCGTGTGTTCGGGCCAATCGCCGGTATCTCGCCGGAGCGGCGTGGCGGAAAGAACGCGACGGGGCCGATGCCCAATTCCGCGAACAGGCGCGCGAACTGGTCTTCGACGACGTCCGGAAGCGCGCCGACGATCAACAAACCTGGGAGAGCGTCGCCGTCGGCGCTGGGTGCTTCCGGAACAAGGGCGGCGAGGCACGCATCCTCGCCCTGTGTGAAGGTGGTTTCGATGCCGCTGCCGGAATAGTTTAGCACGCGCGTTCTTGGCGTATGCTTAGCCGAGAGACGCTGCGCCGCACGCGACAGATCGAGTTTGATCACCTCAGACGGGCAAGAGCCAACCAAAAAGAGGAGCTTAATGTCCGGCCGGCGCTCGAGAAGCCGATCGACAACGCGATCAAGCTCTTCGTTAGCGTCGACCAGACCAGCTAGATCCTTCTCTTCCATGATCGCGGTCGCGAATCGTGGCTCTGCGAAAACCATTACGCCAGCGGCTGATTGGATGAGATGCGCGCAGGTGCGCGAACCGACGACAAGAAAGAAAGCGTCCTGGATCTTGCGATGCAACCAGACGATCCCGGTTAGGCCGCAGAAGACTTCACGTTGACCGCGTTCGCGCAGCACCGGCAAAGCGTTGCTGTCGCATCCAGCGTTGGTTGCGGTTGGCGTCATGCGGGCTGGTGGCCCCCGCTCAGCTGTTGTCTGCGGACCGTGCGCTCAGCGTCCAAGCGCGCTTCGCGAAGTTTCAACAAGAATTGCCCGGCATTGATTACATAGGCCGCATAAGCTGCGATCGCGATCATCATTTGTTGCTGCGCCGTGCCCCAGCCGGTGAGCAGCGCGATCAAGTACGCAGTCTGCAACGCCAGCACCAACATGCTGAACACGTCTTCCCAGAAGAACGCGCGCGCGAAGAGGTATTTCCCAAAGACCTCTTTTTCCCAGATCGAGCCGGTGATCATGATGAGATAGAGCAGGAACGTTTTTGCGAGGATCGATGCGGTCGCGATGGCGTAACCGTCGCCAGTCATGAGAAAGCGGATCACTAAACCGAGGCTGATCGCAAACACGACGAACTGGAGCGGTGCGAGAATCGCCTGCACCAAAGTCCACGGCGACGCGTCACGCTTGGCGCGTTCTTCTGGCGTGTAGAGCGCTGCCTTTCCCGCATCACTCTTTTCACGTGATTCAATGTGCGAGCCGATGTGCGCCGGCCATGGGCATGGCGCGATCTGCTCTATCCAGTGATCGAAAAGGCTCGCTGGGCGGTGGGAGACATCGTCACCGGCGTTGGAAATGCGAAGGCTATTGCCTCCGGCTTGCGGTTGTTTTGCGTGCACCGCCGACCTCCCGACCAATCATGTGGTCAGATCAAAGCGTATCCCGGCACGCTGAGTTGTCAAGAAAAGTGAACGTCCAAATATTTGGACAGATGCGCTGTTTTGACGAAATTAGTTCTCGCCAGTTGTCGTTAAGTCTGCTTACATCGTCGCACCTGGGACTGAGATCCTTACGTCAAAAAGGACAGGCGGCTCTGGGGAGGGAAACGCTGGCACGGGACTGATCGGGTCCACGATGCCGGAGCAGCGTGGCGCGGAGCTGCGTGACTAGGGAAGACTCCGCCTACAAGAAGGGGGGCGCATGGCTAGCCTTCCGCAGTCTCCCGCATTCGATCTGTGCGGTGAGGAGCCTAGACGACTTGAGCCGCCCGGCGGGCTCAGTTCTCGTGAGCGACGCCAAGCTGATCGTGAGCAGGCCGACACGCTCGCTCGCTTGGTCGAGGGCGAGATTATTCCGCGACTGATGCTCGCCCCTAGCCAAACCAATCTAGAGAGCCGGCCGAATCAGTCGCTCAAGCTTGGGCCGGAAACTACTGAAAGATTTGCACTTTATACCCTGTCGGCGGGTCATGAATCGCTGCTAGCCATCATTGGCGGGTTGCTTCAGCAGGGGGTCGCCATGGAGGCGATCTACCTGGACCTGCTCGCCCCGGCAGCGCGCCGTCTTGGTGATTTTTGGCAGGACGATCAGGCGTCGTTCGCCGACGTCACCATTGCGTTGGGCCGACTTCAGCAGGTGGTCCGTGAGCTTAGTCAGCACGGGCCGGTTGAGGAAGGCGCCGCCTCTAATGGCCGCGCGGCGCTTTTCGCGCCAGCGCCAGGCGAACAGCACACCTTTGGCATCGTCATTATAGAAGAGTTCTTTCGCCGCTCAGGCTGGCGGACTTGGACGGAATTATCTGGCGCCCCTGAGGAAATAATAGGCGCCGTTCAGGCCCACCGGTTCGATATGTTCGGCATGACGTGCAGTTCAGACGAACGGCTTGATCAAATCGCGCCAATGATTATGTCCATTCGGCGAGCGTCCAGGAATCGCGACATTAACGTTATGGTGGGAGGGTTGCTCTTTCTCGAGCGGCCAGAACTCGTGGCGAAAATCGGCGCCGACGGAATGGCCTCAGATGCGAAGGAAGCTGTGCTGAAGGCTGAGGCGGCAGTGAGGCAACTCGCACGCCACTGATCTGTGGCGCACCGGAAGAAGGGCGAGTGCGAGTTTCTATGACTATCCATACGTCTCCGTCCGAGCGCATTGGCCCAAGGTTCGCGCGAAATCTATTAGGCGCAATCGAGAGCAAGATAGCCGCGAACGTGATCGCAGCAGGCGGCGATGTCGCCATGATCATCGATCGTGGCGGCTTCATCAGAGACATCGCTGTCAACAGCCGCGACATGGTCAATGATGGGTTCGAAGGCTGGCTTGATCGCCGCTGGGCAGACACCGCTGCAAACGACAGCCGACAAAAAATTGAAGAGATGCTCCGCGACGCTGCCAACGACGTTGGGCCGCGTTGGCGCGAGGTCAACCACACCATGGCGCAAGGCGATTCCGTCGCTGTCCGCTACATCGCCGTAAATGCTGGCGAAGATGGACGCGTGATTGCGATCGGCCGCGATCATCGCGCCACCGCCGAGTTGCAACAGCGCTTGATCCAAGCGCAGCAAACCATGGAGCGCGATTACACGCGCTTGCGCGAAGCTGAGTCGCGTTATCGGTTGCTGTTTCAACTCGCGTCAGAAGCCGTCATCGTCATCGACGCCGTGACGCGTCGAATCATTGAAGCGAATCCAGCAGCAGAAAAGCTCATCGGCGGCGTCGCGGCGCCGCTCATTGGCCGCGGTTTTGCAGCTGCCTTCGACGCGCCGTCGCGTGATGCCGCGATTTCACTGCTCGCGATGGCGCATGGTGGCGGCAATCAAACTGCGCAAACCACGCTCCACGCCGGTGGCCGCTCTTTCACCGCTGCGGCATCGCTTTTCCGTCAGGATCGCGCTTCGCTGTTTCTTGTGCGCTTGAGCGTGCAAGATGCCGCTTCGGCGATCATCTCCGAGTCGGCGCAGCGACTGATCGACGTGCTTGAGCGCATTCCGGACGCGTTCGTCGTAACCGACGAAAACTTGCGCATTATCGCGGAAAACAACGCCTTCTTGGACATCACGCGTCTCGCCAGCAAAGAGCAGGCGCACGGCCAATCCCTGGAGAGCTTCCTCGGGCGGCCTGAGATCGACCGCAATATTTTGCTCTCCAGCTTACGCCAGCACGGAACGCTGAAAAACTTCGCGACCATCCTGCGCAATCGTCTGGGTGAACAGGAAGACGTCGAAGTGTCTGCCGTTCATGTGCCGGACGGCGACCAGCCTTGCTTTGGTTTTTCCATCCGTAGCGTCGTCCGCACCCCGGCCACTCGTCCGAGTGCGGCAGGAGAATTGCCGCGCTCGGTCGAGCAGCTCTCGCACTTGGTCGGTCGCGTCACGTTGAAAGAACTGGTCCGCGAAACGACGGACCTGGTCGAGAAGCTCTGCATCGAGGCAGCGCTCGAACTGACCGGTAACAACCGCGCATCCGCCGCCGAAATCCTCGGCCTCAGCCGTCAGAGCCTCTATTCTAAGCTCCATCGCTACGGCATCGGCGATTTACCGCAAAGTTGATCAGCTGCCGTCAACTTTAATTGACAGCCGGAAGTGTCAATTATAGCGTTCGGTATGTCTGACACGGCCGCCGCAGCGACATTCAAGTCGCTTCCAGCGCCCAGCGCCGTGCTGGAGCTATTCAAACCCATCACTTGGTTCCCGCCGATGTGGGCGTTCGGCTGCGGGGTCATTTCATCCGGCGCCGATCTTGGCGCCCGCTGGCCGATGGCGCTTGCCGGCATCGTGCTCGCCGGGCCGCTGATTTGCGCAACCAGCCAAGCCGTCAATGATTGGTACGACCGTCACGTCGATGCGATCAACGAACCTAATCGCCCGATTCCCTCCGGCCGGATTCCAGGGCGGTGGGGTCTCTGGATCGCCATCGGTTGGACGATCGTCTCGATGCTTTGGGCTTACGCGCTTGGGCCTTGGGTGTTTGGCGCGGCCATCGTCGGCATGGGGCTCGCGTGGATTTATAGCGCGCCGCCGCTGCGCTTAAAGCAGAGCGGTTGGTGGGGCCCGGCCGCGTGCGCGCTTTCGTATGAAGGCATCACTTGGTTCACCGGTGCGGCCGTCATGCTCGGCGCGTTGCCCAACCCGCAAATCCTGATCATCGCTGCGCTCTATAGCGTCGGCGCGCACGGCATCATGGTGCTGAACGACTTCAAGGCCATCGAAGGCGATAGCCAAACCGGTGTCCGTTCACTGCCGGTGCAGTTGGGAGTCGAGAACGCCGCTAAAGTTGCGTGCGTCACGATGGCGATTCCGCAGGCGCTGGTGATCGTTTTGTTGCTTGCGTGGGGCCAGCCGCTTCACGCGATCGCGGTCGTCGTCTCGCTCGGCATTCAATTGTATCTGATGGAACGGCTCATGACCGATCCGCGCAAACTCGCGCCGTGGTTCAACGCCACCGGCGTGCTTCTTTATGTCTTGGGCATGCTGGTGAGCGCGTTCGCTCTTGGCGGCCTCGCTGGAGCTTCCGCATGAAAACGCTGAGTTGGCCTGGCATTATTCGCCTCGGCTTGGTGCAAAGTGCGCTCGGCGCCATCGTTGTGCTGACGACCTCGACGCTCAATCGCGTCATGGTGGTCGAGTACGCACTGCCCGCCATGTTGCCGGCCGCGCTTGTTGCTTGGCATTACGCCATTCAACTCTCCCGCCCACGTTGGGGTTACGGCTCCGACATGGGGCATCGCCGCACGCCGTGGATCATAGGCGGCATGGGTGTGCTGGCGCTTGGCGGCGTGCTCGCAACGGACGCAACTTTGCTTATGCTACATGCGCCAGTGCAGGGCGTCTTGCTCGGCATTTTAGCCTTCACAATGATCGGCGCCGGTGTTGGCGCAAGTGGAACGTCTTTACTCGCGTTACTCGCCACGCGCACGGCGCCAGAGCGCCGCCCCGCTGCTGCGGCAACGACTTGGATCATGATGATCGTCGGCATCGTCATCACGGCAGGCGTCGCTGGCGCATTGCTGGATCCGTTCTCGCCGCAACGCTTGGCGTTTGTAGCGACTGGCGTCGCCGGCGCCGCGTTCGTGGTCACGCTGCTTGCGGTCTGGGGGGTTGAACGCGAGCCGGAAAGGCAAGCCGATGCGCAGGAGCAAAAGCCGCCCTTCGCACAAGTCATCCGCGAAATCTGGGCCGAGCCGCTCGCACGCCGCTTCACCATTTTCGTCTTCGTCTCGATGTTGGCCTACAGCGCGCAAGACCTCATTCTGGAACCGTTTGCTGGTCTCGTCTTCAATATGACGCCCGGCCAGTCGACGCAAATGGCGGGCGTCCAGCATGGCGGCGTGTTGCTGGGCATGATCCTCGTCGGCGTCTTCGGCGCACGCTTTGGCGACAAGAAGCGCGCATGGATGCGGCACTGGACCATCGCGGGCTGCATCGGCTCCGCCTTTGCTCTCGCCGCGCTAGCGGGCGCCGCGCTCATCGGGCCGGCTTGGCCGCTGCACCCGACCGTGCTTGCCCTGGGCTTCGCCAATGGCGTGTTCGCTGTCTCCGCCATCGGATCGATGATGGGCCTGGCTGGTGAAGGACGGAGCGCGCGCGAGGGCGTGCGCATGGGCGTATGGGGCGCAGCCCAAGCCATAGCTTTTGCCTGCGGCGGCTTTGCTGGAGCTGCCGGTGTAGATGCGCTGCGCGCCGTGCTGCCGGACACGGCGAGCGCATTCCAAATCGTTTTTGCACTCGAAGCCGCGCTGTTCATGGGCGCTGCAGTGCTCGCTGGACGGCTCGATCTGCGTGACGTGGTTCGTGTGAAAAGCGCAGAGCCTCAATTGGAAGGAGCCCGCACATGACGAAGCTCACTTATGACGCGGTCGTCGTCGGCGGCGGCCCCGCTGGTGCGACTGCAGCAACTGATCTTGCGCGCGCGGGCTATAGCGTACTGCTGCTCGATCGCGCCGGACGCATCAAGCCTTGTGGCGGCGCGATCCCGCCCCGGCTTATCCGCGATTTCGATATCCCCGATCACTTACTCGTGGCGCGCGCGACGGCGGCGCGTATGGTTGCGCCGTCAGACCGCGAAGTAGACATGCCGATCGAAGGCGGTTTCGTCGGCATGGTCGATCGCGAACATTTCGACGAATGGCTACGCGAGCGCGCCGTCCTCGTCGGGGCGGAACGCATCGCTGGCTCTTTCCTGCGCATCGAGCACGATGACGATGGCGTCGCTGTCGTCTGCTATCACGATAAGGACGCCGACAAGGAAATGGTCCGCCGTGTGCGTGCGCGCGCCGTGATCGGCGCTGATGGCGCACGCTCGAAGGTGGCCCAGCAAACCATCAAGGGCGCAGAGCGGATGCCGTGCGTGTTCGCGTATCACGAAATTATTCGCTCGCCGGCGCAAGGCGTGGCGGGCTTCGACGGCGGCCGCTGCGACGTCTATTATCAAGGCAAGCTCTCGCCAGATTTCTACGCCTGGATTTTCCCCCACGGCGAAACAGCGAGCATAGGTGTGGGCTCTGCCAATAAAGGCTTCTCGTTGCGCGGCGCGGTCACTGCTCTACGTGAAAGCGCGGGTCTTGCAGGGTGTGAAACGGTGCGCACGGAAGGCGCGCCAATTCCGCTAAAGCCGCTGGCGCGATGGGACAATGGTCGTGATGTGGTGCTTGCGGGCGATGCATCCGGCGTTGTTGCGCCGGCTTCGGGCGAAGGCATTTACTACGCCATGATTGGCGGCCGCCTCGCCGCGCAAGCCGTCGACACAATGCTCAGCACTGGCAAGCCGCAAAGTTTGGCCAGCGCGCGCAAGATGTTCATGCGCGATCATGGGCAAGTCTTCTTCGTTCTCGGCATCATGCAGCACTTCTGGTACCGCAGCGACAAACGTCGTGAGCGCTTCGTCTCCATGTGTGACGATCCCGACGTGCAGCGCCTCACCTGGCAAGCCTACATGAACAAGGAACTGGTGCGCGCCGATCCAGCCGCACACATGCGCATCTTCCTGAAAGACATGGGACATCTGCTCGGCGTCGGCGCGCCGTGAACTGGAAGCGGCTGCGCCCAATCGCGGTGGCCGCAGCTGCCGCGATGTTCGTGGCCGTGCTCGGCAGCACCGTAACCGATCTCGGTCCGTGGTATGAGAGTTTGCGAAAGCCCGATTGGCAGCCGCCCGGTCCTGCGTTCGGCATTATCTGGACCGTCATTTACGCGCTCACCGCGGCTGCCGCTGTCATCACCTGGCGCCGCGCGCCGAAGGGCGCAGAGCGCGAATGGTTGATCGGGCTGTTTGCGTTGAACGGCTTTCTGAACGTGCTTTGGAGTTTGCTGTTCTTCCGTTTGCAGCGCCCCGACTGGTCGTTGATCGAGGTTGGGCTGCTTTGGTTGTCGGTGGTGGCGCTGATCATTTTCACGGCGCGGCATACGCGTCTCGCGGGCGTTTTGCTGACGCCTTACCTGATCTGGGTGTCACTCGCGTCCGTACTAAACTTTGACGTGGTGCGTTTGAACGAGCCGTTCGGCTGATCACAAACGGAGGCCGCGCCTATGCAGGACTTCATTCTGAGCGGGCGCGCGGTCGATGTCGTTTTGCTGGTTATCGCAGCGGAGTTCGCTCTGCTGACATGGCTAGGACGGGGCCGGATCAAACGTTCCGCAGTGGATTGGTTTTTCGCGCTTATGCCCGGCGTCATGCTTTTGTTGGCGCTGCGGGCGGCGCTTGTTGGATCAGAGTGGCCATGGATAGCCTTATTGATCGCCGGGTCGTTTCCCTTTCACCTGATCGACTTGTGGCGTCGCAGATAGCGCCGCTGCCGTCCGGCGAATTGCGGATTGAGCAATTCCTACTCGGGCGTACGCGCGGCGAGGGGCTGTTCCAAGATTTCACCGGGCGCATCCGTCGACGCTTTGCCATCACTTTGGACGGGCGCATGGAGAACGGCGTACTCGTGCTGACCGAGGATTTCGTCTTTGATGATGGACAGACCGAGCGGCGTGTTTGGCGCATTAGCCCGCAGGCCGGCGGAGTATATTGGGCGACAGCTGACGATATGATCGGCGAGGCGCGTGGCGCCCAGCGCGGCGGCGCACTGCGCTGGTCGTATCTGTTCTCTCTGAAGCTTGGCGCCAGGCGGTTGCGCGTTCGCTTCCGCGACACGTTTGTTCAAGTCGCCAACGATGCCTTGCTTAACGAGGCGCGCGTGACGAAGTTCGGTTTCGAACTTGGGCGCACGACGATCATCATCCGCCGCGATATCTGAGAGCACGAAGCCTGAAAAAGAAAAGCCGCCGGAGCCATGGCCCCGGCGGCTAATACTTTGCATGTGTTGGTCGCTTACTCGACGTTGGCCTTCAGGTAAGCGATGACGTCGGCGCGTTGCTGAGGGTTACGCAGGCCGACGAATGCCATGATCGTGCCCGGCACGCGTGCGCGCGGATTTTCCAGGTACGTGAAGAGTTCTTGCTCGGTCCAGGTAATGCCGGAATTGCGGTTCGCGTCCGAATAGCGGAAGCCCGTCACGGTCCCCGCACGGCGGCCGACAATGCCATGCAACGATGGGCCGACACGGTTCACGCCAGCGTCCGGCGAGTGGCAAGTGGCGCACTGCGCAAAGATGCGCTGACCGCGCGCGGTGTCGCCCGAAAGCGTTGCGCCGCTGGCGTCGGTGATGGCGAGTTGGATCAATGTCGCCGCAGGCGGACCGGCTGGCTCCGCGGGCGCCGGCGCTTCGGTGGCGGGGGCCTCTGCGGTCTCAGTCGCTGGCGCTTCCGCGGTTTTCTCTTCCGCGGCAGGGGAGCACGCCCCGAGAGCGAGCACCAAGCCAAGCGCGGCTGTCCCTAAGAAAAAACGCATGTCGTTCGACTCCTGATTATGAGCCTTACTCCCATCTCCGAGAGCCTCGACTGTCAAGCAATTTCGGCGGGAGCCGTGTCCAAATGAGAACGGCCACACACGGCCACGGTCGGTTACGCGTTTGTGGGGCGGCGAGGGCGCGGGGCCTCGAAGGCGGTAACTGACGCGCTGCTTAGCCGGCCAACCGCGCATCCAGGATCGAGGTCATGCCGGCGAGCGTGTGGAATGCCGGATCGGTCACGCGCTCCCCGTTCACAAGGAAGGAGGGCGTTGATGTAATGCCGAGCGCATTTGCCTGCTCCATTGAGCGCGTGATCCGTGTTGGGCCAGCTTCGTCGTTGAAACACGCCATGATTTGCTCAGGCGAAAGGCCCCATTGGCCGCCGATCGCGAATAACGAGTCCCGCACGCCCGCCATCGTGCCCGTGCCGAGGATCGCGCGCTGTTGCTCGAAGAGGATGCTGACACGGCGCAAATATTCGCCCGGCGCTGTTGTCTCGCAGCGCGCCAACTGGAACATGGCCAGCGCTACCGCGGGCGGCGCGGTAGCCATCTCGCGGAAGGTGAAGCGCACGCGACCGGTTTCGATGTAGCGCGACTGCAGCGTGCTCCAGGCTGCGGCATGGAACTCGGCGCAGTGAGGACATGTGAGTGACGCGTACTCAATGAGATGCAACGGCGCATTCGTGGCGCCAATGGTGACCTCGTCTGCGGTGAGGCTGGCTGCGTGCGCCGTGCCGGCCAGTGCGGCGAACGCGGCGCCACCGGCGGCGAACGAGCGGCGAGAAACTCTAAGGATCACTGTCTGCTCCACACGTTCTGAAATTAAAACACCGTTGCGGCGGCAATGCGTTCGCCCATGGCGCGCCCGACGCTGAGAAGGCGTTCGATGTTCTTTGGGCGACCGTTATCCATCGATTGGATTTCGACCGCGTGTTTCGCCGAGAGCTTGAGGCCTAATTCAGCTTCAAGTTTGTCGCGCGCCAGAGGCGGATCGTATCGCTGATAACGCAGCAAAGCCCGGCCGCCGATGACCGTGTTTTCGAAACCCTTGATTTCAGAGTTCACTTCGAACGGCTTCGGCGGGTTGGAAAAAGCCTGCATAATCGAGACAGCGGACGTCTGAGTTTCGTAGATAAGCCCCTTGAGCGTGATGAGAGCCTTATCCGCGGCAAGGCGTTTGTCGAAGCGCTTTGCGTCAGTCGTCGGCTTTATAAAGCCAGTCCCCAGGCTGAGCATCGAGAGTGCTGCTTCGCCAGTGGGCCATTTCAAACCGTACTCGTCGGCGGTGGCGTAGAGAAACGCTGCGACAGAAGGATTGTTGAGACCGCCCATTGCGCCGTCTAGGAACAAACCTTCTTCGCCGGCGCCGACATGAATGAGGATCGGTTGGAAGTAGGATGGCGCAGCCGTGCTCGCGCGGACGAGGTCGCGCAAACGCCGGTCGCGATCGTATTCCCAAAATTTGGCGCGTGTGTTGTTGCCTTGAATCCAGGCTGAACCAGTATCGACGCGTTTGCACGTGATAAGCAGACCAGTCTTGAGATCACCCGAGTTGAGTGTGCGATCGCTCAATGTCTCTTCGAGCAAGCGCTCAAAAGCGACGTGATCGAACTTCGACCAAACGAGCTGGCCGAGAAGGCGCGGGCGCGCGAACACGGTGGGGCCCAGGCGCATGTAATAGTCGCGCACTTCGGCGACGGATTTTCCCATCGCTAATAGCGTGGCGATGATCGAGCCCGTCGATGTGCCGACAATGAGATTGTAGTGATCGCTTAGGCGGAAGCTCGCTTGCTTGTCGGCAGGCTGGCGCGCGCGCAGGTGCTCTTCGACCGTCTCAAGCATGCCCACGGTGACAATGCCCCGTATGCCGCCGCCATCGAGGCACAGAATGTTTTTCGGGCCGGCGCCAAAAAGGCGTTCGTCGCGCTGAGATGTCGTCATGGCTGTCCTTCCCCCGGGGCGGAGATTGGCGGCGGGATGTCTGCGAGGCAAGGGCGCGGTGCGCCGATCACGGGCATATCCGGCCGATTTCGCAGGGTTGTTTGCCTCAATTGCGACACGAATAACGGTCGGCGCCGGCGCTAAAGCTGGAGACTGACCCGCGTCCCCGCACCACTCGAAGCGACGCGCAGTTGAGCGCCGATCCGTTCGGCCCGATAGCGCATATTGGAAAGACCGCGTCCGCCGCGCGCGTGTGTCGGATCAAAGCCGTGGCCGTTATCGGAAAGTGACAATTCTATGTGGCCAGTGTCATTGCGCGCGAGCGTCACCGCGATCCGATCGGGGCGGCCATGCTTCAGCGCGTTCGTGCACGCTTCTTGAAGAATGCGATAGAGCTGAAGCGCGCGGTCCGGGCCAAAGCCGCTCGTCTCGCCGACATCGCCGATCTCCCAAATCAGTTGTGCGCCCGCCGCCTCCACGCGCGGTTCGATGCGTGCGCGGAAGGCGCCGAGTACGGTCGCGAGCGATCCATCCCCTTGCTCGAGTGAGTCTACGATGACGCGCAGATCCGCGAGGCTTTCTTCGAGGCCTTGGACGAGACTCTCACCGGAGAGCTTGTTGGCCTTCGCTTGCAAAACCAAACCAAGCAATTGCCCGCCAATGCCATCGTGCATATCGCGCATGATGCGAGCGCGTTCCTCCAGCAGCAGTGTCGCGCGCTCGCGTCGTTGCAGCTCTTCAAGGTTCGCGACGATCTCGCGCTCGCGCTCGGCGACGAGCGCGTTCAGCCGCTCTGCGTTTGCGGTCGCTGCTTCAAACACGCCGCGCGCCCGGCCCGCGAGTGAGACCATCAGCGCCAACGGAAAGAAAGCCGCCGCGACCCCCAGAAGAACGCCATAAGAGCTGAAAAAGCGGACCATGACGATGTCGGCGATCGCCGACAAGACAACCACCAGAAATGAAGCCATTTCGATCGGTTCGCGCATGCCGCCGCGCAGGATGTGCGTGACAAGCCGCAAGAGGCAGAACGCCATGGCGACAAGGCCCAGGAAGCCAAGGACACGATCAATGTCCTGAATGGCGATCATTTCCTCCCCGACGTTTAGGCGCCAAAGCATCAAACCTGCGCCAAGTGCGACAAGTCCGGCTGTTGCAATACCGAGGCGCTGCCGCGCGCTGGCGCTCCAAGGATGGAGCAGTAAGTCGGAGGGCTTTTGCGCCGCCCGCTCCGGCGGCTCGAAAGCCGAGGTCCACTCGATGAAAAACCAAACCAGAAAGAGAACGGCGCCCAGAAAACCGATCAAATAAAGCAACGTGTGCGTAAGCGCCGACCAGGGTGGATCAGTCACCAAGATCCACACATGTTGGAGGAGCCAGCTCGCGGCCAAACCAGCCAGCGATAGCAAGAGACCACGCGCGCCGAGCAACGGCGCCGCGCACACACAAAACACCGCAATGAACGCCGCCACGACCGCGTTGATGAAGGGCAAATCCGATCGCAGGAGACGGAGTGCAAGATAAGACGGATAGAGCGCGTCGTAGCGTCCAAGCGATAGTGGTCGCAAATGCGCGAAGCCGATCGCGCGCTGCACGGAAACATCGATGACAGCGCCTTCGCGGGCGTAGCGCGGCGGAATGCGCACGAGCTGTGGGCGCCGGCTGGTGTTTGTCTCCGTTGATGGCGCGCCTGCGCCGCCAATGAGTTCTCCGTCGACGTAAACCAGCGCATTGTCATGGGCGCTGGGGATAAGCAGCGCGAGGTCCGGTGTAGCTGCGTCAGCGGCAGTCAAAGTGGTGCGCACGATGACAGGCGTTTGCGCGCAGCAGAAAGGCGCGGGCAGGCGGATGGCGCCGAGTGTCCCGGGCGCAAATTCTTCACCCGGCGCGCCGGTGGGTTTGACGTTGGCGATGGCTTGGTCGATCAGTCGTCCCGGCGCGCGCTCAGCGACGACGTTCGCCGCCAACAGCACGGCTACGAAAAAAATCTGCAGACCGATCAGAAAAACCGCCAGAAAACTCGTCTTCAGGCGTGGCGAGGGCGGCTTTTCGATCATGAGCGCTCACGATGGCGGGCCCGCGCGCGGAGCGCTAGTCCTTCAATTGGATGATGCCCGCCTGCACCGCCTCGAACACAGCCTCGCTGCGCGAGTTGACGGCGAGCTTGCGATAGATCGACTTGACGTGATCTCCCACCGTATTGGGCGAAATGCCATGCAAGCGAGCGACTTCCTTGTAGCGGAAGCCCTTCGACAATTCGGTGAGAATGGCGACTTCTTTGTCTGAGAGTAATGGCGTCGAAGCTGCAGGCGAGACCGAAGCGCGGCCCCGGATGCGCGCGAGTATATGGCCGGCCACCGCGGGGCTGATGGGCGCGCCGCCCGTGAGCACGGCGCGTATCGCGTCCGCGGCCTCGCCGGGATCGGCGCTCTTCAAGAGATAACCGTGCGCGCCGGCTTCGATCGCGTTCACGACGCTGCTGGCGTCGCCGAAAATGCTGACAACGATGATCTTCAGGTTGGGAAATCGTGCGCTCGCCTCCCGAATGAGATCGATGCCGCTGCCGTCCGGTAGCGCCAGATCGATCAGAAGCACTTCCATCGGCGTATCGAGCAGCGCGCGCCCTGCTGCGGCTGTTTCCGCGGCCGCCACAAACTCCAAGTCCGGCGCAAGCGAGATCGTCCGCGTCACGGCTTCACGCAGTATGGGGTCGTCTTCGATGAGGGCGACGCGTGCTGACACCGGGGGCTCCGACAAGTGACGGCGCCAGCTTAGCCGCTGGCGCCGCCTGGTTACAGATTACCGGATGTATCAGCTCGGAACGACTTGTTCTTCGTCATCATCGTCTTGAGTGGCTTCAACCACGCCCCATACGACAAGACCCGCGGCGACGCCGAAAAGGATGGGGTGGTCGGCGATCCAGCCGCCGAAACCGCGACCGTCACCGTTGGCGTTCATGCGGAAAGGCGATGACAGGCGTTCTTCGGCGTTTGGGGCGAATGAATAGGACAAGAGATCGAGGCTGCGCATGTCACCGGCGGCGGACTGATTGAGCCGCAAGGAAAGGCGCGGGGCGAAGCTCTCCTCGCTGTCCGCCCTGTCGCCACCGCCGAGCGGTAGAGAGAAGCGAAGCGCCACCGAGTCATCTTGGCTTCTGGAGGCGCTGATATCATCATAGTCGCGCCCGAAATCTTGCGCTTGCGCGGCGCCGCCGGCGAAGGCCAAGCCGAGGCCTAGCATTGCTGCCGCGATCTGTCCGTTCTTCATGCTGTTTCTCCCGTTGGAAGCAATGATGAAGAGACGGAGCGTCGCGGCTATGCTCAATCCCATGAATGGGGGTGAGCAGGCGGCGCCCGAATCAGGGGCCAGGGCGGCGTTTCGCCCGGCGACGAGGGACGCGCATTCCGCTATGACGACGCTCTGGAGTTGCTTGTAATGGATCAGCACGTCGCCCCGACCAAGGTCGAATCCGCGGAGGCGGGAAACGCCTACGAAACCGATGTAATCATTGTCGGCGCGGGCCCGGTGGGTTTGTTCGCCGTTTTTGAATTGGGCTTGCTCGACCTCAAAACGCACATCGTTGACGTGCTCGATCGCCCCGGCGGCCAATGCGCCGAGTTGTATCCTGAGAAGCCGATCTACGACATTCCTGCGCTGCCGGTCGTTACGGGGCAGGAGCTCACCGATCGCCTGCTCGAACAGATCGCGCCGTTCAAACCGACCTTCCACATGGCGCAAATGGCGGAGTCGCTGGAGCGCCTTGAGGATAAGCGCTTCCGTCTAAAAACCGAACTCGGCACCACGATCACCGCGCCTGTCTTGGTCATCGCCGCGGGTGGTGGATCGTTCGTGCCGCGCAAGCCGAAGATTGAAGGGCTGGAGCAATTCGAAGGCACAAGCGTCCATTATGCCGTGCGCCAGATGGAGCGCTTCCGCGGCCGCGATCTCGTCATCGCTGGCGGCGGCGATAGCGCACTCGATTGGGTGCTGAATCTGCAGCCGATCGCAAAGTCAGTGACGCTGATCCATCGCCGCGATGATTTTCGCGCCGCGCCGCACTCGGTTGCCAAGATGCGCGCGCTCGTCGCTGAGCAAAAGGTACGCCTGGAAATCGCCGAACTGAAGTCGCTGATCGGCGCCGATGGCCAGCTCAGCGCCGTCGGCTGTTCAACCAAAGAGCGCGGCGCCTACGAAATTCCATGTAACGATCTGTTGGCGTTCTACGGCCTTACAATGAAGCTCGGCCCGATCGCTGAGTTCGGCTTGAACCTCAACGAAAACCTCATCCCCGTAGATACCGAGAAGTTCGAGACCAGCGAGCCTGGCATTTTCGCTATCGGCGATATCAACACCTATCCGGGCAAGCTGAAGCTCATTCTCTGTGGCTTCCACGAAGGGTCGCTCATGGCGCAAGCGGCGTTCCGCATCGCGCGCCCAGGTGAGCGTCTGGTGTTCCTCTACACGACATCGTCGACCGACCTGCAGAAGAAGCTCGGCGTCGCCGACTAAGCGTGTCGCCCGCCGCTTCGTCATGGACCCGGGACCCGGAGCGCCTATAAAGGCCTCACAAGTCTTTGGGGGACTACCCATGAAATTACGTCATGCTTTTTTGGCGGCTGTGATCGCTGTTGGCGCTTGCGCAACCACCGATACGCCCGCGGACGATGGGATGTTTGCGGGGGCGCCGCTTTCGTCAGTGTCGCTGCTTGAGAACATCCGGGTCTTGGCGTCGGATGAGTTCGAGGGGCGCGCGCCTGGCACAAACGGCGAGCGGCTGACTGTCGAATATCTCGAACGTGCGTTTGCTGCGGCCGGTCTCGAACCGGGCGTCACGTTGCCGGATGGAACGCGCTCGTGGCGCCAGGAGGCGGTGCTGAGTGCTGCAACCCTGCTCAACACGCCGACGCTGACGATCGCCGGCGCCGACGGTTCGCGCCCTTACGTTTACGGCGAACACTTCACAGCTTGGACGCGCCGCTTGCAAGAGAACGTCGATGTCTCGAACGCCGAACTTGTGTTCGTCGGCTACGGCATCAACGCGCCGGAACTTGGCTGGAACGACTACGAAGGCGTCGATGTGCGCGGCAAGATCGTGGTGATCCTCATCAACGATCCGGATTTCGACACCGGCGATGACCGCGGCTTTGGCGGGCGCGCCATGACCTATTATGGCCGCTGGACGTACAAGTTCGAAGAAGCCGGGCGTCAAGGCGCTGCTGGCGCAATCATCGTTCACCAAACAGCGCCCGCCTCCTATCCGTGGCCTGTTATTGGCAGCCGCGTCGCCGGTCCGCGGTTCGATATCGTCCGCGCAGATCGCGGCGCATCGCGCGCGGGTTTTGAAGGGTGGATGCAGGAAGCTGTCGCGCGCGAGACGTTCCAACGCGCAGGCGTTGATTTTGATCGACTTCGCGCGCAAGCCCAAACGCGCGGCTTCCGCGCGGTTGATCTGGGTTCTCTGACCGGATCGATCGCACTGCAGACGCGCCTCGAACAGACCCGCACCTCAAATGTTGTGGGCGTGCTGCCGGGCCGCTCGCGTCCCAATGAAACCGTCATTTACAGCGCTCACTGGGATCATTTGGGCCGCTGTGCGGCCATCGACGGTGACGATATTTGCAACGGCGCCCTCGACAACGCGACGGGTACGGCGGCGCTTATCGAACTTGCGCGCGCGTTCTCAGCGAATGGCCGCCCCGAGCGCTCCGTTGCGTTCATAGCGCTCACGGCGGAAGAACAGGGATTGCTGGGCGCGCTCTACTATCAGCAGAACCCGATCTTCAATCCGCGCGACACGGTTGCGGCCATCAACATGGATGGCATCAACAACATGGGTCGCACCCGTGACATCGAAGTCGTGGGCTTCGGCAAGAGCGAGATGGACGATCTCATCACACGCGCCGCGCAAGCGCAGGGACGGCGCGTGGAGCCCGATTCATCGCCTGAAGCGGGCTATTTCTACCGCTCGGACCATCTCCACTTTGCGCAGCTTGGCATTCCAGTGCTCTATACCTCTAACGGCATCGACCTCGTTGAGGGTGGTGTGGAGCGGGGAAGCGCGCTGAATGCAGCCTACGTCGCCAATGACTACCACAAGCCATCCGACGAAGTGACGGACGCGTGGGACATGAGCGGCGGCGTAGAGGACTTGCAGCTCCTCTACACGGTCGGTCGCGAACTCGCCGACAACTCAAGCTGGCCGCGCTGGCACGAGAATGCGGAATTCCGCGGCGCGCGCGTGGCGTCTGGAAGAGAGTGATCGATGAAACTCTATGGCAGCTCCAACAGCGGCAATTGTCTGAAGACCCGTTGGGTCGCCGAACTGATGGAGCTGCCGTTTGAGTGGATCGAGATCGATACTTTCTCCGGCGAGACACGCACGGCGGAGTTTCTGAGCATCAACCCGGCGGGCCAAGTGCCCGTCGCCGTTCTCAATGATGGACGCATGCTCGCGCAGTCGAACGCCATCATGCTGCATCTTGCTGACGGCTCGGCGCTTGTGCCGCGTGATGCATATGACCGCGCCAAGATGTTCGAGTGGCTGTTCTGGGAGCAGTACAGCCACGAGCCGGCGATCGCGGTGCGGATCGCGCGCCGGCACTTCTTGAAAACGCCGGACGAGCAACTCGATCCCGCTTTGCTTACCAAAGGCCATGCAGCGCTGGCGCGTATGGAAAAGCAGCTGGCCGAAACGCATTTCCTGGTCGGCGCCGCGTTAACGCTCGCTGACATTGCGCTCTTTGCCTACACCCGCAATGCGCACTTGGGCGGCTACGATCTCGCGTCCTATCCGGCTGTTAACGCTTGGCTTTCGCGCGTCGCGGGTGAATTGCGCCGTGGCGGGGCAACCACAGTCGAAGGTATGGGAACCACCACGCCCTAGCCGCATTATGCTGCAATCGCTAAGTCTTATCGGGCTTAGGCGAACGAGGGTGCATGGAAATCCAAGGCGAATTCTGGCCGGTCCTCGCGACCACGTTCGGCCTTTTCCTCTTAGTCGGGTTCCTTGCTCAGCTCATCGATGGCGCGGTCGGGATGGCGTACGGCGTCATTTCGTCGAGCGTGCTGTTGGCCTTTGGCGTCCCGCCGGCGCAAGTTTCCGCCACCATCCACGCCGCGGAATGCTTCACGACCGGCGCGTCAGGCGCGTCGCACATGATCCATCGCAACATCGATTGGAAGCTGTTTTGGCGCTTGGCGCCGGCAGGCGTCGTTGGCGGCGTGATCGGCGCTTATCTGCTGACCGGCTTCGACGCCACGTTCATCAAAGCGGTCGTCATCGCCTATCTTGGCATTCTCGGCATTTTCATGCTCGCGCGCGCCATGCGGGGGCCGAGAGAAGAGCCGCCGCACTTGAAGCACGTCGTGCCGGTCGGCGTTGTCGGCGGTTTTCTTGACGCGAGCGGCGGTGGTGGTTGGGGGCCAATCGTAACGTCGACGCTTCTGGGGCGCGGACATCCGCCGCGCTACGTCATCGGTAGCGTGAACTCCGCCGAATTCGTCGTGACGGTCGCGATCTCCATCACCTTTCTTTGGACCATGCTGACAGGGCGGTTTGTCCTGGAAGGCGGTTTAGCCGTCGGCGGCGCTGCCCTTGGAGGTCTCATCGTGGGCGGCCTGATCGCCGCGCCCCTGGCCGGTTTCGTTACCAAAATTGCACCGGCGCGCCTGCTCTTGGCGGCTGCTGCGGTGCTGGTGATCGGGCTTTCGATTTGGCAGGGCATACAGCTCTGGCCGCGTTTGCTGGAATATCCGGTCTTCCGTGAGTTCGTGCAGCAGGCGGCGCTGCGTTAACGATCTCTTGCCAACGCGGTGTTTACGAAACCTGCGCGAAGCTTAGCCGCTTCGCGGAGCGCGTTTTTGGTCAATCTGATCAACTCACAGCTGGCGGCGTCATTGCTCGGAGCGGGCACTGATTCGTTCAGCGGCGTCAGCGCCGATCTGATGACGGCGTGGGCGCGCGCGCGCGCCGGCATTGGCGCGGCTGACACAACCGCGCTCACGCAAGCCCCCAACGCGCCGCTGGCGCCGGTCTGGACACCCGGCCTTTCGCCAAGTGATGCGACGCTCGTTCAGCGCGCCTTTACCAACAAATCATTCTTCGACACGGGCTCAAAGCTCTACTCCGATCTCGGCGCAACCGGCGACTACACACGTCTCTTCGCGCTCTACTCGGGCCTCTCGACTTTGAACGCGCTGGCCAGCAACGCACAAGACGCGAGCATCAGCAAAACCGACCTCGCGCGCACGTCTTCGTCTTTCGCGAGGGGGCTAACGGAGCTCGAAGCATTCTTCGCGCAACAACAGTTCGACGACATCCGTCTCGCACAAGGCGACCGTGTCGATGCTGCGCAAACATCACTCGCAATGCCCGCACGCACCGAAGATTACCTGACCGGGATCATTCACAAGGGCGGCCTCTACGACAAAGTCACCGGTCTTGCGCCGGATGCCCAGTTCACCATCACCGCGACATCGCAGGCCGGTACGGTGCGGAATGTGGCGATCAATCTGGCCGATATGGGCGCGATACCGCGCTCACTTGGCGCCGTCGTCAGCTTCATCAACTCGAAGCTTGCAGCAGCGGGCGCCTCCTCGCGCATTGAGACCGTCGATCAAACGCCCAAGACAACGGCGATCACTCTCGCCGGCCGTGAGATCACGCAGAAATACACAGGCGCCAAGCAATACGCGCTCAAGGTCGATGTGCGCGCCGGGGAGAAGGTCGCGTTCAGCGCCGCCGTCGCAAACCCAGCATTCTATGTCGTCGGCGATAGCGCGAGTGGGCCGCGTCTGATCAAGCTCGAGGACGTTGGCAACGTCGCCGGCCAGCCGCGATGGCTTAATCGTCCGGAAGGGAGCGGCGAGCTTGTCGGCGCGAACATTTCGACAGGTTGGCTCGGTGCCGGAGCGCCGTACTCGACGCCGAGTGGTTCGTTCGGCGAGCAGCGCACGAGCGCGCTTATGTCGACTGGCACAACCAGCTACGAAGATAAGCTGCGCGCTGCCGGCGAAGCGATCCTCAAGCTCGATCTCGGCGACGGCCGTTCGATCTCGGTGACGACGGCATGGCGCAGCGACGATCTCGAAGCCTGGCGCACGCGCAGCGGCGAAAGCGAAGATCGCGCCATTATCGATGACCTTGCCGAACGGCTGACGCAGCTCCTGCATGAACAAGGCGTCGCCGCGGGCGTGGATGTCTGGGAAGACAACGGCAATCTTGGTTTGCGCATACTGGGCGCAGGTGAGATCAGCGCGTCGAGCCTAACGATTGGCGGCAAAGCCGCGACACTCGAAACGCTCGAACAACCGGGCATGGTTGGCGGCTTGCGCGATGGCGTGTTCGCGCGGCGATTTGAAGCTTCCGCAGTGGCGGTGACTGGCGACCTATTTGTTGGCGATCAAACGTTCGTCGTGACAACATCTGCGGGCGCCCAAAGCATCACAATCAAGGGCGGTGACGACGGCATCGATGCCGCAGAACTCACTGAACAACTAAATGACAAGCTCCGTTTGCTCGGCGTTTCGGCGGCGGCTTCGCTTATCGACGATGGCGGCGCGCTCACGCTGCGGCTCGACGCATTGCATAGCGTCACCGCGATCACAGCGCGATTGAACGGCGACTCAAACGATGCCGCGTTGCAGTCGCCGGGTGTTTGGGCGAATGGCGGTCTGGCGGTGTCGGGCGCAGGCCAAGTCTATGGCGACGCGATCCGCACGTGGTCTGCAGCAAGTTCTCCGCTGCTCACGCATGCAGGCGCGCTGGATATCGAGGTCGTGGTCGATACGCCGACAGGTCAGAAAACGGTCAGCCTCGCCATTAGCGCGCTTGATCGCGCCAACAATCCAGACCCCTCGCCAGGCGAGTGGGACGCAGTTTTGCGGGCGCGGCTCGACGAGGCGCTAAACGCTGCAGGCGTCTATGTGTCAGCAAGCGCTGATCTTACGACGTGGCAAAGCGCGGAGGATGCGGGCCATCGCATCGCTTCCGTCAGCATCAATGGCGCCCCGCTCAGTCTGACGGCGCAGACGCCTCCGCTCGGGTTTGGCGGCGTGCACGCGGCGGAGCGCAGCTTCACCAGCGCGCAGGCGTCAACTGCTGTTGGTGATGACGTCGCGGCGCTGCTCAGCGATCAGAACATCTCGATCACATTCACGACGGCCTGGGGCCAACGAACGGTGAGCGCCACGCTGCAGCCCGGCGATCCACGTTCTTTGGAGAGTGCAGCGCTGCGGCTGAATGAGGCGCTTGCCGCGCAAGGCTACGACCTCGGTGTCGCGGCAACCGCGCTTGCGAGTGGCGGCGCAGGACTGCGCGTAGTCAGCGGCGCGTCGCATACGATCCGAGGCGTGAGCGCGATCAATCTCGGCGGCGATGCCGTGGCTACATCGCTAGATGCGATCGACGCAGTGTCACATGCCGATGATCCCAACGGCGCATTGCGCGTCGCTGAGCGCGCATCGCGGGGTGCGACGATCACCGAGACGATACCCGCCACATCCAATCTGGTTGCGCCGTCCGCAAATACGTCAGCTTGGTTCCCAGGCCGCGCGTTCGATATTGCTGTGGGCGGCGGCGCGCTCAAGGCCGCAACTGCTCGCGCGGTCGTCACGGGCACTGATGGTTCAGTCTACGTGCTCGCCGATCTCTCCGGCGACTCCGCGACGAGCGCAATTAAGGGCGTTCGCGATGTCGCGCTGATCAAATACGATTCCGCCGGCAAGCTCGCGTTCTCGCAGATGCTGGGCGCGAGTGAGTCCGCGAACGGCTTTGCGCTGGCGGTTTCGGCAGATGGCAAAGTTGCCGTTGCGGGGTCAGTCGAAGGGGTGCTCTCCGGCACGACGGCGAAGGGTGCGGCCGACTCGTTCGTGACTGTGTTCGATGCCGATGGCGGTGAGCTTTGGACCGCGCGCCGTGGCGCCAGCGCCAATGATCAAGCGCTCGCCGTTGCATTTGGCCCAAGCGGGCAAGTTGTTGTCAGCGGAAAGACTGAAGGCTCAATCGGCGGCAACGCTTCGCTTGGCGGATCCGACGGCTACCTGCGCGCCTACTCTTCCGGTGGCGCAGAATTGTTTACGCGCCAGTTCGGAACGGGCGGCGCTGATGCCGCAACGGCTCTCCTCGTGCGCGACGACGGCGCGGGCGGGATGGAGATTTTTACCGGAGGTGTCGAGGACAATCGCGGCGTCCTTCGCCGGTTCACCTACTCAACCAACATAGGCTTCGCGGCAGGCGCGACGCGCGACATCGGATACTTTCTCGGTGGCGCAATTAACGCGATCGCGGCGGACGGTGGCTCGCTCTATGTTGGCGGCGAAGTTGGTGCGGACCGGTTGACGCTCGGCGCCACCGCGACGGGCGGTGTCGCAGGCAAGGACGGCTTTGTGGCGCGGCTCGACGCGACCTTGGCATCCACCAGCCTTGATCGCGCTAGCTATCTCGGCTCGACGCAAGATGACGCGGTAAAGAGCATCGCCATCGTGAACGGCGAAATCTATGCCGCCGGCGTGAATGGCGGCGTGCTTGGCGGCTCAGGCGGCGCGAACTCGAAAACGGGATTCCTGGCGCGATTGGATGCCGACGGCGAAATCGGTTGGGCACGGTCCTTCACTTCATCGTCCGGCACGATGTCGTTGAATGGCTTGGCCGTCGATCAATCCGGTGCATCGGCGCTGGACATTCTTGGCCTGCCGCGCGGCGCAATCGCGCCGGCGCAAAACGCGCCCTTGGTTGAGCGCAGCGCGCTACGCGTTGGCGATGAACTGCGCATCGGCGCTGACGGCCGGCGCCTCACGACAATCCGGATCAGCGCGACGGACACGCTCGCTTCGCTCGCGGCAACGATCAACCGCGCGATCGGCGCGTCTGGCCGTGCGCAGGTGGTGAGTGAGTACGGCGTCGAGCGGTTGAAGATAACGCCGCGCGACGGACAGGCCGTTCGTGTCGAAGCCGGCAGAGCGGGACGCGATGCGCTGGCCGGTCTAGGCTTCTCGCCCGGCATTATCAGCACGACAGATGCCGGCCGCGGCGGGGTCAAGACTTACGGCCTCGGTCTCATCGCAGCGGATTTGAAGCTCGACAGCAAAGAGAATATCGCGCGCGCGAAGGCTGAGATTTCAGCCGCGATCTCGATCGTGCGCCAAGCTTACGACCATCTGCTCAATCCAAATGCTAAAGAGCTGACGGACGAAGAGAAGGTGCTCGAAGCGCGGCGCCAAGCAGCGGGGACGTCATCGACGCTCTATGCCGCGCAACTGGCGAATTACCAGGCCGCGCTCGCTCGCCTCAGCGGAAGCTAATGCTTGCAGCATCGCATGCGCTTGCGCATGTTCGGTTCAAATGCGTTTCCTTGTCCCGCTGCTTTTGCTCGCCGCCGCGTGCTCGCCTGAAGAATTGGCAGAGACGCCGGCGCAATGCTCGGCGGTTACGGTTGGGGCGACGATTGCGCTTCCAGCGGGGCAGGTCTCCCGCGCCGTCAGCTTTGAGCCTGAGGAGCGTGACGGCGGCGAGGGCGCGGTTGCTGCGTTCGACATCGATGTCAACGAGGTGACGAACGCGCAATTTGCCGCCTTCGTCCAAGCGACTGGCTACCAAACCGTGGCCGAGCGCGTCGGCGCCGATGGCAGGCCGCTTGGCGCTGCCGTGTTCGATCGGGAGAGCGGCCAATGGCGTGTCGATAGCGGCGCCAATTGGCGTCATCCGAGTGGCGCGGCATCGAGCATCGAAGGGCGCGAGCGTCATCCCGTTGTCGCTGTCGCCTATGAGGACGCGGAAGCCTACGCGCGTTGGGCTGGTCGCCGGTTGCCGACCGAAAATGAGTGGGAATGGGCCGCGCGCGGCGCGTCGCCCGCGCCGGAAAATATTCGCGCCGAAGCCTTCGATAGCGAAGGGCGACCGCGTGCGAACACGTGGCAGGGCTTTTTCCCGTTCCGTGATGACGGCGATGATGGCTTCGCCGGGCTGTCGCCGGTCGGCTGTTTCGAGGCCAATACAAACGGCCTTTACGACATGATCGGCAATGTCTGGGAATGGACCTCGTCGCCGTTCGAGGGAGCGATGGTCGATGACGTAACCCGCGGCGGGCAGGTTCAAGCGCGCGTGCTTAAGGGTGGCTCAAACTTGTGTGCGGACAATTTCTGCTCGCGGTTTCGCAGCGGATCGCGCCAGCCGGGCGACCCCGGCCTCGGCATGTCGCACATTGGCTTCCGAACAGTCGGCGCACCTTAGTCGAGCAGCGCGCGAGCGAGACGCTTCCACACGCCAATCGCTTCCTTGATTGTCAGCTTCTGTTCTTGGCGCATACGCCGCCAGGCCTCGAAGCTGAGCACTAGGTCGAGCGACTCCAGCCGTTCGCGATCGTTGCGTATCGCGTCCGGCAGCGCCGCCGCGAGCGTATCGCGCTGAAGCTTCGTGATCTTGCGGTGTTCGTTCTGCAGGAAGGGCGAGCGGTGCTTGTGGGCTTCCGCGGCAGACTTGATCGGGCGCATCTCCTCGAACATGCGCGCGCGGCGTTCTATCAACTCGTCAATGCGCGCGCGCCATGTTGTTGCGGTGAAGGGCGCGCTGAACATCGGGCTGATGCGGCCAACCATGACGGCGTGCATCTCGCGATAAACGCCGTCCATGTCGTTAAACAAGCGAAAGACCGTGCGCCGGCCAACGCCTGCTTGCTCCGCCACCGTCTCGGCGCTTGGCGCTATTTCACCGGCGCGCGCAAGCTCCAGCATAGCAACCGCGATGCGTCTGCGGCTGACATCGGCGCGCTGACGACGGCCGTCGGTGTTTACGGCTTCGTTCATGCCTGAGTGATGAAACGATGCAGCACATCGATAATCGCGTCAGGCTGATCTTCCTGCAGGAAGTGCCCCCCACCCATGATCGTCGTGTGCGCTTGGCCTTTGCAGCCCGGAATGCGGGCTTGCAACCGCTCATCGGCGCCGCGCGTGATCGGGTCCTGATCGCTAAAGGCGGTGAGGAAGGGTTTGTCGAAACGCTCGAGCGCTTTCCAGGCTTCAACATTCTCGGCAACCGACGCCATCTCAGGTTTCACCGGCACGAGCGCCGGAAACTGGCGCGCCCCGGCTTTGAATGTCTCATCCGGATAGGGCGCTTCGTACGCGTTGCGCTCAGCCTCGCTGAGGTCGCGCACGCTACCGCCGTTCACGATCATGGGTGTCGGAAACACCGGTGTGGTTTGGCTGAATTGCAGCCAAGCTTCGAATGCAGGCGTCGCGCCCTGGCCTGCGGGCAAGAACGTGTTGGCCGCGCAGACCCGTGCGAAGCGTTCGGGAAACGCCGCGACCAAGCGCAAGCCGATCAACCCACCCCAGTCCTGGCAGAAGAGCGTGATGTCTTTCATATCATTGGCGATCAGCCAATCACTCATCCACGCAACGTGGCGCTCATACGTATAGTCTTCACGCGCCGCGGGTTTATCAGAACGGCCGAAGCCAACAAGATCGGGCGCGACCACGCGATGGCCTTTCGCGACGAGGCCAGCGATGATTTTCCGATAGAGGAATGACCATGTCGGCTCGCCATGCATCAGCAGCACGGGCGCGGCGTCGCGCGGGCCTTCGTCGATTGCAGCGATCCGCAGGCCGACGCCAGAGGCCTTGTCCGTCACTGTCGTGTAGTGGGGCGTGTAAGGGAAATCTGGAAGCGCCTCAAAACGCTCGTCCGGTGTGCGCAACACATCCATAAATCCCGCCTCCGTTTGCGTTGACCGTGCTTTAAAATGGCACTACTAGTGCCAATACATAGAGAGCGCAAGAGCGCCAAGAGTTGTGTGGAGGGGTACAATGAGGGGCTGGATATGGCCGCTAGCGATCGTCGCCATATTGGCTGGCGCAGCGGCGGCGGCATTTCACTTCCGTGCCGACATCGCGACTTCGCTCGTCGCGCGGGCAGCACAGAGCGGGCTGAGCGCTAATCTTCCGCGTAGTCTGCCAGATGGATTGCACGCTGCGTTTTGTGGCACCGGTTCGCCATTGCCCGATCGTAGCCGCGCGGGTCCGTGTCTCACCGTGATCGCGGGCGAACGAGTGTTCGTGTTCGATGCGGGCGAAGGCGCTGCCGAGACGATCTCGCTTATGGGCATTCCGCAAGGCGATATCGAAGCAGTCTTTCTCACACATTTGCACTCAGATCATTTCGATGGCCTGGCGCCTTTGGCACTGCAGCACTGGGCGGCAGCGTCGGCTACGCAGCCGATGCTCGTCGTCGGCCCAACGGGGACGCTAAGGGTCACGGCAGGCCTGAACGAAGCGTACGGCATCGATTCCAGCTATCGCGCAGCGCACCACGGTCCGGAGATCATGCCGCCGGGCGGGGCAGGCATGCGCGCGCAGGAATTCACGATCCCCGCGGCTGATGGAGAGATGATCACGCTGGTGGATGATGGCGGTGTTCGCATCTTGGCCTTCCGTGTCGATCACGCGCCGGCGGACGCTGTGGGCTATCGGATCGAGTATGGCGGGCGCTCCATCGTGATCAGTGGCGACACAGCGCGCTCGCAGTCGCTTGCGATGGCGGCGCAGGGCGCCGATCTGCTTGTGCACGAAGTGATCGCGCCTGAACTCGACCGGATTATGCATGACGCCGCTGACGCAAGCGGCCGCGAGAACGTTGCGGTGATCTTCACCGACATCATGGACTATCACACCAGCCCCGAAGACGCCGGCGCGGTGGCGGCGGAGGCGCAAGTTGGCGCACTGGCGTTGACGCACTTCCTGCCGCAAACGCCGATACCGGGTTTGGTCGAGGTGTTCGTCCGCGATGCGCGGCGTACCTATGACGGGCCAATCTATGCCATGCGCGATGGCGATGTGATTTCGCTACCAAGCGCCGGCGGCATCCGGCGCTCGCATCAATTACGGTTCTGAGGGAGAGAGCGATGAAGCGTTGGCTTATCGCGCTGGGCGTTGTCGGCCTGTTGGCGCTGGGCGGATATCTCATCGTCCGCAATTATTGGTACTACTTCCCCGGCATCATGGCGAACTTGCGCGACCCGATCGCGCCATACCAAGAGATCGCTTGGAACCAAGGGCCGAGCGAAGCGCCGGCGGGCGATCGGCCACCCAACATCATCGTCATCGTTGTCGATGATCTTGGCTATAACGATATCTCGCTGCACGGCGGCGTAGCGGGTGGGCGGGTGCAAACGCCCAACATTGATGCGCTGGCGCAGCAGGGCGTGCAGGTGGAGGCGGGCTATACGGCCAACGCGACGTGCTCGCCGTCACGCGCGGCGATCATGACAGGCCGTTACGCATCGCGCTTCGGCTTTGAGTTCACCTCGGCGCCGGTGGCGTTTTCACGCTATCTCTCGCATGGCGGTGAAGATGCGTTGCATCAGCCGATTTTCCACGAAGAGCGCGTGGCGGATGTGCCGCCGCTTGAGACGTTGGGCTTGCCGCCTTCGGAGATCACCATCGCCGAACACCTGCGCGGCGCCGGCTATCGCACACTCCATATTGGAAAGTGGCACCTGGGCGAGTCGCCGGATTTGCGCCCCGAGGCGCAAGGGTTCGACGAGAGCTTGGGCTTTATGGCGGGTGCGGCGATGTTCATGCCGCGCAATGACGCCGATGTCGTCAATGCGTATCTGCCGTTCGATCCAATTGATCGCTTTATCTGGGCCAATCTGCCGTATGCGGTGGAGTATAATGGCGGCCAGCGCTTCCGTCCGCAGGGCTATTTGACTGACTACTTCACGGACCAAGCCGTGTCAGCGATCGAAGCCAACCGCAACCGGCCGTTCTTTATGTATCTGGCCTACAACGCGCCGCACACGCCGCTGCAGGCCGCGCGAGCGGATTATGAAGCGCTTGAAGGCATCGAAGACCACACGGAGCGCGTCTATGGCGCGATGATCCTTGCGCTTGATCGTGGCGTGGGACGCATCATGCAGACGCTGCGTGAGCAAGGGCTCGACGAGAACACGCTTGTGATCTTCACCAGCGATAATGGTGGCGCGTGGTATGTCGGCTTGCCAAACCTGAACCGCCCCTATCGCGGTTGGAAGGCGACGTTCTTCGAGGGCGGCATTCGGACGCCGTTCTTCGCACGCTGGCCTGCGCGCTTGCCGGCAGGCCAACGCATTGCGGGCCCGGCGCAACACATCGACATTTTCGCAACCGCCGCCGCGGCAGCTGGCGCGCCGGTGACGCATCCGGTCGATGGCGTGAACCTGCTGCCGTTCTTGACCGGTGAAGATACGAACGCGCCGCATCAGGCGTTGTTTTGGCGGTCGGGGCCTTATCGTGTCGTCCGTGCGGGGGATTGGAAGCTTCAGGTTTCGGAGAATCCGAACCGCGTCTGGCTCTTCAATCTGCGCGACGATCCAACCGAGCAGCGCGATCTTTCGGCGCAGTACCCCGAACGGGTCGCCGAACTGAGGGCGATGATCGAAGCACAGAACGCTGCGCTTCCCGCGCCGCTGTGGCCGGCTTTGCTTGAGGGGCCGGTGCGCATCGACGTTCCGCTGAACGAGCCTTGGACCGAAGAGCAGGAATACATCTATTGGTCGAACTGATCATCATCACACTTGCAATCCTCGCCGGCACCGCGCTCGTCCTGTGGGCGTGGGGCCGTCAAGAGAGCCCGTTCGTGCTGGGCGCGGGCGAGGCGTGGTTCGTTGCGCTGAAGCGCGAAGCAGATGCGCCGCCATTGCTTGGCGACATGCGCTGGTCGTCGCGCGCCGATCTGAGCTTTGTCGGCCCGGATGATCCATATTGGAGCGAGTTTGCTATACTGTCGGGACAACGCAACGACGTATTGGCGCGCGTCGCTGCGTTGAGCCCCGCGGACGCATTCGTCGCGCGTATCCGCCTGATAGCCCCGCCCGCCTTAGCTTTCGGCGTGCTCAAGGCGCTCATTGCCATTGGCGTCCTATCGCAACCGGATGGCCCGCTCCTCAAGGATGTCAGCGGCATGGGCTACGACATGGCGTTTATGCCGAGCGCATCCAACATCGGAAGGTTGCTTGAGAAGCCAGCAACGTACGCGCCTGCAATGGTCAATTTCTTGCAGTACAAGAAGCCCGACGGTGCACAGGCCTACATGCGCTATGGTCGTGTCGCGATGCGCACGGTTTATCGAACAGGCGGGCGCTTGCTCTTCTTCGCACGCGTGCGTGAGATTGCGCGCGCCGCCAGCGCGGGGCCCTGCGTTGGCCAATGGGACGAACTCGCAGCCATGCAGTACAGCCGCCCCGACGCCATTCTCAGCATGGAGCACGCGCCGGACTATCGCGCAGTTCTCGTGCACCGCGACGCTGGGCTTGCGCGCACAGTCGTTATCGCTTCGACGCCAGGAGGGCGTGCATGACATTGAGATTCGACTGCTATTTCTCGTTTCGTAGCCCGTACTCGTATCTCGCTACGCCACAGATCGAAGACCTAGCTGCGCGTTACGATGTCCAGCCGCACATGCGTATCGTGCTGCCGATCGCCATTCGGATTCCGGGCTTCTTCAAGCAAGTGAACCCGCTCTGGCCGCCGTATCTGTTGCGCGACACGTTTCGCATCTCACAGATGCACAACATTCCGTACCGCTGGCCGCGCCCGGACCCGATCATCATGGATATGGGCACGCGCGAGGTTGCTGCGGATCAGCCGTACATTCATCGCGTCAGCCGGCTCGGCGCCGTCGCCGAGCGTGTGGGGCGCGGGTTCGCGTTCGTGCGCGCCGCTAGCCACGCGATCTGGTCGGGTGAAGTGGATAACTGGCACGAGGGCGATCATCTGACGCGCGCGTTGGAGGCCGCTGGCCTCAACGCCGCGGAAGCCGAGCGCATTGCGAACGATCAGTCCGAAGACCTCGACGCAGAAATCGCCGCCAACGAAGCAGCCCAGCGCAACGCAGGGCACTGGGGCGTGCCGCTCTTCGTCTTCAACGACGAACCATTCTTCGGCCAAGACCGGATCGATCACCTCGTCTGGCGGATGAAGCAAGCTGGGCTGACAGAGCGCACCTAGAAGAGGTAATACTCCTCTTCCTTTGGTGTCAGCGGCAACCAGTTCGGGAAGCGGCGCTTAGCCAGCCAATACGGCCGAAACAGCGCGCGCCACGCGGCGACATTGTAAGTGCTCTTGTAGGATTGCTCGAAACGCTTCGGTTCGGCGTCCAGCGATGCTTGCGACAGCATCCAGCGCAAAGCTGCGATCCACACTTCATTGCTGACCGTTTGGTTGCGCACGCCGGAGAGTTCTTCGATGTGCGGATACGGGCGTTGGATGCGGGTGTCTTCGCTTGAAATGGCTGCGTGACAAGCGCCGCCATTCCAGTCCTCCAGTGAAGGAGGAATGTCATGGAGACGCATGCAAACGACCTAACGCAGAAACCGTTCGTGCCTTGGAACAAGGGGAGAGTAACCGGCCAAAAGCCGCCGCTTAAACCGCGAGAGCTCTGGGCTATCCGAGTGCGCTTGCAGATATCCGATCGGGTTCGCGACCTGGCGCTATTCAAGGTCGCCATCGACAGTAAATTGCGTAGCTGTGATTTGGTTCACTTGCGTGTCGAAGACGTCATGCAAGGCGATCAGGTGCGAACGCGCGCCCTAGTTTCGCAGCGCAAGACTGGTGCGCCCGTACAATTCGAGATCACCGAGCAAGCGCGCGCCGCCGTCGCGGCTTGGGTAAGAGGTAAGGCACTGCAGGGATCGGATTGGTTATTCCCGAGTAGGGTGGACAAGACCAAGCCGATGACGACGCGTCAGTACGGCCGCCTGGTTGATGAGTGAATCGCCGCGATTGGCCTAGCGCCATCGTCATATGGAACGCATTCGTTACGTCGCACTAAAGCAGCGCTCATCTATCGAAAGACCGGCAACATTGGCGCAGTGCAGCTACTGCTTGGGCATACAAAGCTCGACAGCACGGTTCGGTATCTGGGCGTCGAAGTCGAGGACGCTCTGGCGATAGCCGTGAGCATTGACGTCTAAGCGCTGCTCCAGATTAAAGATATACGCCGTGCCCGGCGCGACTCCGTTACCCGGCGCGGCGCCACCCGCGCCTCCGGTCAGGTCAATTGCGCCAGAGTCGCGGTAGCTTGGCGTTCAACGGCGCCGTAGCCATGCGTCGCCGCCGTTGCCTTGGCATGCGCCAGCAATTGCCGTGCGGCTTCAATGTGGCTGTCCTCGCCGCGCCGAAGCATGAGTTGAGCGAGGCGCAAGTGGGTTAGAGCGCTGAAGAATTTAATTCTGTGCCGCGTGCAAAGGTCGGCGGCGTGGTTGAGGTGGCGTTCAGCGTCATCGTAACGCTCGAGCACCGTCGCAAGTCCGCCGAGGTGCATCGACACCGGACCTTCTGCCGTTAGTCCGCCAGCGGCGGAAAAATGCGTATCCCATGGCGACAAGAGATCATAGAGTGCCTGTGCGGCGACCCGGTCGCCGCAATTGACTGCAGCATCGGCGTACTCGGTCATTCCGTTCAGCCACGCGGCGTCCTCCGGAAGAGCATAGCCGGTGGCGGCAAACTCGCTGAGAATGCGCGACGAATCTTCGAACCGCTCGGCTTGCGCCAAGGCCATCGCGAGCGACGCGCGGATGGTGGGCAGGCCCGGATTGGCGTGCATCATCATCTCAAGAAAAGGCGCCAGATCACCCATGGCGCCGCGCATCCAACTTATGGCGGCAAGCTGCACGCCGAAAAAGGTCTGCGCATCAGGCTGGCCGCAGCCGGCGCCAAGGGAAGCGGCCTCACCGGCGAGCCGTTCGGCTTCGGCCAAATCTCCGGCCAGCTGCGCGCGTTTCGACATGTGGAAGCTAAACTCCCAGCGCAGCGGTGGAAGATCGAGGCGACGTACGAGATCGCCCGCGATGGCGTAGCAGCGATCCGCCTCATCGATGTCGATCGCGCGTACGGCGGCGGTCGCACGGTACATGGCAGCGAAATAGAGCTGCATTGGATCGCCCAAACGTTTGGCCCGCGTGAGCGCTTCGGCTGTCCATTTCAGCGAAGACTCGAGCAACGAGGGGAGCGTCAGCGAAAAGGCCATGTGGTTCAAGGTGCGAACCATGATCGCATCGTCACCCGTGGCTTCGGCGATGGCTAGCGCTTCGTCCGCAAGCGCGCGTCGGCGCTCCAGCGTGCTGCCGAAAGCTAGTTCTGCGCAGAGTGTGCCCAGTACGAGTGCGCGATCAGGCACGCCGGCGGGTAAGCGCTCTAGCGCCAGTTCCAGCAACGCGATCTTTTCGGCGTCTACGGCGCCCGTGGTGCTGTGCCAGCCGCGATCATTGGCGAGTGCAGCGCGGACCAACCGTCCGGTGTCGTTGAGTGCAGCGGCGCGGGCGCCGGCGGCGAGCAACGTCTCGCGGGACGCTGGATCGCCGGTCTGGCGCTGTGCCGTGCCGAGGCCAATGGCGAGGTCAAGTTCCACCGCATCATCGGAAACGCCGTGCTCGGCGATCAGCTTCTTGGCGGTGGCGAAGTAGTCGATCGCGTCGGCTGGAGCGAGGGCGCTCAGCGCCGCAGCGCCGGCCTGGTAGGCATAGGCGACGGCCTTCGGCGCGTCTTCGCGGAGCGGGGCGTAGCACCAGTGACGCGCCAACTCACCGATACGCGGCCCAGGCCGCGCGCCGCAGAGCTCATCGAGCGCAATTGCTATGGTGCGATGCGCCTTGGCGCGGCGGGTTGCGCTGAGCTCCTGATAAAGCGCGTGCTGAATGAGGCCATGCGCAAATTGATAGCGCCCGACGCCCTCTGATAATTCCTGGATGAGGGCCGCATCAATCGCGCCGTCCAGTGTGTCGAGAAGCGCGTCCTCCTTCATCTCCGTAGCGCGAGCGAGCAGGCCGAAGTCGAAATCGCGCCCGATGATTGCAGCGAAGCCAAGCACGCGGCCGCAATCGGCGCCCAGCCGAGCGACGCGCGCGCCAATGACTTCGCGGAGACTGTCGGGCAGGCTCAGCTTGTCGACGCCGCCAGCGGCCGTCCATTGGCCATCCTGGGACACAGCGCCGGTCTCGGTCAGATGACGCAACAACTCGGTCACGAAGAATGGGTTGCCATCGGTTTCGCGGTGCACGGCGCGTGCAAGCCCGCGCGCGACGTCAGCTTTGGCGCGCCCCACGATAGAGGCCACGCATTGCAGAACCTCACTGTCGTCGAGGCCCTTCAGATCGATGCGTGTGACGCCAGTCTGGCGATGGAGAGCGGCGAGCGTGTCGAGGAGGGCGCTGATTTCGTTGTCGCGATAGGTCGCCACCACAAGGAGACGCATCGGTCGGTCGACGATGCTGAGGTGGCGCAGCAAAAGCAGACTGCCTTTGTCGGCCCATTGCACGTCATCGAGCAGCAGCACGAGCGGGCGTTCGGCGGACGCTGAGGCCAGCATGCCGACGACCGCGGCGAACAGCAGTGAGCGCTCGGAATCGGCGTCAGTCGCCTTGGTCGGTGGCAGTTCCGGGATGCGTCCCGCCAGTGCCGGCACGAGACGCGCGAGCTCTGAGCCGTGTTCGGCCACATGCGCGCGCAAGTCTTCCTCTGGCGCATGAGTGACGTAGTGGCGCAACGTTTCGGCGAAGAGCTGGTAGGGCGTTACGAGGTCTTCTTCGCAATGGCCGAACAGGACGTTCGCGCCCTTGTCGAACGCGGCGCGGGCTGCGTAAGCAGCCATCGTCGTTTTGCCTAGCCCGGCCTCTCCCCCAACGAGGACAATCTCTCGTGCGCCGGTCGCAGACACTCTTGAGAACGTGGCGTCGAGTAAGCTGAGTTCGTCAGAACGGCCGACAAAGTTTGCGGCCGGTCGATCGAGGCGGCCGGGAAGCGGGATGCGTGAGGCTGCGCTGACATGCTCGAGGCGTGGCCAGACCACTTCGATGACATCAACGGGTGTGTTTAGGCCTTTCAGCCTAATCGAACCCATAGAGCGGCATTCGTGCGCATTGCGGCGTCCGGCAAGCAGACGAACCACTTCGGCGAGCAGCACCTGGCCGCCTTCGCAGTGTCCGCAAAGGCGCGCCGCTTCCACCACAGCGTCGCCAAAATAGTCGTCCTGCTCGCGCACGACTTCGCCGGCGCTAATCCCAACACGCAGCCCGTTGAGACGCTGTTCTCGGCGATTATCGAGATCGACGCGTTGCTGCATTGCGACAGCGCATGTCAGTGCAGCAGAAGCCGATCCAAACGCAACCATCACGCCGTCACCGAGATTCTTGACTTCCGTGCCGCCGTGTTCGGTGATGGCTTGCCGCAAAAGTGCGGTGTGCTGGCGGCGAATTTCATCGGCCTTGTCGGGCGCGTGCGCTTGCGACAATTCCGTGGAGCCGACCAGATCGGTGAACAGGATGGTCAGTTGTTCGGTCGGCATGACTCCAAGTTCCTATCGGTGGCGGCCGCGCTTTAGAGCGAAGCGAGGTGGCGGATGGCGCTCATGCTTGGTTGGAAGAAATAAGCGCCGCCCTTCGTATGAACGAAGCTCGAGAAGCCACGGAACGTAACGACATTGTCTCCCACCGGAAAGGAGAAGCGGCTGAACCGGGGATCATTGTTGCCGAGGATTGGATCGTTGGCGCCGGTGATGCGCGGATCTTGCAGCCCGAGATTCGTCCAGTCGTACTGAATCGCTTCGAACTGCCCTGTGAGGCTTGCGCACATGAATGAGCCAAGCAGGCCGCGCTCGGCCTTTACTGGATGAGCCGGATCGTAGTGCGGGCCGTAGGGCATCCCGCGGCGAACCAAACGGCGCGTATGATTGGTGTTGCGCTGTACAGTCCGGGCGTCGCGTGGGTTGCTGCGCCGCATATGACTGCCAATCGGACAGCGCTGACCATCCGGATCGGTCGAGTAGCCATAATTGTTGAGACCAGCGTTGCCGATCGGCGGTGTGGGTGACGGTGACGTCGGCGACAGAGCGAGTGGCACACCGTTGCGCCACCGGCCTAACATCTTCGCGGCGACCATCTCGCGCAGCGCCGCGAGGCGCGTCATGGGTGGCTCCCATTGCGCCTCGTCGCCGGGCGGCAACAGTTGTTCGCCAAGAGGATCCTTCATCAGCTTGTCGGCGCACGCGGTGAGAAAATCCTCGAACTCCTCCACTTGTTGTTCGAGCACGCGGAACGCGTTGAAGCTGCCGTTGAGGCCGAGCACGTTCGGTTGCGGCACTTGCCAGCGCAGGCCCTCGATTGGCGTCGCATGCCCAAGCAACATGGCGCCGACTTCGACAAACGGCTGGTCGTCACGGCGGTCGTCGGGATCGTGAACGCCATAGAATTGCGGTTGGGCGATGCTGTCGCGATAGCCGAAATGCACGAGGTCGCCCTTGAAGGCCTCCCCATCGAGGGCGGCGCGCAAACGGAAGGCCCCGCGCGCGCCGAGGATGCGATCGGCAATCGCTAAACGGTCATTGGCGTCGTCAGCATAGACTGAGATCATGAGATGCACGTCTTCGCGTCGCCGCCACGTCTCGTGCCACTGAGACGGATCGCTGGGACCAGTATCGCCGATCACCACATTGCGCGCGGCCATGCCGGCGACGAACTCATGCGGAAAGCTATTGAGCGACGCGCGCGCGACGCCGAGCGCCGCGAGGCCCGCGTGCGTAATGCCGATGTTGACGCAGAACGGTGGTCGTTCATCCCACGGTTCGGCGTTGGTGATCTGCGGCGCTTTGCTCGCGTCGCCACTCGTGGCGTCGGCCAGCCAGCGGCGAGCGGCGGTTGGCGCATCAACGCTCAAAACGAGATGGCGCACGAACGGCTTGTGATAGCCGCGCAGGATGTTGCCCTGCAGGTCGGCGAGCTTCAGCGCACTCGTCACGCTCACCACCCCAGTCCCGAGTTGTGGCGGATCTGCGCCACCGATACGCCGGGGTAGCCGCTAAATCGGCCAAGCTGCACGTTCGGGTTTTCGTCGAGCAGCAACACCAGATCGCGGGACAAATTGTTTATGTTCTTCTCTTCGGGAAACAGTGACGTGAGATCGCGCGGAATCTGGAAGGAATCGTGCCGATGGATCCAGTCGATGAACGCCTCTGGATTCTGCGCGGACGGCGAGGGCGGAGGGTCTGCGACGAGGCCGAGGAGTGAATCGAATACCGATCCGAACGCGCAGATGAAGTCGCGGATGTAAGCGCGGAAATCGCCGTCGAAAACCGAGTACATGCAAAGGTTGCCGCCGATCAGATCGAAGCGCGCGAAATGCACTGTGCCGACATTACTGAGGCCTGTGAAGAGTTCGTCGATATTGGCGGCGATCGCCGCCGCCGCCCTGGCGCGCCCGACCGGTGTCTGGTCCGCCAGTGGCATCACCAAGTTCATGTGCATTTGCAGATTGTCCGCCAGCGTCGTTGAATAGCCGGGTTGCGGCGTCTTCACCGGTGCGACGCGGCGCCAAAACGCAATCAAGATGCGCTCGAAGAGGTGGCGCAACATCATCCAGATCTTCGAGAAAAACTTCACCACTTGTCACCTCCCCGCCGGACAGCCGCTGCCGCCGCGAAGGCGGCACGAATATTCGTAGGCGCCGCGGCGGGCCGCGAGCACTGGATCGTCTGAACATTCGATGCCGGGCGCCAAGCGCGTCGGATTGAAGCTGAGGCGCTCGCATCCGGCGCCATTATCGGCGGCGAGCCCCGTGATCCACAATTCGCCAAGCACCACGCGCACGCGCGTCGTGTCCCACACTTTGGTGGGGTCGCCGAGGTCGTCGCCTTGGCCGGCGATGTTCATGCGCAACACGAAGCGGATCGGCCCACGCTTGATACGTTCGCGAAGCTCTTGGTGCAGGAATTGATTGTGTACGCCCTTCTTAAGGAAGGGCTCGACGCCGGCTACCGGCTCCCAATCGAAACGGCCGAATGTCACCGCGCCATCAGCTGCGATGAGCTTGAAGGTGTGCAGTGCGTGGTAAGCGGCGCGCCCGTAACTAGACGGGGTAACCAACATGGTCGCCGCCACAGTGCCCGGCCGCGCGGCCATATGGGTGTTGGCATAGCGAATGACGCCAACCGTCCCGTCCTCTGGCAGGTCCGGCGGACGTGCGGGCGTGCGTAGTTGCAGCATATCCCGGAAACGCTGCAGCCAATTCTCTGGTTTGTCGGGAACGGGCACGCCTGCCGCGGCGAATTGGAGAAACTCTTCCGGGTTCTGTGCAAAGAAGATCGGCAGCGTGATTGCGATGAGGTCGGATTCGCCGCCATCCTGAAGGTGAAACTTCACCGCCATGCCGCGCACATCGAGGGCGCTGTCATGCTCCACTGGCGATCCCGAGCCGTTGGAAAAGCGCAGTGTCACCGGGACTTGCGCGCCCTGAAACGGTTCGGCGTAGGTGAAGTTGCGGGCCGCGTTTGAGGCCACGAAATAGCCGGTCGCGCCGATGCCAACCGCGTGCACCGGTCGCATGCCGGCGCGGTGGTCCGGATAATCGCTTTCCAGCGCCCGATAGAGGCGCTCGCTCATGCTCTGCTTTTGCATCGCGCCACCTGACAGGGAGGGGATGTCGTCCCGCGGGCGCTCGCTTAGGACATTGTCGAAGCGCGGCGCGTTGGCCACGCGGGCCCCCAGACGCCAGTGACGCTCGTCTACCCCCATCAAGTGCAGCACCGTCGCGAGGACGGAGGTGTGGTCAAACGGCGTGTCGGTGTCGGAGCGGAAGACTGTGCTTTCGCGCACGAACGGCGAGACAAGAATGAGAGGCACGCGTACGCCGAAGCGGTCAAAGCCAAAGTTCTGCTCGCAAAGTGCGGGCTTCGGCGTGTCCGCGTTTTCGTGCCATGGCGGCTTGGCGCCACTGGGCGGCGCAACGTGATCATATGTGCCGCCGTGCTCATCGAAGTTGATGATGAAGAGCAGCGAGTTCCAGATTTCGGGATCGCCCGAAAGCGCGTCGTACAAATGTTGGAGAAAGCGCTCGCCCTTACGGATGTCGCCTGGCGGGTGATAGTCCGTGCCATTGGGACCGAGACCAGGGCCGAAGGGCAGCGTCCATGATGGCTCGATAAAGCTAAATCGCGGCAGCGTTCCGTTCGCGATCTTGTCGAACAGTGCAGCGACTGGTGCAAAGTTTCCGTCGAAGCGGCGGTCCTGCAGCTTCTCCATGATGCGCCGCGTGTAGGGGTAGCCTTCGGCGCCGAGAGCGTTCTCCAGCCAATTGCCTTTGCTGTGAAAGATCATCCAATCGCTCGGTGAGCCTTGCCCTTGCTCATCAAGCACGTTCCACATGGTGCGCTCGCTGAACTGAACGCCGCCTGGACGCGCCAGCCAACTCGAATGGCGGTTGTTGACCCAACCCTTTAGTTCGCCCGTTTTGTCCAGGCCGAGAGAATTGCCGGCGGCTGCGAAAGCGCGGTTACAGTTGGTCTGCGTCGGGACGGACGAGAAGTACCGGTCCGAAACTGCGAAGCGCCGGGCGAGAGTGTTTAACACCGGAAGTTCTTCCGGCGTGTAGCTCATCATGATCTCGTCGTTGTTTCGGTACCACTTGGCGTAGTCGCGATAGAAGCCGTCCATTTTGGGTGGCGCGTCGCCGGGCGGCGTGCCCTCCGCGCCGAAGAGCTGATAGTTGACGTGTTCGTATGTTTCATAAGGGTCGTAGCGAGGGACGGCGTGGCGGCCGCCCGTGCCGCGAATGACATGGTGCGCTTTGCCTTTGGCGTCTCGCTGAAGGAGGTCCGGGTTTAGGCCGTCAAAGTCTCGCGAAGAGCCCGGCGGTATAACCTGAGCGGGCTTGTCGTGCTCGTACAGCCAGCCGAGCACGTTATCGAGCGACCTGTTTTCGAGCATTAGGTAGACAATGTGCCGAATGCCGGCGTGCTTACCCCGTCCCATCTCGCAGCCCCAAAATCGCATCGACCAGCTGGACTTGCGTACAGGAAGGTTGTCCCGCTGTCGAACGAGACGGGATCAGTGCTGGAATGCCGAAGTCATGTTCTATTTCAGCACGGACAAGGCCGCGCGGGCGCTAGACCGAGGTTGGAGCGCCTGAGAGGGAGGCAAGAGCGGGCAACTAAGCTAAGTGCCCACGTCGCGCCGAATTCCGCTTTGCGACAACAAAGCTGGGCGGACCGTTGTTGGGATGAAGCGGCCCAATTCATTCCGCGTGACTGGATACGAGCTTGATGTCTTCCTTCGCCGCCCATGCGTGGATGTCCTGGCGTCGGAGAGCGGCGGCCATCAGGTCGGGGAATTGGTCAGGCGTACACGCGAACACTGGCGCACCCAAAGCGGCGACGCGGGCAGAGAGGTTCGGATCGTAGGCCGGGCGGCCCTGGTCACTGAGCGCCAAAAGCACGATCACGTTGACGCCGGATCCGATCAGTCGCGCAACGCGCGTCAGCAATTCTTCGACGTTGCCGCCTTCATACAAGTCGGTGATCAGAATGAAGTGCGACTTGCTGGGGCGCTCGATCTTGTCGGCGCAGTAAGCGACGGCTTGGTTGATGTCGGTGCCGCCGCCTAGCTGCACGCCGAACAACACCTCAACGGGGTCAGATAATTCTTCGGTGAGATCGACGATGACCGTGTCGAAGCAAACGAGTTTGGTTTTCACCACCGGCAGCGACGCCATCACGGCCGCGAAAATCGAGGCGTAGACGACCGACGGCATCATGGAGCCGGATTGATCGACACACAGCACCACCTCGTCGAGATCGACCATGCGGCGTTGCTGGCGCATGAAACCGATCAGACGCTCGGGCACGATAGTCCGGTGCTCGTGCTGGTAGTGGCGCAAATTCGCGCGGATCGTGCGCGGCCAATCGATGTCGGAGAAACGCGGGCGTGAAGTGCGGCGTGAGCGGTCGACGGAGCCGCGAATAGCTTCTGCGGTTTTGCGCTCGAGGCGCTCCATCAGGTCGGCGACGACCTTGGCGATCACTTGGCGCGCCGTATCCTTGGTCTTCTCCGGCATCACGTTGCGGAGCGACATGAGCGTTGCGATCAGGTTCACGTCCGCTTCGACGGCGGCGAGGAATTCCGGCTCCAACAGCATGCGCTGCAGCCCCAGCCGCTCGAACGCATCCTTCTGCACGATCTGCACGACGGACGAGGGGAAGTAGGACCGTATATCGCCCATCCAGCGTGCAACGTTCGGCGCCGAGCCGCCCAAGCCACCGCGCGATTTTTTCTTGTCGACTGCCTCGTCGTCGGCGCCTCCGCCGTACAGCGCGGTTAGTGCGCCGGAGAGGCGCGTGTCGGTGGCATTAAGCGCATCGTCTTCGCCGCCAAGGGCGAGGCGCCAGCGGCGTTCGCGTTCCTCACTCATCGGCAGGTCTCGCTTTCAAAATGCCAACGATACGCTCGAAATGCGCCGGCCAAATCTCTTCGGCGTTGGCGGCCAAGGTGCGGCCTTGCAAACCAGCGGAGACGCGCCCGAACAATGCGTCAAGCAAGCGCCGCCGCTGCATGCGGTCGAGGTTTGAGAACGCGCGGCGGAAGAGCGGCAGGTGTGCGACGAAGGTGTCGCCGTCGAGTGATTGCACCCATTGATCTACCGCTTGTCGGAGCGGGTGATCGTGGATCAAGGTTTCGCCGGCGCCTTCGAAGAAGCCTTCGAAAAAACCGGCGGCGTCGGTGACGGGCTTGCCCGGAGAGAGTGCGCGGCTGAGCAGGCGCGCGGCGTCGTCGGGTGAAAGCTCTTCGGCGGTGTAGAGCAAGCGCGCGGCGGCGCCGGCGATAAGCGGTGCAGCGTGAGAGTCATTCACGATGGCGTGCAGTGCGCTGCGCCAGGTCGTGCGTTCGTCGTCGGTGAGTTCGAGTAGAGCGACGGCGTTGTTCGCGCCTGTCAACACACCACGCATCGCGGCGGCGGCTGCGGCATCGAGATTGCGCACAGCGTATGGAAGCGTCAGCGCCCCCTCAATTAGGATGCGTTTTACCAGTGCATCGAGTTGGCTTGCGTCCACTTCGCGCGCTTGGCCGTAGCGCAATGCGTCGGCGAGTGCGGGCAGAGATGATAGCAATTCCGCACAGTCACTGGTTTGGCCAGCGCGCTTCTCTATCAGGTCGATGCCGGTTTCCACCGCGGCGGGGAGCTGCGCGGTGAGGCTCTGGAACACGAGCTCCGCCAGCGCTTGTAAGTTCGCGGCATCCTTGAAGCGCGCACTCACGCGGCCGGCGGCGGCTTGCGCAATGCTCGGGCCGTAAACGAGGTTTTCAACAAGCGCGACGGCGTATTCTGGCTCCCAGCGCAACACCCAGCGCTCGCGGAAAGTGCCCCGGCTGCGGCCCGCGTCGGCAAGCTTGCCCCATGGCACGCCGAGCAAGTTCAAGCGATGCAGCAGCGTGGATCGGTCGAGTCCGCTTTCGCTGCGGAGATCGACGGCGAGTTCGCGCTCAAGCGCTTCGGGTTTGAGACGCACGCGTTTTTGCTCGCGCTGCAGATCTTCTAGGAGCGGTGCGAGCGGGACGTTGTCTGGAATGGCGCCCACTTCGTTGCCCACGAGCAGTAGCGGCGCGACCGTGTGCCAGACGATGGCTTCACCAAAACAGAGGCACGAAATCGCCGCGTCTCGGAGTTCCTCGAAGCCCGGCGCTGGGCGTCCGCGCAATGCGGCAAGCGCGAAAGCGAGACGCTCGGCTTCGATGAGCGACGCAGTGGAGACGAGATGGTCCTGCGCGCGCAGAGCCGCAGCGATACGCGCGAGCCAACGCGTGGCGGCTGCGTTGCGCGGAGCGTCCCACAAATGCTGGCACCAGCCGGGTGCGACGACACCTGCGCCATAGCCGCTGGCGAAAGCGAGCCGCGGCGAGGTCCACGGCGCCCAGGTGGCGGCGATCTTCTGCTTCGGTGCGCCTTTGAGCAGCGCGCGGTCTGCGGTGGCCGAGGATTTCGCTTGCAGCGCCGGCACGTGCCACGCGCCACACACGACGGCGATGGCGCCTTCGGTTTCTTTTGCCGCCTTGGCGATCTCGAGCCGCATGTGGGCTTCACGCGCGGCTTCGAACCCCTCGGGCGGCGACGCGGCTTCGCGCAACGCGCTCATGGCGTCGGCGATGGCCGCAAAGATTGGGCCCGGCTCAGGGTTTTCTTCCACTACATCGCGCCACCAGCTTTCACCGTCTTCGTAACCGCCAGCAGCGGCGAGTGCGCCGATGGGATCCTGCTCAAGGGTGGGTGCGGAAGGCGTGACGTCTTGCGTGAGTGATGTTTCCGGTTCGACGTTCGCTGTTACTTCGTCGCCATCCGCCGGCGGTGGTGAGTCTGGTTGCGCAGTCGGCGCGAGGCGCCATGAGGCGGGGAGGTCGATGAAGCGTAACGTTGCGCCGTTGCGCACGGCCCAGCGCGCGGCCTGGTATTCGGGCGAATATGTCGCGAACGGCCAGAACGAGGCGCGCGCGGGATCGTCGGCGGCGTAAGCGAGCAACGCGACCGGCGGCTGCATCGCCGGATCGTTCAGCAATGGCAGGAGATCGCTGGCGTCGCTCGGGCCCTCGATTAGCACGGCCGCCGGACGCAGTTCGTCAAGCGCCTCCACGAGCCGGCGTGCGGAGCCGGGCCCGTGATGACGTATGCCAAAGTAGCGGACGTCGGCAGCCATTGTGTCAGACGAGATCGAGCAGCGTGGAGTAGTAGCTCGCGTACTCAGGGCGCTTCTTGAGCACGGTCTCGAGATATTCCTCAAGCACGGCCTTATCCTGCACCGGGTCCTTCACGATCGCGCCGATCATGTTGGGCGCCACGCCTTCTGCGTCGAGTTTGCCGTTGTTGAAGAATGCGGCGTGGCTCAACCCGCCAATCAGCACGGCGATCGCTTCCGCCGTAGAGAGCGTTCCGGATGGCGTCTTCAGCGTCATCTTGCCATCGAGCGTAGCGCCGCCACGCAACTCGCGGAATATGGCGACAACGCGCGCAACCTCTTCCGCGACATTCTTCGGTGCGGGTAGATCCAGAGTTTGCGCCATTTCGCCTACGCGCTTGGTGACGATGGCGATTTCCTGATCCATGTCGTCGGGCAGCGGCAGCACCACGACATTGAAGCGCCGCTTCAAAGCGGAGGAGAGTTCATTGACTCCCTTATCGCGATTGTTGGCGGTGGCGATCACGTTGAAGCCGCGCACGGCGTAGACCGACGTGTTCAGCTCCGGGACCGGCATCATCTTTTCCGAGAGCACCGTGATGAGCGTATCCTGTACGTCCGATCCCATGCGCGTCAGTTCTTCGAGGCGGCAAAGCTTGCCGCCTTCCATCGCGCGTAGCAGTGGTGTCGGCACGAGCGCTTCACGTGATGGTCCGTGCGCCAGCAATTGCGCGTAGTTCCAGCCGTAGCGAATCTGGTTCTCGTCGGTGCCGGCGGTGCACTGGATCACCATGGTGCTGTCGCCACTTACGGCCGCGGCGATGTGTTCTGACACCCATGATTTCGCTGTGCCCGGCACGCCAAGCAGCAGTAGCGCGCGATCGGTTGCGAGCGTGGCGATCGCTGTCTCGATCAAACGCTTGTCGCCCACATATTTTGCGCTGATCGCGACGCCGTTCTGCGCCTTGCCGCCCATCACGTACGTGAGCGCTGCGCGCGGCGAGAGCGCCCAGCCCGGCGGTTTGGCGCCATCATTGGCTTTCAACGCTTCGAGTTCGGCGGCGTAGGTTTGCTCCGCGGGCAGGCGCAAGGCGTCGGTCACGGCGTTGTCTCCGGAATGAGGGCGGCGTTGAAGTGAAGCATGTCGAGCAGCGGTTCGGCGGGTGACAAGCCCCAACCCGTGATCTGCGCGATGAGCGTCGTCGCGCTGGCATTGTCCAGCAGCAGGCCAATGCGCGGCAGAACCTGTTCGAGAATGCCCATCGCGTTTCGGCGTTGGTTGTCGTCCGCACCTGCGGCGGCTTCGATATTCGGCCCGAGCGCGCCAAAGCTGGGCGCGGCCGTCAACGCGGAAAGTGGTACGCCGCCGAGTTGATCGCCGACGAGCGCAAGTGTGGCTTCAAAAGTATGTCCGTCGAGCTGGATCAGCGACGGCGCAAGCGCGGTTCGCTCTTCCATAGTGAGCCGCGTCGTCAACGGCAGGAGCACGCCAAGCGGCGCCTCGCGGATGCGGATCAGGTTTTCCAATAGCGCACGCACGACCTCGTCGCTGCCCGTTTCCGCTGTCATGGTGACGAACGCGTGCGCTTCATCCAGCTGCCACTCGGGCAATTCCACAAGTTGCATCTCTGTCACGCCAAGTGCTGCCGCGAGTTCGGCGAGACTGACAATCTGCGTTAGCTCATGGCGCCGCTGGTGTTGCGCCGGTGTTTTGAGCGCAGCAAAGCGCAGGCGCGTGCGGCGGTTGATGAGTCCCGCTTTTTCCAGCGTCACCATCTCCGCCAGTTCGGAGGCAAGCGCGGTCGTGCCGCCGGCGTGTCCGAGTCGTGCGAGGAACGTCCGCGCCCGCGCGCGCACACGGTCGGAGCGATCTTTCTCAAGGCTCGCAAGGAATTCGCGATCCGCTTCCGAGAGTCGGTTGTCCAGGAGTTCGATCAAGCGGAGGCGGCGCTCGGCCGGTTCGGCAGCCGCGCGCGCCTCAATGATCTCGCGCGCCATATTCGGATCGGTGGCGCGAAGCGCCCACAGCGCGGCGCGGCGTTCGGTCCACGAAAATTGATCGTAGTTCTCGGCGGTGATGTCATCCTCACTCGGCGCGACGGTGCGTGCGTCGGCTCGGATCCAGTCGAGCCAGGGGGCGTAAAGGTCGGGCGCCCACTCGTCCTTCGCATCAGGCAGCCAGTCGCCGGGGTGAGCGGCGTAGCCGCGCGCTGTGGTGAAGGCGATCAGCTGCTGTTCGAGCGATGCCTGATTTTTCGGACGTACCAGCAAACGGCGAAAACGCGCGCGCAGCGCTTCTGGCATGAACGGGGCGTTCACCTGCGGCAGAAGGGGGCGGTCGATCAGAGCCGCGCCAGGGCCGCGTTGCGTGAGCACATCGCCAGCGTGTGCCGCAATTGCGATCAGCGCCAGTTCGTCTTCGCCGACGGCTTCACGCCAAGCGGGCGGGGCGCTTTCGAGCGCAGAGCGGCCGGCGATCCAGGCGTTGCGCACCTGGGCGAGGGAGGCGTCGAGCTCACGCATCGAAATCGATCCGTCCCCAATTGCTCTGCGCCGCGATCATGCCGAGACGCGCGCCGTCCCATAGCGCAGCAGCTTTGCTGATATCGGCCCCAAGCGCGAGTGGAGGCGGCGCGGTGCGCAATTGTAGCGGCGCTCCCGATGGTGCTTTCCACCACGCGCGACCCGACGCTTCTGCGGCGATGCGGCCTTGTGGCAACAAGAGTGGCGCTTCGATGCGCCACGGCGCCTCAAGCTTGAACGCCGCGTACGCCGCGAGTGGATTTGAAGGCGGTGCGGGCCACGCATGTTCGCCTTGCGCGTCCGAACGTGATGCGATCACAGCGCGCAGCGGTGCGCTGGCGGGATAGAACACAAGCTCAGCTTGGAATCGGTCGCCCGCAATGAATGCGGCGCCGCGTTTCCCGGCGGAGGCGGGGAAAAAGTCGAGCAGCAGTGCAAAACGCGGCGTTTGCGCATCAAGCTGCAGGAGCCACGTCGCCTGGCTCACTAAGCCATCGCGGCGCGTCGACACGCGTTCGCCGAGCACTTCCCAGGTTGCGGAAACGTACGGTGCTTCCGGATTATTGAGCACATCCTCGCGCGTTTCTGAACTCACCACTTCACGGCGCAATTCGGGATCGTCAGGCGTCGCGCGCCAAGCGCGCATCAAGAGTACGAGCTTGCCGAACTCCATGATCACCGCGTCGACGCGCTCGTCCGTGGGCAGAGCGAGCAGGCGCGACGGCATTTCGTCGATACGGCCGGCGAGTGCGCCGGCCTTGGCGTCCACCAGACGTGCAGCGATGCGACGGCAGCGTTCGCCGGGCTCGTTGACGAACACGGTGAGGCCGCCGCGCAATTGGTCGGCGAGCCATATGTCGAGATCGTCGAGGCCTGCGCGAACGGCTTTGCGCGTGTCTTGTGCGCGCTTGGCTGCGGAGGCCTGCTTTCGCGCTTCGGCGGCGGGATCGGCAGGCTTGGCGGTTTCTTCCTGCGCGAGCGCGATGCTCTTCGGTTCAGCGGATGCGGTGGCGGGCGCGGATGCGCCTTTGCGCCGGCGGCCCATCCAGTCCTGCACCCAAGCCGGGATTTCGCCAGGCTCGAACGTGGCGGAGTCATCGACGAACATCCACATCAGCGCGAGCGCGTGCTTGCACGGAAATTTGCGCGATGGGCAGGTGCACTTCGAACCGATATCGGCGGTTTCGGCGACGACGCGATAGGGATTGGCCCCAGAGCCCTGGCACTCGCCCCAGATCAGCGCGCCCGCTTGCGCGCGCACCGGCCACTTTGCCGCCTTCAGCAACGCGGACGCAGCCGAAAGCGACCCTTGATCCGGCGCCATGGCTTCGATTGCGCTGCGTGTGAGCGTCAAGAGGTCCTCTCTGGAGCCATCTATCGCGACTTTGCGTCACCGGCAAACTTCCAGTCGAGAACCTTCGTGCGGCCGCAACCGTCCGGTTTGTGACATGCGGGCGCAACTGTCTGCTTCTGGGATTTTTAAGACGCGAGGAGTGACCAGAATGGTCCCCCATTCGAGCCGTTGGTAGGATATGTCGCTACGACCGAGATTGGCCCATAGCGGTCGTTCACTTGACGCTCGCCCCGTTTGGCATATCGCCGCGGAGTCCTTCATGCTCTACTCCCAGCGAATTGGGGGTTCGCCACATGCTCTTGCGCCGTGTAATTGCGCACCTGCGCAAGCAGGAATGGACGGCGATCGCGATCGATTTTGTAATCGTCGTTATCGGTGTCTTCGTCGGTCTGCAGGTCAACAATTGGAATGAGGCCCGCGCCGAAGCAGAGCGCTCGCGGGAATATCTGTCGCGCATACGCGCCGAGTTGGTCGCGGACATGACCGAGTTGGAACGGCACAGAGGCCTCTGGCAGGAGGTTGCGAACGAGGGATACGCCGCAATCGGCTATGCCGAGACAGGCGCGCGCGGTGGCGCAACGGACTGGGAAATCTTGCGGTCCTTCCTTCATGCCAGCCAGTCCAACCAACTCACCTTCGCTGACACGACCTATTCCGAACTGCGCAGCGCCGGCGAGCTTCGGCTCATTCCCGATGCCGACCTGCGAAGCGGGCTGACGGATTATTATGTCCTCGTTGCGGCGCGCCGGGGCGGTCTAGGCCCTTACCAATTGTTGCCTGAGTATCGCGAAATGGTGCGTGGCCGCATGCGCTCGGACATCATGCGCTATTACTGGCAAGCCTGCTATCAACAGTCGGCTGGCGTCACGACGCTCATCGACTGCCCGCCCCCCGAAGGCGTCACTGGTATTGCCGACATCATCCGTCAGCTCGCGGCGGATCAGGAGATCATGGACGCGCTGCGGTACTGGGCCGATACGCAGCGGATGGCCGTAGAACTTGCGGGCATTGATCTTGGCCGCGCGCAATCTCTCATCGACCGTTTGGATGACCAGCCATGATCCTCCTCCATGGCGCAGATGGCTGAGATCGGCGATTGTGAGCCGGTTTGTCGGCTTGCGCGCGAGCGTCCGGAGTGGAGCGCGCCCGCCGCTCTTCAAGCTGAATGAGGCCTTTGCGGCAACTCAGGTGACGATGCTAACCGTCACACCACCTCGGACAGGAACTGCGACGTCTTCGCGGCTGCAAGACTGACGCTCGCCGCATAGCGCTGTAGGTGCATCATGGCTTCTTTGTCTTCAGGGCCGAGATTGCGAAGCTGCGCGGTGAAGCCGTCAAGGCGGGCGCTGGTGCGCCAATCGTCGAGCTGAGGCTCTTTGCTCCAGCGGTATCGGTTAGCAAACTCCACCGCCATCATGCGCAGCCAATCGAGAGGTTCTTGTGGTGTGGGCACGGGCGTGCAAAGGGCGTTCTTCTGCGCCTCGTCGTAACAAGCGGCTTCGATGTGCGCGATGAAGGCGGCGCTGAACGTGGGCGCGCAATAGCGAACCCATTGCAGCACAATCCGATCGCCTTGAAACACAGGCTGGGGCGGGTTCGGGGGAATGCCGGGAGACGAACAATCGATATGAAGCACTTTTGCGTTGGTGGGGATGGTTCCGTGCTGCAGCACGATCCTGTCGGCTTCTATGGACACCACGCGGCCGAGACGGACGATGTTTTTGATCCGCCGCAGCTGCTCCAGCTCGCCATCACTTACGATCGCACAATGATACGCGGACGGCGCAATAGCAGGATCAATCCGTCGCCATTCTCCACATGCCTCGAGCCGGGCGAACAAGTCGGGGACCGACGCCGCCATGTTCAGCGCTTCAGTTTGATTGGCGACACTCTTCGCAAAAGAGGCAAAAAACTCTTTGCCAGGCTGGAAGTTGGCGCGGTTCAAGAGCCAGGAGTCACGGGGCATGATCCATCGAATAGCGTCAGGATCAGCGCCATTCTCGAGCAACCAGCAACAGGCGTCGATCGCGGTCTTGCCCGCCCCAATGACGACGTACTCAGCCTCGGGATGCGCGACGCGGGGCAATTCGTTCAGCGGGACACAGGTCATGCCATCAGCGATGGCGTACTGCGGCGGACGGCGCGAAGGAACGGTTGTCTTCGATTGCGTCGCGTCCACAATCTTTCGTGCTTGTACTGCACGTTTCTTGCCCGACAACAATGAAGTGACGGCGCTATCATCATCATACGCGCTCATCGGAAAATACTGGACGCGACCGGAGGGCAGAAACCTTTCGCGCATCACAGCTTCAAAATAACTTACGACCTCGGCGCCAGTGGCGAGTTCCGAGAACCCCTTATTCAGCCCGTGAGTGTCGATGCGGCCAGAGCCAAGCTCTCGCGAGTTGACGCCGTAGGTTGCGGACGGCTGATGCAGGCGCACGAACGGGTAAGCGTCGTTCCAATGGCCACCCGGACGATGATGTCGATCGACCAGTGCGATGGTCGCAGTCGTCTCCGTGAGAAGCGTGTCTGCGAAAGCCATGCCTACCGCGCCTGCGCCGACGATCAGATAGTCGGCTTTAATTGGCTGCATACTCATTTGGACCCCCGCATCAGCCCAATGTGTACCTAGCGCTTCGCCAAGCCACCAGCCCAAGCCTCCAAATGATTAGTCAGTCGGCGAGTGCGAGCGACCGACTTTGGCGAAATCGCGCCGAAGCGTTCGCAGCATTACCGAAGACACGAGTGTATTGAGTAAGCCAGTCGCGAATTTCCGACCGCTCAGTATTCCCTGGCCAGGAGCGTGGGGGGTACGCAGCCAGCCAGATCAAGGCAGCGGGCGGGATGAAGAATCATGCGCCGCTCTCGCCGCCGCTAACTCCTCAACCGCAAGTGCCTTCCAGGCTTTGACGCCCGCGTCGGCCTCGGCGGTGGCGGTCGCCGCGTGCATGACCTCATCCACCGAGCGCCTGAACTCTGCTTCGAAATAGAGCTCTGCAATCGAACGCCACGCCGCGCGATAACCAGGCAAACTCATGAATGCACGCAAACGATTGATGTTGGTGGCCCATCTCTCATCGTCGAGCATGCCATCGCGACGTTGATAATAGTGCTCCTCGTAGAGCCAGAATGTCATCAAGGCGACAGCCTGGTAGCGCGTGACGTCTTCGGTTGTCAGGCTTTGGTCCGCCGCGCCTCCACGCACCCAAATCTCCAGGTTGTCGGAGATCGTCGAAATTGAGAGCTCTTGCGTCAGCGCAGTCCGTTGGATGGCGATGCTGGTGCGTTGATTGTGGGTGTTCTGGCGCAGTTGAAAAGCGAGGAAGACAAATGAGACCACAACGGCCACGCCGCCGATAAAGTTGCCGATAGCGGCAAGATCTGAAAGCGTCACTTTGCGTCCCCGCGATATCTGCCTTGAGGCTGTCATGCCTCCGCGCCTTTAGAAAGCCGGGGAGGCCGCAAATCGCCTTGGACGCAAAGCACCTTGGGCTTCAACGGCCACTCTCGGCGAACATGAGCCATAGCTATGTGCATCCGGCCGCTCGCCTTCGAAACCTATCTGACTCTTGGTGCGAAGATTCTTCTCGCCGCTGCCCATTTCCGTGTCATGCATGCTGGCCTAAAGGCGGGGGAGAATTCCAATGAGACTTCAGGGCAAAGTAGCGATCATTACTGGCGCTACCGGCGGGATTGGCGAAGCCACGGCCAAACTGTTTCTTAAGGAGGGAGCCAAGGTCATGCTTGTCGGGCGCTCTTCGGAGAAGCTCAATAGCACGCGCAAGCGGTTGGCCGCTGATGCGCAACTGGCGCACCATGTCGCCGACGCTGCTGACGAAGCGGCAAACGCCGCAGCGGTTGCCGCCGCCATCGAAGCATTCGGCGGCGTCGATATCATGATCGCAAACGCCGGCACCGAGGGTGTGGTCAAGCCGCTTGAAGAGCATACGATGGCGGATTTTGAAGATGTGCTTCGCACCAACGTGCTCGGGGTTTGGCTCTCAATGAAGTATTGCGTGGAGCCGATGAAGAAGCGCGGTGGCGGCTCGATTGTGGCCCTATCATCCATCGCGGGCATGATCGGCTTTCCCCGCATGATCCCCTACATCGCCAGCAAGCACGCTGTCTTCGGCATGGTGAAGACGGCAGCCCTTGAACTCGCCGGGTTGAACATCCGCGTCAACGCGATTGGGCCCGGTCCGATCGCGAACCGCATGATGGGATCTCTCGAAGCGCAGATGTCACCAGATGATCCCAAGAGCCAACACGAAGTGCTGAAGGGATTGGTTCCGATGAAACGCTACGGCACCAACGAGGAAGTGGCACATCTGGCGCTCTTCTTGGCCAGCGATGAGTCCTCTTATTGCACGGGTGGCATGCACATGGTCGACGGCGGTTTCATCGCTTCATAGGCCGTTGGCTGAAAAGGCCTTCGGGCTGCGTGCTTTGCGGTACCCGTGTTCGGCGATTATGCGCCGGCGCAGCGCGCGCCTAGCGATAGGCAGGATTTGATCGCGTTAGCCAGTCGACTCGCGGTTAGGCTCGTCTGCGGGTATCTTCGGGAGTCTTCACGCGCACGAACAGCGGGACCATTTTGCCCGACCAAATCTCAATCCGGGCCCCGCAATCGGTACAGTCAAAGCTACCGATATCGCGGATCGGAATTCTGACTTCGCGACGCTCGTAGGCGGCACCGCACTGGCACTGGACTGTTAGGTGGCGGAATCCCATCGGGGCGACCTGTCTAATTCGGGCTAGAACGCTAGCGTCTCTTGGTTTCGCGAACATTAGTGTTTCGCTTGATGACCGACTTTGGCGACGCCCGGCCGGCGCCACAGGCGCCAGCCGATTGCCATGGTTGGAGAGAGGCAGCCGCTCGATGAAATTCGCGCCCTGCCGAGGGCCGCCGCTGAAACATTAACCAAACCTAAGCGCAGAGCAGATACCCTTATCGCAATCGGCTCCTCTCTGTACTTTCTCGAGTGCATTCGTGATCGCGCCATGAAAACTCAGTCTTCGGGTCTCGATAGGCCGCACGCAGCGGTAGAGTTCACGAGTGCGATCAGCGTCATCCGACAGGCGACGGCATCACGCGTGGGCTTCGGCGCGCTTGCCGCGGCGATTGCATTTCTCGGCGCCGGTTGGACCTACGCAGCTTATTGGTTCATCGCTATGGCGGCGTGGGAAATAATCCTGCGCCCTAGTCTAGAGGCGCGCATCACAACGCCTCTTGATGACCGCCAGGCCGGACGCGCTTTTGCGTTACTCGCAGTACTCAATTTCATTGGTGCAACAGCATATTGCGTTCTTCCGGTTGCTAGCTGGACATCCGGGACAGCCATCGGTCAGGTGCTCGCGGCCACGTGGCTGTGTGGCACGGCAAGCCACGTCTTGGTGTACTTCTCCAACAGCAAGTTTCTGTTGGCGGCAAACTTGGTCCCTTCGGCATTGGTAGCTTTGCTCACGCCGCTGATGTTGGCGGAGGTCGGTTGGATCGAGAGAGTGCTTGGCAGCGTCGTGCTCGTAACCATTTTGGCCGCAACAGGCGTCTTTGCCCGTGATCGGAATTTTCTGTTGCAGACTCTTTCTGATGAAGCGCAGGCGCGGACTTCCGCAGAAGAGGCAAATGAAGCCAAGGCGCAGTTCCTTTCGATAATCAGCCACGAGTTACGGACACCAATCAACTCGGTGGTCGGCTACTCTGAAATGCTGCGCGAGGAACTTGCGGACAAAGGCGAAGCTCAGTTGAGCGATGATGCATCGAAAATCCTCAGCTCCGGGCGCGCGCTTCTAGGGTTGGTCAACCGCATCATCACTTTGGCCCGGCTTGAATCGGGTGATGCCCTCGTTGAGCCGATCACCGTGAGACTGACAGACGTGGTGCTGGGAGCAGCCGAGGCCGCGCGCGAACTTGCCGAGGCAAATGGTAATAGCCTCACGGTGTATGCAGACTCCATGGGTGTCGCCGCCCTCGACCCCGAGATGTTTGGCCAGTGCGTTACAGAGTTATGCAACAATGCCGCAAAGTTCACGCGTAACGGTGAAATCAAAGTCATTGCGAAGCGGGTCAGGGTCCGCGGCGTAGAGACGCTTCAGGTTGACGTGGTCGATACGGGTGTCGGCATCGATGAGGCTATAGCCGAAAAGATTTTCCTACCCTTCGTGCAAGGCGACAGCAGAGCTGATCGCCGTTTTGAGGGCGCTGGCACGGGGTTGGCGGTCGTTCGCGCGTCGGCGCGCCTCATGGGCGGAGAGGTGAGTTTCTTGAACAGAGAGGGCGGTGGCACAGTATTCACCCTTCGGGTGCCAATCGCGGGCGTTGCGAGCGATGAAACGAATGAGTTGACACGCGTGGCGTGATCCGTTCTCGCGTACCTAGCGAATGGCTGAAGCCTGGCCTTGCTGTCATCCCGTGTCGGAGGCCAAGCGGCACTCCTCGGCGATAGTAGGTCGGTCGAAGGACGCTGACGCGATCGTCAAGATTTGAGCGACTAAGCCGGTCGTGATTTTGTAGGCGACGGCGTACCTTGGCCCAATGCTGACGCTGGTCCAACCGTCGCTGTTGGCACGGGGCTAAACGTCCCCGCGCAATTGCAAAGGCGCCCGACTGCGAGCAAATCGTTAGGCCGTGCCCGACCCCGTCACCATTCTGCTTATCCTGCTTGCCTACCATAGTGCTGCGCTCGCTTTGCTTCTGTACTGGCGCACGTCAGTGCGGGCTCTGCCGGTGTTTTTAGCGGTGCTTGCGCTGCACATGACGCTCAATCTGATCGCGCGCGGCGGCGCTGATGTGTTCGGGCTTACCTCCGCCGTCGGGCTTCTCTACGGGCCGCTGATCTATCTGCTGGTGCGGGAAGCGGCCTTCGCCAATCGTCAACTCCATTGGAAGGATGCTTGGCTTGCGACGCCGTTCGTCGTTGGGCTGATAGTGCCTGCTGAAGGCGATCTGCGCCCTTGGCTCGCTCTAGTGGTCACGGGCGCCAGTCTCGCTGGGGCGGTCCGCGTGCTCCTGATGTTTCGCGCCGCGGCGGCGCTCAGCCGTACCTCACGGGGCTTGGCGCGCATGCACTGGTTGGTCTGGGCGGTCGCGGGCACCATCGCCTTGGCTGCGATCGACGCTATTCGACCATGCTGTCCACATCCACATCCACAGCCGCGGCGTCGCCCGACTTGGACTACGCGATGTTCGGGCTCACGCTGGTAGGATTGATCGCGCTCACGAGCTGGCTGGCTTTCGGCGCCTCCGAGCACGTCCGGCAGGGTGGGCCACTGCTGGCTGGCGAGCAAAATCTGCCGAACGAGCCGACGAGCGAAACACCCAGCGCCGAAGCGGCGGCAAACTTCGCGCGTATCGAACACTTGATTGAGACAAGGTCTTTGTTTCTTGAGCCAGGATTGCGGTTGGCTGACTTGGCGGACGCCGCAGCGTTGACGCCTCGGGAGGCTTCACACGCCATCAACGCCTGTTTTGGCAACAACTTCTCTGCCTACATCAATGAGCACCGCGCCCGCCATGCGCAGGGCTTGATCGACGCAGGAGCGAAGACCTTTCTAAAGGTTGCGATGGCGTCGGGCTTTAGTTCGAAAACTGCATTCAACGAAGCCTTCAAGAAGCTGACTGGGCTGACGCCCACAGAATATGCACGTGGACGTCCAGAATCGTGATCGCGAACGTCGCGTTTCGCAATCGCGGACGAAATCGTCGCTCTTTCGAACTTGTTTGTCGTCGTTGCAGTCAGCGGCGAGTCCTCCATGTCCAATACAAAGCCATTGTCGAGATTCTACGGCTGGCGTTGCAGCCGAACGGTCAGCACCGCGATAATCGGCCTTGCGGTTGCGCTTGCGGGGTGCACGACCGGCGCCGCGCCTGTCGCTCACCGGATGTCGACGGAATATCTGGCAGTAGCCGCCGCGGCCTCTGAGGCTATCCGCGACAATCATTATGATCCGAGCGCCCTCAACGACCCCGCTTATCGCGCCACAGAGGCCAGCGTCGTGACATTGGCAGCGCAAGCATCGAGTCGGGAAGAGTTCATTTCCGGGTTCAACAGCATTTGGCGGGAGGGACCATTTTCCCATGTGCGACTGACCGAAGCTCGCGCCAGTGCTGCGGACACTGCCGTGCAACTCGACCAGCTCCGGGTTGGAGAGGGCGCGCGTTTAACGTGGGAGGGCGATGTCGCGGTGTTGACTGTCACGACGCTGATTGGCGTCGACACCATCGAACAGATTGATGCTGCCTATGATGAAATCACCTCTCGCGGCGCATCGGGGCTGATCATCGACATGCGCAACAACGAGGGCGGCGCGTTCGCCGTGCGCCCGCTGATTGGGCATCTAATTGATACGCCGTTCGATGCCGGCGCCTTCGTCTCTCGACACTGGACCCAAACCGATCGCACGCGTGGGCCGACGCGGTCAGAGATTGAAGCGCTGTCGCCCTGGGAAGGCTGGTCGCTGATGTCGTTCTGGCGCGATGTCAGCGAAGCGCCAGTCACGCGGCTGCAGTTCACGCCGATGGCCCCACGCTACGGAGGGCCGGTGTTTGTGCTGATCGGGCCGCGTAGTTTCAGCGCTGCTGAACTCGCAGCCGACGCTTTGGCGACCTCTGGCCGCGCAACCTTGATTGGGGAGACGACAGCAGGCCGAATGCTGTCGCAGCAGCCATTCGATTTGCCAAACGGGTTTCAGTTGTTCTTGCCAACAGCCGACTATTACGGCTTCCGCACCGGCCGCATAGAAGGGGTTGGTGTCGCGCCCGATGTCGCCATCGCTGTCGATGATGCAATGGCTGAGGCTCTATCTAGGCTTGGTCGCTAGCGGCTCCTTGCGGCGAACTTGAGCCGTCCACGCGGTCAGGACGCCAGCGGCAGCAATTGAGCGAGTAGGCCGGTCGCAGAATTTTGCGCTACGACGCCCGCTGGTCCTTTGCTGACAGTCGCAGGCCGAATCCGCAGCGGGCGTGGAGCTCAAGCATCTGAGTAACGCCAGTATTGCATCTATACCGCCCCGCCGCCGCATCCAGATTTTATGGATTAGGAGACGGTAGATGCGAGTTGTTTTAGTGGCTGCGCTCATAACTCTTCTCGGTGTGAGAGCAGGGCACGCTGATCCTGGATGTGTCGCTGTGTTCGAAGAAATTCGCGCCGCCGTTGAAACCGATTATGTGGGATTTCCAATCGCGATCGCGTCGGACGCCTCGCGCTTGCAGCAATACCATGCTGATGTCGCGATCGGGCGCGCCGCAGCTGCATCCGCCTCACCAACGCAATGCAGCGTCGCCCTACAGCGTTTCGTTGAGAGCGTGGATGATCCGCACGTCTTCTTGCTCGAGCGTCCTATTCTTACCGAGACAGAGTCTGCAGCGCATCGCGCGGGCGCTGAGCGAATGCGTTTGTCGCGCCGGGTCATGGCCCGCGCTGCTGCGGCACGAGGGGGGCTGGAAGGTGTTTGGGCGACGCCCGAATTTGATGTCGTGATCGTTCCTGGCGCCCGGCGTGGCGTATTCGCGGCCGTCGTCAGTGCTTCGCGTAACGAAACTTGGGCGCCTGGTGATATCGCGGGGCGCTTCGTGCGCGACGGCGCGTATTGGCGCGCGACGCTGTACCAAGGCGCAGACCGTGTTCCGATGCGCGTGCGTGCGGCTCTGCAGCGCGACGCCCAAATGCTCCATATGCCGCCGACGACCTGGGGCCGGCGGACGGACGCGGCAAATGGCTTTGACCCCGAACGACCGCGATCACCGTCCTTTGTCTTAATCTCAAATCGAGTAGCGCTACTTACCATTCCGTCGTTCTCGCCAGAACACCGGGAGACGCTCGCTGGCCTGCTCATGGAACATGACCAAGCTATACGCGCGCGCGAGCTGCTAATCCTTGATCTACGCGGCAATGAAGGCGGGAGCTCCACGATCGGATTTCAGCTCCTTGAGCCTTATTACGGCGCGCTGCAACTTGAACCGTTCGACGGCCCGCGGCCCCACCCTGGCGCGATCTCATCGCCGCGCATGCTGCGCCATTACAGCGCCATGCGCGACCAACTGCCTGCGGATAGCGATGCACGGCCAATCTTTGAGGGCTTCATCGCGCGAATGGAGGAAGCGCCAGGAACCGTCGTGCCGTTCTTTGACAACGCGGACATTTCTGCGAGCTTCTACACCCGCGGTGCGCCGCAAGCCGTGCATGAAGCGCCTCCTCGAGTTGCGATCCTAGTTGACCGCCATTCTGTCAGTGCAGCCGAAGCGTTTGTAATTGAAGCGCGGCGGAGTAGCCGGGTCACCATCTATGGCGAACCAACGGGGCGGTCGATCGATTATCAAAACGTCGCAATGTTCACGGTCGGCGAGGGGCCGCTACGGCACTTCCTGGGCCTGCCAACAATGGCGTCATCCGATGAGCTACCGGCTCGTGGCTTCAATCGAACAGGTGTTCCGGTCGATGTGGCGCTTCAGACCGGGACCGACTGGGTGGCGACCGTAGCGGCGCCCTGATGGGTTTCGGGGTAGTTGCCACCCTCATTGTAAGCCGAGCATTTTCGCAACGTCCGACGTCGGCGATGGCCAGCCTTAGCTCGCGAGGCATGACCAAGGGCAGGAGTTGGGGCACTAGGCCTGTGGTGAAATAGCACGTCAGCTGGACTGACGCGTTGTGCGAGGGCCGGAAGCCGACGTTATGAGCCCAATTTCATCGACGCGTCTCGAAGCGGTTCAGCTGCGAGCGCGCGACCGCATGAACGCGGCGCGGCGCGGGACCATTCGAGACCCGCTGTGTCGCGGCTTGCAGCACACATGCGTCCACCGTCGCGCCACCAGTTCTCTGTCGGTTCGAACGCGAGGCCCGCGCAGCCACCGCAGGGCGCGAGCGCCAGCAAAGCAAGTGCTCTAAACGTCTTGTTCATTTTCACCGCCACGCTTTCCCGCTCCCTCTGACGCGTGCCACGTGATTAGTTCAAATCCTGTAAGCGATAGAAAAAACCAATCCGGCATCGCCGCGATCGTCGTCGAGATCGTTGTCGATATAGGCCAAACCAAATTCCGCGCCGGCGATCTCGGTGGTCAGACCGATGGACCAGTCTAGTTTTTCCCCCGCACCCATGGCGAATTCGTTCTCCGACCAACCGATGCTTGCGGCCGCCGTCCACGGTCTATTGTTGATGCTCCCAAGCGGCGTGCGCGCGCGGAGGCTGATGGTGAGCCCGTATTCGTCGTTGAGCGCCTCTTGTGGCGGTGCGTAGTTGATCGAGAGCGTAGCGTCGATCGGCCCCACAGGATGAGAGACACTTGCTTGCGCTACTGCAAAGGGATCGGCTTCGCCGCCGAAGAAGAAGACAGTGCTAGCGCCGAGGCTGATGTCGGTCTCGCCGAACTCGAAGCGCTGTGCGCCGAAGAGAACGAGTTGGGCGTTCGAACCCTTGCGCCCCTGCATGCTGGTGGCAAAGGCGCCGATGCTCCAGCCGTACTCGTGGCGGATGTCGAACCGGCCTTGGACAGCTGGATCGCCATTAGATTGGGTAACGCCGTTGCGGCGATAGTCGGAGACGAGCGCGAGTTCGCCGGAGACGTGGAAGGGTGATGACGGGCTCGGCTCTGCGTCGCCGTCCTGTTTCATCCCGGCAGCAACTGCGGCCGCGCCGCTCAGTATGATGTATTCCAGCACTAAGCGTCCCCCGACGACCCAGTGCGCGAACGCTAGCCCAGATCAACGACCAGCGCGAAGCAATTCGGCGAAAGGCCCGACCGAAGGTGTGCCGCGCTGCAGCATCGAAACCGATGGCTGGTTGGGAAAGAGCTCGCCGCAGAGTCAGCGCTGCGCCATGTCACTTTGCCTAGGCCGCGTTACTGCTCAGCGCTATCGGTAGTCCGATGCGGAGGGGATGATGGGTGGTATCACGTCGCGTACGGCGCTAGGCGCTGTCGGGCTCTCTCTTGCGATCTTGGTGGGTCGATCGCTCTTCGCACCTATGGCGACCGAATACGCGCAATGGATATTGCGCGCTTGAACAACATCGAAAACCCCGATCTGATCTTCCCTGGCCAAGTTTTGATGCTGCCTCAGGTCGAGCGTCGTTGCAGGCGGACTCAGTATCAAGAAACGTCTTACGTGGTTGGTGCTGGTGCTAGTTTTGAACGAGCTCGCCCGCTAGATCGCAGACTGTTCAGTCCGCCAAGTGAACGCCAGCCGGATCAGCGCAGGATGCGAGTCACGGCAAGTGATCGCTCACCAGATTGATGTCTCTCAACACCCCGCCTCTCTGAATCAACGGCAACTATCGGCGAACCTGAGCCGGTAACTCGGGCAGGGCGCGATAGGCAGGTTTGGAGCGCGCTAGTCATTTGAGAAATTTGCGATTGACCCGGCGCTGCCCCGAGGATTTTCCTGGTTAGGTGCGCAATCGCTTTATGGAGGCGGCGCAGTCGTCGCGGGGTGAGTGACCGTGGCAAAATCATCGACACGCAAGTTCAGCAAAGCTTCGCCCTGTTCTTGAGGCAATAGCTCAAGCGCCTTGCCCCGTCGCCGGAAGCGATGCACTGAGGGCAGCACGCCGAGGAAGCGGGCCTCGTGAGTGGCAGCCTCGGGGCTCGCACATTCACCTGGGTTTTCTTGGATCGATCCTACGGCAAGGGCGTCAGAGAAAGCCGTCATCGATGATGAGAATTGATTGCAGCCGGTGAAGCCCGTGATCGCGCCGGTGCTCGCGTCGATTTCCATGTAGACTTCCACGTCTTCTCCCAAGGATGCGCCGGCTATCTGTTGGATCACCCACGATCCACCAAGCTCATCGGGCAGCTCGCCCTGAGCAGACGAGCCACAATTCGACAATCCTAACGCCGCCAAACTCAGGAGAGCGAGACGGGGCAGGGAATTTGCGCGCCGCATAAGAGCCTCATGTCGATCAAATGCGCCCGGTTAGGCGCTAAACGAATGACGCGCAGCGTAAGCGCCCTTTGCTCACGAACTTTGATATAGCTCAATGGCGAAAGCGCCGACGGCGAGCGTGTTTGTCGCCGTGATCGAATGTTTCCGATCGGCAGCTTCCGGCGAGAATAGGCCGATCGCCGGCGTCTGACGCCAGCGTCACGAATTGAGCGACTAGGGCATTCGTGATTTTGTACGCGACGGCCTAGGTTGGCCCATTCCTGCCACTGAGCGTGATGCCCCCGACGCGGGTTTAGAAATGATGTTGGCGATGGGCTCGATCCAAAGGGCTAACGAACGAACGTAAACGCGCGCCGGCGGAAACTTTGAAGTTCCCACAAATCGTTGCGCGTAAGACCAAGCGCGGCGGAGACTGCCACTACAACTGCAGGGCCAAGCTCGCGTTCGCTGGAAGCGAGCCGTCGTAGACTCTCCCGATCCGCGTCGGTGATAGAAACAGTGCCAGACTCCTGCGCGGCGAGGATTAGCTCTTCCGCGCGCAGTACCATTTCGATGTTGAGTTCGGCGTACGCCATCAGAGCGTCGGCGCGTTGCGGCGGCAGCCTGGCGGCGAGCGCCTTCAGTGCATGACCCTCATCAGTCTCTGGGAAACGCCCGGCGCGGATGTCGGCGAGCAGCTGGATGTGGCGCGCTTGATCGGTCTTTAGCCACTGGCGCGCAGCGCGGTCGCTTCGGGCGAACGTGAGAAACAAAGTTGCCGGGATAAGCATCAGCGTCGCCGCCATCGCCAATAGCGGTTGGCCTCCGAGATGGTTGAAGGCGGAATGAATGACGATCGCGACGCCGAGGCCTGGCAGGAAGAGTAGCGGATTAAAGCGATATGTTGCGGCTGAGGCCTCCGCTTGGCGCTCAGTCATTTCGTGTGAGATGACGGCAAACAGCGCGGTAGCGCCGCCATGCATGACGGCAGTGCCGAAGCCACGCACGAGCCAGGCGCTGACGTTCGTGTCGGGCAGCGTGAAGAGGTACCAGAGGTTCTCAATCACCGAGAAGCCGGCGCCGATGGCAAAGCCAGCGATCGCGGCGTCGAGTTTGAAGCCGATGCGGTTTCGGAAGAAGAGCCAGAGAAGCGGGGTTGCCTTAAGCGTCTCTTCCACGATTGGCGCGACGTATCGGCTGTAATTGCCCATGCCGATGGGAAAACCGTCCATGACGCGCCAATTGGCAATGAAGCTAACGGTGGCGATGGCGGCGCCCACGGCCACAAGCGTTAGGATCGTGCGCATGCGGATGACGTTGAAGACGTCCAATCGATCGAACAGCACGAGCAGCAGACCGACGGGCGTCAGCGCGATCAGCGCCTTCACCAGCAGCATGCCGTCCATCACATGATCTTCAGGGAGATCAGCACTTCGCTGCCCTGCCTCTCGCTATCCTCGAAGCCCTCGGCGTAACCGATGGAGAACGTCATTGGCAAGCGGTGGGCGAAGGTGAAGTTCCAGTCCGCCTGCACGCCGATTGATTGCAGCGAGCGGCGTTCGCCGTAAGCCGACTCGACTTCCAATGCGCCGACGAACACGGCGGTGCGCAATGAACTGAGATAGAGGCTGGGGACACCAACATCTTCGAAGCGGACCGGAGGGAAGTTTAGTTCGGCAATGGCGCGACCAAAGCTGCGTGCGTTGATCTCGTTGATCTCGAAGCCTGGGAGGCTGTCATAGTCGCGATAGCGTTTCACTTCGCGATCATCGACGTAATTGTTGCCGAAGGCGCCCATGTAAAAGCTCGAGAGCGGGCTGTCACGATCGCCGCCAGCGGCGCCGGCGGCGGTGTAGAGCCAGGCCGACGAATTGGGTAGCGGCAGTGGGACGCCGACATCGAGACCAGCGCGAGCGCTTGGGAAGGTTTCACCATTGGCGTGATCGAGCGCACCGGCCAGCGTCCAGCGCCAGCCGCGCTCGTGATCGACGGCGCCAAGCGAACGTGTGGTGTTCGAATAGTGCAGTTGCGCGTTGAGGGAATAGAGCGTGTCGAACTGTGTCGATACTTCTTGCGCGCCGGGTAGGGTGTCGAGGCCGGTGTAGTAGGCTGCGTCGATGTTGAAATCGAGCTGTCGCGGTGGGTCGTAGATGAATGAGCGGCGATAGCCGACAATCAGCGCATCGCCAGCGCGCGAGCGCTCAGTTGGGCCGAAGAGATCGTAGAAGTCGGCGCCATTGTGGCGATATTGAAAACGCCAGCGCAGCGTCTGGTACATGAGATCGAGGTGCCAATCCTGATCCTCGTAATCGGACTCCGACGTGTAAGACAGGGTTGCGTGCAATTGGTTGAATTGCAGCGGATCTTCAATGATGACGTGATAGCCGACCGCCGCTTGGCCGCGATAGCCTGCTACGATCGGATAGGCGGCAGCGAGACGCATTTCATCACGCGGCACATAGCGGCCGCGTTCAGTGATGAGCGCATCGAGGTCGACGCGGGCAGGCGAGCCGGCGGTCCATTCGCGCACCACCGGATGACGTTCCGCGATCTGGGCGCCGAGAAATTGAACGGTGCCGAGTGAATCCAGCACTTGGGGCTGGATGATAGCCGGGCGGAAGCCGTCGCCGGTAAACTCATAGACTATAAGCGTGCCGTCGGCTTGCGGGATTGGACGGAAGAAGCCGGTGGCGGAATTACTCATCGCCTCGACAGCCTCGGTTTCGGATTCGAGATCGAAGCGGAAGATGTTCGAGACGCCCGTGTAGTAGGCGCTGCCATAGAGGTAGCGGCCATCCGGCGAGAAGACGAAACCTTCTGGCGTCGATGTGCCGAGACCGAATGTGCGCGTGGGGGTCGCGTTGCCGCTCATGAGATCGGCGATGTTGAAGACTTGGATGCTCTGTTCGCCGCTGGCTTCGCCGACGGATGCGGAGAGCAGCGCGCCGTCCGGCGAGATGTCGAGGTCGAATGGCACACGGCCAAACGGGAAGGTGACGATCTGATTCCAGCGCGTGTAGGGGTGCGGGATGCGCACCAATGTCACGAAGCCATTGAGGTGGCGCAGACCCCAGAGCGAACGGTCGGCGGGGTTGAAGACGAGATCGCCGATGCGTGCGTCGCGTAGCAGCATGCGCTCCTCGCCTGTCGCGACATCGACTTCCATGATGTCGCGATAGGCGTAGTTGTCGGTCGTGTACCAGGCCGTATTGGCGACGGGGTCGTAGGCGAGCGAAGTTACGCGGTAGAGCATCGCGCCTTTGATGTCGGTTAAATGGCGAATGTCGCCGCCATCTCTGGAGAGTACGCCGAGATGGGCGATGACACCGGGATAGCGGAACGCGCCGATCAGATTGCCGCTGCGCGGATCGACGAAGGTGCGCGAGACAGAGCCCAAGCCGCGATTGGTGAGCGGCGTGACGGGCGTCAGCGGGTATTGCGAAAGTGCGGCCAAGTTTTCGCGCTGAAATTCGGACTCCCACTCGATCCAGTTTTGCCAAGCCTGGTTGAGGCCCAGGCCGAACACGCGGCGGAAGTCTGAAAGGTAATAAGCTTCGCTCTCCGGATCGCGGCGCAACCATTGGACGACGCGCTCTGGTGTGTAGGTGTTGGCGAGATAGGAGAAGAAGCGTGTGCCGTAGAGATAGTCGTTCACGCCGACTTGGAAGTCGACGAAGATGCCTTCAGATTCCAAACCCACCGGCGAATAGAAATGAGCGTCGTCGCGCACCATGGCGCGGAAGACCATTTCGTCATACGCGCCTTGCGCCCGGCCGAAGCCGCCAGCCATCCATGTCTCCATGAAGACGGCGCTGCCTTCAAGATGCCAGCGCGGAACGTTCACGCGCGGCGTAGCGAGATAGTTGTACAGGATCGAGAGCGGTTGCTCTTGCACTGGCATCGGCTTGCCGAAGAAAGCGCGCCGCCAGAACGCGTCGCGCTCGTTCCACACATCCATCAGCGCGACATGGACGACTTCGTGGTTGGACAACGTGAAGAAGCGCTCGCCGGGGCTAAAGGTCTCGTAGGTGAGGCTCAAGGGCGCGATGTCGATCAGCATCGCATTGTTGGGCGAGGCGCGCGCAGCGGCGTTGCCGTAATCCGAAAAATCTTTCAGCAGCAGCGTGACCGGATCCCACGGCTCCCAGTTGAACATACGCTGTTGGAAATCGAGCGCGTTCTGAAAGCTGCGGCCGACATAGGGGACGAGATAGGTCTCCGACGGATCGAAATAGAGCAGCCGCATGTCCTCGGTGCGGATCATGCTGAGATCGATGAGCGGCACGTCCTCCGGCGCGCGGCTCGGCGGCGAGTCTGGAGGCGGCGCTTCAGGTGAGGATTCGAACGGCGCGTTGACCGCGATCGCTTCGTCGGCGGGCGGCGCTTCGTCTTGCGCGTGCGCGATGCCCGCCGAAGCGAGCATCGCCACCGCTAAAGAGAGCATCAGCGCGCGCATCCCCATGCACCATGGCTATCACGCGCGTGCCGTCCCCGAGCCTGGTCTCTCCAGGCGGGGGCGGGGTGCGCGTGTCAGTTCGCCTGGATCGCGCGGGCGAAGCTGGCGTCTCGCGCCATAGCTGCAAACGCCGGCTCGCGTGCGAGGGCGGCGAAGTGCGGCGAGTTCGCGAGCGCCACGAACGCTTCCGCATTGCGCGCGAGAGCCTGGAGGGCCTGAGCGTTTCCGGCGAGCGCTGCGAACGCTTGCGGATTCTGTGACATCGCTGCGAACGCTTGCGGGTAGCGCGACATCGCAGCGAAGGCTTGCGCGTTCAGCCCATTGGCAGAAGCCGCAATTGCTGCCTGCGCCTGGAAGGCTTGAGCGTTGAATGCCAACGCCTGGAACGCGTCAGCATCGCGCGCCAGCGCCTGGAAGGCCTGAGCGTTTTGGTTCAGGGCCGCAAACATTTGGGCGTCGTTGGCCGCCATGGCTTGGAACGCTTGCACGTCACGGGAGAGCGCTTGGAACGCTTGTGCGTTGGAGGCTAGCGCCGAAAACGCTTGGGCGTCGGCACGCAGCGCCGCGATGGCCTGAGCGTCGCGGCCGAGCGCTTGGAACGCTTGGGCATTGGCCTGCATCGCAGCTTGATTTTGCGCATCGCGGCTGGCGGCGGCGAAAGCTTGCGCGTCGCGGGCATAGGAAGCGAAGGCTTGTGGGTTGTTGGCCATCGCCGCGAACGCTTGCGGGTGGCGAGCCAGCGCCGCGAAGGCTTGCGGATGCTGCGCCAGCGCCGCGAAGGCTTGTGGATGCTGCGAGAGGGCGGCGAAGGCTTGGGCGTTTTGCGCCAACGCAACGCGCGCAGCGGCATCGAAGCCTTGCGCACTGCGGGACTGGGCTGCGAATGATTGGGCGCTCTGCACTGCGGCGGCAAAGCTGCGGGCGTCTTGAGCAAGGGTCTGGAAGGCTTGCGCGTTGGCTGAGAGCGCTTGGAACGCTGCCGCATTTTGCAATGCAGCGAATGCTTGTGCGTCGCGACCGAGCGCCTGGAAGGCGGGTGCGTTTTGATTGAGAGCGGCGAATGCCTGCGCGTCGGCCGACAATGCGCTCATAGCCTGCGCGTCTCGACCGAGAGCTTGGAACGCCTGCGGATTGGCCGACATAGATGTTTGGTTTTGCGCGTCGCGCGATGCGGCCGCAAAGGCTTGGGCGTCGCGTCCGTAAGCGGCGAACGCTTGCGGGTTGCTCAGCATAGCGGCGAACGCCTGTGGATGCCGCGCGAGCGCGGCGAAGGCTTGCGGGTGTTGCGCGAGTGCGGCGAAGGCTTGCGGATGCCGGGCAAGGGCGGTGAACGCTTGCGCGTTCTGTACCATAGCAGCGAAGGCCTGCGCGTTAGCGCCTTGGGCGGCGAAAGATTGCGCATCTGCCGCCTGCGCGCTCTGTACTAGAGCAGCGAAGGCTTGTGGTTCGCGCGCCAGTGCAACGAAAGCTTGCGGATCCTGAGCCATGACAGCGAGCGCCTGCGGGTGTTGGGCGAGCGCGGCGAAGCCCGGTGAACTTGCAAAGGCGCGAAACGACGGGTCGTTGACCATCAGCTCGAAGATATCCGTCTGCATTAGTTGCGGGACGGTCTGATCGCCTAAGGTGATGTCTTCTGCGCCGACCTGAGCGGCGCGATAGCGGTCTACTGGGGCGATCGTGCCTGACGATAGGCCGTCTGGGGGCAAAAAGCTGCCGACGACGACGGCGCCGACCGCGGCTAAAGCTAGAAAGCCTGTCGCGGCGATCCCCATTTTGGTCGCGCTTGATATGTCCGCCATCTGCTCGATCTCCTCAGAGTAGCGCCTCGCGTCGGCCACTAGCGGCCTAGATTAACAATACGTCAATAAAAACCTTGCGGTTGGGGAGCGGGCGGTCGGGAAGAGGGCCGCCAAACCCAGTCGGCGCGCTCGCAGCATCACCTATGTTGGACATTGAGCGCCGGGCGCAGGCAGCATTACCCGGTCGCCGACATAGAGCAGGTGACCCGTGTTTAGCGGGGATACGCCACCCAGGTTGCGTCCCGCGAAAAACGAGTTGCAGTCCACGATTTGGCGCCATGCGTCGGGGTTGCCGTAGCATGCGTTGGCAATCGCAATGAGCGTGTCGCCGCGTCGAATTCGGACAATGGTGGCCTCGGTAATGGGCCCGCTCGCACAGAGCCCGCTTCCGCTTTCGTCCCGCGTTGCTTGTAACGGAACTATGGATGGCCGTGTTGGCGCCCCAGTGTCTGCGCTGGTGAGCGCTTGTCCCTGTGTGACTGGCGCGCTCGGGGCTGCCGCAGGAAAATCGAAAGGAGAGGCTGGCGTTAGGCCGAACGATCTCTGAGGATTGTCGTAGGCGCCGAGCAAGAGCTCGTAGTGAAGATGCACTGGTATCGGATACGACGCAGTGTTCCCCATCAATCCGACCTGTTGTCCGGCGGTTACCGACGACCCGACCGCCAGATCCGCGGCAAAGCTGGATAGGTGAGCGTAGCGTGTGTAGGCGCCACGCCCGTGATCGATCAGGAGCATGTTTCCATAATCGTTACGATAGAGCATCTCGATCACGGTTCCGTCCGCGGCGGCAAAAATCGGTCCGCCATTACGCGCGTAGAAGTCCAAGCCTTTGTGGCGGCGCCCGCCGCGAGCGCCAACGCCCGATGATAAGCATGCGCCCCGGGTAGGGTTCACTGCCAAGGTTACGCCGTTGACGTTGACGAACTTCGCGTAGTCTTCGACTCGTCTTTCATCATCTGCTGGCGGCGCGTTGCTTATCGTCATGCCTGGGCAAAGTTGCAGGGTGTCCTCGAACACCGATCCGCCAGGCGGCAGTTGCGTCGCTCGTGCTTGCTCTAAGGCAATCGCGTCGGCGTACTCTTCGAGAACTGGGCCATCGCTGCGTTCGACCAAGATTACGTCCCCTGTGCTCGCCGCGAGCATCGCTGCATCACGCGTGAGGCGCGAGAAGTCTTCCGTCGAAAGTGCGGCGCGCAATCGGGCCAGTCCATTCGAGCTCAGATCAAGCTGCGTGAGCATTGGGTTCACGCGACTACTCAGTCCGCCTAACCATTGCGCAGGAACCGGAAAAATTGATCCGCCGAGCCAGCCGAAAACGATGAGGCAAAGCCCCACCAAGCCTTTAATTGCAAATCCGAGCATCGCGCTTTCCTTGAGCAGACGCCTTCCGCAAAGGAGTCTCGTATCGACCCGCAAAACTCGCCTCACAAGCCCGCACGCTTACAGCGGGTAAGTCTGCATCGTTCATGCGGTCGGTGGTCGTAAAGTGGATGCACTGCAGCATCGCGTTAGAGTTGCGGACGATGCGCCGCGCCTGCAACACCTAAACAGCTCATGAGATTATGCTGCGATCGCGGCGACGAGTGTTGTCAGTTTTGACTAGGTTGTGTCGCCACTTCACGTTACCCGTATGTCCAGTGCGGAGGGGACGATGAGTGGTATCAAGTCGCGCATGGCGCTGGGCGTCGTCGGGCTTTCGCTCGCGATCCTTTGCTCGGGCTGCGCGTGGTGGGATCGATCTGCTATTACCAGCGCGGTGCGCCCGTCTGCATCGAGTGAGGCCGTAGCGCCTCCAGGTGTAGTGGAGGTTTCGCAACCGCGTATTCCGCCAGAGCGTCCGCATCCGCTGCCGGCAATATCCAATGAGCCAGAGGATTTTGTTTGTCTTGATGGGTCGCTCATTCGGATCAGTTATTCGGGGAGCCGCGATGTCGTCGCAGTCAGTCTCGATAGTTCACCCCCCATTGCTATGGGCCGCGATGATGAGGATGGGCTGACGACGTACCGAGCCACAAACCTCGTATTGCGTCGCTCAGGCGTTCGCGTTGCACTGGCTAGCGATCTTTCTTCGGTGACCGTTCAAAGCGGTGATACGCTTGGATCGATAGCATTTCGCACTTATGGCGACCGAATACGCGCAATGGATATTGCGCGCTTGAACAACATCGAAAACCCCGATCTGATCTACCCTGGTCAAGTTTTGACGCTCCCTCAGATCGAGCGTCGTTGCAGGCGCACGCAATACCAAGAAGCATCCTATGTGGTTGATGTCGCGACTGGTTCACGACAACCCCGTCCGCTCGACCGAAGACTGTTTAGTCCGCCGAGTGATGGCCAACCGGATCAGAGCAGGGTTCGCGCAACAGCCAGGGATCGTTCGGCTGAGTGAGTGTTTCACCACGGCGCCATAGTGTTGCAAATGGCGGAAATGTATCGGTCTTGCCTCATCATTAAGGGGCACAATCGTGCGGCGGCTGTTTGAACCGTCCGCTAAGGGGGATGGGTAATGGCTGAGCGAATGGGCGTATCTGGATGGTCAGGCGTGCTTGGCACTTGGGTCAGCATAGTGGGCGTCTTTGGCGGTGGTGTCGCTGCCTTGAACACATATGGCGAAGAGGTCGCCAAGATGGAGGACGCACGCGTTGTGCAGACCTTCGCTTTGTTCGAGATGTTCAGCAGCGCCGAGCGGCTTCAAGCGCGACAGAGAATTCTGGACGCGGCCAACAGCCGTACTGAGTACGAGGGTCATGATCTTTGGATCACGCTCGACTTCTACGACGCCCTCCAGGTGTGCGTTGAACGCAACCTCTGCGACCAAGATTTGGCCGTGCGGCTGTTTCAACCTTATGCCGTTCCCATTTGGAACGGACTGAGTTCGGACATTGTCTCTGGACGCACGCCCAGCGATCCAAACATGGGAGCAGGCATCGAGTGGATGGCCTCGCTTCCACTCTCCGAAGGCGCCGCGGTCACTTTGGAAGTTGCCGAGCCCGCAGCGCCAGATTCTCTGACGACGGAAGTGGCGCCGGTCACTAGTGATGCGTTGGCTGAAACGCCGAGCGAGTGATATCAAACAGCCTAATCGCGCCGTTGCTGCACGCGCTAAGCGATCAACCGCATTGGATCGACCATGCCTCTCGTGAAACGAGGCGAGCCCGCCTACGCTGATTGAGGCGAGCGTTCAGAGAACAGGGCCGGCGTGTGACTGCATCCATCATTGTCGTGGCGAATGCGGAGTCTACGGATCGAGAGATCATCGCGTCGGGTATCCGCGCCTTTAATGAGAGCCGCGCCGGTTGGAGCCAAGCGAGCCCGCTGGCGGTTCTGCTGAAGGACGAGAGCGGTCAAACCGTCGGCGGCCTCTGGGGGCGCACAAGTTTCGGCTGGCTGTTTGTGGAATTGTTGTTCGTACCTGAAGCGCTTAGGGGCCGTGGATATGGACTTCGAGTGTTAGAAGCAGCGGAACACACCGCCGTGGCTAGGAACTGCCGCGCTGTTTGGCTCGACACCTATGATTTTCAGGCTGTCCCGTTTTATGTGCGGCTGGGTTACCGTGAGTTTGGAAGGCTTGAAGATTATCCGCTCGGGCATACGCGGCACTTCCTGCGCAAGGATCTCTAATGTCGTATTTCGGCGATCGTGAGCCGTCCACGCGGGTAGGGCGCAAGCGGCAGCAGTTGAGCGAGTAGGCCGGTCGCAGAGTTTCGCGCTATGACACACGCTGGCCCATTGCAGACGCTAGCGTCTGAAACGCCGATGCGTTTAGATCGAAACGTAGACCCACCGCCGCGATTTTTGGAATGAACTCAGGTCTAGTGGACAGGGGCGAGTCCACCACCGCACAGCCGGTTTCGAGCGGCTGAGCCAAGCGGCGAAATACGCGAGCTCAGGCAGCCTCCTCGGCAATTCTTGCGAACACGCCGATAACTTGGTCAGCACCCGCGCGCTTGAAGGCGCCTTCTTCGACCTCGGCTGGCGTCCACATCCAGGAGTGCGGCGGGTCGTCGCGCATGGCCCATGTGGGAAACAGGCGCGATGTGATTGGCGCGGATGCAAGTCGCGTCACTTCTAGGTGCCGGTCGTCGAGCGCGATTCGAGTGAATGCTGCCTCGACAGCTGCTGCCGGACCCTCGAGGTATTGCAGGTAGAGATCGGCGCGGCACACAAGCGCGCCAGTGATGTCGTCGCGCGTGTTACAGCGGCGGGCGTCGATGAGGATGCCGTTGAGCATCGCCTCATCGAAACCGAAGGGCCGGGACGCGTACACGAGCTGTATGAGATCCATGATGTATTGCCCTAAGCGCCCGCAAGTTCTGAGTCGAGTATGTCTGCCTATCACAGACGGATACGATCGTCCGTTCGAGAAATGCTCGCTCTTCAGCGCACAAGCACGGGCGCTTGGCGGACGTATGCGTCTTCAGTCAGTTGCCGCACGATGAAGTCCGCGACATCCTTGCGTGAGATGAGCCCGTTTCTCCAGTCCTGTGGTCGCGTCAAAACTCGATAACGTCCCGTGCCGCGACCATTATTGAGGACGCCGGGCCGAACAATGGTCCAGTCGAGGCCACTTTGGATGATCAAGTTTTCCTGGATATCTTTGTCGGCATAGGCGCGGCCAAAAACGAGATCGAATCCCAGCCGTTGCAGGGGGTTGATCGCAGACCTGCTTTCCCCGGCGCCAAAACCTGTGACGCTGATTAGGCGACGGATTCCTGCCTCTTTCATCAACGGCAAAAGCGTTGCGGTGGCCGCCGAAAACAAGTCGATTGGACCAGTCAGCATGCGCGCGTTTGCTGGAACGCCTAGTGCTTGGACGACAATTTCGGCGCCGCTCATGGCGCGCGCCACGTCAGCAGATTTGCGTGCGTCACCCACAAAAGTACGGAGCTTGTCGTGCTGGACTTGAATGCGACCTGCGGATCGCGCGAAGGCGACAACCGAGTGTCCACGCTGTAGCGCCAAGCTGGCTGTGGCAAGTCCGATCCCGCTGCTGGCGCCCATGATTAGCACTGTCGCCATGAGGTCGACTTCACTCTCCAAGAATGGAGCCCCTGGCGCGTGGGGCGGGGAGGGCGGCGCCAGGGGCTCTCGATGGTTGCTGGCCCAAGGGCCGCAACACTTGAGTTACGCGCACTGGCGCGCCACGGATCAGCGCTTGTGCCAGTAGGGTGCGTGCGCTTCAGGTCGGTCTTTCGCGTAGCGTCGAAAAGTGAAACCGGCAGCCGCTGCTAAGCAGTCATCTGGAAAGCCGCGTACGCGGCCAGCCAGAGTGTAGTGTAGATGGCAATGATCGCTGGCTTGCCCTTAAGAGGATTTGGTAGGTCGAGCCGACGTTCGGGCGCGACCAATAGTCGAAGCCCAAAAGCAAGGCTTGCGAGTCCAACGAATCCGGTGGCGAGGAAAAACAATTCGGTCATCAATGCGCTTATTCCGGCATCGGCCTCCAACAGCCCGATAACTGGGAAAAACGACGCACTTGCCCATACAGCGCCAACGGGAGTGACGTAGCTCCACGCAAGCAGTTTGCCAATTTCCAAGCGCGACGCTGACATCTTAAGGCCCACTGTATGTACAACGTCTGTACGGCGGGGCGAGGCTGGTGGATCCATATAACGGTGGGTCACGTGAGTGAGGCCGAGCCTGATTATCGCCTCGCGTGAACAAGCATCAGAAGACACTGCAGCGAATTCTTTTCGGCGGCGTCGGCTATCCAATTGACGCGGTCAGACGTGAAAGGCGGCTACGCAAAGAGAGAGGGCGGCCGCGCATGAAAGCGGCCATCGCAACTGCATGAACCACGCAGGCACGAGGGCGGATTTGACTGCGATCGCATCTATCACCAAGACCGCGAGCAAACCGGTCGCCGTAAGCGCATGCCCATATGGCGCCGGGGCCAATAATGCCGACCAGCCGAGTAATTGCGGGACTACGCTCATGCCCAGTTTGGCGGCGCGCGGGTGGGGCGTCGGTGACGCGATCGCGAGACCCCAATGAACGCCACCAAGAAAAGACAGGATCGTAGCGCCGTACGCGAGCAGGGCAAAAGACGCGTCGTTGCGCATAGAGTCTGGCGCGACGAACACCAACGCGGCGAGCGCGACAAAAGGTACAAGACCGAGATAGCCTAGCGTTGACGCGGCTAAAGGCGTTCGTTCATGCGCGCTCATTGGTTTGGACCCCACATGCGTTGTTGCGCACCAAAACGAGGCGGCGAAGCAAAATCAGACATGCCGCGCGATTGTTACCGCAAAGGCAGAACCGGCGCTCACGAGTCTGGTCCAGGCGGCGAGCATAATTCCTGGCGCTGCTTGGCGCCTGTGCGATGCGTCGTTGCGATGCGCCACTTCGTCCTGGCGCCAACCATCAAGCATTGAGGTCAAGGAGGTGTCGCCGTTATCCGCTCGAAGGCGGTCGATTTGCTCCTGATAATGCTGGTCCACGAATGTCTCCACCGCCTCGATCGTCGCGAAGACTGCATCTCGGCCCATCAGTCCGGGCACGGCGCCCGTCATCCATCCAAGTATGCGCCATAACCAAACGAGCCGTGAGCGCCTCTCAGCGGGGACAATAGCGCTGACTTCACGCAGGTGGCGGGACTCTGTGTCCATGTGAGCGCGGGCGAACGCCCGCACCTCAGGGTCGCGCGACGTGGCGAGCACGCCTCTATAAATCCAGACTGCTCCGGTCTCGCCCGCGTGATCCGTTCGTAACGCAGCCCAGACCCACACAGGCCAATCGGCTTCCGGGCGACTGACTGCGCGCTGCGTTTCCAAGCACAACTCAGACTGAGCCGTGATCACGCTTGTGCTCCGTCGAGCCGGCTACGCGCGGTTGCAACCTCACGGGGACGCATCTTCGTGCGCGACGACCTTAACTCGTCCGCAAACTGGTGGTTGACGTCGCGATGTCCTGCTTCGTCGGCGCGCACCGCTAAGATGACGTCGCGCAGGCGGGCATTTACAGGGAGGCCCCAATAGCGGATGGCGATCTCCGGCGCCGGGGGATTGTCCGCGCCGCCGCGATCGATCTCGGCAAGGTAGGCAGTATAACTGACGACCGCTTCTTCTTCGAAATAGCCAACCAATCGATGCGCGGTTCGTGGCGCAAAAAGATAGAGCACGAAGAACGCATTGAAGAACAAGCCTTGCGCCAGCAGCACGAGCGCTCGTTCGAATGGGCTTGGCTGGGCGACAGCAATGAATGTCATCAAGTGCATGCGCTCATTCTCGGCCTCGTCGAGAAGCGTTTTGATCCAACCCCTGTCGTCTTGCATGCGGCGCAGGCTTTTTAGGTGGTTCAGCATCCCGCCGACCATGCCAGGCACAGCCGCCACGGTTTCCAAGACTACAGCGCGATGGCCGTAGCGTTTCCTGAAGAAAGCATCGGCGAAGAGGCGTAGGAAACGCGTAAGCATAAGCGCAATGCGGTCGGACCAGTCAGTAGGAATTCGATGCGACTTAAGCTCGACCTGATCGGCACGGGGGGACACGACTTGCTCCTTGTTGTCGCGGACGGCGCATCGGAAACCTGACTTTTACGCGCGAGATGAGCCCTTCAGACCTGTGAGATAAGCGCAAACAGAGTTTAGGCTCGAAGGCGCATTGCCGCAGTGCGGCGCTAGGGCGCGACGTTGGGCGCCTTCAACGGGCGTGTCCGCTATTGCAGGGCGAGCAGCGAGACGGCTGCCATCGACGACAGGCGCCGCGAACTTGAGGCATCGATCCGATTGTAACGAATAGCCGGCACTCGCGGAGCCGGCCATTCACGCTTAAAGATCTACGCCTTCCGAAATGGCGATGGCGTCATCGACCTCCACGCCCAGGTAGCGCACGGTGCTTTCAAGCTTTGTGTGTCCGAGGAGAAGTTGAACCGCCCGCAGATTGCCAGTCTTCCGATAGATCAAAGCAGCCTTGGTACGACGCATCGAATGCGTGCCATAGGTCGCTGGGTTTAGGCCGATCGACGCAACCCAGCCTTGGACGATGCGCGCATACTGGCGTGTCGAGAGGTGAGGTGACCTCGCGAGCCGGCTCGGAAACAGGTAGTCGCCCGAACGCAAGTACTCGCGCCGCATCTGTTTCAGTACAGCGCTGCGGGTTTGCTCGGTGATCTCGAACTGCACCGGGCGGCCGGTCTTCTTTTGAACGACGATGCCACGTGTCTTCACCTCGCCCCCGGCCGCCACATCGTCGACCTTGAGGCGCGTGAGGTCGCAAGCACGCAGTTTGCTGTCGATCGCCAGATTAAAAAGCGCGAGATCGCGAACGCGCTTCTTCAATTCCAACCTGGCGCGGATCGACCAGACCTCTTTCATCTTGAGAGCGGGCTTCTGGCCCGTCAGCTTTCCACCGGTAATGCGACGTTGGCGCTTGGCGGCGCTGAGCGGTGTTTCGGTGATAATCTCCAAGGTCATGGCGTGAGCCTTCTGCTCACCCGCCCGCACAGTACGAGCGGGGAGGGAAGCCTACGCCTCAGACCGAATGACCGCCATTGAGAGACTAGGCCAGTCGCGAAATGTGATCAGATGTCGTGGGCTGGCCCTTTCCGGTCACTAGCTCGTGTGTCTCGCGCTTCCAATGTCTGATGGAGCAGGAGACTCCGGCTCCTTGTGGGGCATTACTCTGAGACAGCCCCATCGGTCGCCGGCGATGCATCTCCCGGCGGCGCGCTTATGCGTGACCATACGACGCCAGTGGCGGCGCGCGCCCTTCCAAGTTCGAAGAGCGAACGCATAGCGGCGGGATCAAAATCCAAACTCGATGCGTCTGCATTGGCAGGAATAGTCGTGATGAAGACGCTGATGCCGACGCTATTGGCATAGGCGGCGTTGTCCGCCAGCGCTGTGCGCAGGCCGGCATTGCTCCAGCTATCAAAGCTGCGGGCGAGAATGCTGGTGAGGTTTCCTCGCGTAGGCTGATAGCGCGCGCTTATCTGGCCGTTGACGATCACGAAAAGGACACGTCGCACCCCGTCAGGGGGCCCACGAGAGGACGGCAACGCTTCTGGAACGCCGAGAAAAGGCAAGTTGACGCCTCCATCGACGTGCATCTCTTCGACAGGTAAGCCCGTCGGTGTGACGCCTTCGATGAGAACGGGCGGAAAGATTCCGGGTAGGCTTGCGGATGCCAGCAAGATTCGCCGAAAGAGCGAGAGTCCTCTCTCGCCGCCGATCGTGGCTATAACGCCCATGTCCCAACTTACGGGTTGGGCCGCGTCGAGATTGGTGGTGACGACGAGGAGCCTGCGCCCGCTGGCGTGTTCGGCTGCAATCTGTCGAAGCATTTCGGGCGTGATGTGTTCATCGATCAGGCGGCGGAGTGTTCGTGAACTGAACAGGCTTGGCGCCGCGAATGCGGCTAAGCTTCGCCACCCGACTAGACCGCGAGTCCCACCCTCGGTGTAGACGCGCCTGAGTTCATCGTTCCAACCGGCTCCGAGGAAAGCGAAGGGCGCCGCGAGCGCTCCTGTACTGACGCCGGTTACGACATCGAAATTGGGACGATCTCCGCTCTCTGACCACCCGACCATAACACCAGCGCCGTAGGCGCCGTTAGCGCCGCCGCCCGAGAGTGCGAGTATGGCGTGGCTCTCAGCTGGCGGGCTCGCCTGGACCCGCTCAGCAAGCGCCAAAGATTGTGGCGCCTGCCGAGCAAGCATTTGGACGCCGACCGGTAATGCGACGCCAGCGCTCGACTGACGGAACGTTGCGGAATAGTCGCGCGAAATCGTACCGCAGGCGGCCAGCGAGAACGCAACGACAAGCATGATCAGCGCGCGACCGCTTTGGTGTGATCGCCGAACCGCCGTCGTATTTCTGAAACGAGCGATCAGAATTATTGGCGCTTTCCGCTGTGGGTCACCGCATAGCCCAGCAAGCCTACCGCAGCTGCTGCGAGCGCGGCGGCGGCGATTGGATGTTCGCGGACCTCCTTGCCAGTGCTCTTGGCAAGTTCGGCCGACTGCTTCTTGATGGTTTCTGCCAGCGCTGAAGCGGAGTGGACGAAGCCCTTTGCGGATTCGACGACGGCGTCGTCGCCATGGTCTCCAATGTTCTTCGTCATGCGTCCTAGCGCTTTCACGACGACATCGTAGTCATCCGATAGTTCAGTCACGAGTTGTCTGGCGGCGTGAGGCATTGCGCTATCTCCTGTCGAGGGGTTCGGGTCAGTCGTTTTCAGCAAGCGATAAGGCGCCTTAGCCGCTCATTATGGCCCCGTAGCCAATGGCAACGGCACATGATGCAAGCCACAACACCGTCATTAGAGTGGCTTGTCGCGAGGCTGAGTGAGTGTGTTTGCGCATGCGGCGTTCCAGTGCGAGTAGGGCGCTACGAGACAGGGTCGTCTTGGCGGACGATGTGCCCTAACGCGATCCCAAGTCGTTGCATGCGCAAGTAGCGGGGTCTGTGCACTATCGCACACTGCGCCATACCAAAAGGCGCTCGGTACAAGTTGCCACAGCGCGGATTGCGATCCGTTCGGACATCAGACGCGCCCGCTGATAGAACCCGCCGCGGGCCATTCTTCGCTTGCGCGCTGAAACCCGCCATGGACCCCGTGGTTCATGCGCCGCAACGAGGTTTGGAAACCGGTCGCGCGCGCTGAGTGACATGGGGGTTACTGCGGTGCTCGCGCATGAAGCGTCTGGGCGTGCTCGCTCACCTTGACGAGCCTAAGCATCGCATGAGCAGTCACCCGGCGCGTGAGCTAAAGGTACTCGTATGACGCAAGAGTTAGACGAAGCCGCACCGCCGCCGCCTTCAAATGGCGGGATGCGTCACGTTGTCGGCATCGCGCTGGAGTGGTTCAGAGCCCGACTTTCAGATCCCAAGCGCCGCAATCTTTTCTTTGCCCTTCTGCTGGTGGGCGCGTTGCTTTTCTCGGGGCTTGGCTGGTGGCTGTTGCGCCCGCCAGAAATAGCGGTGCTCGCAATCGAGCCTCGGCCGGTGGAAATTGCTCTATCGGTGGTCGCCCGTGTGCGCCCCAAAAATCTTGTTGACGTGCGCTCGCCGAACGCGGGCCAGATCATCCGTTTGCTGCACGATGACGGGGATGTTGTGGCAGCTGGCGCGCCTCTTGCCATTGTTCGCTCGACGGTGGAGCAGGCGCAAACAAACGCCAGCGCTGCACGTGAACGCGCCGCGCGCGCCGAGCTCGACCGCGCGCAACTAGCGTTCAACCGAACGCGAACGCTGGCGGATCGCGGCTTTGCTTCTGACGCGGCTTTAGATGAAGCGCGGGCGACGCTACGCTCAGCGCAAGCTGGTCTTGCTGCCGCCGCTGCCGATCGAAACGCCTCCGCAGCACAAACGCGGGAGTTCACAATTCGAGCCCCGATGGCGGGCATCGTTTTGGTGCGTCCCATCGATGATGGCCAAGTGATATCGCCCGAGACGACCCTGTTTCAGCTCGGTTCGCGCGAGGGCATCGAGCTGCAGGCGGACGTCGACGAAGCTTACGCCGATGTGCTGCGCATTGGCATGGAGGCGCGCGCGGCGCTTTCAGGGTCCGAAGAGATTTTCGCAGCGCGTATTATGGAGATCTCGCCACGCGTGGATCCGACGACTGGCGGACGCCTGATCAAACTTGCGCCGGTTGAGGAGACTACCATCCCCCCGGGGCGATCCGTTGACGTGACGATTGTTGTGGCCCGTCGCGAGGCCGGTATCTCTGTGCCGCGTCAGGCCGTGATCGACGCCACCACGGATCCAAATGTCTATGTGGTCGATGCAAGCGGCCGTGTAACCGTGCGTTCGGTCGTCATTGCCAATTGGCCGTCTTTGAACGCAATCATCGACGATGGTCTCAACTCGGGTGACCGGATTGTGCTGACGCCCTCGGAAACCGCACCGGGCGCTCGTGTTCGTGTGAGGCTAGAGCGCAGTATTTCAACGATGGGGGGCTAGCGCCTGTGTTCGCGTTTACCGTCGCCCGCCGCTATCTTTTCTCCAACCCTTCTCAGACGGCGCTATTGATTGCGGGGGTCGCCTTGGGCGTCACGGCGTTCGTGTTCATCACCGCACTCATCCAGGGATTGGCCATACGGCTGACCGACGACGTAACCGCAAACAGCGCCCACGTCTCTTTGGAGCCGGTGACGCGTGTGGCGCGCGTTTTGCCCAGTGCCGACGTGGATGTGGAATCCGTCGCGATTGTCTCGACATTTCAGCGCCGCCAGATTCGCGCTTGGGCGTCGACTGTAGAACTCTTGCGAAGCCAGCCATCGGTGTCGGCGATTAGCCCGCAGATTTCAGGCAGCGCGTTTCTAGTGAAAGGAGAAGCGGTCGCGCCAGTTGCTGTATCGGCAATAGATCCTTCCGGACTAGACGCTATCTCACCCATCAGTACGGAAATTGTGAGCGGCGACGCTAGCTTGGGCGCGGATGGCATCCTAATCGGCGTACGATTGGCCGAGAATCTGGGACTGTCTGCGGGCCAACCAGTTCTGTTCCGTACCGATCGCGGCGTTGATCGGCTACTCACTGTACGCGGCATTTTCCAGACTGGCTTGCAGAGCCTCGACGAAAGAGTGGCATACCTGTCGCTTCAAACCGCGCGCCCACTCTTCCTTCTGCCGGAAGGGGTGACGAACATCGAAGTAAAACTCGTGGACCCGGCGCGCGCGCGCGAGTTCGCGGCTTTCTTGACGGAGGCCACGGGTCTGCGCGCGACATCGTGGCAAGAGAAGAACGCAAATCTGGAAGGCGCACTCGCCGCCCAAGCGCGGACCGGAACGCTGATACAGATATTCTCGCTCATATCTGTGCTTATCGGCATCGCCAGCGCCTTGAGTCTATCGGCCAATAGACGCCGGGGCGAAATCGGCATCATGCGCGCCTTCGGCGTTTCGAAGCGCTTCATCGCAGGCGTGTTCGTGTTGCAAGGTCTGCTTATTGGCGTGGTGGGCGCTGGGATTGGTTGTCTCAGTGGGTTTGCGCTTTGCTCGTGGCTTGCAACGCTGACTGAACCCGACGGAATGATGGTGCTTCCGATCGCGCCAAGCGAGGGCGGTTATGTCGCTGTATTCCTGCTGACAACGCTTGGTGCGATCCTGGCGTCAGTGATTCCTGCGCGCTCCGCTGCGCGGCTCGATCCGCTCGAGGCAATCCAGCAATGAGCCCCGTTCTGGACGCGCGCGGAATCGGCATGACCTTCCGCAACGGTGATGAACTTACCGAAGTGCTGAAAGGTGTTGACCTCACGCTGAACCCAGGGGAGTTGGCGGCTCTTCTTGGTGCTTCCGGTTCGGGAAAATCGACGCTTCTTTCCATTGTCGGTCTTTTGCTTCGACCCACCGTTGGAACGATCACGATCGCGGGCGAACGCGTCGACACATTGTCGGAAGCCCAGCGCGCGCTGTTTCGCAATCGGCGGCTCGGCTTCATTTTCCAATTTCACTATTTGTTGCCGGACTTCACGGCGACAGAGAATGTAGCCTTTCCCGCGGCGGCTCCGGCAGGAGGCATTTCTCCTGAAATGCGGCGACGCGCACGCGATCTGTTGGCCCGGGTAGGCTTATCGGATCGCATGGAGTTTCCGGCGACGCGTCTTTCCGGGGGGCAAAAACAACGCGTCGCCATAGCGCGGGCGCTCATGAACGGACCAGACCTTGTTCTCGCCGATGAACCAACTGGAAGTCTCGATCGAGCATCGGCCGAGCAGGTTCTGGACCTGATGCGCGAGGTCAATCAGGAGGACGGGGCAACGTTCCTAATCTGCACGCATGATGAACACGTGGCCGCACGCTGCACGCGTCGCATCAGCCTGAGCGATGGCCGCGTCGAAAGTGTCATGAGAACTGATCTCGGCGCGAGGGGCGCTTAGCGGGCCCGGCTGTCGTGTAAACAGGAGGTCGAGCATGGAACACGCAGAACTCAGCAAGTTGAAAGCCCTCCGAGATAAAGCGCGCGAACGTTGGGGCATGCCTCCCGTCCCGACCGCTGCGCCGCTGGGATTTGCAGAGAAAGCGGCGGACGTAGTCGCGAGTACCGTCGGCTCTTGGCGTTTTATCTTGATCCAAAGTGGTCTGCTAATTGGTTGGATAGTGTGGAACGCGGTCACCAACCAACCTCTGGACCCTTTTCCGTTTATCTTGCTCAACTTAATCCTGTCGTTTCAGGCGGCGTACACCGCGCCCATCATCATGATGAGTCAGAACCGACAAGAAGAGATTGATCGGGAACGTTCGATTCAAGATTTTGAGGTGAACCAGAAAGCCGAACTGGAGATTGAATTGCTGCACACCAAAATCGATTTACTGAAAGAACAAGAAATTGCGCAGCTCACTTCAGCCATCAAGACTCTAACGCGCATGTTGGAGGACAAAGAGCGGTCGGCTAACCCTAATCAACCTCTATGACTGAAGAATGGTTGGGGTGCATTGAGGTCCGAATTCGGGGAAATCGCGCCGGTTTGACTGTGAGGGCGCGAGCGGAGGGACTTGAACGTGTCAGCAAATGAAAAGTCCGGCGCACACACAGCTTCTAAGTGAGGCTCTCATTGCGCCGGGCGATAAGGTCACATTGCATGCGCTCTCCGCCTCCAGACAAATGCAGGGTGTGGATCGCCGCATCATTTATTGCCATGGTTTGCCGGGTTCGCCGGAAGAACTCTCTGCGTTTGAAGCATCAACGCCCCTGCAGCACGTTCGTGCTCTCGATCGACTTGGGCATCACAGGGGAAACTTCGAAGACAGCGTCTTATCAGCCTTCGATGGATTGGGGGGCGACGAGCCGGTTACAGTTGTAGGGTTCTCGCTCGGCGCCATGTCGGCAGTGCACATAGCGGCAAGGCGCGGCCTTCTGGTCCGCAAGCTCATCTTGATCTCGCCTGCGGCGCCGCTGCAACTCGGCAACTTCCTGCCTGCCATGGCCGGGCGACCGGTTTTCGAAGCAGCACAAGTGGGCGATTGGGCGCTCCGCCTCCTCACAGCCTCGCAAGCGTCGTTGGTGGCGCTCGCCCCGAAGCTTGCGATCAAGACGATGTTCCGTGCGAGTCCAGTTGCCGAGTTGGGGCTGCTAGCTTCGCCCCGCTTCGTTGACCTCGTAGTACGTGGGTTGCGTACTTGCTTCGGGCTGCGCCAAGCAGCGTATCGAAGCGAACTGCACGCTTATGTTCAGCCATGGGCCCATGTGCTTGATGATATTAGGTGTGAGACCGAAATTTGGAGCGGCAGTCATGACGACTGGGCGCCGCCGGCGATGAGTGAGGCGCTAAAGGAGCGGCTTGGCGATCGCGCTTCTCTAAACGTTTGCCAGGGCCTCGGGCATTACTCGACTTTGCGCACAGCGTTGTCGAGGTTGGACTGACCGCTTTCGGCGTGACGCGCCAGTCGCCGGCGGCTGACGCCAGCGTCACGTTTTGAGCGACCAAGCCATTCGTGATTTCGTTCGCTACGTCCTAGGTTGGCCCATTCCGGACAGTCCGAGATGCTCCCAAGCGTGGGATGCTGTAAGCTGATCTCGGTATGAAAGCGCATCCTCCAGGCGCGGACGAAAAGGTCCTTGGCGAACTCGCCAGACATGCCGTTGGGCCGCGAAGTCCAACGCAGGACGATCTCCTATGCCTTATGATCCTCTTTCACACGCACCGCCTCACATTCATGCGACCGATTTTGCCGTCGGAGCCAAACGTCAAACAATTTGCGGCGTTCACACAGCACCACGTATCTGAAATTGTATCGGCTGCGTTCCCTCAACATGCACCCTCCGAACTCTACGCGGCGTTCAACAAGGCCCCAGGCGCAGGACGGTTTGAGGTCATGGACGATGTTCCACCTGATCTCGCAGATCAGGTGATTGCGCTGAGATCGAAGCTGCTCACCCACCCGGACATGCTCTTTGCTTACCCAGAAGGCTGACTGTCCGTAGTCGGGCACTAGGTGCCCTCGAGCGGGGCCGTAGGATTTGGGCCGGCCGCATTGCCCGTAACAGGTAGGGCGGCGGGCGCTCCGCCAAAGCACGCTCAGCTATTGCGGCGCGTGATCGGCGGCGATTTCCTCTGGCGTCAGGCGCAGGAAGCGGGCGGCGTTCGCGTAGAAAATCAAGCGTTTCTGATCGGCGCTGAGAAAAGGCGCGTCATTGATCGCTGCAATCGATTCTCCGATCGCGTCGGGCCATATCATCTGATCGGAACCGTACATGATCCGCTGTTCGAAGCCGGCATCGATCATGCGCTGAAGATGATCGTAGAACTCGCGCCGTGGCATGCCCCAGTTGTTGGCGGACACATCGACGTAGAGATTAGGGTAGGCGAACATCATGGCGAGCATGTCGTCCACCAGCGGCGATCCATAGTGCATCACGTAGATGCGGAGCCGCGGATGGCGTTGCAGAACGTTTTCGAGTTGCAAGGCGCTGCTGAGGCTTACGCGATAAGATTCATAGCCTGGAAAACGGCCCGACGCGGGCGGGCCTTCGCCGATATGAACGCCTACCGGCACGTCAAGCTCTTCGGCGAGTGCGAAGAAGGGCTCTAAACGCTCATCGTCGGCGGCGATGCCTCGATATTGCGCAAGAACTTCAGCGAAGACCGCGACCTCTCCGCGTGCGTGCATCGCGCGTAATTGCTCAACGCTATAATTGTCCTCGGTGGCAAACCCTACTGCCGGCACGATGCGTTCGCTCGCTTCGCGCCAGCGCAAGACGTCGCCAATGGCCCCCGATGTGACAGCGCGCCGGATATCGTGTTGCCCGAACTGCGCCAGTGTCAGCCGTAACGCTTCTTCGTCGGTGGCCGGGGCGATCAACGGTTCGGGGCAGCCGCGGCTCAAGAGTTCTGGAGTGAATTCCTCATTAGGGTCGAGCGGTAATATCGGCATGCCTTGATCGCCAGGGCAGATCGGGGCGCCAGCGGCAAAAGCGACTGGATAAGCGTGTAAGTGCATGTCGATGATGGGGCCGCGATAGGCGCCGCCACTGGGCTCGCCGCCAGAACATGCTGCGACGAGCGCCGCGCAGGCGAGTAGCCAAGATCTCATGTGCCCCCTCGATCCGGGGAAAGACTAGCGGCGGCTGAAAACATTGACAACGAACGCCGGCTCGGAGCGCTTGTGAACGTCCGATGGCGTGCGAATGGCCGGAAGCGACGTTCCAAGCCACCCATGATTGGCTCTTTTGCGGTCGTTGGCGGTCAGTCACGTCCGTTACGCAACTTGGTCGGACGGGCTGGATCGCTGCGCTGGCGAGAGTTCAGACAAAGAATACCGGTGCGAAGCCGCCGCCGGGCGTGCGGAAGTTCGTGGTCTGGCCCTGATAGAGCCGCGCCGCCGCGATCAGCACTGCGCCCTCATATGTGTAGAGACGGACATCGACCTTCCTCTGCACCCGCTCGCCATCGAGTTTTATCGTCCGCTCGCTCGGCGGTGCAATGGTTTGCGCGATGTAGTCACCGGTGAGAATCTCGGTCCAAACGCCCTTGGTTAGTTTGTCGCCGCGATACACGGCTTTGCCGCCGTGGCCGGCCGCTGGCTTGAAGAAATAGCTTTTTCGCTCCGCCCAAAGTTGATCCGCGTCCGCATGGTTTACGCGCAGCGTGTTGGGCACGCCCTTGAGCGCTGCAGCGTGATCGGCATCTAGCCCCCGTGAGCTGTGGGGGATCGGACAACAAGATAAGATTGCGCTTGTCTGCGCGCAGGGCGTGATTGCGCGGGTTCGGCGTGACGACGACCGCGCCGCCCTCATAGGCGATTCTGATCGCGGCGTGTTCAGGCGCTCCAAGCGCGAAATCGACCAGTCGGTTGTAGATCAGGTCAATCGGGCGCCCGCCATGTTGAAGCAGCTCGCATTCGAAGCGCAGTTCGCTCGGATCGGCGACCACCACCTCGATGCCGTTTCGCTCGAACAAGCGCTTGGCCAGCACGAATTCCGGGTAGAGGTATTGCTCCTGCGGGCGTTCATCGACGATGGCGATCCGCCGTAACGGATCGTTGCGGCCCTGGCGGCGCCACTCGGCTTTGAACATGGTGATGACCGCGTCATCGAATGCGGCAAGCGATGATAGCCCAAACGCGTGCTCGACTTCGGCGCAGCAAGCGATCTGCGCGCGCGCCAGGAACGCATTCAAGAACGCGCCGCCAGCATTGGTGTTGACCTCGATGAGTTTTGGCCCCGCCGGCGTGAGGTGAAAGTCATATCCCATGAAGGCGCCCGACGGGCCATGATCGACGCGGGCGATCGGAGGGGCCCAGGCAAGCACCGCCTCTTGATAAGCATGTAAGCGCGCCGCCGCCTCAACGGCGTTGACGATCGCCTGCATGGCGTCGCGGTCTGCTTTGGGCAGAAACACTGGTGCCTGCGAGAAGAGATGAGGCCGAGTTTGCGCAAGCTTGGCGAAGAAATCGCCATCGCCGACTTCGCTCTGAAGCGCTTTGGCAAGGGCGGCTTGATCGAGCGTGATACAAAAGCAGTCTCGGTTGAGCTGGTCGGCCGCCGCTCGGGCTTGTTGAACAGGCATTGATTAGATCTCTGCGGTCGCGCGGCGAATGACGCCATTGAGTTCAGTGGCTGCGGCAATAGTGTTGGACACTGTGCCGTACTTGCGGATGTTCTTGTGCAGTAAGTCAATGCGTTGATCGCTCTCTGGCGTCTCAACAATGATTTCGTAGTCAATGCGGATCATTTTCGGTGGCGCGTCTTGCCGGATGCCGTGCAGGCGAACTTCCATGCCGCGCAGATCAAACTTGAGCATCGGCGCAACACGCTCAGCGCCCTTGATCATGCACGCGGCGATCGATGCGAGGAGCAATTCGGCCGGATTGAAGGCGTCTGCCCGCCCGGCGATATCGGTGTCGAGCGTGATCGAGGTGGCCTTGGTTTCTGCGGTGCTGCCGTGCGCATCAACGCGCCGAGCGCTGACTCGGTATTCGAGCATCAGGTCTTCAGCCATTTCACTAGATCGTCAGCCATCGGCACACTGCCAATCCGGCGTGAGCGCGCCACCTTAGGGCGCGTGCAGCGTACCGAAAAGCCGGTGTCAGCCCATAAGACGCAGACAAATCCTCCGGGAAGACGCTCAAGGGCAGCCTCGGCGAAATCAGGCCGGTCCACCCGCCGGCTGACGCAGGTGTCGCATTTTGAGCGACTAGGCCATTCGTGATTTTGCGTGCTACGGCCTACGATGGCCCGAAGCGGACGCTGTCGAAGATCGCTCCCTCAATTGAAACAGTAAGCTCGTGACCCCGGCGAGCATGGCTCCGCGATGTGCGGAAGCGCGACCATGAATCCCACGAACAAGAGGAAGGCTACGATCAAACAGGCTGCCGCGACGGTGCAGCCTCTCCGCTTGCTGGGGTCGATATCGTCCATTGCAACAGACTAGCGGTCTACCCCGCCAATGTCTGCTTCCGGCGACATCACGCCGTAGCGAAGCAACCCTGATCTACGGCACGAATTGAGCGCGTCGGTCGTTCGACAAAAATTGCGATTTGCACGGCCATAGCCCGAGCGAGCGTTGACCGCATCCCACATCAAGCGTCGGATACAGAACCAGAGAGGGCCGCCTCGTGCGACGTCCGAGCGAACCGCGTACTTGCCCATCCTCACTGCCTGTCGCAGAAGCAAGAGCATTGATGCGTGGGGTCGGGGGCGTCGTGTATGCTGGAACGGTTCAACACGCCCTCGGCCGAGGTGGTGTTCTTGACCGCCTCACGTCCGAAGCGAACTTTTCAAGGATTGCGTGGCATTCCGGGAGCTCCGGCTTTTGCAACGCAGCTTTACAGCGCGATGAGACGCGGGCGCCGGATGACTGCTGCGGTGGTTGTGTTCTGCGACGTCGAGCGTATAGGGCCGGAGATTGAGGATAAGGCCGCAGCGCTAGCCCAAACCTGGGACCGCCTCGCGCCGGCGCCTTTGCTTCTGAACCGTCCGCCAAACGCAATGCGTCGGTATCCTTTGATGAAGGCGCTAAAGGTCGCCGGAATCAACCAGCACGACGTTGCCCGGCTCGACGATCCCGAGGGGTTGGCTCGGATCCGCTTTCCCTGCTTCGTGCGCTATGAGAATGGTCACCTTGCAAGAGGCCAGCCGGAGTTAATCCAAGACGAGAAGGGGCTGCTCGCCGTAATCGGGGCGATGAAGCTGCGAGGTGAAACGCTCTACGGAAAGATTGCGGTAGAGTATGCAGACGTTCGTGACGCTCACGGTGACCACGTCAAATACAGTTACTTCCGCATCGGCCGCACGCTCATTCCTAGCCACCGTTTCGCCGGCCCCCACTGGTTCGTAAAGTCCGCGTCCCCGGAGTTCTTGGAGCAGCGTCCAGATGCGATTGCGGCTGAACGCCAGTTCCTGGAAGAAGCGCCGTTTCAGGATGAAATCGCGCGTGTCTTTGATATTGCCGGTGTGGATTATGGCCGCGTCGACTTCGGATTGCGGAGCGACGGCGGGGTTCATGTTTTTGAGATCAACACCAATCCGCGTCATCCGCTGTTACGAGAGGCATATCACGGCCGCCAAGATTTAGTTCGCACCGTCAAGACACGGCTTGGGGAGGCCCTATCAGATCTCGTTGGGCATCGGCGACGCATACACTTGCACTGGCGGCGCGGGGCGATGTGACCGCTCGAGGGGTGAAGTACTCATGGCGAATTGGGAGGACCCAGGCAGCGTGCTTGCGTGGCTCAGACGATGGGAGCAGCTCATTCGCGCGCAGGACTTCGAAGCCGGCGAAGCGATGTTCCGTGCGGACGCGGTCGGCTTCGGCACAGTGACGGATACTACGCGATCTCGTGCAGAGCTTCTGGAGCAGCAGTGGCGAGTGGTTTGGCCAAGAACGCGAGATTTCTCGTTCGTCTGGGAAGACGTTCACGTCCATGTTTCCCGCGAGGGCTCAATGGCGATGACATTCGCGCCCTGGCGCTCAGTTGGTGTTCTCGGCACGCGCCAACGCCGCGGGCGCTGCACCATAGGCCTCGTTCGTGATGACGCGCGTGCGCCTTGGCTGTGCGTCCATACGCACTTTTCAATGTGGCCCCAGAGCGGCGATGCATCACTGTTGGATCGGCCCGACATCTGAGAACCGCGAATGGCAGCTTCCGGCGAACTTGAGCCGTTCACGTGGGCAGGGCGCGGCAGGCCGATTCGGATCGACTAGGTCATTCGCGGAATTTTGTACAATGGCCTACCTTGGCCCATTTGCGACACTCGCGATCCGAGCGTAGCTTACGGGAAACGGGGAGCCTGACCTTCGAGGCTTCGCTCGGGATGCCAAAACAATGGCCGAAAAGTCTCTTCTTGATCATAAATTGAGATGGGCCCGAGCAATGAAGGCCGTCGCTGATGATAATCGCCATCTCGAAGAGATCGCGTTGCAATTTAAGGCAAAGTTCTATTCTTCGCCTCGGCTTGATCAGTTCTTTCTTCGCGGCGTGACCAACCACGAGGGCCGGCTGCAATTTGGTGCCGGAATCTTCTTCAGGACGGACGCCGACATCGGCGAGAGTGAGGCCGATGGCACTAGCCAGGCCATGCGCGACTTCATTTACGAGAAGCTCGAAGAATTCGGGCGCGGTAAGCGCCACGAACTCGACGTGCAATTCGATTTCGATTCCTTCGAGAATGTTCAGAAGAACTTCGAGGGCAGCTATTTCTTGCGCCTGCGTTGAGCATTAGCGAGCGCGACGCCGCGAATGTCTGGCTTCGGCGACAACGCGCCGTTACCGCGGGCGCTAAGTCACTGACCGCATTGGAGCGAGTACGCCTGTCGCGAAAATGTGCGCGATGACCTAGGCTGGCCCTTAGCAGCCGTTGTCGCTCTCGCGCGCCAGTGTCGTGTTGAGGACAGAAAGCTGCCGTGGTGCGCAATGCCGCCGACATCAACAGGGTCACGCGTTCCCACTTGCTCGGGGTGAAGAGACCCAAGCCAAACGTCTTTTTCCTTGCCGTGCGCTTCGCATGTCCAGCAATCGCTCGGATGTTACGCAAGCCCCATCTCCTTCAATCGATCGGGCGCGTATTGGCATATGATCGCTTCATTGCCTTCGGTGTCAGCGAACTGGCGAAGCTCGCATATTGTCGGGATCGCGTGCTTTGGTCCGAGAAGTCGACCGCCAGCCGCTTCAATCGACTTGCTAGAGGTGTCGATATCGAAAACCGCGAAAGAGCATTCATAGCCCTTTCGCCCGGAGGGAAGCGGCTCGCGATGCTTTTGCAATGCGCCGTGAACACCGGCGCCATCGATCAGATAAAATCCAGGCGGTCCCCAGGGGGAAAAACGCCATCCGAAGACGCTCTCATAGAACTTGAGCGCGCGCTCGACATCTTCAGCTTCGATGGCGAAATGGGCGAGTTTGTTGGGCATGGACCGCTCTCCTTCGGCCAAGAAACCATAACGCGACCTTGTCGCATACGCCGAAACGCGGCAATTTTGTCGGCATATGCGCCACCGCTTCTCCCGCGCCGACGAGCCTCACTTTCTCGTCCGGTCTCTCGCCATCGACTATGACGCGGGCGGACAAGAGGACATGCACGCGCACCCGTGGCCGCAATTCCTTTATGCCCAATCCGGCGCCTTGCGGGCATCTATCGAAGGCCGCTTTTGGACGCTCCCAACGCGGAGGGGGCTCTATATCCCCGCCCACACGCCGCATCGCCTCTCTATGTCTTCGCGGCTTCAGCTGCGGACTCTCTACCTTCCGCCCCAAGACGAAACCGCGCCCCAGAGCGTGTGCGTGGTTCCTGTCAGTGGTTTGCTGCACGAGACGATTTCGCGGGTCTGTGCGCAAGGCGTGCTTGATCGGCGCATTGAGTTCGACCTCTGCCTTGCAACGATTATCCGGGCTGAGATCACTTTTCGTGAAGCTGCAGGCTTTATCTTACTGCAGCCGAAGGACACGCGAGCCAGAAAGCTCGCGGACTTCTTTTTTGACGCGACATGCGTCGGCGTCCCTTTGGATGCTTTGTACGAACGCGCGGGCCTCAGCCGCCGCACCGCCGAGCGTGTGTTTCAAGACGAGTGTGGGCTTTCGCCGGCGCAGTGGCGCAGATTGGCCGGACTGTCCGAGGGCCTCGTCAGAATTGCGGGCGGCGCAACAATCGATCAGGCTGCGATCGCTGCTGGATATCAAAGTCGGAGCGCTTTCAGCGAGGCCTTCTCGAAAGCATTTGGATTTCCGCCGAGCGAAGCGAAAAGGCAGGTTGTTTAGCGCTTTTAGCTTTGTAGCCGCGCGCCAAGTTCTTCTTTCTGCTTCCGCGTCAGGCTTGCATAAATGATATCGTACGAACCAGCGATCAGCTTTCTGAGCTCGCTGAGGGGCACGTCGCCATCGACGTTGATACTGATCCAGAAACGGCGATCAAGGTGCGAACGGTGGCCCACGCCGCTGTAGGTTTGGCGAAGAATGTCCGCCAAGCCGGGGTCGCACTTCACGATGATAAACGCGTCTCCCCGAATGGAGAGAATGGCGAACATCTTGCCCATCAACTTGTACATCAAGGCAGGTGCCGGCCCGCCGCGTGGCACTGGAACGGGCTCTGCGTTTTCGGTGGCCTTGCTGATCGGCGCTTCGAGGTCTTTCGTTTTGGCACGCGACTTCGATTTTACCTTGGTGACGCCGGTCATTGTCATGCTCCACGCGGTTTTGGGCGTACATGCATCTATAGTTCTCGATTTACACCCGCAGGCAATGGACTCGACATTTCTGCGATGAGGAAAATGCGCTGTATGCGCCTGGAATGCCTTCGTTTGCCCACATTGGGAACGAGGCCTGCTACGACCGCAATCGCCGAGAACACGCCTTTGCTGCACGCGCTAAGCAACTGACCGCAATCGAGAGAGTAGGCCGGTCGCAGAAATCGACGCTACGGCCTACCGTGGCCCAAAGCCGCCAATGGCACGTGCACGACAGCGGGGACCAGTACTCGCACGCGCCCTGCGTTCGCCGCCTACTCGACGAGAAGCGCTTCCTGGGCGCGCGTGCGCCGTTAGATCAACCGTCAATTCGCGCGAGTTCGGTGAAGTCTGACCACGCCTCGACGGCGTTGATTTCTTCTTCGGAAAACAGAGGTGTTATCTCTGCTAAGCTGGCAGCGAGACAGACCTCCGTACCTTGGCCGTCTCGAGAGTGCCTGCCTGCGAGCCAATACTCGACAATTCGACACGCCTCGGCCGTAGCGCACACCCATGCCGCGCGACGCACCATGTAGAATTCAATGCCTCGTTGGAGTTTCGCGTAGTGTTCGCGTAGCGCGTCCACATGTTCGAGTGATAGCGCGGACAGGTCTGCATTTTCGTCGATGATGTGTATCGCATCCACCGCAGCGAAGCTCGGTAGGGATTGATGCAACCGTCCAAGCCGCACCAACTTGTCGAATGTCACCCGATCTTCGAACCGGATAACGTGAAAGCCCCACAATCGATTCAGGCTGAGCGTTACGGACATTATAGGTTTTGCTCAGACTTCCTGTATCCGTCGGGCTGCCATGCTAGGCGTTGAGATTTAAGTCCGCCTTGCGCGCGACCAGCGTGGGAAAGCGAATAACCCAAAATGGGCAGGCCCGCCTGTAGTTGTGTCGAGCATGCTGCCGGTTTTTGCTATTCGATCACGCGTTGCATGGGCGCAAAGGATTACGCGAATGGCCGATGATCGTGCCACCAATGCGGTGGATCGGAAGATCGGAGAGCGAGTCCGCTCTCGCCGACTGGAGATCGGCATGAGCCAAGAGCGGCTCGCTGATCTGATCGGCGTCACCTTCCAGCAAGTGCAGAAGTACGAGAAAGGCGTGAATCGAATCGCGGCCGGCCGACTGTTTGACATCAGTTTGGCGCTGGACTTGCCGGTGTCGCGCTTCTTCGAAAACCTCGTCACAGCGCGTGCTAATGTGGCGACGTCGCGAAAGCGCGATTAGCTGGATACCCAGCCCTATCTCTTAATGGGACCTGGCACGCAGCCATACCCAAAACGGGTATTATTGGCTGTTCCTGGTGCGACACCAGTTCGTCGCTGAGTTAACTTGAAGCCCGCGCTGGTCGCACACGAATTTCCGTACCCGTGAAGCCGATTAGTCGCGTACTTGCCGCCACCGCATACAACTTAAGCCCCGCGGTGGCGGCAATTTGCGGTTGATCTTTCGGGAGCTGGCGCCGACGCTTCATCGATGTGTATCTTCGCGCTAGACATGCGATATGACCGATGACGTCCCCGCCTTCACACGTCCGGGCGCCTTCGCCGCGACCGAGCTGATGCTCGACCTCTTTTACGTGACGACAAACTATTTTCAGCTTGACCTTGAGGCGATCTGGATACTTGCGGTTGTCGGTCACGAGACGATGCGCCCTTGGATATTAGATCCAACCACCGCCCCGCTGCACCTGACCGACCAACGCGTGCCAGATCAGGTGAGGGGATCGATTAGCCGCGTGTTGGTGGCGGATCGAACCGGACTCCCGCGTGAAACCGTTCGCCGCAGGATTGCGGAGTTGGAAAAGAAAGGGCTCATCGCGCTCGATGAGAGGGGTTACGTGCGTCTCCACGGCCAGAGCGTTGTTGATCCAGCCTATCAAAAGTCGGTGGTCGATATCTATCGCGCCGTTGAACGCTACCAAAAGCGCATCGCCGCTTTCGGCGTGAAGCCTGAAGACTAGTGGGGCTAACATCTACTATCTGGGAGAATTTAAGTTGCCGAAAGGCAGATTTCGGCGAACTCAGGCCAATCGCCGTCGCCTGACGCAAGCGTCACGAATTGAGCGAGCAAGCCGTTCGTGATTTTGTACGCTAAGGCGCACGTTGGCCCCTACCGGACGCTTGGCGTGCCGTATAGCTAGGTCCCAACCGACCGCGGCCTGACCGACGACCGCCGCATCGAACTCAGCTTCGTTGCGGCATACTTCGCCCGCGTTGGCGTGAAGGATGATAACGCGGACATCGACGACAGCGGTTTCACCGTAGTTGGCATGCATCAAGGTCCTTCTGATCAATACCTCGAATGGCGTGAGCAACGGTGGCGCCAAACGGGGCTTTGCCTCGATTCCGGTTTTTACGTCACCACCGAGTCGCCGTGGCTTAGTTCCGCCGGCTTGAAGCATCTCGCGCTACGACATTTCGTACTCGCCGGTAGTGACAACTACATCGAAGTTCTCGCGTCTCGATTTTCGTGGCGGGAATGGCTTTGGCCATCCGGGCCACGCGATCAATACACAAGCCCGGATGACGTGGTCGGTTCTGGGAAAGGCGTGGAGTAACCGCAACGACCGCTATCGGCGAGATTAGGCCGTTGCTGCGACCGCTAAGCGATTTGCAGACGTTGGGGCACAAGCTTACGCTGCTGTTATGATGTCTCCGCCATCACTCCCAAAGGACGTGAAGGACCGAGCGTTCCGCGCACACAATTGCGAACTTGGCATCCTGCTGGCCGACACAAGTGCGTTCTTAGAAGCCTGTCGGTCCGACCGAGTCCGCGTGTTGGGATGGGAGCTTTGGGTCGTCGACCACCGGTGGGACGCCGAGATACACGCGATGTGGCTGGGCGCATCTACGACGCTCTGGAGAAGCGCTTTGGTCGTGATCGGCTCTTCAAGGATGTCGATAATCTCCGCCCAGGTGCCGAGTTCGGCGAACACATCAAGGCATTACTTCCACGCTGCCGCGTGGCTTTGATCTTAATCGGTCCGAATTGGGTGAACGCGGTCGATGAGGAGGGCCGGCGCCGGCTGGACGACCCCCACGATTGGGTGCGTGTGGAGATTGAGATCGCTTTGGCCGCTAGCGGGCTGGATGTTGTGCCTGTTCTGGTGAACGGCGCGAGCATGCCGCGTGCCAACGAACTGCCGGAAAGCCTGCATCCGCTGTTGCGTCGTCACGCTGCCTCGATCCGACCCGATCCGGATTTTCGTGACGACATTGATCGCCTCGCAACTGCTCTGCGCGCAAGCGTGCGCACAGGCTTGTTGGACCTAGGCGTCGCCAGCGCACAGCGCCAAGTAGTGGCCCCTAAGGTAGGGGCGTTCTGGCTTAGCTTGCTGAGTTTCGCTGGTGCGATCGCCGCCGTCGAGACCTGGTATATTCCAGTCGTTTGGGAATCGCGCCACCTGATCGGGGTGCCGTTCCCCGGAACGAGCTACGATGACGTAGAAGGATACTTCGTCGGGCTTCCTGATGTCGTTCAGGTCGCGTTGAGCTTTATTGGCGGCGGCTTAGTCTTTAGAGCGCTGACGGGGTCGAAGCCAACGCCAGCCGTTTTGCTGCTGTTGCTTTTCACAAGCCTCGTCGTTTGGTCCATCGCCAACTTTATGGCCAGTAGCGCGGTGTAGGCTACTGCTAATCCGACACCGCAGATCTTTTTCCACTTTCTGAACGTGTTGACGCCGGCCGCTACTGCTCTCACGGCAGTCTTGGCAGTCAAGCTGCAGCGGTCCACTGTCACTTAGTCGGAAAGCTAGGCTTTCAAGATTGCGCATCCCCGATCTGTCTTCGGCGATGCCGCGCCGGATCGATGCAGACATTACGAACCACAAAGTTCGCGTGTCTCCGCCAGCCAGACTGCGAGGGGTAAGCCACTGGCTGCAATGGAGAGAGTAGGCCGGTCGCAGAATTTCGCGCTACGACGCACGCTGGCCCGTTCAAGCCACTCGCGCTTTCTGTGGCTGGCCCCGCAGGAAGCGCTTGCCGCGCATGCTTGGAGCGCGCGAGATGAAACCTGCTGATGCCTAAACTTACCACTGAGTGGGCATTATCGACGGGCGCGCGCCAGAATGAATTGAGCGATGGCGGCGGGCGTCGCGTCGTGGCGCAGGTAGCCCGCAACTTCACCGGTTGGGTCGATCAGATAGATCGCCGACGTATGATTGATGCTGTGACCTTGCTCTCCGAGATCGGTACGCGGCGGCACGTGTTCGGCGCGAACGCGGAAGGCCGTGAAGGCTTGGCGCAACTGCGCCCGCGAACCGGTGAGGAAGCGTATGGAGCTAAACTGTTCCGCCAACGCTGACAGCGCCACTGTCCCGGAAGGACGGTGGTTGTGCGTGTTCGCCGGTGCCGCTTGTGAGCGAAGCCGGATGGGCGCGGCGGGCGCTTCGATCTCGACGAATACTGCTTGAGCCGCGACGCGGGCGGATCGCAAACGGGTGAGCGCGTCAGACAGGTTCGGTAAGGCCGTGGGGCAAGCAGAGCGGCAATTGGCGTAGCCGAAGTACAGCAACGTCCAGAAACCGGCGAAGTTGGCGTCAGTGAAAGGCCTGCCAGCCAAATCGCTAAGCGCGATCGTGCCGCCCAGTGAGCCCGGCTCCGGTCCGACATAACCGTGGCTGTCGTCGCCGTGATTATGCTGCGCCCACGCGGCGCTCGAGAGCGCCGCCGCCGATAGCGACAAAAGGTAAGTACGTCGGTTCATGTGACGATGATTCGAGTGTTGGCGACGCCGCGGCCGTTGTCGTGCACTTGCCGGCTGATCCAGTGTAGGAACTCGAAGCGCGCATTGTAAGTCGCTGCGCGAGTTGGTTCGATCAGCAGGTCGTAACGTTGCGCCGAGGTCAATTCGAAGCGCTGGCCTGCGGGGATCGTGAAGGGACGCGACCATGGCGAGCCGGGGCGCCCGAGCGCGCGCCCATCAACGCTGACGACGGTCGCGTCGATGCCCAGTTGTGTGCGCAGAATGCTGTAGCTCGCGTTCAGAAGACGTATGAGGATACGGTCGCCGGTGCGTGCGCGCACAACGGCGCGCGGATCGGACATCGTGTTTGGCGCGAATGCGCCAGAGATTCCAAAATATTTGGGGTTGAAGCGATCCAGCCCCGCATCGTCGCCGCAGAGGCCAGCCTGGTGATCAAGTTCGCGCCAGCGCGGATCGAAATCGTCCAGCACCCAAGCTTTCTCGACCGTGTAGGCAGGCCCGCCTTGCCATATACGTCCCGGGCCCTCCGGCGGATCGACAATCAACAGGCCGTACATGCCCATTTCGAAGTGCAGCACCGTGTTCTTGTGACAATGATAGAAATAGGTGCCGGGCTCATTAGGTTGAAATTGGTACGTGTAGCTGCCCGAAACTTCGAACGACGTGTGCCCGACGCCATCATTGAAGGGTGTGAGGTTCATGCCGTGATGGTGAATAGTGTGAGTGTTCGACCGAGAGTGAATCGTTGAGTGCACGACTTGGCCTTGGCGGACGCGCAAGGTGGGCGACGGCCACGCGTTAGTCTGCGGACGGTCCTCCCAATCGAACCGCCAGACTTCGATCTCACGGAAATCTGGTGTTGGCAGATCCAATCCAAAGCGAACGCCGAGTTCGAAACGGACATCAGGCTCCAGTCGATCGGGCGTTGGCGGGTTCGCTTGGAACACATCACAACCGAATGTCTCGAAGGTGGATGCCTCAGCGGCGGCCGTACCGGCGAAAATGTCGTCATCGTCGGGCATGATCAGCGCTCCGCTGGCGTGGTGGGGCCAAGGAGTTCCCAATCGGTTATGATTCCTTGGGGATAGTTGCCGCCGCCGGCCGTCTGCGACATCTCAGTGTGACAGTGCATTGGATACTTCAGAGGGAAGCGCTCTTGGACCGGTGGGTAGGCGGCGTAGGGAATGTCGTTTGGCCGCTTGAATGGCAGCAGGATATCTTTGCGATCAAGCGGCGCCATAACCCAGGTGTCGCGTTCGATAATGTTGTCGCGCAGGACCTGCACGCCTTGGGCGTTTATACCTGACAGTTCGAACACGTGATTGCCGTGGATGTGCGGGGAGTGTGTGGCGAGGCCGGCGTTGGCGACCCGAAAGATCAACGGTTCACCCAGGTAGCCGTCCGCACATGTGGCCGGATCGTGCGATGCATCGAACCCGCTCTTGCCGTTAAGGGTGAAGTAGCGGGGTGCAAACGTACGCAACACGGTAGATGGATCGATGGCTTGTCCAGCATCGACTCGTCGGTTCAGCACCGGATCGATCTGTGAGAACAACCAGACGCGTTCGCGATGCGCGCGCCAGGGCAATCCGGGAAACTCTGTTGATGGGCCCAGCGCGTCAAAAAGCGCAGCGATGGCTGGCGTCTGAAGCGCGCGCGAGAACGGCGTCAGAGCGCCCGCGTTTGTAGTCGGCGTGCGCGGCGCGACAACAAAGGCACCGAAGAGCCCCAGCAGGCGGTTCACCGGCGCACGCGTGTGATCGATATAAAGGTAGGTACCGCCGCGCGCGGCGCGGTGAACGAGACGCTGCGCGCAGTCCCTGGTGCGATTGCCGAAATTGTCGCGGCAGGCACTCCTGGAATGGCGAAGCCGTGCGAACGCGCATCATTGTTAAGAACCGTGATCGAGACTTGATCGCCCTCGACTGCGCGCAGCGTTGGACGCGGCCCACCCTGACCAAAGAATAGAATCTGAAAGACCACTTCGCCGTCGATCATCTCGACGTCAGCGGCTTCGATGCTCAGCGAAGCGGAGACTGCCGCAGCATACGCACTCGGCGCGCCACCAAATACGCAAGCGGCGCCGGCTGCGAAGCCATATTGAAGAAATTTTCTGCGATCCACGTTCGCCCCCCGAGGGAATAAAAGTGCGAGCGGCGGAAAGTTTGCGACTTCATTCGCCCAGCTGGCGAGTTCACGTAATGGCAGGTTCGCGCGCCCGCTTGCTGCGCCTCCGACGGTGCGCTGAGCAGCACCATACATTGGGGCAGGACGGACACCCGACCGCAGCTGTGATCGGGCGAAGAGTTGTGCGAATTTGCGACGTTCGCTCTGCAAACTTCCGACAGCGCTAGCGAACTCCGCGAGACGCCGACGCCGCAGGTTAGCGGAATTACGCAAGACGACTGAACGCGCGCCAGACTTTGAGGTGCCGGGATAGCGCTCGAATGAAAAGCCGCTCCGTGCGGGGGACGCTCGGAGCGGCAAAGCAATCAAGCCTTCCGCAGTTTTTGGTTGCGGGCAACTGATTGATCAGCGCGTTGGCGCTGGTGTCAGAAGCCAAGCACTTCGAAAGCTGACGAGCATTGACCCTTATCAATTGCTCGATGGCCTAAGGTCACAATTCAGCGAGATCACGTCATTGCTGCGTGCACTAAGCCACTGACCGCAATCGAGAGAGTAGGCCAGTCGCAGAATTTGTCGTTATGTCGGGCTCTGGCCCGTTTGCGACATTGGCAACTTGGGGTCTTGCGGTCGAGGTAGAGGTTCTTCACGCTGGACGTTGGTGGTCTAGGTGAGGGGCTAATGCTGATCCGTCGCGTTTCAATTTCCGCATTTCTGATAGCTGTTTGCTTGGTCGCAGCGAGTTGCAATCGCACGACCGACGCCGAGACGGCGGCCCCTTTCGTTGCCGCCGGTGGTGAGGCCCAAATCCGGAATGCGCTCGCGCAGGATGATCCAGCGCTCGCGGCATTCGGGGTGGTGAGGTTTAACGACCTTCCGGACATCTCGAATGTTGCCGCCGTGCGCTTGTTCGGTATAGGCGGCGGCGACCAGGCTATGAACGGTCTTAGGGTCTATCTGGGTTTCGTCTCGGCGCATGATGAGAGAGGGTTTCTCCTCGGCGACTTCTACGACTATCGCGTGATTACCGCATCGCCGGGGCGCATTGATTTGGAAATCGATGAAGATGTCATGGATGACGCGGGTCAAATCAGTCAGCTCACACGTCGCGTCATCGTCTCCTGGACCGAGCTGGAGCAAGAGCCATCTCCCAATCCGGAATTCCCAACAACGGTGACGATAACGCCTGCACAATAGCAGTTGGGTCTTGGGATGGTTCAAAGGGGCACGGTCGTGCGTAAACTTGTTTCGATGAGCGCGCTCTTGTTTGCAGTGTTCTGCGCAGTTGGGTGTTCGACGCTAGCGTCCAGACCAGACCGATCTCCAAGTACCGCCGCAGGGCCCGCATCTTCCGCCGGTGGCGCGGAACAAAGCCCTGACGCTGAGGCGCAACCAGACCGTCAGGCCGTGGATGATCAAATCCCTTCGTCCTTTCGCGACTGCTCGGAATGCCCAACCATGGTGCGCATTCCCGGTCAGTCGTTCGCTGTCAGCCAATACGAAGTGACGTTTGACGAATGGGACGCTTGCGTCGCGGCCGGCGGTTGCAATGGCTATAGGCCAGGTGACCGAGACTGGGGCCGCGGCAATCGTCCGGTGATTTATGTGTCATGGGACGATGCGCAAGCCTTTGCCCAATGGCTGAGCCAACGCACGGGGCAGCGCTATAGGTTGCTGACTGAAGCGGAGTGGGAATACGCGGCGCGGGCAGGAACGACAACGACCTATTCTTGGGGCGATCAAGACCCAGTTTGCGATCTGCGCGCGCGCAATGGCGCAAACTTCGCCGCCTGCGATGATGACCGGACAAGGCCTGTTGGGGCGTTCCAGCCAAACGGTTTTGGTCTCTACGACGTTCACGGCAACGTTTCGGAGTGGGTGGAGGAGTGCTACGAGCCAAGCTGCATCTATGACGGCCGCGTGTTTCGAGGGGGGTCCTGGGATCGCCCCTCATCGGACGTCGATTCCGCGAGCCGCGGCTGGAATGAACAAGACGCTCGGGGCAACCTCATTGGGTTCCGCATCGCCAGGATCAATTGAAAATCTTCTCTCGTTACTGACCGGCGTCTTGGGCGTCTTTACTCGGCGGGCTGTGGCGTAGTCTCGCAGTTGTGCGGTCGACAGAGGTTTTGAAATCTTCGAATGTCGCTTTCCGGCGAACGCGAGCCAGTGGAGCAGGGCACAAGCCAATGTCCGAGTTGGATCGACAATGCCAGTCGCTGAATTGTCGTTTTGCGCTCGAGCCCGACACGCGCTAACGAGTGGCCGATGAAGTCTAACCCCCGAATATCCCCGCCAATGACGGCGGGTAGCTTAACGGTTAGAGCGGGCGCCTTATAAGCGCTTGATCCGGGTTCAACTCCCGGCCTGCCGACCAGGCATCTTTCGGCGACAAGCGACGCGGTTCAGGCCTGACGCGCGTGGCACGAATTGAGTGCCTAGGCCATTCGTGACTTTGTACGCGATGGCCGATGTTGGCCCAAAGCTGCCGTTGCGGCTTGCCCATCTGATTACTGTCTCAAGACGATGCGATCGCCACTCCTGCTGAGTGTTTCTTGAATCCACTCTGCGTAGTGGGAGAGGCGCACATTGTATGCCGGTTGGCCATAGCGACTGCCAGGCTGGCGAACATCAACATCGCCGCCCTTCCAGGATATCAATCCTGCCAAGGTCCAATGTCCCCGAACGCGGATGAGGACAGGTCCACCGCTGTCGCCACTGCCGCCCATGCCTTCAAGGCGATGGGCGCGCCGCCCGTCGTCAAACGTGTAGACGATCCAACGCCCATCAGCGGCATCAATTCTGTTGAATGCTCGCCGTAACACGCCTCGTTGAGGACTCCCCTGAACCACACCAGACAAGCCAGTTCCGGTAGCGCCCTTTCCGAACAATTGCGCTGTTCTGCCCACCTCCCCGTTCCCGCTGTAGATTCGGATTGGTTCGATATCGTTGATGGGCTGAGACAGCCTGATCAACGCAACATCATCAATTCCAGCAAGAAACTGATTGATTTCCAGGGCCCTCCCGGTTTCAAGAGCTCTTTGAACGATATCGCCGGGGACGCTCCGATATCCTGGATGAATTTCGATATGGTCCACCTCTCGGGGGACCCCACCGATTGTGACGGAATGTACCTCGCCTTGGATGGTGTGGGCTGCCGTCACGACCCAGCGTGGAGCAATCAGCACGCCGTGGCCAACGTTTGGCATGTCTACAAGCTGAGGAATGTCCGGCGCGCGGGCCTGGTATCGCTCGTCCACGACATCATGACGTACAACAATGGCTGATGCTGGCCCGTGCGCAGAAACGAGCAGGACACCTATCGCTAGCAGCGGCGATAGAGTTTCACGATTTCGGGCCTCTCGTTGCAGATGTTGCCGCCGCATGCGCATGTGACGGTACAGAATAATACAAGCAGCACCCCCAGGGTAGGCTGCGATATTAGGATGCACGCGATGGCGTGCAAGCGCGCGCCGGTCGCGCCACGCATTTGATGAGCCTGTTCACGAATGGTCCAAAGTCGACAATAACGACATGCGACGACAATGCGCATGATTGACATTTTTGCTGGTGAAACCGCTCCTGACCGCCTCCGGGTTGACAGTGCCAGTGAAGTCGTCTGTCGGCGAACTCACGCCGTAGCGCGCCAAGGCTGATCAATGTCTCGAATTGAGCAATCGGGCCGGTTAGGCGTTGGCGGCTTCCGCTGGCGTCGGCGCAGATTCCCAAGCACTATCTGGCGTCACGCGCGTCCAAGCAGTCTCGGGAGCAGTGCGGCTCAGGACATCGACCGTGCCCTTTCGCTCGGCACGCCAGCCTGGATATGGAGTGCCGCCGTAAATCTGCTTCCAGATGCGTTCGAGCTGATCGTTCGGGATGTCCATAACGATAAGCATGGCCCCCAGCGCGCATCATAACAAGACGCGGCAAGCGGCAGCTTTCGGCGATCTCGCGCCGAAGCGCGCGCAGTATTACCGGCGACACGATTGTACCGACCCAGCCCTTCGAAATTGGAATGGCTCGTGGGCGGGTATTGCCCGTGATTTGCTTGAGTGAGTGCTACGCGTAGAATTGATCGCGTGACTTTGATCCTAACCGAGCGCCTTGAGCTTCATTCGCTGTCGCCGGCTATAGTGGCTGCGCTTATCCACGGTGAACTAAACACGGCTCGGGCGCTGGCGCCGCAATACGAGATCACCGAGCGGACTTTTTCTGGAGACGCCCACGTACTGCGGTTGCGGAACGAACAACTGATCGCCGATCCGTCAGAGGAGCCTTGGCTCTATCGGGCGGCGGTGCTTCGGAGCAGTCGCGAGGTTGTTGGCCGCGTCGGCTTCCACAGCTCGCCGAACGCCGACGGAACCGTCGAGATTGGATACGCCACGGCGCCTAAACACCGTCGCCGCGGCTTCGCTCTCGAGATGGCGCGCGGATTGCTGAAGTGGGGCGCCGAGCGTGGCGCGCGACGCTGCTTGGCAAGTGTTCGCCCCGATAACGAAGCGTCTTTAACGACGATTGCGCACCTCGGCTTTGTCCGTATCGGGGAACAGATTGACGAGATCGACGGCTTGGAATGGGTTCATGCGCTGGACCTGTGATCCGCTCTAGTCGCAAACATTGCGAACGTCTCGGACCGGCGAAATCGTGCCGTTGCTGTGTGCGGTAAGTGACTGGCGGCAATCGAGAGAGTAGGTCACTCCCATAAGTCTTGGCTGCGACGCACGCCAGGGGCCAGCAAGCCATCGCCGTTCATTAAAGCGCCGCAGTCACGATTTGTCGAAGCGCGCGAAATGGTGTCGCTGGACCAACGTCGCCGTTACAGAGCACGGCCATCGTTACCTGAGGCCCCAGGAACGTCTGCAGGGCGCATGCGAAACCGTTGATGTAGCCGTAGTGCAGAATACTCGGATGTGCGTCCAATGTCGGAGACACAAGCAAGCCGCAGGCATATTGCACATCGCCATAGCGCGCATCCTCGGGCGAAAACCGATTGGCGCCACTCACGCGCCCGTCGCGCAACCTGCCCGGCGCCATCATGAGAGCGACGTCGCTTGGCCTAAGCAATTGGCCTCCCAGCAGGCCAGCATGCCAGCGGCAAAGGTCCGTAGCTGTCGAGCGCATTGAACCCGCGCCGCCAGCATCCGATATCTCGAGTAGCGCCGCATTTGCGAACGGGCCATCGGCGCCGTCGCCGGGCGTGTATCCATTCACTCTATGGGCGACAACATCGCCAGTGTGGTCGACGCTTGTCGATGTCAGGCCGAGCGGCGCGCAAACCAATTCGGACATGGCTTGAGAGAAAGGAGTGGCAGTCACCGCTTCGATGACCGCGCCGAGCACGATGTAGTTGGCGTTGCTGTAGAGCCAAGCTGTCCCAGGGGGAAAGTCAAAGGGTTGGGATTGACGTGCTATCTCCTCGGCGAGCGCGACCTGGCTGGGCGCTGCGCCGGAATGGGTCGTTACGCCGCTTTCGTCGCTATGAAGTCCTGCCGTGTGATGCATGAGCTCCAGAAGTGAGGTCGCCTGCAATCGTTCCATGAATGGCAGGTAACGTGCGACCGGCGCGTTGAGTTCGACCCGACCGGCTGCCGCGAGTTTGACGAGCGCCGCTGCCGTGAATTGTTTTGTTAGCGACGCAATTCGAAAAACACTACGCTCGGACGTCGCCGTGCGAGTTTCGATATTTGCCATGCCGTAAGCGCGCGATATCGACACGTCGCCCGCGACCGCGATGCTAATCTGAATGCCGGGGCAAGCATGCGCTTCAAGCGCCTCTGCTGCAGCGGCGTCTACTAGTCTCCTTCTCAAGCGGAGTGGGCGCGCCGATGCTGCGTCTGGCGCAAACACCCACGCGCCAATACCCATCGCGCCGCCGCTGATCATGCCCCGTCGTGATAAATGCATAACAGTCCTTGAGACTCATCGAAGGCCGCTCGATTCCCACAGTGCGCGGTCGTTGTCAGTAGGCTCCATAAGGCAAGTTTCCGGCGGCCAGTGGTTGCCACCAATGTCGCCTTCCGGCGACAACGCGCCATTGCTGCGAGCGCTAAGCCACTGGCCGCAATGGAGCGAGTAAGCCGGTCGCAGAATTTGTCGTTATGTCGGGCTCTGGCCCATTCGAGCCGGGTGCGATGAGCCGAGTTGCGGCTGCCTTGAGGCTCATATCTGCCGCTCGCGCCGCCCTTAGAACCACAATGGAATTGAGAAAGCTCTTACTGTGATGTCATGGCCCGCTAGCGTTCCGCTTGGGATGGCGGGTGGCAGGCATGGACCGGATTGGGCAAGCGGCGGCTTGAAACTTGCGGCGCTGGCTTAACGTTCTGATCGTGCGGCCGCCTGCGCAGAGATTTGCCTGCCGATTGATCGCCGAAAAGGCAGTTGTCGGCGATCGTAAGCGGAATTGCCGAGCACGGCACGAGCCGGTGTTCTTGAGGTCACTCGGAGCATCCTGCAAATCGCGACCGCCGTGGGCTCAGACCCGCTGCCAGCTGCAAACCAAAGAAGCGCTAATCGCAATGCTCGGGATAGGCACGTTGGCGCGCTATTTTAATGGATGCGATGTGCATCCCTTCTAACCATGCGGTCGCACAGCGCTTGATAGGTCTGGTACACCTTTATTCTCACGATATATGAACGCCGGCAACACTCAGAGGGTTTTCATGGCGAGCAACGGCTACATCAAGGGGCCCGACGGTCGTTATCGGAGCCTTGATGGCACTCGCTCCGAAGGCATGTTTGGCGACAATGCAATCTACGACCAGTTTGGCAACAAGGTTGGCGAAGTGAAACGCAGCATACTCGGCGACGTTAGCATAGAGGAAGACTCGGTATTTTTCCCACAGAGCAACAAGGCAGATCACGTAAGCCAATCCACTGGTGGGGGTGGCGAGTATCAGGCAGAGTTAGCGTTCAAGATTATCGGCGTGGCATTGATTGCGTTGCTGGTGCTTGGGGTTGCTTCAGCGACATACAATTTCTTAGGAGGCGCTATAGCGTCAGTCTCCAGCGTTTTGAGGCAAACCAGCCGTGTCCAAATCGCTGATGGGCCTAATGCTGAAACACCTCGCCCGCCGTCACTCCAGCCTTCAAATGTAGCGGACGCATGGGACCGGGCGCTAGCGGATGACACTTGGGACGCCTATGCTCGCTTTCGTATTCAAAATCCTAATGGCGATGATGCGTATCCGTCACTGGAGCGAATGCAAACGAGTTTTCGGGCAATCGCGCCTTACCGACGTTGGTGGATGTTTGCCGGCCGCGTTGAGAACGATGTGATGGGCCGAGAAGCGCCGCTTGATGACGCACGACTCTCGAATACCACTTATCGCAAAGGGCAACTCATCATATTTCACGTCGTTCCAACGGAAGCAGGGCAAAATCCATATGTCGCGACCTGGGTAGAGACCCCATCTCCGCCGCATTTTGAGTTTCTGCCTAGATCAGCGGTACGATCAGTTTCAGACGAAGCCTCAGTCAATGCATTGGATGGGGTGCCGATGTATTTGTCGAACCTTCCAGTTTGTCGCACTTCGCCAGAAACGCCGTTCCAGCGCCAAATCAACCCGATCGTCGTTCCCGCCTCCGCCAACGGCTTGCAACCCGGCGAGGCTGTTCAGGTGACTTTGGTTTTAGACGAGACTGGTGAGATCGCAGAGATCGTCGCCGACGGCACTCGCCAGATGCGCACGCCTTCCTTCGCTTCCCTCGCCCATACCTACGTCGAACGCATGCCAATTTCATGCCGACCCGCAGTCAGCGCGTTCTATGGACCGGTTAGTTGGATGTATCCCATTGTTTTTCAGGCCATAGACTGAAATCAATGACCGCTTTCTATCGAAGAAGCGTTTGATATTGGACCAGCAGCAGAGCTTCTGATGTTGATCCGCAATGCCAAGCCACGGGGGCACAACGCGCCGATGGACGCAGTGATCTGCAATTCGTGACACAGAAATCCTGCTCCCAGTGCGCACGAGCCGACCGCATTGGGCTGATAGCTTCACAGCCGCGATGTAGTTGGCGGTTATTTCCTATGAACTGACAGGTCAGGCCCCGTGTGTCGAGAATGCTCTACAAAGCCGACATCGCCGGCAAGGTGGCCTGCGACAGCCATCGGCGAAACCGCGCCGGTTGTGAGCACGCTAAGCCACTGACCGCAATCGAGAGAGTTGGCCGTTCGTAAAAATCTGTCCGCTGACCACGTTGGCCCAAAGCGGGCCTCCTCAACTGCCGTCGCTTCTGCCAAAAGATGCTCGATGGAAGTGATTATCTTCAGCCTGAAGTACACTGGGCCGCTGCTAGCCTTCGGCCTATGTATTTTCGGTTGGATAAAGGTTTGGTCTCGCCCGGATTACGTTTTTGCGCTGATCTTTGCCGCCGGCTTGTCGGTCTGTTTCCCGATTGCTGGACTCTTCGCGCCGGCGCAGCCGCCAATCGTCTGGAGTGTAGCAGGCGGCTACATTTCGATGGATTGGTTCGCATTTTGGGGAACCGTTACCGCTCTGGTGTTCGCGGCGCCCGCGCTAAGCATCGTCGCGATCCGTCAACGCATGGGCATGCGCGAACGGTCTGATGACGGTGCAACGGGAATCTTCAGTTTCAAGGGCCGTATGGACCGGGTTGGCTTCTTTATTTCCAGCATGTCCGTTACGGTCGCGTTGGTGTTTTGGGCCGTTGTTCACGCGGCAGCTGACGCCCTCCTTGGAGATGTTGCCGGCGCCGGGCCCGCCGCAATGGTGAGTGGCACGGGACTTGTCGTCACTCTGCCAATTGTCATCTGGATCTACTTGGCGGGCTTTGTACGCCGGTTGCACGACATCGGCGCGTCCGCGTGGTGGTCAGTGCTGTGCCTGCCATTGCTCCCGCTATCCAGCTTGGTTTTGCTATTTACGCCGAGCCAAAGGGGAGAAAATCGGTTCGGGCCGTGACTCGGCCAATGTCCGCTCTCGAAGGAGAATGAGGTGAGCCGCCGTCATGCCATCACGGTCTGGGTCGTGTTGGGTTTGATTGTCGTGTTCCTCGGCTTTCGCCTTTGGTTTGGGTGGTGACCACCGAGTGGCCGCTTTCGGCGAGTTTTAGCCGGTGCCGGAGATTGGCCGAACGACGGAGTTCGCGCGCATTCGCGACACTCACGCCGAAGCAACTATAAGCGCGCGCTGGCCATCGACGAGCAGAGCTTCGGCCCCGATCATCCCAAGGTGGCGATCCGCCTCAACAACCTCGCGCAGCTGCTGCAGGACACCAACCGCCACGCCGAGGCCGAGCCGATACTCAAGCGCGCGCTAAAGATCATGGAGCGTTCATTCGGATCGGACCATCTCAACATGAAGACGGTGGCCGAAAGCCTCGCGCTCTGTGAATCGGCAAATGCACAACTGGAGAACAAATCTCCCAAGCATTTCCCAAGAACTACGTCGTGTTTCCGCAGTGTGGCACTGATAGGCCGCGAAGGCTGGTGCCACGAGTGAGGATTGAACTCACGACCTCACCCTTACCAAGGGTGCGCTCTACCACTGAGCTACCGCGGCGTTGCCTGAAGCGGGCGCTTCTAGCGCGCGTCGTCCCCCGATGGAAGCCCGTCGCTGGGTCGCAATGGCGGGCGCCCTCAGGGCACAGATTCGGGGGCGGCGCGCCCGGGCGGCGGCGCTGGGGCCGCCTCGGGCGGTGCGTTGTTGGGGCCCGGCGGCGTTTCCGGGGGCGCTTCCTCTGCCGGCGGCTCATCATCCTCGGCCGCGTTCTGGCCGGCGCCGCCGCCACACGCCTGACGGACGATTGTCCACTCGCGCTCATCCATCGAGGGCGGCAGGTCTGGGCGCGCCCGTGCGCGGGCCGCCGCCGCGCGTTCACGGTTGGCCGGGTGTGACGAGAGGATCGTCGGGAACTCGCCGCGCTCGCGCTCCTCCATCATCTCCGAGAGGCGCTCGAACAGATCGGCGATCGGCCCGGCATTGATGCCCGAGGCGTCGAGATACGCAAGACCGCGGCCGTCGGCTTCGGCTTCATCGTCGCGTGTGTAGCGGAGGCCGGAGAGGTTCATCGATGCAAGCGCCAGCGCCTGGCCTGCGCCTGCGCCGCCGAACACGACGTCGAAGAAGATGCCCGCGCCGATCTGGCGGACGATGCCCTGCATGACGTGGTTTTCTTCAATGTGCGCAATCTCGTGCGCGATAACCCCTGTGACCTCGTCCGGATGCTCCGCCATGGCGATCAAATCGTCGGTGACGATGATCGAGTTGTCCGGCAGCGCGAACGCGTTTGGCATCGGCGCGTCGACGATCGAAATCCAAATCTCGTCGCGCTGTGGAACGCCGGAGGCCTCTATCATGCGATAGGCGACGCCGTTCAAGATTGCTTCGGCTTCGTCGCTGTCGTCGCAGATCTCCGATATGGCGTTGACCTGCGCCCAGGCCACATCGCCGATCTGTTCGCGGTATTGGGCCGGCATGTAGCGCGCGATCGGATCGGCGGCGAATGGCACGCCAACCAGGAAAAGCGCCGCGAGCGACCAAGCGCCCGCCATGACGCCGCCAACGACGCCCGGATGCTCGACGCCCTGCGCACGCGCCTTGAACAAATGCGGGGCCGCTAAACGCAGAGCCCCCGCGGCGTCCATCTCCAGCGTGAGGCGTTCGCCATTGTCTTGCTTGCGCTGGCGCAGAATGATGCGGCGGTTGCCGTCGTCGGCGCGGCGTAGCTCGCTGTACACCCAGCTATGGCGCGCGCCGGCTGCGTCGATCGTCAGCGCCTCTTGGCCGAGTTCGACCTCCGCCGTGTGCACGAGCGCTGTCCGCCCGTCGATATAGCGTCCCTGGATCATATCAGTCCCACGCCCATGTCGAGGTCGAAGGCATCTGCCAAGCTTTCGCCAGCGCCTGGCGCCGCTATGGTTGGTTGATTGATGTCGGCGAACTTTGGCGTGCCGATCATCACCAAACGATTTGAGATGTACCGCACCTGCATGTAGCCCGCGAGCGGGGCCAGCAAGCCCAGCGAAAGAATGATCATCGCCCATCCGGCAAGCTGGATGAGCAGAAATGGGATCGTCTTCACACGCAGTTTAAAGCGCGCGCCGTCGAGCAGAATGAGCGAGGCGATGCGGTTCATGGCGGCCGCGCGATAGGGCGCCCAGAGCGAGTATGCGAGTACGATGGCGGTTAGAAGCGTGATGCCGACTGTCACGAACATCAGCCACTCATTCGTCTCGCCATCCTCGTTCGTTGGCGAAAAGATGCCGTACTGGGCCAGCAGCGCGATCAGGAAGCCGGCAATGAGGAGCGACACGATGTACGCGATGACGAAGCCGAACCAACCAAGCGCAAACGGCAACCAAAGGCCGTGTGTTGGCGACCGGCCATCATCGATGAACTCGAACGGTTGATCGCCGAAGCGCGTGTTGTTCCACATAAGCCGCGCGCGGTTGATGCGCGCGACGGGCGTGTACCAGCCGAGCGACAGCTGCTGGAGCCACCACCACCCCCACGAGGCGGCGGCAAATCCCCAAGCGGAGCCGTCGAGCCCCATGCGGATGCCGCGCCAGCGCGTACGCGAAAGTTGGTAACGCCGCATCCAATACCGCGCCGCCGCAAAGAGCGGCACGAGGATCACGTAGAAGGCGAACGTCAGCCAAGCCGCCGAAGTCGGCTCCATCACCAGTGGTGCGATGTAAAGAACAAAGGTCGCGGGGATGAAGAAGAAGATGAGCGAGATCAGAAAGCCCCGGAAAAGCTCCCAGCCCGTGCCGGTATACTCAAACGAGTCACCCATCACCCAGGCGTGCGACCAGATCCGCCGGCGCATGGAGGTGCGCGCCCAAAAGCGGTAGAGCGTGAGCGTCACGATTGTCAGACCGGCGTTTTTGAGCGCCAGACCGACTGCGTTGAAGAACTTGCCGGTGTGCGAGAAGGGATGCACGTCCGGTGGTTCAGTCGTCATGATGGTCCCCCGCGGGCCAGACTAGCCTCCAGATTGCACCGGGTCGATTCGTCCATGCAGGCCAAAACACCACCGCCGCCGCCGAGTTCGCGCGAAAAGCGCCTCGCTGACGCTCTAAAGCGCAATATTCAGAGGCGCAAAGCCGCGCAAAAGCCTGGCGAAAAGAAATAGTTTGCTACGGCCATCGGGCCGCCGGGGGCTCGCCTTGCTTACGCCGGGCCGCCACCCCATAACCGGCCCGGGCGGGGCGCGAGGGCCACGAAAGACGTTTATGGACCGCATTAGCATCACTGGCGGCGCGCCGCTGAACGGCGTTATTCCGATCTATGGGGCGAAGAATTCGGCGCTGAAGCTTCAGGCGGCGTCGCTGCTCTCGGCTGAGCCTTTGATGCTCGAAAACATGCCGGATCTCGCCGACACGCGGTTCATGACCCAGCTGCTGAAGACGCTGGGCGTTGAGATCACCTGGATCAAGGAAACCCGGACGCTGCGCATGCATGCAGCGGAAATCCAATCGACCATCGCGCCGTACGACCAGGTCCGGAAGATGCGCGCCTCGTTCAATGTGCTCGGGCCCCTGCTGGCGCGTGCGGGCCATGCGACCGTCTCGCTCCCCGGCGGCTGCGCTATCGGTGCGCGTCCCGTCGATCTGCACTTGAAGGCGTTCGAAGCGATGGGCGCCGACATCCACATCGAGCAGGGCTACGTCAAAGCCGCAGCGCTTCGTGGTCTGAAGGGTGCCGCGATCGAGTTTCCGTTCGTCTCCGTCGGCGCCACCGAGCATGCGATGCTTGCCGCCGTCTTGGCCAATGGTGAGACGGTTCTGAAGAACGCCGCGCGCGAGCCGGAAATCGCCGACCTCGCCGATTGCCTGAACGCGATGGGCGCGAAGGTCGAAGGCGCAGGCACGGGCGAGATCCATATTCAAGGCGTGACGTCCCTGAAGGGCACGAAACACGCCGTCGTCGCGGACCGCATCGAAGCGGGCACGTACGCGATGGCTGCAGCCGCTGCGGGCGGCAACGTGCTGCTCCAGGGCGCGCGCTTCGAGCATCTGGGCGCGATGATCAAGTTGATGCGCGGCGCCGGTGTTCAGGTCGATGCCGAGGGCCGCGGTTTGCGCATTGTGCGCCCGCGCAATGCGCCGATCAAAGCGGTTGATTTCGAAACCGAAGCGTTCCCCGGTTTCCCGACTGACCTGCAAGCGCAGGCGATGGCGCTGATGTGCCTTGCCGATGGTCAGTCACGGATCAAGGAAACCATCTTCGAGAACCGCTTCATGCACGCGCCGGAACTGGCGCGCCTAGGCGCCAAGATCGAAGTGCACGGCAACGAAGCGGTGGTCACAGGCGTTCCAAAGTTGATCGGCGCGCCAGTGATGGCGACGGATCTGCGCGCTTCGGTAAGCCTTGTGATCGCGGGTCTCGCCGCGGAGGGCGAAACCATCGTCAACCGGGTGTATCACCTGGATCGCGGATTCGAGAGCTTGGAACCCAAGCTCGCCGCGTGTGGCGCTAGAATCGAGCGCCAGCGAGGAGAAGACTAGAGCGTATGTCCGGCTTGCTGAAACTGATGGCCGAGGACGCTGCCGACCTCGAGATCATCGGGGCTGCGGCGCAGGATGCGTTGGTGCGCGTCGGCGATATCAGCGTCGACAAACGCGCGCGGCGCTTTGCGTTGATGATGCACCGTTTTCGCTGGGAAGCGGCGGGCGAACAGGGCCCTTATGAGCGCATTCGTTCGGCGCTGTCGTTCGAGAGCGTGCTGAGCGTCAAGAGCCGGAAGATACGCACTGAAGCGCCCGATGCGCTGGCGGCGTTGCTCGCTGTGCAGTTCGTGCCCGACGCAGAGCCGCCAAGCGGCGTCGTCCGCCTTGTGCTTGCCGGCGGCGGTGAGTTCGAGATTAACGTCGAGTGTCTCGACGCTACGCTTTTCGATTTCGGCGAACCTTGGCGCACGCCGCGTCGGCCTGACCACGAACAGCAATGAGCGAGCGCAATCGCCTCATTGATGTCATTCTTGACGAAGGTTCGCTCGCGCCTGCCTCAACCAATGCCGAACACGAACGCCGCATCGCGCTGTTCGATTTGAAGGAAACCAACTCGTTTGGCGTAAAAGGTGAGGATCGCGGGCCATACCAGCTCAGCATCGCGCACATTGAAGGCCGCTTGGCCTTCGATGTGCTGAACGAATGCGGCGAGCGTGTCGTGCTCCACTATCTCGCGATGTCTGTGATGCGAAAGCTGGTGAAGGACTATGTCATCATCTGCGAGAGCTATCACTCCGCCATCCGCACGGCCTCGCCCAGTCAGATCGAAGCGATCGATATGGGCCGGCGCGGGCTGCACAACGAAGCGGCCGAAGTGCTGCAGGACGCGCTCAACGAGCGCTTCGATATCGATCTTGAAACCGCGCGGCGTCTCTTCACGCTCGTATGCGCTCTGCAGACGCGGGCGTGACGCACAATGGCGGAGGGCCCGCCCGCTTCGGTGCTGTTTGCCTGCACCCATAACGTGATCCGCTCGCCGATGGCCGCGGAGCTGATGCGCATGCAGTTCGGGTCGCTGGTTCGGGTGGATAGTGTCGGCCTGCGGCCTGGGGACGAGGTGTCGGCGATGGCGGCCTTCGTGGTCGATGAAGCCGGCGGCGACATCTCGAAATACGAGCCCAAGGGCTTTGACTATTTCGAGAGCGATTATTTCGAGCATGGCCCGTTTGACTTGATCGTCTCGCTCAGCCCCGAAGCTCACCACACCGCCTTGGGCCTCATCCCAGTTTTGACCGGTGCGGCCGAGTACTGGCCCACCTTCGACCCCTCCCTGACGGAAGGCTCGCGCGATCAAGTGCTTATGGAGTACCGGGCGGTGCGGGATGGGCTCGCGAAAAGGATCGCTGCCCGCTTCGCCCGCCCATCGACGGGATAGAGTCGGGAGCCTATAAGGCCCCGCCGCCAAGAATCTGGAGACCGAATGGCAAAGGAAGAACTACTGGAATTCGCGGGAACCGTGATTGAGCTTTTGCCCAACGCGACGTTCCTGGTGAAGCTCGAGAACGATCACGAGATCATCGCCCACACCGCAGGCAAGATGCGCAAGAACCGCATCCGCGTGCTGGCCGGCGACAAGGTCCTAGTCGAGATGACGCCATATGATCTGACCAAGGGTCGGATCACGTATCGTTTCAAATGAGAAAAGCCTCGCTCGATCGCGCAGTCGTCGTCACCGGCGCATCAACCGGCATCGGCCGCGCCGCTGTGGCGAGCGCTGTCGGCCAGGGCAGCCATGTCTTCGCCAGCGTGCGCAAGCAGGCAGACGCGGACAGTTTAACGACTGAGTTCGGCGAAGCCGTTACCCCGCTGATCTTCGATGTTGCTGACGAGGTCGCCGTACGCGCGGGCGCAGCCCAGGTCGCGCAGGCGCTCGGCAATCGCAAGCTCTTCGGGCTTGTGAACAATGCCGGCATCGCCGTGCCTGGCCCGCTGCTGCATTTGGACACTGACGATCTACGCCGGCAATTCGAAGTGAATCTCTTCGGCGTGCACAATGTCACGCGCGCATTCGCTGATCTTCTGGGCGCGGATCGCGAGCGCATCGGCAGGCCTGGGCGCATTGTGATGATCTCGTCGGTGGGCGGTCAGAATGGCGCGCCGTTCGTCGGGCCGTATTCGTCGTCGAAGTTCGCGCTCGAAGGCTACTCGCAGTCGCTCCGCCGCGAGCTGATGCTCTACGGCATCGACGTCATCGTCATCGGCCCCGGCGCAATCGCCACGCCCATCTGGGATAAGGCCGAGCAGAACGATTTGAAGCGGTTTTCCAACACGCCCTATGCGAAGGCGACAGAGCGGGTGGCGGATTACATGCTGAAGCAAGGCCGCGAAGGCCTGCCAGCTTCGCAAGTCGGCGATCTCATTTGGCGCTGCTTGGCCGATGCCAACCCGAAGGTGCGCTATCCCATTCTTCGCCGCCCCTTCATGGACCGCACGCTGCCGCGTCTCATGAACCCGCGTACGGTTGATCGCATCATCGCCAAACGCTTGGGGCTCACGAAGCGTTGAAGCTTATCCTTGCCAGCGCGAGCCCGCGCAGGCTGGCGCTTCTGGCGCAAATCGGCATCGCGCCGGACGAAATTCGCGCTGCCAACATTGATGAAACGCCGCTGAAAGGCGAAACGCCGCGCTTGCATGCATTGCGTCTCGCGCGCGGAAAGGCTGAAGCCGTGAGCGCGGACGACGCGCTTGTGTTGGCGGCCGACACCGTCGTCGCTGTCGGGCGGCGCATTTTGCCAAAAGCGGAGACCGAGCAACAAGCGCGTGATTGTTTGGCGCTTCTCTCCGGCCGCACGCATCGGGTCTATACCGCGGTCGCGTTAAAGCGTGCGGATCACGTGAACACACGGCTTGTTGAGGCGCGTGTCTCGTTCAAGCCGCTCACGAAGGCGGACACCGAAGCCTACATCGCCAGCGGCGAATGGCAGGGCAAAGCGGGAGGTTACGCGATCCAGGGCCTCGCCGCACGCTACATCACCAACATCATCGGCTCCTACTCCGCGATAGTCGGCCTGCCGCTCTATGAGACGGCGAACCTGATCGAGGGCGCGCGTCGTGGCTGAGCCCCTCGAGACCTGGATCGACGCCGCGATCGGTGAAACCCGCGAAGCTTTGGTGCGCGATGGCAGCCCGATCGCATTGCGTGTCATGCGCGCCAGCGACGAGGGTCGGCGGGCGCGTTGGGGTGAAATTTACTGCGCGCGCGTTCGCGAGATCGACCGCCGCCGTCGTGGAGCATTTCTCGATCTGGGCTTAAGCGCGCAGCAAGGCTTCTTGCCGCTTGGCGACGATGGCCGTGCGCGACTGCGCCGCGAGCGCGTGGCATTGCGCGAAGGCCAAGGCGTCATCGTCTCGGTCACGCGCGAGGCGGCGCGCGAGAAAAATCCGGTCGTTGAACTCAGCGAAGTCGGGCACGACGGCGAGGCGCCGCATCGCATCGCCCAGCACGAGGTTGATGAGGAATTACTATTGGCGCGCCCCGCCGATGCGTCGCTTCGCGGCAAGCTCGACGGCGTGATCGAAGATGCGCTTGCGCGCGCGGCGCCAATCCCCGGCGGCGGTGTCCTCACGATTGAACCCACCGCGGCGCTGGTGGCGATCGATGTCGACGCCGGCGGCCGCGCTGGTTCGGGCGACCCGGAGCGCTTTGCGCTTGATCTCAATATCGCCGCCGCGCACGAGGCCGCGCGGCAGATAAGGCTGCGCAATCTGGCAGGCATTATCGCTATTGATTTCGTGTCGCTCCGCGCCAAGTCGCACGCCAAGCAATTGGAGGAAGCAGTGAAGCAGGCGTTCGCTGGTGATCCGTGGAGCGTACAGCTGGGCGGCTTGTCGCGCTTCGGCGTCTTTGACATGGCGCGCTCGCAACTCCGCGCGCCGCTGCATGAACAACTGCGCGATCCGGATGGGCGGCTGTCCGTTGAGACCGTGGCGTTGATGGCGTTGCGAGCGATTGAGCGTGAGGGCCGTGCCCAAGCAGGCCGTCAGATTGCCTGCACTGTGTCGCCGGAGGTTAAGGCTTGGCTCGACGCCGCCGAGATTGATTGGCGCGCGCAGCTCTCCAATTCGCTGGGCATGCGCTGGACGCTCGATAGCGCGCCCAAAGAGGCCCCATGGCCGCGCGACAGGATTGATGCGAGGGCGCTATGAGTAAGTGCGCTATCTGCGGCAAGGAACAGGACCCGAAGTTCAAGCCTTTCTGTTCGAAGCGTTGTGCCGATGTGGATTTGAATCGCTGGTTTTCGGGCGGTTACGCTATTCCCGCGGTCGAAGAAGATGATCCAGACCAAGGCGAGGAGCGAGAGCAATGAGGAAATTTCTAATCGCCGCTTTCGTGCTGGGGCTCGCCGCCTGCGCGCCGGTTGATCCAGCGCCGACGCCCGGGGCATCAGCTGGCAGCGCCCAGACCGATTGCACCGCGCGCGGCGGCACGATGCAACGCGTCGGCCGTGCGCAGACGCTGCAATGCGTGGTGCCGTACGCGGATGCAGGCGAGGCTTGCCGGAGCGGTAGCGAATGCGATTCCGGTAATTGCATCGGCCCCGTAGACGCGGCCGGCCAGACCAATGTCACAGGCCAGTGCCAAGCGTCGAACATGCGTTTCGGTTGCTACTCGCATGTAAACAACGGCCGCGCCGAACAAGCGATCTGTGTGGACTAGGCTGTCAGCGCACCACGCGTCCTTGCTCTTCCAAATGGCGAAGCAGCAAGCGCACGTTTCTGGTGTTTGAGCGGAAGGCGAAGTCAAAGACGTCGCCGAGCAGCGGAACGGCGCCGAGTAGCGTGTCGAGTACGACGTTGCCGCCCATGCGCGCGAGCAACAGAGGCGGGGCGCCGAGCTCTCGCGCGCGATGCATAATGTAAAGGCTCATGAGCGCGGTGACGCCATCACCCACGCCGGGGACGAGGCCGATAACGGAATCCAATCCGAAACGGAGATTCGTGCCAGGTATGACGAAGCGCGTATCGAGCCAATCGGCGAGTTTACGAATATCCGAAATGTCCGCGATCTCGCGGGCTTGGAGTGGTTCGATGATCTCTATGCGCGTAGTCATGCGGCGCTAACGATGAGTGCCGCGCGCCGGTTCCTTAAGCGAATGTTGCAACGATCGGGACGTGATCTGACGCCTTCTCCAGGCTGCGCGCTTTCTTGAAGATTTCCACGTCCTGCAAGCGGTCCGCCGCCTGCGGTGACAGCAGCAAGTGGTCGATGCGGATGCCGTGATCCTTTTGCCAGGCGCCGGCTTGGTAGTCCCAGAATGTGTATTTGTGCGCAGCGCCATCGTCGGCCATGAACGCGTCAGTCAGGCCGAGGTTTTGCAGGGCGCGATAGGCGGCGCGTGTTTCGGGCTGGAAGAGTGCATCGCCCGTCCAGACGCGAGGATCGTGACAATCGACGTCGCGCGGGATGACGTTGTAGTCGCCCGCAATGATGAAGCGCTCCTCCTGCTTCAGCAGCTCCGACAGGTGCGCGTGCAGCGCCTCCATGAACTGCAGTTTGAACTGGAATTTCTCGGTGGCGATTGGATTGCCGTTAGGTGCGTAGATCGACCCAACGCGCACCGGACCATCGGGTGCTGCGATCACGGCCTCAATGTAACGAGATTGCTCGTGCTCAAGGCCGGGGATGCCGCGGACGAATTCTTCAATGCGATGCTTCGACAGGATCGCGACGCCATTATAGCTCTTCTGGCCGAACGTCTCGATGTTGTAGCCGAGCGCCTCGAACTCGAGCCGCGGGAAGCGCGGGTCCTCGCATTTGATTTCCTGCAGACACCAAACATCGGCGTTCACTTCCTCGAACACCTTTAGCGCCGTAGGCAGGCGCGCGAGGATGGAATTGACGTTCCAGGCAGCGATCTTCAGAGCCATACGCCGGGCTTAGCCGGGCGCGCAGGCGGCATCAACCGAACCAGCCGAGGCCAACGGCCGCGAAGCCGATAATGACGAGGGCGATGCCTCCCGCCAGGACGTAGCGGAGGTGGTGGCCAGTCTCGCCGGCCCGGGCTTCGTCTTTGTTCAGTTCGACGTGGTCTCCGACGCGGCGAGCCATGTAAGCCTCCTGTTGCTTGTCCGGGTTGATTTGTAGGGGCGCCGGGAAGCGTTTATGCTGCGGCCCTGAGGCGCGTATGATTGTAATCCTTTGGGCGTTCACATTGTTCCACCTCGTCGTGGGGCTCGCGAGCTTGGGCATGGCGGTGCGTCTGCTCGGGCCGGTTGAGCGCTCGCACTGGCGCTCGAAGGTGGCGCTGCTTGTGGCTGAGCTGCTGTGCTGGATTTATCCGGTGGCGGCTGTGGTTGCGGTGAAGTCCGCGTGGTCGGCGCATGATGCGGGGCATCCGATGGCGCTCGCCATGCTGCTCGCGCCGATTCTGTGGCTCGTCATGATGGGGCTGGCGTTCGCCATCGTCGACTTCGCCGAGGACGGCGTGCTGGGCAACGCTAGAACCCCTTGAACGTCGCAAACTCGTCCACGCTCGCGCGATCAGCCCGCAGTGTGTTCACAGCTTTCGTCTCGTCGGCATAACCGAGCGCCATGCCGCAATAGATCATCTCTTCGTCGGGTAGCGCGAAGTGCGATGCGAGCGGGACGCGCATGCGCGCCCAGGCTTCCTGCATGCAAGAGCCGACGCCGCGCTCGATCGCGGCGAGCGCCACCGATTGCATGAACATCCCCATGTGCGCCCACTGGCCGTGGCCCATGGCTTTTTCGATGACGAAGAAGAGACCAACAGGCGCGCCGAAGAATTCGTAATTCTGCATCAGATGCATCAGCCGCGCGCCTTTGTTTTCGCGCGGGATATCGAGCAATGCGTACATGTCTTCGCCGAGCTTGTAGCGGCGCGAGCGGTAGGGCTCCCAGAGATTGGCGGGATAGACCGGGCGATCATCTTCGGCGCCGGGCAGGTTCGCTTTCGCAAGTGCTACCACCTCGTCGCGCTCCGCGCCGCTGACGGCGATGACTTTCCACGGCTGCAGGTTTCCGCCGGATGGCGCGAAGCGAGCGATGTCGAGGATCTCGCGCACGAGCGTTTCAGGCAGCGGATCGGGTTTGAAGGCGCGCACGGAAATGCGGGCCTTAAGCGCTTCGGTGACGTTCATGCAGCGATATGAACCTCTCGCACGCGCTCTGCCAACGGCGCCCTAGGGGCGCCCTTCGCGGACGCGCTGTTGAATATCCTTGGCGTAAGCGCGCCCAGCCTTTTGTGCGGCCTCGATTTCTTTCGCCGACATTTCGCTCGCCAACGCTTTCGCCCGTTCGCGCGCCGCATCGTCTCCCGCGAGCGATACGCTGGCGTAGAGCCATGAGAGCGCTTCAACGGGATCCCGGTCCATCAACATATCGGAGAGGTGCAGAATCGCGGGCGCGTGGCCGAGTTCGGACGCGCGCAACAACCAGCGGCGCGCGTCGTCTGGATCACTCATGGTCGCTAGTTGAATCATTGCATCGCGATCACCCGCGCCGGCGGCGGAGCGGAACAACGCATAGGCGCGCTCGTCATCCTTCGGCGTGCCAACACCGGAGCGGAGCGCGATGCCGTAGGCGACTTCAGCGCCGACGTGACCAAGATCGGCGGCGCGTGCAAAGCAATCGACGCCCGCTTCCTTTTCAACCGGCCCGCCGAGGCCGCGCCAATAGAGTTGGCCGAGGTGATAGAAGCCAGCGGCGCGATCGTCGTCTTGCAGGCCTTCTTCGAGAAGGCGGCGCGCGCGCTTCCAATCCTTCTTGCCGAACGCCTCGATGCCCCGGTCAATCTTGGAGCCGCCGAACATTGGCGTCAGACCGCGAAGCTCACGCCGCAGCCGCAGGCGGAGGTGGCGTTTGGATTTTTGATTTTGAACGAGGCGCCGATCAGTTCGTCGACCCAATCGACCTGCGAGCCGAGCAGAAATGGCAGCGACACCGGATCGACAAAGAGCCGCGCGCCGTCGCGTTCGATCACGACGTCATCGGCATTGGCGCTGGGCGCGACGCCGATTTCGTACTGAAAGCCGGAGCATCCCCCACCCTCGACGGCGACGCGCAGACCGGCGCCTGCCGGCTCGGCGGCGACGATCGACTTGATGCGCTCGGCGGCGGTGGCGGTGAGGGCGATGTCAGTCATGCGTTAACGATACCGTGGTGGCGGTTTCTCAAAGGGTCAGCGTCCATATATGGTCTCATTCGGACAAAGAGGAGAAGCCAGTTCGTGGCTGACGGGCAGAAAGCTGTGAAACGCGCCAAAGTGAAGGCGGCGGGCGGCTATGAGCGGCCGCCGCGGGCGGTTTATGCCACCGATCCGGCGCGTTCGCGCGGGCGTCTCCATGCGGAACCCGAGAGCCGGACGCGCAATCCTTTCGAACGCGATAAGGATCGGATCGTCCATGCCAGCGCCTTTAGGCGCCTCAAGGGCAAGACGCAGGTGTTCGTCGCCCACGAGGGCGATCATTACCGCACCCGGCTCACACACTCGCTCGAAGTGGCGCAGATCGCGCGCAGCGTCGCGCGTGTGATGGGCCTTGATGACGATCTCGCCGACGCTTTGGGCATTGCCCACGATCTCGGCCACCCGCCGTTCGGGCATACGGGCGAGGACGTGCTCGATCTCTGCATGGATGGCTATGGCGGCTTCGATCACAACGCGCAGACTTTGCGTGTGCTGACGAAGTTGGAGCGCAAGTATCCGCTCTTCGACGGGCTCAACCTCACCTGGGAGACGCTGGAAGGCGTGGTCAAGCATAACGGCCCGCTCGTGCGCTATGGCGCGACGCTCGCGGACTTGCCGGTGGCGATCCAGGAATATGTCGCGACGCACGATCTTGAGCTTGAATCGTGGCCGGGGCCCGAGGCGCAAGTTGCGGCGCACGCGGACGATATCGCTTACAACAATCACGACATCGATGACGGCCTGCGCGCCGGCCTCTTCACGCTCGCGGAAATTCGCGAGGAAGTCCCGATGGTGGCGCGTGTGCTTGACGAGGTGGAGCGCGACTATCCGAACCTGGATGAATTCAGGCTCTCGGCCGAAACCGTGCGGCGCTTGATTGGCGTTTGGGTTGACGATCTCGTCTGGGAATCCAGCAATCGCATTGCCGAGGCCAATCCAAAGAGCGTTGAAGACGTGCGCGCGGCGGGCAAACCGCTGGTCGGCTTCAGCGATGAAATGAACGAGCACCAGGCGGTGCTGCGGCGCTTTCTGATGCAGCGCATGTATCGGCATTGGAAGGTCAATCGCTCGCGCAGCCATGCCAAGCGGCTGTTGCGTGATCTGTTCGAATTGCTGCTGGCGGAGCCGGAATTGTTGCCGCCGGGCTGGCAAGTGGGCGCCGATGGTCCGAAGGGGCAACGTACGGCGCGTCGCGTGTGCGATTACATCGCCGGCATGACCGATGATTACGCGATCGAGGAACATCGGCGTTTGTTCAATTTGCCGCGCTAGGCGTGCGTGTGCGCTCTCGCGCTCGATAACTAGCCGAAGGGCGGGACGCTGAGCTGACGCGCTAAGGCGCCAAAAGATAGATAGGAACTGCGCGTTTCGCTCAGCGTCCCCGCGATGCTTACATCAGCGCAAGAGATGAGGAGTTATTCACTCCGGGCCCTGTGCGCCAACGGCGAGTGGGTCAGTCCAACACCGATCCCCAGACCGCGACGGTTTCAATCCCCGCCGCCTAACCTCGCTCACCACGTTCCGCCTCACGCTGGGTTGGACCAACGCCCCTTCGATGAAGCAGACGAGCGCAGTCTATGCGCGGTTCGAAGGTGTAGGATAAGTTTTGTGCGAGGCGTTGAAAACAAAGACGCAGCGCGGTGTTTGGTGTTGGATAGAGTGCGGAAGAGCGCGCCACCCTGACTGACTCTACGAGGTGAAGCCTTGAGGTCCAAAGAAACCCCCAAAACGCAACGGCTTCGGCAAATCGCCGCGGACTATCTTTCGGCTTTCCCAGGCTGGTCCCTGTATAGGGATACTTATTTCTTCGGACTTTGGCGCGCGTGTGGTCCGATCCGGCAAAACATCTGGTTCGGAATCATGAGCAACGGCGATTATCGTTTGTCGCATGATGTGACGGCCTTCATTCCGCATTTGAATGCGATTGGAAACCAGAAGCCGTGGGTCGGAATGCTGCCGCAACTCATAAGCATCCGGGATCGCCTGCAGTCGATAAGTCCAAGCCGGCACGAAGCGCGTTGGCGAGATGCCGTCGCTGCGATGGAGCGGGAACTCAAGCCCAGCATTCGCGCGCCGCTAGATCTTGCTGAGATATTGGAGATGTGCGTTGAGCAAACGCTGGGATATTGGGATCAAAACAATCTGGCGATGGTGGCGATTCTTAGCGCTTCCGTCGGTAAGACTGACGAGGCGCGGCAATGCTGTATTCGGCTGCAATCGATAGAGGCAGCTGATGCCGAAATGCGCGACTGGGACCGCGAGATGAAAGCGTTTGGTCTCGATCTTCTCAAGGCTATAGAGGCCGGACAAGAGCGGCAGTTTCTAGAGCCGGTAATTCACACCGCTGCCAGCGAAACGGGCGACGCTTAAGCTGTGGATCACACGCGAGTCCGCCGCCGCCCGCGCATCTGCCGCTAACGACTCCGTTACGGCTGCGGAATTATGGATTCCTGCAGGGGTGCTTCCCGCGTCGTTAAGCAGAGGTGAAGCCGAAGCGTGGTAAACGCGCGTTGAAGATCGATTCCGGGAGCGGAGTTCCGTGAGCAGAAGTTACGACCCGCGCGCACATGCGTACGATGATCAGACGCGCCACGCCGGCACGCTCTACATCCTCATGCTCGTGATCGCCGTCTGCTTCGGCGGCTTTGTGTGGCAGCTCTATAGTGGCCCCGAGACGCCGCGCATCAGCGCGCCTGGGCCTTACAAGATCACGCCATCAGAGGCGGGCGCTTTGGCCGCTGATCCGGTCGGGCCCGATGCGCTCACCGTTCCGGAAACCGTGACCGCTGAGGCAACGCCTGCGCCGGTGGAAGAAGCGCCGCCAGCGGCTGAGCCCGTAGGGCCGCCGCAAATGGGCGCTGTCCCGCAATTCGCATCGAACGGCCGCTACGTCGCACAACTCGCAGCGCTGCAATCGGAAGCGGCGGTCGATCCGGCGTGGCGGCGTCTATCGTCGCGCGCGCCGGAATTGTTTGCCCCCGCTCAACTCGATGTGGAGCGCGCCGATCTTGGCCAGCGCGGCATCTATTATCGCGTCCGCGCCGGCTATTTCGCCGACCGCACCCAGGCCGCGCGCTTCTGCGAGCGCATCCGGCAAATGGGTCAGGACTGTTACGTCGCGGCACGCTAAGAGCAGAGAGTGTCACAAAACCATCAGCCTATTGGCGCTAAGGGCTTCGCCGAACGGGGTTCGGGGAAATCGGTGCTCAGCTGCGCACTTGGCTTACGACAGCCAAAGCTCGATGCGGATATGCGCGCGTTCTTTCTGGACGCGCGGCCGTGGGCGTTCATTCTGTTCCGCGAAGCGTGCGTGTCGCGCGATCAGGTGCGGGCGCTGTGCGCTGAGTTGCGCGAAGCGGCGGGACATGACGCGACGATCTGGATCGACCAGGAGGGCGGTCGCGTTGCGCGGTTGAAAGCGCCGGAATGGCCGGTGTGGCCGGCGTGCGCGCGCTATGGCGACGTGTTCGACGGAAACAACATTCACGGCGTCGAGGCGGCCTATCTCGGCCACCGGCTGATCGCACACGAACTGCGCTCGATCGGCGTCGATGCGGATTATGCGCCTGTGCTCGATGTGCCGGTGGATGGCAGTGACAAGATCGTCGGCGATCGCGCGTTCTCGGCCAATCCGAAGATCGTCGCTGTGCTGGCGCGCGCAGCGCTTGAAGGCTTGCACGATGGCGGCGTCGCCGGCTGCATCAAGCACATGCCGGGGCACGGCCGCGCGACGGCGGATAGCCATTTTGCTCTGCCGCGCGTTTCGGCGAGCGAGCTTGATCTCACCCACGACGTCTTCCCCTTCGCGCAGAACGCAGACGCCGAAGCGGCGATGACGGCGCACATCATCTATGACGCTTGGGATCCCGATCGCCCGGCGACGTGCTCGTCGTTCGTGATCGAGGAAATCATCAGGAAGCGCATCGGGTTTGCCGGCCTGCTGATGAGCGACGATCTCGACATGAAGGCGCTCCAATACGCCTTAAACGGCGGGCTGACTGAGCGCGCTGAGGCGGCATTGGCGGCGGGTTGCGACCTGGTGCTGCAATGCTCCGGCAATCTGAAAGACATGCAACAGGCGGCGAAAGGCTGCCGGACGCTGGATGGCTTGTCGCTGGTTCGCGCCAGGGCGGTGGAGAGCTTCGCAAAACGCCCGCCGCGCGAATTCGATGCCGAAGCGGGCTGGGCGCGCTTCAGAGAGCTTGTGGGCTAATCGGCGCGATCTGCGCTATATCCCGATCATGAGCGACGACGCCGAGACCATTCAGGCTGACCTCTTCGCCGCCGAACAGGCGGACGAGGGCGAAGCGCTGGTGCTTGCACTCGATGCCTTCGAAGGCCCGCTGCACCTGCTCCTGGAGCTCGCACGCACGCGCAAAATCGATGTCGCGAAGGTTTCCATTGGCGAGATCGCCGATCAGTACCTCGCCTTCATCGCCGAGATGCGCGCCGGCAATATGGAGATTGCGGGCGACTATCTCGTCATGGCGGCGTGGCTGGCGCTGTTGAAGTCGCGCCTGCTGATCCCGAAGCCGCACCTGGCTGAAGACGAGCCCGATCCGCAGATGATGGAAGCGGCGCTGCGTCAGAAGCTGATGAACTTGGCGCAAGCGCGCGCGGCGGCCAAGAAGCTGGAAGAGCTGCCCCAGCTTGGGCGCGATGTGTTCTTGAACGGCCAGCCGCAGGCGACGGTGCTGACCAAGCAGACCGTGTGGAGGGCCGATCTCTACGAATTGCTCAACGCCTATTGCGCCGATCGCTCGAAGGTCATCCGGCGCAAGGCGTTCAAAACGTTCGTGCGCCGCGCCTATCCGCTCGATACCGCGCGTAAGAAATTAGAGCAGGCGCTGACTAAGCTCGATGAATGGCAGGCGATCACCACGCTCGCGCCGGCCGCGGATGATACAACACCCGATGCGCCGCCGCCCGAGAGCTATCTGGCCTCGACGTTTGGCGCTTCGCTGGAGCTGACGCGCGAGGGCAAGTTGGAACTGCGGCAGGTCGAAGCATTCGCGCCGCTATTCCTGCGCGCCCGCAGCGGCCATAAGGACCGTGCATGAACGAGGCTGATCCGCCCCTCGCTGATACGATGCGCCGTATCGAGGACGCCTTCACAGATGGCGAGCGTGCGCGCGCCGAACCGTCAGCGGACGCGATCAGGGCGGCGGAGGCGCTGCTGTTTGCGGGCGGCGAGCCGATCCTGGCGAAGGATCTGGGCGAGAAGCTCGGGCCCGCGGTTGATGTCGCCGCTGTGCTCATGAAGCTAAAGGCCGATTACGCAGGCCGCGGCGTGAACCTGGTCGAGACCGGGGCCGGGTGGCGCTTTCAATCGGCGGCGGACCTGTCGAGCCTTTTCGCCGAGACCCGCGAGGCGCCGAAGCGGCTGCCTAAGGCGGCGCTGGAGACCCTGGCGGTTATCGCATACCACCAACCTGTCACGCGGGCCGAAATCGAGGAAATCCGGGGCGTCAGCCTCTCGCGGGGCTCAATGGAGCTTCTGCTGGAAATCGGCTGGATCAAGCCCCGTGGCCGCCGCCGGACGCCGGGCCGGCCGCTGACGTTCGGGACGACGGACGCATTCTTGAGCCAATTCGGCCTAGCCTCGCTTGACGCTCTGCCAGGCAAGGACGATTTGAAGGGCTTGGGCCTTCTGGACCCGCGCGCGGCTACTCAGCTCGATATCCCGCGCCCCAGCGAGGACTTGGCGAGTGACGAAGAACCGCTGTCGGAGAGTGACGACGCGGCAAGCTTTTTCGTAGATCATATGGACAAGGACGAGTAAGCGCCGCTAGCGCCGTCCGGAATTGGAGTTCCATTCAAATGCATATGCCTGGGTTGATCCCGCTTCTCATCGTCCTGGCGCTGGCGTTCCTGCTGTTCAGCCGGCCAGGCCGCATCTCGAACCTGATGGAAGATCTCGGCAAAGGCATCCGCGGTTTCCGCAAAGGCTTGAGCGATCCGCAAGACCCACAGCCGCCGGCCGAAACGCCACGCCAAGTGCAAGATCAAGCCGAGCAGCGTCAACGGGACAACGCGCAGAACTAAAGCGCGCACGGGGCCCAACGCCACATGCTACCGAGTCTTGGCTTCAACGAGATCATCATCCTCGGCATCCTCGCCCTTCTGGTCGTGGGTCCGAAAGACTTGCCGTTGCTGTTTCGCAAGATCGGCCGCTGGACGGCGAAGCTGCGCGGTATGGCGCAGGAGTTTCGCACCGGCTTCGATGAGCTCGCACGCCAGGCCGAACTCGATGAGCTGAAGCGCGAAGTCGACGCGCTGCGCAAGACGACATCGCTGCACGACATACGTAACGAACTTTCAAAGCCGTTGCCGACGCTTGAAGACTATGCGGGCGTCTCGAAACCGGCGCCGTCATTGCCGTCGCCCGAGGGGCCCGCGGAAACCGCCGTGCCGCCGCCGATCGCTACCGCGCGGGGCCCGTCCGGGCCGTCCATCACGCAAACCTCCGATACCGACGCTGCGCCAGCTGAAGCGCCGGCGGCCGAAGAAGCGCCCTCCAATGTCACGCCGATCGTGCGGAGCGCGCCATGAGCGCTGCGGCCAACGACGAAGACGAAATCGAAGCTTCGCGCGCGCCGTTGCTCGATCACTTGGCTGAGTTGCGCTATCGCCTAGTGCGTTCGGTGATTGCGATCGTTGTGGGCTTTGCGATCTGCTTTGCCTTCGCCGACGACCTCTTCCTGTTTCTGGCGCAACCTTTTCAGACCGCGATGGCGAGCGTCCATCCAGAGCGCGCCGGTGAGGCGATTCAGCTCATCAATACGGGCGCTTTCGGCTTCTTCTCGGTGAAGATGCAGATTGCGCTGTTCGGCGGCATCGTCTTGGCGTTTCCCGTCCTCGCTTGGCAGGTCTACGCGTTCATCGCGCCGGGTCTCTACAAAAATGAGCGTGCGGCTGCTGCACCCTTCATGATCGCTGCGCCGATCATGTTTCTCACCGGTGCTGCGTTTGTGTTCTACGTCGCTGTGCCGTTCGCACTGCACTTCGCGCTAACGCAAGAGGTCACCGAAGGGCCGGTGCAGGTTTCGTACCTGCCGAAGGTCGAGGAATATATGGGGCTCGTCACCACATTGGTGCTGGCGTTTGGCCTCATGTTTCAGATGCCGGTGATTTTGTCGCTTCTGGGCCAGGTGGGGATCGTATCGAGTTCGCTTCTCCGCAAAGGCCGCCGCTACGCCATCGTTGGGATCGCGGCATTTTCAGCATTGGTTACGCCAAACGACGTCATCTCGATGTTCGTCATGGCCGTGCCGGTTTACCTGCTCTACGAGATTTCGATCTGGATCGTCTCGGCGATCGAGGCGGCGCGCGGTCGCAAAGAGAAGGCTGAAGCCGCGGCGTTAGCCGCCGGCGCGCCGCCCGCCCCGTAGCGCTTTTGCGCACGTTCCGCTAAGCGGGGCGCGAACGGGAAAGACTCATGCACGACATCCGCGCCATCCGGGACAACCCGGCTCTTTACGACGCCGCCTGGGCGCGCCGTGGCCTGCCGCCACAGGCGCAGAAGATCATCGACGCCGACATCAAAGCGCGCGCCGCCTCCACCGCAAAGCAGGAAGCCGAAGCGCAGCGCAACGCAGCGTCGAAAGCCATCGGCGCAGCGAAGGGCAAGAAGGACGATGCGGAAGCTGAGCGTCTGATCACGCAAGTGGCGGCGCTGAAACTGCGTATTGAAGAGACGAGCGTCGATGAAGCCAAGTGGCTAGCCGTGCGCGATGAGCTGCTTGCCGGCGTGCCGAACTTGCCGGCGCCGGATGCGCCGGACGGCGCCGATGAGCATGGCAATATCGAAGTGCGCCGCTGGTATATCCAGTCGGGCGCCAATCCGCCGGCGCTCGATCTCACCGCCGATCACGTCACGCTCGGCGAAGCGCTCGGGCAAATGGATTTCGAAGCCGCAGCGCGGCTGTCTGGTTCGCGCTTCGTAGCGCTGAAGGGCCAGCTTGCGCGCCTTGAACGCGCGCTCGCGGCGTTCATGCTCGATCTGCACACGACTGAGTATGGTTACACCGAAGTGTCGCCGCCGCTTCTGGTCAAAGACCATGTGATGTTCGGCACGGGGCAGTTGCCTAAGTTTGTTGACGATCAGTTTACCGCGGCACGCACCGTTAGCCGTCAGGAATTGCTGAATGCGGCGCTGGAACGGTTCGACGAAGAGTTCGAGAAGCGCGGGCCGGGCGTAAAGCCCACGCAAGTTCTGAACGATATTCTGGAAACCGCGCCGACGCGCGAGGATTTCTGGCTGATCCCGACATCTGAGGTCGCGCTGACCAATCTGGTGCGCGAGCAAATCTTGGACGAAGCGCCGCTGCCGCTGCGCATGACGGCGGATACGCCGTGCTTCCGCGCCGAAGCGGGCGCTGCTGGCCGCGATACGCGCGGCATGATCCGCATGCACCAATTCCGGAAGGTCGAGTTGGTCTCGATCACGACACCGGAGCAAAGCCACGACGAGCACGAGCGCATGGTGGGTTGCGCGGAAGAAGTGCTGCGGCGTTTGGAATTGCCGTATCGCACGATGTTGCTCTGCACCGGCGACATGGGCTTCGGCGCGCGCAAGACTTACGATCTCGAAGTCTGGCTGCCGAGCCAAGGCAAGTATCGCGAGATCAGCTCGTGCTCGAATTGCGGCGACTTCCAAGCCCGCCGCATGAACGCGCGCTTCCGCAACAAGGACGGCAAGACCGAGTTCGTGCACACGCTGAACGGGTCGGGGCTCGCTGTGGGGCGGACGCTTGTGGCGGTGCTGGAGAATTATCAGCAGGCTGATGGCAGCATTAAAGTGCCGACAGCGCTGGTGCCGTACATGGGCGGCGTTGAGGTGATTACGAAGTAGATCGACGTCTACGCCGAGACTTGTGACTTCCAGCGCGTGCGCAGGACGAACGCCACGATCGCGAACACGAGTTCAATAGCGCTACCCGTTATCGCCCCGATGAGCGGCGCCGCGTTGAGATAGACCAACGCGATTGCCGCAGCTGCGAGTGTGAAGCCAAGCGCCCAATAGAGGCGCATGCCGTAAATGGTCGCGAAGATGAGGTAGCGTCCGGCAATGATGAGCAGCATTGCCGGGAAGAACCATTCGAGCCGCTGCAGCGACGCGACATAGGCTAGCGGCAGGCTGAAGATCAGCCAGAACGTGCTGGCGATCGCCACAGCGCCGAGCGGGTTTGCCTTATCGTGCCCGCCGCGCGCGCCGAGCACTTTGCAAATCAGAATGCCGACTGGGTGGATCAGCATGCCGCCGATGAACAAAACCCAGACCGATTGTGCAGGCGAGACGAACCAAGCCGTTGCCGCTGCCGCTCCCCAAGCGAGCGACGACGCCAGAATGCCGCCTGCGCCACTGAGGTAGCCGTGGCGCATGTCTCTCTGTGCGAGCGTTAGATCGTTCACGATGTCCCCCAGTTTATGCCGCTGTTCGTATCACACTAGTCCGCTGCCAGCAGAGCGAGCATTTCGTCGCCGCTTGCGCTTTCCGGCAGCGCCGCGAATGTCGCGCTGGTCTCCAACGCCACCTCAAGCAATGCCTGAAAGATCCGCCGCGGGATCGTCTGCGCGCCGAACTGCGAGAGGTGCGGCGTGATGAATTGCGCGTCGAGCAGTTTGAAACCGCCGAAGCGCAGGCGCGCTGCGAGATGCACGAGTGCGGCTTTGCTGGCGTCGGTGGCGCGCGAGAACATGCTTTCGCCGAAGAACGCGCCGCCGATCGCCACGCCGTAGAGCCCGCCGGCAAGCACGCCATCGATGCGCGCCTCCACGCTATGTGCGACGCCTTGGGCGTGCAGCGCCAAATAGAGTGCGCGGATGTCGGGATTGATCCAGGTGTCTTCGCGATCGGGGCCGGGTTCGGCGCAGCCGTCGATGACGGCGGCGAAATCGCGGTCGATGGTGAAGCTGAAGCGATTGGCGCGGAGCGTGCGGGCGAGGCGGCGCGGGACATGGAAGCGGTCGAGCGGGAAGAGGCAGCGCCATTCCGGGTCGACGATAAAGAAGCCTTCGTCCTCACGGCTCTCCGCCATCGGAAAGACGCCGCGCCGGTAGCAGGCGAGCAGATCGTCGGTGGAGAACGGCTTCACGGGCGCAAAATGCCAAACTGCGGCGGCGTTTCAAAGACGTCTTGACTCGGGTTCGGTGCGATATATAGCCAAGCCAGAATATAACCTAATAGCGATATATGAACCTGGACGCCACATTCTCAGCACTCGCCGACCCGACGCGCCGGGCCATCCTTGCCCGGTTGGCGGAGGGCGAGGCCTCGGTGATGGAATTGGCCGCACCGTTTGCGCTGAGCCAACCGGCCGTCTCCAAGCACCTGCGCGTGCTCGAGAATGCGGGGCTCATCACCAAGGGCCGCGATGGCCAACGCCGGCCGTGCAAGATCGAAATGGCGCCGCTCAACGCCGCCAACGATTGGATCGAGCGCTATCAGCAGATTTGGGAACAGAACTACGTGCGCCTCGATAATTTGCTCGAGGCGCTGAAGCAGGACGCGCCAGAAGCGCGTGGCAAACGAAAGAAAAAATAGAGCGCCGGTGTCGGCGCGGGTGGGTCTGAAGCGTTCCTCGAACGAACGCCGCAATACTCCAAGGAGCAAGACAATGTCAGCACAAGTTTCATTGCCGAGCGACCGCGAAGTCCGCGTGACGCGCACGTTCAAGGCGCCGCGTCAGCTGGTGTGGGATGCGCACACGAAGCCGGCATTGGTGGTGAAGTGGATGCTCGGCCCGCCGGGCTGGTCGATGCCAGTGTGCGAGATGGATGTGCGCGAAGGCGGCGCTTACACGTGGCGCTGGAGAAGCGACGAAGACGGCAAAGAGTTCGGCTTCCACGGCACGTTCACTGAGGTCAACGAACCAGCAAGGCTGGTGCACGATGAGTATTACGATCCCGGCGAGATCGGCGGCGACATGCCGGAGAATGATCCTGCGCTCGTGACGCTCGATCTCAGCGAAGCGGGCAACGTCACGACGCTTGTTTGCACTATGCGCTTCTCTTCGAAAGAAGCGCGCGATGGCGCGGTCTCCACTGGTATGACCGATGGCATGGAGATCGGCTATGCGCGTCTCGACCAGATGTTCGCGCAAGCAGCGTGAGGCAAGCAATGCCAGCACCAGCACAAGTTACATTGCCAAGCGATAGAGAAGTCCGGGTCACGCGCCAGTTCAATGCGCCGCGTCAGCTCGTATGGGACGCGCACACCAAGCCCGACTTGATGCCGAAATGGCTCGGTTATCCCGGGTGGGATATGCCGATCCGCGAAATAGACCTCCGCGTTGGCGGCAAATATCGCTGGCAATGGAAGAACGACGCGGAAGGTCAGCAGTTCGGCATGCTCGGCACATTTACGGAGGTGGATGCGCCGTCGCGTATCGCTCACGAGCAGTATTTTGATCCGGACGGCACGGGCTCGCCTGTGGGCGACGCATGGACCGTTTCTCTGGATCTCAGCGAGGAGAATAGCGTCACCACGCTCGTCTGCACGATGCAGTATGTATCGAAGGAAGCGCGCGACAACTCTCTCGCCACCGGCATGACGGACGGCATGGAGTTTAGCTACTCCCGTCTCGACGGCTTGGTCGCCGAGGCAGGCTGATGTCAGCCAAGGATGTTTCCACGAAGCCGCGATCGGCGGCCGCTGCGCCGAAGAAGAAGGCGGCGGCGAAGAAGGCAAAGCCAGCTGATGACGTCGGTGGTTTGATGGACGGGCTGAAGCATCCGCAGCGCAAAGAGATCGATACGATCCGCAAAGCGATTAAAGGTGCGGACAAGTCGATCAGCGAAGGCGTGAAGTGGAATGCGCCGAGCTTTCGCACGCACGAATGGTTCGCGACGGTCAATCTGCGCAGCAAGAAAGAGTTGCAGGTTATCCTGCATCTCGGCGCCAAAGTTCGCGCCGGGCAGAAGCGGCCTGACATCACCGACCCAAGCGGCTTGCTGAAATGGCTGGCCAATGATCGCGCGATGGCCACCATGCGCGACACGCCTGCCGATCGCAAAGCGCTTGCGGCGATCATGCGTCAGTGGATCAAGTTCGTCTGATGGTAGCGAAGAAGAAGTCCGCGCCGAAGAGAACCGCAGCGAAGACGGCGCCGCCGCGCGATGTGAAGGCGGTTGTCACTGAGCTGAAGCGCGCGGGATCGGCTGCCTACAAGGCCGACATGGCAAAGCGCTACGGCATCATCACCAAAGCCGAAGTGTACGGCGTGACAGTCGCGACATTGCGCAAGATGGCCAAGGAGATCGGCAACGATCACGCGCTCGCGGAAAAGCTCTGGGCCACCGGCATACACGATGCGCGCATGCTCGCAGCGATGGTGGATGATCCAGCGCTTGTGACGCCCGCGCAAATGGATCGTTGGGTCAAGGATATGGATAATTGGGGCATCGTAGACACGGCGTGCTTCCATTATTGGGATCGCTCGCCGCACGCGTTCAAGCAAATCGAAAAATGGGCGAAGTCCAAGGACGAGTTTACAAAACGTGCGGCGTTCGCGCTGCTCGCCAGTTGCGCGCTGCACAAGCAGGGCACGGATGCGCAGTTTCTGCGCGGGTTGGACTTGATCGAAGATCACGCGGGCGATCCGCGTAACTTCGTGAAGAAGGCGGTGAACTGGGCGCTGCGTGCGATCGGCGGCAAAGCCAAGCCGAAACTGCGCGCAGCGGCGCGTGAGACGGCAGAGCGGTTGAGCGCTTCCGATGACAAGACTGAGCGTTGGGTGGGGCGCGACGCAATGAAGGCGTTCGACAAGGCCGACAAATAGGAGGCGATCATGATCCGCAAAGTGGCGTTCACGATGCTGACGATGAGCGACGTTTCGCGGGCGCGAAAATTCTACGAAGAGACCCTGGGCCTCAAGGTGGGTCTCAAAGGCAATCAAGGCGATCAATGGTGGATCGAATACGATCTGCCCGAAGGCGGCTGCATCGCGCTGCAGAACTTTGATTCAACCCCGCCCGGCGGCGGCGCGCTGGCGCTAGAGGTCGAGGATCTCGACGCGCTGATGGCGCACCTGAAAGCGAACGGCGTCACCTTCAAAGGCGACATCGTGCCAGGTCCGCGTTGCCGGATGGCGATGTGCAATGACTCAGAAGGCAACCCGCTGGTGTTGCACCAACTGAAGCACTGAGCTCAGTTCATCTGACGCTGGCCCGAGTCAGGGCTGGGCGCGCCGCGCCCAAAGCCGCTTACGCCGTCGCTCGCGCCACCGATACGGAACGTGAAAGAGCGAATGACGCTCATTTCCATGCGGCAGTTGGCGGGCGAGTCCTCGCGGCGTTCGACCTCCCACTCGTCGCTGACACGGTTGACGGCTTGCTCGAATTCCTCCGAGCCTATTCGCGCAACAACCGTGGAGTCCTCGACCTCCCCAGCTGCGTTGATGCGAATGCGCACGGCCAGCGAGCCCAGCTCGCCCCGTGCGGCTGCACCGCTCGGATAGCGAGGCGGTTCGGTAAGACGCAGATTGACAAGGCAGCGTTGGCTGGTGAGCGGCGTCGGCGCGGAGAGCATCTCAACCAGGCCGTCGGCATCGCCCTCTGCAACGGCGGCGGGCAACTCATAATCTTCGTCGAGGATTTTGATCCTCCACATACCGCGCCACGCTACAATCTCGGCGTAAGCTTGCTGAGCCACGGTGAGATCGCCGCCCGGCACGTCGATCGAAGCGAGTTGGCGCATCAGAGCATATGCCTCGTTGACCAAAGCGTAACCGACGAGCGCGTTCTCGTAGTTCATGTCCTCGCCGCGGCGGCGACCCATCTCGTGTTGAAAGATGGCTTGCGACTGGCCGAGTTTGGCCCGGGCGCGAGCGAGGTTGATCGGGTAGCGCGAGCCAGCGGCGTGATCGTCGGCTAGAGCCCAGGCGCTCTGCGCGAGCATGAAACGTCGATTGTTGGATGACCAGACAGCTAATTCCAACGCGCCGTCATAAAGCTCGGCATCGTCAAGTCGGGCGGCCCGACCCTCGCGCAGGGCGGTATCGAGCCGATCGGCCGCGCCTTCAGCGCCGGCCCCGAGCTCAGCGCGCGACAGCACCAAGCGCGCCAGCTCGGGCGCCACAGGGCCGTTAGGATTCTGTTCGGCCAAAGCGAGCGCGCGTTGGGCCGGCGCCACGGCATTGGCCGCGTCGCCGCGCAAGAAGCGCACGGTGGCGAGATTGAAGACCAGCGCGCCGGTGCGGGAGTCGTTTGCGGCCTCCGCCGCCGCCAACGCCTCGGCTGCGCTGGCTTCCGCTGCGGCCAGATCATTGCGCTCAAGCGCGGCCTGATAGGCGCGGTAATGCTGAACGACCGGGTTGGGCTGCTGCTGCGCCGATGCCGTCGAGCAGATGAGGCAGATCACTGCCGCAGCCGCCATTATCCTGATCATGTCCGCCTCCTGTCGAAGCGGCTTTAAGCGATCAGCTCAACTGGCGCTAGAATTCCGCTCAGCCTTCCGAAGGTACACGCGAGCGCAGGGCGTCGTTGCCGATGCGGGCGCCGTGGAATTCCGGCGTGCCAGGCTCAGCGGCAGGGATCGGCGCGATGTTGGCCGGTTCGGCGGTGATCTGTTCCGGGGTGGAGCAGCCGACGACGGCAATGGCGATGAAAGCGAGCGCGATCAGCGCCGCCAGGCCAGAAATGGCAGTGTTTCCCATGGATATGTGCGCCCTGATCTCGAGTTCAGGGCGGGAACTGCAAAGCGCGGGCCGTTAACTTACTCGGTGACGAAAAGGCTTTCGGGCGCGCCGTGGCGTTGCGGCCAATCAAGCCAGGCGACATCCGTCGGCGCGATGGTGTGCTCCACGACGCGCCAAGCGCCGTTCTCCCGCTTCAACAGGACGTAGACTGTCCCGCTGGAATCCATGACGCCGTTCTCGGCGCGGCTGGCGTGGCGTGTCTGCGACCAATCGAGCGCGGCGCCCTCGGGCGTCCAGGGCTGGGCAATGAGCCAGCCCCAATCTCCATCCGTGCGGCTGACGCTGGGTGCGAGCGAGACGGGTACGCCGATATCCTCGCTGATCGCGGGCGCGGCTGCGATGGCGAGCGGATCGGTGCTCGCATCCGCGGTAGAGCCGGGGCTAGTCGCTTCGGTTTCGGTGGACGTGGAAGGCGTGGGCGGCGTGCACGCGGCCAACAGGGTGAACGCTGCAATTGCCAGCACATAACGCATGCTTACGTCTCCGCTTCAGTTTTCGCCTTCAGGTTTTGCTCAAGCCAGTGGATCGAGTAATCGCCGTTGATGACGTCCTGCTCTTCCATAAGATCGCGGAAGAGCGGAATTGTGGTGTCGACGCCGGTGATCACCATTTCACCGAGCGCGCGCTTCAGGCGCATCAGGCACTCGGCGCGGTCGCGGCCGTGGACGATGAGTTTGCCGATGAGCGAGTCGTAGTTCGGCGGGATCGAATAGCCGGCATAGATGGCGCTATCTAAACGCACGCCCAGGCCGCCGGGCGGGTGATAGCCGGTGATCTTGCCTGGTGATGGGCGGAAGGTGCGTGGGTCTTCAGCGTTGACGCGGCACTCGATGGCGTGGCCGTTAAACTTCACGTCTTTCTGCTTCACCGAAAGCGGCGCGCCATCGGCGATGCGGATCTGCTCGCGCACGAGATCGATGCCGGTGATCATCTCGGTTACCGGGTGCTCGACTTGCAGACGCGTGTTCATTTCGATGAAGAAGAACTCGCCGTCCTCATAGAGATACTCAACCGTGCCGACGCCGAGATAGCCGAGCTTCTGGATCGCTTCCGCCGTGATGCGGCCGATCTTGGCGCGCTCTTCGGCGTTGAGCGCCGGTGAGGGCGCTTCTTCGAGAACTTTTTGGTGGCGGCGTTGCAGCGAGCAATCACGCTCGCCCAAGTGAATGACGTTGCCGTGGCTATCGGCGACGACTTGGATTTCGATGTGGCGCGGCTTGGTGAGGTATTTCTCCATATACACTTCGTCATTGCCGAACGCGGCTTTCGCTTCGGCGCGCGCGGTGGAGAAGGCTTCGCTCACTTCTTCTGCGGAGCGGGCGACTTTCATGCCGCGTCCGCCACCGCCGGCGGCGGCTTTGATCAGCACCGGGTAGCCGATCTTCTTGCCCCACTTTTTCGCGTCTTCTTCGGTCGCGATGCCGCCATCGGAGCCGGGCACAACAGGCATGCCGGTATCGATCGCGGCTTGCTTGGCGGCGATTTTGTCGCCCATCAGACGGATGTGTTCAGCCGTTGGGCCGATGAAGGTCATGCCGTGTTGGGTGACGATCTCGGCGAACTTGGCGTTTTCGGAGAGAAAGCCGTAGCCGGGATGGATCGCCTGCGCGCCGGTGATTTCGGCTGCGGCGATGATCGCGGGGATGTGCAGATAGCTCTTTTGCGCAGGCGGCGGGCCGATGCAGACGCTCTCGTCAGCGAGGCGCACGTGCATGGCGTCGGTGTCGGCGGTGGAGTGCACCGCGACGGTGGAGATGCCCATCTCCTTGCACGCGCGGTGAATGCGCAGTGCGATTTCGCCGCGGTTCGCGATGAGAACTTTTTCGAACATCTTTTACTCGATGATCACCAGCGGCTCGCCGTATTCGACGGGCTGGGCGTCTGTCACGAGGATGGCGATGATCTTGCCTGCGCGCGGCGCCGGGATCGGATTGAAGGTCTTCATGGCTTCGACGACCATCAGCGTCTGGCCTTCCGAAACACTGTCGCCGACCTTAATGAACTGAGCTGCGCCCGGTTCGGGCGAAAGATAAGCGGTGCCGACCATCGGTGAAGGTACTGCGCCCGGATGTGAGCCTGCGTCCGCTACGGGTGCAGGTGCTGCCGCTGGTGGCGGCGCAGCGACAGCAGCCACCGCTGCTGGCGCTGCATGAACGACGTGCGACACAGGTGCTGCCGTCAGCGTGCGCGCGATGCGCAGGCGCAGTTCGCCGTGCTCGACTTCGATTTCCGAGAGCCCGCTCTCATTGATAATCGCCGCCAACTCGCGCACCAAGGCGGGGTCGATCGGTTGTTGTTGTTTCTTGTCGCTCATCGGCTGCGATTTCCTGCTCACGTCTGGCTTTCTTGTGCAATCAACGCGGCCGCTTCTACGGCCAGTAGGTACGAGGTCGCCCCAAAGCCGGCGATGACGCCCTTTGCGGCTTGGCCCACTAACGAAACGTGACGGAAGTCCTCACGCGCAGCGGGGTTGGAGAGGTGGGTCTCGATCACGGGGATGCCGATCGCCTTAATGGCGTCGTGCAGCGCGACTGAGGTATGGGTGTACGCCCCGGCGTTTAGAACAACGGCCGCGGCTTTGTCTCTGGCTTCTTGCAGCCAGTTCACCAGCTCGCCCTCGATGTTGGACTGCCGGAACACGATTCCTCGGCCCAGCTGTGCGGCGCGTTCGGCGCACGCCTTCTCGATCTCGGCCAAGGTGACATGGCCGTAGATGTGCGGCTCTCGCGTTCCCAATAAGTTCAGATTGGGACCGTTCAGCACATAGATTGGTTTTCCGTCCGGCATCGTCCTCTGCACCGGGGAAGGGGGGCTTCCGTTGAACCCCGGCTCAAGGGGTTATATAAGTCGGGCGGATAGGAAGGCTCATGCGTCTGATCGTCAATGGAGAAACGCGCGAGGCGCCCGATTCCGCGACCCTCGCCGACCTGCTCGCCTCCCTGGGGATAGATGGGCGGCGGGTGGCGGTTGAGCGCAACCGCGAAATCGCGCCCAAGAGCCTGTGGTCTGAGATCGCACTTGAAGAGGGCGATCAACTGGAGATCGTGCAGTTCGTGGGGGGCGGGTGAAACACCGGGCTCCCGACTATGGCGCGCCGCCACGCTTCCGCGACCTTATGATGTGTCTCGATCCTACGGGTGACGATTACTCAGATATGCGCATTGGAGCGGACCTGCTCGCGAGCGCGCGCCTTGAGAAGTCAGATCTGCGTGAGATCGAAACGTGGCTTACTTCGTTTCTTGCTGATCCCAACATCGGCGGCGCAGACATCAAGGGGCTGCTCAATCGAACCTTGGGTCGTTACAATCCATTTGAAATCGGCGGACGCTCGCTCTTGGAAGCCGTTCACCGCCAGGTCCGGACGCTCGTATGACTGACTCACCACTCACTATCGCCGGCAAGAGATACAACTCCCGCCTCATCATCGGCACCGGAAAGTACAAGTCCTACGCCGAGAACGCCGCGGCGCTTGAAGCCAGCGGCGCGGACATGGTCACGGTTGCGGTGCGGCGCGTGAATTTGAGCGATCCGACGAAAGAGCGGCTCACAGATCATATCGATCCCAAGAAAGTGACGTTCCTGCCCAACACCGCCGGCTGCTTCACCGCCGACGAAGCTTTGCGCACGCTCAGGCTCGCGCGCGAGGCGGGGGATTGGAAGCTGGTGAAGCTTGAAGTTTTGGCCGATCAGAAGACGCTCTATCCCGACATGGAAGAGACGCTGGCCGCCGCCAAAGTGCTCGTCGCTGAGGGCTTCGAGGTGATGGTCTATTGCAGCGATGATCCGGTCTATGCGCGTAAACTTGAGGATGCAGGCTGCGTCGCCATCATGCCGCTCGGCTCGCTGATCGGCTCTGGCCTTGGCGTCCAGAACCCGGTGAACATTCGGCTGATCGTGGAGCAGTCGCGCGTGCCGGTGATCGTCGATGCCGGCGTCGGCACCGCGAGCGATGCAACGGTTGCGATGGAGCTGGGCGTTGACGGCGTTCTGATGAACACGGCGATCGCCGAAGCGAAAGATCCGATCCGCATGGCGCGGGCGATGAAGCATGCGGTTATCGCGGGGCGTGAATCTTATCTCGCGGGGCGGATGCCGAAGAAGAAGTACGCTGATCCGTCGAGCCCGCTGGGCGGGCTGATCTAGGCGGTCCGATGAGCGCCGATCAATTGGTTCGTCAGGCGGCGGCGCTGCACGCCCAAGGCCGGTTGAACGAGGCGCTGCCGCTTTATCAACGGGCGCTCGCGGCGGATCCGAACCACGTCGAGGCGCTGACGCTCGCGGGTGGAGCGCTTACGCAAGCGGGTCAAATCGAAACTGCTCTGCAACTGTTGCAGCGCGCGGTTCAGCTCAAACCGAACTTGGCTCAAGCGTTCGCCAATCTCGGCCTCGCCTGGCGCCGCGCGGGCCGTCCAGCTGATGCCACAGCGGCTTTCGAACGCGCGCTTACCCTGGATGCAAAGCTTGGGGATGCGCACCTGGGTTACGCCAATCTGCTGCTCGAAACCGGCAGGGCAGAAAAAGCGCTGTCGCACTTTGACGCTGCACTGGCGCAACAAACGCACAATGCGTTGGCGCACTGCAATCGCGGAGCGGCGTTGCAGATGCTGAAGCGCCATAAGGATGCGCTTGCCGCTTTCGATCGTGCAATTGCCGCCGCGCCGTCCATGCCGGAAGCACATGCCAATCGCGGCAACACGCTGCGCGAATTGGGACGGGCTGAAGAAGCGCTCGCGAGTTGCGACAAGGCGCTTGCCTTGCGGCCCGCTTATCTCGGCGCGATGATTTTTCGCGGCTACGCTCTACTAGAGCTCAACCGTAATGACGATGCGTTACAGGCCTTCGAGGCGGCGCAGCAAACCAATGCGGCTGACTCGCGCGGCGCCATTGGTGTTGGCCGAGCGCTTTTGGCGCAAGGCAAAACTGAGGAGGCCATCGCCAGTCTCGATGCAGCGCTCGCGCGTGCGCCCAATGATGCTTCCGGCCATTTCTACCGCGCCGCGGCTCTGTCGCAGATGTATCGACGCGATGAGGCGCTGGCGGATGTCTCGCGCGCCCTATCGCTCGATCCCTCGATCAAGGGCGCGCATCATTTGCGTGCGAACTTGCTCACTCAGGCTGGCGATCTTGAGAGCGCGGCGCGCGATTATGGCCGCGAATTTGAGCTTAACCCATCCGGTGCTGAGGTTGCGGGCAACCTTCTTCACGCCAAGGCGATGCTGTGTGATTGGCATGGCCGCGATGAATTGGCGTCGCGCATCCTGGCGCGCACTGGGGCGGGCGAGCGAGCGGCGTATCCGTTTGTGATGTTGGCTCTCACAGACGCGCCGTCATTGCAGCGCAAAGCAGCCGAGGCCTATGCGCAGAGCCTGCGGCCCGCGCCGATCAGCACGCCCTTGAAGGCGCGTGATCCGTCGTCTCGGATCAAGCTCGGCTATTTCTCTTCGGACTTTAGCGATCATCCTGTCGCGCATCTGATGATGGCGCCGTTTGCTGCGCATGATCGCTCTGTGTTCGAAGTGTACGCTTACGCAATCGGCGCGCGGGTGGACGAGTATACCGATCGGGTCCGTCAAGCCGTGGACCAGTTCGTTGATTGCCGGGCGATGACGCCTGAGCAGATCGCCGCGCGCGCGCGTGCTGATGGCATCGATATCGCGATCGATCTCAATGGCTACAGTAACGGCGCGAGAACTGCGATTTTTGCCGCGCGCGCCGCGCCGGTGCAGATGAACTATATCGGCTATGTCGGGACGATGGGCGCAGCGTTCGCCGACTACATCATCGTCGACAAGCATCTCGTGCCGCCGGAGCATCGCAGCGCCTATGCCGAACGGCTGCTGCACTTGCCTGTCTATCAATGCAACACAGAGCCCGAACCCTTAGCTTCGGCTGAGGAGCGCGCACTGCATGGTTTGCCGTCGGATGCGTTCGTGTTTGGGTCGTTCAATAGCCCCTTCAAGATCACGCCCGAATTGTTTGCGGTTTGGATGCGCATTCTGAAGCGTGCGGCAGGGAGCGTTCTTTGGCTTTACGTTCCGAACGCTGTCGCGCGGCGCAATCTTGCAGCGGAAGCGGAGCGGCAGGGAATTGGGCCGGAGCGCATCGTTTTCACGGGCGGCGCGGAGCGTTCAGAGCACCTTGCTCGTCAGCGTGCGGCGGATCTCATGCTGGATACATTTCCATACAATGGCGGCGTCACGACAAGCAGCGCGCTGCGCGCGGGGGTGCCGGTGTTAACGCTTGGCGGGCGCGCGTTCGCGAGCCGCATGGGCGTGAGCTTGCTGAATGCGGTGGGTGTCCCCGAACTCATCACGGAAACGCCAGACGCATACGAGGAACTCGCTGTTGCTTTGGCGCTCGATCCTGCACGCGCCGCAAGCTTGCGGGCGCGTGTGCAAGCGGGCGGGGACGGGCGGTTGTTCGATGCCGAAAAGTTTACGCGCTCTCTCGAAGCGGGCTTTGTTGCGGCGCTAGACCGTCATCGCGCGGAGGCTGCTGGGGATATCGTGATTAGCTGATCACGAGCATCGATCTTGCTTGCCCACGGCCCCTTGTAATGATGTCGATCCGCGCCATGTGGTTTTTGGGCCATGCCGGTCCGCGCGAGAGCTTCCAGTATGGTTGAAGACCCAAACCTGCCGCCGCCCGTCATTGCAGATGATGGCGCGTCACAACCATCTGCGGCAGAGCCGGCCAGCGGCGCGCGCCTCAACGGCAATGCGGAAGACGTCGAGCGTGATGCATTAACTGCCGCTGACTACGCGGCCGCAGGCGTCGAAGCGCCCGATTGGGCCAACGATCCGTTTCCTGACATGGAAACTTGGCGCAAGTGGCAAGCCAGCCAAAACAAAGCGCTCGCTTTCAAGCGCGCGAACGCTGGCAAAGCCTGATTTAATCCGTCTGTGCTAGCCAGCCTCGAAGATCCCCAAGCGCGCGCTCGGCCATCGCGAGCTTCTTTGCGCGGCCGCGTTCTTCGCCTTTGAGTTTCTTGCCGTCGGGCCCGTGTGTGGGCGCTGCGATTTCGGGGAAGAGGCCGAAGTTCACGTTCATCGGCTGGAATGAGTTTTTGCCATCTGTGATGTGGCCGCCGGTGACGTGCGCGAGCAGGGCGCCGAACGCCGTTGTGTGTGGTGGTGGTTCAATCGGGCGGCCCAAGCGCTCTGCTGCTGCGAAGCGCCCAGCCATCATGCCCATCGCAGCACTCTCGACGTAGCCCTCAACGCCGGTGACTTGCCCCGCAAAGCGCACGCGCGGTTCGGCCTTTAGCCGCAGCGTTGAATCCAACAGCTTCGGTGAATTCAAAAACGTGTTGCGGTGAATGCCGCCGAGACGGGCGAAGCGCGCGTTTTCCAAGCCTGGAATCATGCGGAAGATTTGTTCTTGCGCGCCGTATTTCAGCTTCGTCTGAAAGCCGACAATGTTGAACAAGGTGCCGAGCTTGTTGTCCTGACGCAGTTGCACGACGGCGTAGGGCCGCGTGCCGACGCGCGCATCCATGAGGCCCACAGGCTTCATCGGCCCGAAGCGCAAAGTCTCCGGCCCGCGCTCCGCCATGACCTCGATCGGCAGACAGCCTTCGAAGTAAGGCGTGTTCTTTTCCCACTCCTTGAACTCGGTTTTCGCGCCGGCATTGAGTGCGGCGATGAAGGCTTCGTACTGCGCCTTATCCATCGGGCAGTTGACGTAGGCGGCTTTGTCGCCGCCGGGACCTTCTTTGTCGTAGCGCGATTGCTTCCAGGCGATGTCGAAATTGATCGAGTCGGCGTGAACGATCGGTGCGATGGCGTCGAAGAAAGCGAGGCTGTCTTCGCCGGTTAGAGTGCGGATCGAGTCCGCCAGTGCAGGCGAGGTGAGCGGGCCGGTGGAGAAGATAACCTTCTCATCGGCATCGGTCAGCAGCGCATCCAGCGCCTTGACCTCTTCGCGGCGCACTTCGATCAGCGGATGCGCCGTCAGCGCCGCTGTCACCGCATCGCTGAACACATCGCGATCGACCGCGAGTGCGCTCCCCGCCGGGACTTGCGCCGGTTCGGCGCTCGCCATGACGAGTGACCCCAAGCGGCGCATTTCTTCATGCAGCAGGCCCACGGCGTTGCCGCGCCAGTCGTCGGAGCGGAACGAGTTGGAGCAGACCAGTTCCGCGAATTTTTCCGTATGGTGCGCCTCGGTTTTCACCACGGGCCGCATTTCGTGCAGCACCACCGGGACGCCCGCGTTCGCCAGCGCCCATGCCGCTTCCGATCCGGCCATACCGCCGCCGACAACATGTACAGGTTTCATGGGCGATCACATGCCGCGCCCGGGGCGCCGCTTCAAGCCTCGCGCGCCGTGAGGCCGTGTGCGATAGGGGCGCATGGCTACCGCACCTACACCGCCCACGCCCGCCCGCGACAGCATTGGCGCCGCGCTCCGTTTCGTGCGCGATCGCTGGCAATTGATTGGTGCGACGGCGGGTGTGCTGGCGTTAGCGCAGCTCGTGGCGATGCTGCTGACTGGGCCCTCGCTGATCTGGATGGTTGTCGTGTTCGGTGGCTTCGCCGCCGCCTACGCGATCTTTACTGGCGCTGCGCTCGGCGCCGCGAATCCGCGCCAAGGACTGCCGGGTCACGCCGGTCGTCTCGTGCTCGGCATGGGCATCATCGTGTTCTTCGCCGCGATCGTCATGATCATGGTGATGTTTGTCGCGATGAGCGTGCTGATCGCGCCTTATGGCCCTGAGGTGCAGGCGGCGGGAGAAAATCAGGAAGCGGTGCGAGCGATCATGGATCGCGCAGCGGCCGCCCAGCCCGATGTGCTCTTCTGGTTTCTTATGGCCGGTTTGGTGCTTCTGTTTGTGCTCACCACGCGCTTCTATTTTGCTGCGCCCGCCAGCGTGGAACGGCAGCGTGTCGTGGTGTTCGATAGCTGGCGGCTGACGCGTGGTTCATTCGTGCGCATCGCGCTGTCGCGGATCGTATTGCTTCTGCCAGCCTTGCTGTTCACTGGCGCGCTGCAATCGCTCGCGGCAATCGGGCTCGGAGCGCCGTCTGACGTGCCGGGGCTTGTCGCGTACAGCCAAAGCAATCGCGTGGGTTTTGCGTTGATCTATGCCTTCGCGATCTTCTTCCATGTCGGCTTCTTTTCCGCACTCGAGGCGGCGCTTTCGGCCAATCTTTACCGCGCGTTGCGACCCGCGGACCGGCCGCCCGCCGCCTAAGGCTCGACCGACTCGTTTCGCTCCGCTAAGAGGCGCGGCCCCATGACCGCCTCACGCTCCTACGTGCGCGACGTTTTGCGCCTCGCCGGTCCCGTAGCGCTCGCGCGTCTGGGCATTATCGGCATGGGTCTCGTCGACGTGATCGTCGTCGGGCAATTGGCGGCGGATGAGTTGCCGTATCAAGCGCTGGGCTGGGCGCCGACGGCAGTGTTTCTGGTTGCGGCGATTGGTTTGCTGCAGGGCGTGCAAGTGCTCGCTGCGCGTTCGCTTGGTGAAGGCAATCCGCAGGGCGCAGGTGTCGCGCTGCGGCGCGGTTTGGTGCTGGGCTTGATCGCGGGGCTTATCTCAGCTGGCCTCATGTGGCTCGGCGGCGAGAGGCTCTTCACGACATTCGGCATCAGCGAGGAACTCGCTGGGCCATCGACCACGATCATGGCGATCTTCGCCATCTCGATCCCGCTGCATCTGCTTTATGTGGCCGGCACATTCTTTCTGGAAGCGATCAAGAAACCGGGCATCAGCACTGGCATCATGTGGGCCGCAAATGCGGTGAACTTGGCGCTTAACTTGTGGTGGGTGCCCGAGTACGGCGCTGTGGGTTCGGCATGGGCGACAGTCGGCGCGCGCGTGTTTCTCGCGGGCGTCATTCTGCTTTGGATTTACGTGCTGCTGCGCGATCGCAAGCACTATGGCGTGGGCGCCAAGAACGCTGTTGGGCCGAGCTACCGCGCTTTGCTGGGCGTCGGCATTGCGGCGGCTGTGAGCCAAGCGGTCGAAGCGGGCGCGTTTTCTGCGATGACGGTGATCGCCGGCCGCTTAGGCGCGGACTTTGTTTCGGCCTATCAGATCGTGCTCAACATCATGGCGCTTGTGTTCATGGTAGCGCTGGGCGTGGGTGCTGCGAGTGCGGTGCTGGTGTCAGAAGCGATCGGACGGCAAGCGCCGCAAGATGCAGCACGGGCCGGCTGGACCGGCATAGGGATAAATGCGGTTGTGATGATCGTTGCTGCGGTGGCGATCCTTGTCTTCGCGGAGCCCATCGGGCGCGGCTATACCGCCGATCTCGCGATTGCAGGCTTGGTGGCGTCACTCATGTGGGTGGCCGCGCTCGTCCTCCATCCTGACGGCGCGCAAGTCGTGATCGCCTCTGTCTTGCGTGCGCGCGGCGACAATTGGTTTCCGACGTTCAGTCACATCGCGGCCTATGCCGTGGTCATGCCCGTGCTCGGCTTCTGGCTGGCCGAGCATCAGGGCATGGGCGTTGCGGGCCTGTTGTTCGCAATCTTTTGGGCAAGCGTGTTGAGCGCCGCGGTGCTGTTGCTGCGCTGGTGGGCGCTGGCGCGCAAACTGCCGAAACCAACTGACGCCGCCTAGGCGTTCACGCCCAAGATCCAGCCTTCTTCGCGCTCAACCGCCTCGCGGCGGGGATCATCCTTCGCAGGCCCGAACAGCGCGCCGAGCTGGCCTTTCTCGTCGAGCGCCGCGAAGCGTTCGCACGCGCCGCGCACCTGCGCCTGGTCCTTGATCTCGCCCGCATTCGGCTTGGTGGCGAAGAGCGACGGATAGATTTCGGTGAACACGGCGTCCGTGTCTTCGAGGTCAGCAGGGGTGAGCGGCTTCCAGCCTGTTTCGAACGGCCAGAGCTTCACCTGTCGCGGATCGCGCAAGCGCTTGATGATCGGCAAACCGGTCAGCGCTTGGCCGCCAACGGAGCCTTGATAATAGAGCTTCCAGATCGAAGAGGGGCCCTTGATGGCGTCTTCGGTCAAGCGGAACTCCGGCAAGTCATCCGGTCCATGCTCGCGGACGCGCTTCGCCGAGAGCATCGTTTGCTCGTCGCGTGCTGGGGCGCCCCAGAACGGGAAGGCTTCGCCCGTCATCAGCCGGTTCATCTTCGCGCCGACTTGGAAACGGTTGTTGGTGTTGTCCGGCTTGTCCTTCGTCTCTTTCGCCACGAAGTCGAGCAGCGCCTTCCACGGTTCGCCGGGCAGCTTCAATGCCGCTGCCGTGCCGCGCGGAAAGCTCAGCGGAAAGTCGAAGCCAACCAGCGCACGCTCGCGCTTGCGCTTCAAATCATCGAGGATCGCATTGAGTTGCTGTTCGGCCGCTGCGCGTGTTGGCGGATTGTGGGATTCAAACGCCATCTGAAAGCGCACATTGCGCTTCAGCACGCCGATCCAGATGGAGTCAGGTCCCGTCGTCGGCTTCGCCGCGGCGCTCCAGTCCACCATGACATAGGCTTGGAACAGTCTCTGCTGCATGATCTTCTTCGTGCTTGATCGTTTGCGCTCCGCCGTGATCGACCGCGGAGCGCTGGAGGATCACGAAGCGGGTTCTAGTCCAGTTTCACCAACATCTTGCCGGTATTGGCTCCGGTGAAGAGGTTGAGGAAAGCTTGCGGCGCCCGGTCGACGCCGTTCTCGACCGTCTCTTCCCATTTGACGCGGCCTTCCTTCACCCACTGGCCCATCTCAGCGAAGAACTGATCGCGCATGTCGATGAAGTCCGATACGATGAAGCCCTGCATCTTGATGCGTTTGCCGACAATGTAGGCCATGTTCCGCGGCGCCGCCGGCGGCTCCTTGGCGTTGTAGATCGAGATCATGCCGCATTCGATGAAGCGTGCGAAAGGACGCGCTGCTTCGAGCGCGACTTCGAGATGCTCGCCGCCGACATTGTCGAAATAAATGTCGATGCCTTTCGGCGCCGCTGCGCGGACGTTCTCGAGCAGATTGCCGACCTTGTAATTGATGCCTGCATCAACGCCGCGCGTGCGCAGCCAATCGAGCTTGCTGTCGGAGCCCGCCATCGCAACGACGGTGCAGCCGCGGATCTTCGCGATCTGGCACACGGTCGCGCCTACTGCGCCGCCAGCGGCGGAAACGAGAACGACATCGCCGGCCTTGGGTTCGCCGATGCGATGGAAGCTGGAATAGGCCGTCATGCCTGGCATGCCGAGCACGCCGAGAAACGCCTGCGCCGGCACGCCCGTTTGCGGCAGTTTGTTGAGTGCGGCCGCCGGAGCGACGAACGCTTCGCGCCAGCCGAACATGCTGTCGACCAGATCGCCCTCGGCGAACTTGGGATCGTTGGACTTCACTACCGTGCCGACAGCGCCGCCTTGCAGGGCTTCGCCCAGTGCGAACGGCGGCACGTAGCTCGGGCGGTCATACATGCGGCCGCGCATGTAGGGATCGACCGACATCCAGGAATTGCGAACCAGCACTTCACCCGGGCCAGGATCAGGGACCTGCACCGTCGCGACCTCAAAATTCGAGGCCTCCGGCATGCCGACCGGGCGGCTCTTCAAACGGACTTCGCGCGCCGTGGTTGGCATTTGTTCGCTCCCTATCGTCGATTGGGGCGCGACCATAGCGAAAAACGCGGGCTGTGGAAGGTTTGCCCCGGTGGCCAGCTTTGCGCCTCCGGCGCTGGACAGCCCCGCCCGGGGCGCTCCATAACCCGGCGCTTCCAACAGAAGAAACTAACCTTATGTCCATCCGCCTCCGCTTCGCGCCGTCACCGACGGGCCGCATCCATGTCGGCAATGTGCGCACCGCGCTCATGAACTGGCTGTTCGCGCTGCGTCAGGGTGGGCAGGTGCTGCTGCGTATCGACGACACGGATCTCGCGCGCTCGACCAAAGAATACGAGCAAGCGATCGAGGACGATCTGCGTTGGCTCGGCCTGCCGTGGAATGAACGCGCCAATCAGTCGGCGCGGTTCGACGTCTATGAGAAGGCGGCGCAGAAGCTGAAGGACGCCGGGCTTTTGTATCCGGCTTACGAGACGGAGGATGAACTCGATCGTAAGCGCAAGATCGCGCAGGCGACGGGTAAGCCGCCCGTCTATGATCGTGCTGCGCTCAAACTGACAGACGCCGAACGCGCGCAGTTCGAAGCCGCGGGCCGTAAGCCGCACTGGCGTTTCAAGCTCTCGGGCGCGCGCAAGGATTGGGTCGATCTGGTCCGCGGGCCGCAATCGATCGACACGGCCTCGCTCAGCGATCCGGTGCTGATCCGCGAAGATGGCGCGTTCCTCTACACGCTGCCCAGCGTCGTCGACGATATCGATTTCAAGATTACGCACATCGTGCGTGGCGAAGATCACGTCACCAATTCCGGCGTGCAGATCGAAATCTTCGAAGCGCTCGGCGGCGACGTGCCGGCGTTCGGGCACTTCCCACTGCTCGTCGGCGCCGATGGCGCGGCACTTTCGAAGCGGATTGGTTCACTTGGCGTGGGTGAGCTCGGCGTCGAAGGCTATGAGCCGATGGCGTTACTCTCGCACCTGGCCAAGATCGGTACTTCTGATCCGGTTGAAGCGCGGCTCACGCTCGATGCGCTCGCCGAGGAGTTTGCGTTCGAGAAAATCGGCCGCGCGCCAGCGCGGTTTGATCCGGAAGAGTTGAAGCGCGTCAATGCCGCTGTCGTGCACCAGTTGGAGTATGCGGCGGTAAAGGATCGCTTGGCGAAGCTGGACGCGGACAAAGGCGAAGCCTTCTGGCTTGCCGTGCGCGCCAATCTCACCCTGCTGCCGGACGTGAAAGAGTATGCGCAGATCGTCGATGGCCCGATCACGCCGGTGATCGCTGACACGAGCTTCGCTGCGACGGCCGCCGAGTTGCTGCCAAAAGGCGCCTACGATGCAACCTCGTGGCAAGCCTTCACCAATGCCGTGAAGGAAAAGACCGGCGCAAAGGGCAAAGCGCTCTTCATGCCGCTCCGCCAAGCGCTCACCGGCATGGATCACGGTCCGGAAATGGCCGCGCTCTTCCCTCTCATCGGCGAAGAGCGTGCGCGCAAGCGGTTGATGGGCGAGGCGGCTTAGCTTTACCGCGGAGGTAATTGCTTGCGTGACCGTCTCAACTACTCTCAGCGCAAGGAGTGTGCGTGATGAGTAAATTCTGGACCGGTTGGCTCAATGTGTGGTGCGCCGTGGTTTTAGCGTTCGGCGCTTTTCTTGCGTTGGCCGCCGTGCCCGCGCTCGATGGCGGCGTGCGCCTCGTGCTCTCGTTGTTTAGTGGCGGCTCTGTCCCGCCAGAGGCGCTTGACCAACCGATCGTTCGCTTCGGCATTGGTCTGCAAGGCGCGCTTACGTTGGGCTGGGGCCTGACGATGATGGCATTGATCGATGCAGCGAAGACGTTGGGCGCGCCGATGTGGCGGAAGCTCACCATTGCACTCGTGGTTTGGTACGTGGTGGACAGCGCGATTTCGATCGTGACGGGCCTTACTCTCAATGCCGGGTCCAACACGGTTTTGATGGCAGGATACCTCATCCCCGTGTTGGTGTCTGGCGTCCTCAGAGATCAGCGCGCCTGATCAAGCGCTGCGATCTCGCGATCAAGTCGCTTCACCGCTAACGCGTTGAGCCAGCCCACGGCCGCGAAAATCACGCCCGTGAAACCCACGCCGGTGGCGAAGATGCTGAACCGGGCGGCGAAGGGCGCCTCTAACTCCGGTGCAAACGCCACGCCGGCCAAGAACACGAGCAAGCCGGGTACAAACGGTCCAAGATACCAGCGCCACACCGTGCTCAACGCCGCGCGCTGGCGCGTGAGTTCAGCGCGGTGGAAATCGGCAAGGCTCGAGGCTTGATCCAATTCAGCCTTCGTCGCCGCGCGCCCGAGTTCGTTGAGCTTCCAGCACACATAGAGTGCGCCAGCGACGATCAGGGCGGCGCCGGCCTGCACCATTGGCTCTGGCACAGTGAACGCCATCCAGCCAAACGCCACCACCACTAGAGCAGCGGCAATGTACTCGGCAGCGTTACGCCAACGGATGCGCGTTTGAAACCGTGCGGCGTGCGTGTGAATTTCGGCAAGCGACATGGTGAAAGGCTCCTGTGGTTGATTGGTCCAGAGGGATTGAAGGGGATCGCGGTCAGACATTGGATTCACTTGGGGCGGTCTCATGAAAGGATTTGGCGAGTTGCGCCTTGAGGCGCGAAATGCGGGTGGCGACAGCGCCGGGTGTGAGGCCGGTGATCTCAGCGATTGCGGCGGCGTCCAGCTCTTCGAGGTAGAGCGTCAGCACTTGCCGGTCGGCAGCGGGAAGCTTGCGGATGAGCGCGTTGAGCTTCTCGATTGCGTCGCTTTTCTCGACATCGGCACTCAAGCTGCGCAGATCGGGCAGATGTTCGATGTCTTCGATCGGCGTAGCGCCGACGCGCCCGCGCCGCTCGCGATCAATGTGTGAAGCGGCCACGTTGTGCGAGACGCGATAAACCCACGTGCGCATCGAGCAGCGGCCGTCAAACGCAGCGAGGCTTCGCCAGAGCGCGACGTGCATATCTTGCAGCAGATCGCGGCGGCGTTCCGCGTTCGCCTCGCTCGCCCGCGCCAAACGCTGCATGGCAGCGCCGTACGTGGCGGCGGCGTCGAGGTAGCGCGCGTCCTGATCGGGATTGGGCCTCATGACCGCTATAGTCTAGCGGGCCCAGGCTTTCTTACGAGGCGCTACTCACCGCGGCGCATCAAGGCGCCAAAGGCGGAGCGCGCGGCGGAGAAAACGGCATCCTTTGCCTGGTTTTCCGCCTCTTCTCTCATCTCGTCCACGATGGCCTGAAAGCCGGTCGGCTCTTCGTCACGGGCTGGCATTGCCTGAACCGGCTCATCCGTCGCGAAAGGCGAACGGGCGTGCGGGTCCTTTTGCTTCTCCCACGCTTCAATAAGGCTCCGCGCGAACGACATGGCGAGGCCCTTAACACGGAGCTGCACGTCTTCCCGCGCATCTGCGAAGGCGGCGAAATTGGCGGTGAGTTCGGCTTCCTCGGTCGTACGCTTCATTGCGGCCCGGGCGGTGATCATGAACTTTTCCGCAGCCGTTACGAATGCGGGCACGTTGCCGTTTGGGTGAAGCGCGATGTCCATGACGATCGCGGTGCGCTCGTCCCCGGCCAGGAAGACGACGTTCCAGTCATCGTAAGGGTAGAGATCCAGAGACGTCATCAGGAACGTGCCGCTTTCGCCGTTCCAGATGGGATCGGGGATGAGGAAGAACGGCCGCAGCTGCGCGCCGGGCATTTTCGCTTGCGCGTTCGATTGTGCGGCCGCTAGCCGCTCGTCAATCCGGCGTTTGCCATTTTCGAGCCTGGCGTTGATCGATGACGCGTTCGGGACGAGGTTGCTTTCGTCAGTGGGCGAGAAACCAAGCTCACGCAGCATCGCGCCTGATTGGCCCTGCCACACCGCATCGGGAAACACTTTGCGCCGGTCATGCGGATCACCGCCAGCCGGCGGCGGCGCCGCCGCAGCAGCCTGAGCAGAGGCGGTCGATGGTCTTTTGCCGAAGCTCATGAGTCGCCCCGTGGAATCCTGGGGAGGTTAAAGTCTTGGCGTTAATGTCTGGTTCAAATCTGATGACCGCTAACCGCGGTCATGGCCGGTGCGGTTGGTTGGCCCGGCGCCATTGCACGGGCATTTCCCCGCCTCTAAGTGCTCTTGCGAGGATTATCCAAGATGGCGCGTGGTGAAGGCAGGACGGTTGCGGCGGCAGAGCCCGCTGCGGATCCATCGCCGCCAATGCTCCGGACAATTGGCCGGCTGATGAGCCTCATTGGGGGTCTCACCGGGCGTGGCGTGCGTGCGCGCATCGTCGTTGCCTTTGTTTTGACCCTGCTCGGCAAAGTGTTGGCGGTGTTTTCGCCGCTTGTGCTGGCGGATGGGATAAACGCCCTGAGCGCGGGCGACGCCTCTGGCGCGTTGCCGCTTTTCCTGGGCATGGCCGGCTTTTGGGCAGCACTTCGTTTTGCCTCAACCGCGGGTCCGCAAATTCGCGATGCGATCTTTCAGCCCGTGAGTGAAGAGGCGCAGCGGCGCGCCGGCACGAACGTCTTTTCACACGTTCACCGGCTCTCCGTGCGGTTCCATCAGTCGAAGCGCACGGGCTCGGTTTATCGCACGATCGAACGCGGCGTTCGCGCCATCGATTTTCTGCTGCGGTTCCTGGCGTTCAACATCGCGCCGACGCTGATCGAGTTAGTGCTCGCGGCTGCGGTGCTTGGTGTGCGCTATGGTTGGCAGTTCGCGCTGATCGCTGGCGCGACCGTGTTCATTTATGCCTGGATCACGTTTGGCGTGACCGAGTGGCGCTTGAAGCATCGGCGCGAGATGAACGAAGCCGACAGCGAAGCGGCGGGCCGGGCCGTGGATTCGCTGCTCAACTTCGAAACCGTGAAGAGCTTCGCTGCCGAGCAACGCGAGAGCGAGCGTTATGATCGCGCGCTGGCGTCGTACGCGAACGCCGCTGTGCGCTCAAACACCTCGCTCGTTCTTTTGAACGTGCTGCAGACTTTGATCATGAATGTCGGTTTGGTCGGCATGGTGATCGCGGCGGGATATTTGGTGGCGAGCGGTCCGATGGGGCCGGGCGACATCACCGCCGTCATCCTCATCATGACGAACCTCTACGCGCCGCTGAACATTCTGGGCTTTGCCTATCGCGAGATCAAACAGACCTCGATCGATATGGAGAAGATGTTCACGCTCCTGGACGAGCCGCCTGACGTGGCGGATGCGCCGGGCGCTACGGCGCTGAAGCCGGCGCGCGGCGAGGTCGTGTTCGAGAATGTCGGTTTCGCGCACGAAGGCCGCGATGTGGGCCTGGACGCGGTATCGTTCACCGCGCCCGCAGGCCAAACGACCGCGATGGTGGGCCCCTCCGGCGCTGGTAAGTCGACGGTGCTGAAACTGCTCTTCCGATTCTACGATCCGGCCGCAGGCCGTGTGCTGATCGATGGGCAGGATTTGCGCACCGTGACGCAAGCCAGCCTGCGCTCAGCGCTTGGCTTGGTGCCGCAGGACGTCGTCCTGTTCAACGACACGATCCGCTACAACATTGCCTACGGCAAGCCGGAAGCGACGCAAGCCGAGCTCGACCAAGCGGCGGCGCGTGCGCAGCTGCTCACGTTCATCGAAAACCTGCCGCAAGGCTGGGACACGCGCGTGGGCGAGCGCGGGCTGAAATTGAGCGGCGGTGAGAAGCAGCGCGTGGGGATAGCGCGCGTCGTGCTGAAGGACCCGGCCATCCTCATTCTCGATGAGGCGACCTCGTCGCTCGATAGCGTCACTGAGGATGAGGTGCAGAGTGCTCTGGAAGAGGCGTCGCGCGGACGTACGACGATTGTCGTTGCGCACCGCCTCTCAACCATCGCCAACGCCGATCAGATCGTGGTGCTAGAAGCAGGCCGCATCGTCGAGCGCGGCACGCACGCGGCGCTGATCGCGCGTGATGGGCTCTATGCCGATCTCTGGAAGCGCCAAGCAGAGGAGCCGCAAATCGCGGCGGAGTAGCTCACCGTCCCAAATCCTTCTTCACGACCTGCGCCGCGTTATGCCCAGGCGCGCCAGTGACGCCGCCGCCAGGATGTGTCCCTGAGCCGCACATGTAGAGCCCAGCAATTGGCGTCCGGTAATCGCCATGCCCCAGTACCGGGCGCGCGCTGAACAATTGGTCGAGCGATAGCGCCCCGTGCATGATGTCGCCGCCGACCAGGCCGAACGTGCGTTCGAGATCGAGCGGCGAAAGCACTTGGCGGCCAAGCACGCTTTTCGCAAATCCCGGCGCGTGTTTGTCGACAGTCGCGATCATGAGATCAGCAACCTCGTCCTTGTGATCATCCCACGAGCGTCCGCCGGAAAGTTCCGGTTGAACGTGCTGGCAGAAGAGCGACGCAACGTGCTTGCCTGGCGGCGCCAGCGTATCGTCGAGCGTCGACGGGATGAGCATTTCGACGATCGGTTCGCGTGACCAGCCGTGCTGACGCGCATCGTCGTAGGCGCGCTCCATGTACTGAAGCGAGGGGGCTATGATGATGCCCGCGGTGAGGTGATCGCCCGGTTCCGGTTTGCAGGTGAAGCGCGGCAGCTCCGACAGCGCGACGTTCATACGGAACGTGCCGGAGCCGACCTTGTAGCGCGTAATGCGTTCGCGGAAATCTTCGGGCAGGGCGTCTTGCGGCGTGATGCGACCGAAGAGGAGCTTCGGATTGAGATTGGAGATCACCGTCTTCGCGCGGAAGCTCTCGCCGGTCTCAGTGATGACGCCCCGCGCGATCGGCGTCTCTTCCATCACGACACCGCCCGCGCGCCGCGCTTCGCGTTCGACGATCAGCTCTTTTACACCAACGCCGGTGCGGATCTCAACGCCGCGCTCACGGCAGCACGCCGCCATCGCTTGCGTGATCGCGCCCATGCCGCCAATGGCGTGACCCCAAAGCCCCTTCTTGCCGTTCACCTCGCCGAAGACGTGATGCAACAACACGTAAGCGGAGCCCGGCGTGTAGGGGCTGGCGAAATTGCCGACGACAGAGTCGAAGCCGAACAGCGCTTTGACCGGCGCGCTCTCGAACCAAACGTCGAGCCACTCGCCGGCGGATTTAGTGAAGAGATCGAGCAGATCGCGCTTGGCCGTGAGATCGAGTTTGTTCAAACGCCCCGCGAGCTGTGCTGCGCGCAAGCCTTCCTCGATCGCGCCGACGATGCCGCGTTCCGTCAAGTTCGGCGGTTGCTCAAGCAGGAGCGCGCGCACCACATCGGCGATCACCTCAAGCCGGCGCTCATATTCGGGCAAACGCATCGCGTCGTGATTGGAAAAGCGCGCCACTTGCGCCTGCGTGACGCCAGGCGCGGACATGAAATAGCCGCCGTCAGGCAGCGGCAGAAAGTTCGAGACTTTACGCTCGACGATCTTCAGCCCGTGCCTGTGCAGATCGAGATCGGAGATCACTTTCGGATTGAGCAGCGAGACCGTGTAACTCGCGACCGAGTTACGGAAGCCTGGATGGAACTCCTCCGTTACCGCTGCGCCGCCCACAACGTCGCGCCGCTCAAGCACGAGCACTTTGAGACCCGCCTCGGCCAAATAAGCCGCACAAGTCAGGCCGTTATGGCCAGCGCCGATGATGATGACGTCGTGCAAATCGTCCTCCCGCGAACGTCTTGGCGGATTGGTATTGGGTTTGTCGAGGGCCGTGAGGACGAGTTCCAGCCGCTTCTCGCGCTTCCCGGCGGGGGACGCCGCTGCTATTCACGATTGCAGAATTGGGGGCGTGAATGACGCGGGCGTTGAGATTTGGCGAGCATGTGCTGGAACGGGGCGAACCGCAGGATGCGTTTGCTCCGGGTGTTGTCGTTGCCCAAGCCGAGGAAGAGGACATTGCGGCCGGTACGTCCACGACGGCGGTCATCACTGTCAACGGCGACCCAATCTCGAGCACGATTGGCAGCGCAGGCGATCAGGACTGGTTCCGCGTCACGCTTGTTGCTGGTGAGAGCTATGTGTTCTCACTGACGGGGAGCGGCGGCACACCCTTGGCGGATCCGTTTCTGCGCGTGAATACATCGTTCGGTTCGTTGCTTTCGGTCGATGACGACGGCGGCGTCGGCGCAAACGCAGAAATGCATTACACGGCGACGTTCAGCGGTACGTACTATATTTCGGCCGGCGCCGCTGGCAGTGAGATCGGCGACTATACGCTCAGTGTTTCGACCGGTGCGCCGCAAGACCCTGTCGATACGTTGGATCTGGGTTTGACGTTCGCCACGACCACAATCGAAGTGTACTTCGCCTCATCAGGTCAGCAGTTCGGACCGTTGGCTGCGGCGTCGGCGAGTTGGAGTGCTAGTCAGATCAACGCCGCGATGAGCGCGCTGGCGACGATTTCGAACGTCACCAACGTCACGTTTGTACGCACCACCAACGCCGCGAATGCTGAATTCATCTTCGCGCTGACGCCGCTGCCAGCGGGTGTTCTTGGTGAAGCCTGGCCGACGCCAACCCGCGCGCACATTGCGTTTTCACCCACGGCGCCTGGCTGGAGCACGGCGGGACTGCAGCCTGGCGGTTTGGGCTATTCGGTGATCGTCCATGAGGCGCTGCATGGCCTGGGCCTCGATCACCCGCATCTCGACGGCGGTGACAATCAAGTGATGCAAGGCGTCACGACGATCTTCGGAGACGTAGGCGATTTCCTTCTGAACCAGGGCGTTTTCACCATCATGTCATACAATGATGGTTGGCCGATTGGCCCCGACGGCTTGGCGCCGAGTTACGATTACGGATTTTCGGCCGGGCCGATGGCGCTCGATATTGCCATGTTACAGCGGCTCTACGGCGCAAACACGACGTACAATTCCACAGACACCGTCTACGCATTGCCGCTAAGCAGCACCGATGCCGCATATCGCACAATCTGGGATACGGGCGGCATCGACACGATTTCGTTCGCTGAATTTGGCGCATCAACGATCAACCTCAACGCTGCAACGCTGCTCAATGAAGAGGGCGGCGGCGGTTTCGTTTCCTACGCGACCGGCGTGTTTGGCGGCTTTACGATTGCGCATGGCGTCGTCATCGAGAACGCGATCGGCGGCACGCACAATGATCGCATCATCGGAAACGACGTAGCGAATGTCCTCACCGGCGGCAGCGGCAACGATTGGATTACCGGCGGCGGCGGCAACGATACGATGCTGGGCGGCAATGGCGATGATCGCTTCGACGTCGCGGCCGGCGATAGTGTTGATGGCGGCCTGCAGACCGACTTCATCGATTTCGATCTCTCAGATCAAACCGCAGACCTGATCATCGATCCTGCCGCTGCAGCGAGCAGTACTGGCTGGTCGATCGCTGGCGGCGTGATCAGAAACGTCGAGCGCTTCCAGCTTCATACCGGCTCCGGCAATGACACGCTCCTGCTGAGCGCCGTGGTCACGGGACAGAGTTGGTGGTGGGGAGGCGAGGGCGTTGATGGGATCGTCGCGGATTTCGCGCTCGATACAGCTGGCGTGACCGTCAACCTGAGCATGGCGGCCGGTATTGAAGTGTTCGAGGTGGAATGGCTCACCGCAACGGGCGGCTCCGGAGACGATGCATTCCGAGGTGGTGCGCTGGTAGACTCGCTGATCGGCAATGCGGGCAGTGACTCGTTACACGGAATGGGCGGCGCCGACACGATTTACGGCGGAGTCGGCGATGACCGGATATCTGGCGGTGACGGCGCGGACCAGCTCTGGGGCGGCGATGGCGCCGACGTGATCGAAGGCGAAGGCGGCAACGTGATCCCAGGCCAGGCCGGCGCGGATGTTATGCGCGGCGAAGCCGGCGACGATGTGCTCTACCTCGGAGAATTCGATTGGGCCGACGGCGGCGATGGGCGCGATCGCTTCAGTTTAACGATGCATACCTTGAGTGCGCCGATCGTCTTTGTGGCGGCGCAGGCGGCAACCGAAACCGGCGTTTACTTCGCTAACGGCGCCAGTGTCCGCAATGTCGAAGCTTTCGACATCAACACCGGCAGTGGCGACGACCTCGTCTTAGCTGACCACACGCACTATCAGTCGGCCTGGAACGCGTACGAGGGCGTTGACCGCCTTCAGCTTGATCTCTCTGCGCTGTCCGCGCCAATCACGATGACGAGCGCGCCCCTCTATTACCAGATGACGATATCGTGGGGCATCACCTTCAACTTCACGACGTTCCGCGTCGAGGCGTTTACACTGTCGGGTGGAAGCGCTAACGACTCGCTAAGAGGCATCGAAGGTGACGACCTGCTGAACGGTCGCGCCGGCAATGATACGATCAACGCGGGCGCCGGTCTCGACGCGCTTCATGGCGGCGACGGCGATGACACGCTCGCAGGTGACGCCGATGCGGACTTCCTCGATGGCGGCAATCACAATGACGCACTGAACGGCGGTGATGGCGACGATGTGCTTTATGGTCGGGCGGGGAACGATGCCCTGGACGGCGGCGCCGGCGCGGACGCCATGTATGGCGGCGCGGGCGATGATGTCTACCACGTCGATCACGCCGCCGACGTCGTGGGCGAGAGCGCGGCGTCAGGCAGTGACACGGTGATTGCAAGCGTCACGTTTGCGCTCAGCGCCTGTGTCGAGAATCTGACTTTGAGCGGCGTCAGCGCCATCAGCGGCGCTGGCAACATTCTCGCGAACACGATCACAGGCAACGACGCAGCGAACACGCTTTCGGGCCTGGCTGGAGCCGATACGCTTGCTGGCCAAGGCGGTGACGATGTTCTGCTCGGCACAAATGGCGCAGACACGCTCGATGGTGGCGATGGCGCCGACCTGCTCGACGGCGGCAACGAGAACGACAACGCCAGCGGCGGCGGCGGCGCCGATACGCTTTATGGCCGCGTCGGCGACGATACGCTGGATGGCGGCTCTGATAACGATGCGCTTTATGGCGGCGACGGCGCCGATGTGGCGATCGGCGGCGATGGCGCCGATCTGATCGATGGCGGCAATCACAATGACGTGCTGAGCGGCGGCAGTGGCGCCGACACGCTATACGGGCGTCAGAACGACGATACTCTCGATGGCGGCGTCGACAACGATACGCTTTACGGTGGCGACGGGAATGACTCGATCTCGGGCGGCAGCGGCGAAGACTATCTCGAGGGCGGCAATGGCGCGGATCGCCTGAATGGTGGCGAGGGCGCTGATACGCTGATTGGCGGCGCCGGCGCCGATGTGTTCGTGTTTGCTTCCGCGCTGGATGGCGTGGATTCAATCGCCAACTTCAATGCATCAGAGGACACGATTGAACTCGATGTCTCGGTATTTGCGAGCATCGGCTTGGGTGCGCTCGCATCCGGAGCTTTCGCAATAGGCGCATCCGCAACCGACAGCGACGATCGCATTATCTACGATGCTGCGACGGGCGCGCTCTACTACGACGCTGATGGTGATGGAGCGGGTGCTGCGATCCAGTTCGCTTCGCTCGCGCCCGGCCTCGTGCTCACGGCGGCCGACTTCGTAGGTGTTGGCGGGCCGTAGAGCACAAACAAAAAGCCCCGCAGCCTCTCAGGGCGCGGGGCTAAGACTTAATCCAACACAAGAAACACAAGAAAAGGAGAATGGCTCCCCGGGTAGGATTCGAACCTACGACCAATCGATTAACAGTCGATTGCTCTACCACTGAGCTACCGAGGAACATCTCATCCGCGTCGCAACGCGATGCGGGGCGCTTCCTATCAAGTTCGGCGCCAAGGGGAAAGACCCAGTGCGCATCCCTTTTTAGGCCACTTCATCATCCCAAAGGACAACTTGGTCCCAAAGGAAAGCGAGGGCCCCTTTCGGGGCCCTCGAAGGCGTTGGGTATGGTGGGGTGTCTCCAAGGGAAGACAAGGTGAATTTCCCACTAACCGGTAAAGGAAGCGTAAACGCGGAAGACTTCCTTCACGAAGCCTACGATAGCGTTGAGATTGCGGTGGAAAACGTTGGAGGCCTCGCCCGGAATCGAACCGGGGTGCAAGGATTTGCAGTCCTCTGCGTAGCCACTCCGCCACGAGGCCTCATTCCGCAGCGCCGATCTAGGCGCTTCGGGGCGGTTGTCCTAGTCGGGAAGTCTGGAATCGGTCAAGGCGCGCCCACTTTATTCGTATGCGGATCGTCGGCTCTATCCCGCCGCCCTCGAAAGAGGAGCATGAGCGCGCCCGGATTTGGGCGGCGTCCGCCTTGGCGGCGCTGGCGCTGATCATGCTGATGCTTTTGATCGGCGCGCCGCCGCCAGAAGAGGCCGATCTCATGCCGTTGCCTCTGCGTGCTGAGCGATTGGAGGCGTTCCGGACTGATACGACAGCGTGCCGTGAGGCCATTTCCTCCGCCGGGTTCGTGACGGAGCGGGTGCCGGACGTGCGCGCCGGAAGCTGTGGGTATCAGAACGCCGTCGAACTCACGCAATCGACGCATCTTTATTCAGCGCCGGTGGCGACGAGCTGCGCCGCCGCCGCCGCGCTGGCGCTTTGGGAGCGCGATGTGGTGGCGCCGGCTGCTGAGCGGCACCTCGGTCAAGCGGTGGCCCGGATCGAATTGGCCGGCGCGTCTTATCAATGCCGGCCGATCGCGGGCCGCTCCGATGGGCGCATGAGTGAGCACGCCAGCGCCAATGCGGTCGATATCGGCGGCTTCACGCTGGCTGACGGCACAATCTTAAGGGTTGAGCGCGGCTGGCGTGGGACGGCTGAAGAGCGGGCCTTCCTGCGCGAAATCCGCGACGGCGCCTGCGACCATTTCAAAGCCGTGCTTTCGCCCGACTACAACCGCGCCCATCGCGATCACTTCCATTTCGACATGGGCCGCTACGAAATCTGCCGCTAAGCCCGCTTTGAACTGTGGGCCTTGCCGCGCGCCAGCTGCGCTCCAAATCAGCTGCGATGCCTTGGTGGAAACGGGCCGCGATCGTTGCGGCGGTGTTGGTTGTGCTGAGCTTTGCGATCTGGCGCGGCGCCGTATGGGTGCGTGAGCTTCCGCCGGAACAGTCGCCGTTCAGGTCGCTCGACCTTGAACGCCCGGTCGGCTGGGCGACGGCGATGCAGTTCGATCGCATCCGCTCTGACCCGCCGGCGTGCGCGGCAGCGCTCGACGCCTCGCGGATTGTCGTCACGCCGATTGAGGATCGGCGCGAAGGCGCAGATGGCCAGTGTGGCTTCTCCAACGCCGTAACGCTCGATGAAAGCCACTACCCGTATTCCGGCGCGGTGCGCGCGACGTGTCCGCTGACGGCTGCGCTTTATGTCTGGGAACGCGAGGTCGTTGCGCCTGCGGCTGCGCAATGGCTGGAGAGCCCAGTCGTTCGCATCGAGATGATCGGCACCTATGTGTGCCGCAACATTTACGGGCGGGCCGAAGGGCGCCTCAGCGAGCACGCCAATGCGAACGCCATCGACATTGCCGGTTTCCGTTTGGAGAACGGTAGGGTGATCCGCATTCTCGGCGGCTGGACGGGCGACGAGGCGGATGCGGCGTTCCTCCGCGCTGTCCGGGACGGCGGCTGCGACGTTTTCCGCGGCGTGCTCTCCCCCGACTACAACGCCGCCCACGCTGACCACCTTCACCTGGATATGGGCCCGTATCGCCTCTGCCGCTGACTTGCGGCAAAGGGCGGCTTGCGGGGCGGGCCGGGGCGGCTTAACCGGGGCGAAGGAGAGAAGTTCATGGATTTCGCGCGCGCCCGCGACATGTTGGTCGAGAGCCAGGTTCGCACCAATGACGTGACGGATGGCCGGGTCCTGCACGCCATGCGGACGCTGGCGCGCGAGCGCTTCGCTCCCGCGCACAAGAAGGCGCTGGCCTACGCCGACATCGAACTCGAAGTCGCCGCAGGCCGGAACCTGCTGCGCGCCCGCGACCTCTCCAAGCTCATTCAGGCGCTGGCGCCGCAAGCGAACGAGCGCGCGCTCGAAATTGCTGGCGCAACTGGATACGGCGCGGCTGTGCTGGCGGCGTGCTGCAAGGAAGTTATCGCGCTTGATCCCGATCCGGAGTTGTCGTTTGCCGCGCGCGCAGTGCTTGAAAGTTGTGGGCTAACGAACGTGAAGACCGTGTCGACGGCGACCGTGGATGGATGGAAAGACGAAGCGCCCTACGACGTCATGATGCTCAACGGCGCCGCGGAGATCGTTCCCGAAGCGTGGTTCGCTCAGCTCGCACAAGGCGGCCGTCTCGGCGTGATCGTTCGTGACGGCGCTGCGGGCTCTGCGCGCATCTACACGCGCACAGGCGACACGATCGCGTTTCGTGTTGCGTTCGATGCGTTTCCCAGTGTTGCGCCTGGGCTCACACGTCCGCATCGGTTCGCGCTCTAACGTACTGCACGCGCAACGAATGACGTAAGCGCTGCATTAACGTTCCTTTATCGCATCACGACGAGCATGTTCACTAACAGGAGCAGTGATTCCTCTCGCGTTCGCTTGCGCTTCGGTGGACGGGAATCACTACGAACTTTAGTTTCGAGTCGCGCGACTCGTTTGGAACTCGTGAGGCACAAGAATGGCGCTGCAAGACCCGCAAGCCGAACCTTCCATGGAAGAGATTCTGGCGTCGATCCGCCGGATCATTTCTGAAGAAGAGCAGGCGCCGACGGCGGAGCCGGTGCTTGATCTCACCCAAACCGGTGCGCCGACGGCGACGGTTGAAGACGACATCGTATTCGAAGCGGTCGAGCATGCCGTCATTGAGGAAACGCCAGTGCCAGCAGCCGCGCCCGCTTACGAACCACCGCCGGCGCCGACGCGCACACAAACCATCGAGCCTTCGGCCGACAGCTACTTGGCTGCGCCGACGACCAATGCGTCAGCCGCCGCACTCGCGCGCCTAGCGGGCACGCTGAAGATTTCCGAGCAGCCCGGCCAGACGGTCGAGGGCGTCGTCCGCGAACTCCTGAAGCCGATGCTGAAGGAATGGCTGGACCGCAATCTGCCGGCCATCGTCGAGGCCCGCGTCGAAGCGGAACTCGAGCGCATCGCCCGCCTGGCCCGCTAAGCCAAACGGTCTATCGAATTGGCGAGCGTCCCGGTCGAAAGGCCGGGGCGCTTTGCATTTGCGGGTTGTGCAGGAGCGAGATGGCATCTCGCGCACCCGCCCCAGGCCCTGCTATAGCCTTCGACGCAATGATCGAAACCACCTTCAATCCCAAATCTGTCGAGCCGCGCTGGAGCGAGGCTTGGGAGCAATCCGGCGCCTTCCAACCCAAGAACGATCCGAAAGCTGATCCGTTCTGCATCGTCATCCCGCCACCGAACGTCACCGGTTCGCTGCACATCGGGCATGCGCTCAACAACACGCTGCAGGACATCCTCGTCCGCTTCGAGCGCTTGCGCGGGAAGACTGTGCTCTGGCAGCCCGGCATGGATCACGCCGGCATCGCCACGCAGATGGTTGTCGAGCGCCAACTCGCGCAAGCCGGCGGCAACGAAGATCGCCGCTCGCTTGGGCGTGAAGAGTTCATCAAGCGCGTCTGGGCGTGGAAAGAAGAATCCGGCGGGATGATCTTCAATCAGCTGCGGCGCCTCGGCGCCTCGTGCGATTGGTCGCGCGAGCGCTTCACCATGGATGAGGGCCTTTCAGCCGCGGTGCTGAAAGTCTTCGTGCAGCTCCACAAAGAAGGCCTGATCTACAAAGACAAGCGCCTGGTGAACTGGGATCCGCACTTCGAGACGGCGATCTCCGATCTCGAAGTCGAGAACAAGGAAGTCTCCGGCCATTTTTGGCACTTCAAGTATCCGCTCGAAAACGGCGAGACCTATCAGTACCCGATCGCGCACGATGAAGCGGGCAATCCCACCGAATGGGAAACGCGCGACTACATCGCCATCGCCACCACGCGTCCCGAGACAATGCTGGGCGACGGCGCAGTTGCCGTGCATCCGAGCGATACGCGCTATGCAGGCATTGTCGGCAAGCGCGTGCTGCTGCCGCTCGCGGATCGCTACATCCCGATCATCGCCGACGAATATCCCGATCCGACCTTCGGCTCAGGCGCTGTGAAGATCACCGGCGCGCACGATTTCAACGACTACAAAGTCGCCCGCGCCCACAATCTGCCGCTCTACATCTTGATGGATACGAAAGGCCGCATGGCTGACGCCGAGCACGTGCCGGCGAAGTATCGTGGCTTGGATCGGTTCGAAGCGCGCAAGCAAGTGGTGGCCGATATCGAAGCGCTCGGCCTGCTTGAGCGCGTTGAAGACAAGAAGATTCAACAGCCGTTCGGCGATCGCTCTGGTGTCGTCATCGAGCCGATGCTGACGGACCAGTGGTACGTCAACGCTGAAGAGATGGCGAAGGCGCCGATCAAGGCCGTCGAAGACGGGACGATGAAGATCATCCCGGAAAGCTGGTCGAAGACTTACTTCCAATGGATGCGCAACATCGAGCCTTGGTGCATCTCGCGCCAACTTTGGTGGGGCCACCGCATCCCGGCCTGGTACGGGCCGGACAATCATGTGTTTGTCGAAGAGAGCGAAAGCGCTGCCAAGAGCGCTGCGAAGAAGCACTACGGCAAGGACGTAGTGCTTCGCCAAGACGAAGACGTGCTCGATACGTGGTTCTCGTCTGCGCTCTGGCCGTTCTCGACGCTGGGCTGGCCGGAGAACACGACGGAGCTGAAGCGATTCTACCCGACGTCCGTGCTGGTGACGGCGCATGACATCATCTTCTTCTGGGTCGCCCGAATGATGATGATGGGCATGCACTTCATGAAAGAAACGCCCTTCCATCAGACCTACATCCACGCTTTGGTCCGCGACGCCAAGGGCCAGAAGATGTCGAAGTCCAAGGGCAACACGATGGACCCCCTGGAGCTGATCGATAAATACGGCGCCGACGCGCTCCGCTTCACGCTCGCCGCGCTGGCGGCGCAGGGCCGAGATATCAAGCTCAGCGAACAGCGCATCGAAGGCTATCGTAATTTCGGCACCAAGCTTTGGAACGCCTCTCGCTTCGCACAGATGAACGAATGCGCGGTGTGGGATCAGTACGATCCGCGCTCACCGGAGCAGACGGTCAACAAGTGGATCGTCGGCGAAACCGCCAAGTGTGCGGCGGCCGTCACGCGCGAACTGGAGGCGCGCCGCTTCAACGAAGCGGCGGGCGTGCTCTATAAGTTCGTCTGGAACGTCTATTGCGATTGGTATCTTGAGTTCATCAAGCCGCTGCTGAACGGTGACGATGAAGCCGCGAAGCTCGAAACGCGGCGCACAGCGGCGTGGGTGCTCGATCAGATCCTGATCATGCTTCACCCGTTCATGCCGTTCATCACAGAAGAGCTTTGGACCCGCCTTGGCGAGTTCGGCGCCAAACGTGATCGCATGCTGATCGTGGAAGCCTGGCCCAAACTCAGTGGTGATCTCATCGATCCAGCCGCAGAGGCGGAGATCGACTGGATCGTGCGTCTCATCGAAGAAACGCGCTCGACGCGCTCAGAACTCAACGTGCCCGCCGGCGCAAAGATTCAGCTGCTGCTGATCGGCGCGGACGAGGCCACCAATGCCCGTCTTGAGCGCTACCAAGATCTGATCGATCGGATGGCGCGTCTGGAATATTCCACCAGCGCCGATGCCGCGCCGAAAGGGTCGGTAACATTCGTGCTCGATGGCGCAACCGTGGCGCTGCCGCTCGAAGGCGTGGTCGATCTGCCGGCAGAGGCGGCGCGCCTCGCTAAGGAAATCGGCAAGCTCGACAGCGAGATCACCAAGATGGACCAGAAGCTGGGTAATGCGGAGTTCGTCCGCAAAGCGCCGGAAGAGGTTGTCGAAGAGTTACGCGAGCGCCGCGAGGATGCGGCTGCCTCATCGGCCAAGCTTAAGCACGCGCTGACTCAGATCCAGGGCGGCGCGTAATGCGCATCTTCGTCACCGGCGCATCCGGCTTCGTCGGCGGCGCGGCGGCGAGGAAGCTCGTAGCGGCGGGGCATGATGTCCGCGCCATGTCGCGCTCTGAGAAGAGCGACGCCACGATCCGGGCGACCGGCGCGACGCCAGTGCGTTGCGATCTTGAGGACGTGACCGCCCAGCATATCGGTGACGCCGAAGCCATCATCCATTGCGCGGCGTTTGTCGAGCAATGGGGCCCGCGCGATGCATGGCGCAAGTTCAACGTCGACGGCACACGCCGGATGTTGGAGGTCTCGCGCCAAGCTGGCGCCAAGCGTTTCATCCATATCGGCACGGAAGCGGCGCTCTTTCACGGCCAGCATCTGCGCGGCGTCGATGAGACATATCCGCTCGCGCCGCATTCGCCCTATCCATACTCGGCCACCAAGGCGCGAGCCGAGAAACTCGTGCGCGATGCGAACGCCCCGGCCTTCGAGACCATCGTCCTGCGGCCACGCTTCATCTGGGGACCGGGTGACACCACACTCTTGCCGACCATCGAGACAATGGCGCGCGAGGGCAAATTCATGTGGATCAACGGCGGCGCCGCGAAAACATCGACGACGCACATCGACAATTTGGTTCATGCCATTGAACTGGCGTTGACCAACGGGCGCGGCGGCGAGGCCTATTTCATTCTCGATGACGGAGTGCGCCCGATGCGCGAGATGATCACCGGGATGGCGACATCGCGCGGCGTGGCGCTGCCCGATAAGTCCGTGCCCGGCTGGGTCGCTGACGCGATCGGCGCGACGTGCGAAACGTTATGGACCGCGCTGCCGCTAGCGGGTGAACCGCCGCTTACTCGCTTTAGCGCCATGATCATGTCGCGCGACGCGATTCTGAAGGACGATAAAGCGCGCGCGGAGATGGGCTATCGCCCGGTAATCAGCGTTGAAGACGGTTTGCGAACTTTGCGCGCCGGTTAGCGGCGCGTTGCAATCGCCGGCGACGCCGTTCATCCTCCGTGCGCGGAGGAGGCTTGCTGCGTGACTGATATTGTCGATCTCGCCAATCTGGACGACGCGAAGTTTAACGCGCTCTACAAGCAGCGCATCGAGCCCTGCTTTGAATCGAACGAGGCCGGGCGGCTTGAGGCCGTAAAGCAGTTCAAGTCGCGCGCTTGGATCGCAGCCGGCGTTGTGCTTGCGGGTGGCGCAACGGCCGCGATGTTCCTCCGCGATTGGCAGGTGGCGCTGATCATTGCTTTCTTTGGCGCGATCATCGGCGGCGTGATCGCGTATCAGCCGCTGGCAAATCTCGGAAAGAAGCTGAAGCAAGAGTATTGCACCGCGATCGCGCAAGCGATGGGCGCCAACTTCACGCTCGCCGGCTTCGATCCTCCGGCGTTCGCCCGTTTGCGCGAAATGAGCCTAGTGCCGAGTTTCTCGCGCTCCAACTTTGAGGATATCTTCCATGGCGATCACAAGGGCGCGAGCTTTGATCTCTACGAAGCGCATCTCGAACAGCGCAGCACCGACAGCAAGGGCCGCACGCGCTATACGACGGTCTTCCGCGGCCAGCTCATCCGCATGCATTTCCCGCGTGAGTTTCTCGGCGTGACCATCGTCCGGCGCGACGCGGGCGTGTTCAATGCTTTCGGTGGCGGCAAGCGCAATGGCCAGAAATTGGAGCGGGTGCGGCTTGTCTCTTCCGAGTTCGAAAAAGCCTTCGAGGTCTGGGGCACAGATCAAGTCGAGGCGCGCTATTTGCTGCATCCGGTGATGATGGAGCGGTTGATCGATCTGGAGCGGGGCTTGAAAGGCAAGCGCATTCGTTGCGCGTTTGAAGAAGGCGATCTGCTGGTGGCCGTCGAGGGCGGCAATCTCTTTGAGCCTGGCGATCTCTTCAAGCCGCTCGTCGATCCCGCCCGTGCACGGCGGATCGTCGATGAGATCGCCGGTGTTGTGAAGGTGATGGATCAGGTGCTGACGGCGCAGGCGCAGCGGCCGCCCGCCGCGCAGGCCTAGACCGCAACGATCGCGCCGCGCCCGGCTTCGTCGCCGATGGCGAGGTGCTTGCCTTGAGCGTCCCAAGCAAGCGCGGTGACCGCGCCTTCTCCCGGCTCATCGGCTTCCATGCCCATATTGTCGGTGAAGCGCACGAGATGCACGACGCCGTCGGCATAGCCGATCGCGAGCACTTCCTCGGTTGGATGAAACGCAACGGCCGTGACCAGCGCCTCGCGCTCGCCCGGCTGCAGCGGCGGTTTGCCTTGGGGCCCGAGCTTGCCGACGAAGGGCCATACGATTGCAGCGTTGGCGCCCGAGGTGGCGAGCCACCGGCCGCGTTTATCCCAAGATAAAGAGCGCGTCTTCGCCGGATAACCGTCCATGCGAAGATCGGTTTTGTCCGGCATGCGCCAGCCGTGCAGGGAGTTCTCCTGCATGGCGGAGACGATGTACTCGGCATCGGGCGACATGGTGATCGCCAAGTGCGAGCCAACCCAAGGCAATGAGACGCCCTTGTCGTCAGCCGTCAGCACATAGCGGAGCGTCGCGCCGCCATAATGGCTCGCAACTAGGCGTCGGCCTTTAGCTTCGAGAGCAAGCCCGCCAATGGTAGAGGGATAGGTGAAGCGATGCGCCTCTCTCCCCTCGCGAAAGACAATCGCTTGCTTGCCAACGCCCGCCACGATGACGTTTGAAACGGGGCTAACGGCAAGGTGGTCGACCCACTTGCCGAGTTCGGCCAGCGTTTCAGTCGCGCCATCAGGCGAGACCAGCACGACGCGACCGTCGTCACCACCGGTGATCAGTCGTTTGCCATCGGGATGCAGCGCGCTGCTGAGGATTGCGCCGTCGTTCGCTTGATGTGGCGCACTGAGTTTCGCCTCAAGCCCAGCTGTGCGAACGGTGCCATCCCCTAGCGCAAACAGAGCCGTGTCGCCGATCCAGTGCGCCGCCGTCGCCGGTGCGCCGAGCGCGAGCCGCTGGCCGTTGACATAAACTTGCGCTGTCACGCCGCACACGCGGCGAAGGCGCTTTCGAGTTCGGCGCGATTGAGATTGCGGCCAATGAAGACGAGGCGGGAGACGCGCGGTTCGCCGTCGCGCCAATCACGCTGCGTATCGCCTTCGACGATCATATGGACACCCTGAATGACGAAGCGCTTTGGCTCATCAGGGAACGCGATAATGCCCTTGAGGCGTAGAATGTCCGGTCCGCGCTCCTGCGTGATCTGATTGATCCACGGCAAGAGCTTCTCCGGGTTGATCAGCTTATCGGTGGAGAGCGAAACGCTCGTGATGCCGGACGCGGCAACGTGATCGTGCGCGTGGTCATCATGATGATGGTGATGGTCGTGATGATCATGGTCGTGATCGTGGTTATGCGCGCACGCGTCGTCGCAATCATGGTCGGGGAGGAAATGCGGATCGATCTCTGTGACGCGTTCGAGATCAAACGCGCCCAGGTTCAAAATTGCATCGAGCGCGATGTCACCGCGTGTCATTTTATGGAGCCGGGCGGTGGCGTTCACCGTGCGCAGGGCGCGCTCGATTGCGGTGAGTTCGTCCTTGCTGACCAAGTCGGTCTTGTTCAGCAGGATCACATCAGCAAAAGCAATCTGCTCGGCGGCTTCCTCGGATGTCTTTAGCTGCTCAAGCACGTGCTTTGCATCGACGACCGTTACGATCGCGTCGAGCTTCGTCTTGGCGCGCACGTCTGCATCGACGAAGAAAGTCTGCGCCACCGGCGCCGGTTTCGCCAAACCGGTGGTCTCGACAAGGATCGCGTCGAAGCGACCTTTGCGCTTCATCAAACCTTCAATGATGCGGATGAGATCGCCGCGCACGGTGCAGCACACGCAGCCATTGTTCATCTCGAACACTTCCTCGTCGGCGTCGACGATGAGGTCGTTATCGATGCCGATCTCGCCGAACTCATTGACGATGACGGCGTACTTCTTGCCGTGCTGTTCGGTCAGGATGCGGTTCAGGAGGGTGGTTTTGCCGGCGCCCAGGAAACCTGTGAGCACCGTAACGGGAACGGGTTCTGACATGCCCGCATAGATAGCTATTCCGGGCCCGCGCGCCAGCGGCTAGGCTGCCGCAAGAAGTGGGGAGAAGCCATGAAGGGCTGGATGCGCTGGGTTTTGCTGATCGGCGGGGGTCTGTTCGCCGCAGCGCTCATGGGAGCGGGGCTCCTGGCCTATCTGGTGACGCGGCTCGACGTGCGCGGCGAGGTGGAGCGGGTGGTCGAGAGCGCCACCGGACGCGATCTTGTGATCAACGGCAATGTCGGGGTGAGCTATTGGCCGGTTCTCGGCCTGCGCGCCGAGGACGCCACGCTTTCGAACGTTGAAGGCGGCCGCGCCCCGGCTTTCATCACCGCCGATGAAATCGACATCGGCGTCGAGATTGGGCCGCTGTTCGAGCGCCAGGTGGTGGTGCGTCGGTTGGTGTTCCAGCGCCCCCAGATCAATTTGGAAGTGAATGCGGAGGGCGAGCCCAATTGGGTGCTCGAACCGCGCCGCGCGCCTCCGGGCACGCCGCCCACTCCGCCAACCAGTGGCGAGCCGGGCATCGATATCGCGCGCGCGAACTTGCGCGAGATCAGGATCAGTGATGGCGCCGTGAGCTTTTTTGACGCGCGCCGTGGCGCCGGTTGGCAAGTGGGCGAGGTCGATCTGAGTTCGGCCATCACAAGCCTGGATGAGCCCATGCGTGTCGAGGGCTCGCTGCTCTACAATGATCGACCCGTTGAACTCGACATGGTTGTGGCGCGGCCGGGCGCTGCGTCGCGGGGTGAATTGAGCCCAATCACGATCGAGATTGAAAGCGAACTTATCAATGTGTCGTTCGCCGGTCAGACGGTGGCGACCTCGGGCGAACTGGCAGGCAATGTCCGCGCGTCCGGCGCAAACTTGCGCGATCTTGCGGCTTGGAGCGGCACGCCTCTGCGCGGCGCGGCATTCGGGCAATTCGCGGTTGCTGGCCGTCTGGTCGTAGGCGGCGGCGCTTATACATTTTCAAACGCTGGATTCTCAGTTGATCGCGTGCGCGGACGCGGGGACTTCGTGCTGTCGGAACTGCGCGACAAGCCATACCTCAGCGGCCGCCTCGAGCTTTTCGATTTCGACCTGAACCCCTACCTCACCGGCGAGGCGATGCCTGCGCCAACGGAAGGTGAAGCAGAAGTCGCCGCTGCGATGCCGGATGCGGGCCAAAGCGCGCCAACCGCTGAAATCGCTGTCGTTGACGCTCCGCCGCGGGCGCTTGACGTACGCGAGGCGCCGAGTGGCGCGCCCATCGATTTTTCTGGTCTGCAGGCGATCAACGCCGATCTCGAATTGGTCACGCATGCCGTGTTGGTGCAGCGTATGCGCGTTGATAGCGCGCGGCTGAACTTGGTGATCAATGACGGCTATATGGCCGCAACGCTGCATAACCTGACGCTGTATGGCGGCTCCGGCCGTGGGCGCTTCGAGATCGACGCGCGCGCTGCGAGCCCGCGCATGGTCCAAGATCTGGCGTTCACAGGCGTCGATGCGCGCCGCTTCCTCACTGACGCGATCAATTTCGGCAACATTGAAGGGCGCGCCGAAATGAGCATCCGGATAGACACCGAAGGTAGAACGCAAACTGAGATGCTGCGGGCAGCGGACGGTCGCATCCATTTGGAGGTTGTATCTGGCGTGCTGCACGGCGTTGATCTTGGTGGCGTTGCAACAACCATTCGCAATGCGTTGCGCGGTGAGTTGATTGCACCCGAGGCGCGGACGCCCTTCCAAGGCTTTTCCGCCACGTTCGCGGTCGCAGACGGCGTGCTGGCGAGCGACAATGTTTCGTTCAATACGACGGACTTGCGCATCCCTGGCATCGGCGTGATCGATGTCGGCGGCCGGCGGATCGATTTGCGGCTTGCGCCTCGCTCGCCGCGTGGCGGCGTCGTGTTTCCGTTTTCGATCCGGGGGCCGTGGGCGCAGCTCTCATACGCAAGCGATATGAATGACCGCGCACAGGTGGAGATTCTAGCGCGCGTGCGTGAAGTGGAGGCAGCATCGCGCCGGGCGCAGTAATCAGCGTTCGAGTTCGCTGATCAGCCAAGCGCGCGCGGCGCGCCACTGCCGTTTCACGGTGGATGGCGAGGAGCCTTCCAATTCGGCGATCTCTTCCACCGTTAGTCCGGCGAAGAAGCGCTGCTCGACGAGGCGCGCGCGTTCGGGATCGATTTGTTCGAGCTTGCTCAATGCGGCGTCGAGGTCTTCCAGATCGAGAGCCCCATCGGCTTCTCCTGGCCATTGCGTGGTCACCGGCGGCGCCTGGCGTTTGGCGGCGCGCAGACGGCGGAGCTCATCCATCAGGATCTGTCGCATCACCCGCGCCGACAGCGACAGGAAGTGGGTGCGGCCGCGGATTTCGATCCGGTTCAGATCGAAGATTTTGATCGCCGCGGCGTGGGCGAGGTCGGTCGGCTGGATCTGCAGTTTCTGGGCGTCGCCATTCAGCACGCCGCGGGCGACGCGGCGGAACTCGTCATAATGGGCGACGAGAAGGTCTTTCTGGTCAGGGGCTTGAGCCGGCACATGACAATTCTGGCGGCTCTGCCGGGTGGTTACAACCTCCCGAGACGCCAAGGGGCAAAGTCCCGGCGGCGCTCCCCTAGATTCGTGGGCCCAAGCCTGCCCGCGGTGGGTTGCAGGCGCGGCGAACAAAGCTCTGCGCCTCTGCCAGTGTCACCGTTCTGTCGCGATCAGACATGGCGCCCGCGGCGTTGAGTTCCTCGTAAATCGCCAGCCCCTCATCCCAGGCGACGCAAGCGCGGGGATACGCGCCCGCGTTGTAGGAATTGCCGCCATGGGTCATCAACGCGGCGGCAAGGCTTCTCTTGGCGCCCGCGGCGCCGCCGGCCCGCCGGACCAGTTCACGGTGCGCGGCGATGACTTCTTGGCCGGCGGCGTAGCTTTCGTTGAAGCGGCGAAGGTCGCCAAGGACCTGCGCATAGACTTCCGTGGAGATCGCCACCATGCGGATGGCCCCGGCGTCGTTGGGATCGCGCTCTCGCATGCGTCGCGCTACGGCCACGGATTCTTCTATCGTCGCGCGCGCCGCGTCGTCGCGGCCGTTGCTCCGGTGCACGACAGCGCTGAACCACAAAGCGATCGCCAAGCTGCGCATGTATGACGGATTATTGGGCGCCGCCTGCGTGACCGCACGCTGCTGCGCGACGGCGCGCTCGAGCGTGATGCGAGCCTCCTCGGTGCGCTCTAAGCGGTGCAGCGCATCGCCCATGAGACGTAAGTTGGATCCGCGCGCGCGCATGACGTCAATGTTGCCGTTGAAGTCTGGCGGCAGCGCGGCGGCAAACGCTTCTGCCTGTTGATGCAGCGGCAGGGCGTCGGCGTACCTATCGTTCCAGCCGTATGAATCCGCTTGGGCCTGCAGAGCGGCGATGTACTGGCGCGCGGCGCGCACATCTTCGGTGCGGTAAGGCTCCAGAATGTCGCGCGCGCGCGCCGCTAATGCGAAAGCGTTGTCGGCGTCGTTGTCCGTGTAGAGAGCAGCGCCGGATTGTTCGAGCAAGAGCGTCGCCATTGCGCGCGCTACGCTGGGTTCTTGCGGGTGCGCCTCGAAGAGCGGCTCCAGAATACTTTGCGCCTGAGCAAGCAGGGCATTTGCGTCCTGGTAGCGTCCGAGTTCGCTAGCCTGGCCGCCGCCGACGACCTGCGCGAGGCGCAAAAAGCCAAGCCCTGCCTCCACACGCACGTCCACTGGCGCATTCGGATCGGCGGCAAGCGCTTCGAGATAGGTGAGGCTCGTGCGCGCGAGCATCTCGCGCGCGGTCGTCGTCCCGGAAACGTTCGACACCTCGTCGAACACGTCAAACAGCATTGAATTAGCGATGGCGCGCGTTTGCTCGAAGCGTTCTTCCGCCAAGGCACGGGCGCGTTCGGCGCGCGCGTTCGCGACCAGCGTCACCGCAAGGCCGCCAGCCAACAATGCGAACGCCGCAATGCTCGCCGTCAGCGCCCCGCTATGGCGCGCAGCAAACTTACGCAGGCGATAGCCGGCTTTGCGCGAATAGGCGTTCACTGGTTGTCGCGTGCGCCAAGCGTCGAGGTCGGCGCGTAGTGCATCGACACTCGGATACCGGTCCTGCGGTTCGCTCGCGCACGCGCGCGCTATAATGGCGCGGATTTCCGCTTCATCAGGCTTCGGCGCGAGCAGATCATCGAGCAGACGGCCCAGTGAGTAGATGTCGGCGGATGTTGTCACCGGCGCGCCAAGCATGCGCTCGGGCGCGGCGTAGCCTGGTGTCATGGTCAGCGCCGCTGCAGCGCCTTCGCGCGCGGCGTCATCGGCGGGGCGAGCGATGCCGAAGTCTATGAGTTTGGACACGCCCTCGGCGGTCACCAGCACGTTAGCCGGCGTCAGATCGCGGTGAACGACAAGACGCGCATGCGCGAACGCAACGGCATCGCAGATGTCAGTGAAGATGCGCAAACGCTCAGCGCGCGAGGCATTGCGCTCCCGCGCCCAGTCGAGAAGCGGCGCGCCGTCGACATATTCCATGACGATGTAGGGCGAGCCCGTTTCGGTTTCGCCGCCATCGTACAAGCGGGCGATGTTGGGATGGGTCAGCAGCGCAAGCGTCTGCCGCTCGCGCTGGAAGCGCTCTACCAAGTCGGGCGAGAAGATGCCCGGCTTGATGATCTTGATGGCGACAGTGCGCGAGAAATCACCGGAGTCGCGTTCGGCAAGATAGACCGCGCCCATGCCGCCGCGGCCAATGAGCTCGATGATGCGATACGCGCCGAGCCTGGACGGTACCGCTTCGGCCTCGATCGCTGCAAACGCGCCGGCCGTTCGGACCTTTTCGCTGCTATCGGCGCTCACCAATGCGGTAATGCGCGCGCGCAACTCTGGCCGACCCGCCGTGTTTTGCTCGATCCAAGTCGGAAGTTCGGCGGCTGGCACATCGAGTGCGGCTTCGAACAGCGCGAGCGCCTCGCGTTCAAGCGCGGCGTCATTCATGGCGCTGTCTCCGCGCAAAATCTCTGCGCAATCTGAGCATTGTCGTCCCCCGAACGGGTGCAGCTAAGCGGCAAGCCCCCTCGCTGGCAATGCAGCGGCGAGCGCCAGAGGAGATTTTCTTAACCATGCTGACCCGTTTGCCGGGGCGAATACGCCTTTCTTGACATGCGTTGCCTCGCGGATCGCGGCGGAGGGGCAGCAATCACTCGGAGGGGTAATCATATGAAGATGTTTATTGGGGCGGCCGCTGCGGCTTGCCTTATGTTTATGGCGCAACCGGCTAGCGCGCAGAGCTTCGGCTACGAGCGGGCTTCGGTGCAAGTCGGCTACGGCGATCTTGATCTAACGACCAATGCGGGCGCTGCTGCAATGTACGGACGCATCGAGGCGGCGGCGCACCAAGTGTGCGGCGACCCATCGCGCGAACGCAATTGGCGTATGCGCCGCGAAATTCGGATGTGCGTCAGCGAAGCGACCCGAGACGCGGTCGCGGCGGCCGACAACCAAACGCTGACGGCTTATGCGGCTGCGCCAACGTACGCTCCGCGTCGTATTGAAATTCGTCGCGACAGCGCCGAAGCGCGCGTCTTCTACGCGGATCTCGATCTCGGCTCCTCGCGTGGCCAGGCCACGCTTGAGCGCAGGCTCGACCGTGCGACCGATCGCTTGTGCCGCAATGCCGGTGATCGTCAGGAGCGCGCTGCCTGCGAAGGCGCGTCGCGTCAACAAGCGCAAACGCAAGTGGCCGCCATCATGTCGGATCGTCAGCTCGCGCAAGCGAATGACGGCGAAGTGGTGATGGCCTCGGCGTCGGCGACCGCGGGTGCTGCCGTCCCTCCGCCGTCAGCGCCCGCGGCTCAGCCGCAGGTGATCGATGCTAGCGGCTTCGGCATCTGCGCCGCGCGTTCGCATAATGCGGCGTTCGGCGCGTCCTCAGCAGCCCTAGGCGCCAATGCGCGCCGCGAAATCGGATACGCAGTCGATAGCGCCTCCGTCTGCTCAATCGAGCGCGTGACGATCGCCGCTGATGCGTCGAGCCCGCTGGCCCGGCGCCGTGCCGCGGCTCTGCGCTCGACGCTGATCGCCCGCGGCGTCCCGGCGTCGCAGGTCGTGATCGAAAACGTCGCTGGCGCGGATGGCGCTGGCCTCTCGATGCAATTCGCCGGTGTCGCCCAAGGCGGCGCCATGCTGGCAGAAACGCCGCAGGAAGCGGGCGTCTAAAGCTTCTGCCTCAGAAACTGGAGGGCGGCCTTAGCGGCCGCCCTTTTTTGTGTCGGGGAAGGTCAGAACCGGGCGTGGACACGCCACGGCGGCCCCGCTATAGACCGCCCTCCGCGCCGGGCCCCTGGGTTTGGCGGACGGCTTCGCCTGGGTAGCTCAGTTGGTAGAGCAGCGGATTGAAAATCCGCGTGTCGCTGGTTCGATTCCGGCCCCAGGCACCATCCTTCGCACGCGAAGCGAGCGACGGATGTCCTCCGTAGCCTTGGCGTAGGAGGACTACGTAATCCACACGCGCGCTTCGGATGGCTGACGCCAGAAGCAATTCGCTCGATCGCCCTTGCCTCGGCCCGCGTACGGTCGAAGATAGCTCTCACGAACTTGAAGCTTGGGAGAACGTTCATGTGTGATCATGCCGTTGGCGAAGGCGCCAAACTTGTGGACGTCTCCAAGATGGAGCGGCGCGATCTGTTGCGCGGCTTGGCGACGGGCTCGCTGCTTCTGATCGCGGGCTGCGCGACCAATCCGGTCACGGGCCGGGAGCAGTTCATCATCATCGACGAAAGTCAGCTTCAGCAGGCGTCTTTGCAGGCGTGGGCGCAGATGCGCCAGCAAGTCCCGCAATGGCGCAACGCCTCCGCGCAGCGTCGGCTTGAGACGGTGGGCAATCGGATCGTGCAGGCTGCCGGCCGCGGCGGCCAAAACTGGGAATTTGTGCTGTTCGATAGCCCGCAGAAGAACGCGTTCGTGCTGCCGGGCGGGCAAGTCGGCTTCTATCGGGGCCTCTACGAAATCAGCGACCGTGATGATTACATAGCGACGGTGCTCGGCCACGAAGTCGGCCACGTCACCGGCCGTCATGCTGCCGAGCGCTATAGCCGCGAAGCCGCAACTCAAACGGCGCTGCAGGCGGCAGGCTCGCAGATCAACAGCCAATTGGCGATTGCCGCACTGGGCTTAGGCGCGCAGGTGGGTCTGAGCTTGCCGTTCTCGCGCGAGCAAGAAGCGGAAGCCGACATTATCGGCCTCCAGTACATGCAGCGCGCCGGTTACGATCCGCGGCTTTCGATCCCGTTCTGGCAGCGCATGCAGGAGGGCGGCGGCGCGCGTCAGCCTGAGTTCCTGTCGACCCACCCGGATCCTGACAACCGCATCGCCCGGCTGCGGAACTACATCAATCAGCAAGGCTGGGGGCCGGTCTAAGCGCGCGAGGCTGATTTAAGCTCTTGAGGATAGGGCGCTTTACGCGCCTTGCTTCGGGCAAAGTGCGGCGCTAGGTTCCGCGCCCTTGAGAGTTCGCGTCCAGGCGCGGACGAGCACAGAAATGTGCCGCCTTAGCTCAGTTGGTAGAGCACCGGCTTGTGGAGCCGGCTGTCGTTGGTTCGAGCCCAACAGGCGGTACCATTTTCTCGATGACCTGGTTTTGCTGGGTGGGTGCGAATTGGCTTTCTCAGGCATGCCGGGAGATCATTTGAAAAGCGCGCACGCGCGTTACGCTGCGCGCGCTGCGTTGGCGTGTGGCTATGCGTTTCGCTCGCTCGATGGTGATGACGGCTATCTCTTTGAAGTGCGCGATGGCGAGCGGCGCGCCGTATTCGCCGCAGGCGCGGGCACACCCTACGCGCTGAACGATGCACGCGCAGCGTCGATCGCGCGTGACAAAGCGTTCTGCGCTGACGTTCTGCGCGAAGCGCGCGTGCCGGTGCTGCCCGGCGTCATGTTTTTCGTGACGAATCGTTGGGCAGATATGCGATCGCCAGGACGCGAACGCGCAGATGCAATCGCCTACGCCGCGACCGCGACGTATCCGCTCTTCTGCAAACCGCTTTCCGCGTCGAACGGACTCTTCGCTGAGGTGATCGATAGCGCTGAAGAGTTTGGAGATTATCTCGATCGGCTCCCGCCCGAGCATTTCGCTATTCTCATGCAGCCCTACGTGCGCGCGCCAGAGTATCGCGTCTTCGTGCTGAACGGGCAGGTGCTGTTCTCGTACATCAAGACCTCGCCGAGCGTGCTGGGTGATGGCAAGCGTACGCTGGCGGAGTTGGTGGCTGCAAAGCCCCGTGAGGCCGACGCAGCGCCGCTGAAGCCGCGTGGACGCGATCAACTTGGACAGCGCGTTACGGCTAGCGACATTCCTCGGCCGAATGAGTGTGTCATTCTCGAAGGGCCGGCTAATCGCGCGGCGGGCGGTGGGGCCGGGTTTGTGCAAGACGGCGCTCCGCCCGCGCTTGGCAAGGTCGCTCTGGATGCAACAGCGGCGGTTGGTTTGTCGCTCGCTGCAGTCGATCTGTTTGATCGGGTTAGTGAGGGCGGGCCCACCGTCATTGAGGTCAATTCAAACCCGATGATCGCCACGCTGGAGGATCATCAGCGTTGGCATCTCATTATAGAAATTTGGCGCACCAACATCGAGGCCGCGCTGCGATGAGAATTTGGCGCGTGCCGTATCCGAAGTTCGGCGATGGTCCGGGCTTGGACCGCGTCAGCGCAGTCGCGGCAAAATTGGGCATTGATCTCGCTGCCTTCGGCGCGCAGGGCGCAGTCATTGTCGGCAGCAATGGCAAGGGCTCCACCGCCGCGATGACGGCAGCTCTACTGGCGGGCGACGGTTCTCCCGTCGGCCTCTTCACCTCGCCGCATCTGCTTTCGCTCAATGAGCGTTTTCGTATCGATGACGAAGACATTAGCGACGAGGAACTCGAGACGCATTGGGACCGGGTCTCAGCGGCAATCGAAGCAGCCGGCCTAACCGCCATGATGGGCGGCTTCGAGTTTCTGTTTCTGATTGCGGCCGATTGGTTCGTCGCGCGTGGCTGCATGCACACTGTGTGGGAGGCGGGTATCGGCGGAAGGCTTGATCCTGTTGCGCTGATCAAGGCCCGGCGCCTCGCGCTCACCTCGCTCGATCTCGAGCACACCTCGTTACTCGGCGACACCACAGCCGCAATCGCGTGCGAGAAGCTCGGCGCTGCACCACAAGGCGCGACAGTCTATGTGGCCGAAAGCTGTTCCGTTGAACGCGAAACGATCGAAACACATGCAGCGCAGCGAAACGTGCGCGTCGTGTTTGTACCGCCTGCCGAAGATGCGCCGCTTCATGGCGTGCACCAGCGGGAGAATGCTGCTTTGGCGCTTGCGCTTGCGCGTGATGTGGCGCCGCTCAGCGAAGATGTAGCGAGCGCGCGCCTCGCACAAGTGCGCTGGCCGGGGCGGCTGGAGATCATCAACAATGACCCGTTGATCGTTATCGACGTCGGCCACACGCCCGCCGGCGTGAGGGCTGCGCTCGCAGGCTTCATGGAGATGAAGGGCGAGCGCGAGCCGGTACTCGTGTGCGGCGCGTCGTTGGACAAAGATCAGCACGCCATCATCGGGGAGCTGGCGCCACGGTTTTCCACGATCATCTGCGCGGCCGCCCGTCACAAAGGCGCGCCCGCGGCGCTGATCGCGTCAATTGCGGCGCACGTACATGATAAAGCGGAAATAACCACAGCCGAGAGTGTGGCTGAAGCCCGCCTTCAGGCGCTCGCGCATGGCGCGAACACCGCGATTTACGTCGCTGGCGGGTTGTTTTTGGCGGCAGAATTCAAGGCCGCCCATTTAGGACGCGATCCCGCGCTCTTGGCCTTCTTTTGAGCGCCCGCTGCCGCTAAGACTAGGGAGCATTAGGGGACCGATGCCCAAGTCTTTGTTCGAGCACCTTTCGCCCGACACCGGCGCCAAGCGCATTCTCGCGCTCGATGGCGGCGGCGTGAAAGGCATTTTCACGCTTGGAATGCTGAAGGTGCTTGAGCAGGAGCTGCGGCGGCGCTCCGGCGCGGGCGATGCGTTTCGGTTGTGCGACTATTACGACCTGATCGGCGGCACCTCGACAGGGGCCATTATCGCCACAGCGCTTGCACTGGGGCTGAGCGTCGAGGAGATCATCGCGCTTTATCTGCGTCTTGGGCCGGACGTGTTCGGCCGCACAGCCGGCGATGGCGTCTTCCTGCAGAGTAAGTTTGAATCAAAAAAGCTGCGCCGGGCGCTCCACCCGACACTGACCACCAAGACACTTGGCTCGCAAGATTTGCGCACGGGTCTGGCCATCCATGCCAAGCGCATTGATACGGGCTCAGCCTGGGTCGTCACAAACCATCCGCTGGGGGTGTTCTACGATCCCGCAGAGTCCAGCGGCATCTTTCCGAACAAACGCTATCGCCTCATCGATCTGGTCTTGGCGAGTGCGGCGGCGCCCACCTTCTTCGACGAGGTTGTCATCGACATCGCGTACGACGAGAAACGCCGGCCCATTCAAAGAGGCTCTTTCGTGGACGGGGCCGTCAGCGCCAACAACAATCCAAGCATGCAATTGTTCATGTTGGCGCTTGAGCCCTCCTATAAATTCGGATGGAAGCCGGGCGCGGACACTTTGATGATGACGTCCTGCGGCACCGGTTCGCGGCGCCCGACGATTGATGGCGACGCGTTCAAGGGCCTGCCGCCTGGACTGCGCGGCGTGCATGCGCTGCGCGCGATGGTCTACGATACGCAGATTCAGGGCATCATGATGATGCAAGCTTTCTCCAATCCGAAGAAGCCCTGGCGGATCAATTCGGAGATTGGCGACATGGACGGCCACTGCATCACGCCGGCGCCGCTGCTCGATTACCAGCGGATGGACATTGTGCTCGATACAAAGCCGAAGCGGCGACGCGCAACTGATCCGATCCCGCCCATGTCGCCGATTGAACGTTTGCTCGGCCGCGAACTCGATGCCGACGCGATGAACGCGCTCGACCTTATGGATAACGGCAAGAAAGCAAACATGGAGCTGTTGCTGGAACTTGGCGAAGCCACAGGCCGCACGTTCGTCGACGCGACCTATCCTGATCCGAAGTTTGATCTGCCGGAATGGCGCTCGACTTAAGAGACTTTGCTGTTTCCTAAAGAGTTGCTGGTAGGGTGTCAGAATGGCAGCTGCGAAGAAGAAAACGAAGGCGGACCCAGTGATGGAGAAGGCGGCGGACTATTTCGCCGGCCGCTCGCACGATGCGTGGCGCAAGACCTTTCACAAGACCAACCCCGCCGAAAAGGCAAAGCCGCGCATGCGCATGCGCGGCGGCGAAATGGTTGATGTCAATCAACCATGGTCGAAGCTGCATCCGGCTGCGAAGCAAGATAATCTGCGGGCTGCGCGCGATGCGTACGCCGCCGTGAAGAAATTTCCGAAGGATCGCGAAGCGGCCGCCGACTTCGTGCATCAGGCTTGGATCAAGGCCAATAAAGGCGATCCGAACCAGCCAAAAGACTTGTTCAAACCGTACGCGAAGTTGCCTGCGGTCGAGAAGGACAAGGATCGCGCGCACGTCGACGCGATGCATGAAGCCATTGCTGCGGTGACCAAGAAGGCGCCAAAGAAAGCTGCGAAGGCGCCCGCCAAGGCACATGCGCCAAAGATCGACGCGAAAGCTTGGGGCCGTCTCGAAGCAGCGGCCAAGGACTTGTCGAAGGCGCTTGGCCGCGATGTTTCAGCGGCGATGCTCGCCGAAGCGGGCATGGACGCGATGGCGAACCTTGCCAAGGCTTTGGCTGCGCAGGCGCGTACGAAGCGGGGCTGAGGCAAAGCGCGCGGCGCCCATGCCTTGCGCCGACTGCGATTTACGACGACATCAGCCGCCATGAAATCCGTCGTTATTGTCGGCGGAGGCGTTGTCGGCCTCTTCATCGCTGTGCGACTGGCGAAAGCCGGGGCGCGCGTGACGCTGCTTGAGGCTGAAGGCGAGCACGCCGATGTGTTCGGTCCTGGCGCTTCGATCGCCGCGGCTGGCATGCTTGCGCCGCTGGACGAGGCGGTCTCAGCACATACCGCGCTCGCATTCGAATCCTACGATCTTTGGCGCCATACGCATGCCGGCACGCCGTGGGCCGATGGCGTGCGTTTCGATGGCGGCGTTGTCATCGCGAAAGACGAAGTCGATGCCTACGGGTACGAACGCGCCGCGTCACAATACGGACGCCGGGCGCGGACGCTGAGCGGCAGTGATTTCAGACGCCGGACCGGCCTGCATACAAAAGTGGGCGGCGCCGTATTCTTGGAAGACGAAGGCGTCGCTGATCCGGAGCGCGTGTTGAGCGGGCTCGCGATGGAGGCGCGCGCGCTGGGCGTCATCATCGAGTATCACCAGGACGTCGCAAACGTCACTGCAACGGCCGCGCTGACGAACGAGGGTCGAGTCTACGAAGCCGATCTCATCGTCCTGTCTCCAGGCGCGTGGGCCACTGACAAGCTTAAGGCCGCCGCCCCGGCTCTGGCGCGCGTGACCGCGGGCAAGGGGCACCTCGTCTCGGTCACGCTGGCGAGCGAACTTAAGCCGAATTTGCATGGCGCCGGGTTCTATATTGCGCGCCGCCGGCAAGATGTCGTCATCGGCGCGACGATGGAGCCTGGCCGCTACGACAGGCGCGTTGAGCGGGCTAAGGTGGATCAACTGGTCGCGGCCGCTCGTCTGGTGCTCGGCGACGAGATCGCCGATGTCGGCCGCGCCTGGACCGGCATCCGGCCAATGTCGCCCGACGGCTGGCCGATGGTTGGCCGTTCTGGCGAGGTGTTGGTCGCGGCGGGCCATTCTCGCAACGGTTGGCTCTTGGCGCCGGTGACGGCGGAGATCATTACGGCGTATGTGTTCGGCGCTGACATTCCCGAACGCTGGGCGGCTCTGTCGCCTGACAGATTTAACGAGAAGCCGAAGAATCCATGACGTTCGCCATCGAACTCACAGAAGAACAATCTGCCATCAAGCACGCGATCGAAGAGATCTGCGCCAAGTACGATGATCATTACTGGCTGAACGTCGACAATACCGGCAATTTCCCTGACGCGTTCGTCAACGACATCGCGGAAGGTGGTTGGCTGGGCGTTGCGATGCCGGAAAGCGTCGGCGGCGCGGGGCTTGGGCTCACCGAAGCTGCGCTGATGATGCAGACAGTGGCGGAGTCAGGCGCTGGGTTCTCTGGCGCGAGCGCCATTCACTTGAACATTTTTGGCCTCATGCCGATCGTGAAGTTCGGCACGCCCGAGCAGCAACAGCGCTTCCTGCCGCCAGCGATGGATGGCCGCGACAAAGCGTGCTTTGCTGTCACCGAGCCGAATTCAGGCCTCGACACAGCGAGCCTGGAAACCCGCGCTGAGCGCACGAACACCGGCTATCGCATCAACGGTCGCAAAATCTGGACGACGAACGCGCAGCGCGCGAACAAAATCCTGATCATCGCGCGCACGACGCCAAAAGATCAGGTGAAACGCCCGACGGAGGGCTTGTCGCTCTTTTATGCTGATTTCGATCGCAGCAAGATCGAGGCGCAACCGATCCCGAAAATGGGCCGCAAGGCGGTGGAGTGCAACACGCTCTTCATCGAAGACTTGGATGTTTCGAATGCGGAGCTGATCGGCGAAGAGGGCGCGGGTTTTAAGATTCTGCTTTCCGGGCTGAACCCGGAGCGCGTCCTGTTTGCTGCCGAGGCGATCGGTTTGGGTCGCGTCGCTTTGAAGCGCGCGGCGCAGTACGCCAAGGAGCGCGTCGTGTTCGGCCGTCCTATCGGCCAAAACCAAGGCATCCAGCATCCACTCGCTAAATCTTGGGCGGAACTTGAGGCCGCGAACCTGCTGACGTTCAAGGCCGCAGCGCTTTACGATGCTGGACGTGACTGCGGGGCTGAAGCCAATGCCGCGAAGTATCTCGGGGCGGAAGCGGGCTTCACCGCGTGCGAAGCGTCAGTCCTGGCCCATGGCGGGATGGGCTACGCGAAGGAATATTTCGTCGAGCGCTACTTCCGCGAAGCGATGATCGCGCGCATCGCTCCCGTATCGCGCGAAATGATCCTGAACTTCATCGCCGAGCGCGTGCTGGGCCTGCCGAAGAGCTATTAGTCCTCACGCGGCCACGGCTGCGTGGCGTCCTTCGCGCCTGACCAGCTTTGCGCCTTCAGTGCGTCGATGCGGGCGATGGTGCGAGGATCGATCGGCACAAGCAGGTGTGGGGCGAGATGAAGGTCGCACGCGTTCGCCAGCGCATTGGCGATGAAGACATCTTGCTCGAACGCGTTGACGGTGACGATCTCGTCCGCGAAAATCGCACCGAGTAGGCCAACGGCGTCCTCACTTGAGTTGACCGGGACCGCGGCCTCGCCGAGCCAGACCCACGCTTCTTCGGCGTTTACACTCGCGCCCGCGCTGATCTCTCCTTGTTTCCACACGAGTGCGATGACGCCGTCCTCGCGCACTTCCTCGAACGGCGTTCCGCTGAACGCCCATGCGACGTCTTTGACAAATTGCCGTCGTGCGTCGGCTGTGATCATGTGCGGGCAATCTAACGTAACGGCCCCGAGGCGGCCAGCTTGATGAGATGCCATGAAACTCGCCGCGCTTGCATCCTCGATCCACAAATGGCTCGCCCTTATTGTCGGCGTGCAGATGTTGTTCTGGGTGGGCTCCGGCCTGTTCTTCGCAATCTACCCGATTGAGCAGGTCCGCAGCGAACATCGCATCGCGCACCAGCACACGACGCTCGCGCCGATGCCGGATCGTTCGCCTGCGGAGATGAGCGCTCTCCTTCCGGAAGAGCCAACGCGGGTAAGTTACGAGACGACAAGCGCGGGTGAGCAAGTCGTCGTTGCCGAGTTCGCTGAGCGCCGCCCGATCATGATCGACCTCAACGATTGGGAGGTCGTCTCGCCTCTCAGCGCCGACGCTGCCGCTCAGATTGCGGCTGCTTACGTCGCAGATGCGCCGCGCATCGCGCGCACAACGCTCGTGACCGAAGAGAGCCCGGAATATCGAGGTCCGCTGCCGGCGTGGCGCATTGCCTTTGACGATGCGGAGGGGCTTGCGGTTTATGTCGTCGCCGATACCGGCCGCGTGGCAGCGCGCCGCTCCGATCTGTGGCGCGTCTATGATGCGCTCTGGGCGCTGCACATTATGGATTGGCGTGACCACGAGAACTTCAACACCGGGCTCCTGATCGTGACGTCTTTCACGGCGCTCATCGTCACGCTGGCGGGCTTCGTTTTGTTTCCGTATCGGTTGCGCTTGCGGAAACGTCGCGCGGGTTAATTTCGCGTTTACCAAATGCGCCCAGCCCAGGGGCATGAGCAATCCGATCGCGCCAGTTGGCCCCGACGCCGTCCGCGCCGCGATCCGCCGGGCGGCGGATGCGACGGGCGTAGACTTTTCGCTTCTGGTGGAAACAGCGCGTCGCGAAAGCGCGCTCAATCCGCAAGCGCGGGCAGGCACATCAAGCGCCACCGGGCTTTTCCAGTTCATCGACAGCACTTGGCTCGACATGGTGCGCCGGCACGGCGCCCAGCACGGCCTTGGCGAACAAGCGCGCGCGCTGCAGCAGGGCGCTGATCCTGCGACACGCCGCGAAATCCTGGCGCTGCGCAACGATCCAGAACTCTCAGCCCGCATGGCGGCTGAACTCGCGCGCGAGAATGCGCAGACGCTGCATTCGCGCTTGGGCCGCGCCCCAAGTGCTGGTGAACTCTATGCCGCGCACGTCATGGGCTCCGGCGGCGCTTTACGCTTGATCGAAGCAGCGCAATCGGGCGCGCCGAGTGCTGCGGCGATCTTCCCGCGCGAGGCGGCGGCTAATCGTGGGCTGTTTTACGTCAACGGCGCACCGCGCTCGGCCGAGGCGCTGCTGCAGCGTTTGAATCTGGACGCGACCGCAGGCATAGGCGCACCATCGGCGCAAGCGCCGCAGCGCGTCGATCATGGCGCTGATAACGCGCCCATGTCGCCGGCGCTCGCGCAGGCGTTGTTCGCCATGGCGCTGTTGCCGCTGCTGCGCAGCGGCGAAGACGAAACGCAGATTGATCCGGTGCGGCAGGCGCTGAACGCCTATACGCGAAACCGCGACATCTAGGCGGCAGCTCCACTCGCATAGAACGCATCGATCTCGGCATCTGAATAGCCAAGCTGCGCCAGAACAGCGCGCGTGTGCTCACCCATTTTCGGCGCGGGCCCCTTGGGGCCGTCATCGGCGCCGTGAAAGCGCACGGGAGAGCCGGGCGCATTAATCGGCGGGCCTTCATGTTGCGGCGTTTGCACCACGCAACCGGCGGCAATCGTTTGCGGATCGATGATCGCCTCTGCCGCCGTGAGCAGTGGCGACCACACCATTTCTTCCGCATCAAGACGCGCGCTCAGTTCGTCCAGCGTGAACGAAGCAAAGGCTTCATCGAGGATCGCCACCAATTCCGGCCCGTGTGCGCGGCGCGGCTTGGCGCGCGAGAAGCGCTCATCCTCGATGAGATGATCCAGCTTCAGCGCACGGCAAAATGGCGGCCAATCTTTCTCGCCCTGACGCGTCAGCATCGTCAGCCAGTGACCATCCTTGGTCTTGAAATAATTGATCAGCGGGTTGGCTGCGTCGGCGCGTGGGCGATTGGTCGCCGTGCGCCCATAGCTGTGCTGGATGGCAAAGTCGGAGCCGCCGACATAATGCGCTGTGCGCAAGAGCGAGGCTTCGACAAGCCGTCCTTTCCCAGTCGATTGGCGTTCATAGAGCGCCGCCAGCACGCCGCTCGCGATCGCTAGCGACGCGACGTGATCACCAAACGCGGTGCGCAGCGCCACAGGTTCACCGCCCTTTGGCCGGAACAGTGAGGCCAAGCCTGAGCGCGCCCAGAACGCCGCCGAGTCCATCCCTGGTCGATCAGCGTCCGGCCCATCGAGTCCGTAGCCTGTCAGTGACGCGTAGATGAGGCGCGGGTTGCGGGCGAGAAGCGCATCGTGATCGAGGCCGGCGCGTTTGAGGCCACCCGGGCGCACGTTTGTGAGAAACACGTCCGCGCCATCGATCAGCTTCAGCAGCGCATCGCGCGCTGCATCCTGGGTGGTGTCGAGGACGATGCTCTTCTTGCCGCGATTGTCGAACTCGAACACCGGATTGACCGCGACGCCCTCGATCCCAACCGAGGCGAAGAACATGCGGATCGGGTCACCGCCCGGAGGCTCGACCTTGATCACGTCGGCACCCCAGTCCGCCATGATCGCGCCCGCGCCAGGGGCGGCAACGTAGGTGGCGTACTCCACGACTTTCAGGCCTTCGAGCATATGCTTGTTTCCTGTTCGCAACGTTCGCAATCAAGGCTTCGTTAAGGCTCAAGCGCAAGTCTGGCCATTAAGAGGCGCGGCGGGGAGTCGCCGCCGCCCTGCAACCGTGAGCGCTACAATGTCGATCGTCACCATGCGCGCCAGTCTGACGGATAACGACATCCGGACTTTGATCAAAGGTCCGACGCAGGAGGATCGCGCTCAGGCCGCGCACAAGATTTGCCGGTGCATCGATGAGGGCCAGCTTTCCCCAGAGGAACGCGCGCATGCCGAAGGCATCATGCAAGTCATGGCCGCGGACGCTGCAGTGCTCGTCCGCCGCGCGCTTGCGGTGGCGTTGAAGAACTCGCCCAAGCTTCCACGCGAGATAGCCAACAAGCTCGCGCGTGACGTTGATACGATCGCGCTGCCAATCGTGCTCAATTCACCGTCGCTGACCGACGCCGATCTCGTTGAGATCGTGAAAGCATGCCCGCCCAACAAACAGATCGCCGTTGCGAGCCGCGAGTCGCTGAGCCCGACCGTGACCGGCGCGATTGCCAAGTTCGCGGTGCAGGAGGCCGTCGGCCGTGCGCTGGCGAATGACAACGCGGTGTTCGACGATGACGGCCTGGAGACAACGCTGACGCGTTTCGCTGGCGTCTCGACGATTACCGCGACAATGGTTCATCGCAATGAATTGCCACTAGCGATTACAGAAAAGCTGGTCTCTCTCGTTGCTGGCGAGGCGTTCGACTATCTCGTCAACAATCACGAGCTGCCGCCGCAAGTGGCGATCGATCTCGCCATGGGCGCGCGCGAGCGTGTGACGATCGATATCGTGGAGCAGGCGGCCAAACAGAAAGATATCGGCCGCTTTGTTCAGCAGCTCAATCTGAACGGACGGCTCAACCCGTCTCTACTCATGCGTGGTTTGTGCCTTGGCCACATCGAGTTTGTCGAGCATGCGATGGCTGAGCTTGCTGGCATTCCGCACGGGCGGATGTGGCTCTTGGTGCACGATAGCGGGCCGCTTGGCTTGAAGGCGGCGTTCGATCGCGCCGGTTTGCCGCCGCGTCTTTTCCCGTCATTCCGCGCGGCAGTTGAAGTGTACCACTCGATCGAACGGGAAGGGACCTCGCTCGATCGCATCACCTTCCGCAAGCGCATGCTGGAGCGCACACTCACGCTGTTCCAAAGCGTGCCGAAGGACGATCTCGACTATCTGCTCGAAAAGCTCGACGCGTCCGGCTTGCAGAATGTCCGCACCAGCGCTGCGTTGAGCTAGCGCAGGCCGGCTTCGGCAAAAGGCCCGCCGCCGCGGTCAAAGCCAGCAATGGCGAGCGTGCGCGCTTGCGAGGCGGAGCGCACGGTTTCGGCTGTGATGATCAAACCCGCGCCCTTGGCTGCGAGGAGACGCCGTCCAAGCGGGCTGCGGTCGCCATCCTCAAGCGCCAGGAACGGGCCGGCGCTTTCGGGCGCTGCCATGACGAGCTCGGAGTAGAGTGCGCGTGCGCGCGCCCCGAATGGCAACGGACACTCCGGATCGGCCCGAAGCACGACACCCCACCCACGCGCCCGAAGTTCTTCGGCAATTGCGGGGCCGTCCGAGACGATGCGGCGTTCGCAAACCTCGAAAGCCAGCGATCGCCGTGTGCAACCGGCTTCGACAGCGGCCTCGCTCAACGCGTCCGCTTCTAACTCGCTCTGGACGTCGCCGGGTAGGGCGAGTGTCAGCGGCGCGTGAATGCCGCGTTCGCGCCATGCCATGCGCGCGCCGCGCAAAACCCGGGCGAGGTTGGAAAACGCAAACGCCTCCTGCGGCTCGCCACGCGGGCGCACTACGCCTGCGGCCAACGCGCCGACGCGCAGATCCACGCGCGCGCCAATGGCGAACGCGAGCGGCTCTGGTTCTTGGCGTGGGCGGAAGGGAATGACGTTCATGTTTATGGCCGTTAGCGAACGGCGCTTGTGCCATGAACGCAGTTAAATTCCGGGCGAACGAATGCGGTGAACGCTGTATTCACCCAGCTTGCTAAAGCCTTACTCGGGCGCGACGCCGAGCTGTTCGACTTGCGATTCAAGTGCTGAGACTAGTGCGCGGCCAACAGGGTGCTCGACAGTGGTTATGCGGTCCCGCACCGCCGCGCGCAGCGCATCGACGTGCGCCGTTACCAGCCCCGGGTTGCGCTGCGCTGCGAACTTGCCGGCGTCTGTCTCGATTAGCCGGCAGAGCGATGCAGCGATCTGCGTCACGAGCGGAAAGCCATAGGCGCCGCCCATGCCTTTGAGATCGTGTGCAACGTCATAAAGCGCCTCCAGCGCGCCTTCGCTCCAGCCTGCGTTCTGCGCCGCGACGCGCGCGATCTGCAGCTTGCGGATGTCGTCATCGAGCCATTGCTCGAATGATCCGCCCATAGCCTTCATCGCGTCATCGGCGCGCTTCAGCGACGTTTGGTCGAACACCGGCTTTTGCAGCAGGATGCGGCCTGTCGTGCGAGGATCGATGAATTGGGCTTTGGGCTTTGTCATGCGCCAGCCAATGTCGAGACGGGGTATGAACAGAGCGTTGACGCGCTGCTAAACCGCAAACTGCTCGTGCAGGATGCGCTCGTCCAAGGCGTGCCCGCGGTCGAACAGCATCGTTAGGCCGTCACCGGAATCTTCGGCGATGTCGACCGCGATGACGTCGCGTGTTTCAAGGTTGTCGGCCGCGGCGCTGACGCCGCGATGCTCTGCGTCGATCACTTCGATCCGAACGTTGGCGCGGTGGGGCAGCAGCGCGCCGCGCCAACGGCGCGGGCGGAAGGCGCTGATTGGCGTAAGCGCCAGCAGTCGAGAATCGATCGGCAGGATGGGGCCGTGGGCTGAGAAGTTGTATGCGGTCGAGCCTGCCGGTGTGGCCACCATCAGGCCATCGCAGAGCAACTCCGCCAGGCGCTCGGCGCCGTCCACGATGATACGCAGCTTTGCCGATTGCGCCGTTTGGCGCAGCAGCGAGACCTCATTGAAGGCGCGCACCACCACCACGGCGCCGCTCGCCGTCTCGCAACGGGCGACGAGCGGGCGGATACGCACCTGTTCGGCTTTGGCCAAGCGCTCGGCTAAGCCGTCCTCGTCGTATTCGTTCATCAGAAAGCCGACGGTGCCGCGGTTCATCCCGTAAACCGGCTTTTTATCCTTGAGCCGTTTGCGCAGGGTATCGAGCATATGGCCGTCGCCGCCGAGCGCCACGATCACGTCCGCATCGGCCTCGCCGCTTTCCCCATAGACATGGCGAAGCCGCCGTAGGGCTTCCTGCGCTTCCGGACGGGCGCTGGCGGTGAAGGCGAGTTTCATAGGAGGTTCTGTGCGCTCTTTGCTTATGGGCGCGGCGGGCCTAGAACTTTCCTAACACAAGCTTGGACGGAGCGCGAACCATGGCTGACGACGCCGGAACATCCCTCAAGGGGCGAGTAAGCGCCGAGGAATGGCAGGCGCGGGTCGATCTCGCAGCACTCTATCGCCTGGTCGCGCTGCACGGCTGGGACGATATGATTTTCACGCACATTTCTATGCGTGTCCCAGGACCGGATCATCACTTCCTGATCAACCCGTATGGGATGTTCTTTGAAGAGATCACTGCTTCGTCGCTGGTGAAGGTTGATCTCGACGGCAATATCGTCGCGCCAACGCCGTACTACATCAATCCAGCCGGCTTCACGATCCACTCGGCCATCCACGCAGCGCGCGAAGATGCGATCTGCGTCATTCACCTGCACACCGATGCGGGTGTCGGCGTCTCCGCGCAGAAAGATGGACTGCTGCCGATCTCGCAGAATTCGCTGCTCGTGCTGCCGAACTTGGCGTTCCACGATTACGAAGGCGTCGCGCTTAATCTTGACGAACGCGAGCGTCTGGTGCGCGATATTGGCGACAAGAAGCTGATGCTGCTGCGCAACCACGGCACGCTCTCGGTCGGCGTCAACGCCGCGGACGCGTTCGTCGGCATCTTCTTCCTCGAGCGCGCATGTGCGCAGCAGGTCAACGCGCTCGCCGCGGGCCGTGAGAACATCTTGATCGCTCCAGAAGCCGCACAGCAAGAAACGCGCGGCCAGAGCAAGGGTTTGGGCATGGTGTCGGGGCTGGCATGGCCGGGGCTGAAGAGAAAACTCGATCGGGAACTGCCGGGCTACGATACTTAAGCCTGATTGCAGCGGCGATGGCGCCAACGCCGGCAATCGCCGGCGCTTGGGTCGCGCCTGAGCAGCAGTTCATCACGACCTCGTTTTACGGCGAGCTTGAGGATGAGACCGCATTCGAGGCCTCCATCTATAACGAGCGGCCGATTGAGCCCGAAACCAGCGTCGTCGCCACCACGTGGTTCACGCGCGACATAACCCAGCAGAGCACCTTCCGCGGCGAGGCTTCTGTTGGATTGAAGCAGCAAATTTTCGAGAATGACGACTGGTAGTCGCGGCGCAGGGCTCGGCTTTGTGGCAATCCGAGCCAGGTCCAGACTGCGGAGAAGCCGGCGGCGAGCTACGGGTCTTGGCCGGCCGTAGCCTAAGCGAGCGTACGTTTCTCAATACCGAGGTAGCGCTTCGTGAATATGGCGGCAGCTGCGGCGCCACCCGATTTGATGTCACAGCTGGCTGGCGGCCCAATTCGCGCTGGCTCGCGCTCGGCCAAGTCTTTTACGACGCGCCCGACCAGGGCGAGGAGGTGATCCGCGCCCAAGTGACGCTGGTCAGGTTCCTGAATAGCGGCCGGGGCATCCAAATTGGGGTCAGGAGCCGTATAGATGGCGACGCCGAAGAGGTGATGCTTGTGCTAGGCTCGTGGGGCCGCCGTGGCGATTGATCGACCTATTTGATCGATAGGCGGTGGACTTCGCGACAGTCACGACACAAATCGGCAAAACATTTTCTGTAGGGTCCGCTACATGTTGGGGTTATTCAAGCGCTATGGCTTTGCGGCAGTCGTGGCCGTCGGCCTCGGCCTGATGACCTTCGTCGTGCTCGGTAAGACGGTATGGGATGGTGTCGGAAGCGCCGTCGCGACCGCCTCCTCGCCAGGTGGAGGGCGTCCCGGCGGCGGCGGTGGGCCTGGCGGTCCGGCGCCGCAGGTGGTCGCGGCGCAGGTCGCCATGCACACGTTTAACGATGGTCTCCGCGCGATCGGCACGGCCCAGGCGCGTGAGAGCATCGTGCTGACGCCGAAGGTGGCCGACACGATCCGCATAATCCGCTTCGACAGCGGTGACCGCGTTCAGCGCGGGCAAGTGCTGGTGGAGATGTCCAGCGTCGAGCAGGCCGCTGATCTTGCCGAAGTGCGCGCAGCCAACGAAGCGGCGCAGGAAGAGCTCCGCCGCACACAAGAATTGTTCGACCGCGGGTTCGCTAGCCAAGCGCGCCTCGACACCGTTCGCGCCTCTGCTGAGGCGTCAGCCGCTCGCTTGAACGCCGGCGGCTCGCGCATCGCTGACCGCACAATTCGCGCGCCGTTTGCTGGCGTCGTTGGCCTGCGCACGGCCAGCCCAGGCCAGTACATGCGCCCTGGTGAGCAGATCGGCACGCTGGACGACATATCCGAAATCAAGCTCGATTTTGACGTGCCCGAAACACAGATCGCGCGCCTTGCGCAGGGCGTGGAGATCGTCGCCAACACCGCCGCCTATCCAGACCGCACCTTCAATGGCACGATCGCCGACATAGACAGCCGCGTCGATCCGACGACGCGGACGGTACGTGTCCGAGCAATTCTGCCGAATACTGATGAGGCGCTCCGCCCTGGCATGTTGCTCACGGTGGAAGTGCGTTCCAACCCGCGACAAGGCTTGGCCATCCCGGAAATGGCGATCCTTGATCAGGCGGACGGCGCTTATGTCTATCGCGTCGTCGCGCGCGAAGGCGGACAAGCGGTCGAGCTTGTGCGCATCTCGACCGGCCAACGCTCTGACGGCATGGCCGAAGTGCTGAGCGGCCTGGAGGCCGGCAATCAGGTGATTACGGAAGGCGTGCAAAGCGTCCGGCCCGGTCAGCCCATACAGGTTGGCGCGCCATCGGCCGAAGCGCTCCCTCTGCGGCCGCGCGGGTAAGGGCCAATGACGCTTTCGGATATCTCAGTTCGCCGTCCCGTGCTGGCGACGGTGATGTCGCTCGTCATCATTGCCTTTGGCGCCATCGCCCTCACAACGCTGCCGCTGCGCGAGCTGCCGGACGTCGATCGCCCGGTTGTCTCCGTGAACACGACCTATCCGGGCGCGTCAGCGCAGGTCGTTGAAAACCAGATTACCCGCCCGATCGAAGATCAGCTTTCGGGCATCGACGGGATCGACGTCATCAACGCGACCAGCCGCGACGGCCGCTCGTCGGTGAACATCGAGTTCGATCTCAACCGCGATATCGAAGACGCCGCCAACGACGTTCGCAACGCTGTTGATCGCGCGCGCGGTCAATTGCCCGCCGATGTCGACGATCCGACGATCCGCAAAGCGGACGCAGACGCCGATCCGATCATCTGGTTCAGTCTGCAATCGACCACGCTCGATTCCACCGAGCTTACAGACTACGCCGAGCGCTACATCGTCGATCGTCTCTCGGTGTTGAATGGCGTCGCAAGCATCACCGTGGGCGGCGGTTTCCGCCGCGCCTTGCGGATATGGCTCGATACAAACGCGTTAGCCGCGCGTGGGTTGACGGTGCAGGACGTCGAGAACGCGCTGCGGGCCCAGAACGTCGAACTACCGGCGGGCTATGTTCAGAGCCAGGAACGCGACTATCAGGTTCGCGTCGCGCGCGCGTTTGAGACGCCCGAAGACTTCGCCCGCATGCCGCTGCGCGGCGCCGGTGGCGAAGGCGATGTTGTCGTTCGTTTAGGCGATGTCGCGCGCGTTGAGATTGCGCCGGAAGAGACGCGACGCCTGTTCCGCGGCAACGGCAATCCGCAAGTCGGCTTGGGCATCGTGCGTCAGTCGACATCGAATGCCCTTGATGTCGGCCGCCTCGTGAAAGCCGAGATCGAGCGCATCCGGCCTGAACTGCCGGAAGGCACGGACATCATCCTCACCTACGACGCGACGCTCTTCATCGAGCGGGCGATCGAGCGCGTGGGTGCTGCGCTGCTGGAATCGACGGCGCTCGTTATTCTGGTGATCTTCCTGTTCCTTGGATCTTGGCGCGCGGCTTTTGTCCCGGCGGCAGTGATCCCAGTCTGCCTGGTCGGCGCTTTCCTGATCCTCTCGATGTTCGGGTTCTCGATTAACCTGCTCACGCTCTTGGCGTTGGTGCTGGCCATCGGCCTGGTTGTCGACGACTCGATTGTCGTTCTTGAGAACGTGCAAAGACGCGTCGATACGCTGGGCGAGCCGCCGCTCGTTGCGGCCGAACGCGGCACGCGCCAAGTGTTTTTCGCCATTATCGCCACGTCCGCGGTTCTGGTTGCAGTGTTTCTGCCGCTGCTGTTCGTCGGGGGGTATGTCGGCGCGCTCTTCGTTGAGCTTGCAGTGACCGTCGCGGGCGTCGTCGTGATCTCGGCATTCGCCTCGCTGACACTTTCGCCGATGATGTGCTCGAAACTGGTCAAGCCAGTGAAGTCGAGCACGTGGCTGACCCGCACTGTCGATGGCGCGTTGGACGCGCTCCGCGCCTCCTATCGCGCTTCGCTTGAAGCTGCGCTCAACTTCAAGGCAGCGGTATTTGCCGTCTTTATCGGCGTCATCGTGCTTGGCGGCGTGATCTTCACGCAATTGTCCTCGGAGCTGACGCCAGCAGAAGATCGGGGCAACCTCACCATCTTTGTGCAAGGCCCCGAGGGCGCCGGCTTCGAATACATGTCTCGCGTGATGGAGCAGGTCGAGCAGGTCCTGATGACATACGTCGAGAGCGGCGAGGCGCAACGCGTCATGGTCGTGTCGCCGGGCTTCGGCGACGCGGGGACGAGCCGCTTCTCAAGCGGCTTTGCGCGCGTGTTCTTGGCCAATTGGGAAGATCGTGAGCGCACGGGCGCAGAGATCGAAACAGAGATGAACCAGCGCCTCGGCGCCATTCCGGGCGCGACTGTTCGCGCACGCATGCAGAACCCCTTCCAGGGCGGCGGCGGTGGTGGTGGCGGCGCAGATGGCGCTTCAGTCGTTCTGCTCGGTTCGACCTACGAACAGTTGGTGCCGGTTGCGCAGCGCGTCGTCGAGCGCATGCGCCAGAGCCCGAATTTCCAGCGTCCGCGCATGAATTATGAGCCCACCAGCCCGCGCGTGCTCGTCGATATCGATCGCGAGCGCGCTGCAGCGCTTGGCGTTTCGGTTCAAGCAATTGGCCGCACGCTCGAAGCGACGATGGGCTCGCGGCGCGTGAACACGATCACCGATCGCGGCGAAGAATATTACGTCTATCTGCAGGCCGAGCGGGACGAGCGCTCGGACATTGCCGATCTCACCAACAAGTTCGTTCGCTCCGATCGCACCGGCGAAATGGTGCCGCTCTCGACCTTGGTCACGATCCGCACGGTCGGCGACACGGCCGAGCGCCGCCGCATGAACCGCCAAGCCGCGATCACGGTCTCTGCTTCCATCGCGGGCGACTACGCGATCGGCGATGCTTTGAACGAAGTCGAGCAGATCGCGCGCGAGGAGATCGGCGATCAGGCGATCTCGATCGACTACACAGGCGCCGCACGCCAGTTCAAGCAATCGACGGGCGCGATCGTCTTCGCCTTCGGCTTTGCGCTGATCGTGGTGTTTTTGGTGCTGGCCGGCCAGTTCGAAAGTTTCGTCCACCCGCTCGTCATCATGCTCGCCGTGCCGCTCGCTGTGACAGGGGGGCTGTTCGGGCTTTTCCTGTTCGACAACACGCTCAACATCTACAGCCAGATTGGTCTGATCATATTGATAGCCCTGGCGGCGAAGAACGGTATCTTGATCGTGGAGTTCGCCAATCAGTTACGTGATGAAGGGCGCAGTGTTCGCGACGCCATTCTCGAGGCCTCCGACCTGCGTGTGCGTCCTGTGTTGATGACCTCTGTCGCGACGGTTGCAGGCGCGATCCCGCTCATTATCGGACACGGCGCTGGCGCGGAAAGCCGCATGACGATCGGCACAGTGATCTTCTTCGGCCTGACGGTGGCGACGCTACTCACGCTCTTCGTGGTGCCGGCGTTCTACGATCTGCTTGCCCGCTTCACGAAGTCGCCTGACGCGACTGCGCGAGAGATTGAGCAATTTGATCACGCCGAAGCGGTATCGCGTCCGGCGGAGTGATCATTCCGCCGCTGTCTGCACCATCAGGTACGCAATGAGGTTGCGCCGCTGCGTCTCGTCGCGGACGCCGCCAAATGCCATGCGATTGCCGGGCAGGAAGGTTTGCGGATTCTCGAGCCATTGATCGAGTTGCTCGGGCGTCCACACAAAGTTGGCGTCCTGCACAGCCTGCGAATAGGTGAAGCCTTCGACTGATCCGATCTCACGGCCGAAGAGGCCGTGCAGGTTCGGGCCGACGCGATTGCCGGCGCCAGCGTCGAGGGTGTGGCACGAGCGGCATTGTGCGAACACGCGGCGGCCGGCTTCGTAGTCAGCTTCGTTGTAGGGACTTGCGAGAGCCGCCACTTGTGCCTGCAACGCGGCTATGTCGGGCACGGGATTGGCGGGAGCGCTTGGCGCGGATCCGGCGCGCGGGCTGTCGCTCTGGCCGCAGGCCACGAGCACTGCGAAACTGGCGGCGGCGAGCAGAAAGCGCATGTGTCGATCCCCGTTGAACGCTCGAATGGAGTATTGCGCGCCAAGCGTTGTGAGCAATCGCGGCCTAGAGCCGCGTGCGGTGGCGCCGGTTCCAGTTCTGGCGCGTTGTCCGAAAGACCCGTAATGACGGCGGTAGGGAGGGGTGCATGCGGTGGGATGACGAGGCGCTCATGGCCTATGTCCACGGCGAACTCGATCCGGCGGAATCGAAGCGCATTGAAGCGGCGATGGCGGCCGATTCCGACCTCGCGCGCCGCGTCCGCGCCTTCCGCAATGCGCGCCGCGCGCTGATCACGGCCTACGAATCCGTTGCGCGCCAACCCATTCCCGAACAGTGGAAACAGCTTCTCGATACGCTCGAAGAGGGGGAGGGGCCGGACGGGTTCTCGATCTTCCAACGGCCGCGCGAAAAACCACATTAAAGCAGGCGGTTGTGTGGTGCCGCCAACAGGACTCGAACCTGTGACCCCCTGATTACAAATCAGGTGCTCTACCAGCTGAGCTATGGCGGCGCAGGCGCGCCTTCTGCCATTTCACGCCGCTTTGCGAAAGCGTCTATGCACGCTTGCGGTCACAAGCCGCTTGCGAGGGCTATCCAATGGGTTAATCGAGGACCCGGACGCAAAGGGACGCGTGTTCGCGCAACCGGCAGCAAGGGGACGACGATGAGCTTCTGGGATGGACTGTTCCGCGCAATCTTCGGTAGCCGCGGTTCTTCGCGCCCCACCTCGCCACCGCGCACGCCGCCCCCGCCACCGCCGCGCACGCCGCCTGCGCCACCTCCCGTCGCTCC